>CALLJS010000011.1 GCA_938050045.1 uncultured Sphingomonadaceae bacterium
CAAATATATTGATGAGTATGGCGAATATAGAGGTTCGCATATTCATATTTTGGCGCATATCCCCGATACTTGCAAAGCGTTGGTTATCAATCGGCAATGCGTTTGGCTGCGCAAAGCGGCTGGGCAGCCAAGCAAGGCGGGAGCATTACATGGGCGCATGATAAGAGGATATAGCCCTTATAAGCCCATAGGGGCGCATTACAGAGTCAATGCGGCAAATGTCGCGGCTTATCTAATCAAAGGCGCTAATAAGGGCGCTATCGTCAAATTTGGACTAACTAGAGTTAAATATGGCGGCAACATCATTGGCAAGCGATGCGGCACAACACAAAATATCGGACGCGCGGCGCAAAAGAAAAAGGGCTGGCAATCCGATTTTAGGGGTTTTTGACACCCTTAACGTTAGCAAAAAATGCAAATTGGAGGAATACGCGCGCGATATTATAAAATACAGTATTACGCGCGGGAGGAAACTTAATGTTATGATTTTTCCGACGCCTTTACGCGAGGGTTTACAATAGGAATAAATCATTAGGTTCTTTTGGAAACTATTTTTTGGCTATTCGGGTAAATGGACAGCCATTAGCCCTCTCTCTTCGCAGCGGTAAGCGAGTATCCATATAAAATGGCATTTATGGGAGGTTTCCGACGATTTTAGGCGTTAATCGTGTAGTAATAAGAAAAGGGCTTAAAAACGGCTCAAAAGTCCGAAATAACGGTAAGGTTACAGCAAGGTTACGGCAAGGTTTCGGCTAGGTCTAAAATCAAGGTTTCATCAAGGTTCAAGGGCGAGATAACAGCGAGGTTTTAGCGAGGGTATAGCAAGGTTTACATAGACGCTTTTATTAAATCTAATATCTTATCATTTTTCAATTGGCGCTTAAAAATGACTTTAGTTTCGCCATCTTGTTTATTGAAATATTCTTGGGCATGTTTGATTTTTTGATCCTCACGTTTGCCAAGGTCAACTTCATCTTTATCCTTTGTCTCAATAACAAAATTTAGCTTAGATTTGCCATCATTGCCTTTGATTACATAAGCAAAGTCTGGGGAATAAGTCCCACCGCCCACAAGTGGGATGCGGATTGAGTTTTTAGGAATTTTTGAATAGATGATGACTTCATCAATTTTAGTGCTGATATTTTCTAATTCCAATTGCCCATCATAAAATATTTCATCAAAGAAATAATTATCGGGGGCACTGCCATCATCGCGCATGATACCAACATCACCGCTATTAATTTCATTTAATATCTTACCATTGCTATCGGTGAATTTTGTAGGATGAATATTATTATTAACCTGCTTAAATCCAATTTCAAACTTACCAAACGCATGCTGCATCAAATAATCATTAAACCCAGCCTTGAATTTTCTAATGGTGGCTAGGCTCATATATTTTGAAATATCAAATCCTTGCTTCGACAATGCCAAATATACTTCATGGACTGTATTAACGCTAAGCTGCACTGCCTCAGATGTTTTTCGCAAAAATGACCTGTAATCCATCATAACCATAGGCAGGATATTTTGATTGATAGTTTGCTCTTCTGCAAAGAGAATCACTTCATTTTCAATGGTTAACTTTTGTCTTGTGCTAATCGAACCATCTTCGGAAAAATCATTTTTGGCTTTGCTTAAATAGTCTTGAAATAAGCCCCTAAATTGCTTGTCATCTTTAACCTTATATTCCAAAGCGACTTTTTCATTTATCTTTTCCCATAGCTGTTTCAGCTCAGAATATTTACCCGTGCGAATAGTTGCTTTGGATTTTTGTTTACCCGCTTCTTTAACTTTGCCAGTTTTGACGCCGCCTGCGAAAGCGTTTGGATATTGATCCTGCAATGCTTCATAACCGCCATCTTTATATTTCTGGGATATGCTGATAACTTTCAATTCGATAAGCTTTTCCAATAACGTATCTTCGTCATTATCAAATTCTATATATTCTCTAAGTAATGCTTCTTTTAACGCACCATCTAATTTTTCGCGGCTATAATTCACCTTGGAATTTTTGTTTATCTCTTGCGTCAATTTGTCGGTAAAATCTTTTTCGGTAAAATCGACAAAATAGTGCAATTCATGCTTGGCACTTTTATCGCGCGCCATAAATTCATTCACTGGCAATCGCAGCCCGCGCCCTACCTCTTGCAGCTTTGATGTTTCACTACCACTAGAACGCAGCTTGCATATCACAAACACATTGGGATTATCCCAGCCCTCTCGCAACGTCCATTTTGAAAAGATAAACCGCCTTGGATTATCAATATCCAATAGAGTCTCTTTTTCGTGCAATATTTCAATTGTTTCTTTTTCAATTTTATCGTCTTTTTCACTATTATCTTTTGAAAAATAACCGCCATGCAAAGCTGAAACATCACGCAATGCCGTTTCTAAATGCTGTTTGTAGACGGTATCGCTCTCGGAATTTAATAATGCTTGAATGTGCGACTTTAATAGCCCTTCAAACATAGTCCGCAAAGCACCATCATCATCTCTATAGCTTTCGATATTATCGATAAAGAAAAGCGATAGGGGCTTAATGCGCGGAGATTGCGTCATCAATTGCCGTTCCGTCTTAAAATGCGCGACAATTGCATTTTGCAGCATTTTTTCCTGCAATGTCTCAGCATAGGAATAAGGATTGATACGATCCGATTTTTTAAGCTCTAATCCATTAGATAGTACAATTTTGGATTGATTTACATTGTCAACAAAAAGACCCTGCATCTCGTTATGAATTGTCTCAAAACTGTCTTTTTTTATGAGCTTATAGTTTTTATTTGTGCCATTATCATTCAGCTCAAAAGTGGCTTCACCGCTATCAAGTCCAATAAGTCGTAATGCGATATTTTCGCCCGCTTCGAATTTTTCTGAATGAACCGTTATGCCTTTGACCAAATCTTGATTAAACGCATCAACCGCTGTCAATTCATAGATTAAATTGTTCAAATCCCCATCAAATGTAGCGCCATATCGGAGCGTGAATTGCGGATTAAAACGCATAAGCTTTTGATAGGTTGTATTACCGCGCTTGAACGTATGCGGTTCATCAATGATAAGCACGGGCTTGGTATGCGCTATCGCCTTATAGGGCACATTAAATTCATCAAATAATGCAACATCAAAGGCTTTTGATATTGTGGGCGATGTTATCATACCCGAATTAATCACCAAAATATGAATGGCCTTATCATTCATACCGCTATCGGCTCGGCAAAACTCATTAATGGCTTGCGGCATATATTCTTTTTTGGCCTTGCCGCTTTTTTGGCTTTGCACTTCGTAAACTTTAATATCGCGTTCAAATTCGTCTCTGAAATGTTCTTTAGCGGCTGGAGATTTTAGGAAATTGACCGTCCCCGCTTTAATCGCCACCCTAGGCACGGCAACAATGAATTTTGTTATACCCGTTTGCTTATTCAGCTCTAACATCGCTTTAGTATAGGCATAGGTTTTACCCGTACCTGTTTCCATTGATATATCGAATATCAATTCATCAAGATTGCTCGTTTCAATCTTAAATTCCTGCGCCCAGTCGCCCGCTTTTTTGAGCGCCAAAATATTGGATTGAAGCTGCACCGTCATACCCGAAAAATTCAATATCGGGTTTTGTGTGCCCGTTTTGCGTTTTTCAATCGGCACACCGTCCAATACCCGCATAACGGCGGCAACGGCGGCGTTTTGATGCTCTAAATCTTTTTCAAAAATGAAACCCGCCATGATTAATAGCGAACCTCTAGGTTAAGCTCTAATCCCTTGCGGTTATTATATCCGTTAATCGCTTCGGCTATTTCGCGTTTGGATTTGTCGGTAAATATCGATTCAAACATGACCAGTTTTTGCGGGGCAAAATCTTTGTCGCTATCAATCCGCTCTAACATTTTGATGATATGCGCCAATGATAAACCGTTATCCATGAAATAGAGAATATGGTCCCCTTGATGGGCGGTATAGGCGTCACCATCATCGGGCTGTAAATCAATCGGCTCTAACTCCATGCTCAGCGGTAATCCGTCATAAACTTGCCATGTGAACCGCAATTGGGCGCGCTGCTTATCGGATAGGCTTTTGCCGTCAAAAGCTTCATATTGTTCGATAGTATCCGCTTCATTCAAATATCCATCAAATGCGGGGATGGTTTTATATTCCTTAAAACCAAAATCACATTGTGCTTCGGGGTATTCCTCTTGCAGTTTGGCAGCGGCGCGTATGATACGCTCGCGGGTTATGTCAAATATAGTTTTATAACCCGCTTTATGCGCCTCTGATTTGGGATCAGTCGCCTCATCAAGCTGCACCGATATATGCCGCCTATTGCCGCCATCTTGCGCATTTAGTGCCATAACCGCATGGGCAGTTGAACCACTACCAGAGAAGAAATCGAGGATTATATCATTTGGCCTTGTGCTAATTTGCATGGCGCGTTTAATTAATAATGTTGGCTTAGTATATTCGAATAAACCTTGCTGCCCCAACAACCCATCAATTTCTTTTTTCGATGAGCTTGTGTCTCCAGCAAACTTTCTATCCCACAATGTAACGGGAACCAAACCATCTTGAACCTCTGATAAAAAACGTTTTATCATTGGATAAGAGTCGCCTTCACCCCAAATTATAGCATTGTCTGCAGTTTTATCTCCTATAGTTTTTTCACTAAAGCGCCAATAACCGCCAATAGGCCTAGATAGAACAACGCCATTCGGTTTGGTTATTTTATAATCTGCACTATATTCATTGTGGGCAGTTATAGGGTCTGCTTTCCAAGGGCCTTTCGGGTGATTATCTGGATTGCTATAAGCTGACTTGCCTTCCCTTGGCAAAAGCACGCGATCCCATACTTGTTTAATTTTGCCATAGCAAAATAGATATTCATGACTTGTAGAAAATTCTTTAGATGAATTTTTGCGGGTATGGACCTTTTCCCATAATATTTTGGCAAGAAAATTCTCTTCACCAAATATTTCATCACAGAGCATTTTAAGTTGCGCTTGCTCATTATCATCAATCGAAATAAAGATAACGCCATCATCGCGCAATAATTCTTTGGCCACATAGAGGCGCGGATACATGAAAGTTAGCCATGCGCTATGGCTGTTTGATTTGGACTGGGTAAATTCCAATATCCGCTTGGCTTCATCTTCATCTATGCCTGCTAATTCTGATAATTGATCCGCGTTAAATTTGCGATCATCGGCATAAACAAATCCATCACCGCCCGTATTATAGGGCGGGTCAATATATATCATTTTTACTTTTTCGGCATAGGCATTTTTTAGATGTTTTAGCACGTCCAAATTATCGCCTTGGATCAACATATTTTCGGAATTTTCATTTTCCGCTTTGGCGTTATGCTCGCTATTAGCGGCCAATAATGTTTCTGTCTCTAAATTCGCCAATAGCCGCGCATAGGATTTGCCAAGCCAATTCAGCGAATATCCCTCGCGCGATATATCTGCGCCATCGGATTGAACAATCTCATTCATTTTATCGGGCATGAATTTGCCGTCTTTATCAAAGCAATTTGGGAAATGCTGTTTTAGCACTGCAATCTGTTTGCTGTTGCTAGTGATATGTTCATTGGCTTCGATTTGTTTTTTCATAATGCACCCTTATCATTATAAATTTTCATATCGCAACAATTGTTATTGCATCGGGCATGATGAGGGCATGGATATAATAATATTCAATAATCATTTGGTGAATAATAACGTCATCACGGCTGGGTGTGTTTGTTATGAGCTTATAACATACTACCAATTATAATAGCCCTAACACTTAATCATGGCGCATAGTTGTTTTTCTCGGTGTATAATCACCGAAACGAATAATAATCGTTTCAAGGAATTGCGGGCATTGAAATTAGCGTTTGATGCTATTGCTATCAATACTCAGCATGGAAAAACTATTGTTAGCAATATTGCTTGTGATTGCGATATTTTCAAAGTAATTTGCTTGTAATATGATTTTGAATAAATGGACTCTTACCATTAGAGGAAAATCAATCTGGGGGCATATTTGGGGGCATTTTTTACAACCTAATCAAATATAACATATTATAACAGTTAATTAATATCTATATTCGAGTCCTCTAAGCGCACCAGAATTTTATCCCTGAACATTCCCAAACGCTTGCAATAGCGGTTTGAAAGGTCACGCAGCGATTCCCACTGCACCAAGGGAACTAGACTAAGTTTATGAGTTAAGGGAAGGGATAATTTACCAACTATAATACTTTATTATTATCTTAAGATTGAGTTGACGATACAAGTATCATAATGGTAAGGTCCACGGGACTGTAAACCTCAAGAAAGTAATAATTAAATTTCCTTAACAAAAATAATGGAAGCCAAGGGACAGTTTAATTCAAATCAACTACCTCAAGATATTGTTTGGCAATGTGATAATATAATTAAAAAAAATAATAGTTTAAAAATGCTGAGTTTTTTTCTGGTGCTATGGGACTAGATATTGGTTTAGAACAAGAGGGTTTTGAAACTTGTTTGGCTTCTGAGATAGATAAACATGCATTAGCTACCATTAATAAAAACGTTCCGAATGTTCCTGTAATTGAAGATGTGTTGGATTACAGTACTGAAGATATACTGGCCATTTCAGGGTTTAATGATGGTGAAAAAATTGATTTGATGGTTGGTGGCCCCCCATGCCAAGCTTTTAGTACTGCGGGAAAAAGACAAGGTTTCAATGATGAACGTGGAAATGTATTTCTTCATTTTATAAATTTAATATGCGGTATACGACCAAAGTTTGCTGTAATAGAGAATGTTAGAGGATTATTATCAGCACCTTTAATTCATAGACCTCATCAACTTAGGGGTCGAGGTTTTCCTCCACTTAGTAATGAAGAACAACAAGGAGGGGCTTTGAAAGAAATAATCACCCGTCTAGAAAGTTCCGGTTATAATGTTTCATTTAATCTTTATAATGCTGCTTTATTTGGGACGCCTCAAGTAAGAGAACGCGTTGTGCTTATGTGTTCTAGAGAAGGAAAAAGTATCCCTTATCTTGAGCCCACTCATTCTTCAGACGGCATTGGTTGCTTGAAGAAAATGAGAACGTTTAGAGAAGCTACTCAAGGTATAATAAACCATGAATATATTAATTTTCCTGAGAAGCGCAAAAAATTCTATCGATTATTAAAATCTGGACAAAATTGGCGAAATCTACCAGATGAATTACAACTAGAGGCGATGGGCAAGTCATATTATTCTTCTGGTGGCCGAACAGGGTTTTTACGCAGGGTCGATTGGGATAAACCTGCTCCAACACTTGTAACTCATCCTGCTATGCCTGCTACAGATTTGGCACATCCGGAAGAATTGCGCCCACTTTCAGTTGAGGAATATAAACGTATTCAAGAGTTTCCAGATAATTGGGAAATTGTAGGAAATACTCTTCAAAAATATCGTCAAATTGGAAATGCGGTGCCTGTTGGTTTAGGTCGTGCAATAGGACGAAGATTACAAAGTATGGATGGTAAAAAAAATATTAATAATGATTGGGAAGGTTTTCGATTTTCAAGATACTTAGGCTGTGATCATAAAGCATGGATGAGAAGTCATGGAGTTGAATTAAGTCAATTACAGTTTCAAATAGGCGCTTAAATTATTATGCAAAAAAATTATTTTATATTGGCAGTTAGCGATGCGGAACATTATTCAGGATGTAAAATCCCCGCAATAGAAGTTGCTAAAGACCGCCTTGACCAGAAAAGATGGCCAATTTATGCTAATACACGTAATCGTAAAATTATAAATGAAGGAGATTTATGTCTGATTTATGTTGGCGGTGAAAAGGAAATGTCAGGTAACTTTTATGGTGAATTTACAATTGAGAAGATAGAAAGTGGTCGAAGGATAACATTAGTTGATAAAGAAGACATTCTAACTGATACTCCAGATAGAGTTATTCATATCAAGGACTTGTTGATATATAAAGAACCCATGAGAGCAAAGACTACTCTCAAGAAAATGTCTTTTTTTCCTGAAAATGAAAGCAGATGGGGTGTAGTGTTGATGGGAGGGTGTCGAAAGTTATCTGAACCAGACTATGAAATTTATTCGTCCTCTTTAATGCTGGTTAAATAATCATTTACAAATTCTCTAAATCCATTCTCAGATAAATTATTTTGAGCATCTGTTATGGGGAAATTATTCCAATTGTCGCCAGGTTTTTTAGAAAAAGTTCTATACCATTTAGATATACTGGTGTGATTTCTTATTGCCGCAGATGAAGATTTTTCAGAGTTATCCCTATTCTTAATCTGAAGCATTCTCCAGTTATTATTCTGGTCGGGGTATATAAAATCCACAGATTTTACGATAGACCCTGAACACCAAATCCAACCTTCATCCTCAAGATTATCAGCTATATATCTCTCTAGCAATTCACCAATAATATTTTCAGCACCCATTGCATAGCGGTGCCATGATATAGCTTTATTAATTTTCTTAGTTGGAACATTAAAGTAGTTTTCTAGAATAAATAGAACCATCATGTCCTGCTGTGTTTGTGGCTTAGATGGTGGTTTTTTAGTACGTGAATTAGAAAAAGTATGTGCCAATTTTTCTATATGTTCTTCACTTCCAGTTATAATATTTTGGTTTCTTGGCTCGGGAGCAGCATCTGTATTTTGAGACAAAAACTCTATTATATTGCTAAATTTAGTGGATAGCTCTGCATTAACATCATCCATTTTTTGGTGAGCAATTTGCTTTGCATTTTTTATGAATTTAATCACTTTAATAAATCCTTTAGATGATATTAAGGTTTAAAGAAATTTTTTGACCAGTTTGGAAAATATATCAAGTAAAATTAGATTTGTAATTATCCAATTTGGATGAAAATATCATTTCGCTAGTCTGTATCTCAAGTGTTCACCATCGCAGTTGCCTTTGATACTCGTGCCATGTGAATTTTATCTTTCGCAAATGTCACGTTATCAATCACCGTCTTGCCGTGCATTCAATTTCCACATGGGCATTGGCGGCGACGGTTTTCGCCGCAAAGGTGCTGCGCGCGGGATATTGCCATCAAAATATTCTTTATAAGCCCCATTGAACGCCGCGAAATCATTAAAACCGGCTAAGATCACAAGGCACCGGACTATACGGTTCATGCTCACGCCGCGCTTCGCCAATTCTGCTTTAATCCGTTCCATCGCGTGGCGCGTTTCGGGGACAATACTGCCAGGAACAACGCCTACGCCTGGTTTCGTGCCGAGCATCCCCGCCAAAAATACCCAGGCATCAACCTCTACGGCGCTGCTAAATGGAGTGCCTGATTTTTTGAGCGCTTCATTGCTGTGAGATCTGATTTTGGGGCTGTCTTATGCGGTGCCTTGAATGGTAAGCGTCTCGATGTTCAATGTATCGATATTGACGGTCTGATCGCTGGAAACCTTGCTATTGGCTGAGACTTCTTTGATTGTCTGGGCTTCTATGACAGTCTCTTCCTGTTTCGCCATATCTTCATCGCTGTTTTCTTGCGCGGCAAGAGAATGGGGCGCTGCCCATATATGGGCAGCGAGTAAAAATGCCATTGCGGTTTTTGGGGATAACATCATGCGTCTATATCAATCACTTGGCTAACATGTCTTTCAAATATTTACCCGTATAGCTAGTTTTGGTTTTGGCGACTTGTTCGGGCGTTCCTGCCGCGATAATTTCGCCGCCATTAACCCCGCCAAGCGGCCCGAGATCAAGGATATAATCGGCGGTTTTGATAACATCCAAATTATGTTCGATTACGACAATAGTATTGCCTTGCTCTGCCAAGCGGTGCAGTACTTCGAGCAATTTACGCACATCTTCAAAATGCAGTCCTGTGGTGGGTTCATCGAGGATATAGAGCGTTTGCCCTGTGGAGCGTTTGGAAAGCTCCTTGGCCAATTTTACGCGCTGCGCTTCGCCGCCCGACAGGGTGGTGGCTTGCTGCCCAACCTTGATATAGCCAAGGCCGACTTCGTATAGCATTTCCATCTTGGCGCGGATCGATGGGACGGCTTTGTAAAATTCGACCGCATCCTCAATCGTCATGTCGAGAATATCGGCGATGGAATAGCCTTTCCATTTCACCTCTAATGTCTCGCGGTTGTAACGTTTGCCCTTGCACTGTTCGCAGGTCACATAAACATCGGGCAGAAAGTGCATCTCAATCTTGATAACGCCATCGCCTTTGCAAGCTTCGCAGCGCCCCCCCTTGACGTTAAAGCTGAAACGACCAGGTTTATAGCCGCGTGCTTGGGATTCGGGCAGACCCGCAAACCAATCACGAATATTGGTGAAGGCACCCGTATAGGTGGCGGGGTTGGAACGCGGGGTGCGGCCAATTGGTGATTGGTCAATCTCTATCACCTTATCCAGATGCTCAAGCCCGCTGATTTTATCATGCTTGCCCGTGGTGATACGCGCACCATTAAGCTCTCGGGCCGCCGTCGCATAGAGCGTATCAACGGTGAAGCTTGATTTACCGCTACCCGATACACCCGTAATACAGGTGAAAGTTCCCAGCGGAATAGTGCCCGTCACATGTTTGAGATTATTGGCGGCTGCGCCTTTAATGGTCAATTTCTTGCCATTGCCTTTGCGGCGTTTTTTGGGGATGGCAATGGCGCGCTTACCCGTCAGATAGTCAGCGGTGAGCGATTTTTTGGCGGTTAGGATTTGCTTGAGCGTACCTTTTGCCACCACTTCGCCGCCATGCACACCAGCACCAGGGCCAAGGTCGACAATATAATCAGCGGTCTTTATCGCATCTTCGTCATGTTCGACCACAATCACAGTATTGCCCAAATCGCGCAAGCGTTTGAGAGTAGCAAGCAGACGATCATTGTCGCGTTGATGCAGGCCGATGCTAGGTTCGTCCAGCACGTAAAGCACGCCCGATAAGCCGCTACCGATTTGGCTAGCAAGACGGATACGCTGGCTCTCGCCGCCCGATAATGTGCCCGATGTGCGGTTGAGGTTGAGATAATCTAATCCGACATTGTTGAGAAAACCGATGCGCTCGACAATTTCTTTGAGGATTGGCGTTGCGATTTGGCTTTGCTGTTCATTGAGCGTTGCGGGCAGAGCGTCAAACCAAGCGACCGCATCTAATACCGATAATTGCGTGACGCTTGATATATCGCTATCGGCGAGGCGCACGCATAATGCTTCGGGTTTGAGGCGTTTGCCGCCGCAGGTCTCGCAGGGATGGGCGGCTTGATATTTGGATAATTCATCGCGCATCCAATTGCTCTCGGTCTGCAATAATCGGCGTTGTAAATTACCAAGCACGCCCTCGAAAGCTTTTGTCACGCTATAGTTTTTTCGGCCATCTTTGAAGGTTAATTCCACGGGCATGCCGCCCGTACCGGTGAGAATAATTTCTTGTTGATCTGTGCCTAAATCGCGCCATTTAGTGGTTAGGCTAAAATCATAAGCTTTCGCCAATGACCCTAAGACTTGCAGGTAATAGGGGCTGGGCGGATTGGATTTGGCCCATGGGAATATCGCCCCTTCTTTTAAGGATATATTATGGTTGGGTACAACCAAATCGCGGTCAAATTCTAATTTCTCACCTAGCCCATCGCAGGTCGGGCAAGCGCCTTGAGGGGCGTTGAAGGAGAATAAACGTGGCGCAATCTCTTCGATGGTAAAGCCAGATATGGGACAAGCAAATTTCTCTGAAAATATGATACGGTTATCGGGGATGCCGCTGCCTTTCATGCCAGCCCCTTTTATTGCACCACCTTCTTTGGCCGTACTGTCTTCGTCTTTGGCTGCACCAACGGTCTTTGCCAATGCTTTGGCTACTGTGGTGTCAGCCAGATCAATATAGGCTAATCCCTCGGTGAGTTTGAGCGCGGTTTCAAAGCTATCGGCAAGCCGTGTTTCTATATCAGATTTTACCGCGATACGGTCTACGACTACTTCGATATCATGCTTATATTTTTTGTCGAGTTTGGGCGTATCCTCTATGTCATAAAATTCGCCATCTATGCGGATACGTGTAAAGCCAGCTTTTTGCCATTCGAGTAATTCTTTACGATATTCGCCTTTGCGGCCGCGCACTACAGGGGCCAGCAGATAAGCGCGCGTTCCATGAGGTAATTGCATAACGCGATCGACCATCATGCTAACGCTTTGTGCGGATATTGGTTTGCCCGTTGCGGGGGAATAAGGAACGCCCACACGCGCCCAGAGCAAGCGCATATAATCATAAATTTCGGTGACGGTAGCAACGGTTGAACGTGGGTTGCGCGATGTGGTTTTCTGTTCAATCGAAATAGCAGGCGACAGGCCATCAATATGTTCGACATCGGGCTTTTGCATCATCTCCAAAAATTGCCGGGCATAAGCCGAGAGGGATTCGACATAGCGGCGCTGCCCCTCGGCATAGATAGTGTCAAATGCCAGCGATGATTTCCCCGACCCAGATAAGCCGGTAATGACGATTAATGTATCGCGCGGCAGATCAATATCCACGCCTTTTAGATTATGTTCACGCGCCCCGCGCACTTTAATATGAGTTAGCATGCCATGTCTTTGCCGATGATTGCGATCAGAGTCCATAGGCGAGCTATTTAATGATCATATTGCGTGATTTTTCGGACGATTAATAATCATATTTTGGATTGATAGAAAATATTTATCCTGATGACATACTTACTATATCATAATAATTTGTGTCCTGTTCTTAATCACTTTCAGGAAATACCCGTCTGAAAAGGCGATACCCTTTCCATAAGGCCCAAATGGTGAGGGCGAACAGTTTCAATAAATCAGCTAAGCAATCTGTCCAAATAGTTGCGTAATTTAGTCTATCTGAAAAAATGTTCGAGCAATTAACGGGATCAGCGAAAATATAGTGCTAGGCGCGCAAAACGCTCCTAGCGCCGCAATTTGATTGTTTAACCTGAAGATGTGCCTGAGTCAGAATCTGTTGCAATTATTATCAATACTCTGTGTCCGTATCTGTTAAAAGTACTATAAATCCAACTGTGGCAATTATCACGGGGATAGCAACAACAATTCCAACAACTCCCAATGTGGTGATATTATTCTGATCGTCATCAATGCGATATGTTCTGCCATTGACTAACATTTGTGGGTTTTGATCTAAGGTAAAGCCAATACGGCCCGTGTTGCGGTTCACTATTGGCGCTGGTTGTAATGAATAACGATTGAAATCGAGCTTAAATTGCTCTTGTTGAACATGCGATTGTTGGAGAGAAAATTCAACACGTGGTTTGGCATTTGCTTTTTTCTTATCGCCGCCAAAAGGGATGACAATGCTGGCACCCGCTTGCAAACCATTCGCACCATAATTTTGTGACGGATGATAGCTTTGCGCGGCTACTGGTGATAGGCTTAATGAAAGAATTGCGATTAATGCTGTCGACTTGGCTGCTGTAGAAATAGTTTTCATTTTCTTATATCCCCTTTTGATTAGGATCAAGCTAGCGAGCTAATATGTCAGAAATAAGACTATAATTTGACAGGTTTTGCATAATTTAGATCATCAATTCTTGATTCCAGCCTATTATTTCTATGCAAAGGCCCGGCCATCTTATTATGTTTGGTAAAAGCTCTTTTGATTATTGCGGCGTAAATTTATGGCCCTCTATCAATCAAATATTTGATTGGGGCTAGCATTTTACGAACAGCCATGCTTCACATTGCTTATGGAAAATGAAGAACAAAATGTCATCGCCGCTTCTACGCTTATTATATTTAGAGATGCCGACGATGGCCCGCCCGAATTATTAATGGTTGAGCGTTCTGCAAAAATGGTGTTTGCCGCTGGTGCTGCCGTATTTCCGGGCGGGCGCGTGGATGAAGGTGATTTTACCTATGCGGATGGTATCGATAGCGGTTTAGAAAAAGATGAGGCCGCAGCCCGCATTGGCGCAATCCGAGAGACTTTAGAGGAGGCTGGTTTAGCCCTTGGCATAGAAGGTGTCACTGGCCAAGATCAAATTGAGCAAGCGCGTACTGCGCTGCATGATGGCAAAACTATCGGCGATATTTGTGATATGTTTGGCTGGCGGTTGAATTTGGATGCGCTAACCCCTTGGTCGCGCTGGCGGCCGCCCGCCTTTGAGATTAAGCGTATTTTTGATACGCGATTTTATATTGTGAATGCGGGTAAGGATGAGCATTTAGCCAAAGTTGATGCAACCGAAAATCGGACATTATTTTGGGCCAGCGCTGCCGAAGTTTTGCGCCGCGCAGATTTAGCACCAATCGAAGGAGAGAAGAATGAAGCCGTACTTATCATTTTTCCAACGCGCCGCAATTTGGAACGGCTAGCGCAATTTAATGATTTTGAATCGACCAAAGCTCATGCGCTTAAATACCCCTCGGCTATGGTGAAAACTTATACCGAGAAACGCGACAATGGCCTGTATCTCTGTATTCCCGATGGGCATGGTTATCCAGTAATTGAGGAAGCTTTTGATCAAGCAAAACGAGGATAGCTATGGGGCAATTTCAGGGGCTGATCGGCATTGCGCTTATCATTATAATATCATGGATATTGTCCGATAATCGCAGCGCTATTAAATCACAATGGCAATGGATAGGCGGCGCATTATTGGCGCAATTTGCGCTTGCACTTATCCTATTGCGCGTGCCATTTGTGTGGGACATTATCGGCATTGCCAACCAAGGCGTATTGGCGATTGAGCAAGCCACATTAGTCGGCACGAGCTTTATATTTGGCTATGCGGGCGGCGCAGAAGTGCCATTTGTGATGAAAAAAGATGCGCAGCCACCCCTGATTATCGCCTTTCAAATATTACCTTTGATTGTTGTTTTTTCCGCCCTTGCCGCATTGTTATGGCATTGGGGCGTGCTCAAATTTTTGGTGCGCGGACTAAGCTGGCTGCTTCAAAAAACAATGGGCGTGAGCGGCGTGGTTGGTTTAAGCGGCGGCGCGAGCATATTCCTTGGTTTGGTCGAAAGCCCAATGATGATTAGAGCCTATTTGAACAAAATTAGCCGCAGCGAATTATTCATGGTCATGGTGCTGGCGATGGCGACTATATCGGGGGCAATCCTTATCCTATATGCCACCACATTGTCCAAAATCCTGCCCAATGCTGTGGGCCATATGATAGCAGCATCGCTTATATCACTGCCAGCCGCCTTGTTAATCGCGCGGATCATGGTGCCGACTAAGGGGGGAACTATGGCGAGGCTGGATGATACGAAGCTCAAATATGAAAATAGTATCGATGCAATTGTGCGCGGGACGATCGATGGAGTGCAATTATTATTGGCCGTGATGGCCGTGATTATAGTGGTTTTTGCTTTGGTGGCCTTGGTCGATCAGATGTTTGCACTGCTGCCGTTGGTGGAGGGCGAAGTCATTAGCTTGCGCCGATTATTTGGTTGGATGTTTGCACCGCTGATGTGGGCGATTGGCGTGCCATGGAGCGAAGCGGCCGATGCAGGTGCGCTGATGGGGACAAAAGCGATCTTAAATGAATTTGTAGCCTATTTGGATTTGGCGGCATTAGAGGCTGGTACGTTCAGCATGCGCAGCCAACTTATCATCACCTATGCGCTGTGCGGTGTGGCCAATCTCGCCAGCGTAGGTTTGTTGGTTTCTACCATTGGCACATTATGCCCACAGCGGCGCGGTGATGTCGCAAAATTGGGCATGAAAAGCTGGGTCGCGGGTAATTTTGCTACCATGATGACGGGCGCTGTTGTGGGGCTGATTACTTTTGCTTGAAATCAGATGTTGATTTAATCTTCTTGGGCAATGGTGACGGTTAAGCCTTCGATAGCCTCGCTGATGTTAATTTGGCACGATAGGCGTGAATTTTCATCGCGGTGCTCGCTGCTTTCCAGTAAATCATCTTCATCTTCGCCCATAGTGTCGACTATGTCCTTAAAGCTTGGTTCAATATGCACATGGCACGTTGCGCATGAACAGCATCCGCCGCACAGAGCAAGCAATTCATCAAAGCCATTGTCGCGGATCACTTCCATCAAGGATAGGCCATTTTCGGCTTCTATGTCTTTTTTCTCGCCGCTTTGGTTGATTACAGTGATTTTGGTCATGCTCGTTCCTTTGGAATTATTTCGCAATATAATGGTCAATTAATGATAAATGACGATGTTGCAATGCTTATTTTCAGAGTTTGTTTCAAGAAATGCACAATTTTTTGCGTCTCAATAATGGACATAAAGAAAATCATGATTATGTGGTTATTATCATTATTATAAACGCGCCAGCGAGCGTATGAGGAAATTTCATGAGCGAGAGTAAACACGCCCCCGTCATCATTATCGGCAGCGGCCCAGCGGGATATAGCGCAGCCGTTTATGCCGCGCGCGCAAACCTAAAGCCTGTTATCATATCTGGCATAGAAGTGGGCGGGCAGTTGATGACCACGACGGATGTTGATAATTGGCCAGGCGACGATCAAGGCGTGCTAGGCCCTGAATTGATGGATCGTATGCAAAACCATGCACTGCGTTTTGGCACGGAAATGATTAATGACCATATCGAAAGCGTTGATTTTTCAAAACGCCCCTTTACGCTCAATGGCGGCAGCGTCTCTTATACGGCCGATAGTGTGATTATCGCCACGGGGGCTAGTGCGCAATATCTGGGTCTGCCCAGCGAAACCGCCTTTATGGGCAAGGGCGTCTCGGCCTGTGCAACGTGCGATGGGTTTTTCTATCGCAACAAGCCTGTTTCGGTGATTGGCGGCGGTAATACTGCGGTCGAAGAAGCCTTATATCTATCAAATATCGCAAGCCACGTCACATTGGTGCATCGCCGCGATACATTGCGCGCTGAGAAAATCTTGCAAGATCGTTTGTTCGCCAAAGCAAAAGAAGGCAAAGTCACCATCAAATGGAATCACACATTGGATGAGGTTTTGGGCGATGATAGCGGCGTAACGGGCATGCGCATCAAAGCTGGCGATGCTGCCGATAATCCAGGCGTAACCGAAGATATTGAACTGCACGGCGTGTTCATCGCTATTGGGCATAAACCCAATACGGGCATTTTTGAGGGACATTTGGATATGGCGGGCGGCTATATCAAAGTGCGCTCTGGCCTAGAGGGGCAAGCCACCGAAACCAGCGTGCCAGGCGTATTTGCATGCGGCGATGTGATGGACCATATCTATCGCCAAGCGGTAACGAGCGCAGGGACAGGCTGTATGGCGGCATTGGATGCGGAGCGTTTTATCGAAGCGAGTTGATCTTATGTTAGTACTCAACTTATCCGTTATGATAAATATTCTGGTTTATATAGGGCGTTAAAGCCATCCCATCACCGTTAGATAATTGTCATCCTGAACTCGCTTCAGGATAGTTGATTATATCAGGCGTGTCATGCTGAAACAAGTTCAGCATTACGATTATGATTAGGTCAATTCTCTCTAACGTGCCTTTAGTTTTAGACGCCAAGCATGCAGCAATGGCTCGGTATAGCCAGAGGGTTGCGCTGTGCCCTTGAACACCAATTCGCGTGCGGCTTGGAACGCCATGCTATTGTGCGGATCATCGGCCATGGGCGTATAGAGCGGATCGCCTGCATTTTGCGCATCGACCTTAGCCGCCATTTTCAGCAATGCGGCATCAACCTGTTGTTCGGTGCAAATATCATGTAAGAGCCAATTGGCCATATGCTGCGATGATATGCGCAATGTCGCGCGATCTTCCATAAGGCCTATGTCATTGATGTCAGGGACTTTGGAACAGCCAATGCCTTGGTCAATCCAGCGCACCACATAGCCCAATATGCCCTGCGCATTATTTTCTAGCTCATGGGCAATTTCTTCTGCGCTCCAATCGGTGTTGGCCGCAAAGGGGATGGTGAGCAATTTCTCTAGCGTAGGAATCTCTTGGTTCATCATCTCGGATTGCAGGGCGAAAACATCGACCTGATGATAATGCAGCGCGTGTAATGTCGCCGCCGTTGGCGATGGAACCCATGCGGTATTGGCCCCCGTTTTTGGATGGCCAATTTTTTGCTCCATCATATCGGCCATAAGATCGGGCATGGCCCACATGCCTTTGCCTATTTGTGCCTTGCCCGACAGGCCGCACGCTAGACCAATGGCCACATTACGCGCTTCATAAGCGGCAATCCAATCGCTGCTTTTCATCTGCGCTTTGCGGATCATCGCCCCGCCATGCATCGACGTATGCATTTCATCGCCCGTACGATCCAAAAAGCCTGTGTTGATAAAGACTATGCGGTCTTTAACGGCATGGATACAGGCCGCGAGGTTCGCCGATGTGCGGCGTTCTTCGTCCATCACACCAACTTTGATGGTGTGACGCTCTAGGCCGAGCAAATCCTCGACAGCATTAAACAGATCATTGGTCATCGTGCATTCTTTGGGGCCGTGCATTTTGGGTTTGACAATATTGATGCTACCCGCGCGGCTATTGCGATATTGGCCAAGCGATTTGAGATCGTGCAAAGCGATGAGCGATGTAAACACTGCATCCATAATGCCTTCGCCAATTTCGCATGTTTCGCCATTTGCATCCTGATAGAGGATCGCAGAGTTTGTCATCAAATGACCCACGTTGCGCACAAACATCATGCTGCGGCCATGCAAGGTGAGGGGGATGCCATCATGATCGACATATTCGCGGTCAGGGTTTAAGGTGCGATTGCGGGTTTTGCCGTCTTTTTCAAAGCTTGCGGTTAAATCGCCGCGCATCAGACCAAGCCAATTACGGTAAGCAATAATTTTGTCTTCGGCATCAACGGCGGCGACGCTATCTTCCATATCAATGATAGTGGTAATGGCTGCTTCAATAACCACATCGGCGATATGTGCCTTATCATTTTTGCCAATTGGGTTATTTCGATCAATGATAATTTCAATATGAAGACCATTATGCTTGAACAGCATATTATCGTCAGCGGTGCCTATAAAGCATTCGGGGTTTTTCAGCGCGGGTTTACCGCTATCATATTCTGTCCATGATCCAGTTGTAAGCGGTAATATCATATCCAGATATTTACGCGCCTTAGCAATCACCGCATCGCCGCGTGCTTGGTCATATCCACCCGCTTTGGCAGGCGGCGCATCCAGCGCATCGGTGCCATAGAGCGCATCATAGAGGCTACCCCAGCGAGCATTGGCGGCGTTGATAACAAAGCGATCATTGAGCGATGGCACAACCAATTGCGGGCCTGCGGTGGTTGCTATCTCGCTATCTACATTTTGAGTAGTGATAGAAAATGGTGCTGGCTCTTTGACCAAATAATCAATGTCCCGCAGAAAATTAATATAAGCCGCAGCGTCAATTTGAGGTCCATCTCGTTTTTCATGCCATCCATCTATTTTATTCTGCAATATTTCGCGTTGCTCAAGCAAGCTGCGGTTGCGCGGCATGAAATCTTGGGCAATCTTAGCAAAACCATTCCAAAAATGATCGGCGTCAATGCCAGTGTCTGGCAGGACTTCATTTTCAATGAAATTGAACAAATTTGTGGATATAGAGAGAGATGCTTTTTGGGTATATTGGGTCATTATGGCTCCTATGGTTTTCTGGGGAGGAGCTTATTATTACGTCTATTTAACGCAAGACAGTATAAAACTAAAGCTTAAAATATTTATAAATGAAAATAATTAATATTTTAGGAGATACGAGAAGCTGATAATATTTTGCCCGTACCCATATTTTGCACCAAAATCACGCTTTTCCAGCGGCTATTCTTTGCCTTGGGTAACGCTATACTTTTGGCTTTTCCAGTCCAATATCCCATATCGTGCAATTCTCTGACGATATTTTTATGCGGCAAAGTGCGCCCGCTATTTTCGCCAGATTTGATTGCTATATTTTGCGTGCGCGGATCATAACGCACGAGCCAAACCTTGGTATTAAATTGCTTGTTATTGGCTTTGCTGATATTTACAATATCCGATTTACCCGAGATAGAAGGGCCGCCATAAATTTTACGGCTATTTTTTACCGCCTGCTGCAATTCACCGGGACGATTACCCACGATTGCGCGCGTTCCATTGATAACTATTTGCGGGGTGTAAACATTGCGCTCTCGCAACGTCCGCGCATAAGCAACTTGGCGGTCGGTATATTTTTGATCGCCGAAAATATCCTTCCATCCAAGCCTATCCCAATATGTGACAGAGAAATTGAGGGCGATTACATTGGGATCATTTGTGATATTATTGAGCGCCATATTAGCGGGAGGACAAGATGAGCAACCTTGGCTTTGATATAATTCAATAACGATAGGACTTTTTTGCAATGTATTTTTGTTGTTCGATGCTTGCAAAGAGACGTTGAGAGGAGAGCTATTTAAGCCATTATAAATTGGGCTGACCATTATTGGTTTATCAAAATCATCCTGTAATTTTGACGTAAGCTCACCATTGCTTAAGCCCTGTCCCCCAATGGAAAAGAGCGGAATAAGTCCAAAAATAATCATTCCAGATTTTAGCGATGATTGCCACGATAGCATGTAAAAAGCTCCATAAGGATAATGCGCGATAATATATTAAAGTGAACGAGAAGGTTGAGGAGGTCAAACCCCTCGTTCAAATAGTGTTTCGTATTAATTTCTTTTTTCGTTACACAGGATAAATAGTATAGGATTATAATCATAATTAAAGCGGATATTTTTGGTTCATATAATCCCAATCATTTTGAATGATTTGGGTCAATATATCCATATCTATGTCGGATAATTTTTTGATGTAGAGGCAGGATTTCCCTAATTTATGCTTGCCTAATTGATGGAGCAATTCTTCTTGCTGCGCAAAACCGCTTATACAATAGACGGTGAGTGCATTTTTTCTTGCGCTGAAACCAGCACGGCACATATCCCCCTCGCGTCCGCTATCGTAAACATAATGATAGCTGCCATAACCGATGATTGTTTTGCCCCACATAATAGGATCTTCTTTGGTGATCTGGCGTAATATTTGATCTAACTTTATGGAATCTTGACGTTTTTGTATATCTTCGATGCTATTGAGATAGGCTTGAACATCATTATTAGTGGCAATTATTTTATTTTGGTTTTTTTGGCGCATTGGATAAATCTCCATTCATGCGCATGGTTTTCCATATTTTATCATCTATATCAACTTGCGCCTGCCCAATGAGACTGTTAGGCGGCGATAAATGTCTATTTCTATGCAGCGGACGAAACTCTATGACTGATAAAATTAAACGAATTGTATTGGCCTATTCTGGCGGCTTGGATACCAGTGTTATCCTAAAATGGCTGCAAAAAGAATATGGCTGTGAAGTGGTCACATTTACCGCCGATTTAGGGCAAGGTGAAGAATTAGAACCAGCGCGCAGCAAAGCAAAATTAATGGGCGTAGCCGATGAACATATTTACATCGATGATCTGCGCGAAGAATTTGTTCGTGACTTTGTCTATCCAATGATGCGCGCCAATGCTCGCTATGAAGGCGATTATTTGCTCGGTACATCCATAGCGCGGCCGCTTATTTCCAAACGCTTGATCGAAATTGCCCAAGAAACAGGTGCAGATGCTATCGCGCACGGCGCAACGGGCAAGGGGAATGACCAAATAAGGTTTGAATTATCGGCTTATGCTTTGAACCCCGATATTAAAGTCATTGCCCCTTGGCGCGAGTGGGATTTGACCTCTCGATCCAAATTGATCGAATGGGCTGAAAGCCATGACATTGACGTTCCTAGAGATAAACGCGGTGAAGCTCCATTTTCCACCGATGCAAATTTATTGCATACGTCATCAGAGGGTAAAATACTCGAAGATCCGTGGAATGAGACGCCCGATTATGTTTATTCGCGCACCGTCAATCCAGAGGATGCACCCGATACGCCCGAATATATCGAAATTGATTTCGAAAAAGGCGATGGTGTCTCTATTAATGGCGAAGCCATGTCGCCTGCAACGCTGTTGAGCGCGCTCAATGACTATGGCCGCAAACATGGGATAGGGCGTTTGGATTTGGTCGAGAACCGTTTTGTCGGCATGAAGTCACGCGGTATGTATGAAACACCAGGCGGTGAGATTTATGCAAGAGCGCACCGAGGCATGGAACAAATCACCTTGGATGGGCCCGCAGCGCATCTTAAAGATGAATTGATGCCGCGCTATGCCGAGATGATTTACAATGGTTTTTGGTTCGCACCAGAGCGTGAAATGCTGCAAGCGGCGATTGATAAAAGCCAAGAGCGCGTTTCGGGTACGGTGCGCATGAAGCTCTACAAAGGGACGGCTTCGGTGGTGGGCCGTAAAGCCGATGTGAATTATAATCTTTACAGCGAAGATGTGGTGACATTTGAGGAAGATAGCGGTGCCTATGACCAAAAAGATGCGGCTGGTTTCATCAAGCTTAACGCCTTGCGGTTAAGATTATTGGGCAAAAGACGCGGCTAATAACCAGAGCATTAATAATCTCTATAATTGCGGATATGAAATGATAGAATCGATTATAATTTTGCTCATGGGTTTTATACTGCTTATTTTTGGGGGTGAGCTCTTGGTTCGCGGTGCTGTTAGGCTTGCCGAACGTGCGGGTATGTCGCAAATGTTGATTGGGCTTACTATCGTTGGTTTTGGAACATCGGCACCAGAATTGGTGGCGAGTGTAGAGGCTGCTTTGGCGGGTTCTCCAGGAATTGCTTGGGGCAATGTGGTCGGATCGAACCTTGCCAATAGCTTGCTGATATTGGGTGCTGCATCTTTGATTATGCCTATGGCAGTGGCGCGAGGCCCATTGTGGCGCGATGGCGGTTTGGCCTTAGCGATAACGGCGATACTCTATTATTGTGCCAGCGTTGGGTTGGTTGGTATCGCGATGGGTATCGTATTTTTGGTCATATTAGTCGGCTATCTTATCTATGCCTATATTTCTGAAACAAGGATAATGAATGCGGGAAATATACTCACTCATGCCACTGTTTCAGAGGAGCATGATATAGTTTTATCTGTCCTTGAAGAAGGCGATACGGCCGCCGGAGCAAAAGCTGCTGCATTGGAAGTGACCGACACACATCTGCACGACCAACAACATTGGGCGCGCTCTGCTGCTGTTTTGGCTGCGGGCATAATCCTAATCATTTTGGGGGGGCGTTGGTTGATTAGCAGCGCCGTTGATATTGCCGCAGCGATTGGCATGTCAGAGACTATTATAGGGCTGACAATCATTGCTATTGGAACTTCTTTGCCCGAATTAGTGACCGCAGTCATTGCTGCGCGCAAAGGGGCTAGCGCGGTTGCATTGGGCAATATATTGGGGTCTAACCTGTTTAATTTATTGCTGATTGGCGGAATAACGGCTACATTATCACCTGCTGCTATACCATTGGAATTACTCTCTTTTGGATTGCCAGCTTTGCTATTATCATCGATTATATTGCTGATTTTTGCCGCGACTAAATATGCCATTAGCCGCATAGAAGGGGCAATATTATTATTGTTATATTGCGCTCAAATATTGTATAATCTTTTAGCAGTGTAGAAATTTGCTTATATAAATATAATATTTAAGCTATCTTCATGGTTTGATTACAATTTTAGGTTAATGCGTTTTATGAACCAAAGTAAGAATGACGATATGAACAAAGAACATAAGAATATTGATGCGCGTCCTGAATCCGCCGTTAGCGCAATGGTGGGATTCTGCGGTCTAATCGGGCTGTTTCTATGGATAGCCATTGCCCGTAATTTCGGAGATATTGCAGCATCGCTTGGATTTCCTGGCTTGCCAGCATTAGCGGACGGCCCATATTCAGCATTAATTGCCTTAATTTTTTGCGGTGCTCCTATGGTGCTTTGGTCGCTATTCGTTGATAAAGTCCATAAACGCGCATCCACGGGTTTGGATTGGTCAAATAAAAAACCTGTCTCTGAAATAATTGATTACAGCATCGTTAAAGTTGCAGGGCTATGGATGACTTGGGGTCTTATTTGGGTCATATACGCGCTGTGCCGGTGGTATTGGGTTGGTGCCTATACTTTTTCAATGGATATATTCGCATTTGCAACCATTCCATTGGTGATAATCTCAGTTCCTTATGTCATCTGGATTGATCGCTATATGGTGAACCCACGCGATGGCGCATGGCATTTTGGGGCTATGCTCTCTGGACTAGATGGTTGGGATAAAGATGAAATATTCCATCATCTGCGCGCTTGGGCGGTCAAAGGCTTTTTCTTAGCCTTTATGATTTCGATAGTGCCAGGCGGATTTGGCGATGTGGTGCGTATGGATATTGCGCAAATAATTCAAAACCCCGTGGCCATTGCTATGTCATTGATCGTGGTTATGTTTTTAATGGATGTACAATTTGCTACGGTGGGTTATTTGCTCACTATGAAACCACTTGATGCGCATATCCGCACTGCTAATCCTTATTTGGCGGGTTGGTTGGCTGCCTTAATGTGTTATCCGCCTTTTTTATTGATGGATATAGGCGGCCCTTTATTTTATCAGATTAATACATCTGATTGGGCCTATTGGTTTGCCGATTATAAACTCTTATTGATAATCTGGGGTGCTTGGTTGGTTATCTTAACCGCCATTTATGCATGGGCAACAGTGGCTTTTGGATTGCGTTTTTCAAATCTAACGCATCGCGGTATTTTGACCAATGGCCCCTATCGTTGGACCAAGCATCCAGCCTATCTTTCAAAAAATACCTATTGGTGGTTTTGTTACCTGCCGTTCCTCGTGACTAGCGACAGCATCTATGATGCCATAAGAAACAGCGTTATGTTAGCGGCTGTGAGCGCGATTTATTATTGGCGCGCCAAGACAGAGGAAAAGCATTTGATGGCCGATCCCATTTATCGCGATTACGCGCTATGGATGGATGAAAATGCATTCATCCCGCGCAGCATTAATAAAGTTGCGAGAGTGTTCAAACCCAAAGGCACAGGCCTGCATGAAATGCAACCAGCGGAATAAGGGGTAAAAAAGTTTAGATATTTTTGACGTGCAAGGTAATTTTTTGGCTTATTTGACCGTCAAAATTATTCATCGCCCATCTTAAGCGCAGCGATAAAGGCTTCTTGCGGGATAGATACATTGCCATATTCGCGCATTTTCGCTTTGCCCTTTTTCTGTTTTTCGAGCAATTTCTTCTTACGCGAAATATCACCGCCATAACATTTGGCCGTCACATCCTTGCGCATCGCCGCAATGGTTTCGCGGGCGATTACTTTGCCGCCAATGGCAGCTTGCACGGGTATTTTGAATAAATGACGCGGGATAAGATCTTTCAAACGTTCGCACATATGGCGGCCGCGCGCTTCGGCCGCTTCTCGGTGGACGATCATGGAGAGCGCATCAACGGGATCGGCATTGACCAAAATATTCATTTTAACCAAATCGCCCGTGCGCAGGCCAATTTGTTCATAATCAAAGCTCGCATAACCGCGCGAGATGCTCTTGAGGCGATCGTAAAAATCAAACACCACTTCGTTGAGCGGCAGCTCATAGGTAAGCTGCGCACGGTCTCCGACATAGGTAAGGTTTTTTTGCACACCGCGTCGGTCTTGGCATAATTTGAGGATGCTGCCCAAATAATCATCGGGGCAATAGATGACGGCCTCTATCCATGGTTCTTGGATTTCAGAGATTTTTACAACGTCGGGCATATCGGCAGGATTATGCAAAAATTGCTCTTCGCCATTGTTCATAATGATTTTATAAACCACAGACGGCGCAGTGGTGATTAGGTCTAAATCATATTCGCGCACCAAACGCTCTTGGATAATTTCTAGATGCAAGAGCCCCAGAAATCCACAGCGAAAGCCCTGACCCAAGGCTGCGCTCGTTTCCATCTCAAATGTAAAACTTGCATCATTAAGCCGTAATTTGCTGATACTTTCGCGCAATTTTTCAAAATCGGCCGCATCAACAGGAAAAAGACCGCAAAATACAACCGATTGTACTTCTTTGAAGCCAGGAAGAGGGTCTAGCGCGCCGCCTTTTACAGTCGTGATAGTATCACCAACTGCGGTCTGGCTAATGTCTTTAATTTGTGCGGTGATAAAACCAATTTCACCCGCTGCCAATTCATCAAGATTTTGAATTTTGGGGTTCATACAGCCTACGCGGTCGACCAAATGTTCGGTGCCTTGCGCCATAAATTTAATCTTTAAACCTTTGGTGATAACGCCATCTATGACGCGCACCAAAATCACCACACCCAGATAGGGGTCATACCAGCTATCGACCAACATGGCGGTCAATGGAGCGTCTCTATCTCCCGTGGGCGGCGGTATCTTTGTGACTATCTGTTCGAGCATTTCCTCTATACCAACGCCCGTTTTAGCCGATGCTAACACTGCTTCATCGGCGGCAATGCCGATAATCTCTTCTATCTCATTTTTAACCACCTCTGGTTCAGCAGCGGGTAAATCAATTTTGTTGATAATGGGTAATATTTCATGGTCATGCTCAATGGATTGATAGACATTAGCCAATGTTTGTGCCTCGACCCCTTGGGCTGCATCAACGATGAGCAGAGCCCCTTCGCAAGCGGCCAAGCTGCGCGATACTTCATAGGCAAAGTCGACATGGCCTGGTGTATCCATCAGGTTGAGCGTATAAGTATCGCCATCTTTGGCTTTATAATTCAGCCGCACAGTTTGCGCTTTGATGGTAATACCGCGTTCTTTTTCAATATCCATATTATCGAGCACTTGCTCGCTCATTTCGCGCTCTGTCAGGCCACCTGTATGCTGGATCAATCGATCAGCAAGCGTTGATTTGCCATGATCTATATGGGCGATAATAGAGAAATTACGGATTTTATCTAATTCATTCATAACGCGCGATTAGCAGGGCTTAGAGAGTATGTCATCATGCAAATATATTGTTTTACTCTGGCTAATAAAAAGAAAATGCCTTTATCTATAGTTCCTAAGGCCAGAACCTATCAAATATGCGGCTATGGCGTCAGACAAGCTTGCCAGAGCATCGCTATTCCTGTGTTTGCCTTCCTTGTCTATTCGCTTCAAACCATGTTTTGCGAATTTAATTGATCCGCTCCCTAATAAGTGATGCCATGGCTTTTATAATAATTTGGCGCAAATTTATAATGGAATAATGCGGTGCGCATCGCATTTTCAGCTTGCTTTATTTGCCCCATATCTTTGTATATCACGGCTTTCAGATAATGTGACCCGCTGCGGCTTTTGCTATAGTGAATGGCGCGATCTAAATCGGCGAGAGCCATATCATAATTGCCCATCTTCCAATGAACCACCGCTCTTTTCTCCAAAATATAGGCTGGTTTTTCGGCTATCTCTATTGCTAAAGTGCAATCATATCGGGCTTGTTCTAAATTTTTATTCGCAACTGCATTGGTAAAACAACGCTCGCTAAGCAAAAATGCATTGTCAGGATCATCCTCTAGCAGATCATTGAGCAGCGCATTGGCTTTATCAAACTTTTTATTGCTGCGAAAAATTTCAGCGTTTAATTCTGCGGCATCAATATCGGATAAGCCTTGGTTTTGCGCATTCAATATCACTTGCCGTGCTTTTTTGGTGTCATTCTTACGATTATAGATTTTGACCAAATCAAAAATAGAAGCATAATTTGTAGGCTCTAATAAGAGCGCATTATTGAGCGCATCTATCGCCGCATCTTCATCGCTGCCGCTGAGCATATCGGCCAGCCAATTATAATAGCTAGCCGAAGGTTCGATTTCGATGGCCGCTTTTAGGTCTGTGATTGCTGTATCATAATCGCCCAATTTCCAGTAAAAATATGCGCGATTATAATAGGCATTGGTATCATCTTCTTTGGCATTAGCGACAAATTGATTGAGTCCAGCTATGATTTTATCCGCAGCACCATTGGTTTTGGCGGCTTCGAATTCTTGCCATTCGTAGGGCGCATCATCGGGTAAAATGATGGATACAGTTTTTCTTTTTTCATACTTTAATTTTTTGCGGTCAATGCGCAATTGTTCGGGTTTTACTTCCCATTGAGTAGGGAATGTTTCCTCGTAGAAAGTGACAATATTACCCTTTAATGACGTTCTTCTATCGGTACGACGACCCTCTATTTCATTGGACATAGTGGCGTTTCCAGAGAGCGCGAAAGGGCGGGCATATTGCGGTAATTTATAGCTTGTATTTTCACGGAAATAATTAGTTCCGCTGACTAATATGGGAATATCTTTCCATTCCTTGCTATTTCTATCATCGCTGATTTTGCGATCAACCAGCGATGACCAGATCGCATGTTTGAATTTACCCGCTTTTTTCTTCCATTCAAGCCACGCAATGCCCTTTGCTCTAATCGTGCCCTCTCTGGTTTCATTATCAAAGCTATAATCGGCATCATAAATAACATCATCCAACACATAATTCGATGCAATCTCACGCAGATTTTCACGAAAATTCTCGTCTGAAAATTGATTGCGCGTAGTGTGTAATTGGAATGCTTGATTATCGCGTAATATTAATTTTATGTCATAGAGGGCGGGCAAGGCGCGCCCTGCGCTTAGATCATATTGCAAAAATGTATCTTGGTCGGGAACGATGTTTTTGGTGATGGCAATTTCTTCTAAATCAGACCCTTTGGCCGTGACGGGCAAAGCATATCTGTGCGCAGGAGCGAGTTGAATATCGCGCATCCTGTCGCCACGCCCAGTACCATCCATCCATAAAATTTGGCCTTTAACATTGGCTTTTACCATAATATGGTTGAACGCCATCATCGACGGGATACGAATAGAAACCGCATCTTTTAAGTTAAGATTGACCAAAATGGGCGTAGCTTCAATATCTAATTCATGCAGAATCACCAGCAGCAGCAAGGTTTTTGCTTTACAGTCCCCATATTTTAATTGCCATGTTTCAGCAGGGCTCTGAGGCTCATAATTGCCATAACCGAGGCCATTATAGAGATAGCGTACTTTATCTTGCACCAAACGAAGAGCCAGCTCTGAGCGGAGCATAGGATCATTGGTTTGGCCTTTAATCTGTTGCACCTCGGCCGCCAATTCGGGGGCTAGCGCGATTAATCCCTTGGTTTTATATTGCAACGATGCTGTTTTTGATACTTCTTTCCAGCTCTGAAAATTACTGGCTTCAAAGAAAGGGGACATCCGATAGCGAATCGGTGCATTTTTTGGTTTTTCTTTTTCTTTCGGGATAATCATATCCAAGATTATCTCATTATATTTGCCAAAGCTGGTGACTTTAGGGTCCATATCTTTGGAATGGACTTTCCAGTTTAATTTGCTGCCTTTGGGCCATAATATGCGGCGGTAAGATTTATCAACCGAACGCTCGGTTTGCGAAAAAGATTTGCTTATTTCCCCGCGTTTTTTAAGCGATGGATTCTCGGATTTAATGGTGTAGGCAAAGCTCACTACATCGCCCAATTGCAAATCACGCAGTTGCGTTGTAGCGGTGAGCAATCCATTCAACTGTTGTTGCTCCAACTTGCGCTCGCGC
Organism: uncultured Sphingomonadaceae bacterium; assembly: GCA_938050045.1. Classification (GTDB taxonomy): domain Bacteria; phylum Pseudomonadota; class Alphaproteobacteria; order Sphingomonadales; family Sphingomonadaceae; genus Sphingorhabdus_B. The sequence goes on from CALLJS010000011.1 coordinate 29,452, forward strand.
CGAATAATCTCGAACACATCTCCATCATCTAATATGTTGATGATGTCGCCTGCTCGATGAATTTGAAAGCTATGGATGGTAATATCAGCGCGCTCACGCTGCCATGTTGCTTTGAAGCTGGTGCCCATTTGCGTTAAAAAATCTGCGGTTGATGCCTTTAGTGCTAAGGCACTATAGGCTTCGATAACACCATCTTCGATTTTGGTTTGTTCGTCCCAGAGCACTGAATAGGCATTGCTATCAGGATTATTGTTTAATAATTCTGCTATATCGGTTTGATTAACCCATTCGCCAGCGGGAGCATATTGAATATTTTCACCTGCTAGAGCATTTTGACTGTAAAAAAATATGCAAGAAACAATAGCAGTATTGATAATATTTTTCATAAATAACCCCAAATATCACATATTCTATTATTGATAGAATCGATGATATTAAATGGTATCGGAAATAATTTTTCAATCAATCATTAACTGAAATTCTTTCTTTGGTTTCCAATGATTCAAATAGCTTATGGATAAAATATTCATCTTATTCTATAGATTAGCGCATCATATCAAAGGGGACTATTATGGAAGATTATCAACAATGGAATATAGTCATTGATAAAAAAGATATTGCCAAAGCGACAATAGAAATTAGCGACATTGCGGAATTAGAAGAAGACCAGCTCTTACTAAAGATTGAGGGATATGCCTTAACGGCGAATAATATTAGCTATGCATCAACGGGCGATTTGGTGGGCTATTGGAATTTTTTTCCAGCCGAAGACGTAAGCAATGGTATTGTCCCTGTTTGGGGCTATGCGCAGATTGTTGAGAGTAAGCATATAGAGTTTGAAGCAGGTATGCGTTTTTATGGTTATTTCCCAATGGGATCGCATCTCATTGTGTCTCCCGCTGATGGAGATTTCTCTGCTGGATTTATCGATAGCGCCGAGCATCGCGCGCCGATGGCCCCAATCTATAACCATTATCGCAAATTATCCGATGCTTCTCATGATGATGTAGAAGCATTGCGGGCTATTGTTCAGCCATTATTTATGACAAGTTTTCTGATTGAACATAAATTTCGCAGCGAACAGTGGTTTGGGGCCGATAATCTTATCATTACAAGTGCGTCATCAAAAACGGCTATGGGGCTTGCTTATAGGGTGAAAAGTGACAGTCCTGATGTGCGCCGTATTGGATTAACTTCGGCTGATAATGTTGAATTTACAATCGATACAGGCCTTTATGATCAAGTGATTAGCTATGATGATGCCTTTGGTGAACATGGTATAGATGCCGAAGAAAATAGCGTGTCGGTCGATTTTGCGGGCAATACGACATTGTTGAGTCAAATCCATGACCATTTGGGGGATAATTTGAAATTTAGCTCCTTAATCGGCATGACCCATGTTGGTAAAAACGGCCCGCGCGATGCTATAAGCGGCGTCCAAGCTGTATTCTTTTTTGCGCCAGCGGCAGCGCAAGAATTTATCAGCGATTTTGGGCAAGCGGAATTTGATAGCCAAGCTGGGCGTGCGCTCTATGGGTTTTTGGATTTTATTGCGGGGCAGATTGATGTGCGGGTAATAGAGGGGCCGCAAGCGGTGCAAACGGCTTATGAGATGCTATTAAGCGGCAATATATCGGCACGCGAGGGGCTGTATGCGACTATTGAATGAATCCAGAGCAAGGCTAGCCCCAATAATTTTTGATGCTTCATATGCTCCGCAATGTTCATAATTATGCTCGCCATTTTGACGCCTCGCCCGTGCCTTAAATAGATAGTGGCCGCAAAGCCATCATCGTAAAGAAGATTAACCATTAAACATTTGAAATGATAGTGTCACAAATTGGCACGTGTTATTTTAGCAAGCTTTTTATGCTAGTAATCATGCCTAATATTTCGTTAACGCGCATTATGAGGAATAGAAATCTACAATCGATAGCGGTTAAGAAGCAACATAGCTTTCGCCAGCTTATAAACCCAAATATTTTGGCTATAGAAGCCGAACAAGAAAAAACCAAATGGTGGAGTAAAGAGGATACGCATTTATTCATGCTGAGCTTCACAGCATTTTTTGTGGTATTTTATACATTCATTGCCTGAACGTTATTTTACCCTATCTCACCGCTGTTTTTAGCTGCCTTAGCGGCCACATCGCTTTTATTTAAGCGATAGGCCAACCAAGCAGAAAAGAGACAGGCTGATGAGATTAAGAATAATGTCTCAGTGATGCTAACGCCTATTGCTATCAACCCCATATAGATAATGGTTCCTAGAACCATGGCACCGCTATTGATGATATTATTGGCGGCGATTGTGCGCGCTGTTTCAACTTTGGGGACGCTGGTTGTTAAAAAAGCATAAAGGGGTACAACGAACATGCCGCCTGCTACAGCGATACCCAATATATCTAAAATAATAATGACGGCATAAGGTTCATTGATGAAATTCTGCCAATTCAATAACTCTCCAATTGGGATCGTCCATTGGGTCACTGCCCACCACAGATGGATGACGAATAACCCCATCACGATGACAGAGAACATAGCATATTTTGCGGAACTGGTGCCTTTGAGTAATTTATTGATAGTGATCGAACCAATAGCAATCCCAATCGAAAATATGGCGGTAAATAATATGGCCACCGATTTGTCGCCGTTGAGAGCATTTTTAACCATTGGCGGAAAAATAGCACCCAATACAGCCGCAATCGCCCAGAAGAAGCTAATCGCCCAAATGGTATAGGCAATATGAGAAGTTTTCATAGTTTTTGAGAGTAGCTGCCAGCTACTTCTGAAAATATTATAATCAATCTTAATGTCATCACTGCCCAATTCTGGTGGGGCATTGGGTATGAATTGGGCACTCAAACGGCCAATTAATGAACAGACTATAATGCCTATAGCAGCGGCGTTCGAAGGCAATGAACCGCCCAAAATAACACCGGCCAATATTGCGATATATGTACCCGCCTCTACCAAGCCAGTGCCACCTAATACTTCGTCTTCTCTAAGATGTTGCGGCAATATAGCATATTTTATCGGTCCCAAAAATGCCGACTGCGTACCCAAAGCGAATAAGGCTATTAACATGACAGGAATTGATTGAATCAAAATCCCCAATGCGCCGACCAGCATGATGATGATTTCAGCATTTTTAATGATACGAATGATTTTACTTTTATCTTTTTTATCCGCTAATTGCCCAGCGAATGCAGAAAATAAAAAGAAGGGTAGCATTAATAGGCCGCCTGCGAGACCGTTGAACTGTCCTTCTAACGCTGGATCGCTCATGATTTCAAAAGTGACCAATATCACCATCGCCATTTTGAAAAAATTATCGTTAAAAGCATTAAGAAATTGGGTAATAAAAAGTGGCAAGAAGCGTTTTTTCAAAAGCAATGATGCAGAAGTCGTCATGCATGTCCTCCCTAGACATTTGAGAGTGTTGACATATTTATGGATAAATAATCAAATCTCTTGCTGATATGCTATGACTTTTATAGTTAATAAAAGCAACTCATCAAATAAACTATTGGTTGTCGATGCATTCCGTCCTATGTAAATAATATAGTGATGATATTTGATGCCTTCATTCAATATCTGATAAAAGGGATAAGAATGTTAAGCCTTGCCAATATTTTGACATTATCGCGCATATTTGCCGTTCCTATTTTGGTTTTCCTTCTTTGGCCATACTATAGCGGCGGTGTAAATCTGCCGACGCCATTGCATTATGGATTGGCTTGGGTGCTATATGCATTGATGGCGATTACCGATTATTTCGATGGATATATCGCGCGCAGCCAAGGCACTGTCTCAAAACTGGGTATATTTTTAGACCCTATTGCTGATAAAATAATGGTTGCCGCCGTTATATTGATGCTCGTATTTACCCGCGATATAGATGGGGTTCATGTCATTGCCGCTCTGATAATCTTACTGCGCGAAATTATCGTGTCGGGATTGCGTGAATTTTTGGCTGGCCTTCAAGTCTCTGTGCCGGTGAGCAAATTGGCAAAATGGAAAACTACCTTTCAGCTATTATCGTTGGGCGGGGTCATATTATGCGGGGCGGTTGTAAATATTATATGGCTCTATGAATGGCTGCATCTAGCGACTTTCATCACGCTATGGGGAGCTGCTATATTGACATTGATTACGGGCTGGGATTATCTGCGCGTTGGCATTAAGCATATGGATTAAACGGCGGTATGAAAGTCACATATTTTGCTAAAACGCGCGAGCTTATCGGCCGCGATTCAGACAGTTTTGATTTGCCCGCCGATATTCGCAGCATCAATGATGTTATTGAATATCTATCTGCTATGGACGAACCTTATAAAAATGCGCTTGCCAACCCAGAGGCACTGCGTTTTGCATTGGATAATGAGATGGCCAAAGGCGATGCCAGCATCCAAAATATATCAGAGCTTGCTATTTTTCCGCCAGTTACCGGTGGATGATGCGGCATATTGCTGTGCAAATTACCCCCTTTGATGCGGGGCAAGAATTGCGAAAATTCGAAGGAAATAGGCTTGGCGCAGTGGCTAGTTTCTCTGGGATAGTTCGCTCTGAAAATGATATTATAGCTCTTTCAATCGAACATCATCCAATAATGACCTATATGGCATTAGAAAAACTCTGCACTCTTGCAGAGCAACGTTATAAACTGTTGGGAGTCACCATCATTCATCGCTATGGAACGCTAAAATTGGGCGAGCCGATAATATTTGTTGCGGCAGCATCTGCGCATCGTAAAGAAGCGATGGCCGCAATTATAGCGATTATGGATCGCCTAAAGACGGATGTGCCATTGTGGAAGAAAGAAATATTTGCCGATGGAACATCGCGTTGGATAGAGCAAAAACAGAGCGACGTTGATCGTTCGTCTGCATGGTAGACTAAGCAATATATCTATTTTTTGAGTTTGCGTAATTCATCAGCCAGCAACAAAAATTCCTTTTTACGCGGGCTATTGGTGCGCCATACAAGCGCAATTTTTCGGGCGGGGTTTTCGGCATTGAGCTCTCGCGTCACGATGTTGGTATTGTGCAATATCCCTGCAGTTATAGCCATTTCAGGGACCAATGTTATGCCAAGACCATTATCCACCAATTGCACCAAAGTATGCAGCGATGTGCCGAGCATAGTGGCGCTTTCGTCCAAATCTGGGCGATTGCAGGCCGATAATATATGATCTTTTAAGCAATGACCATCGACCAGTAGCAATAATTTTTCGGGTTCAATATATTGCGGGGTAATATCTTTGGGTAAATTTTTTGCATCATCATTGGGTATGGCCACCAATAGATTATCATCAAATAATTCAGAGCATTCGACATCCCCGCACCCATAGGGCAAAGCCATTAATACGCAATCGGCCACTCCATGATGCAAAGATGCGCAAGCTTCGCTGCTGGGTTCTTCGCGCAAATAGAGCTTGAGCTCTGGGTAAGCTATGCGCAATGCAGGTAAAAATTTGGGCAATAAAAAGGGTGCTATGGTCGGGATTACCGACATACGCAATTCCCCTATGAGCGGCTCTCCTGCGCTGCGGGCTATATCGGTTAATTCCTCTGACTCGCGCAAAATTCTGTGCGCTTTTTCTACCATTTGATTGCCGATAAGAGTAAAGCGCACCACGCGGCGGGTGCGTTCTACCAAGGATATGCCTAGCAATGTTTCTAACTCTCTTATGCCCGCCGAGAGCGTTGATTGTGTGACAAAACAAGCCTTAGCAGCTTTACCAAAATGGCCATATTCATGCAATGCAACCAGATATTGTAATTGCTTCAGAGTTGGCAAATAGCTTATCATATTGGTCTCACATTGATTAATATAAATTGTTATTAACTCTATAATAATCGTTATAATCGATTTTTCTAGCGATATTATCGTTTATTTTGGGAAAACCCTTGGAATTTTGCGAAACTATGCTTAGTTTTAATGTGTAAGATGTTATAGTAGTGCTATTTATAGACCATCTAACAAGTTCATTAATCATTTTCTGTTGATTTTTGACGATAAGGAAGCCCGATGTTTGATCGATTGATAGAGTATTTGGAGTCCATCAAAAGCCGCGACCCTGCGCCGCGTTCGCGCATAGAAATCTTGCTCTATCCAGGGGTGTGGGCCGTTGGTTTGCATAAAATAGCGCATTGGTTATTCAATGGGAATATGTTTTTTCTTGCACGTTTTGTGAATCATTTTTCGCGAATGCTCACAGCGATAGATATTCACCCAGGGGCGAAAATAGGGCGTAATTTATTCATCGACCATGGTTTTACTGTCATTGGGGAAACGGCGGTAATTGGCAATAATGTGACTATCTATCAATGCGTAACATTGGGCGGGACGAATCCGACCAATGGCGAGGGTGGGAAAAGACACCCAACATTATTGGATCATGCTATCATTGGTTCAGGGGCGCAAATATTGGGACCTATTACAGTGGGCGAGCGTGCAAGAATTGGTGCTAGCGCAGTTGTTACCAACGATGTTCCCGAAGGAGCAACGATGGTCGGTGTCAAAGCCAAATCAACCTTGATAGCAGCAGAAACCTATAGCCAAGAATTTATGCCCTATGGCACACCTTGCACCGAAATGAACAATCCGCCAGAAAAAACATTGGCTTGTTTGCAGGATGAAATGAAAAAATTGCAAAAACAGATGCTAATATTTGAAAAGCAAACCAAAGCCGATGCGGGCGATAGGGGTAAGAAGAGGCTGGTGAACAGAAATAAACCAGCCAAAAAACAGAGCAAATCAAAATAAATGGGCACGGTTTCGCATTTCCAAACCTCTATCTCAATAAATAAAAATGCTCAAATTGGGTTTGAACGAGCTGAGTTAAATCAAATATTAGACCTTTATGGCCGTATGGTGGCGGCGGGTAATTGGCGCGATTATGCTATGGACTTTACAAAGGATGCCGCCTGTTTTCAGGCCTATAGACGCGCAGCCGAACGCGCCGAATATCGTATTGAAAAACGCCCATCGCTCCGTAATAAACAGGGGCAATGGTGCCTCTATGGCGAGCAAGGGATGGTCTTGAAACGCGGCCATGAACTAGGCCCCGTGCTAGCCCCATTAGAGCGCAAGCTGATGAAAATCGTCAGCAATTAAACGCGATTAAAAGCTAATTTCATTATGTTGCGGGGACATTATCTTTTACAATATTGGGCATAATGCTCACCAATTTTTTGCGCAGCGGCGTCCAAAATGCAGAGAGGCTGAGCAAAGCCGAGCCGATTACAAAGGCCGTGAGCGCGACATTTAATTCTATCGCTCCAAATTGGTTGAACAAAATGGTCATCGCTATCAATACATAGGCCAAGGCCGATACCAACATGGCCCGCCGATCGATTATGATAGCGATGATAGCCATAATGATATAGGTACCAAAAACACCAAAGGCTTGCAGAGCTGTGATTTCATCACCGCCCGTTGCACCGATAAAGTAAAAAAGCGGATGAGCGATCATTGGGGCTGCCAAAAGATGAAGCCAAAATGCAACATCGCTGCGCCGCGTTTCGCGCAATTTATCCGATATATCCCACCGCATGGCAAAGGCAAATATGCAAAGCCCGCCCATCAAGACCAATGATAGTATGATATATTCGTTCTTACTAAGGCCAATGAGTGATAATATAGAAAAAATAATTACACCAGCAATAGCCGCTGCACCGGCTGCTATAGTAATAGGGACTTTGAAACGTTTCCAATGTAGAAATGACATCAATGCCGTTATAGCAGACGCTATAGCAAAACTTGTTTCTTGCATATATTGCGTGTCGTCATCTCCGAAAATCGTAACATCATTAACAGGGTATAATGATAATGCGCTTGAGAAAATCCCACCAACAAAGGCAATCAATAATATAATAGATGGGAGAGCCATGCGCCGTTTAAGAGTGAAAAATTCGGCCAAGCCCCATGCCGTTATAGCGATGAATACACCCTCAAGAGCATCGTCAATCGCCCCGCCAATACCGACCGCTGCAACCAACATGATTATGGCGGCTATCGCCACGAAAATATCGTTAAAACCAGTAATAAGACGGAAATTTTCTTCGTCTTGAACGGGTGCGCTTCGTAACTCAGACACATGTTTATCTAGGGCGGTTATTGTGTCTGCTTTTACAACACCAGCATCAATAGCCGATTGGATTTCAGATTGGCTATACAAAAAACTCTCCCTTAATATTTAAGGAAGAATCTATATTTTCTCTTAAAATTGTCAATCACAACCTTTTCCATGTGGTATCATGCGATTATGAAATTTTTTGCAAGGCTTTCATAATAGCTGCGCTTTGTTCGCTGCCCGATTGCGGTACTGTTTCGCCCGTACGATCGATAATTTGCTCATAGACTTCGGCAAATCCTTCTACGGTGCGTTTGTCTTCGGGTAGAGCAACGCCTGGCGTCATGGTGACATAGCTTGCTTGATAAACGCCCGCACCAGCACCGATAATCATATTGGTTGGGGCTTGATCGCTCACAAGATAAAGCGCGGCTGGAACAACATTTTTTGGGGTGAATTGTTTGAACAATTCTTCGGGGAATAAATCTTCTGTCATGCGCGTTCCCGCAACGGGGGCGAGCGAATTGACATGGATATTATATTTCGCCCCTTCTAGATAGAGCGTCTTGGTTAGGCCCGCGAGGCCGAGCTTTGCCGCACCATAATTGGCTTGGCCAAAATTACCATAAAGACCTGTGGATGATGCGGTCATCAATATGCGGCCATAGGCTTGCTCGCGCATGGTTTCCCATACCGCTTTGGAGCAATTAGCCGATCCGATAAGATGCACTTGCACCACAAGGTCAAAATCAGCGGCTGTCATTTTGGCAAAGCTTTTATCGCGTAATATGCCTGCATTGTTAATGAGGATATGCACGCCGCCATAGGCTTCGTTGGTTTTGGCGACCATTTCTTGCATTTGTTCAAATTCGGTGACGCTGCCGCCATTGGCCATTGCTTCACCACCAGCAGATTTAATTTCTTCGACCACTTGCGCTGCAGCATCGGATGACCCAGTACCATCGCGCGCACCGCCCAGATCGTTGACGACAACTTTAGCCCCTCTTTGGCCCAATTCCAGAGCATATTCGCGGCCTAATCCGCCGCCAGCACCAGTAACAATGGCAACCTTATCTTTATAATCAATACTCATGTCAGAATCTCCTTGGGCGATTATTTTATGCTTATCTTCTGCCATGTTCCTATCATTGACGCAAGCGTAAAGCGTGGATGAATTACATCAGAAAATAGGATGGTTCTGCGTTGAAAAATCGATGAATATTGATGCAAATTGTTGAATTTTTCTCATTGTCATAAAAACGAAATATATGCGTAATTATTGAGTCATATAAATTGTCTTTAGAGGTATTACCACAGATAATCATGGGGAATCGACAATGAGATTTACAGCAAAATTATTAGCCGCATCAGCACTCGCAACCTTTTCTATTCCAGCGCATGCACAAGCGAGCGATATTGATGCTTTAAAAGCTGAAATTGCTGAATTAAAAGCTGCTTTGGATATATTAAGTTCAAAGGTTGAAGCGCAGTCGCAGCAAAATACGCAAACGCAAAATGAAGTTGAAGCTGTGAAAACGACGGCTATTGAAGCCAAAACAACGGCCGATAATGCTCAGGCAGTAGCATCACAAACCTCAGATGCTCCATTTGATATAAAATGGAAGGGGGCTCCTGAAATCACGGGTAAAGGGGGTTGGAGCTTTAAGCCGCGTGGCCGCGTTCAAGTGGATGTTGCAACCGTCGATGCACCAAATGGTGTCAATAATAGTGGCCTTGGTTTCTCGAATGAATTACGCCGCGTTCGTCTTGGTGCACAAGGCAAAATCCCTGGCGGATTTGGCTATAAAATTTACGGTGATATAGCCAGCGGTGGTTTCACGCTTAATGATGCTTATTTTGATTATAAAAATAATGGTTTTAGCGTCACCATCGGGCATTTTAATGCTTATCAAGGCATAGAAGAATTAACCAGCAGCAATGACACCAGCTTTATTGAGCGCGCTGCTTTTACCGATGCCTTTAACTTTGAACGGCGCGTTGGTATTGGTCTGGCCTATAATAAAGGCGATATATTGCTGCAAGGCGGGGTGTTTACCGATAATAATGAAGATCTAAACGATGATGGTAATAATGCTATTGGTTTGGATGGACGTATTGTGTTCGCGCCTAAGCTGGGGGATACGCAGCTTCACTTTGGTGCATCGGCGCACTGGCGTGATTTGGGCGATGCCATCAGCGCATCGCGCTTTCGCCAGCGTCCCTTAGTACATCCTACCGATGTCCGTTTCATCGATACTGGCAGCATCAGCAATGCTGAAGAAGAAACTAATTTTGGTTTAGAAGCGGCGGTTGTTTCTGGTCGCTTCCATGCCCAGGCCGAGACGCATTGGTTTACTGTCAGTCGTGCTGGATTTGAAAACCCAACTTTCTTTGGCGGTGCTGTTGAAGCTGGTATCTATCTTACCGATGATAGGCGCCAATATAAAGGTGGTTATTTCAAAGGCATTAAAGTCAAAAACCCCGTTGGCCAAGGCGGCTGGGGCGCATTGCAATTCAATGTGCGTTATGATCGCTTGGATTTGAATGATGCGGCTATTATTGGCGGCACACAAGATAGCTATCAAGCCTCTTTAATCTGGAATCCTGTTAATAATGTGCGTTTCTTGCTCAATTATGGTCTTCTTGATTATAGCGATGTTGTTCCAGCACTGGCCGATGGCACCGATACGGATTATTCAGTCAATGTTTTGGGCGCGCGCGCGCAGATTAATTTCTGATATTATCCCACCAAAATGAAGAGAAAAGGGGCTGATATTTTCAGTCCCTTTTTGCGTTATCAAAAATGAAAAAGCTATTAAACAGCATTTTGATCGAGCGAATATCCTGCGCTGCGTACGGTGCGGATAATGTCAGCACCGCCATCGATATTAAGGGCTTTGCGCAAACGGCGGATATGCACATCGACGGTGCGGATTTCTATGTCGCTATCATACCCCCAGACAGAGTCCAATAATCTCTCGCGCGAGAAAACTTGGCTGGGATATTCCAAGAAATATTTGAGCAATTTATACTCGGTCGGACCAAGCGTTATGCTTTTACCAGCGCGTTTCACCTTATGGGCGATAATATCCATTTCGACATCGGCAAAGTTTAGATTCTCACCAGCAAGAGCAGGGCGCATACGCCGCAGCACAGCATGGACACGGGCCAATAATTCGCGCGGGCTAAAGGGTTTGGTGAGATAATCATCGGCACCAATTTCCAAACCTCTGATTTTATCATCTTCTTCGCTGCGCGCCGATAACATTATGATCGGAATATGTTTGGTTTCATTGCTGCGGCGCAGTTGACGGCAAACTTCTATGCCCGATAAATTTTCAATCATCCAATCGAGTATAATGATGTCTGGTAATGTTTCTTTCGCCAATAATATGGCTTCTTCGCCATCGCTCGTATTTGTGACGCTATAATCTTCACGCTCAAAATTATAGCGAATGAGTTCGACGAGAGGCGCGTCATCTTCAACCAATAATAATTTTGTTTTCGCCATGATATGTTCAATCGTCAGGAAGGTTTTCACCCGTTTCAGTGAAATAGATCATACCAGCGCAAGTGGTGCTGTGATCGCCAATACGTTCTAGATTTTTGGATATGAACAGCAGGTGCGCGACTTCTTGCGCGGCTTCGGGATGCTTAGCAATAAAACCAACAAAATCGACAAATAATTCTTTATAAAGCTGATCTACATCATCATCACGGCGCGTCACGGCTATAGCCAAATCAATATCGCGCTTGGCATAGGATTCCATTGCCGTGCTCACCATTTCACCCGCAATTTCGCCCATCCGTTGCAGCGCATTATTATCGGATAAAAAATCTTCGGTTTTTAGATGCCCCACACGTTTCGCGATATTTTTGGAATAATCGCCAATACGCTCTATAACAGCAGAAATTTTAATTGCGGCAATCAGTTCGCGCAAATCATCGGCCATCGGCGCGCGCAGCGCAATGGTTTGAACGATGATACGCTCGACTTCTTTTTCTAGCTTATCAATGATTTTATCTTCGTGACGAATTTTTTTCGCAAGTTTCATATCGTTGGTCAATAATGCTTTCATCGCGCCTTCGACGGCGCTCTCTGCGCGCGAACCCATCTCTGAGATTAAGGATCTGATTTTATCCATTTCCTCATCAAAGGCGCTTAATGTATGTTTATTTCCGCTGTTCGTCATTTTGATTTCCTAGCTATTTTATAGCGATATTATTACCCATATCGGCCTGTAATATAGTCCTGTGTTCGTGTTTTTTGCGGGTTCGTGAAAATATCAGAAGTCACCCCAAATTCCACAAGGTTGCCCAAATGGAAAAATGCCGTTCTTTGCGATACACGCGCTGCTTGCTGCATATTATGCGTCACGATGATAATAGCATATTTTCCGCGCAATTCGTGAATTAATTCTTCGATTTTTGCGGTGGCTATAGGGTCAAGCGCAGAGCAAGGCTCATCCATCAATATCACCTCTGGGTCAACGGCGATGGCGCGGGCGATGCATAATCTTTGCTGTTGCCCCCCAGATAATGCAGTGCCGCTATCGCTCAGGCGGTCTTTAACCTCATTCCATAAACCAGCGCGCTGCAAGGAACGTTCAACAATAATATCCAGCTCGGCTTTATTGGCCGCTAGCCCGTGAATATTGGGGCCATAGGCGATATTATCATAAATAGATTTTGGAAAAGGGTTGGGTTTTTGAAACACCATTCCCACGCGCGCGCGAAGCTGTACCACATCCATAGAAGGATCATATATATCCTTACCATCCAGTTTAATCTCACCCTCTACGCGGGCCGATGGGATCGTATCATTCATACGATTAATAGTGCGTAAGAAGGTTGATTTTCCACAACCAGATGGGCCAATAAATGCGGTTACATTTTCCATATCCACATCAATCGATACATCATCAATTGCCTGTTTATCATCATAGAAGACATTGACATTACGCGCCGTAATTTTGTGCGCATCTGTTCCATCGTCTGATGTATCAGATTGGGAATTTTGTTCAGCCACTATGTCTTCCTTTAGTTAAAGATTATATGATGTGTTGGCATTATTATTACCAGCGCGTTTCAAAACGGTTGCGCAGATAAATAGCAACGGCATTCATGGTCATTAGAAATAATAGCAACACTATGATTGCTGCACTGGTTTTTTCAACAAAGGCGCGATTGACCTCGTCTGACCAAAGATAAATTTGTACCGGCAACACCGTCGATGGTTCGGAAAACCCGCTGGGAGCTGCGGGAACAAAGGCCCGCATACCGATGAGCAACAGCGGCGCGGTTTCACCCAAAGCGCGCGCCATACCGATAATTGTTCCTGTTAATATGCCTGGCAAAGCCAAGGGCAGCACATGATGAAAAACCACTTGAACGGGAGATGCGCCAATACCAAGGGCGGCTTCGCGTATCGATGGTGGCACAGCTTTTACAGCGTTGCGCCCTGCAATCACAATCACAGGCATCGTCATAAGAGCTAGGGTTAGGCCGCCAACTAAGGCCGAGGATCGTGGCATGTTAAACCAGCTTAAAAATACTACCAATCCTAATAGGCCGAATATGATCGATGGAACAGCGGCTAAATTATTGATCGATACTTCGATCAAATCCGTCCATCGGTTTTTCGGCGCATATTCTTCTAAGTATAGAGCCGACAAAACACCGACAGGAAAGGCGAGCATGATGGTGATAAACATAGTCATCAAAGACCCTTTGAAGGCCGCCCATATACCCGCCTCTGCGGCATCTGATGCATCTGCACCCGTCAAAAATGAGAGGTTAAACTCGGTGCTAAGGACATTTTTTTCTTCTAATGCTTTTACTGTAATTTCAGCCGCTTTTACGCCATCGCCTTTATAGGCTGTATCAATGGCCGCATCGGTGGGCAGGTGAAATATGGTTTTCTGCTCTATTAAAGATGGATTATTCAGAAGCTCTTGGGTTATGCGGCGCACAATACCGCTAGAAAATATAGATTGTTCCATATTAATGGATAAAGAAGCATATTGTTCTTGCCGAGCAGTGCTAACAATGCCGGGTAAATCTAGCGATCGTATGGCGGCTTGTGCGCCATTGCCTGAAATAGATTGCGCGCTTGCACCGCCGGTTAGGGCGGGGAAGTCTATTTCCAATTTTGCATTGGTTTGCAGAAACCCTGAAAAACCATTGCCCAGCATGGTAACGAGCAAGAATATCAAAAATATAGTAGATAATGCTACCGCCGTAAGGCCCATAAATTTGAATCTTTTCTCAGCAGCATAACGCTTTGCAATGCGCTTTTGCATCGCGGGGCTGCTCCAATCCGTTGGGGTAGGATCGATATTGTTATTCATAAGCTTCCCTGTATTTTTTAACGATATGCAAGGCCACAAGGTTGAGCAATAATGTTACGATAAATAAGACCAAACCTAATGCAAAGGCTGCTAATGTATGCGGGCTACCGAAATCTTGGTCGCCCGTTAACAGGGCCACAATCTGCACCGTGACGGTGGTGATGCTGGCAAATGGATTGGCTGTTAAATTGGCGGCATAACCAGCGGCCATTACCACTATCATCGTTTCGCCTATGGCGCGGCTGACGGCCAATAAAATACCGCCGACCACGCCTGGCAAAGCTGCAGGTAATAATATATGTTTGATCGTTTCGCTCTTGGTGGCGCCCATCGCCAAAGACCCATCGCGCATCGCGCCTGGCACAGCGGCAATGCTGTCATCTGCCATAGAGGCGACCAGAGGTATAATCATAATCCCCATCACCACGCCAGCGGCCATGGCGTTATCCGATGCTGCATTGCTAAAGCCGATCATGACAGCAAAATCGCGTACTGCTGGTGCAACGGTTAGCGCGGCAAAATAACCATAAACAACCGTAGGAACGCCCGCTAATATTTCCAATATGGGCTTCATCCAGCTCCGAAACATTGGGGTTGAATATTGGGTAAGAAAAATCGCGCTCATAAGCCCAAAAGGAATAGCCACTATCATAGCGATTATGGCACCGATAAAGATTGTTCCCCAAAATAAGGGTATCGCGCCATATCCATTGTCTTCGCCCGCAACGATAGTGTCGCGCGGATTCCAATTAGTGCCGAATAAAAATTCAAATGGGGATACGAGCGTTACAAATCGATAAGCTTCAAATACCAAGGATGCGACAATCCCAACCGTAGTGAGCACAGCGATTAAAGAGGCCAGCAATAATGCAAACATTACGACCTTTTCAACATTTGTTCGAGCTCTAAAATCGGGCTTTAGGCGCGTATAGGCATAGGTGCCGCCAGCAAAAATAAGCAATAATGTAGCCGCAAATGCGATACTATCATAATAGCTTTGGGCGGCTTTATAGAGCGGAACTAATTTCTCAGAACCCTCTTGGAATAAGGCTTGAGAGCTTCCATTTGCAACCGCACGGGCTTCGGATAAAATAGCGGAGCGTGAAAATGAATCTGCTGTAATGCTGGCCGCGTCTGGATTGGCTAAAACCATATTGGTGATTAGAGCGGGTGAGATATTTATCCAGACGATTAAAAATAATATTGGGGGCACAATGGCCCACAATGTCGCAAACCACCCGTGATAATTGGGTAAGCTATTAATGATGGGGGTCTCGCTGCTGATGAAAGAGGCTGCACGCGCTCTGCCAACGAACCAAGCAATTAACCCAAATGCAAAAACTAGAAACAATAGCTCGTTTATAGTCATATTGCGTTAGCTCCAAATTATTTCATTAATTTTCATGATGATCGCTAGGATAACCATCAATCGAAATGGCGCATATTGTGATTCTTTCCAGATTCGCAATATGCTAAGGGCATAGCCGAAACCATGCCCCTATCAAGTAAGAAATTAATGAAATTTATTTCAAATCACTACCGTCGATTGTAATAAGATCGCTCACGGCCATATTGGATTGCGCACGGACATCATCGGGCGATGCAATGAGGCCAATTTTGGCCAAATAGCTGCCAGCGACGCCAGCTTCTACAAATTCAGTGATAAATTCTTGAATACCAGGTATTTTGCCAATATGTTGTTTTTTAACATAGATAAATAATGGACGAGCCCCTGGATAGGCACCAGCGGCTATGCTGTCGTAAGTTGGACTTGTTCCATCGATAGAAATTCCGCGCACTTTATCGGCATTTTCTTCCATATAACTATACCCAAATACGCCCATACTATTAGGATTGGCACTCAATTTTCCAACGATCAAATTGTCATTTTCACCTTGCTCTTGAAATATAGTATCGTTGCGAATTTCTGTGCAAATTTCTTCATATTTTTCTTTGTCGCTATCTTTCAATGCTTTCATGGCTGGATCGGTTTTACAACCAGCTTCCATAACGAGTTCATGAAAAGCATCGCGCGTGCCTGATGTTTTGGGAGGGCCATAAACCGCGATAGCAATGTCTGGTAAAGCAGGATTAACATCAGACCAATTTTTGGTGTTTTGGGGTTTGCCAAATGGGTTCGCAGCCAAAGCCGCATACACATCTCTGACGGATAGTTTATAGTCTGGGCCGCTAATGGATTGCGCTAGAGCAATGCCATCAATGCCGACTTGAATTTCAATAATATCCGTCACACCATTGGCTTGGCATTTATCAAATTCTTTTTTCTTAATACGGCGAGAAGCATTTGCAATATCGGGCGTATTGGCACCAATACCTTCGCAAAAACGCTCTAAGCCGCCGCCAGTACCGGTCGATTCTAAAACGGGTGCTTTGATATTTTCACCGCTCATTTGGTGTTTTTCAGCAACCAATTTCGCAAAAGGAAATACAGTTGAGGATCCAACAATACGCAGCTCATCGCGCGCATCGCCTGCGCCGCCGCTCGATGCTTCGTCTTGACAGGCTGCGAGAGCAAGCATGCTCACCGCTAATAAAGATACTTTCTTTAACATTGATAATTTCTCCAAAAATATGGCACTCATGAATAATTGCCTCAAATGTGCTTCAATTTATATCTTTTGCACAGTTTATATTGTTACACTTTTTATATTGTTATACTTTCATATCTTTCACACTGTGCCGCCTCCGATTAGAGCGCAAGCAATACTGATTTATTACCAATATATGACAGTTTTGTGAAACTAGATTATTGATCTGGGGATAAGTATGAAGCATGGCATTGTTCCCATTAATATAGGGTATTGAGCCTGTCGATATGGGGCCTGCGGAAATTAACGGTTAGGGTGTTATTTTACCTGCTTTTTAGTCGCCTATCGTGCGTTTTGCGCGGGGGCTATGGTTTAGATTGTCATGATCTTTTGCAGAGATTGGCAATAATATTGTTATTAAAGTTCCATCGCCAGGCTTGCTCGAAATATCGAGATGGCCGCGATGGCGCTGTATAATATGTTTGACCAGCGAGAGGCCTAATCCTGTCCCACCCAAGGCTTTACTGCGCCCAGAATCAACGCGGTAAAACCGCTCTGTTAATCGCGGGATATGTTCTATGGCTATGCCATCGCCATAATCTTTGACGGTTAATCGTATCATAGATGCCGATTGTGTTTTTTCTATCGTCACCAATATGGGGGTGTCTTTTTTTGCATATCGCATGCTGTTGGCGACAATATTTATCACCATCTGTCTAAGCAGTTCTTCATCACCAGAAACATGAGGCATATTATCATCTGCTGTAAAAACAATATCCTTACCGCGTTTATTTGACCCTTTCTTAAGGCTGTTAATGGCCTGTTCGGTCATGTCGGTGAATTTCACTTCTTTGGCAATGTCGGCAAAGGAGCTAGCCTCTATACGCGATAGGGACATTAAATCTCGAATCAATGACTCCATCCTTTGAGCTTCATTAGCGATGATGGTAAGAAATTTGCTGCGTGTTTTTTTATCGGTTGCGGTTTCTTCATCGCCCAATGTTTCTATAAAGCCTTTTATTGAGGCCAGCGGTGTCAGTAATTCATGGCTCGCATTAGCTACAAAATCGACCCGCATTTTTTCTACAGCTTGGTTCGCGCTTATGTCTGACAGATGCACTATGCGATGCTTGTCATCCATAAAGCCTATCCTCATTTCCCATTTCTGGGCGCGTTGTCCCAAACCAGATATGATGTGAATTTCATTAATATCTATCGGTCTGTTCTGAGTTTGTGCGAGTTTTTCTATGACAGCGGAGTGCCGAAAAGCTCCTGCAATATTTTGCCCTATTAGCGGAGGGGCCAATAATTGAATGGCCGATAAATTTGCAGAAATAACGCGATTTTTTGATATTATTAATAGCGGATTTGGCACTGCATTGATTAGGTTTAGAAATTCAGGATGTTCATTTAGGGGGCTCATCAAGTCATGATCTTGGCCATCAGCATGTTTGCGCGATGCGGCTACGCCTTCATCTAAAATAACACCCACGACGATTATGCATAGAACGACAATCGCAACTGTTCGAGCCCAATATCCATCAATTTGCGCGGCCAAAAGAGCACCAGCTATGGCTATTAGCAATGTGATGAACAATCGTTGTGATGAGAAAAATGTCATACAGGCTTTTATCACAAAATTTTGATTGCTCCATAGATATTTGATGGCAATAGGATGATTTCTCAGGGGCTATTATGTTAATAAATAAGGTATAACAGCAAAATTATATATTATTAGAATAGAGTTTTCTGTGAACGATTATCCCTTAACCTGTCCCGTATGTGGACAATGATTAATATCAGCGCATTGCGGACTGATAATTAATCAATTTTTTGCGATTATAGCAAGTTTTTACATGATAATATTTTATTTTATGGCTATAGCTTTTCATATTCTAATTAAAGCGTTGCGTAAAGTTTAAGAATGGAAAAGTTATGACGGATAATATAGGTAATCCAGATGCAGAAAATAATTCTGATAAACAAGATGATAATTCTGTAAACCCCAATCGTCGCCGTATGTTGATGATGGGGGCTGTTGCTACATCTGCGGTCGTCACAGTACGTCCCGCGATTGCACAAACATCTGGTTCAGTTCTCGATTGCGATATACCAGTTGCAGGTTCTCATGGATATGGAAAAAATATTGCGCCTGATGGAACATTGGTTTCGCCCGATACAGAGGGTTCTTTTCATCAAGATGGACGACGTTATACAGCGAATAATATTAAACAAGCACTAAGCGGTGGGAAATCATTGAAAGGTGCTAGCTATGACAAAAGCCAAGCTTATTTGAATTATATCCGCCGGTTAAGAGCTGGTCAAAGCGGTTTTACATGCTTTGCATCCTTACAATATAGCAGATAATCCTCGCTAATATGTGTCTGTTAATATATTGCTATTGCAATTAATATAGTTAAACACCCTTGGCGGGGATGATGATGGCCAATCGTTATAAAATGAGGAATGTTAGCAATCTTATATTGCAGCACCTTGATTATATGTCATTATTATATGATAGACAATCTGGCATCACTCATATTATTGCCGAGCCAGCCCCGCAAATAATAGAGGCGTTGGGCCACGATGCGATGAAACCATCGCAAATTGAAAGAATATTAAAAAAACAATATGATATTCAAGCATTTGAGGATGGTAATTCGGATAGTTTTGAAGAAATTATCGCCGCTCGTTTGGATGAATTTGTTGCGCTGGGTTTAGCAGAAAAGATATTATCATAATGATTATGTATAGGGGACATAATTATGCATGAGACTCATTTCAAAGTGGGCCCTGCATCTTTTCGTGTTGGCTCTGTCTGGAAAGAAATTATCGATCAAATAGAGATGTTATATGCATCTTATCCTAAGCCTAAATTAACAGATTATACAGTGACTTTAGATGCTATTAGGCCATGGCGACGCTTCGTTCGTCCTTCGGTTGCCATTAATGGTGATTTCATGCTTCCCGATGCCGCGCCATTGCCGCTTAGCCATGGTTTGCTCGGCGCCGAAATGGGTGTGAATTTGCAAATGGCTTTGGGATGGCGTCGGCAATTAATTTTGCATGCAAGTTCCGTTGAAAAAGATGGCAAGTCATTGCTCATGTCTGGTGAGTCAGGTTCGGGTAAATCGACTTTATCAGCAATTTTGGGACACCGAGGTTGGCGTTTTATGGGCGATGAATTTGCTTTGATAGACCATGATAATGGTTTTGTTATGCCTTACCCAAGGCTCATCAGCTTAAAAAATCAAGCCATTGAGACCCTGAAAAAAGAGGCACCTCATGCGCAATTTGGCCCTTTGATGAAGGATACACCAAAAGGCGATATCCAGCATATTGTTCCGCCAGCGCAGGCTATTCGCAAAATGGAGCAGGGGGCTAAACCTGCATTATTGCTATTTCCTAATTACGGCTATGACGCCGAAATTCGTGAGATGTTGCCTAGCGAAGTATTTATGCGCCTGACGCAAGCATCTGCTAATTTTGTTGGATTGGGTGAAACTGGTTTCAATACATTAAAACATTTGGTTTTGGATGTCCCCACGTTCGAAATAGCCTATCAAAATGGTGACGAAGCTGAGGCTATGATTAATCAACTTTGGGAGCAGCTTTGATGAGCAATGCTGGTCTTCATTATGATACATGGCTGCTAGTGGATTGTTTGCGCGAACCAGATCGTGCCTTGCGGTTAAACGATGCCGATTGGGTTGCTCTGATAACAATGGCGCGCGCAGAGTCGTTGATAGGGACATTGGCCTATCGGCTCAAGAACAAAAAACTCCCTCAACCCGTTGCACATATTATATCGGATGCGTTGATAGATAGCGACTATCAATATCGCAGCGCGCTATGGGAAGTGGATTGCGCGCGAAGGGCATTGGAAAGCTATGATGGGCCAGTAGTTTTGATGAAGGGCAGTGCCTATGCTGCGGCTGGATTTAATGCTTCTCATGGTCGATTCATTGGCGATCTTGATATTATGGTTAGCGAGGGCGGCCTAAAAGAGGTTGAAGAATTATTGTTAAAGGCTGGCTGGGAATGGGTCAAAGAAGATGAGTATGATGAGGCCTATTATCGGGATTATATGCACGAATTACCGCCGCTAATTCACTCAGAGCGCGACAGGATGATTGATGTGCATCATACGATATTGCCCAAAACCGCAGAGCCCAACCCCAATGCTCGGGCGATGATTGCAGATGCACTTCCCATAGACGATGGTCATTATATTTTTATGCCAGAAGATATGATCTGCCATTGCGCTGCGCATCTGATGGCCGATGGGGATTTAGCAGGCGGCCTTCGTAATTTATGGGATATGCATTGTTTGCTAAGCGATTTTTCTGGAGCTGCGGGCGATTTTTGGATGCGTCTCAAACAACGGGCACAGCAGCATGAGCTATGGGAGGCTGTTCATTTATCGGTGCGTCAGAGCAATGCGCTTTATGGAACAACAATCCCTGTGGATTGGATGCAGTGGGGCATCAGCGATACTTTGTTTCAAAAAAGACTATTGGCGCGCAATGGTTGGGGGCAGAAAACGTATAAATTATTGCGCTTTGCATTTTATATTCGTTCGCATTGGCTGCGTATGCCGCCGTTGATGCTCATCAAACATTTGCTCACCAAATGGCGTAAAGGCCATAAGGCGCATCAATTATAAAAATGCTTATAGCGTTTTGAGCAAGGGTATAAGCTCATCATAATGGTCGATGATATGATCTGCGCCTAATGTGTCAATGGGTTGGTGTAAAAAACCAAAGCTCACCGCAATGGCAGGAATCTCTGCATTATGCGCCGCCATTACATCATAGATAGAATCGCCAATAAAAATGGCGCGGGTTTCGCCAAGCTTGCCGCCGCTGCGTTTGATCATTTCATCTATTGGTTGGCGCATGGGTTTTGCAATATAGCGGCCATCCTCGCCGCGCCCCAATGAATCGCTGCCCAATAAACAGGCGAAGCGATCATAAAGCCCGACATTTTTAAGCAATTTTGTTGCAAAACCTTCATATTTATTGGTCACAACCGCCATTTTGATCCCCATAGCATCGCACGCATCCATACATTCCAAGACGCCTGCAAAAGGCGGGGAATCGCTGCCCAAATTCTCTTCATAATGGGTCATTAAAATAGGTAGATATTGCTTCAAACGCGCTTTATTTTCAGCATCGTTCAAGCCAGGGGATGCTTTTTTAAGTCCCATATCGAGCATATTTTTTGCCCCAAGCCCAATCATGGACATGACATCATCACGATTAAGCGGAGATAAACCCGCCGCTATAAGCGCATGGTTGGTTGATGCGGTTAATTCACCGCTCGTATCAAGCAATGTTCCATCAAGGTCGAAACCGACAATATCAAAATTAATTTTTTCCATATTTTACGCTTTATTCCTTATAGCTTAGAGCCGTTTTGATAAATGATGTAATTTTATGTTCTATGAACTAATCTGGCTAGCATAAGCAAGACCTTCATGGCAGATAGAGACCGATAAGAAATATTAGGAAGATATGATGACACCATTATCCGCAATCATTTTGGCCGCTGGACAGGGCACTCGGATGAACTCTGATACGCACAAAGTGCTGCATCGCATAGCCTCAAAACCGATGTTGCATCATTTGCTCGACAGCGTGATGGCGGCGGGTGCGCAAAAATCTGTGCTGGTCGTTGGCGCGAAACGCGAACAAGTAGAAGATGCAGCCAAAGATTATCCGATAGCGATTGCGCTGCAAAGCGAACAGCTAGGCACGGGTCATGCGGTGCTGCAAGCGCGCGATGCTCTATCAGATTTTAACGGCGATATTTTGGCGGCATTTGGTGATGTACCGATGGTGCAATCCAGCACTATCGGCGCGATGCGTGATAGATTGCACGCCGATGAAAATATTGCATGCGTGGTGCTGGGCTTTCGTCCCGATGATGCCAAAGCCTATGGCCGTATCATCGCCGATGACAACGGAAATATTAGCAAGATGGTGGAGTTTAAGGATGCCAATGATGCGCAGCGCGCCGTGGATTTGTGCAATAGTGGCCTGATACTGGCGCGTAGCAATGATATGTTTGCGCTGCTCGATCGCGTCACCAATGATAATGCGCAAGGCGAATATTATCTGCCCGATATGGTGACGATTGCGATTAGTGATGGGCGCCCTTGCGCAGTAATCGAATGTGCCGATTGGGAAGTGGCGGGCGTCAATAGCCGAGCTGAACTCGCTCAAGTCGAGCAAGATTGGCAGATGCGCCGCCGCAAGCAAGCAATGGATGATGGCGCAACCTTGATTGATCCTAACACGGTATATTTTAGCGCAGATACGCAGCTTGGCCGTGATGTTGTGATTGAACCCAATGTATTTTTTGGCCCAAAAGTGAGCGTGGCGGACGGCGTTAAGATTAAGGCCAATAGCCATATTGAGGGTGCGAGCCTTGCCAGCGGTGTTGAGGTTGGGCCCTTTGCGCGGCTGCGCCCTGGGGCTGTGCTCGAAGAAAATAGCAAGATCGGTAATTTTGTAGAGATGAAAAAAGCGGTGCTTGGCAAGGGCGCGAAAGCCAGCCATTTGACTTATTTGGGCGATGCTACCGTGGGTGCGAATGCCAATATTGGCGCGGGTACGATTACGTGCAACTATGATGGCTATTTCAAATATCATACGGTGATTGGCGAGGGCGCATTCATTGGCAGCAACAGCGCATTGGTGGCACCCGTGACCATCGGTAAAGATGCTATTGTTGGCGCAGGAGCCACAGTGACCAGCGATGTGATGGATGGTGAATTGCGTTTGGTGCGCTCTTCGCAATCGGCAAAACCCGGTTGGGCTGATAGATTTCACGACACGATGAAAAAGAAGAAGGGGAGTAAGTGAAATGGGTGATTCAAAGCCAAGTGGAGAGTGTGCGGCCAATCATTTGAGAAAAATTGCTGATAATATTGAGAAAATTCAACCGATTGATCGTATTCCAATTCAGTTTGATTTTTCTGAATTTAAACATTCGTCTGATGCATCACTCAAAGAGAAAATTACTGAAAAGGTTGACCCTAATTTCCAATCAATTTATTCCTTTCATTTAAGCAATCTGGATTTGGCAGATGAGTTCTATGAAGCGTTTAAAAATACCAGGGAAAATAAAATAGATGGCAGGGCTTATGCTCGTCTTAATAAAGAAACCGATGAGAAAAAATTTGGCAATTGCTTTTATGTGGGTTCATCTAGGAATATTATCGTAAGGTTGGAACAGCATCTTGGTCTAAGGGCGCCAAAAACCTACTCCCTCCAAATGAAACATTGGGCGAATGGACTAAATGGCGGTTTTGAAATATGTGTGCATAAATTTGAATTAGATTCAGAAAAGCTAAAATTATTACCATATCTTGAAGATCGGCTGGCGTGGGAATTAAACCCAATGTTTGGAAGGCGAGGAAGTCTCTAGTTTCATCGTCATTCCCATGCAAATGGGAATCCATCATGGGCGTTTTTAGAAGCTGGATTCCCGCCTACGCGGGAATGACGGAGGGTATGGGGGAATGATTAAGAGGGTGCGGGAATGACGATTGGTTGTTAGAGTAATTTAGATGTAATTACTCCTCTTACTCTTTCACTTCGTCATGCTGAACTTGTTTCAGCATCTATTTTTTGAAACTCACTATAGTTCATAGGCGTAATAGACCCTGAAACAAGTTCAGGGTGGCGATGGTGGTGTCTAGGTTGCGATTTTTATGATAACGAATAGGACGTTTAGTGTGTATCTAGGCCTTTTAGTGTGACGTAAGGTTCCTCAGAATGACGATAGGTTTTTCAAGTTGAAGATAGGTTTTATGGTGACGCTTATGACCATGATGTTCTGGACGTTGGCAAAGCCTCTATGACAGTGCATTACTTGTGAACGAATATTAACTTCACAAAGCTGCAAATTTTTACACCATATTTCAATAATTGGTCTATATAAAATAATTGGCCTATATAAGAGCGCAAGAATATATATCGATCACGCTCTTCATTGATGCGACCAACGAAAGAATGAACAAATATGTGCGGAATTATCGGAATTGTCGGCAAAGAAAATGCATCAGACCATCTGGTCGATGGCTTAAAGCGTATGGAATATCGCGGCTATGATAGCGCGGGGGTTTGCACGCTGCATGGAGGCGATATGGTACGCCGCCGCGCCCAAGGTAAATTGGTCAATCTGGTCGCAGAATTAAAGAGTAATCCTGCCCCTGGCCGCGTGGGAATCGCCCATACGCGCTGGGCTACCCACGGTGCGCCGACGACATCAAACGCCCATCCGCATGCGACCAAAAATGTAGCTCTGGTGCATAATGGGATTATCGAAAACTTCAAAACATTACGCGATGAGCTAAGCGCGCGCGGCCGTTCTTTTGAGAGCGATACCGACACCGAAGTCGTCGCGCATTTGGTGTGCGAACAGGTTGATGCTGGTAAATCACCGCAAGAAGCTGTGCAGGCAGTTTTGCCCAAATTGCGCGGGGCCTTTGCGCTGGCGATAGCGTTTAAGGATCATCCCGATATGCTCATCGGCGCGCGTTTAGGCTCGCCTTTGGTCGTGGGTTATGGTGCCAATGAAAATGCGGGTGAAACTTATCTAGGCAGCGATGCGCTTGCGCTTGCGCCGCTCACGCAAAAAATCGCTTATCTCGAAGAAGGCGATTGGGTGGTCGTCAAAGCAGGAGAAGCGCAGATATATGATGTTGATAATAATGCTGTTACCCGCGAAATAACCGCATCGGGCGTATCGGCGGCGGCGGTCGAAAAAGGGAATTATCGCCATTTTATGCAAAAGGAAATTTTTGAGCAACCCACCGTGGTCGCGCAAACATTATCATCCTATATCCGCCCATTGGAGCAGCAAGTTGCCTTGCCGCAAATGGATTTTGATATATCCGTGATAAAACGCATCACCCTTGTTGCGTGCGGAACATCTTATTATGCGGCTATGGTGGCCAAATATTGGTTTGAGACCTTTGCCCGTGTTCCCGTTGATTTGGATTTTGCGTCTGAATTTCGCTATCGTGATCCCGTGCTAGAAGAAGGCGGCCTTGCGCTATTTATTTCGCAATCGGGCGAAACGGCGGATACATTGGCGGCGCTGCGTCATGCCAAAGCCGAAGGACAGAAAATCGCTGTCGTGGTCAATGTACCGACAAGCTCTATGGCGCGCGAGGCGGATTTATTATTGCCCACCCATGCAGGGCCAGAAATTGGCGTCGCATCAACCAAAGCTTTTTCTTGTCAGCTCGCAGTGCTTGCCGCATTGGCCGCGCATTTGGCCGTGGTGAAAGGCAAAATGACCCGCGATGAAGAGCGAGAAATTGTGGCGCATCTCATCGAAACACCGGCGGCGCTGAATGCTGCGCTTGCCCATGATGATGATATAGAAGGCATGGCGCACCATATCGCCCCAGCGCGTGATGTGCTCTATTTGGGGCGCGGGCCAGATTATCCGCTCGCGCTTGAGGGCGCGCTTAAGCTCAAGGAAATCAGCTATATTCATGCCGAAGGCTATGCCAGCGGCGAGATGAAGCATGGGCCGATTGCTCTGATTGACGAAGATGTTCCTGTGATTGTGCTGGCACCAAGCGGGCCTTTGTTTGAGAAAACCGTGAGCAATATGCAAGAAGTGCGCGCGCGCGGCGGCAAGATTGTGCTTATATCCGATGCCGAAGGTTTGGCCGAAGCGGGCGAGGGGTGCATGGCGACGATTGAAATGCCCAAAGTGCATCCGCTTATCGCGCCCTTGGTTTATGCTGTGCCGGTGCAATTGCTCGCCTATCATGTGGCTTGCGCCAAAGGCACCGATGTCGACCAACCGCGCAACCTAGCGAAGAGCGTTACTGTTGAGTAGGATTGTAATTATTAGTAATTGATGTACTTTGTAGCTAACTATATAGTTTTAATTGGATTGATAATGATTGTCACAAACCTGAAGTTGCAAAATTGGAGAAACTTTCGAGAGGCTGATGTGCCAATTGAAAAGACTTGCTACATACTAGGTCCAAATGCATCTGGTAAGTCCAATATCTTAGATGTTTTTAGATTTTTAAGAGATATAAGCAAAACACAAGGAGGTGGCTTACAAAAAGCAGTTGCTGATAGAGGAGGATTGTCTAAACTGAGATGTCTTCACGCACGGAGTGAACCAGAAGTGCGTATAGAGATTGAAATGACCGATGGAGATGATGAATGGTTTTATTCACTTGCGTTCAAACCTGAAGGTAAGGGAGCGCATAGAATATTAATATCGTCTGAGAGAGTAGAAAAAAATGGTAAATTAATAAAATCTCGGCCAGATAAAGATGATAAAAAAGACAAAACTCGCCTTATGCAAACAGCTTTGGAGCAAATTAATTCTAATGGCAACTTTCGCAATATTCCTGACTTCTTTGGTAAAGCTACTTATTTGCATTTGATACCTCAGCTTCTCAAATTTGGAGATCAAATTGGGGGATCATTAATTGACGATGATCCATTTGGACAAGGTTTTTTAGAGCGTATTGCTAGAACGACAACACGTATTAGAGATTCTCGTTTAAAAAAAATTGGTAAAGCATTAAAATTAGCAGTTCCACAATTTGAAGAACTCGAGTTTGAGCAAGATAAGATTAATGGAAGACCTCATTTGAAAGCTCGCTATAAGCATCATAGGCCAAGGGCAGGTTGGCAAAGGGAAGATCAATTTTCTGATGGGACTCTCAGACTGCTGGGTCTGTTGTGGACTATGTTAGACGGAGATTCATTACTTTTGTTAGAAGAACCAGAGTTGTCGCTTAATGACGCTATTGTTCGAGAGATTCCACTAATGTTAGAACAAGTACAGCGAACTAATAAACGCCGCCGTCAGACATTTATTACGACACACAGTGAAGCTCTCTTGAGCAACCATGGTATTGAATACAATGGCGTTTTATTGATTGAAAATGGTGAAAATGGTTCTATCATTAGACGACTGAACGAGGATGAAAAAAGCGATATTGATGATGGTTTATCCGTTGGCGACGTCGCACTGCCTGTAACTCGTCCTAGAAATGTAAAACAGCTTGGTTTTTGGGGATGACACTCATTACTATTGCAACAGAAGACGAGTTAAGTGAAGAAGTAGCAATTCGTTTAGTTGATGAATTTTTAATTGATTTCACAGTTGAGAAAAAGCTTCGCAAAGGTGGGAATGGATATCTTAGAAGTAAGTGTGACGCTTTTAATAAAATGGCAGTTAGACGACCCATACTTTTAATTACAGATCTAGATAAAATAGAGTGTGCCAAAACGCTTATCGAAAATTGGTTTGATGATAAAGTTCCCAATCCAAATCTAATTTTTCGTGTTGCTGTGAGGGAAATTGAATCATGGTTGTTGGCAGATCATGAGGCTATGAGAGTTTTACTCAATAAAGGTGCTAACGGTATAGAGAGATCACCAGACACTTTGACAGAGCCGAAAGAATATTTGCTAAGGCGCGCTATGCGAGCACCTAGTGAAATAAAAAGAGACTTGGTGCGTGAAAAAAACGGTCGAGCATATCAAGCTCTTTCGTATAATGTGCGTTTATGTGATTTTGTAAAAAATAATTGGTGCCCAACAAGAGCATCTGAGAGATCAGATAGTCTGAGGCGTGCTGTTCAGCGCTTATCTGAATTTAATTAATAATTAGCGTATTGACCTAATTGACCAACGATTGTCAATAAAGGTGTTAGTAGCATTATATGCATTTTAATTAGTCACCATTTATTCATCACAGCATTTCAGTGTAAAATTATCATCACTCAGCGGGGTTATGTTTAGCCAAAAATTTTTCCATAGATTTGAGCAATAATAATCTATCTTCTTCGCGGGTGAAATAATGGTCCGCCAGTGGTATCGATACAAATTCCACATCTTTATTGGCCTTTTTCATAGCCTTATTCATGCTGACGCTCTGTTTATGATCGACCGTTACATCTTTGACGCCGTGGATGAGCAGCAGTGGTACTTTTATTTTCTCAACCGATTTTATCGGTGACACAGCGTTAAAATCTGGCGTCATTTTTCGCCATTGGCTTTTGTACAGATTTTTGCGAATAGCACTGCCAAAATCATTCACTTCGCGGCGCAGATTGGCAACGCCCGCTATAGATATAGCACAGCGATAGAGGTTAGGATCTTTTGCCAGCCCCCACATCGCCGCATAGCCACCATAAGACGCGCCGACTATGCAGACACGTTTGGGATCGGCAATGCCTTGCTCGACCGCCCATGCTACGCCGTCCGTAATATCATCCTGCATGGCGAGGCCCATCTGTCCTTGTCCTCTGAGCATGAAGGCTTTGCCATATCCCGTAGAGCCTCGAAAATTCGGTTGCAGCACGGCATAGCCTCTGTTGGCCAGAAATTGCGCCCAATAATTATATTTAACCCTGTCATGCGCCCATGGTCCGCCGTGCGGCATAACAATGAAAGGCAGGTTTTTGGGCGTGCGCCCTTTGGGCAGCGTTAATATACCCTCTATCTCTAATCCATCGCGCGCCTTATATTGGATAGACTTTACTCTGGACAATCTTTTGTTGCCAATGCTGTCACTGACCGATGCAAATTTGACAAGATTTTGTGTTTTGGTGTCATAGGTGAAGATCAGGCCTGGATTGTCTGGCGTGCTTATTCTTGCTAATATTATGCTATAGTCGCGGTTATAGCTTTCGATATATACATTGGCTTTAGGAGCCGCCTTTTCTAAATCTCTCTGTGCAGCAGCAAGACTGGGTTGTAACCACTCCATTTTATTACCACTGCCACTTTTCTTTAGACCAATGATGCTATCGTCAATAAAGGAAGTGCTAATAGCTTCTATGTCGCTTTCTTCAGCAGTGTGAACCCAGCGAATAATTTCTTGTGTTTTTAAATCCACCTCTGCAATCGCCGTATTGCCATCGGCATTATCCTTAAACATCAATCCTGTATCGCCGCCCGGTATAAAGCTGAAAGGCAGATTAATATCTTCGTCCCTGCCCAGATTAACGCGATCAATGGTTTTGAAACTTCGGCTTCCTTCTGCGGCATAATATATGATCGAAGTTTTGAGACGATCATTATAGCCAATGCCAATGCGCACATTCCCATTATGATCTGCGGCCCAATTAAGAACATTTTCTTTACCTCTTACGGCTTTTCTAGATTTTCCGCTTTCAACATTCACTCTATATACAGTGGGCCAAAAACCAGGTTGATTGCTAAAGACTGAATCTTGACCAGAAATTAATATTTCGTTGCTACCATCTTTTGGTGTCCATAAAATTGAGGCTGCATTTTGTCCCCGCAATTTCCACATAAGTTTAGTAATAATTTTGGTCTTGCGGTTAATAGAAATTAGCCGCGAAAGATACCAATTATCATTTTGGATTCGGGTTAATACAGTGAGGCTAGCAACAATATTATCATCATTCACCCACTGGATTTTGTTGATTTGTGTCTGATCTGGTACGGCAGTAACAACGGGTGTGCTGCCATCTTTGTCAATCGAGATTATAACAATTTTCTGTTCGCCAGCAATGCCGAAAAGTCCTGCTATATATTTGCCATTGGGGGATAGAATAGGGTCTTCAATGAACGGAATTTTGGAAAAAAATTCGGTCGGTAGATAATATTTTTTACTAACTGGATTGCCTGTTAGAGCATTATCGGCTGTTTTGGATGCGTTATTTTGCGCCTCTATATTACTCTTTTGGGCAAAACTGTCATCATGCAATGATAAGGCCAATGCAAATAATAAAATAGCTTTGTAAACTTGTCCCATGATACGCACCCCTTTTTATCAAAATATCAAATAAATAAATAATATCAACTCTAATCAATAATTATTATAACCACATTATTTATTGGCGTACCCTAGAGGCTTAACTTGGTTTAATTTGATTGCGTTAGGGGCAATGCCTATTAAAATTCGAGCAGCGCGTATTGCGACGAATGGGTGATAGGCAATTGAGCCTCTTTGCTATGTCTAAGAAAGCCAATATTCCATTTCTTAAAATATAAGAGTTGCGTTCCTTGCAATTAAAACGCTTTAATAATAATTTGCTTTTTGGCGATAATGCGCGTTATATATCGGCATAAAACTATAGGAGCAAATGCAATATGACCTTAGAAACTCACTCTCTTGATACCAAAGCCCGCCATTACCAAGCGCGCGGTTTTTCTGATAAATTTGCATTAGCCATCACCAAGGTTTTGCGCTGGTTCGCCGATACTTTTTTTGCCAAACGCTATGGGAATCGCGCAATCGTGCTGGAAACGGTGGCCGCTGTGCCTGGTATGGTGGGCGCAACGCTCACGCATTTGCGCGCGCTGCGCCGCATGGAAGATGATGGGGGTTGGATTCGTACCTTGATGGATGAAGCGGAAAATGAGCGTATGCATTTGATGACCTTCATTGCTATTGCCAAGCCAAGTTGGTTTGAGCGCATGGTTATTTTGATCGTACAATGGTTTTTCTATGTGGGGTTCTTTTTCCTCTATCTGCTTGCACCCAAAACGGCGCATCGTTTGGTTGGGTATTTCGAAGAAGAAGCGGTGTTAAGCTATACATTATATCTTGAGGAAATAGATGCAGGCCGGCAAGCGGATATTTTAGCACCAGAGGTTGCTTTGAAATATTGGGATTTACCAGAAGGTACGATGCTGCGCGACGTCATAGAGATTATTCGGGCCGATGAAGCACATCACCGCGATACCAATCATTTTATGGCCGATAATTTGGCGGGCATCGAAGCCGATTATGGGCAAGTTGCGGCTGCGCCGCGCCATGTGGCCTTGGATAATCACATTACCATAAAATAGAATTTCTAAGCCTGTCGATACTAATTTATCTAATAGGGTTTAATTTATCTAATAGTATTTGGCCCTAGGGTCAGGACTCATTAGTTGATCCAGAAGATGACGGTAGCTGCGATTGCGATAGCGGACATAAAGGTGTGGGCGCACCGTCCGATGTACTGGCCACCGTTGGCGATCCTTGATGGTCAAGATGCGTATATTCCGTCACATCATTTTTCAAACGCACACTTACCCCACCACCGCTAAAATAATATGTTTTTATATTATCGCTAACCTCATTCATGTAAGCAAGCGCTCCGCTGAGTGAAGAATAGACCGAATATGTCGTCTTACCATTGCGCACCGTTTTAACGCGCTTCATATTCCCATCATAGGTATGCACTTCATTCAGACCCGATGCTGTGATTGATGTCGGTTGATTGGCCAAATCATAGGTTAATGTATTGGGCCCATTATCGGTAACATTGCCGCGTATATCATAGCTCCAATTGCGCGTGCCATTGGCCGTATCGGCAACTTGGGTAACGCGGTTGGTGCCATTATAAGATATATTGACCCTACGGTTACCAAATTTCTTTTGACGGATATTATCAAGCGCACCATATTTATATCCGCATTGCCCGCCCATGGGCCAGTGGCCCGCGTTAGGCGACCACGCGCATCATGAGTTTAATTTTATGCTGGCTAGTATCGACAAAATATCGACATATCTCGACAATCATTCGACATATGGGCAAGCGGTGCGTTTATTCATCGCCCCATGCAGCAGGAGGTGTATCGATGGCATTTGATAAGTCAAATTCAACCCGAAATTTGCGGTTCACGCGCTCCATCTGATAGCTGTAAATAGGTTCGTCACCCTCGGTTATACCCACGCTCCAAATATTGGTTGAGGATGTGCTAAGGCCATTTTTGCTAAACATATCTATGCTCTCTTGATCCACTGGAAAACTTTGTAAATCAGCGGTTCCTATATCAGCAGTATCGCCGCCATATTGTGTAACTTTATCCTCGCTGCCATCTTCATGACGGTGATCATGTTTTAGCCTAAGTCCATTTTGCGTGCGGGTGATAACCCATGTGCGCGATCGATCCCATTCATCTGGATTACGCTCGATATGAAAAGGAATGCGAACTTGCGTATCGGTGCATTGGGTGAAGAATATGACCATGGCTTTGCCCTGCATCGCTTTATCCAGCCTATCGTTGGATACCAATGACCCTGCATAAGCTTTGCCGCACTGTGCGCTCAATCGATCAAAGAAAATATCTTGCGGCGTTGTTTGGCTATTATCATCCTCTTGTTTTTGAGAGCAGGATGTAGCGGCGAGCAGCGCAGCATAAGCTGCTATATAAAAAAATTTAGTCATTTATCGAGGGTATCGTAATTTTATCGGAAGTGCTAGTCTAAAGAATAAAATATTGAAATTTAACGTTTATTTAAGTAAGTATAAAAAATCCGCCAGCATTGCTGCTGACGGAACAGTTTTTCTCCCCAGAGAAACTCAAAAATGATTAGCTAAATTGGTTCATTGTATTATGCACGCCGCCAGCTTTTAGGGCAGCATCTCCCGCAAAATATTCTTTATGGTCATCACCAATATCGCTGCCTGACATATTTTGATGTTTAACACAGGCGATGCCTTGGCGGATTTCTTGGCGTTGAACGCCCAAGACATAACCCAGCATCCCTGCATCACCAAAATATTCTTTGGCTAGATTATCAGTAGATAATGCCGTAGTATGATAAGTCGGCAAAGTAATAAGATGATGGAAAATACCAGCACGTTTGGCGCCATCGGCTTGGAATGTGCGGATGCGCTTATCCGCCGCTATACCCAGTTCAGTATCATCATATTCGGCGTTCATTAAATCAGCACGATCATAGGCTGATGTATCTAACCCCTCAGCGACCATGGCATCAAATACCTGTTGACGAAAATTGAGAGTCCAGTTGAATGATGGCGAATTATTATAAACAAGTTTCGCATTTGGAACGACCTCGCGAACACGATCCATCATACTAGCAATTTGTTCAACATGCGGTTTTTCAGTTTCAATCCACAGCAAGTCGGCTCCGTTTTGCAAAGATGTAATACTATCCAAGACGCAGCGATCTTCCCCTGTACCAGGTCTAAATTGGAACAAATTTGAGGGTAAGCGTTTTGGACGCATCATTTTGCCATCGCGGTTGATGATAACATCACCATTTTGCGCAGTAGCAGGATCAATTTCTTCGCAATCGAGGAAGCTATTATATTGATCGCCCAAATCTCCTGGTTCATTGCTCACAGCAATCTGTTTGGTAAGACCCGCACCCAGAGAGTCTGTTCGGGTCACAATAATGCCATTTTCAACGCCCAATTCCATGAATGCATAACGGCAAGCGCGAATTTTAGCGATGAAATCTTCATGCGGTACGGTCACTTTACCATCTTGATGACCGCACTGCTTTTCATCGGACACTTGGTTCTCAATTTGCAGCGCACAAGCTCCGGCCTCAATCATTTTCTTAGCGAGTAAATATGTTGCTTCGGCATTCCCAAACCCTGCATCAATATCAGCAATGATTGGAACAATATGGGTTTGATAATTTTCGACGCTCTCCAATAATTGCGCTTCTCTTGCTGTGTCACCTGCCTCGCGCGCCGCATCAATCTGGCGGAACAGTCCGCCCAATTCACGGGCATCAGCTTGGCGCAAGAAAGTATATAATTCTTCGATTAATGCTGGGACTGATGTTTTTTCATGCATTGATTGATCGGGTAAAGGGCCAAATTCGCTGCGCAATGCGGCAACCATCCAACCAGAAAGATAGAGATAGCGGCGCTTGGTAGAACCAAAATGTTTCTTGATAGAGATCATTTTTTGTTGCGCAATGAAGCCATGCCAGCACCCTAAGCTTTGCGTATATTGTGATGAGTCTGCATCATAGGCGGCCATATCAGCACGCATGATGTCAGCCGTATATTGTGCAATGTCCAGTCCGGTTTTGAAACGGTTTTGCAGGCGCATGCGCGCAACGGATTCTGCATCAATGCTGCTCCATTTGCCATTTTTGCTATTAATAAGAGCGTTGGTTGTATCGATATGCTGCTGATAGGACATATTATCATTCCTTAAAGAGATATTATTGTTAATAATTTTCATTCATGTGATACTGTAATAACGGTATATTACGCGATTAATCGAGATTAATTTCACAAAATTCTTGTTATTAAGTGCAAATTATAAAGTTATAATTGTAATGTTGTAAATTATTTACAAATATAACTTAATCAAATTTTTCATTAATTTTCAATCAAAATAGTAACATTATTAAATGATATAACGAACAAGATGTGATAATATTAAACAGGAAACCCAATATGGGCATGAACAAAGCCAAGGCAAAATCATATTCAAATGGCTTTATTATTTGGTTGCGCTTTATTGCAATATTTGGTGCGTTGTTATGCGCTGTAGAATATTTATTGTCGGTAAATTCGAATTTTCATCACAATTTAGCAGCAGCATTGGCGGATAATTTTGTTGCACCTGCGGCGACAGCGTTCATAATTTCTTTGAGCAATGCAATTTTTACATTCATAATAATCATTGTAATTTTCGGTTGCATTGAATTTCGTAAAAATAGTAATATGTTCGCGCGGTACAAAGACGGTATAATATATACGATCATTGCGATAATATTCTCTATTTTTATACAAGCAATAATTTATTATATCGTTGAATATTGGCAAATTACCCCATTATTATCTATCGATCAATTAGGATCGTTTCAAATAATAATGCCGCTGCTATATTTATTATTCATTGGCTTGATGGAATATTGGTTGCATAGAGCTTTGCACGAAAATGCGTTTCTATGGCGTTTTCATTCGATTCATCATCAGATAAAATATTTGAATGCCGCTAATAGCTATTCTCATTTTGGAGAGGTGTTTCTCTATCTATTGCTGATTACAACGCCGCTTATAATGGTGGTTGATTTACCTCAGAGCAATATTGCATTTATAACAATATTTTATTTAATATCAAATTATTATATGCATTCTGATTCCAAATCATTGTCATTTCCAGCACCATTACGCCATATTTTTGCAGATAATATTTATCACCATTATCATCACTCTACCAATGTACAGCATTGGGGCAGAAACTATGCGTCCTTTTTATCATTTTATGACTATTTATTTAGGACGCAATATATACCCGATGAAGAGATATTTCCTGCGACGGGCGTCGATGGGTATAGGCCGTTAG
Organism: uncultured Sphingomonadaceae bacterium; assembly: GCA_938050045.1. Lineage (GTDB taxonomy): Bacteria > Pseudomonadota > Alphaproteobacteria > Sphingomonadales > Sphingomonadaceae > Sphingorhabdus_B. The sequence goes on from CALLJS010000011.1 coordinate 65,515, forward strand.
ATTCCATTAAAGATTATTTCGTACGGCCATTCAAAAAAGAAATTGAAAAATAAGTTAGCATATAAAGCTATTGCTTATGAAATTACCTTGTTTTACACGCAAATAAAGTTAGCTTTAAACTCATATTACTAACACTAAATTATGCTTGAGAACATCATCTCATATTTGCGGATTATCGCATGTTTTTTTTTGGCGTATATGAGCCAAGTTTTTTGCGTGGCTGAAGCAAAAGCTGGTCGTTTAGAAGCTGGCAGTTTTACTGCGCATAGCACATTAGACGATGAAAATGGCGATCCCGTATTTGTGCCTTTTCAGCAGGCATTTGATGTACCGCCAATCGTTGTCGCTATTAGCGATCAAACAGGCAGTAATTCATCATCTATTCGGATTTCGAATGTTACGACGACTGGATTTGATGAATTAATCCTGGAACCCGATGCTTTTGACGGACGTCATCTTGATCAAGAAGTGCATTACATTGCGGTTGAGCCTGGGCGTCATGTTTTGCCCGATGGGACAGTAATAGAAGCTGGATTTACAAATACATCAGCCACGCAATTTGGCAGTGGTGTTGCTGGCGTTGCAAGCTTTACCAACGTTAGTTTTTCATCACCGCTAGCTTCTGTGCCAGCAGTAATTTCGCATTTACAAACGTTTAACAGCGAATCGAATAATGTGGCAAATCAAGCCTCTCGCCCTCATATTACGGCATTAACCGTTAATCCATCAGTTACAGGTTTCCAATTAGCATTGGAACGGAGTCAAGCCAATAGTGGGCCAATACCCTCAACAGAAACGATAGGTTGGATAGCATTTCCAGCAGGACAAAGCGGGACCATACCCGCGACAAGCGGTGCTGATGTTATTTGGAGTAGCGTGAATAGCCCAACCAATATTTCCACGCGTAGGAGATGTATTACAAATGCTTTTGGACATAATAGTAGTTCAAGAATAGCAGTTGCTAAGAAAAACAGCCGTAATAACCCTGATGGTGGTTGGTTGCGATATTGTAGCTTAGATACGACAACAATCGGTGTTTTTGTTGAAGAAGATACGGATCAAGATAGTGAGAGAAACATCAGCACAGCGGAACAAGAGTCAGCATCAATCATAGCATTTTCTCGGGCATTTCACAGCGCACTAGCAGCCGATATTGATGTTACAAAGATTAGTGAAAATTTCTCAAGTTTAGAAGGCGCGAACAGTTTCGCTTTGCCCGATGGAACGTTTGAATATGTTATAGAAATTCGCAATTCTGGGAATAGTAGACCTAATTTTAATTCCATAGTTGCGCTTGATAGCCTCCCTACAGAAGTTAAATTTGTTGTTGATGATATTGGCGGCGCTGGCAGCGGGCCTTTGGAATTTATGGATGGAAGCTTAGCAAGTGGACTTTCTTATAATTTTGCTGGATTAGGAAATAGTGCTGACTCTCTGGAGTTTTCCCAAGATGGTATTGATTTTTCATATATACCATCTGATAGCGGTGATGGAACTGACCCCAATGTAACGCATATAAAAGTTAGATTATTTGGAGCAATGGCCCCAGCAAATGGCAGCGTCCCAAGCTCTGTTTTATTGAGGTTCAAAACTAAAATTCGTTAAACTAGCATTATAGTTATAATTGTGGTTTATGATTATCTTTTAAGAGGAGTAATTATGGATCGCAGAAGCGTAGGAAAGAAAAGGCTTGATGCATTTGTCGATGGTGCTTTTGCATTTTCGGCCACTTTATTGGCGGTAGGCAATGCTCCAGCGATGAAGAGTTTTGACGATGTAATCATGCGCTTTGCTCATGTTCCTGCTTTTGGGTTGAGCCTATTGGTGATTATGAGCTTTTGGTGGGCCCATAGGCAATATGGCAATACCGTTGTTCAGGACGATTCGATTAGCAATGCTGTTTCGATTTTTATAATGTTTCTGGTGATGATCTTCGTTTTTCCTCTTGGTTTTCTGGCGGAATCTTTCCTGCATTGGTTGTCAGATGGGATTTTGCCTGGCGTTGGATTAAATGCTGCTCAAATGGAAGATATTTACCTCTTATTTGGCGCAGGCTTTATATTGCTCAGCGCGGCGTATGCATTTTTATATTCCTATGCTTTATATGGCCGGATCAACGGACGAATAGCGGCTATTTTACTGCCATCTACCAAGGTGCGGTTTCGTAATTGGATTTTGTGCATATTAACAGGATTTATCTCTATTATAGCAGCCCAATTGGCCCCTATTGAGAGTTTGATATGGTTGCCAATGCTGCCTTATGCCATTCTGATAATCGGTCTATTTTTGATGGCAGCTCTTCGTTTTTTCAAAAATTATAACATTAGAGGTTAATATGGCCAAAGTAGATTTTATCAGAAAATCAATTTTTACCATCATTTTTGGTCCTCTTTTGACGATTGCGCCTGCGCAGGCATGGTCCGAAGAAACGCACATGACCACAGGGGCGATTGCATTTGATACGATGGCAAAGATTAAGCCGAGTATATTAGACGCAATAGAAGACATTATCACAGCCCATCCGCATTACGATCAATTACTGGCTAATGCAGCGAAATTAGAGGGTAGGGCACGATTGCGCATGATGATGCAATGGATGGCGCGCTGGCCCGATGATATTAGGGGAACGCACTATAGCAGGCCCGAATGGCATACAGAATTGCGCGTCATATATGGCCGTAGCTGGTTATGGCCATTTCGTAATCAAGCTGCATTAGAGGGGCTGGATATTAATTATCGTTTATTATCTGATCCAAAATCTAGCAAAAAGCAAAAGGCTATTGCATTATGTTGGTTGTTTCATGTGATTGGTGATATTCAGCAACCATTGCATGCTGGTCATCAATTGACATCAAATTTTCCCTCGACCGATAGAGCGGGGTTGCTCGCTTATATCCGCAAAGCCAGCGATGGTGAACGCATGAATCTGCATCAATATTGGGATAGGATGTTGGATGAAACTGGCCCTGTTATGGCGACATCGGATAAGTGGGCGCCTGCATTGCAGAAACAATGGGCCTATGGCCCCCAAACAATGACCAGCTATGCAGGCAATATGCAGCAGCAATTTAGTCTTTGGCTCGATGAAAGTGCGATATTAGCCCGTAAAATAGCCTATTCAGGCAGTTATTTGAAAGCGACGTCCGATCCCAAAGATGCACCGAAAATAACATTGCGCGAGCAAAAAATCGCTTTCGAATTATCCAAACGCCGCGTGGTAACAGGCGGTTATCGTATTGCTGACACGGTTATAAGTGCTTTGCAGTAGATAAAATCATAGAGTTAAACACTTATTTTATTTTTTCTTACTCAATAGACCGCCCAATGATTTTAATGGGTTTTTGCGGACTTTACTCTCTTCATCAGCCATATATTTGAAAATTCCATCCATGGTTTTTTCGGTCACATGATCGCTAAGATTATCGTTGGAGATGCCCAATTTAGCAACAGGGCCAGCACTGCTTAATTTCCCCAATTGGTCAAATGCGCCAACATCACCCATAGCTTTTACAACTAAGGGTCGGATTTTTTCACGCAGAGAGTCTCCGCTGCTTTCTCGAAGATAATTGGTTGCGCCATTTTTCTGACCTGCGATGCCAAGGCTATCGGTCACGCTCAGGCCATCAATAGCCTCACGGAATATAGGTTTTGCCTCTTTAGCAGCCAAACTTGCTGCATCGTTCATGCTTTTGGTGAGATCTTTACTCAGTCCTGATTTGCTGGTAAATTTTAACAAGCTGCTGGCCTTTTCTAATGGCCCAGGGAGCAATATCCGAATAGCTTTGTCGGCAAAAAATGCTCCAGGTTCAGCTAATTTATCAAGCGCATTATCAGAAGCCCCTGCAAGTAAATTATTAATACCGCTGCTTTGTGCCGCCGCTGGAGCAATGACGGGCGGAGAAATAGAGAGCGAAGTAGCAAAAGCTAGACCTAATGTAATGGCAAGGGTAACGTTGTGACGCATAATAACTCCTGTGTTTTTTACAGCATAGCACATTATCATCTTTGCGGATGTAAATTGATGTTATCGAGCCCATTTGACCCTATGATGGGTTTCTGAGATAAGCGAGCATGAAAAAATTTTTAATCACGCTAAGTTTAAGCCTATTAATATTCTTGCTCATAACAGCAATATCCCTTTATTCTGGCGATACAGACCGCATTGAAATGATTAATAAATATGCCAATGCGCAATCAAAATTTTTGGATGATGGCTATGGCGGAAAAATCCATTATCGTGACGAAGGCAATAAGAATGGCCCTGCGATATTATTTGTTCATGGTGCGAACAGCCATTTGCAAACATGGGAAAAGATTGTTTATCATCTAAAGAGCAAATATCGATTAATTTCCTATGATCAGCCAGGGCATGGTTTAAGCGGGCGCGCAGGGGATGATGATTATCGCGGTGATGCAATGGCAGCGGCCGGCGTTAAAATATTAGATATTTTGGATGTAAAAAAAGCGACATGGGTTGGCAATAGCATGGGTGGTTGGGTGTCATGGCGTGCAGCACTCAAATATCCGAAACGCCTATCTTCATTGGTGTTAATGAATGCATCGGGCGCACAGGGCGGTGAAAAAATAAAACCCTATTTGGGTGCTCAATTAATGCAAATGCGCATAGGGCAGGCTATATTACCCTATGTTACACCGCGTTTTATTGTGAAACAATCATTACAGCAAAGCGTTTATGATCCAAAAATTATGACCGCAGCAACGATAACACGCTATTGGGAATTGGTTCGTTTCCCAACCAACAGACAGGCTAATATTAACAGAAGCCAAACCGATCGCGAACCCGAAAAATGGGCTGAAATTGATTCGATAAACATACCCACTCTTATATTGTGGGGCGAAGAAGATAGGGTGATACCCGTTTCGCACGCAAAATTATTCAATCATAAAATTAAAAATAGTAAAATGATTATATATTCTAAGATAGGTCATCTGCCTATGGAGGAAAGCCCCGATCAAATTAGTGAAGATATAGATCGATTCATTTCCTCTCAAAATATTGAAAAATAACTATAAATTAATTGATTTTTCGATCCTTTAGAGAGCGCAAGGGCAATAATTAAAAGGTATAATGTTACGGTTGCAAATATTGCAACTCATTATATTGTTTATTCAATTGTATCTTTTTTACGAAACATTATTTCAATCAACGAGCAGGTCATCAGGGTCAAATGAACTGAGGATCTGACTATTTAATATTTGAAACCAGAATATGAGTTCGCATTAAAAGGATAAAAAAATGAAAAAATTAATCAGCTTCGTAGCAGCTCTAACAACCAGCAGCATTCTTTTTTCTGTAACTATTATATAATTATAGCTGTCATAAATTTCATTGTTGGAAACTATGATAGCACATAGCCCGACCCTAAGATGAAAATAGAGTTGCCAGCAGATTTTCCGTCAAAAATTCAATAATTTAAGAGTGAAGTATAATTTTGTTTGATATGATCATTAATTATTCTATTATTGCTATCTTAGGAGAGTTATATGGTCAGTATCAGGGCTTTAATTACACAATTTTATTTGCGTCATTCCAAATATAAGAAGATATTTTCAGGCGATGGCGGCGGCGAAGCCGCTATGGCTAGGCTTCATAAAATACCCGCAGCATTGCCGAGCAAGGGGTTTCGTAAAAAATATAAGGTAAGCGAAGAAGAATTTTTAGGGCAAGCCGTTTATACGATTGCTCCTAAATCTCCCCAAGCGACCCAAAGCAAAATAGAGACGATTTTATATCTGCACGGAGGCGGATATGTGGGTGCTATATCCCCATTTCATTGGTTATTTATTGGCAGTTTGGTGAAGCGGCTTGGCGTTACAGTGGTTGTTCCTTTTTATCCCAGAGCCCCCCAAAATGATGTCGATGCCAATTTCGCCTTTATAATGCCTTTCTATGATGCAGTCGCTGCGCGCTATGATCCGAAGGCTTTGATGGTGATGGGCGATAGCGCAGGCGCTGGATTATCATTGGCGCTCTCGCAGCAATTGATTGCTCATAATAAAGCACCGCCCGCTAAAATAACATTGTTATCACCATGGTTGGATGCGCGCGGCAATGACCCTTTGCAAGCATCTATTGAAAAATATGATTGTATCTTGGGCGTTGCGGGCCTTCGCGCAGCGGGTAAAGCCTATGCAGGCACTAATTCACTCACAGATGCCCGCATATCTCCTGGGCTAGCATCCCTATCTCAATTACCGCCGATAGCCATGTTTGCAGGGACTTATGATATATTAATCACCGATGCTCGTAATTTCAAAATACGCGCAGATGCCCATGAAACTTCGGTTGATTTAAGCTATTATGAATATGAAAAAATGCACCATGTCTGGATGTTGATACCCTGTCCAGAGACGTATCAATGTTTGGATCAAATAGAGGCATTTTGCAACAGTTGATACGGTATATTACCAGTCTATAAGGCCATAATTACACTGCTGGAGATTAGATATATTTAATCATTTTTGCTCAATTTTGTATCGAGCGACAATGTATCAAATTCCTTAAATGCGATAATAGCCAATGTTGCGGCAGCTACGATAAGCGATGGGAAAAATAATATATTGCGCGTTTCATCATTGAGCAAATATAATCCCAATGGATCAAGCAGATATTTCCATATCGCCAATGCCCCAAGACAGAATATAACCGCCTGTATCGGATAGGTATATTTACGAAATAATCCCAATATTACCATTAAGCCGATAATGACTTGGAATATCCCCCATGGCATTTGCAAGGCTTCTGACGTCCAAAAACTGCCATAATATTTATTGGCAATATTGACTCCAGTTTCTGCAGAGTTAATTTTTATTACACCCCACAGCATGGCCATTAAGCCCGTTGAGACACGCAAAAATAATAATGTTATTGCTTTCATAACTATGTCCTTTTCATCTGGTATCATCGCCGAGAGATTGTCGTTATTTTACATCCACTATGCTGGTCATTGCTTTATCGGGATGTTTGGGCGTTACGCTTTTATAATATTTTTCTAAAATGGCCATATCGGCTTTATAATCGTCGCTGACATCGAATGATTCCAGCAAACCGCCAGTTTTGTTGCCATAATCCATCATCCCAACGACGATAGGAACTTTGGCGGCCTTGGCTATATGGTAAAACCCTGTTTTCCATTGCTTAACATTACTGCGCGTACCTTCGGGGGCGATGGTGAGCATAAACTCTTTGCGTTTGGAGAATAAGTCCACCATTTGGGCGACATAATCTTTTTTGGTAGAACGATCGACAGGTACACCACCCATGTCGAGTAGAAAATTTTTCCATGGCCATCGGAACAGAGATTTTTTTGCCATAAAATGCGGTTGAATCCCTAGCTCATTGCACAGTCCAATAAAATAGAGAAAGTCCCAATTACTGGTGTGCGGAGCGGCAACAAGGACAAAACGTCGATCTTTTGGAACCGTGCCAATAGCCGACCAACCGTGTCTATGATAGATCCACACGATGATGCGTTTGCATAAACGTGATAATAGCGTTGGTAATCTCTCATCCATATTATTCAATCTCTCCTGTTACCATGCTTGTGGACATATTTTGTAAAAAGAGCAATTAGCTTGTCAAAAAATAATTGAGAGATTAAAACTCTATTTTGTTGATAAGCGCGGTTTCTCAACATTATGCAATAAAAGGATATTTTAATGTCTCATTCTCTGCCTGATACTATGCCGGTCATATCGGCAACGGGACTATTCACACCCGAGCAAAATATTAGTAACGCTGAGTTGGTTGAGAGCTTCAACCTCTATGTGGATAAATTTAATAGCGAAAATGAGGCCGCTATCGAGGCAGGAGAAATTGAGGCATTAACGCATAGCTCGGTTGAATTTATCGAAAAAGCGAGCGGCATTAAAGCGCGCAATGTGCTGGATAAGGACAATATCTTAAACCCCGATATCATGATGCCCTTATTCCCAGAGCGTCCTAATGAGCAATTATCAATCATGGCAGAAATAGGCGTGAAAGCCTGTGAACAAGCTTTGGTATCTGCGGGCCGCGATGCCAAAGATGTGGATGCTATATTATGTGCTTGCTCAAATATGCAGCGTGCTTATCCTGCGGTTGCAGTTGAAATTCAAGATGCATTGGGTATGGATGAAGCCTTTGGTTTTGATATGAATGTTGCTTGTTCTTCGGCGACATTTGGCATTCAAACTGCCGTTGATTATATAAAATCGGGAAATGCTAAATCTGTGCTGGTGGTCAGTCCAGAAATAACATCAGCGCACTTAAATTGGCGTGATCGTGATAGCCATTTCATATTTGGCGATGTCGCGACGGCAGTCCTGGTTGAGTCTAAAGATATTGCGCCTGCCAATCATTGGGACGTATTAGGGACAAAATTGAAAACAAAATTCAGCAATAATATACGCAATAATTTTGGTTTTTTGAATCGCACAAGCCCAGAAACGCGCGATAATGCGGATAAATTATTTGTCCAAGAAGGTAGAAAAGTATTCAAAGAAGTGGTTCCGATGGTTGCAACAATGATTGGCGATCATGCCAATGCGTTGGATATTGATGCGACCAGACTGCGCCGTCTTTGGCTTCATCAAGCCAATGCTGGTATGAACCGTTTGATTGCGCAGCGCGTTTTGGGACATGAAGCGAATGAGGATGAGAGCCCAACCGTGCTAGATAGCTATGCCAATACATCAAGCGCGGGGTCTATTATTGCTTTTCACAGCTATTCACAAGACTTTTTGAGCGGCGAAATCGGGTTGATTTGTTCTTTTGGCGCTGGTTATTCAGCGGGCAGCATATTCGTTAGAAAAGCATAAATTATAAAATATCGTCTATGCAATATTATTCAGGCTCTCTTGTTGCGCAAATATCTTACTAACATGATCCAATATGGCTGGGTGCAAAGGCACCAAAAAAGTACAGCCATATAAATTTTCGCGATGCCAAATAATATTGGCCTCTAACGATTGAAACCCAGGTATTGATAAGAATATATCATTATATAAGTCAAAGGTGACGGCTGTTTCCATACGGAATCCTGTTTCAGACACATCCAAAACCTTGACGAGTGACTTGCTGTCACCCAACGGACGAACATAAGCATCTATCGCAACATTTTTTCTGGCATATTGACGATCGTTAAAATATTGATCGGCATTATCAGAAGAGGGGTATGTATTCATCAGAAACACCTAGATATGATTTTATAGATATTGCTTAGATAAAATTTATTAATATTTTATTGCTCTGGTTCGCAGCGAATGATGATTGTTGAGATTTCAACCCTAATTCATTATCAAGGCTAATAATAAATAGATTAAAATCGGTGAGCCAACGCCAATAATCGTAGTAATTACAAAGATTAACCTTACCATTGATCCATCAATATTAGCCCATTCAGATAGTCCGCCGCATACGCCAGCAAGTTTTTTATTGGTTTTGCTTAATGTAAATTTACTCATATTATTTCCTCTGATTAATTTGGTTGATGTTAATGATTAAGAGTGATTCAGGGTGATTCAGGGTGATTATGCAAATATTGCTGCATGGGGCGAGATTGCTGGGCCAACGCTCATTCCAATAGTGATGGTAGCACAAAAAAGGGCGGCTACGATGCTGGCGACATGATTTACGGTTGTGTTTGTCATAATATTTCCTTTATTTATGTGATTTGAATTTGGTTAAGCCAAAAATGCAGATGTAGCCCCAAGAGCAATGCCCATTGCGATAATGATGCTTGCACAAAAAAAGTTTGCGAAACTGTGGGCGAAATTTGTTGCTATATCTGTCATTTATACGCTTTCTTTTTATCTAGGATAGAATTTGGTGGTGATGCTATGTACTATGCATAAGCTGTGCCAGTTTTAGAAAATTATTTTTTATCAATAATTTAGGTGAATTTTATTCTGAAAATCCTAATATTTTCTATTAAGAGTTGGTGTAAAATCCCATATGTTGGAAAAAATACCAATCCGCGCCATAAATATTTTTTAGCCTTGGTGCATAATCGCTCTGCTCATAATCTTGGTTGACCATTTCTTAAGATGGTTTAGCCAGAAAATATGAGCTTATCGCGCCTTACATTGACCCATTATCGCAACCATGCGGCCCTTGATTTGGAATTGAAAAGCAATTTCATAATATTCTCTGGTGAAAATGGGACTGGAAAAACCAATATATTAGAAGCCGTGTCTATGCTGGCGCCTGGGCGCGGACTGCGCCGAGCAGCTTTACGCGATATTGCGATGCAAGAAGAAGGCAAGGGCTTTGCTATTTCAGCAGTGAGCCAAGAAACCCAGCTTGGAACAGGATGCGATGCCGCTCACCCCGATAGACGGATTTTACGCATCAATGGTGCGACAAAAACGATTAATCAATTGGCAGACTATTTATCAATCTCTTGGTTGACGCCTGCAATGGACAGATTATTTAATGATAGTGCATCAGCGCGGCGCAGGTTTTTAGACAGGCTGACCCTCGCTCTCTATCCCGATCATGCCCATCACGCCAGTCGTTATGAAAATGCAATGCGGCACAGAAATCGTATTTTTGCTGATGAGGGTGCTTATGATGAGAATTGGGTGGCTAGCCTAGAATCAATCATGGCCGAGCATGGATATTATCTCTCAAATAATCGATGGCAATTAGTTGCGGCCCTCAATGCTATGATTAAGGCCGAGCAAAATGATTCTTTTGCAAAGCCGCACCTTAAAATTAGCGGCGAAGAGTATCAGGATATCGAAGCCTTATCGATGGCTTTAAAAAATAACCGTCATTTAGACAGAGGAGCAAAGCGAAGCTTAATTGGGCCGCACAGAGAGGATGTGTTGGTTCAGCATCGCGCTAAAAATCAACCTGCTGCGCATTGTTCTACAGGAGAGCAAAAGGCTATGCTCTTATCGCTAATTTTAGCGCATGCTGATTTGGTCAGAGAGCGCAGGGCTGGTAGACCTTTGTTGATTTTATTGGATGAAGTTGCGGCGCATTTAGATCCTGCGCGGCGTCTAATATTGTTCGAGCGATTGTCGCAAGGCCATAGTCAAATATGGCTTACGGGGACTGAAAAAGCACTTTTCACTGGGACTGAAGCTTATGCGCAGCATTATCATTTCGATGAAGGGCTGCATTTATATTAAGACATTATAGCTAAAAATGGGAATAGCGCGGGGGCAATGCTCATGCCGATAGTGATGCTGGCGCATGAAAGAGCGGCAATGATGCTGATGATTTGAATGGGGAGGGGCTCGTTCATTTGAATTATCCTTATATGCGGTAAATTATATGCGATACATTGTTCTGGGTTTATGCAAAAAATGCTGAATTTGGGGCGATGGCTGGAGCAATGCTCATGCCGATAGTGATGCTGGCGCAAAATAGGGCTGCTAAGATGCTGGTGCAGGTTGTTGCTGTGTCGGTCATTTTATTATCCTTTATAATGTTGATGCCATTAACACTGCATGGGGTGTGCCAACTTTATAAAGTTCAATATTAACAATATTTTATAATTTTATGTTTCCATGGCTTTGGGTGTAAATTAAAACTAGTTGGTGAAAAACACTATAAAATGGGAAAAATGCTAACTCAAAAATAAATATTTTTAATATTAATTCATAATAGACCTAATAATTTGGTGTTTTGCATCAAATCATGCGATTGTAACGCATAGATTGATATATTTAACCCGTTGTTAACCATAAAAATTAGCCTTAAATTTCCCTTCATTAACTATAAGCATCGTCCACAGCGCAACAAATGTGAGTAGTTATGTTTTTAGAATCTATATTGTCACAAAAAATAGTTCGGAATGTTTTCCGTATGATCTGCCTGTTTGGACTGCTCTGCCTATCGCCCTCGCCGGCATTGGCTTTGAACGAAGGTTTGCAATGCGTCCCTTATGCGCGGGCCATTACAGGCGTTGAAATATATGGTGATGCCCATACATGGTGGGGCAAGGCTAAGGGGCGTTATGAACGCGGAAATCAGCCGCGCGTCGGCGCTATATTGTCGTTCAAATCGCATGGAAGCAGCAGATTGGGGCATATCTCTGCGGTTCGTGCTATTATTGATGAGCGCACTATATTGGTCAGCCATGCTAATTGGTCGCGTATTAATGGCAAACGCGGTCACATAGAAGATGACGTGCAGGTGGTCGATGTTTCCAAGAAAAATGATTGGAGCCAAGTCAAAGTTTGGTATCAACCCATAGGCGCATTGGGCGACACAATTTATCCCATTAATGGATTTATCTATGCCAAAAAACAAAAAAATTATGCGGCGATAAAAGCTTCTATCGCCAAACTAACGGGTAGGCCGATTTCTCATGTAGCCCTAACAGAAAAACCAAATTTAGGGGCAATTCCAGGTGCTTCTTCAAAAAAAGAAGGGCGACGCTTGGCTCGGTTATCGCATAGTAAGAAACAAGAAGATAAAAAACGCGCTAGAAAAACCTTTGAGCTGGATCAGACTTTTCTGAGCGGTTTGGAAAAGCAGTCTGAAACAGAAAAGCAGCAAGCTAGAGCCGCATTGCGCAAGAATGAGGTCAGCGTGACACATAATGATCTCATAGGTGATTTACTGGGTCAAGTCGGCGAGTAAAAGACTAGGATGCGAATCCTAGCTTTCTCCTCTGTCCTCAAACCAAGCCTCTACTGGGCCTTTTAGCGTTATCATTAAGGGGCGGCCTTTGCGATCCAAGGCTTTACCCGCTTGCACCTTTATCCAACCTTCGGAAATACAATATTCCTCAACATTGGTTTTGACCTCGCCTTTGAATTTGATGCCGATACCGCGCTCTAATGCTTCTGGCGCGTGATGTTCGCTAAAGGGGTGGATGGATAATCTATTGGGTGGTAAATCGCTCATATATATTTCCTAATATACTCTATTCTTTCAGTGTCTTTATGCAAGCCTTGGGGCATATTCAATTAATTTATTAAATAGGATAGCAGGATAAATCATCTGCTATCGCGATAGGACCACTATAATTTTGTCTAATAGCAGCATTTATGCGCTTTTGGTCATAGAGAGCGCGCCGCATGCTATGGGTCAAAACCAACTTCTTTGCTCCTATGGCCTTTGCCGCTTCGCCGATTGAAATACCATCACGATGTAAACCGCGCGGCTGACCATCATCCATAGAGATAGCATTGTGCATAATAAGCAGGTCAGGCTTGCTGTCCCTGGTCTGCGTAATGAAATCCTCGCTCAAAAAGCTCTGATCGCCTGCAAATATGATGCGTTTGCCTTGTGTACGCACAATATATGAAAGCGCAGGCATAGAGAGATGATGAACGCGAACAGCGTCAATCTCTATACCATCTTTGCTATGGATATTTGCGATAATATCTTTTTTAACCGATATATTGAGCGGTCTCAACATCGGAAAATCATTGCTGCCATCAAGATAGGGAGAGAGATAGGCTAACATGCCATCTTTACCGACTATATCTGCTAAAAGCTCTGATGCGGAGGGGACGCTATCGCTTCCTTCTGGACCAGCGATTAATAAGGAGGTTGTGCGTTTGCTGAAGCTGCCTGCATTTAATAAGGATGGCAGCCCGCCAATATGATCGCCATGGAAATGGGTAAGCAATATGGCTTCATGGTCTTCGAATTTTGCACCAGATTGCCCATATCGCACAAAAGAACCTGCGCCAGCATCAACCAATATCTTTGCCTTGCCATCAACCCAGATAATATTGCTCGCACCTGCGCGCCCATCATCAGCCAAAGGGCCACCCGATCCCAATATTTGCAAGGCAAGATCGTTTTTATGACATGCTTTTGCGTCAATAGGCGAGGCGTTATTGCAAGCAGAAAGAAGTAATAGCGCGGCTGATGCGGTAAGATTTAATTTCATATCGACAGCATATGCTAATCCTATCGATGTTCAACTATTCTTAGACCAAGCACTTTTAATCAGCAATTTTCTTGGCTTCTTTTTTGCGCACATTGGGGTCAAGGTGCCGTTTTCTAATTCGGATTGATTTTGGTGTCACTTCAACCATTTCATCATTATCAATATAGGCAATGGCTTGCTCTAATGTCATAATCTTGGGCGGGGTGAGGCGAATAGCATCATCTTTACCCGTCGAACGGAAGTTTGTGAGTTGCTTTGATTTCAGCGGATTGACCTCCAAATCACCAGGCTTTGCATTTTCACCGATGACCATACCTTCATAGAGCGGCGTATTGGGCCCTATGAATAATATGCCGCGATCTTCAAAAGCATTAAGCGCATAAGCCGAGGCTGCGCCTGTTTCTTTTGAGATGAGCACACCATTGGCACGGCCTTCAATCTTGCCTTTATAGGGTCCATATTTTTCGAACAAGCGGTTCATAATGCCTGTACCGCGCGTATCGGAGAGAAATTCACCATGATAACCGATAAGACCGCGCGAGGGAGCCGAGAAAGTGAGGCGGGTTTTGCCGCCGCCGCTCGGGCGCATTTCGGTTAGATCCGCTTTACGTTTTTGCATTTTTTCAACTACTGTACCACTATGTTCATCATCCACATCGATAACAACCGTCTCATAGGGTTCTGTGCGTGCGCCATTTTCATCTTGGCTAAACAATACGCGCGGGCGCGAAATACCCAATTCAAAACCTTCGCGGCGCATTGTTTCGATCAATACACCTAGCTGTAATTCGCCGCGTCCAGCCACTTCAAAACTATCTTTATCGGTTGATTCGGTGATTTGTACCGCAACATTTGTTTCGGCTTCGCGTGCCAATCGATCGCGGATCATGCGGCTGGTGACTTTATCGCCCTCGCGGCCAGCCATCGGACTGTCATTGACCAAAAAATTCATTGCCAATGTTGGAGGATCGATGGGTTGTGCAGCAATGGCTTCTGTAACAGAAGGATCGCATATTGTGTTGGACACGGTTGCTTTGGCAAGACCCGCAATCGCAATAATATCGCCCGCCTCTGCGCTATCGACGGGGACGCGGTCCAGACCATCAAAAGACATTAATTTTGATGCGCGGCCAACTTCGACCACATGACCCTCACCATCAATGGCGTGGATAGGATCATTGACGTTAATTTTACCAGATTGCACGCGGCCTGTTAGAACGCGGCCTAGGAAATTATCACGATCCAGCAATGTAGCCAAGAATGAGAATGGCCCGTCTTTATCAAGCTCTGGTTCGTTAAAATGGTCTGTGATTTTTTCAAATAAGGGTTGCAATGTGCCTTCGCGTACATCGGGATTATCGCCAGCATATCCATTACGGCCAGATGCGAACAATACAGGAAAATCTAATTGCTCATCATTGGCATCCAATGTGACAAATAGATCAAATACCTCGTCGAGCACTTCTTGAGCGCGGCCATCGGGGCGGTCAATTTTGTTGACAACCACGATAGGGCGCAGACCAAGAGCAAGTGCTTTGCCCGTCACAAATTTAGTTTGCGGCATGGCCCCCTCTGCGCTGTCGACGAGCAATATAACGCCATCGACCATAGAGAGGATACGCTCAACTTCACCTCCAAAATCTGCGTGCCCTGGCGTATCGACGATATTGATACGAAATTGCTCATCGCTGGGAGATGTCCATTCCACCGAAGTACATTTGGCCAAAATGGTGATACCACGCTCTTTTTCTAAATCATTGCTGTCCATGGCACGCTCTTCGACGCGCTGGTTTTCACGGAAAGTTCCAGATTGTTTGAACAGCTCGTCAACTAGGGTTGTTTTGCCATGGTCAACGTGCGCGATTATCGCGATATTACGTAAGGACATTATCATTCTGCCATTGAAAAAAGAGGAGGGCGGACATGAATGTCGCACCGCTATTAGTGCGCGCCTATACCTCTAGTTTTGTGGCAGTGCAACATTAGAGTATCGCCCGATTCAAAATATTAGCATATTATGGGATAGAAAATCGCCTTTTAGCAGGATTTTGCGGTACTATATATGATTAATAGAGTCAGAGATAATATTTTGCGCCAATATTGCAGCGATAGAATCACAGAGAAGCTCTCAAATTTTCAGGCGCATATAATGAGTTTTTCTCATTATGTATAAGTATAATATGAAGATTTTGAAATTGTATTTTCCATTCATTCATTCGCATTAAAGGTTGATTGTCATTGGCATGTTTATCGCGCAATATAGTGCTGATTTGAGCTAATTTCTTACTTAAATTAAGAATATAAATTTGCACTTTTTTCAATTTGGGGTGTTGATAGCGTTCGTAAATTAGCCCCATTTGATGTCTGATGGCGGCAATTAATAAAATAGCTGTATCTCGATCATCCTTACCTATACTATATTCAATATTATCAATCGATTGTTTGATTATTTTTAAGGGATCGTGAACCGATAAATTATGGCCTTTATGGCTAGCCGAAGGTTGATGATTTTGGTCTTCATCGGCAATTTTTTGTAAATAAAGGATAAGAAAATCTAATGTTGCATCAGAGGGTTCATTACCGTTAAATTCTTCGACAATAAGCCCATGAAGAAATGTGCGCAATTTTTGTTCATCTTGGACAGGAATTTTGCCTTTTTTGCGAAGATTAGGAATAGTTACAGGGTCAAAATTCTGATTACCGCGAAATGAGCTAAAGAAGCTATTGCTGACATCGGCCGTACCAGCAGCACCCGATATGTTCGGAAACAGGAAATATTCATTATCGCTCCCGCTTAAATGACAGCTATTGCAAGAAATACGCGCTTTAGCAGCTTGCCCGCCCAAGATGATGGGTGTCCGAAATAGAGCCTCTCCAATTTGATAGGCTATTTCTTCTTGGCGGTTTGTGAAATGTGAAGGCGTTTTTGCATAGGGTTGTGATAATATTTCAAATTGTGCTGATTTATCATCGATGAGCCATGATTGCGCATGCAATAATAATGGGGCATCAGCCCGCAAAGCAGCAAAGCCGATGACCCATAAAGATAAGGTAAGAAAAATTTTTAAGAAGCGGCTGCTATCCACCGACGCAATTCCTCTGCCTCGTAGCAACCAAAGCTGCAAAGGCCATCTAATTTAGCCAATTGCGCCTTTGCGCCGTCCATGTCACCGCGTTCGATCATCAATTCGCCAAAATATTCATGGGCGCCCAGATGGTTGGGATCAGCAGCTAGGGCTTGTTTATAATAAGTTTCAGCAATATCAAAATTCTTTAGCTTACGATTGGCAAAGCCCAAATAGGTTAATATATCGGGGTGCGGGCCAAGGTTTTGAGAGGCTGATTCTAATTCTGCTATCGCCGCATCATATTTTTTCTCATTGATAAGGGCTAGCGATGCGACATAAATTTTATCGCCAGCCTGTGCATTCAAATTGGCTAATTGAGCTTCACTTTCAATAGAAGCTTGCGCGCCCGATAACATGGATTTAACGGTGGTAATCGCAGCAGTAAGCTTAGCATTATCGGCGCACGATCCAGCGCAACGCTCATCGAGCGATACCAAATCACCCAGCACAGATTGCGCCTTTTTGTCTTGATCCAATTTATGATAGCTGATGGCCAGATCACGATGGGCCTCAATCATATTCGCATTAATCCTAATTGCTTTTCTAAGCGATTTACTGGCTTTCTTATACTCTTCTTGGCCCATATAGCTAACACCCAGAAAATAATGGCTGTTTGCATTTTGAGAAGCCGCAGAAATAGAACGTCTAAAAGCAGTGACAGCCTTTTTATATTCTTTGGCTTGCAGGGCATTTAAGCCTTTTTGATATTCAGCAGCGGCATCATATCGCGGAGTAGTTTGGCTTGGCGCGCTCCCGCCGCCGCCGCCAGCAGCAGTAGCAGAGGATAGGCCAATGAGGGTTGTAGATGCCAATATTGAGCCAGCTAATATGCAGGAAATTGCTGTCTTTTTCAGTTTCATTTGAAATACTCCTTTGTTCTTTAGTGCCAAGAAGAGCAAGAAAGGTTCATTTTTTATTCGTCAAAAACAATTTATTGGTTACACAAATGGTCATGAATAAATATATTAAGAATATAGGGCCATTATGGCCTGACCCTTTTGCACAATTATTGATTGTTACAATATTGATTGCATCTTTTTTACCCGTTTCTGGGGATAATGCAAAAATAGCGGCAATCATCAGCCAGATCGGCATATTTTCGCTCTTTTTTTTGAACGGGGTTAGATTGCCGAGGCGCGACGTCATAGCAGGCGTCAAAAATTGGCGATTGCAAGGCAGTATCTATATTTGGGTGTTTGGTATGATGCCTTTAATCGCTTATATATTATCCTATTTATCGGTCGATTATATACCCGAAACTCTGGCTATTGGCTTGCTCTTCTTGGGGGTGCTGCCATCAACGGTGCAATCTGCCACGGCGTATAATTCCTTAGCCAAAGGCAATGTCACCGCGTCTGTTATTGCTTCGGCTTTGCTAAACCTAAGCGGAGTGGTTGTTACGCCATTATTATTTGCGGCCATTGCCAGCGCATCGGGGGTGGTTATATCTTTGGAGATTTTTTATCGTATTTGCGTCATATTATTGCTGCCCTTTTTTTTGGGCCAATTCATGCAAAACCATCTGGGTAAATGGTTGGCTGAGCGCAAAAAATTTGTCGCTTATATGGATCGTGGGGCTATTGCTATTGCTGTATATGTGGCTTTTTCAGGAGCAGTGGTGGCGGGAATATGGACACGGATAGCCCCGAGTGAATTTGCTATATTATTTGTTATATTGGCTGTATTCTTGATGCTTGCATTTGGTGGCTCGTGGATAATGAGCGGTTTGATGCGCTTTAATATCAATGATCGTAAAGCAATGCTATTTGCTGGGGCGCATAAAAGTTTGGCCATTGGCGCACCATTAGCCGCTATATTATTCCCGCCTGAAACGGCTGGTGTCATAGTGCTGCCTATTCTCATCTATCATTTGGCACAATTAATCGTTTCCGCGCCCATAGCAAATAGGCTTGGGCAAAAATGATATTACAGGCTGCGCAGCGCGGATGCGGGCCGTGCGGCCAATATGGGCAATGAACCAATCATACCCAATAAGAATGTTACCAAAGCCCCGCCAATAACCGTAAGGCCAACATTGAACATATCGGGTAAGAATGTGAACTCAAATATATGTACGATGACATAATAAGCCGCGCCCATGCCAATGCCCAAAGCCAGCAAGCTGATGATAGAGGCTAACAAAAGATATTCTAATGCTTGCGTGGTTAAAATTTGACGGCGCGTTGATCCGAGCAATTTCAGGATCACGCTGTCATAAGTGCGCGCCATACGCGATGCCGCTATCGCTCCGATTAGCACTGCTATACCGGCCAAAATCGATATCGATGCAGCCGCTGCGATAGCTTTTGACATTTGCGATAATAATGTGCTGATTTGGGAAACAATATCTTTAACCTTTATCAAGGTTGATGAGGGGAAAGTCGAGGGAATAGTTTTTGATATTTCTGCTTCATTTTCTGCCGCGCTCGTGATGGTAGCGGTCATAGTATGCGGCGCGCTATCCAATGAACCAGGGGAGAATATCATTGAAAAATTCAATCCAAAATTATCCCAATTCACTCTTCGAAATGAAGAAATTTTGGCCTCAAATTCTGCTCCCAAAATATTGATGGTAATGAAATCGCCCAGTTTCAGGTTCAAAACTTCTGCCATATTCATATCGACACTGACCAATGGTTTTCCGTTATAATCTTGTGGCCACCATTCGCCCTCTAAAATCTCGCTGCCATTTGGCAATTCGGCTGAATAGGTTAGACCGCGATCCCCGCGCAAGACCCACGCACCTTCGGGTATTTCTTCTAATTCATCCACACGCTGCCCTGCATAAGATACAATGCTGCCGCGCATGATAGGCACTAAATTAATATCAGCATCGGGATCAATATCGCTAATTAGGGTGTTAAATTTTTCAGCATCATCTTTGGGAATATCCAAAGCGAAAAAACTGGGAGCTTGCTGAGGAATATTTTTACTGATTTCTGCGTTGATACTGCTTTGAATGGCGGCCAATGTGACAAATAAGGTCAGCCCCAAACCAAGGGCGACAACCAAAGCGCTGGTCTGCGCCCCCGGCCGATGCAGATTGGTTAATGCTAAGCGAAATAAAGGGCGTTTAGGGCGGGGCAGGCGCATTGCGATCATGCGAATAGTCCAAGCGACTAAGCTAAGAATAGCAAGTAGCACCAGAGCAGAAATGATGAATGCGAGCGAGAAAAATGGTTCTCGCGCCGTTCCTATTGCAATAGCTACAATCGTTAATGCAGCTATCATTACCCATAATAGGCTGGCTTTATCAATTTTGGCCCAATGGCCTTGGTTATTTCGAAACAGTCCTGCTGATGTAATCGTCTTTGCTTTGGATAGCGGCGGCAATGCAAATGCAATTGCGATTAACAGACCATAGGCTGCGCTGACCAATAGGGGGAAGGGATATAGATTAAATCCTGGGCTGATCGGTAATATATCGCCCGCAAAAAATACTATCAGCAGCGGCAAAAGACTGCCCACGATGAGACCCGCCAAAACAGCAAGTCCACCAGCGCATAAGATTTGCAGGAAATATAGCCAAAATATCACGCTGCTATCGGCGCCTAATATTTTTAGGGTGGCAATAGATTTGCGTTTATTTTCTAGATAGCTAGCCACGCCATTACCAACGCCAATGCCCGCTATCACCAATGAGGCAAGGCCCACTAAAGTAAGAAATTGTCCCATACGCTCTATGAAACGCCGCGTTCCCGGCGCACCATTAGAACGATCAGTAATGCGCCATCCAGCTTGCGGATATGCTGCGTTTAATTGCTCGCTTATAGTTTCAATATTATCATCTTCATTAATTTTAATGCGATATTTTGCGCTATAAAGACTGCCAGGCTGAATGAGATTGGTACTTTCCAGTGATTGCATATTGATAAGCGCAACAGGCCCTAGCGTGAAGCCTTCGCCTAATCGATCTGGTTCATCGGCAATGATACCCGCAATTTTGAAATCAGCTTCGCCAAATGCAACGCTATCACCAATATGTAATTCCATTTGATCGGATAATGTATCGCCGACAAATATCTCACCTATGGGGGGAGCCGAGACGCTGCGGCCGTCTTTCAAGGTTAATGCGCCATAGAGCGGATAAGCATTATCGATGGCTTTAAGCTCTGATAGTAAGTTTTTTTCAGGCGAATTGGCCATAGCGCGTAACCGAACGGTTTGGGATAATGGCCCAATTTCTTCAAAGCTCTTTATCTCATCCTCGTTCGCCAATCTTTGCGAGACAGATATTTCAATATCTCCGCCCAAGATTGTTTGACCGCGTTTAGATAATTCATCCCCTATGCCCGCGATTAAGCTGCCGATTGCAGCCAAAGTCGCAACGCCAAGAAATAGGCACATCACGAGCAAACGTAATCCGCGAATGCGGGCGTTCATATCGCGGCGCGAAATTGCCCAAATATTGGATAAAGATAGCGGATTGCGCATGGTTAAGATGCATCCTCAATCACTTTGCCATCGTGCATCGTGATGACACGATCGCAATGTTTAGCAAGCGCAGGGTCATGGGTGATGATAAGCAATGTTGCATCGCGTGCTTTTTGTCGTTCGAACAATATATTGATAATGGATTTGCCCGTAGCGGCATCCAAATTACCCGTCGGTTCATCTGCAAATATGATCGAAGGTTGCGCGGCCATAGCTCTAGCAATAGCAACACGTTGCTGCTCTCCACCCGATAATTGAACGGGATAATGGGTGATGCGATGGCCCAAGCCTACTGCTTCTAATTCTTCTTTGGCGCGATCAAAGGGATTATCGATACCAGCCAATTCCATAGGAACAGCAACATTTTCAATCGCGCTCATGGTGGGTAAGAGATGAAATGCTTGCAGCACTATTCCAATACGGCCGCGGCGCGCACGGGCCAATGCATCCTCGTTAAGGGCGACAAAATCTAATCCATCGATCAATATTTGACCGCTATTGGCTTGTTCTAATCCAGATAAAACTGCCATGAGCGAGCTTTTTCCTGACCCCGATGGGCCAAGCAATGCCACGCTGCTGCCAGAATTAATTTCTAAATCGACGCCGCGCAATATATTGACGGGAGCATCTTTTGTGCCCAAACTTAATGTCACATTTTTAGCATTAATGGCTATTGTTTCGGTTGGGTTGGCGTTATGAATGTTGGGCATGATATAGGAGATTTCCAGTGATACGAATTTTTGCTCAATATGCGGTGCTATTGCTCTTTGTCCAGATGTTATGCGCATGCAGCGAAGCTGATGAAAATACGGATGGAAATAAAATCACTAATCTTGGCAGCACTCTAAGCAATACCAATACGGCCAATGACATTAAGAAACAGACGAATAACACTGAAATCAAAGAAAAATTAATCGTTGCATTTGGTGATAGTCTTTATGCAGGCTATGGTCTCGACAATGGCGATGGATTAGTTCCAGAATTAGAGCGGCAATTGAATGCTGGTGGAGCGTCTATCGCTGTTCACAGTGCTGGCGTATCGGGCGATACTACATCTGCGGGATTAAACCGATTATCTTTCGTGCTGGATAATTTGAAGCGTAAACCTGATCTGGTGATGGTGGGGTTGGGCGGCAATGATATGCTGCGCGGTATTGACCATGCACAAACCAAAGCCAATTTAACGGCGATATTAGAAGAATTGCAGGCGCGCAATATTCAAGCTATGCTAACAGGCATGATAGCAGCCCCCAATTTGGGAGCAGATTATGCCGATGCATTCAACCCTATATTTCCGCAATTAGCGAAAAAATATGATGCCCCGCTTGATCCCTTTATTCTGGATGGAGTGGTTACAAACCCCTCTTTAATGCTAGCAGATGGCATTCACCCTACAGCCGAGGGTATCGATATTATTGCAAGACGCCTTGCTCCAATCATTGCCAAGACTTTGAATCAACCTTTTGATAATGAATGAAATTTTTTAATACTATACCATAAAACAAACGCACTGTCTTATTTTTATAGGACAGTTTGTCGAGATTAGCTTGAAAAATAATTACTTTCGTCCCATCTTAATAGAATAATATTTATTTAAGGACGAAGCATGGCCACGCAAACAGCAACCGATACTGAGCTTAAATTAACACCGCCCGATCCCGTGCCAGTGGTCGCAAAAGAAAAAGCGATGGGTTTGGTTCCTGTTACCGATGAACAAAAATCAAAATTAGCAATTAAGGTGGATGCTTTCGTTACTGATTTGGTGGCGCAAGATGCAAAGTCTCCCGAATTTGGCAAACGTGTCGATCAACTTACTAATATGGGGCGGCGAGAAATTGTAGCAGCGGCTGGTCAGTCAAACCGATTTTTGGATCGGCCTGTGCGCTCTATGGATGAAAGCTCAACCGTCGGTACTGATCTAGCCGAACTTCGCCGTACCGTTGAGGATTTAGATCCATCAAAGCGCGGCAACCTCTTAGCTCCTAGGAAATTATTTGGTATCATTCCATATGGGAATAAATTGCGCAATTATTTTGATGGCTATAAATCTGCGCAAAACCATATCAGTTCGATCTTAGAGCGACTTGCTGGTGGTAAAGATGAATTGCTGATGGATAACGCCGCGATAGATGTTGAGCGTCAAAATCTATGGACAGCCATGGGCAAGCTTGAGCAAATGATCCATATGTCAAAAGCTTTGGATGCGAAGCTCGAAGAAAAAGCCAATGAATTACATGCTAGCGACCCTGAAAAAGCACGAGCCATCCGTGATACGGCTCTATTCTATGTGCGTCAACGCACCCAAGATTTGCTCACCCAAATGGCCGTGACAGTGCAAGGCTATTTAGCTCTTGATTTGGTCAAGAAAAATAATGTGGAATTGGTCAAGGGGGTTGATCGCGCGTCAACCACCACGGTAGGCGCATTGAGAACTGCTGTGACTGTTGCTCAAGCGATGACCAATCAGAAATTGGTGCTGGAACAAATCACCCAATTAAATATAACCACGGCCAATATTATTGATGGTACGGGCAAAATGATGCGAGAAAATACCGCATTAATCCATGAACAAGCGGCCGCTTCGACTATACCACTCGAAACGCTCAGCCAAGCCTTTACCAATATTTATCAAACTATGGATGAGATAGATAGTTTCAAGGTGAAGGCTCTGGAAAATATGAAACAAACCGTTGGGGCGCTCGAGACTGAAGTTGAAAAATCCAAAGGCTATATTGCGCGGGCCGAGGGGCAAGCACAGGCTGGTAAAGAGGTTGAAACTGGCGGATTATTGGCGGCACTTGACGGATGAGTGAGAATTTGGCTTCCCAATCGGATGAAATTTTGCGCAACGCTGGCAATGCGATAGTCAATCAGAAATATGCCAAATCTATCGGTGAAAAATCGGCGCAGATGAAAAATAAACATCGTTGGCGTAATATCAAACGGGCGGCTGTGGCCGTTGGCGCGATATGGGTTGGTACATCTATATTTGGGGTTATTGTCAACGGTATCGGTTTGGGCGGATTGGCGATTGCGCTTGGACTATCGGGGGCCGCTATTTGGGCGTTATTAAGCTATCCAAAAATGCCAATACCGACGCGCGAAACCCTCAAAAACAGCGATCTACCCAGATTGGCAGGACAAACAGAAATTTGGCTGGAACAACAGCGCGCTGCTTTGCCCGCTCCCGCCGTGACTTTGGTAGAAAATATTGGTGCGCGCCTCGATGAACTGGCACCGCAATTAGCGCGCATTGGTGAACATGATCCCGCTGCGCGCGAGGTGCGCACTTTGGTTGGAGAGCATTTACCAGAGCTTGTAAATGGGTATCGGGAGCTGCCCGATAGTTTGAAAAAGAAATCACATGGCGGTACTTCGCCAGAGCATCAGCTAATAAATGGACTCAAAACAATCAATCAAGAGATTGAATCTATGACATTAAAAATTGCCAAAGGTGAGCTTGATAAGTTGGCCACGCGCGAGCGGTTTTTGGAATTAAAATATGATCGCGGCGAAGGTTAAATGATGTTATCGTTTCCAACCAATCTTTGAAATTTAACTTTGATAAAAGAAAGCCGGCTGATTTTCATCAACCGGCTCTCCCGAGTAGTTATGTTTGTTTCAAGACTTAGAACGCGAAACGAACCGTAACACCACCCGTATGGGATTGATAATCAGAAGCGAAGCGACCCTGATATTCTGCTGCAATGCTGAACCCATTGTTGTTCACTAGGTTCAGACCGGCACCGACATCAAAACGCGAATCTGATGCACTGTCTGATGTTAGGCGGAAACTGTCCGCACCAGCATTGAAGCTCCCATTAATGCCAACACCGTCTCCGATGAGGTCATAAGTGTAAGCAAGGCGAAGGAAGGGAACTACTGATAAATCCTTATCTTCCTTAGCTTTTCCTGAAATTCCCAAGCCGATTGATGCTTCTAGGAAATCAGTTGTATCGGTATCCAATGTCAAGCCAAGACCACCCGTTTCGGTGAATGCATCTTGCGAGATTGTTGCATAACGAAGTCCAGCAAATGGTGTGAAGGCAATTTTATCATTACCTAGGTTCAAACCACCGTTAACCGAAGCAATAAAGCTATCTGCATCTGTATCGCCAGATACAGGGCCGGTTATGCTGTTACGGCTGCTCTCAATATCATTAATTGAGTAACCCAATTCGGCATTAACAAAGGCTGTTTCAGAGTTAATCCCCGCATAAGCTGAGAATTGGTAGCTGTTGATAGAGCTTTGCGCTTGTGCGGCTCCATCAGAGTCCACATCAATATCAGCATAGCTAAAGAAAGCCCCGATTTTACCCTTTGCGCCAACTTTGGCATCTGCTCCGAGTGTGAAACCCGTTGCATTTCCGTCATATCCTACGCTGCTGAGGCTCTCAGCATCACGATCAGAGGTTCGGAAGAAGACTTGACCCCAGATACCGCTGCTATCTCCAGCAAGACGATCGGTTAGTAATGCGCTAGCAAAACGTTGCGTTTCAAATATTTCACGAGCAACACCGTCGTTGATTGCAGGTAGCAAGCTGATAGAAGCGGCTTCAAAGTCGGCTGCAGTTGTCAGATTGTTAAGGGCTGTGAATACATCGCCTTGCAATCTATTATTCGCAACTGCACCAGTAATAGCAGTACCAAAGCTTGAAATATTTGCATCAGCAGATACTGTTGACAAATCAGCAGCGCTCGGCGTGACGATAATCGAACTCAGAGCTACGTTATAGTCGATCAAGAAATCATCATCCAATATATTGACCGTTACGCCATTATTTGTGAAGCTTCCTGTTTCGGTTATAACGTTGATAGCAGTTCCAATATCAGCCTGTGTGATTTGCGTGGTTGCAACATTAACAATGCTGTTTGCACCCAATATAGTATCGCCATCTACAGCCAATGAATCGACGTTAAGGTCGAAATTCAATATACCATTTGATGTAAGGTTGCCGTCAATTGCGCGCTCACCGTCAACAGTGACTATAGCTGCTTCATTCACTGTGACATCAACATTACCATTAACGTCGCCAGCAAGGGTAGATGTTCCGGTGAAGTTAAGCGTGTCTGTGAATGCTGAACCAATAAATGTACCATTTAATGAACCATCATTTTGCACAAAGTCTACAGCGGCAAGAGCCGTTGAAGCATCCACTGCTATTGGGCCTGTTAATGTTCCATTGTTGATGACAGAACCTGTAAAGGCTATATTTTCAATCAATAGAGCAGGGCCAGTTTCAGAAGATATTGTTCCGTTATTAACAATATCTTGCGTGACTGTAACAGTTGTTCCAGCACCAGCACCGTTGAATAAACGAAGACCAGCAGATTCGCCAGAAGCAAGGGCTTCACCGCGCCCTGCAATTGTCCCATCATTCACCAAGGTAAAACTGCGAACATCGCCATCATTGACACCAAGTTGAAACGATACACCCGAACCCTGGACGACTGCGTCAATATTTCCTGTGTTGTTTAAGGTGAAATTATTGGCAGTACCATCGGCATAAACCGTGCCATTGCGTTGATCGCCTGTACCGATGATTTGACCATCAGCAAGATTGTTGACAACAAGCCCTAAGC
Source organism: uncultured Sphingomonadaceae bacterium (assembly GCA_938050045.1). Taxonomy (GTDB): domain Bacteria; phylum Pseudomonadota; class Alphaproteobacteria; order Sphingomonadales; family Sphingomonadaceae; genus Sphingorhabdus_B. Next base: position 92,522 of record CALLJS010000011.1, read on the forward strand.
CATCGATGTTCAGCGCGCGGCTGCCCGATGAGATGATACCTGAATTATTTACAATAGCACCTGTGAAGTCACCGCCGCCAGCAGGGGTCGCATTACCGAAGTAAAGGCCGTTTTGAACACCAGAGATAGTGCCTATATTATCGATTGTTCCGTTAAAAGACACACCGTTCACAAAACGGATACCCGCTGTTGTGCCGCTATTGCCTTCTGAATCGATAAGACCAGAGTTGGTGATTGTACCAGTGAACAAACCAGAGGTTGTGCCATCTAGCAGACCATTGACACGCTCGCGCTCGAACCGCAGGCCATCGCCAGCAAGTGGTGAACCTGCACCAGCTATGCCGCGCCCTTGGATCGTGCCTGAGTTGTTGATGTCAAAATTATTGCCATCTTCGGATAATTCTACAGAGAAGCCAGCCCCTTGGTTGTCTTCGCCTGCATCGATAAGACCTGCATTGTTTAGCGTGAAGTCTTGTGCAGTGCTATCGGCATAAACCGTGCCATTGCGTTGATCGCCTGTACCGATGATTTGACCATCAGCAAGATTGTTAACAACAAGCCCTAAGCCATCGATGTTCAGCGCGCGGCTGCCCGATGAGATGATACCTGAATTATTTACAATGCCGCCACTATTATCGGCATCATTACCAAAATATAAGCCATTTTGGACACCAGAAATTGTGCCATCATTGGTCAAAGTACCCTGGAAACCAATACGGTTAGCAAAGCGAATACCAGCCACAGTGCCTTGCGTACTGTCGCTGTTAATAGTGCCATTGTTGGTGATGTCACCAGCATATATATATTTTGGAACAAGGCCTGGGCCAAAGAAACGAATGCCGTCACCAGCAGTTCCGCCAGTAGCTGCCGCTTGACCACGACCATTGATTGTTCCGCTATTTACGATAGTGCCTGAAATTGGGCCGCCGCCGCCGCCTACTTCAATGGCAATAGCCGCGCCTTCATTACCAGCATCGATTGAACCATTGTTATTAATGGTTAAGTTATCGGATGTTCTATTGCCATATATAGCGCCGTTACGTTGGCTGCCTGTGCCCAATAGTGAGCCATCATTGTTAATGACAACATTATCACCATCAACATTAATGACGCGAGAGTCTGCTGTTAATGTGCCTGCAGCACCATTATTAAGGATGGCACCGCTTGTATCTGCATTCACTTGTATGGTTTGGGTAACACCTGTGGTTGCTAAGGAACCATCATTTTGCACTGTAACATCATTATTGGCTATTTCTATTGCTGGATTATCAGCTACCACTGCTGCATTACCAACTGGATTGCTGATAGTTTCCCCATCAGCTTGGCTAACCGTTGTAGCAGTTGTACCATTCGCTATAATTTGCTGCGCCTGTGCCTGCGCGCTTATCAACATAGCAGCAGCCGAAGTCGATGTAAGCAATAGGCGCTGTATATTAGCACTTTTACTATTTCTCTTTGGGGGATTCATAAAAAATTCCTAATTTGTGAACAATGGGGGTTTAAAATAGTTAATGATTTTCATCGTTAACCATTTGTTAGTGTCTATTGTTCTCAAAAAGGTTCAAATTTTTTTGTTTTTTGTGAATTAATAAATTCTGAAAGAGATTAATTTTTTCAAAACATTATAAATTAATGTTAAAAACTTCTGCTTACACCCAGAATAATGGCGTCTCTTATGCGCCATGGGCCGCTGAAAAAAGTACCTCCACGATCGCCGCCATAGTTGATACTGCCATTAATATTCCACAGACCAATATCTTTTGAAACTCCAAGGCTGAGATCGTAGCGCGAATTTCGCTCTCCCAAAGAACCTACGCCGCCAATTTGCTGTAAAAAGCCTGCGTGAGCGAGCATATTAAAGCCATCCCCTAATCTATGGGCTGCATCAACCTCCATATATATGGTTTGTGCGTCTAATTCTTGGAAATTTGGTGAATAGCGTATTCGTCCTGTCAGATTTTTATAGGTAAGACCCGTATGAAATTCAACAAATGTTTCATTGGCCATTCTGCTCGCGCGCTCGGTATAGGTTGTTACTGTTGCGGCTATATCTGTTGATAAATTTGTATCAATATTTTTGGCATAGCCTAATGATCCAATAAAAGATAACGGGCCTTGGTTTTGTTCACCAAGCGTGAATGCAATTGCAGTGCCGCCATAGATGCCGCTGTTATCATCATAGGATAAATTAACAGAAATAACAGGTTGCCCTTGGCTAATAGAGCGGCCTCTGAACCAACTATCTGTTTCGGCTAATACAGAGCCACTGATTTGAGCATGGCTGGTTTGAGATGAAAAAATAAAAAGATTGACCAATAAAATGGAGGTAATGCCGCTTTTTATTTTACATAAGCGAGGCTTTTGCGTCGATGATGAAGCGGCTGTTTGATTGTGTGGCAAGCGATCTGCAATTTTTTGCAGCCGATTTACGGCACTCGCGCATAAGAGCCAGCAAGCCACTAACATGCGCCGCTGCATAGGAGCTGCCATCAGCAAGATGCCATTTTCCGCCAGGCCGTGTTGTTGGTATTCCATTTCCAGGAGCTTTAAAACCTCTATTCATGCTAGTCGATTCACCATCGCTAGAGACGGCAATAACCTTTTTATGCGACGCTGGAAAGCCACCAGATGGCAATTTTTTATTATAAGCTGCAACAACGGCTATATTTCTGTGGGTTGCAGCATCGATTAATTGCGATAATAATCTACTAGGAGGCCCGCCCAAGCTTAGATTAATAATATCAACGCGCTTTTCTGTGGCATAGTTTAACGCTCGAGCGAGGCTGAGCGTATTACAGATTGATTTTTGATTGCTTTTACTTTGCCAACAGGCCCTTAAACCAATGAGCTGCGCATTGGGCGCAATGCCTGCGATCCCAATGCCGTTATTTGCTTTTGCGCCGATTACACCTGCGACACCCGTTCCGTGGAGCTCTGCTCTACTATTGGCTAAAGTTGTAAAATTTTTGGACGTTTTGACTCGCCCAACGAGATCGGGATGGTTGCGTTCTATTTGTGTATCAATGACAGCAATAGAAATATTGCGCCCCGTCCATTTGCGATGCAGATCTGCTATTTTCCATTTTTGGCCCGCAGGAGAAACCGAATAAAGCGGATCATTATAGGTGCGCTTAGCCGATAAAACGCCATAATCTCTCATGGGCTCTGCCCAAGACACATGTTTATCATCTGATAATTTTACTATTAATGCATCAACCATGACATTGGATGGAACTTCCATGATAAAACATTCAATACCCATTAACGGCATTGGCCAATTATCAACAAATTTCAATCCATATTTCTTGGCAATGGATTTCCCTAATCGCTGGCGAAGGGCTTTTTGACGAGCGTTACCATATCCCGCGCTATAGGTTGATCCAGCACGAATATGGTTGGCAGGTAGCTCCATCATAACCATGATTTGATATGGTTTATCATTTTGCTCTTGCTGCGCTGTAGCGTCTGAATTAATGCCAGAGAATGCAAGCCATCCAGCAAGGGTCAAAGCAATAGCTAGGATTATATAATGTATTAATTTCATGGCCTGTTACTCCGCACTAATCGGTTCAGCTAATAATATTTGTTCCTTAGATCGCAGGGTTTCTACTGTCATATCATCTGGTATTTTGACCACATAGGCATTGGCAGAGGTTGGCCCAGAGACTATTTGAATAGTATTGCTTGTCAGGAGCGTGTTAAATTCTTCTACCGTTAAGCTTGGGTCAAATTGCATGATGATATTTACGCCCTGCTGCGGTGCCAGTTCTGTGCTGCTCAAAGTATCATAAATTTGGTTTCCTTCATTGGCTATATTGTTAAAATTATTGCTATTAGGTACCGCAATAATCGCTGCGAGAGCCGCTGCTTGAGCAACAGCTATAAAGCCCAGCGTTTTGGGTTTAGAAATGGCTGTTTTAGCTTTGTTAAAGAGAGGAAAGCGAATGATATTAGAAGGGGGTGGGATAATATCATCGCTTTCCTCAGGCTCTGTTGAATCAGAGTGATCCAAATCAGAACTAATAAGTTGCTGTTGAAATGCTTTCCAATTGGATGGGATTTCATCGGCTTCATTTTCTAGAATAAGAGCGGCAATTTTGCGTTCTTCATCAACAATTTTGGCACAATCAAGGCAAACTTCAATATGGTGTTGCACTGTTGCCTGTTCTGCTGCGTCCAGTTGATTTGTTACAAACCAAGGAATTAATGCTTCAATATGCGTATCGCATAAATTGTTTGAACTTTGTGTCATAATTAATTCCTATAACCAATCTGCAATTTCGCCGCCGAGCGTTTTTTTAAGTTGGCGTCTTGCATGAAACATCCTTGTTTTTACGGTATCCACTGGACAGTCCATTATCGCTGCAATATCGCTATAATGAAGACCTTCAAAATAAGTTAGGCTAACGACTGTGCGATGTTCATACGATAATGACTCCATCGCATTGTTGAGTAATTGCCTTAAACGTCCTTGCTCAAATGCATCTTCTGTATCATTTTCTTCTATATTCTGTGACGCTGCCTCATCTGATAGAGGTTCATCAATTTTAGACCTTGCTCTAATCGCTTTGCGATAAGCGATAGCAAAAATCCAAGTTGATAATTTACTCGCTCCTGCAAAACCTCCAATTTTTTGCCATACGACCATCATAGTGTCATTAAAGACCTCTTCGACAATCTGGGGCTTGTTAACCATATTGGCGATGAAATGAGATAATTTCTTTCTATAGTCTTCGTATAATCCTTCAAATGCTTGCATATCTCTATTAATTAACCGTTGAATAAGCGCAGCTTCGCTATGTTCAGCAAGTGCTGAATTTGGCGAAATTAGTCTATTCTTCATTGGCTTAATCTTGTCCATTTTTTAACGTATCACTTACTTAGTACATCATTTTGGGAAAAGGTTCACATAGCAGGGAATTTTTTTCAAAATTTTAGTTATTATCTCAAAATAAATTGCCAAGCTTTATCATTCTAGGCGATTTATACATCTAAATCATAGCCTTGAATTATTAACCATTATGAGCTATTCAATAATTAAGTGCTGACGGTATTTTCCGCATCGGTTGATAATATAAGAGAGTATAGGTCATGGCGGATCAGTTATCCCCATTGCCGCATTATGATAGTGATGGCCTTCTTATAGAAGAAGAATGCCAATCAAATGCGGCTTCAAAGTCTTTACAGCACTCAGAGTGTGATGCTGTTGGCTATGGTAAGCCAATCAAAAAAAGCTGTGAAAAACCTTATATTCAGTGTAACTCAACAAGCGTTGCAAAGCCAAGGCCCAATAAGCCGCGCTTTAAGCGCAACAAAACAAGCTGCAACAAGAAAAATATTAAATCACAAGCATCTCTAGCGGGTTCAAAAAATGCGGCCTATGCGGCTCTTGACCTTGGAACCAATAATTGTCGGTTGCTTATTGCAAAGCCCGTTCATGACGGCTTTAAGATTATCGATGCTTTCTCGCGCGTTGTGCGACTTGGCGAAGGATTAGCAAAATCAGGACGTATTAGCGATAATGCAATGGATAGAGCCGTCGAAGCTCTTGCTATTTGTGCTCAAAAGTTAAAACGCAGAAATGTTATATTGTCGCGCTCTGTCGCAACCGAAGCGTGTCGCCAAGCCATCAATGGCGTTGAGTTTATAGAGCGTGTTCGCAAAGAAACCGGAATTGTCTTGGACATAATTCCTTCCGAAGAGGAAGCCCGCCTTGCTGTACTTGGATGCCATATATTATTACCAAAAGGCGAGGGGCCTGCATTAATTTTTGATATTGGCGGCGGCTCGACCGAGCTTGTGCTCGTATCAACGCATGATGCTATTCCTGAAATTATTGAATGGATCAGCATCCCATGGGGCGTTGTCACATTGACTGAGAGCGAGACTATAAAAGAGGATAGCGAAAAAGCGCGCATTAAAGCCTATGACAATATGCGCAAACGGGTGAGAGAGAGTTTTAGAGATTTTGGTGACAGGCTTCCCAAGTATGGAGATTTTCGGACTTTAGGGACATCTGGCACGATAACAACGCTGGCGAGTGTATATCTGGAATTGCCTTATTATAACCGAAATAAAGTCGATGGCATTCATGTTCCCGCCGATGCCATGCGCGAGATAAGCCAATCTTTGGCCGCCAAAACTCCCCAAGAAAGAAGTTTACTCCCCTGTATCGGTGAACAGAGATCAGACCTAGTCGTTGCGGGCTGTGCGATATTAGAGAGTATATTGGATATCTGGCCTGCGGATCAATTAGGCGTGGCAGATCGCGGAATTAGAGAGGGTATTTTGCGCTCTTTGATGAATCATAATGGCCGCGTATCTTTGCGCACCCAACAGTTGGTGTAATCATGGTAAAACCAGCAGGCGCAGGCCGCTCAATCGGCGGAAAACAACGAGTAAAAACAGCGCGGAAACGATCAGCTCAATCCACTAGATGGCTTGAGAGACAATTAAATGATCCCTATGTTCGCATGGCAAAAGCGCAAGGCTATAGAAGCCGTGCCGCGTTTAAGTTAATCGAATTAGATGAAAAATTTAATATATTGAAAGGCAAGAAGGCCGTTATTGATTTAGGGTTAGCCCCAGGTGGCTGGGCGCAATATATTAAACGCAAAAACCCTAATATGGATATTGTCGGTATCGATTTACTTCCTGTCGATCCCATAGAAGGCGTTACTTTGTTTGAAATGGATTTTATGGACGATGCTGCGCCCGATATTTTGATGCAAGCATTAGGGCAGATGCCTGATTTGGTCATATCTGATATGGCGGCCAATACGGTGGGGCATAAACAAACCGACCATCTGCGCACTATGGGGTTGGTTGAGGCAGCGGCGCATTTTGCGATTGAAAACCTATCGGAAGGAGGCGATTTTCTGTGCAAAGTATTTGCAGGTGGAACGCACCGAGAATTGCTGACAATATTAAAGCAAAATTTCACCAGCGTTAAGCATGCCAAGCCGCCATCTAGCCGTAAAGGGAGCGTTGAGGGGTTCGTTTTTGCAAAGGGATTAAAGCCGCGTTAAATTATGATTAGCTTGGGTCGAGATAATATATCGGCTCTATAATCAGAATTATAATCAGAAATTAAAGAGTGTCTCTTGCACGTGCAACGGCCTCGCTGAGCGCATCATAGCCAACCGCGCCTTCTAATATTTCATCACCAATGATAAAACTAGGCGTTCCAGACAGCCCAATCTCTCGCATGATGCTTAAATTTTGTCGTATTTCAGCTTGTATTTCATCGCTTTGTAGCTGCTGTTGTGCTTCTTCGATATTAAGCCCTGCTTTTTTGGCGGCGTTATTGATACTTGCATCATCAGTTTTGCCAATAGCGAATAGGGCGTTGTGAAATTCTCTCGACTTCCCCTGTTTTGCGGCGGCAAGCGACCATTGGGCTGCTATTAGCGAGGATTGAGCTAATACGGGGGTTTCTTTGTAAACGACACGAATATTATCATCTTCCTTTATCAATTTTTCTACATCGGCAAGGCTTTTGCGACAAAAACCGCAATTATAATCTGACATTTCAACTAAAGTGACATCGCCATTAGGATTGCCTGCATAGCCATTATAAAATGGAGTGGTGAGCGGTTTTTTGAAATTGTCCAATCGGCCAGCCATTTCTTGGCGCTGCAATACAGAAATAGCTTCGGTGATAATATCTGGATTCTCAACGATTTGATTGCGAATAATAGCATCGCGCTTGATATAGAGAGTTCCTATAGCAGCTATGCTGATTGCCGAGAGAGTCAGAGCAATAGTTGAGGTGATATTTTTCATGAGACTGAGGGGCTTTCTTAGATGCTTTTATATTTGTCTATAGCATTAAAAATGTGGTGAGTGGGTTTGTGATTTTTGAATCGTAAAGCCACTTTTGATTTTCTTTTTCTTCTTTTTTCCATTAGATTTTTCTAATTGGGCTGTGGCAGCATATTCGACATCCTGTGCCCGCAGCCAATCGGAACTATATTTTTCTAATTCGGCTTGCGCTTCTATTGCGGGTTGGAGGGCTAAATGTGGTTGACCGATGATTAAATATCGCTCTGCGCTTGCCAAGGATGCTCGCGCATAGTCGCCTTGTTGTTGATAGACAACGCCCAATTGATACCATGCAAATGGATTATGATTATCTTTTGAGACTGAAATTCGCAACACTTCTCTTGCTTCGTCCAGATATTTTGGATCTTCAGAAGCAATCAATGCATGTCCAAATATAGTTGAAATAAGGGGGTGATATTCCGATAATTTTGTGGCCTTGCGCAATATAGTGAGCGCTTCTTCGGGGCGACCCGATTCGAGTAATATTTGACCTTGTAGTTCAAGAAAATAAGGATCATTGGGGTGTAAAGTTACTAAGCCCTCGGCCTCTGCAATGGCTTTTGCGGGATAAGCCGATTTATGCCAAGCATAGGCTCTCGCATAGCGTGCGGGTATTGAATCATCCGCTTCGGGATAGTTGCGCAATGTTTGTTTTGGGTCGGTTATAAACCCTGATAATTTGGCTTGAACCCGACGAAACTTCTTTTCCCATTCTTCGTTAAGAGGTTTGTCCCACGCAGGATCAGCAATATAGCCGCTTTGCAAGGTAGCAATACGCTCACCAGAAAGCGGGTGGGTGCGGTTAAAGCTGTTGTTTTGCGGGATACCGCGCCGTAATTCATAGCCTTGAAGTTTTTTGAAAAAAGAGATGGATCCTTTACCTGAAATGCCTGCTTCGGATAAATAATGAGCCCCCGATGCATCCGCCACGCTTTCTTGAACGCGGTTATAGGATAGTATATTTCCAAGTGCTAATTGCTGACCAGCGCCGATTATACCAAGGCCAGCTTCTCCTGCACCAGCGGCAATGGCGGCGGCGGCTAATATTAAACTACCGATAGATAATTTTCTGGATGCTGATGCACCATCGGAAAAGCGGATAACATGGCCGCCTACGATATGCCCCAATTCATGGGCTATCACGCCTTGAACTTCATTGGCAGTATCAGCAACATCAATCAAACCGCTGTGCAAATATATAATTTGTCCGCGCGATACAAAAGCATTTATAGATGGATCATTAATAATGACGACATTGACATTATTGGGGTCTAAATCCGCTGCCAATATGATGGGTTTGGAAATTTCTTTGAGGAATGATTCAGTCTCTGCATCGCGCAAAATAGATTGGGCCATTGCGGGTTGAAGCGCAAATAAGCCAGCTAAGATGGGGAGCATAAAGGTTTTTAATATAGGTTTGATTAAAATATTGGGCATTTAGTCCTCATTCTCAATTACACTATTATTACGGTACATTATTAATGCCACATAATGTTGATTTCGTATATCTCTATATATGGTTACAACTATTATAAATTTCAAAAAATATATGACGCAATAAAGCTGAACGAATTATGAAGTAGAAATAATAATGCCGCCAATGAGATAATCATCAACGGCAATATTAAATTAATTCAGACTATATTATCCAAATGTGCGCTGCCACCAGCCTTTGCGTGGGTTGGGTTCGCCCTCATTTGGACTTGAGCTTTCATTTGGACTTGAGCTTTCATTTGAACCTGTGTCATCCTTTGCCTTGGCTTTGCTCTCAGCAGATTTGGCTGCACGCTTTTTAGCCGGTGCCTTAGTCGTCTTTTTTGCTTTGTCTATAGCATCCGAATCTTCGGTTTTTTTGGGGCGTCGTTTCGGCTTCTTGGCGGCCTCTTTCTCTCCATCATTGCTGTCAGAAGCATCTTTAGAAGCTGCTTTGCGTCGTCTAGTTTTCGTAGCAGCTTTTTTATCATCCGGTTCGCTATTCTCAACTTCTTGCGCTGCAGGAGTTTCTTTATTCACCGCTTTTTTGCGCGGAGCACGTTTGCGTTTCGGTTTTTCATCGGCGACGGCTTCTGTTTCAGACACTTCTGCTTGAGATAGGTGCGCATCAGCATTTTGCACAACGCTCTTTTCATCGCTAGTTTTTTTGGTACGCGAAGAACGGCGTTTGGGTTTTTCTGTTTCAGCGGGCGATGGCTTATCGCTCTCGCCTTTACCCGTATCAGCCTTATCCGCATCGCTTTTGCCAGTTTCAGCTTGCGTTTCACTATGCTCTTTATTCTCATTTTGAGCTTGGCGATCATTATTACGCCCTCGCCCGCCGCGACGGCCTCTGCGGCGGCGGTTACGGCCACCCTCTTCTTGCACATCATCGGTGGTGTCAACGCTATCATTGCTCTCGTTATCGGTAATCGGAATGATATGAGCCGTTTTCATTGGTTTCGGGCCAGAGGAAGATACCGTCATTTTCGCACCCTCTACTTCGCCATTCGGCTTGATAGATATACGCACATTGTAGCGTGCTTCAATATCGGCCAATTCTGAACGCTTATTGTTAAGCACATAGATAGTTGCTTCTTCGCTGGCAGCCAATTCGATATTGCTCCCTTTGCCGCGCGCGGCTTCATCTTCTATCATGCGCAATGCTGATAGAGCAGATGAGGATGATGTGCGAACGAGGCCCGTGCCTTCGCAATGCGGGCATTCGCGGGTAGACGCTTCTAATACGCCAGTGCGCAATCGTTGGCGGCTCATTTCTAAGAGGCCAAAGCTAGAGATGCGGCCTACTTGGATGCGGGCACGATCATTACGCAGAGCATCTTTCATAGCGCGTTCAACTTTGCGAATATTGCTATGATGATCCATGTCAATGAAATCGATAACCACTAAACCCGCCATATCGCGCAATCTTAATTGACGCGCTATTTCGCGCGCAGCTTCTAAATTGGTGTTGACGGCCGTTGCTTCAATGCCATGTTCCTTGGTGGAACGACCAGAGTTAATATCAATAGAGACAAGAGCCTCTGTTGGGTTAATGACTATATATCCGCCTGATTTTAATTGAACGATAGGGTGATACATTGCGTTTAATTGATCTTCGACGCCATAGCGTTGGAACAAAGGAACGGAGTCAGTATATTGTTTGAGCTTCTTAACATGGCTCGGCGTCAAGAGCTTCATAAAGTCTTTGGCAGCCTTAAATCCATCTTCGCCTTCAATATTCACCTCGCTAATATCACGATTATAAATATCGCGTATGGCGCGTTTAATCAGGTCGCTATCGCTATGCACCAGCATAGGGGCAGCCCCCGTCAATGTACGTTCGCGGATTTTGTCCCATAAACGGGCAAGATAATCAAAGTCGCGTCTTATTTCGACTTTGGTTTTAGACAGGCCTGCGGTGCGGATGATACAGCCCATCGAGACGGGCAGCTTCATATCTGCAACAATAGATTTCAGGCGTTTACGGTCGGTGCCGCTATTAATTTTGCGGCTAATACCACCGCCATGGCTAGTGTTGGGCATTAATACGCAATAACGGCCCGCTAAAGATAAATAGCTGGTAAGCGCAGCGCCTTTATTTCCGCGCTCCTCTTTGACCACTTGCACTAATAATACTTGGCGGCGATGGATGACGTCTTGGATTTTGTAACGGCGGCGTAAAGCAATTCTTTTGGCGCGAACCTCATCACTGGGACGACGGCCTCTTTGTTGGCGATTACCGCGCATATTCTTCTTATCGTTGCGGCCTCTATTTCCGCGCCGCCTGCGATTACGAGATTTGTCTTGATCGCTATCATCGGAAAAAGCATCATCACCATTATTGCCATCGACGTCATTATCATCAGAGCTGCTGTAATCTTGATCGTCGCTAATGATATTTTCGCTATCATCTACGATCATAGATTTGGTTTTTGGTGCGCGTCTCTTGCGCGGTTTTTTGGGTTTTTCTTCTTTGTCTTTATCATCAGTGGCCTGATCAGTTTCACTAGAGACCTGAGCAGCCTCATCAGATGAATCATTATCATCTGAAGCTTCATTCTCTTCAGGCGCTTTTTGGGGTGCTTTTTTGCGTTTTTCTCTGGTGCGTTTCGCTTTGGCGGCTTTTTCTTCTTCGGCTTCCTGTTCGACATCGTCGTCGGCCGCTTCAAAAGTTTCTACACTGTCATTATTATCATCGCTATCATCGACATCGGCAAGCGCGCCTTCTTGGGCAGCAAGCTCATCTTCGGCTTCTTCTTTTTCGCGCAGCTCGGCTTCTTCAGCAGCAGCAGCAGCTTCTTCTGCGAGCAATTGCTCGCGATCTTCTTTTGGTATTTGATAATAATCGGGATGGATTTCAGAAAAGGCCAGAAAACCCTGACGATTGCCGCCATAATCAACAAATGCAGCTTGCAAAGAGGGCTCAACCCGCGTTACTTTCGCTAAATATATATTGCCCTTTATCTGTTTATGTTCTGCCGATTCAAAATCTAACTCTTCTATTTTATTCCCTGATACAACTGCGACACGAGTCTCTTCCTTGTGCCGCGCGTCTATTAACATGCGCGTTGTCATTCATTATACTCCGTAAAGGGTGCAGAACAGTCGTTGAAAGCTCTGCATTGCGCCCACTATTGTTAAGGCTCGGTGGGTTCGAAATCATTTGTATGACCGACCAAGCGTGTTTTTGAAAATTTCGTTTTAAAAAAATGGCGTCTATATGGGCATGATTCGCATCACATATGTGCTTTTTATATATGCGATTGATAAATAATTTTGATAAATTTACTACAGCCGTCCAAGCGGATAATATGTCTTGGAGATACACATTCTCATCAAGAATATTTCGCAAGGAAATGTTATGCCACATACAGCGTCAACCTGTTATAAAAAGGATGCATCCCATCCTATCATTGAAATAACAACTATTGCTGTCATTACGGACTGCCTAGCACTGCATGATTATATGGGCAAGGGTTGTAAAAAATAATTGTTAGAAAAGCATTTCACTGTATCCAAAAGCTTAAAAACTTAGGATTTTAAGTAGAAATAGTTTGCCCAAAATTATTTTTTATTATTTCTAAGCTTATCAATAGATTTTTATAACTAATTCTCTGTTAACCTTGTCCTGACACATAATTTTACGAATTTATCCTTAATCAGAATTTCATCATAATAAAAAGTGAGTATTTGATGTTAATTTTTTTCTGGACTAATCTGCGGCTTTATGGACATAAGATGGGCATGTTTGCTCTTTTATTATCGGCTACATTATCAATGTCTGCCCCGGCGCAAGCTGCGTCAGTGAAGCATGTCACAGCAAGCAATGGCATAGTGACTATTACATTTGATGATGTGGTGCATAAAGCCTCTGTATTTTCTTTGGCAGGGCCCAATCGCATCGCACTAGATGTAGAGGGCATAGACAGGCTTGGTTCTGCAAATAGAAATACTGTACCAGATGATGTGGCAATTCGCAGTGTTCGATTGGGTCAATATAATAATTCAACCGCGCGCTTGGTGTTTGATCTGGATCGACCTGCTATCGTCACGGGGGGTAAATTTAGCAGCGATGGTAAGCAATTGCGTCTTAATGTGCGCACGGCTGCTGATGGGGAATTTACATCCACATTGGGGACTGGCCGTACAATATTTTTACCGCCTGCCAATTTTCGCTCTGCTCCGCCGAAAAAAGATTATGCGGCGCGCGCAAGAATCAAGAAAAATAGTAGCTCAGCTCTCAAAATCTATGGCCCTAAAGACAGCAGCCTTCCCTTGGTTGTGGTCGATGCAGGGCATGGCGGGCATGATCCTGGTGCAATCTCTCCGCATGGTGGTATCAGGGAAAAAAATATCACCTTAGCCATTGCAAAAAAGATCAGAGATAGGCTGGCGTCTACTGGCCGTATCAGAGTTGCTTTAACCCGCGAAAACGATAAATTTTTGGTGCTCCAAGATAGATTTGGTATTGCCCGTAAAATGAAAGCTGACTTATTTATCTCTATTCATGCGGACGCCGCTGGCAGCCATGCTGCAAATGGAGCAACTGTCTATACATTATCCGAGGTTGCATCCGATAGAGAGGCTCAGAAATTAGCATCGCGTGAGAATAAGGCCGACATAATTAATGGGATTAATCTTGGTGGGGCCGATGATAATGTATCCTCTATATTGATCGATTTAACCCAACGCGAAACCATGAATGTGTCTGCTGATTTTGCGAAAATATTATTACGCGAGGCTAAGCCCAATATGCGTTTACGTTCAAATTCGCATCGTTTTGCCTCATTTGTCGTCTTGAAAGCCCCAGATACGCCATCCATTTTGTTTGAAACGGGCTATTTGACCAATAAACAAGATGTCGCATTTCTCTCGACGGCCAATGGGCAAAGCAAAATTGCCGATAGCGTTACCAAAGCAATACAAGCGCATTTTTCAAGGAAGCGATGAATTTCAACATTCTGTAGTAAGAATAGCTTCTTGCAATCATCAATATTTAGAACCCTATTGTTGCAAATGTGGTGCAATAGGGCTAAATTTTTCATTATTATACGATTATTGCTCAACAAGAGCTAGACCTGCTTTCTAAAAATGTTAGAGAAGCAGATATATGGAAGAAGAAGCATCAGAAAACCTTAGCTATCGCCTCAATCGTAACGCAGGGGGAGCCTGGGTAAAGATACAGAAATTATGGAATAAACGTCTCTTTCGCTGGCTCTGCTATGCCGTGGGTTTGTTTTTGCTTGCTTTGCTGATTTTGTGGTTGACGGTCGTGCGCAACCTTCCCGATGCAAAGGCATTATTGCAATATGAATCGCCATTACCAACCGTTGTGCGCAATATTGATGGCGAACCTTTTCATAGCTATGCGCGTCAGCGCCGAGTAACCCTAGAATATGGCGATTTGCCTGACATGCTTGTAAAGGCTTATCTCTCCGCTGAAGATAAAACATTTTTTAAGCATGGGGGCATTGATTATCCAGGAATTGCGGCGGCATTGCTGCGCAATATTCAAAGCGATGGTAGACCCGTAGGTGCTTCTACCATTACGCAGCAAGTGGCGAAAAACCTTCTTTTGACAAATGAAGTTACCTATACGCGCAAGCTGAAAGAAGCCTTGCTAGCTTATCGTATAGAATCATCTTTAAGTAAACAGCAGATATTAACGCTGTATCTCAACGAGATATTTTTAGGACGTAATAGCTATGGTGTAGAAGCCGCCGCGCAATCTTATTTTGGTAAAAGTGTCGATCAATTAGAATTGCACGAGGTCGCTTATTTAGCAATTTTACCCAAAGGCCCAGCAAATTATAGGCCTGAAAGCCGAGCAAAGAGGGCTATTGAGCGGCGAAACTGGGTGCTGGCTGAAATGCAAGAAAATGGCTGGGTATCCGATATTCAGCGCCGAAATGCACAGGCTAAAGCCCTTGATACGATCGAGCGTCGTACTGCTGTATATGATCCGATTGGCGATTATTTTGTCGAAGAAATTAGACGGCAGCTCATTGAAAATTTTGGTGAAACTAGCGAAGCTGGCCCTTATAGCGTTTATAATGGTGGTTTATGGGTGCGTTCTTCGCTTCATCCGAGATTTCAAAAGCTCACCACTAAAGCGTTGCGTGATGGTTTGATCCGATTCGACAGAGGGAAAGGATGGTCTGGCCCTATCGCTACTATTGCGGTGGGTGATGGGAAATGGCAATCGCGGATGGCGAATTCTGGTTTGGATATTGATTATAGAAATTGGCAAATTGCTGTGGTGCTTAAGCGGGTAAGAAATCGTGCAGAAGTTGGTCTCAGAAATGGCGATACTGGAATCATTTGGGCGGTGCCAAATCGGATGAAAGTGGGCGATATAATCACTGTGGCAGCAGCAGGTAAAGACACTTATGTCACTCGCTCTATTCCCGCAGTTGGTGGTGGTATGGTCGTTCAAGATCCACGTTCTGGTCGCGTTTTGGCCATGCAAGGCGGTTTTGATGCTCGAATAAGCAGCTTTAACCGCGCAACGCAGGCCCAACGTCAACCTGGCTCTACAATTAAACCCTTTGTTTATGCATCTGCTCTCGATCAAGGTATGACGCCAACATCAATCATAGTGGACGGCCCATTTTGCGTTTGGCAGTCAACGGCGCTTGGCCGGAAATGCTTCCGTAACTTTGGGGGCTCTCGCGGTGCAGGCCCCAAAACTATGCGCTGGGGATTAGAACAATCTCGCAACCTTATGACGGTACGGGCTGCTAATGATGCTGGTATGGGCAATGTTGCCGATGTATTTAGAGCGATGGATATTGGTGATTATCCTCCCTATCTCGCTTTTGCTCTGGGTGCTGGCGATACAACGGTTATGAAAATGACCAATGCTTATTCTATGCTGGTTAATCATGGCCGTAAATTGCAACCAACTTTAATTGATTTTGTCCAAGATCGCCGTGGCAAAGTTATTTGGCCCTCCAAATGGAAGCCTTGTCGCACTTGCAATATGGCTGAGTGGGATGGCAAGCCAATGCCGCGTTTCCGTCCCGATGGAAAACAAGTGATGGATCCAGTGACATCTTATCAAGTTGTGCATATGCTCGAAGGCGTTGTGCAGCGCGGTACAGCAACATTGTTAAAAGATTTAGGACGTCCACTATTTGGTAAGACTGGAACCACATCTGGCCCCACTAATGTTTGGTTTGTTGGCGGAGCTCCTAATTTGGTTGCGGGTGTCTATTTAGGCTATGATAAGCCCAAAAATATGGGCAGCTATGCTCAAGGCGGCTCCGTTGCTGCACCTGTGTTCAAGCAATTTGCCAGAGAGGCTTTTGCCGGTATGCCAGCCTTGCCATTTGTTGCGCCCAAAGAAGCAAGATTGGTGCGCGTTGACCGCCAATCGGGTAAGCGCGTTTTTGGCCGATGGCCTGGGAATGATTTGACGGGCAATGTTATATGGGAAGCTTTTAAGCCGCAAACTGAACCAAAGCGCACAATAAGGCGCGAAGAGATAGCAGCGCGCAAACCGCAAACAACCCAAAAAGCATCTACCGCGAGTGCGAATCCAAGAGCGAGCCAGAGGAACGAGCGCGGTGCAGCGGGTACCAAACGCGATGATGATTTTTTGCAAGATGAGGGCGGTATTTACTAGCCTTGGAATTGGTTGCATAGCTAAATCATTTTCATCTGTACTTTTTGCTTATCTAAGCTATTTCACCTAATAATGCGTTTGTAACGAACATCATGCGGGAGTTTTATTATGCGCGCCGATGCGCAATCATTTGTTGATAGGATCGAAGCTGCGCTTGATCTGGTTAAATTATCGCTCAATTGGGATTTTGCTTTGCGGCGTCTTGATGAATTAAACGCGCGCGTGGAGGACCCAGATTTATGGAATGATCCAAAGGCCGCCGAAGATGTGATGCGCGAGCGTCGCCGTTTGGAAGGCTCGGTAAATGCGGCCAAAGAAATTCAATCCGAAAAAGAAGGCACGGTCGAACTCATAGAGCTTGCTGAAATGGAAGGCGATGATGAGCTTGCGTTAGAAGGGGTTAGAGATTTAGAATCTTTGGCCAATCGCGCCGATACGGACAAGGTGCAAGCATTATTGTCTGGTGAGGCCGATGGTAATGATTGTTATATCGAAATTCACGCTGGCGCAGGCGGAACAGAAAGCCAAGATTGGGCTGAAATGTTGCAACGCATGTATCAACGATGGGCTGAAAAACGCGGTTATAAAGTGTCTATTGTTGATTATCATGCAGGCGATCAAGCGGGCATAAAATCGGCCACTTTGGAAATTAAAGGTGAGAATAGCTATGGCTATTCTAAGACGGAGAGCGGTGTTCACAGGCTTGTGCGTATTTCTCCTTATGATAGTGCCGCCAAACGGCATACTAGCTTTTCAAGCGTTTGGGTTTATCCGATTATTGATGATAGTATCGAGATAGAAGTCAATGAAGGTGACTTAAAGATTGATACGTACCGTGCGTCTGGTTCGGGCGGACAACATGTGAATACAACCGATAGTGCGGTGCGGATTACCCATATTCCCAGCGGTATTGTGGCCGCGAGCCAGAATGATCGTTCGCAACATAAAAACCGAGCGACCGCTATGGGGATGCTTAAATCGCGCCTCTATGAAGCGGAATTACAACGCCGAGAGGCTGAGGCATTGGGCGAATATGAAGCCAAAACGGATATTGGTTGGGGGCATCAAATTAGGTCTTATGTGCTGCAACCCTATCAACAGGTAAAAGATTTGCGCACGGGGGTCGTATCCACTGCGCCTAGCGATGTGTTGGATGGCGATATTGATAATTTTATCGCTGCCGCTCTGGCCCAGCGCGTAACAGGTGAGGCTGTTGATGTTGAGGATGATGCATAATGAAAATTGCGCAAACTTGTTTCATCATCCCTTTCATTGCTTCATTTTTCGCGCTCACGGGCTGCGATATATTTACCCAAAGCGAGCAAGCGGATCGCCCTGAGTCTGCGCGAGAATTTCCGAGGCCTTATCGTCCCGTTTCCGAGGTGATTGGCAATAGATTTTGGACAGAAGCAAAACGCGATGAAGCTGGTGAAGCTGAATTGTTAATGGATTGGGCGGCTATAGAACAAGGGATGACAGTTGCTGATTTGGGAGCTGGCGAGGGATATTATACCGTCAGATTATCCAAAAAAGTGGGTGATAAGGGCCGCGTTCTTGCGCAAGATATTGATGCGGATGCTCTGAAAAAATTAGCAACACGGGTGGGCCGCGAAGAATTTAGCAATGTGGCTATACAAAAAGGCGATGTTGATAACCCTAAATTACCAAAAGGGAGCTTTGACCGCGTTTTCATGGTGCATATGTACCATGAAGTTTCAGAACCCTATGCATTTTTGTGGCAACTCTATCCAGCGTTGGCCGAGGGTGGGGAGGTCATAGTTGTAGATCGCGATTCCCCGACCGATCAGCATGGTATTGCGCCGCGCTTGCTCTTTTGCGAGTTCGAAGCTTTGGGCTATACACTAACTGGCTTTAGTGAGCAGCTTAACGTGGGTGGTTATTTTGCAAAATTTCAGGCCAATGGGGAACGGCCAGATCCCGATAAAATAGAAATTTGTAGAGACACGCAATAAATTATGAGGGGCTGTCCCAATTATAATTATCTGAAAGCTATTGTTTGACAGTCTCTATTTGTGGTGTAACTTTGCTATAAGGAGAGTGTGAATGGCAGCGGGTAAAAACGGATTTGAAGGCGGGTTTGGATCAATAAAAGATGCGACCACTTCGCTTGGGCCATTAACAGGCTTAGCCCGTGAAGATTTTGTTGGAGCTATCGCTTTATTATTACGTCAGAGTGCTACCAACCCAGATAAAAATTTCAAAGCGATGCAGAGTTTTTCAGAGGATTTGGTCAAGATAATGACGGGTAAGTCTGATCTTGCACCCCATGCTAAAGACAAGAGATTTATGGACCCTGCTTGGATGTTTAATCCATTTTATAAAGCAGGTGCGCAATATTATTTGGCGGTTCAAAAAGGTATTAAAAATTGGGTCAATGATCTGGATTTGGATGATTTAGAGCGCGATAGAGCAAATTTTATTTCTACAATCATCATTGATGCACTAGCCCCGACCAATAGTATTGCGGGTAACCCTATTGTACAAAAACGCCTTATTGATAGCGGTGGCTTGTCTTTAATCAAAGGGCTGAAAAATGCTTATGATGATATTGTCAATAATGATATGATGGTATCGCAAGTCGATAAGAGGCCATTCAAAGTTGGCGAAAACCTGGCAGCGACAGAAGGCCGCGTCGTTTACCGTGATGAAATGATGGAAGTCATTCAATATCAAAATATAACAGATGAGGTGCATGCTATTGCGCAGCTCACAATACCGCCGCAAATCAACAAAATGTATATTAATGATTTAACGCCTGAAAAAAGTATCATTCAATTACAATTACGCAGCGGGATTCAACCCTTTGTCATCAGTTGGCGTAACCCAAAAGAAGAGCATGGTATTTGGGGGATGGCTGATTATGTAAATGCTTGTATAAAAGCATTGGATATTGTTTCTGAAATAACAGGGTCAAAAACAGTCAATATCTCTGGTGCTTGTTCGGGCGGGCAGACAATGTCGATCATGCTGTCCAAATTAGCGGCTGAAAAGTCCAAGCGGATTGGATGCATCACTATGATGGTATGCGTGCTTGAACCGCGCGATGGTGATATAGAAGCTGCATCGATGATGTCTGATAATGGCATGGCTTTGGCAAAGCAGCGGGCTGCTAAAAAAGGCATAGTGAAGGGGAGCGATTTGGCGCGCGGATTTGCATGGCTGCGGCCCAATGATTTAATCTGGAATTATGTGATTAACAATTATTTGCTTGGTAATGACCCGCCAGCTTTTGATATTTTGTTCTGGAATAGCGATGCAACCAATTTATCGGGCAGTTTGCTGGGCGATTTCCTCGATATTTTTGAGGCCAATGCTTTTGCTGACCCAGGTAAATATGATATTTTGGATCATCAAGTTGATCTTACCAAAGTGAAAAATGACATGTTTATTTTGGGGGGGACAACCGATCATATCACGCCCTGGAAAGCTTGTTACCGCTCCACACAATTATTCGGGGGAGGCGATATCCAATTTGTGCTAAGTCAAGCAGGGCATATGCAAGCAATTTTGAATCCGCCAGGAAACCCAAAGGCGAAATATTTTCGTAACACTGCAAAAAAGCCTCCCAAAGAGGTTGAAAAATGGATGGACGAGGCAGAGGAAGTGAAGGGCAGTTGGTGGCCTTATTGGATCGCATGGTTGAGCGAACGTGCAGGCAAAAAAATAAAACCACCAAAGCATTTGGGATGCAAAACTTACCCTGCGTTAGAGGCTGCACCAGGTCTATATGTGCATGAATGATTGGCCTAAACTGTAATCTTTTGCCTAAAAAGACGTATTATGCTTATATGGCCCACGTGATTGAGAGAAATAATGACCAAAAGAATGAAAGCCTCTAAAAACGCAAAGGGCAAAGCTTCCAAGGCAGATAAAACTGCTGCGCCAATTTACACGATGGAAACTATCGATGGCCGCCCATTGCGCGTGGCCCGATGGTTAAATGGTAAGAGCGATAAGACACCGATCTTATTTTTCAATGGAATTGGTGCAAATATTGAGGCGATAGCCCCTTTTGCAGAATTGTTATCCGATCGTGATTTTATAACATTTGATATGCCAGGCGTTGGCGAATCTCCTGACCCTATCATTCCCTATAATGCAATATTGATGGCGCGGATTGCCAATTTGATTTTGGACAAATTTGATTTTGCGACTGTCGATGTTTTGGGTGTTAGTTGGGGCGGTGCAATGGCTCAGCAATTTGCCTTACAATATGCTAAGCGGGTCAATCATCTCATATTAATCGCGACCAGTGCGGGTATGATTATGATGCCAGGCAATCCCAGAGCATTGATGAAAATGGCCGATCCAAGGCGCTATATTGATCCAGAATTTATGAACAAACATTTTATCACGCTTTATGGTGGCAGCGATGATGGCAAAGGTGATCATATATCGCGGGTAAAGCCTCCTTCTAAAATGGGGTATTTTTATCAATTAGGCGCGATGATGGGTTGGACAAGTGCACCATTTTTGCCCTTCATGAAAATTCCGACCCTTATCATGATGGGTGATGATGACCAGATTGTTCCTGTTTCCAATGGTCAATTTTTAGAATTTCTTATCCCCAATAGCGAATTATTTATTATCAAGGATGGCGGACATTTATTCATGCTCAGCCATGCTCAAGAGAGCATTAAAAAGATTAAATCATTTTTATCCCAAGAAATTATACGCAAAAAAGCAGCATGATTTTATCTATGAATGCGCTATATTTATTATCTGCAACCGCTTGCTGATCAGCGTTTAGGCAATCGGCCCTATTTAGGTTTAAGATGGAACAATATCTGTACCCCGCATTTTGTTGATGGGCAATCATTCGACAATATATAAGGCCTGACCCGAGATCAAAACTCTGAATTAAAATTAAACCCCGAGGTTTAAGTTAAAATCTTTGGGACTTTTTTATCTCACCGAAAGCAAAGCTTGTATTAATTGCTGCAATTCCTTTTATATTGTGCAGCTTTTGACGCATAAATCTGTCATAATCATCCAAATCGCGCAGCATGATGCGCAGCAAATAATCCGCGCTACCAGTGAGCAAATAACATTCCATTACTTCGTCCAGCAACTGAATAGCGGATTCAAAATTTGCGATGATTTCTTTGTTATGCTGTTGCAATGTTATGCGCGCAAAAATAGTAACATTTAGCCCATATTTTTTAGGGTCGATTACTGCGCGATACCCAGCAATGACACCATCTTCTTCTAAATTTCGAACGCGGCGCAAGCATGGAGATGGCGATAGATTAACCCGTTCCGCCAATTCTTGATTGGTCAAACGTCCATTGGATTGTAATTCACCCATTATGGCATAATCTATCTTATCCATATATTTTATTAGCATATAATGCTAAAAAATCAAGAAAAATAAGCAATAAAGATAATTAATTTCAATCTATTTGGTTTATAGTCTCTAAGATTAGGAGACAGAATGAAAATTGATACAATAGCAAAAGCCAGCGATAAAAAAACGTCGCAACACTATGACTTTGCAACGCGCGCTATCCATAGCAGCTATGACCCTGCGGATGAACAAGGCTCTCTAAACCCGCCAATCTATATGACATCGACTTTTGTCGGTCAGAGTGCCGAGCATGTTGGAGATATGTTTGCAGGAGAGAGTGACGGGCATTTCTATTCACGCATTTCAAACCCTACGCTTGATTTACTGGAACGGCGCGTTGCTGATTTGGAGGGAGCAGAAGCATCATTAGCAACGGCATCGGGTATGGGGGCTATATCCGCGACCCTGTGGTCATTAGTGTCGCCTGGCGATGAAATCATTGTCGATATGACGCTCTATGGATGTACTTTTGCATTTATGCGGCATGGTCTGGCAAAATTTGGTGTGAAAATTAAACATGTTGATATGACGCAACCGCATTTGCTGCGCGCGGCATTTAGCCAAGACACCAAAATTGTCTATTTTGAAACACCCGCTAACCCCAATATGCGGGTGATTGATATTGCTGCAATCACCCAGATAGCCGCCGAATTTGATGCGATAAGCATCGTTGATAATACTTATGGTTCGCCTTATTTATGCCGCCCAATAGAGCATGGCGCTGATTTGGTTATCCATAGTGCTACCAAATATATGAGCGGCCATGGAGATGTCGTTGGCGGTCTTGTATCTGGAACGGCAGATACTATCCAAAATATTAGATTATTTGGTTTAAAGGATATGACAGGTGCGGCTATGAGTCCCATGACGGCGATGCTTCTTATGCGCGGCATAAAAACTTTGCCGCTGCGCATGGACCGGCATTGCGAGAGCGCCATGCAAGTCGCGCATTGGCTTGATAATCAAGATCAAACCAGTGCCATATATTATCCAGGCTTAACGACTTCTGCTTTTCATCATGTCGCCGCTCGGCAAATGTCAGGCTTTGGCGGCATGATTGCTTTTGAACTTAATGGAGGAAAACCGGCCGCGCTTAAATTTATCAATGCTCTTAATCTTATCCATTGCGCGGTAAGCTTGGGCGATGCCGAAACCTTAATTCAGCATCCAGCAACAATGACACACGCGGCGTATAGCGCAGAAGAGCGGGTTCAATTTGGAATATCGGACGATCTGATACGTATTTCTGTTGGACTCGAATCGGTATCGGATATTATCGCCGATTTATCACAAGCATTTGACAATATAAATATAGCCCATAAATAAAAAGTCTCTTTTCTTTTATTTCCTATGCGTTAGCATCCTCTAATATAATGATGGGGAGGGTGTATGCGGCATATTGCGATTATTGGCTCGGGGCCAGCAGGATATTATACAGCGGAAGCTGCGCAAAAGAAATTTGGAGATGATGTTGCAATAGACATAATCGATCGTTTGCCCGTTCCATTTGGTCTCATTCGTTTTGGTGTTGCCCCAGACCATCAATCGATAAAAGCAGTTTCACGCCGCTATGAAAAGGTAGCATTGACGGATAATGTGCGCTTTGTTGGCAATGTGAGCGTCGGAAAAGATGTGTCAATCACAGAATTGCAAGAGCTTTATGATGCGGTAGTGCTGGCTACGGGTGCGCCCAATGATCGCGAACTTACTATCGATGGTGCAGATTTAGCAGGCGTATATGGCAGCGCAGCCTTTGTCGGTTGGTATAATGGCCACCCCGATTGCAAAGATCTAAACCCGCCGCTTGATGGCCGTGATGTCGTGGTGATTGGCAATGGCAACGTGGCACTGGATGTCGCGCGTATATTGTCAAAAACACCCAGCGAATTTGGAGGCAGCGATATTGTTGCGCACGCGCTGGATAATATTGCATCATCCAATATAGAGAATATCACAATTTTGGGGCGTCGCAGTCCGCATCAAATAGCGATGACTCCCAAGGAATTAGGAGAGTTAGGGCGGTTAGAAAATGCGTGTCCAAGCGTTGATATGAGCGACTTTCCCGACGAGGACGATGATGCCTTATTGGAACCAGGTATGCGCAAAGCGGTTATGGTGCTGCGTGAATTTGGTGCTATTTCTGGATCCTATCGAGCCGATAAAAAAGTGAATATCGACTTTGATTTTTTTGCTTCGCCTCTCTGTATCAACGGCAATGGCAAAGTAGAGAGTGTGACGGTCGAAAGAACGACGCTTGATACAGATTTGCGCAGCCAAGGCACAGGCGAAACCTATGACATTAAAGCCTCGCTTGTGATTAGCTGTATTGGCTATCAAACGCCCCCGATTGAGAATGTGCCCTATGAGCATGGGCGAGGGCGTTTCGCCAGCGATCAAGGGCGTATTTTACCAGGCCTATATTGCGTGGGATGGGCGCGGCGCGGGCCAAGCGGGACGATAGGGACTAACCGTCCTGATGGTTATGCGATTGTTGATTTACTGGCCGAGGATATTGGCAATGGCACTGGAAAGTCGGGCCGTGAAGGATTGGATATTGTGCTGGGAAGGCGCACAGTAGATGTGGTGACTTTCCGCGATTGGAAAAAGATAGAAGAAGCTGAAAATGCCAATGCGCGCCATGGTTCTCCGCGTGAAAAATTTGTCGATATAGAGGCGATGATTGCCGCTAGTAACCAGTAATTTATCGCTATATTACAATATTTTATTGTTAATAATAAATATACTTTAATCAAGCCATTAAATCTGATAATATCACCATTAGGAGAGAGTATATGCATGATATGGTGATACGCGGCGGTACAATAATCGATGGCAGCGGTGAGCGCGCCTTTGTTGGGGACATTGCTATTGATGGTGGGATAATTTCAGCCATAGGCAATGTTAGCGGCGATGCGCGTGAAGAAATTGACGCGAGCGGCAAATTTGTAACCCCAGGATTTGTTGATATTCACACCCATTATGATGGCCAAGCCACATGGGATCAGGAAATGGCGCCTTCAAGCTGGCACGGTGTAACCACCGTAATTATGGGTAATTGCGGCGTTGGTTTTGCTCCAGCGAAAAAGGATAAGCATGACTGGCTCATCGGCCTGATGGAAGGGGTTGAGGATATTCCTGGCACGGCGTTGGCCGAGGGCATGCAATGGAATTGGGAGACATTTCCCGAATATATGGATGCTCTGGAGGAATTACCGCGCACCGTAGACGTTGCAACGCATGTTCCGCATGGCGCAGTGCGCGCTTATGTGCTGGGCGATCGGGAAAAACCAGGGGCCGTGCCAACGCGACAAGATGTCGAAGAAATGTCGAACATTGTCGAAGAAGGACTGCGCTCTGGTGCGCTGGGCTTTTCCACATCGCGCACCACTTTGCACCGCAGCATTGATGGCGAATTGGTGCCAGGGACTACCGCGACCAAAGATGAATTGATGGGCATTGGCAGAGCGATGGGCCGCGTTGGATATGGCGTGTTTGAAATGGCATCCGATTTGAATCGCGAATGGAATGAATTTGAGTGGATGGGCGATCTCAGCCGAGAAACGGGTATGCCCGTCACCTTTGCTGCGCTGCAATCCATCGCCAAAGATATTTCGCTTGATGAACAAATTTCCCAAATGCGCGCCCAAAATGATAATGGCGCCAATATCGTTGCGCAGATTGCTTTGCGCGGTAATGGCATCATCATGACGTGGCAGGGCACGGTGCATCCTTTCATTCGTAAACCGAGCTGGATTGCTATGGAGGGTTTAACGTGGGATGAAAAATATGCCAAATTATCCGATCGCGCGTTCAAAGCGCGATTAATTGCCGAGGAGAGCTTGCCCGCTGAACAAGTTGATATGGCACCGATCCAATTCATTATTACCAATGGTTGGGCGATGCAATATCAGATGGATGATGGGTTTAATTATGAACCCACAACAGAAGAATCCATCAATTCACGGGCCAATGAGGCGAACATGTTGCCGCCTGAATATGCTTATGATTTAATGATGAGCGATGAAGGCAAGGGTTTGATTTACCTGCCTATCCTTAATTATATCGATGGTAATTTAGATTTCTTGCACCCGCTGCAACATGCCGATGATTGCGTTAATTCGCTCTCTGATGGCGGGGCGCATTGCGGCACGATATGCGATGCAGCTAGCCCAACCTTCATGTTAGAGCATTGGGTGAAAGGCCGCGCGCGCGGCACAATTAGCATTGAAAATGCGATTAAACGGCAATGTTATGATACAGCGCGGCTCTATGGCTTGAATGATCGCGGCTTGCTGAAAACGGGCTATTTGGCCGATGTGAATATTATCGATATGGACCGGATTAAGCTGCAAAAACCATGGCTCGCCTTTGACTTGCCAGCGGGCGGCAAACGCTTGCTGCAAAAGGCCGATGGCTATGACATGACGATTAAATCAGGGCAGGTGACGTTCAAAAATGGCGTGATGCAAGGCCCAACGCCAGGCGGCCTTATCCGTGGTCCGCAGCATGTGGAAATGCTGGAAGCGGCGGAGTAAATTTTGCATTTAATACGGAATGCACACCTCCTTTGCCCTTTTAGCTAGGTTGATTGCATGAGCACCCTCAACACCTTCCCCCTTTAGGGAGAAGGATAGAGCGGCTTATCGGTAGATTAGCCGAAATCGATAGTGGGTGCATATAGGCTAGGAAGTGTTTCTATCGATTATTGAGACCCATAACCAGCTATCGCTAGGCTACGCCAAGCTATCGCATCCCACTCCTTAAAAGGACAAGGGTGTTCAGAGTTGTTCGCCAATTAATAAGGAATTTTCCGCCTAAAAGTAGGAAGGTTTATTGAATTTGGAGCTAACCAATAGCTTGTGTTAGCGCATGACTAAACTCGCATAGGCATTAATACATAGAGAGCAGTTGATTTGCTATCTTCGCGTATAAGGGTAGGCGCGCTAGTATCGGCCAGGTGCAATTCGACTTCGTCGCTCTCGATTTCGGCCAATATTTCCATCAAATATCGCGCGTTAAAGCCAATCTCGAACGTGTCATCTTTATAGGCAGCGATAACTTCTTCTTGCGCGGTGCCATTTTCGGGCGATGTCACCGATAATGTGATTTTATCTTCGCCCAAGGCCATTTTAACCGCGCGCGTGCGTTCGGTGGCAATGGTCGCCACACGGTCTACGCCTTGTGAAAATGCTTTGGGATCAATTTTGAGCAATTTATCATTACCCGTTGGAATTACGCGATTATAATCGGGGAAGGTGCCGTCGATTAATTTCGATGTAAGAATTGCACTTTCCATTGTGAAGCGTATTTTGCTCGCGGAGAGATCAATCTGCACGGGATTATCGCCATTTTCATCGAGCAATTTACGAATTTCAGCAACGCACTTACGCGGAATGATAATGTCGGGCATGCCATTGGCACCTTCGGGTTGCGGCAATGTAACGCGCGCTAGGCGGTGTCCATCGGTAGCAGCGGCTTTTAAGACAGGCGTATCTTCATCGGTGACGTGCAGAAATATACCGTTGAGATAGTAGCGTGTTTCCTCTGTGGAAATCGCAAATTTGGTTTTATCAATGATTTGAATCAATGAAGACGCAGGTAATTCAAAGCTTGTGGGTAATTCACCAGCGGCAATGATTGGGAAATCATCGCGCGGTAATGTCGCCAATGAAAAGCGTGCACGGCCCGCATTCACGGCCATGCGTCCATCTTCGACGTTTAATTGTACTTCGCTACCATCGGGTAATTTACGGGCTATTTCGAACAATGTATGGGCGGATACTGTGATTGATCCTGCGGTCTCTACTTTGGCGCTGACCGTATCGACTATCTGTAGATCAAGATCGGTTGCGGTGAGTTTGAGCGACCCTGTATCGCTAGCTTCGATCAATACATTTGATAAAATTGGAATAGTATTGCGGCGTTCCACCACGGACTGAACATGGCTCAAACTTTTTAATAGTGTTGCGCGTTCGATCGTAACTTTCATAGTCGAAATTCTTTCCCATCCATTTGCGCCATTGCCAAGACGCACAAAATTCATGCCTGAATAACTTGCAAAATACCAATTCTTCCTTACCAACTCTGTGATTAAGGGCAAGTCGATAGCCCATAATATTGATTAAAATCTGTGGAAGAAATGAATAAAATGACTATTTCAACAAATAATAGACGTCTTTTTATCGCTCGGCATGGAGAAACAATGTTTAATAGAGCGGGCCGTATGCAAGGAATGACAGCCCATACACCGCTTACTTGGGATGGTTGCGTTCAAGCGACCAAGATGGGCCGCGCGCTTGCGCCATATGTAGAAAATGACTGCCCTCTATCGTTATGCGCTTCGCCATCGGGCCGCACATTGCAAACTTTGGCGTTGATAACCGAGCAAATAGGGCATAATTGGCACGCGCACAATGTCGATAACAGGCTGCGTGAGATTGATATTGGCGATTGGGAAGGAAGATTTTACACCGATGTACTAGCAGAATTTGGTGATTTTGTTGATAGAGAAAATCATTTGTTCAATCGCGTTGCTCCTAAGGGTGAAAATTATGCACAAATTGCGGCGCGCATGCGCGAATGGATAGGCGAACAGACATTTGAGAATGATATGTTGATTATCACCCACGGTATGAGTGCCCGCGTTTTGCGCGGAGTTTTATGCGCTTTAGACCAGCTTGAGGGTTATGATGCGCCCATTGCGCCAAGCCTATCGCAAGGGTCGATGGTGATGATTTGTGAGGGTGAGGAAGAGCTGATAATAAGCGGCGATGGCAGCGATGAAAAGGCCTAAGGTTAGATTATGAAGCGCAGAAAACTCTTGATTTTGACGAGCGTGTTGATGGCGGCGCTCTTGCCCGCCATGGCGCAGGCCAAGGTTCTGATTAATATTTTTTCGGGATGGGCGGTTTTTGCAGAAAATGATAGCGCAGCAAAACATTGCTATGCAATTGCCCAGCCTACGGAACTGGCGGGCCGCGATAGTCTGAAGGGTAATTCTTCATTCATCATTGGGTTTTGGCCGCAACGTTCGCAAAATTATCAAATCTATGTGCGCTTTTCTCGCGAACGTTCTAGCAATAGCATAGTCACATTATCGGCTGGTGGTCGGCGTTTCAGGCTGGATGGCAATCGGGTAGAGGCTTGGGCGAGGGACAAACCTATGGATATGGCGATTATCGCCGCTTTGCGCAGCAGCGCATCGATGAGCATTGAATCGATTGGCCGCGATGGACGGGCTATTGTGGATGCTTATAAATTACGCGGGGCAGCGACGGCTATTGATGCTGCGGCCCTCGCTTGTAAAATATGACAATAAAAGGTGGAGATAAAGACGAAAAGTAAAATCTCCTGATTAAATTAGATGTTATTTTTTCCTCGAGAAGCAGAGAATCTATTTTTAATTAAGGATTAAATATCCTCGCTAATCTCTGGTATTTTTAATATACTGCCGCTATGGCGCAATAATGCAGATACCAGGCCCAATAGACCCCGTTCCTATCCCGAGAGATATAACGCCGCGCAAAGATGGGCGGATTGACCTATTGGGCCTTAGCCAGATGCAAATTAGAGATATTCTGCTCGAGGCAGAGCTGCCAGAAAAACAAGCAAAACTGCGCTCTAAACAATTATTTCATTGGATATATCATCGCGGTGCAATCGATTTTGATGCGATGACCGATATATCCAAAACCATGCGTCCTTGGATGGAAGAACGCTTCGTCATTGGCCGCCCGCAGATTATTGATGCGCCAATTTCATCGGATGGCACGCGCAAATGGTTGCTGCGCAGTGATGATGGCCAAGATTATGAAATGGTGTTCATTCCCGATGCAGATCGCGGGACATTATGCGTATCGAGCCAAGTGGGATGCACGCTGAATTGCCGTTTTTGCCATACGGGTACAATGCGATTGGTGCGCAATTTAACGCCTGGTGAAATTGTTGGGCAAGTGATGCTGGCCCGCGATGCACTGGGTGAGTGGCCCAAAGGCAATATGGATATAGAAGATGATGACTATGAAGATGATGATTCGGGTTATCAACGCAGCGATGGCCGCATGCTCACCAATATTGTGATGATGGGGATGGGAGAGCCGCTCTATAATTTCGATAATGTGCGCGATGCGCTTAGCGTGGTTATGGATAGCGCTGGGCTGGCTTTATCCAAGCGTCGTATCACCCTATCAACCAGCGGTGTTGTGCCTAAAATGGAACAAGCAGGAGCGCAAATTGGAGTTAATTTGGCAGTATCTTTGCATGCCACCACCAAAGAAGTGCGCGATGAGATAGTCCCGATAAACCGTAAATATGGTATCGAAGAATTGCTTGAGGCTTGTGCCAATTATCCAGGTGCTAATAATGCGCGGCGTATTACCTTTGAATATGTGATGCTTAAAGATAAAAATGACAGCGATGCAGATGCGCATGAATTGGTGCGCTTGCTTAAATATTATAATTTACCCGCGAAAGTGAATCTGATTCCATTTAATCCATGGCCTGGCTCTCATTATGAATGTAGCGATCCTCAGCGCATCAGAGCCTTTAGCAATATCATTTTCGAAGCTGGCATTAGCGCACCTATTCGCACACCGCGCGGACGCGACATTATGGCGGCTTGTGGTCAATTAAAATCAGCCAGTGAAAAGAAGAGCAGGGCCGAATTGGATCGGCTGGCAGAGGCGAAACAATCTGCACTAGAAACAGAAGTTTGATTGTTAAATTAATATCGCGTAATTAAATTTGATTTTTTCGCGAATAGACAATTTATTAAAGACTATAAAAGGGACGTTATCTTGGCATTGTTGGATAGAATTTTAACCGGACGCATTCATAAAGGTTCGATCACGATTAACCGATCGGATGGTAGCTCGGTCTCTTATGGAAAACCGACCGATGGCTGGCCTGAAGTGGTCTTGCATATCCACAAAAATAATGCTGAACGCCGCATATTGACCAATCCGCGCCTTGGTATGGCGGAAACTTTTATGGACGGCAGCGTGAGCGTTGAAAATGAAGATATTATGGGTTTGGTTGATCTCATCCGCCGCAATAATATTTGGGAATTGGGGGGT
The DNA here is from genome assembly GCA_938050045.1 of uncultured Sphingomonadaceae bacterium. GTDB lineage: Bacteria > Pseudomonadota > Alphaproteobacteria > Sphingomonadales > Sphingomonadaceae > Sphingorhabdus_B. Next base: position 123,891 of record CALLJS010000011.1, read on the forward strand.
GAAATTGGTGATCCGCAACCCATTAAAAAATTCTTTGCAATGTTGATGAAGCCATTTCAGCAGCTAAATTCGCTGGCAAATTCGCGTTCAAATGTTGCGCATCATTATGATGTATCAAATGATTTTTATAAAAGCTGGCTCGATGAGGATATGCAATATAGCTGTGCTTATTGGCCCGATGCGGATGTTAGCACTGCTGGCCCTGCAATTTCAAAAATGACGCTCGAAGAAGCGCAAATGGCGAAAAAAGCGCATATTGCAGCCAAATTAAACCTGAAGCCTGGCCATAAAGTTTTGGATATTGGGTGCGGTTGGGGCGGTATGGCACTCTATATTGCCCGCGTTGCCGATGTGAGCGTGCACGGCATTACATTGAGCGTTGAGCAACATGCTCTGGCGGTTGAACGGGCAGAAAAATTGGGTTTATCGGATCGCGTGACGTTTGAGCTTGTCGATTATCGCGATCATGCAAAGCGCGAGGTGCAAACCTATGACCGTATCGTATCGGTTGGTATGTTTGAGCATGTTGGTGTTCCGCAGTTTGAAACATTTTTTCGCTGCGTTTCCAATTTGATGAAAGATGATGGCGTGATGCTGTTGCATACCATAGGCCGCCTTGGTGTTCCTGGTTCAACCGACGCCTTCACGCGCAAATATATCTTTCCTGGCGGTTATATTCCTGCGCTTTCCGAAACTATTGACAAGAGCGAGAAGGTCAAATTAATCGCGAGCGATATTGAAAATTGGCGCGTTCATTATGCTCTCACATTGCGCGAATGGGACAAACGGGTGAGAGAGAAACGTGAAGAGATTATCGCCCAATATGATGATAAATTTTACCGCATGTGGATATTCTATTTGGCAGGAGCTACCGCAGCATTTGAATCGGGCGGCATGAATAATTATCAGATTCAATATATTCGTAATCGCCGCGCATTGCCGCTGCACCGCAACTATATTACCGATAATGAACAAGCCTATATGAAAATGCATACAGGCCAATAAGCGCGTATAGGCAAATATGCGGCTTAAATAAAGAGGGCTACCGATTGCATAGCTTTCATGACGGCGTGACCATTGCTATTCCAAACGGTCATATTTTGGCTGCTCGCTCCGTGGCTTGCGTGGTGCGTTTCTGATTCTAAAAACCACCAACCATTGTCGGTTCGGGGGGTATCGGTCAGCATATTGATATGCCAATTCATCGAAGAGACCATAGCCTGCTCTTCGAACAACCCCATGACAGAGGGGGGGAGGGCATCGCCAATGCACATAAGTTCGGCAAAGGGGTTGAGATTATCGCTCTCTCTCAGGCGGTGCCAATTCGCAAGGCGCGGCTGGCCAGACCCTAATGTCAGACGCTTTTCGGGATAATCCAGATGATAGGTGAAAAATTCAGGCGGGCCATTGCGCGTTTCGCCATACTTTGGAATTGGTGGAAAATCAGGTTTGGGTATATCGATATAATCAATTTTACTAGCGCGTCTTTGTACGAACAAAAAAGTACAGCTTAGCGAAACCGTGTCGCTCGACATAATTTCGCTCTTGATAAACGCAGCGTTGCGCCCCCGGCGCAATAGCTGGGTTTGTATCTGCACATCACCTGCAATAGGGCCAGCAAATGCGATTTGCGCCGATTGCAGCGGCGGTAAATCTTTTTCGCTTACCACAGCGGCTTGATAAGCTAATGCGGTGCTTAATCCGCCGAACGCTGTGCGGCCTTGATGCCAAGTGGGATCAATGGTGACAGTATGAGCTGCGCCATTGGGGCTGATTTGACTGAGCATATTTTGTAAGTTCATGGGCGTATGTTAGCCGCCAAATGCGATATTTCAAACGGTAAGATAATATTTTTAACAAAGCTTGGTAATCCGTAACGGAAAAAGAATTTGCTTTGCCTTTATATTGTTAATTTTTCGGGCATGCGGGCCTGTTCGCATTTATACGCGGCGCAAAATAGATATGATTACCATTAGCAAAAAAACCTATTATTTTGACAAATTTTCAGAAATAATGAACCCAATGCGCAAGCAAAAATAATATACGCCCCTCATGCGAACGGCGTGAGAATGGTGGGCCCAATGCGCAAGCAAAAATAATATACGCCCCTCATGCGAATGGCGTGAGAATGGTGGGCCCAATGCGCAAGCAAAAATAATATACGCCCCTCATGCGAATGGCGTGAGAATGGTGGGCCCAATGCGCAAGCAAAAATAATATACGCCCCTCATGCGAATGGAGGGAGAATGGTGGGCGTAGAGAGAGTTGAACTCCCGACCCCTACAATGTCAATGTAGTGCTCTACCACTGAGCTATACGCCCATTCCAAGGCCTGTTGCGTCCGTCTATCGTTGCATGTTTGCTTTTGCAAGAATAAAGCGGCGAAA
>CALLJS010000012.1 GCA_938050045.1 uncultured Sphingomonadaceae bacterium
CTATCATCGCCGGGTTGTGGTCAAAGCCTCTATTCATAAGATGACCGTGCATGGCACAGCGCCGCTTCGCCGTCACCTCAATTACATCGAACGCGACGGGGCGGGCGAAGAAGGCCGCGAGGCCGAGCTTTACACCGATGCAACCCGCGATCTCGATGCAGAAGAGTTGATCACGCGGGCCGAAGATGACCGACACCATTTTCGGTTTATTGTCTCGCCGGAAGATGCAGAGCAAATGAGCGACCTCACATCCTTTACGCGGGATCTGATGGCGCAGATGGAAAAGGATTTGGATACACGCCTCGAATGGGCCGCCGCCAATCACTATGATACCGATCAGCCCCATGTTCATATTGTGATGCGCGGCAAGCGCGATGACGGCAAAGACCTCGTTATCCCGCGCGACTATATCTCAAAGGGCCTGCGCGAACGCGCCCAAGAACTTGTCTCGCTGGAATTGGGGCCGGTTAGCGAACTGGAAAACCGCCTGCGCACCCAGCGCATGGTGGAGGTCGAACGGATGACCGATATTGACCGCGCCCTTATCAGGCGCGCGCGGGATGGCCAGCTCGATCTGTCCAAACCCGTACCAAGCGGTCAGGTCTGGCGACGGCAACTGGAAAAAGCGCGTATGGGTCAGCTTAGCAAGATGGGGCTAGCCGAACCTCTTGGCGGGTCGCGTTGGCGTCTCGATAAGGACGCGGCCAACGCGCTGAAACGTATGGGCGAGCGTGGTGACATTATCAAAGCCATGCACCGGGCCATGACGGACAGCGGCGATCCGCGTCTCACCACAAGCGCCAGCCTGTTTGATCCGGGCGACCCGAATGCCAAACCGCTCACGGGTAAAATCATTGCGCGCGGGATTGCCGACGATGTGAGCGACCATGCCTATGTGGTGATAGACGCAACGGACGGCAAAGCTGCCTATGTCAATATCGGGCCAAGCGACAGGCTGATGGACTTTGAAAAGGGTGTGATTGTAACGGCGCACCCGGCCTCACATTCCCCGCGCGCGTCTGACATGACCATCAACGACATCGCGGATAAGCATGGCGGGATATACAGCGCGGCAAAACATCTCGAAGACGCGCCGCGCACCAGTGAGGAATTTATCAAGGCCCATGTGCGCCGCCTCGAAGCCATGCGCAAGGCGGGCGTATCTGTAGCACGGGCCACAGACGGCACATGGCGCATCCCGCCGGATTTTTTGGATAAGGCCGCAGCCTATGAGTTTGAAACCACGCGCACCAAGCCGGTGCGTCTCGACATGGCCTCACGGCTTGATCTTGGTTCCATGCGAAGCTCGATTGGGGCGACCTGGCTCGATGAACATTTGCGCGATCACAGCGACAATGAAGGTGCGCGCGGCTTTGGCGGCGAGATTGAACAGGCGCGCGCCGCACGGCGGGCCTTTCTCCACCGCGAAGGCGTTCTTAAAGACGTAAGCGAGGCAGTCACCGACAAGACATTACGCGCGTTGGAAAAGCGCGATCTGCAAGACGCTGCCAAAATGCTTGCGGCAAAACTTGGAAAAGAGTTTACGCAAACGCCGGGGTCAGGCCGGGTCAGCGGCGCCTATACCCAGCGGATCGACAGGCCGAGCGGGCGTTACGGCGTCATCGAACGGTCAAAGGACTTTTCTCTCGTGCCGTGGCGCGAGGTGATGGATCGCAACTCGGGCAAACAAATCAGCGGCATTGTCCGCGGGCGTCAGATTTCTTGGACGCTCACGCGAGGCCGGGGAATATCATAACCTAAAAGACATGAGATCACCGAAGCAAAAGTGCTTAGTCTTTTTCACTTATCGCCGTCGCATAAATTGAAACATCGGCAGCACTCATGCCAAGCTGGCGGGCCGTATTTTGCCATCCGTTTAGCGCGGCTGATACCTCCCCGATTATGGCTTCCGCGCGTTGGGTCTTGAGCGCAAAGAATGGCGCAGCGCGCAAGGCCAGATCAAGATCAGCATCAGGCCCTTCTTCTGAAATCCATGTGGTGAGTTCACGAGCCTTTTCGGCAATCGGTACAGGGTTTAGATCATAGGCTGGCGACAGACGCCATTTGTCGTCACGATCATAAAGGAAGCCATGATTGCGCAAATGGTCGTCCAAATTGCCGATCATCACGCCAAATACAATGCGCCGCCATAGCTCGTGCAAATCCTCAGTCGGTTCACTTGAATACATCCTGATCGCTTCAGCAATGTCCGTATAGGTTGCTTCATCTCCGTCATTCAGCCCCAACAAACTCATTGCCGACAAGAAAGGAATGCGTTGACCATTATCGCGGTCAAACCGGGTGATGAGAGCCACTGGCCGTCCAGCCACATCTTCTATTCTGGCCGTTGCAGCATTTATTCCAGCCTTTCTGGCCAGCATCATGGCAAGCACTTCCCCATGTGGTACGCTGCGGTCATCGTCCTGCTTAGGAAACTTGGCAATGGCAAGGCTGCCATCTGCGTCAGCCACGGCTGATTTTGGACGCGCCCCCCCCAATGGTGAGCCTTCATTTAACAGCAATTTCAAATCTTCAGCCGTTTCTGTATTCGCTTGCACGGCATCAGCGGCATTGATCAGTGCTGGCAACTGGATCAGAGGCGGCACACGATAATGGCCTATATCATGGTCAAATGTGTCTTCCCCTTCGCGTTTATAACGCAAGGCGCCAATTCGCGTTTGATCTGTGATCGCTAGAAGATAATCAATCTCTGACAGGGTACGATCATCACCGGCCTTGCGGAACGCCCGTTTGATGAGTTGCTGCCCCCAACGATCAGGCGCCGTGTCCCGCAAGGCGCCGGGCAATGCCGACTTCTCCGATCTGGTGTAAATCTGCTGATCGGCTAATGCCAGGTTTGCAGGATCAAGCGCAAAGGCTTCTGGATAGTCGAGCCATTCATCAGCATATTCAAAAACCGAACTCTGGCCTCTTCGTTTGGCAACATAGCGACACCGGCCAACAAGATGCGTGCTGCCTGCATGGTCGATATAGATTTCGAGCGTATCGGTCATTTTCCCGTCCTCTTCCGACTGCGTGGCTGTACCTTTTGCGGCAAGCGATCTTCCTCGATGTCCAGCCCCAAACTATCTCTGCTGCGATCCGCAGCTTCGCCTAGACCTTCGATCAAACCCAATATGGACAGCACGGTGGCGTAAACGCCCATGGATACAGATGGGTCGCCTTTCTCGACTTTCGCCAGTGTGCCACGACTGATAAAAGCGCGTTCTGCCATTGAAACTGTAGAAATTCGCCGTTTTTTGCGCGCGATAACAATGTCTTCGCCCAGTTTTACGAGGGCGACGCGAGCGGCTTTCGGCATTGTTTGGGTTGCACGAGTTTTCATAGTTGTGTCTTATATTTTGATCAATTAACTGTCTAGTTGTTCAATATATAGAGCATAACTAGTTAAAAGTCCATAAATTTGCAAATCGTGAGCGTTGACGATGTGCTTTGCCTTTGAGGCCCGCTCTATAGCCGCTTTCCTGTATTTTCACCCCAATAGCTCACAGATCAGCTAGCGAATACCGGCTAAAGATCACTGCTGACCCGAAATAGGTCTCGGCAGCCCGCATTTCGACCCAAACCCACTGATTTCATTAAAATTTCTGCCCGCTTTCCTCACTATACGGATCGCTTATCTCTGCGCCAACCTGACCTCAATCGAAACGAGGTCAAATCATGTCGCCACAGGGCATACTTTACGGACACATACTCTCAGTGCTTGCCACCATATTCGGCGGCTTGTGGGTTGCGACGCAATGGGTAGCCGCGCAATTCAGTTATGATCCATATCTTGGCCCTGAATGGTTCAGCATTCTTGGTACGCCGGTTTATTATCCGTGGCGGCTGTTTGAGTGGTGGTATGCGTTTCACGCTTACGCCCCGGAGATATTCAGAACAGGCGGCAGAATTGTTGTTGGCGCGACCTTCGCCAGCATCTTCATCGCAGCGATGTTGTCAGTCTGGCGCGGTCGGCGCGCAAAAAAGCTGACCACATTCGGATCGTCAGAATGGGCGAGCAAGCGCACGATGAAACGCGCGGGGCTTCTCACCCAAACCGGCGTCTTTCTTGGCAAGGTGAAAAAGAACTATCTGCGTCATGCAGGGCCAGAACATATTATGGCGTTTGCCCCGACACGCTCAGGTAAAGGCGTCGGGCTTGTTGTGCCAACGCTATTAAGCTGGGCCGAAAGCGCAGTCATTCACGACATCAAAGGCGAGAACTGGCAGCTTACGTCTGGCTGGCGCTCGACCTTTTCTCATTGCCTTCTTTTCAATCCGACCGACCCGGCGAGTGCCAAATACAACCCACTGCTGGAAGTCCGCAAAGGCCGCAACGAAGTCCGCGACGTTCAAAATATCGCCGACATTCTGGTCGATCCAGAAGGGGCGCTTGAGCGTCGCAATCATTGGGAGAAGACCGGTCATGCACTTCTGGTCGGCGCTATTCTGCATGTTCTTTATGCAGAGAAAGAAAAGACGCTGGCCCGCGTCGCAAGTTTCCTCTCTGACCCCAGCCGCTCATTCGAGCGCACCCTATGGGTCATGATGAACACGAACCACCTCGGCTCCGAAGGGCGCGCCCCTCAAACTCATCCCGTTGTCGCGCAAGCAGCGCGTGAACTCTTGAACAAGTCTGAAAACGAGCGCTCAGGCGTCTTGTCAACGGCGATGAGTTTTTTGGGGTTATACCGCGACCCCACGGTGGCCGAGGTGACCTCTTCTTGTGACTGGCGCATTGCAGACCTGATCGAAGGCGGCAAACCCGTCTCGCTTTATCTTGTGGTGCCGCCGTCAGACATATCGCGCACGAAGCCACTTGTGCGTCTGATCCTCAATCAGATTGGGCGTCGTCTTACCGAAAAGCTGGACGATGAACTTGAAACGGAAAAGCGCCGCCGTGTCCTGTTGATGCTTGATGAGTTTCCCGCGCTCGGTCGGCTCGACTTTTTTGAAAGCGCGCTGGCATTCATGGCGGGTTATGGGCTGCGCGCGTTCCTGATTGCTCAATCATTGAACCAGATCGAAAAAGCCTACGGCCCCAACAACTCCATTCTTGATAACTGCCATGTGCGCGTTGCTTTCGCCACCAATGACGAAAGAACAGCCAAGCGCATTTCTGATGCTCTCGGATCAATGACCGAAATGCGCGCTATGCGGAACTATGCCGGACACAGGCTCGCACCCTGGCTAGGCCATGTTATGGTCTCACGGCAGGAATCCGCAAGGCAGCTTCTAACGCCGGGCGAGATTATGCAGCTACCACCAGATGACGAGATTGTCCTTGTTTCCGGTTACTCGCCTGCTCGCGCAAAAAAGCTGCGTTACTATCAGGATCAGAACTTTGTCAGCCGCGTCATCTCCCCGCCCGCGCTGGCAGGTCCCAATCATCCATATGCCGACAGGCCGTCCCCTCGCGCGGATGATTGGGGCCAAATGACACGCGCCGTTGACGATCGTCTGTTTGCAGAGGGTGAAGACGAAGCCTTTGGTGACAGCGGTGGGAAAGACTTGAAACCCGAAATCGACGCGCCAGAGCGCAAGGACGATCCAACACCCGAACCAGCTCAAACCGATGAAATGGACGGCGCAGATGAGGTGGCGGCCAAGCGCGCTGCCGATCTTGCACGGCGCAATGCCATTGCCAGCAAAAGCTATGGGCTTGATCGCGGCACACCTGATTTAGACCTCTTGGATTTTTAACAATGGCCTCAACAAACCCCCGCATTCACCCATATTTGCAACCCGACGTGTTCGCACGCCTGCAAGCGGCAAAAGTCAAACCCGGCCAATCAGAATCGGACATCGTGAACCGGGCGCTGGCTGCATTCTTTAGCTACGAACATGAGGACAAACGCGATGCCGCGCTTATCCGGCGACTTGACCGGCTATCCCGTCAGATCGAAGGATTGGAACGCAGACAAATTATCGCCACCGAAGCCTTTGCGCTTTTTGTCCGTTACTTCCTGACAGTCATTCCCCCCGTTGCGGCGGCGGACAAGAAGGCAGCTCAGGCCGAGGGACACGCACGGTTCGAGACCTATCTAAGCAGTCTGCAATCCGTTCTCGAAGATGGCGAGCCTATCTTGTTCAACCGAATGGAAGACCGGCTAGCAGAAACTTCAGCGTTCTTCACAAAGGAAGAACTTGCCCGTCTTCATGACCCTGCGCCGGAGCGTCCTTCAAAAAGGGAGGACGCCAATGTCACCGCGTAATCAGGAATCCCTTCAGCGCACGCTGGCGATGCTCAAAACAGCAATGGGCGACACCATAGAGCAAGCCCTTGGCGATCCAACCGTCGTGGAAATCATGGTGAACCCGGATGGATGGGTATGGCTTGACCAACACGGCGCAGGACGCACACGAACCAAAACACAGCTTTCGCCAGAAAAAGGCGAACGCATTATTCGTCTTGTCGCCAGCCATATCGGCGCGGAAGTAACGAGAACATCCCCAATAGTGAGCGCCGAGCTTCCGGGTGCAGGTGAGAGGTTCGAGGGCGTTTTGCCGCCCGTCACAACGGCGCCGTGTTTTTCCATTCGCAAGGCCGCAGCACAGATCTTCTCGCTTGATAATTATGTCGCGACTGAAACGCTAACACAGGCTCAGTGCCAACATCTGCAATCAGCGGTTCTGGCCCGCCATAATATATTGATTGTCGGCGGCACAGGTTCTGGCAAGACCACCCTTGCCAATGCGCTTTTGAACGAGGTCGCGCGAACTGGCGAACGTGTTCTTATCATTGAGGACACCCGCGAGCTTCAATGCGCCACGCCCGATCAAGTGGCGCTGCGCACACGCTTACCGCACATCACAATGGCTGACCTTGTTAAATCGACCTTGCGGCTCAGACCAGACCGGATCGTTGTTGGCGAAGTGCGCGGGCCAGAAGCCCTCGATATGCTCAAAGCCTGGAACACGGGTCATCCGGGCGGGATCAGCACGATACACGCCAATGACGCAATAGGCGGCCTTTACCGGCTAGAACAGCTTGTCGGCGAAGTCGCCGCCACCATTCCACGAACACTTATCGCTCAGGCAATCGACCTCATTGTTTTCATCTCAGGGCGCGGCAGCGATCGGCGCATTGAAGCCATTCGCCACGTCGCCGGCGTCGATGAGGCTGCGCAGTCCTACATCACCCACGATGCTTCGGATGCGCCCGACAACATTCTTCCCCTTCAATCGTTATCCAAAAACGGAGTTTAGTTATGTCCCTAGTCCATGACACAGTTAAGAGTGTTCTTTACGCAGCAAGGCTCATTTTAATCTACTTGTTGCTCGCCAGTCCCGCCTTTGCCGCAGGGTCGGGAATGCCTTGGGAAGGGCCAATCCAACAGATCGTAACATCCGTTGAAGGCGATGTTGCCAAAGGCATTGGCGTTATCGCAATCGTTGTGACCGGGCTTGGCATTGCTTTTGGCGATATGGGCAGCGGGATGCGCAATCTTTTGAAGATTGTCTTTGGTCTGTCGATTGCCTTCACCGCAACCAGTTTCTTTCTGTCATTCTTCTCATTCGGCGGCGGGGCAATCATCTAATGCCCCACAATAAAGACATTGGCGGTTTCTCTATCCCTGTTCACCGTTCGCTGACCGAACCGGTTTTGATGGGCGGCGCACCGCGTGCAGCCACAATCATGAACGGCACCATTGCCGCCGCGATTGGCCTCGGTCTTCACCTTTGGCACTTCGGGATCATCTACTGGGTGGTTGTCCATAGTGCCTGTATCTTCGCGGCAAAGCGCGACCATCAGTTTGTTGAAGTGCTGATCCGCCACGTCCGTCACAAGGGGTATCTGGCATGATGAACCTTACAGAATATCAGTCAGCCCCTCAGTATCTTGCCGATTATCTTCCGTGGGCCTGCCTTATCGCACCCGGCGTTATCTTGAACAAAGATGGCAGCTTTCAGCGCACGGCGGAGTTTCGCGGCCCTGATCTGGACAGTTCCACAAGTGAGGAGCTGGTTTCGATCTGCGCCCGGATTAACAACGCCCTTAAACGATTCGGCTCGTCCTGGGCTATTCACTTTGAAGCCGCGCGCGCACCCGCCCTTGAGTATCCGATGAGCGAATGGCGCGATCCGGTCGCATGGCTCATTGATGAGGAACGACGCTCGCTGTTTGAAGGACGCCAAGCGCATGAATTGCTGTTTGAAAGCCGTTTCTATCTGACCTTTTCCTATCTTCCGCCTGCTGATTCCGTTGGCAAGATCGAGGAAGCGCTGATTGAGCGGCCCGATGATGACGAGGAAATTGGCGCAAGCGACTATCTTGCGCGCTTCATTCAGGAAACAGACAAGGCGCTCTCGCTGTTTCAAGGTATCTTTCCCGATGCTTCATTCCTAAGCGACGATCAAACACTCACCTATCTGCAATCCTGTGTTTCTGCCAATCATCATCCCGTAAAGGCGCCGGAAACACCGTGTTACCTTGACGCAGTATTAGGCGGGGTCGGTCTGGTCGGTGGTCTTGAACCCGTTCTTGATGACGAGCATTTGCGCGTTATCACGGTTCAGGGTTTCCCGCCCATGACCGAACCCGGATTGCTGGATGAGTTAAACAATCTCGGCTTTTCCTACCGATGGACGACCCGCTATCTGCCAATGGATAAGCTGGAAGCGACAAAGGTTCTCACCCGATACCGGCGGCAATGGTTCGCCAAGCGAAAATCCATCATGTCGCTCTTGCGCGAAATGATGACCAATGAAGCATCGCCATTGGTTGATACAGATGCAGACAATAAAGCCGCAGACGCGGATGCTGCCCTTCAATCACTTGGCGCCGATCATGTGGGGTATGGTTATCTCACCACCTCTGTCGTGGTGCAGTCCGCGTCATCGACAACCGCTGACGATATGATCCGCGAAGTTGAGCGTATTGTGAATGGACGCGGTTATGTGACCATTCGGGAAACGGTGAACGCAGTCGATGCCTGGCTTGGCACCATTCCCGGCCATGCTTATGCCAATGTGCGCCAGCCCATCGTACACAGTCTCAACCTTGCCCATATGATGCCGCTGTCCGCCGTATGGGCAGGTCCGGCTGAAAACAAACATTTGCAAGGGCCGCCATTACTTTACGCGACCACCGCATCGCAGACACCGTTCCGCGTGGTGCTGCATCAGGGCGATGTCGGCCACACACTCATTGTTGGGCCGACTGGCGCCGGTAAATCGGTTCTCTTGTCCATGCTGGCCTTGCAGTTTCGCCGCTATGAGAACGCGCAGATATTCATTTTCGATAAAGGTGGTTCTGCAACGGCGGCGACTTATGGCCTTGGCGGTGAACATTACCAGTTAGGCGGTGATGAGAGCTTGTGCTTTCAGCCGCTTGCCAGAATTGACCAAGACACCGAGCGCGCATGGGCGCTCGAATGGTTATGCGGCCTGTTAGCCCATGAGGGCATTACCATCGAACCAGACATCAAGGATGCAATCTGGACCGCGCTAACATCGCTGGCGTCAGCGCCGATGGTCGAGCGAACCATGATCGGCCTGTCTGCCTTACTGCAATCAAACCGGCTCCGGCAGGCATTGGAACCTTACACGCTAAAGGGTGCGCACGGATCATTGCTTGATGCTGACAATGAAACCATTGGCGAGAATGATTGGCAATGTTTCGAGATGGAAGAGCTGATGCACCAGAAGTCTCTGCCGCCGCCGGTTCTGTCCTATCTGTTTCACCGGTTGGAAGCCCGCTTCGACGGAAAGCCGAGCATGCTCATTCTTGATGAAGCCTGGGTGTTTCTCGACGATCCGATATTTTCCGCGCGCATCCGCGAATGGCTGAAAGTCCTGCGGAAGAAAAATGTATCTGTCATTTTCGCCACGCAATCCTTGAGCGATGTTGCCACGAGCAAAATTGCCCCCGCCATCATAGAATCTTGCCCGTCGCGGATATTCTTGCCGAATGACCGCGCTTTGGAACCGCAACAACATAAAGCCTATGAGAGCTTCGGTCTCAACAACCGGCAAGTTGAAATCATCGCGCAGTCAACACCAAAGCGCGATTACTACTTCCAGTCGCGCACCGGCAATCGGCTGTTCGATTTGTCTTTAGGCCCGGTCGCCCTCGCATTTTGCGGCGCTTCATCCAAAGACGATCTGAATGCCATGAGCGAACTCGCTGCAACCAGTGAGAACGACACATTCCCGATACGCTGGCTGGAAGCGCGCGGTCTCAAATGGGCCGCTGACCTGATCTCAGAGCAACCCCAACAACTGAAAGGAGACGCGCTATGCGCCGCAGAATAATACCAATGCTAATGATAATCTTGATGAGCGTCACAACGCCCATTCAATCCGCACACGCTTTTTTCGGATTTGGCGGCGTCGTGTTTGACCCCACCAATTACGGTCAAAATCTGCTTACGGCAGCCCGAACCCTACAGACCGTCAACAATCAGATCAGACAGCTTCAGAATGAGGCGGATATGATTGTCAATCAGGTCAAAGACCTCACAAAACTTGATTTCGATTCCAGACAACATTTGAACAACCTGCTTGGTGAGATTTCGACACTGATGGATCAGGCCAAAGCCATGTCTTTTGAAATTCAAAAGGCGGATCAGGTGTTCAAGACGCAGTATCCTCAAGACTATGCTGCGCTTTCCGGCAAACAGATTATCCAGAATGCAGAAAACCTTTGGAAGACCTCACGCGCTTCACTGCATGATTCCCTTCTGGTGCAGTCGAAAATCGTCGAGGCCGTTCGCGCTGATACCGCCATGCTGGATACGCTAATGCGGGAAAGCCAGGGCGCCGGTGGCAATCTCGCAGCCGCCCAAGCTGGCAATCAGATCATGGCGCTATCGGCCAAGCAAACCATGCAGATGCAGGAATTGACGGCTGCGCAATACCGCGCGGAGACATTGGAACGCGCCCGCCGTCTGCAAATCGAACGCGCCGGACAAGTTCGTCACCAGCGCTTTGTCGGCTCTGCATCAGCCTATCCCGGCAATTAAGCAACCACGCCTACGACTAGGAGCGAGCGGCCATGAATGACCTCGGTATAATAGATCAATTCCTCCAAACCTTCTCTACTTATATCGACAGTGGTTTTGGTCTGCTCGCTCCAGACGTGGCGTTTCTGACAACGGCCCTTGTGACCATTGATATTGTCCTTGCCGGTCTCTTTTGGGCCTTTGGCAATCTCGACAATATCGTCGTCGGGTTTCTGAAGAAGGTTTTGTATATCGGGTTCTTTGCGTTGTTGCTCAATCAGTTCCCGTTGCTCGCCAACATCATCTTTGAAAGTTTCGCCCAACTTGGATTGAATGCAACGGGCGGGACAATAACGGCGGCTGATCTTTTACGCCCGGGCTTCGTCGCCAATACGGGCTTCACTGCCGCCCATCCATTGCTGGATGAAATTTCCAATCTTTCAGGCCCCGTCGCATTTTTCGTCAACATCGTCACCATTGGCGTTCTTGCGCTGGCTTGGCTCATTACACTCTTTGCGTTCTTCTTTCTCGCTATCCAGATTTTCGTGACCATTATCGAGTTCAAGCTGACAACGCTTGCGGGCTTTGTCCTTGTTCCCTTTGCACTTTGGAACAAGACCTCTTTTCTCGCCGAGCGCGTCCTTGGCAATGTCATCTCATCCGGTATCAAACTTATGGTGCTGGCAATCATTGTCGGCATTGGCTCAACGCTGTTTGGCAATGTCACTTCCGGCTTTGCGCCCGGAAACATCACCCTTCAAGACGCCGCCGCCGTTATTCTCGGATCACTTTCTTTACTGGCCTTGAGCATCTTCGGCCCTGGCATTGCAACCGGCCTTGTTTCAGGCGCTCCGCAACTTGGCGCGGGCGCTGCCGTGGGAACCGCAGTTGGCGCAGGCGCAGCCGCCTTTGCAGGCGCCAGTGTCGGCGGTGCGGCTGCCTCTGCTGCAACACGGGTCGCGGTTGGCCCGTGAAAGCCGGATCATCAATCTCTGGCGGGGCGGCTATGTCCTACTCGATGGGTAAAGCCGCATCCGGTGCTGGCGGTGTCAAGGGTGCTGCCTCCGGTCTTGGCGCTGTTGCGCAAGCGGGTGCTGGTTCTGTTGCCAATGCCGCAAAATCCGCCGCAGCCAAAGTCACCGATCCCGTCAAACAGTCTTTCAAATCAGGCGCAAGAGGCGCGATCTCTGCGACCGGTGGCAACATTTCCGGCGGTGAAGCTGCGAGCGCCGCAGCGTCCAAAGATGGCCAGCCGGGCTGGGCGAAAAATGCGCAGCGCAGTCAATTACAGCGTGATGCCGGTCTCGCCGCCACCTCAGCGCTCCGTGATGGAGACAGAGGCGGATCAGGAGACGGCCCACGCCTGAAACAGGATGAGGAGTAATCTTTATGTGGAAACGAAATCAACACACCTATGGACGAACGGAAACACCCGTCACGCCATATCAGCGCGCCGCGCAGGTTTGGGATGACCGGATCGGGTCGGCTCGCGTTCAGGCAAAGAACTGGCGAATGGTTGCCATTCTCTCACTCGTTTTCGGCATTGCCATGTCCGCTGCATTTGTTTGGCGCGCGTCACAAAGCATCATAACCCCTTATGTGGTTGAACTTGAGCAAAATGGATCTGTGCGCGCAGTTGCACCGAGCGTTGCCAAATACAAACCCTCCGATGCGCAAATCAGCTATCAGCTTGCGGAGTTTATCAAGAAGGTTCGCTCTGTTTCCATTGATCCAGTTGTTTTGCGTCAGAACTGGATGGCAGCCTATCACTATGCAACGGATCAGGCGGCTATCACGCTAAACGACTACGCCCGCGACAATGACCCGTTTCAGGATGTGGGGCATCGCTCTGTATCAGTTGAAATTGCCAGTGTGGTTCGTTCCTCTGATGACAGTTTCGATCTGCGGTGGCGGGAAACGGCTTACCGCGACGGCGTGAGGCTGTCGGCCAATACTTACACCGCCAACCTATCAATCATTCTTAAAACGCCAACGGATGAGGAGACGCTGCACCAGAACCCGCTCGGTATCTACGTCCACGGCATAAATTGGTCGAAAGACCTCATCCGAGGAGAAAAATAATGTTCAAGAATATTATGGCTTTTTCGCTGACGACTGCCCTTGGGGCTTGTTCGACGATCGGCGCCACCAATATCGCTGACTTCAAACTGGACGATGCAGACTTTATTGAGGCTGTCTATTCACCAAGCGAAGTCAATGTTGAAACACCGCCGCTAGAGCGTATCGAACCGCTTGCTTTGCCCGGTCAGTTGAAACCCATCCAAAGCCGGAAAGTAGCAGCAATCCCCAAGCTGCGCCCTGACTTGGCGATTGACCGCGCGAATGCCTCCGCAGCCGTCGAACCCGATCAGGACAGCTTTATAAACGCCATCCAAATATATCCGTTCACCGTCGGCGCGCTTTATCAGGTTTATTCTGCGCCCAAGCAAGTCACGGATATTGCCTTACAGCCCGGTGAGGAACTTATGTCAGTGTCCGCCGGTGATACCGTCAACTGGATATTGGGGGATACCGTTTCAGGCATTGGCGACAAAGAGCAAGTCCACATTCTGATTAAGCCGATTGCGCCAAGCCTGACGACAAACCTCATTATCACTACGTCCAAACGAACCTATCATGTCGAGCTGAAGTCCTTCCGTGAAACCTATATGGCGGCGGTGTCCTGGCGCTACCCGCATGAGGAGCTGGTGCGCCAACGCGCCAAGGCCAAGAGCCGGTCGAAAAAGGCAGCGCAGACCGTCGAGCGACGGTTGCAGATTGACCGGCTTAACTTCCGCTATGAAATCAAAGGCGACAAGCCGCACTGGCGACCGCTGCGCGCATTTGATGATGGCCGTAAGGTCTTTATCCAGTTTCCAGACCGGCTCGATCAGGGGGAGGCGCCACCGCTTTTCGTTGTGGGACGAAACGGAAAAAGCCAACTCGTCAATTACCGGATCAACGGCTCCTACTATGTCGTTGATCGCCTCTTTGGCGTAGCAGAGTTGAGGCTTGGCGAGAAAGACCAGAACGTCGTCCGTATCCTTCGCAAGAAAGAGGGTAAATCACGCAAAACGCGCACGGGAGGCAAAGACGCATGAACACAGCAGTCGATGAAGCCGACCGCCTTGCCATTCGGGCAAAGCCCAAACCTGTCCGGCGATTTAATCGGAAGGCGCTTATTGGCGTGGTTGGCGCTACTGGATTGTTCATTCTGAGCGCCGCCGCCATAGCCTTTCGAGATGATAGTGGCGCAAACTCCGGACAATCGCCGGAACTCTACAAAACCAATCGGAACAATCTGCCTGACCAGATTACAGCGATGCCCGCTGACTATTCGCAAGTGAAGCCCAAACTCGGCCCGCCGCTGCCCGGCGATCTTGGTCCAGCGTTTTTAGGCAAACCTTCATCCGTTGATACGCCGCAAGATAATCCATTCCGTTATCAGGGCGCACCAGTACAACCGGCAGTTCAGCCAGCGCCAGTTGATGCAGCGCTAGGATCATCATTGTTCTTTGTACGAAATGGAGAGTCAGGCGCGCCGCAAGCAACTCGAACCGTCGCACAGGTATTCACGCCATCCTTAGAGCAGTTTAATGCGCTGCCCATCGCCCAACAGCTACAGCCAAACGGTCAGGCTCAAAATACGGTTGACCCAAATCGGCAAGACCGAAAAGAGGCTTTCCTTTCGAGAGACGTTGATACGGAGATATACAATCCTAATCGACTGCAAACACCGGTCTCGCCATATCAGGTTATGGCAGGCACAATCATCCCGGCCAGTCTTGTCACCGGCCTAAACTCTGATTTGCCCGGTCAGGTGATCGCTCAAGTCACACAAAACGTATATGATACCACAACAGGCCAGCATCTTCTCATTCCGCAGGGGACGAGGCTCATCGGTCAATATGACAGTGTGATCGCCTTTGGTCAGTCACGCGCGCTGGTAACATGGCGTCGAATTATACGACCAGATGGCACGTCGCTTGTGCTTGAAAACTTGCCTGGCACCGATCTGTCAGGCTTTGCTGGCCTCAAAGACCGCGTAGACAATCACACGGCACGTCTTTTCGGGGCTGCGCTTCTCTCGACCGTGCTTTCAGTTGGCAGTGAACTTGGCCGAGACTCAAACGAAGATGATATTATCGAAGCCATCCGTGATGGCGGCCAGCGCACCTTTAATCAGGCTGGTCAACGCATCGTCAATCGTCAGCTCAATGTCCAACCGACTATCCGTGTGCGCCCTGGCTGGCGGCTCAATGTCATCGTGAACAAGGATCTTGTTCTAAAACCTTATGAGGGCTGACCCATGACCACATCAATCAAGATAGCAAAGATTCCAGACACCACCCCGATCAAACACACCATCAGTGTTGAGCCGGACTTGGACGGTGATCTCAAAACCTACGCCGCCATCTATGAACAGACCTACGGCGAAAAAGCGAGCGTCCCTGCGCTCATCCCCTTTATGCTGCGCGCTTTCATTGCCTCCGATAGCGGTTTCAAAAAGGCGGTGAGAGCGTCGCAGTCATCCTAACTT
This sequence comes from uncultured Sphingomonadaceae bacterium, assembly GCA_938050045.1. Classification (GTDB taxonomy): domain Bacteria; phylum Pseudomonadota; class Alphaproteobacteria; order Sphingomonadales; family Sphingomonadaceae; genus Sphingorhabdus_B. Next base: position 15,490 of record CALLJS010000012.1, read on the forward strand.
GTTAGCAGTAGAAGGAGTAAACCTATGGCAACCATTGGACAGTTCAGACCCGTTAAAGACGGATACGAAGGCACCATCTCAACAACGCTAATCGCCCGCAAAGTGCGGTTTGTCGTCAATGGCGACAAGAAGCATGATGAGTCACCAGACTTCTTTATCAAAACCGGCCAATGCGATCTTGGGGTTGCATGGCATGATGAATCCAAAGGCGATAACCCGAAGCCATACATCCGCGTCCTGCTGGATGATCCGTGCTTCCCTGCGCCGGTCAACGCTGCTTTGTTCGAGCATGACGGTCGTGCCGATTTGGTATGGTCAAGGCTACGCGAAAAACAGGCATGAATTTCAATCGGCCAGTAACGGAAGAAGAAATCGAAGACGGACTTAGTTTAGTGGCCCGTCTAATCGAGTGCTATGGTGATTCCTACTGGCCGATTTTCGAGCGATTGGAAAAAGAACTACTCGACCGACAAAATCGTCGGCTCAACATGGCTGACAAAATCAGCCAATACTCCAATCGCTCACTCAATACGGCGCGCAAGACCTAACCAACAGACGGAAGGCTACTGATAAACCTGTCATCAATGGGATGGGCAATTTTTAGCAATTCGTCGCGCCGGTATTCCATTGACCCGCCATCACCATAGAGGGGACGCGAATTTTTGTGACCCATAAGCAGGCATCGAAGCCCGTAATCCAAACCCGCCTCAAGCATTCTTTTCTCGAAAGAGTGCCTGAATGAATAAATCCTATGGTTCTGTGTCGGCATCAATTTTCTTATCCGGAATGCCTTCATAAGAGACCCGGACAACAGATTGCCTTTGTCCCGATAATGCGAAAAACCATTCGGTGCGCGTTTCATGGCTTCCAGAGAGACACCCACAAGAGGAATATCGCGCACTGACGAAACGGTCTTTAACTGCCGCGTTTTTGTGGCTTTGATTTTAACGTGTGGAACATCGTCATCCAGAACGATATTTTCAGGCAGGATATTGGCAAGTTCGCTAGGCCGACAGCCTGTCTCAATCATGGCATACACAATCAACGCGGCTTCATCATTCAGCCCATCGAAAACACCCGGAATGAGCAGCCGTGATCTGACAAATTCATCTTCAAAATGTGGAATATCTTTCAGGCTATTGCCGTTCCCGAAATTGAGGTTCCGAAACGGGTTCTGGCGGTTTTCATCGCCTTCATATTTCCAGTATTCACGGAATAACTTTCGCAAGTTGCCCAGGTCGCGGTCAGCACTATTCCCCGAAAGGGGTTTGCTGCCATCGGTCGGCCGCAGGCGGTCAGACCACCAATTATAGAATTTCCTCGCATGGTCACGGTTGATTTTGTGCATAGGGAGATCATCAACGACCTTCACGAAATTGCTCACGGCGCGCCGCTTGACCTTGCGCCAGGATTTCAGTTGTGAATCCGACTTGCCAATCTGATCGGTTACTGCAATCTCGGAGAAATAGACTTCCAGCGCCTGCGAGATTTTCACCGCTGGCGGCGAGACTGTGCCAAGCACGGCGTCCGCTTCCGTCTTGTCAGGCGCATTGCGAACCGGGATTGCGCTCAATCTATCCAGAATATCGGCCACATCCTCTTGCGCGGCAATTTCCTGAACGGGTGTGTACATGAACCCTTTTGCCATCGCCCGCTGCCGAGCCGCCTGATACTCGCGCATCGCGTGTCGAGTTTGCTTACTCACAGGGTTAGCGCCCGTTAGCCCTTGACCACTAATGGCAACTGTCGCCCAAAACTGTTCATCCGCCTCTGCAAGCGCGTCCCGCCGCGCACGCGCGACTTCCAATGATTCTGTTTTAAGTGACTTTCGGATCATGCCGCGTGGGTCGAAATCGGCATATTCAGATGGCACACGGCGCACATAGTGCCACCTATTTCCGCGCCGATGCAGGTGTTGATTCAGGTCTTTCATGACCGCCATAATGTACCTCGATTTGTTACACAATTTGTTACACAAAATCGAAGGCAATTACGGGGTCGAGTGACCTACAGGGTAATAAATTCAGTTATAACAATAGCTTAAAAAGTCTTTTTTCTGAATTTATGGTGCGGCCGAGAAGACTCGAACTTCCACGGGGTATTAACCCCACAGCGACCTCAACGCTGCGCGTCTACCAATTCCGCCACGGCCGCATGCCCATGATGAGGTAGGAAGCTGCCATTAGCAAAGCAATGATGGGCGCGCAACGTCTATTGTGCGGATAAATGCTATTGGCGCAAACAAGGCGCTCCAGCAAGGGTAAGCCTCGGCATATCATGCTCTATAAGTTAAGGATGCTTATTTCAAATATCTTTTCTGAAGGCTATTTTGATTAACCTTATGAAACAGCGATCATAGCAGCAATTTTATTGATCGCTTTTCCATGCCACTGCCACGCTAGCGGCGGCTCTTGGTACATTATCGCGGGCCGCGCCTGAAAACTCAACGCGCCCACCCGCTTCTAATTCATCGACGGGTGCGGGTATTTCCCAACTATAAATTTCGCGCTCGTCACTATCTAATAATGTAGCGATCATATCAGGCACTTTCAAAGTCTCATTGGTGGGGTTAATAATAGTCCCGCTAGCAATAAAGAATCGGCGACCATCGACCGTTTCGTTAATCTCATTATTATCGCCAAATGTTATTTCAAGACGCGATGTGGTTGTCTGGTTGGCTAAGCTGCCTTCTAATGCGCCGCTATACCATAATGCACCTGCGGTAATGGCAATCATCAAAGCAAATATAATGGCCGCAATAGTCCATAATTTGGCTGGATTACGGCGTGGTTTGAACGGAGGTTCATGGTCAAATGGCGCGGGGGCGGACGGCGCAAGGGCCTCACGATATTCGTTTTGAGGAGGATCTGATTCATGAATCGGTGCTTTGATTTGTTTAAGATGGTCATCGCTGAACAGAGTATCTTTATGGCTATCTTTGGTCGCTTGGCTCTGCGAAGCTGTGGGTTTAGCCGATTGTGTATTTGCAGAAGCGTTGGTCTTGCTGTTTGCTTTATCTTGGTTTGATTTTTCTTTGGGACGAGCATGTGCGGGTTTTGGCGTTTCAGCCGCTTGTTTTTCATCTTGTTGCTGGATATTGTCTGTTTTTGCCTTTCCTTGCTGCACGGATTTAGGGGCAATGGCGGCAGGCGGCGTTTCAACCTCATCAATTTTAATAGGCGCAGATTCTTGAAACCAGCTATGTTTGCAGTTGGCGCAGCGCACTTGGCGGCCATCGAGACCAATGGCATTATCAGGGACAACATAGCGTGTGGCACAATTAGGGCATGTTAAAATCATATTCTCCATAAACATGAGCTGGCGGTGAGTTGCAAGAGTGATGATGCTATATTAGTAAATTTTATTGGTTAAGCCGTGATAGAATCTTTGATTGTCGGCTCGCTTTGTGTCATGGAATTTTCATGCAGACTGTCGTTAATTTTGAAAATGTTGGTTTACGTTATGGAGCAGGCGCAGAAGCCCTCTCGGGTCTAAGCTTCAAATTGTTTGCGGGCAGTTTTTATTTTTTGACCGGTGCTTCGGGCGCGGGCAAAACATCCTTGCTTAAATTATTATATTTGGCGCATCGCCCTAGCCGTGGCATGATTAAAATGTTTGGTGAAGATATTGTCACAATGCCGCGCGATAGATTGCCTGGCTTTAGGCGGCGTATTGGCGTTGTTTTTCAAGACTTTAGGCTGCTCAACCATCTTTCTGCTTTTGATAATATTGCCATGCCGTTGCGTATCTCGGGTATAGAAGAAAAAGATTTAGAAGGCCCTGTAAATGAATTATTATCATGGATTGGCCTAGCTGATCGGGCCAGTGCGCGGCCCACAACTCTCTCTGGCGGAGAACAGCAACGTGTGGCGATCGCGCGTGCCGTGATTGGCCGGCCAGAAATTTTGGTAGCCGACGAGCCTACGGGTAATGTAGACCCTGAAATGGCGGTGCGGTTGCTGCAATTATTTGCTGGCCTCAACAAATTGGGAACAACCGTGATTGTCGCAACCCATGATATACATTTATTACGCGAAATAGAGGGCGCACAAATGATGCGCCTTAAAGATGGTCAATTGTCTGACCCAACAGGTTCGCTAAAAAATCCAGCAGTGCCATTGGTGCTGAATAATTAATCCATGGGTCTTAAATCAACCTTGGCGCGCGATGACAGCAAAATATTTTCCGATGGACGGATAGCTGGCCCTATGCCATGGGTGATTGCAATCATGGTATTTTTAACAATTTTAGCCAGCGCCGCAGGCGTAGCTATTGCCGCTTCTGCTTCTCAAAATAACGAAACATTAGCGCGTAAAATGACCGTGCAAATATTAGAAGAAGAACCCATAAAGCGCAATAATCAGCGCACACAAATAGTCGAATATTTGCGAAAATTGCCGCAAACTGAATCTGTAACGCCCCTAAGCGATGCGGACATTATTCAATTATTAGAACCTTGGCTCGGTTTGAATGAAGATACAGCTTTTGAATCCAATGAATTGATACCCTTGCCCGCTATTATTGATGTGCAAATGAAAGTGATAGCAGATGAGCCCTTGCGCATTCAAATGCTGAGCGAAATGCAATCTATTGCGCCATCGGTACGTTTGGACACCCAAGAAAGCTGGATTGCACCGCTTTATGATCTCATGCGATCCTTTATCTATTTGATTTTTGCGCTTATATTATTATTAGCCGCAGCGACTTCAGCAACCGTTGTTTTGGCGGTGCGCAGTGCGCTTGATACGCATCGCAACACTCTGGACATAATGCATCTTATGGGCAGCACCGATAGCCAGATTTCGCGTTTGTTTCAGCGCCGCGTAGCTGTGGATGCCTTTTTTGGGGGGGCGATTGGTTTTATCTTTGGCTGCCTGACGATTTGGTTTATTTCTAGCCGCCTTAATAATCTGATTGCAGGCGTTGTCAGTCAGATTTCAATGCCTTGGTATGGCTGGATTATATTGGCACTGATTCCTTTGTTAATGGGTATTTTGTCGATAGTAATAGCGCGATGGACAGTTCGCGGTGCTATGAAAAAAATCTTATGAAGAATTTTTTAATGAAACATAATGTTTAAACGTCTGATCGCCTTTGTCATTTTAACCTATAGCATAGGATTTGCCTGGTTTGCTCTGTCTTTGCCGCAAAGCTCTGATGAATCGGCCGATGCTGTTGTAGTATTGACGGGTGGGGCAAACCGTATTGACCGTGCTTTGGCTCTTTTAGAAGATAAAAAGGTCAAAAAAATGCTCATATCGGGCGTTGATAGAGATGTGAAACCCAAAGAATTAGCCGCCGAATATGCCCGCGATGAAGAATTATTCTCTTGCTGCATTGATTTGGGGTTTCGCAGCGTCGATACTCGCTCTAACGCTTTGGAAACTGCGCGCTGGGCCGCGCGGCATGATGTGAAATCTCTATTGCTTGTGACGCATGATTGGCATATGCGCCGTGCGCGATTGGAATTAGATAATGCCGTCGATAAAGGCGTTAGCATTATAAATGATGCGGTAAAAACAGAGCCAAGTTTGAATATCTTATTCAAAGAATATAATAAATATATTTTACGGCAAATAGTAGCTTGGATAGGGATATGAATATTATCATCACAATTTTGACAGTTATCCGCAGCGTGCTGTTCAGTGTCTTTTTCTATATTGGCTCTACCTTTATCATTGTTTTAGGGGTTCCTGCTGCTTATTTTTCAACGCGCGGGTTGCGCCGTGTTGCGCGCAGTTGGAGCCAATATCATTATTTATGCGCGCGCATATTTTTGGGCATAAAGGTCAAAATTGAGGGCAAATTTCGTAACGAAACATTGCTCTATGTTTTCAAGCATGAGAGCATGTTTGAAACCATTGATACGTTGCGGATATTAAAAGATCCTATTGTTATCGCCAAAAAAGAATTATTGAGCATCCCTGTGTGGGGATGGATGGCAACGCGCCATGGGCTTTTGGGCGTTGATCGACAAGCAGGTGCCAAATCGATGCGCGAGATTATGCGGCAGGCCAATCGCGCTATCGAAGAAGGTCGACCGATTGTAATATTTCCAGAAGGGACCCGTATTGAGCGCGGGCAGCGGCCTTTGCTACAAAGCGGCTTTGCGGGCATTTATCGGATTTTTAACATTGTCGCTATCCCCGTGGCATTGAATAGCGGCATAGTTGCGCCAAAGAATAGCTTTTTGAAACGCTCTGGTACGATAACATATTTAATCGGCGATGAATTGCAGCCAGGCATAGCAAAAGAAGAAATCCGCGCGCTTGTCCATGCAGCGATTAATGCGCTGAATGATTGATATAGTCTCAATCGTCCTTAATGTTTTCTACCGAAATTAGGGGCTTCATCATCTTGACCTTGTTCGACTATAGAGCGTCTTATTTCGCGCGTTCGAGAGAATAAGGCTTCCAACTCATCTCCTTTCTCATAGCGAATAGCGCGTTGCAGCGCGGTTAAATCTTCGGAAAAACGTTGTAGCATTTCAAGCACTGCATCTTTGTTGGATAGGAAAATATCGCGCCACATGACGGGATCGGATGCTGCAATTCGGGTAAAGTCCCGAAAACCACCCGCGCTATATTTAATCACTTCGCTTTGTGTGACTGCTTCCAAATCATTGGCCGTTCCCACGATAGTATAAGCAATAAGATGCGGTAAATGGCTTGTGACAGCGAGCACCATATCATGATGGCGGGCATCCATAATTTCGACATTGGCACCAATGGCTTGCCAAAATTGGGATAGGTTTTCTAAGGCTAAGATAGGGGCATCATCGGGGGGGGTTAAGATGCACCAGCGGCCTGTAAATAATGATGCAAAGCCCGAATCTGGGCCGTTTTCTTCTGTACCCGCCACAGGGTGCGCAGGGATGATGGTGTGCGGCAAAACATTGCGCAGCGCGTCATAAACGCTCTGTTTGCATGAACCAACATCGCTGATGATGGCATGGCCAGGTAAATATTCTACTATTTCAGCTGCGACGCTGCCCATCGCCCCAACGGGCACGCATAATATCACCAAATCGGCATTTTGAACCGCCTCGGCAGGATTATCGGTAATATTAGTGCATAGACTGATTTCAGCCGCGCGCTTACGAACATCGGGGTTCGCATCATAACCGCACACTGTGCTAAAACCACCTTCGATTATCGCTCTTGATAGCGATGAACCTATTAAACCTAGGCCGATGATCGCTATATTTTCAAAGGCCATTCTAATTCTCATCATCCTCTAATATAGAGCGTAAGGCCTGAATAAACCCGCGATTTTCTTGTTCGGTTCCGATGGTGATACGCAAACCATTGGCGAGCCCTTGGCCAGGCAAGTGCCGCACGATAAAACCCATTTCTATTAGCGTTTGATTAACCGATGCTGCGCTTAAACTATTGTCATGATTGGCAAAAATAACCATGATAAAATTACCCGCAGATGGAATGGCGGTTAGACCATGATTGCGCAACCTCGATAGTTCCTGCATCATCCAATCGCGCCACTTTGCATTATGGGCGCGGCTCTCGATAATAAAGTGCTGATCTTTTAGCGCTGCTATGGCTGCGGCTTGCCCGATGGTGGTGACATTAAATGGCCCGCGTATCCGATTAATCGTATCGATAATATCAGCATGGCCATAGGCCCAGCCAATACGCTCTGCTGCTAATCCATAGATTTTCGAAAATGTTCGTGTGATAAGGACATTGTCATGCGTGCGCGCCAGGTCAAAAGCGTTTGGCCCATCGTCATCCCTATATTCGCCATAGGCTTGGTCGAGCACAAATAGGCAATCTTCGGGCAAACCAGCGTGAAGCCGTTCAATTTCGCTTTGCGGTGTTAATGTCCCTGTGGGATTGTTGGGGTTTGCCAAAAATACAATGCGCGTTTTGTCCGTGACTAGCTTCAATATGGCATCGACATCTGTGCCATAATCTTTGTCGGGTGCGATGATGGAGGCTGCGCCAACTTTGCGGGTCGCAATGTCATAGACCGCAAAACCATAGCGCACATGAATAATCTCATCGCCTTGTCCTGCATAGCCTTGGGCCGCAAGGTTTAGCAATTCATCCGACCCTGTTCCACAGACAATTAATTCGCTCTCTAAACCATAATGATCGGCGATTGCTATGCGCAGATTATTGGCAGCAGGGTTGGGATAGCGGGCAAAATTTGCGGCTTCTTCAGCGGCGGCTTTGCTTGCATCTTTGCTGCATCCCAATGGGTTTTCATTGGCCGATAATTTGGCCATTGGTTTTGCGCCGCCTGCTTTTCCAGGGACATAGGCGTGAATTTTCGAAATATAAGGTTTGGGTGTTAATTTGCTCATAAAATTGCTTTATACGCCTTAAGCGCGATTGCCAATAAACGATTTATCTATTGTCTATAAATATAGCGATGATATGCCATAGCCCATGAATCAAGATCAACGCTATGGTTTGGACAAACATGTCCGTTTATTGGGCCCGCTGAAATTAGACAGCGGTGCTGAATTTGCGCCGATTGAATATGCCTATGAAACTTATGGAACGCTCAATAGCGACAAAAGCAATGCGCTGCTCATCTGCCATGCTTTGACGGGCGATCAATATGCAGCATCCACGCATCCGGTGACGGGCAAAGATGGTTGGTGGCTGAATTTGGTGGGTGAGGGCAAACCGATTGACCCTAGCGATGATTTCATTATCTGTATTAATGTGATTGGTAGCTGCCTTGGTTCATCTGGGCCATCAAGTGTCGATCCATCCACAGGAAAACCTTATGGTATGGATTTTCCAGTTATTACCATCGCCGATATGGTTCGTGCACAGGCGATCTTGCTCGACCATTTGGGCATAGAGACACTATCGGCCGTAATCGGCGGTTCAATGGGCGGCATGCAAGCATTAAGCTGGGCTGTGCAATTCCCTGAGCGCGTGAAATCTGCTGTTATCGTTGCATCTGCAGCGCGCCAATCGGCGCAAAATATTGCTTTTCATGAGGTCGGCAGGCAATCCATCATGGCTGATCCGCGCTGGACTGCGGGTGATTATTATGATGGCGAGGCCCCGACATCGGGGCTTGCGGTTGCGCGAATGGCGGCCCATATCACCTATTTATCCGAAGAAGGTTTGACCAAAAAATTCGGTCGGCGTTTGCAAGATCGCGATGAAAAAAGCTTTGGCTTTGATGCAGATTTTCAAATCGAGAGCTATTTGCGCCACCAAGGGATTAGTTTTGTCGATCGATTTGATGCCAATAGCTATCTTTATATCACACGGGCTATGGATTATTTTGATTTGGCCGATGATTATGGCGGCGTATTGGCCAATGCTTTTAAGGATACGTCAACCCGTTTTTGCGTGATTAGCTTCGATAGCGATTGGCTCTATCCAACGCAGGAGTCGCGGCGTATTGTACATGCAATTAATGCAGCGGGTGGAAATGTTAGTTTTGTCGAGCTGGAATCGCCCTTTGGTCATGATAGTTTTTTACTGCCTGCGCTTGAAATGAATGAGATTATCAGAGGTTTCCTAAAGGCGGCACAATGAGTAAGCATGATTATAAATTACGGCCTGATTTGGCGATTATTGCCAATAATATTGCAGCCAATGCGCAGGTGTTGGATGTTGGATGCGGCGATGGCGCGTTAATGGCGGCGTTGCGCGATCAAAAAAATGTTGATGCACGCGGGATAGAGATTGACCCTGCCAATGTGTCTATAGCGGTGACGCGCGGCCTATCTGTTGTCCAAGGCGATGCCGATACCGATCTATCGGAATATCCCGATAATAGTTTTGATTTCGCTATATTAAGCCAGACCCTGCAAACCACGCACAGGCCCGATAAGGTGATTGATAATTTGCTGCGTATCGGCAAATATGCATTTGTTTCTTTCCCCAATTTTGCCCATTGGCGGGTGCGGCTTTCGCTGGGCCTTGGCGGACGGATGCCAGTCACCCGCTTAATCCCAGAAAAATGGTATAATACACCCAATATCCACCATGTGACCATCGAAGATTTTCGCGCTATTGTAAAAGAGAGGCAATGGATACAGGAAAATCAATGGTTTTTGAGCGGCGATAAACAAATATCAAAAGCTGGGGCCAATTTTCTGGCCGAGCATGCGGTGTTTTTGCTCAAAAAATAGTGAAGCTTCCATGATATGATCTAATTTAATTATTGCGCCCTGCGTTGGCGCGCGTATCTTGATTCGTTGGCGCATTTTCATTGGCCAGAGACTCTTGCGTTACAGTCTCTTGCGGTACAGTCTCTTGCGTTACAGTCTCTTGCGATTCAGCTTCAGAAGCTTGACTCGCAGGTCTAATAGGCAATGCATTTGATGGAATAGAAATAGCTGTTTTTTCGACTGCATCTAATGCTTTTTGTACGCGCAAATAACGTTTTGCCAGGGAAATCCAACCGCGCGCATTCTCTGCTCCGGGCATTTGCTCCATTTCCAATATCGCCGTTTTTACATCTCGATTGGCTAATGATGTTTTTATACGCGCCAATCTGCGCTCTGGCTGAGGGGGTTGCGACCCTGCTTTACGAATAACAAATAATTCACCAAATTCTTTTTTGATAACATCCCATATGCTGGCATCGCTGCTAGGGCTTAATAATATTTCAGATGCAATGTCTAACTGGTTTTGCAATGTTGCCAATCGCACAGGATTATTGCCTGCATTTACAATGATTCTAACATCGTCTGGATTGCTGTTGCCAAATTTTAAGCGCAGTTCATTTTCAACATAACCCAATGCACTGCCGCTATCTATCGCACGGCGAGCAGAAAATGCGATAAGCATAGATTCGGTTCTATCGGCATTGCCCGATGCTTGCTGAGCTTGCACATTAATACGCGACAAACGATCATCCAAGCTGTCAACGCGCTCATTAATCAATTGTGTGTTGATAGTGTCATTTTGATTTTCAATATTTTGGCATGTTTCGGCGGCTTGTATTTTGAGCGACTCAGAAGCCACAGCAGGCGCATTAATATTTGCAGCAGCGTCTCGATCAAATATGATCGCTTCATTCTTACCATCCGTTTGGAACAAATCATATTTGGTGATGGCCCAACCTGCTGCAATCGTGCCGCCGACAAAGGCTATCAATAATAATATGGCAATCGTTCGAAGTTTCATATCACCGCCAGGCGAGGAATTAATTTTTTCATAATGCGTGCTCATATAGCTGCTATAATCGCAAAATGACTATGCGCCAAGTACTTCCGAAATTTCCTCTATCATAACGGCATCGTTAGCGCTGGAGCTGACAATGATTTTGCGCCATTGCTGGCCATTGCTGTGGCGAATGGCCTCGCCAATAGCAGGCGCAAGTGCCGCTGCAAAATGTGCGCTCTTATCAAATATAAAGCCTTTGTTAGCCATTTGGATTATATAATCATCCAATATCTGTACGGCGCGGGCCGAATGAAAAGCAAAAATATGCGCCATAGCGGCTGGATCATTATGCGCGCGCATGAGTCTCTCTAATGTTGTATTTATTGGCAATGCACACGACTCATAAGTCATGATGGTGGTTATGCGCTTATCTGATATTGGCACATAATCGCGGCCTACAAGACGCAATATTCTCATGGCATTAGATTGGTTTATCAAAGGCCATAAGGCTTTTGCACCGCCCTTACCAATGGCGGCGAGTGTAAACCCCATGTCTTGGGCAAGTTTAGCCGTAGCTCTGCCAACCGCAAATAAAGGGAGCTGCTTATATTGCTGAATTTCCTCTCCCCCATAGCGGAGCGCATTGGCGCTGGTTATCATGATGGCATCAAAATTGCTTGCAGGCGGTGCATTCCACGGCACGCGCTTAATATCACTTACAGGAGCGATTAATGGATCAAATCCTTTATCACGCGCAACCGTTGCGCTTTGCTGCGCGCTTTCATAAGGCCGCAATAGGATTAATCGTTTCATCTTTCAAAATATCTGCGCAGATTAGGGCTCGCGCGGTTCAATAATTGCTGCGCTAAAGCATGGGCTGCACTGGTGCAATTTTGATCGATGCAGATAATATCACCGCTTTCTTGCGCGCTACCATCGGGCGATAATATCTGACCGCGCAGGTAGATTTGCCTCTCTTTGCGTATTGCTAATGCTGCTATTGGTGAATGGCAATCGCCGCTCAAACGCGCCAAGAAAGCCCGCTCCATAGTGACGCATTTCATAGTATCATCATCGCCAATGGCTGTAACACATTCTTTTAAGTCATCACGCTTGCTCAGACATTCGATGCCAATCGCCCCCTGGGAAGCTGCGGGCAGCATAGTATCTATTGTCTCTCCTAAATCATGCATGCCAAGGCGGTCTAATCCCGCAGCGGCCAATATTGTAGCATCAAATTCACCCTTATTAAGCTTGGCCAAACGTGTCGCTACATTACCGCGAATGGAGGCGCAAATCAGATCAGGACGCATGGCCAATAATTGGGCCTTTCGGCGCGGACTAGACGTGCCCACGCGCGCGCGATGTTTTAGGCTTGCTATCGATGATGCGCCAATAATCTTGTCCGATATATCGCCGCGTGGCAGTATAGCAACGATCGAAAAACCATCAGGTCTAATGGTTTCTACATCTTTCATCGAATGAACGGCAAGATCAATTTCATCTTCGATTAATGCCCGCTCTAATTCTTTGGTCCATAGGGCTTTTCCGCCAATATCCGCTAATGGGCGATCGGTAATTTTATCGCCGCTTGCGGCCATCGGCACTAAGCTAATGGCCTCTTCGGATAATCGGTAATGCGCGATTAATTGCGCTTGCACCATGCGGGTTTGCGCCATGGCTAAGGGCGATTTTCGTGTGCCAATGCGCAATGGATTAGCAGCGGTAAAGCGGCATTGAGGGTCAAATTGAGTCATCACGCTTGTCCATAGCGCAGCATAGCTCTATGGGAAACTATTATGACATTAATTTTAGGAATTGAATCCAGTTGTGATGAAACTGCCGCGTCCTTGGTGCGCGATGATCGCACCATCGTAGCGCATGCGCTAGCGGGTCAGGAAGAAAGGCATCGTCCATTTGGCGGGGTGGTTCCTGAAATAGCCGCGCGCGCGCATGCAGAATATGCTACGCCGCTGGTTGAGCAAGTGATGAACGAGGCACAGATACGCCCCGATGATATTGATGCTATTGCAGCAACGGCTGGCCCTGGCCTGATTGGTGGGGTGATGGTTGGTTTAGTGACAGGCAAAGCTCTGGCAATGGCGTGGGATAAGCCCTTAATTGCGGTTAATCATTTAGAGGGCCATGCCTTGTCGCCACGCCTTGCCGATGATAATGTTGAATTTCCCTATTTATTATTATTGGTTTCTGGCGGTCATAGCCAGCTTTTGCGCGTCAATGGTGTTGGTGATTATGACCGATTAGCAACCACTATTGATGATGCCGCTGGTGAAGCCTTTGATAAGAGTGCGAAAATTTTAGGCCTTGGATTTCCAGGCGGCCCAGCACTGGAAAAATCGGCGCAGCTTGGAGATGCCAATAAGGTTAATTTACCGAGACCATTATTGGGCGCGAAAGAACCGCATTTCTCTTTTGCGGGCCTCAAAAGTGCAGTGGTGCGCGCCCATGAAAGCGCGCAACATACCGTGCAAGATATAGCTGCATCTTTTCAAAGCGCAGTGGTTGATTGTTTAGAAGATCGTATCGAATATAGTTTGGCGCGCATTGAACCGATTAACACTTTGGTCGTGGCGGGTGGGGTCGCATCAAATGGTGCGATACGCGCCATGCTCTTAAATCTGGCGCAACGTCATGATATGCGCTTTACTGCGCCGCCATCGTGGCTATGTACCGATAATGCGGCTATGATTGCATGGGCGGGAATCGAACGATTTGCAGCAGGCCTTACCGATGGATTAGACTTTGCCGCAAAACCACGCTGGCCGCTCGATAATGACGCAGCGCCCGCACGCGGAGCAGGGGTAAAAGCATGAACGATACACAAAAAACAGCAGTCATTGGCGGCGGCGCATGGGGGACTGCTCTTGCAATGATGTTGGCACAAAATCATGATGATGTGCTGCTATGGGCGCGTGAGAAAAAAGTCGTCGATGACATCAATCAAAATCACCGAAATGCTATATTTTTACCCAATCGTGCGCTATCCTCTGCGATTAAAGCAACGGCCAATATAGCGGAATTACGCAACCGAAATATCATATTGGTTGTCGCCCCAGCCCAACATGTGCGTGCCACTTTAACCGCACTTATGCCGTCCGATGCAGCGTTAATATTATGCGCCAAGGGTATAGAAGCGCAAAGCCAGAAATTATTATATGAAGTGGCAGCACAGATTTGCCCTAATAATGATATTGCAGTGCTCTCTGGGCCGACTTTTGCCCATGAAGTAGCTGCCAATAAACCAGGGGCTGTGACCTTTGCTTGCGATAATCCTGTGCTTGGCAAGGCATTGATTGCGGCAATCGCAACCTCGACATTTCGCCCTTATTATAGCGATGATGTTATTGGTGCAGAAATTGGCGGTGCGGTCAAAAATGTATTGGCCATAGGATGCGGCGTTGTTGAAGGTGCTGGCTTGGGCCTGAATGCAAGAGCGGCGTTAATTGCCCGGGGTTATGCTGAAATGTTGCGTTATGGCCTGGCGAAGGGCGCACGGCCAGAGACTATGGCAGGATTAAGCGGGCTTGGTGATTTAGTGCTAAGCTGTAGCAGCGATAATTCGCGCAATTTTGCGTTGGGAATTGGTCTTGGTCAAGGGCAATCGGCCACAGATTTGCTCAGTAATAGGCTAAGCGTAGCAGAAGGCGCGCAAACCGCGCCCGTTTTGCAAAAATCAGCACAATCCTTGGGCGTTGATATGCCGATAGTAGATGCGGTATGTACTCTCTTATCTGGCGACTCTAATGTTGAAGATGTTGTCAAAACCCTGCTTTCACGACCCTTAAAATCGGAATAATAATATTTGGGGGCTGGCATAGAAGATTGAAAGGATTATCAGTCTTTTATGCGGTTAAGATATTCAAAACGATCGCATAATCAGACGAATAAATTGCTAGAACAGTTTGTAGCGGGCACACTGGCTCGAACAGCGGTTTTATTGGTGGGCGTAAACCGCAAGAGTGTGAATGTTTTTTACCCTCACCTGCGGATCATCACATGACAAACTATTTGAAGTGATGGAGGAACGCCCCTTCGCTCTGCACAGGCTTAGATGCGGCGGGATTTTGATGAACATATACAAATGATTGTGCGATAACGCTGCGATAATGGCGGAAATAAATATATGGTGCATAGGCATTCGTGGCTAAATATAGCGTAGGTAGCGATTAGCACCAATTGATGCGATAACCGCCCCACAGTTCGGCCAAACCTTCATCCACTAACGTATTGCCGATGCTCACGCCGCCGCGTGTGATAATCCGTAAATCGCGGCCATATTTATCTTGATCGCGCGCGATCGACACAAGCGAAAATGCTCCCTGATTCAGCAAAGCATATAGCCTATATTTTGCCTTGTTGCCCATGGCGCGTTCGGCCGCGCATTTTGCATTATCAATCTCTGGTGCATTAATATCGGCAATCCGTATTTTGCGGCTAGAATACCAAATTGTATCACCATCCACCACGCAATTGATACGCACAGGGCCATTACATATTTCAAAACGTGCCCGTTCAACATCATCGCTTGCAAAAGCAGCCCCCGTTCCTTTCGGTCCGCCTGTTAAGAATATCATCAAAAATAGAGCCGCGCAGGAGACAAGGGTGATAATCATAAAACCGCCCCAACCAAGCCTATTGGATTGTAAGCGTATTTTATGACATTTTTCGTGAAGGGAATAGGTTTGATACATTTATTGACATTATATGCACTGAATTAAAGTGCGATTCAATACATATATAATATCATGCCTTATCCAATCTATATTCGTTATTCTTGCTATCGCGCGCGCGCCATTCCCAGCCGTTATCCTACCCCGAGCAGCATCCCGCCCTGCCCGTCCTCCTGAACTTGTTTCAGGATAATCATGAAAGCAGATTCATTGCGCAATGCTATTGAATAAATTCAGCACCATAAGGAACGTCTCTACGACCTAGCAGCCTTGGACCCGTATCAACACCAAGCAAGCGCGAAATATGAAAATATAGACATACTATATTTGATAAAATTCATAATCACTCACATTATAATCGCTCTGATACAGATAATTTAGAAATTATAAACTTTAGATAATAACAAAATATATAGCTCATATCATGTAAAGAACTCCGATATTTACATTATAATTTATAAATGTAATGTTACGGCCGTTAAAACTTATATGAGAGCTGACCATGTTTGATATAAAAATAGATAGCGATAGCAATTATATTCATATTGCATTGCGCGGATTTTGGTCTGCCGAAACAGTACCAAAATATTATCATGCTAAAAATGCTGCAATAGATAAGGTTATTGCATCGGGATATTCTCCCCATGATGTGAAAATATTGTTTGATATTCGCGAATGGGAAACTCAATCGCGCACCGTATCAAACATGATCCAAGATTTGGAAGATCGCGGCGTAAAAGGTGCTGTCATAGCCCAAGCTGCTATGTTACCGCGCAAACAATCGGAGCGTTTGGCTGGCAGTAATTATCAATTTTTTGGGACAAAAGAAGAAGCCATGGCTTGGCTCAATAACAACCCGTCATAATAGGATGAATCATCCTATGGAATTTTGCGATGCGGCTCTCGAACATTGTCTCTCAACCCACTTGGGCGATTATTTTGCTTTATACGCGGTGGACGAGTCCTAGGCGGGTTATTATTCTGTGTATTATTTCGCGCTCTGGGCGGCTTGTTATGCTTGCTCGGCGGCTTGTTGCCTTCTTGTCTATTTTGCGGAGGCCGTGCAGCTTGTTGTTGGCGATTTTGAGGCGGACGTGAACGCGGCGGTTGAGACGCTCTATTGCCAGCTTGATGAGGATTATCATGTCTTCTAGGCTCTCTTGCACCACCGCGCTCGGATCGCTTTGACCTGCGTTGATCGCTGCTTCGATCGCTGCTTCGATCGCGTTTCGCGTTGCGCTGCCTATTATCTATATTATCATTTTGATCGCGTCTATCACGCCCGGCTTGATACCCGTCTTGACGCTTATAAAAACGCTCATCTGTTCGATTTTTTCTATGATCGATACGCCGCGATGCTTTATAGCTATCGTCTCTCACATAACGCTTACCATGGCGCTCGCTCCACGGAAAGCTGCGCAACCTATATCCGCTAAAGCGCCGATTTGAAAAACGGCTTTGAAAATATCGCTGCCGTTCGCGGCCCCAATATCCCAAATAATAATCATTCATGCGATAGCGGCGGCCTGCATTATCAAAAATAAAAAACCCAAAGCCTGGATAATAATAATCTTGATACCATCCGCCGCCATATCCGAAATTAGCAAAGCCATAGTCCAAATCGCAACCATAATAAGCATCATATTCATTATAGGGATCGCAATATTGATCATCGGCATATCCAAAATTAGACTGCCCATAGCCATCACCATATACGCATGCGGATAAGCTCATCAGGGCCAATGGTGCGATGATTATATTTTTCAATTTCATTGTCATAATGGAACCCCACCCGATTCAGTCAATTTCTTATATATTGATTTACATAGGTTTGATTGAATTGAATGTGAACGGCGTTGACTATATCCATTAATAGACGTAAAAGTTTAATCGATTGATTAATAATAGGATATTGTCATGGCATTAGCGCATACCGAAAAAGCCAATCCGCACTGGGTAAAACTTTCCAAAGCAGAGGATCTATCCCATATTCCTGGTGAAATGGGCCTACCTATCTTCGGTACGACGCTGGACATATTAAAAGATCCGCTCGCTTTTGGCCTCAAAATGCTCGAAAAATACGGGCCCGTCTATAAAACCAACAGCTTTGGCGGAACCAATGTCGCAATGCTTGGTGCCGATGCCAATGAATTGGTATTGTTCAACAAAGATAAGGTTTTTTCAAGCGAACAAGGGTGGGGACCTATCCTCAATAATTTATTCCCGCGCGGCCTGATGCTGATGGATGGTGATAAGCATCGCATGGATAGAAAAACATTATCTGTGGCGTTTAAGCCTGCTGCGATGCAACATCATTGCGAAGTTTTGAACGCAGCTATCTCCGAAGGCGTGGCTGCTTGGCGGGGACAAAATTTCAAATTTTATGATGCGATTAAAAAATTATCGCTCGACACGGCTGCATCGTCCATTTTGGGCATCCCATGGGGGCCAGAAGCCGATAAGATTAACCAAGCATTTGTCGATGAAGTGCAAGCATCTGTGGGTATTGCGCGTAAACCATATCCATTTACAAAAATGGCGAGAGGAATGAAAGCGCGGCAATATCTTTTGGGTTATTTCACACCCCAAGTCGCCGAAAGACGCGCCAAAGGCGGCAATGATATTTTTACGCAAATCTGCCTCGCCAAAGACGAAAATGGCGCGTTGCTCAGCGAAGATGAAATTGTCGATCATCTTAATTTTTTGATGATGGCGGCGCATGATACAATCACTTCATCGGCGACGAGCTTAATCTATTATCTCGCTAAACACCCCGAATGGCAGGATAAAATCCGCAAAGAATGCCTTAAAATTGCACCCGCTGGTCAGCCCGTGCAATATAGCGACCTTGGTAAAATGACAGTGACGGAAATGGCCTTCAAAGAAGCATTGCGATTGATACCGCCTGTGCCATCTATATCGCGCCGCGCCCTAAAAGATTTTACCTTTCACAATCACTTTATCCCTGCGGGTACGAACATCGGGATTAGCACTAGCTATGTTCATCTCATGGAGGAATATTGGCCAGAGCCTAGCAAATTTGATCCGCTGCGTTTCACGCCCGATAAAATTCAAGCGCGCCACAAATATGCTTGGGTTCCCTTTGGCGGTGGTGCGCATATGTGTTTAGGGCTGCATTTTGCTTATATGCAGATTAAAATATTAGTGCATGTCCTGCTGACGCAAAACCGCATCGTGATAGCCGATGGCTATGCACCAAAATGGCAGGTCTTCCCTATCCCGCGACCGCGCGATGGTTTGCCGATTACATTAGAAGCGATTTAATGAACTTGATACTCAATTAGCTTATTCTATCCGCTATCAACACCTATAGCAGTCAATATTCTGAAACATAAATTATCTGAAATATTACAGGGTTAATTTTGGCCTATTGAGCAGATAGAGCATTATGCTCAGCTAACGAAATGAGGTCAAAATGAAAAATATTATAAAATTAATCGCGACTGCAAGCTTATTAGTAACGGCCAGCACCAGCTTTGCGCAATCAGCGGACGATAAACCTTCAAAAGCTGCATATGCCGACCCAGCTCAACCGATGCTATCGGACACACCAATGGAAATAACAAAATCGGACACAGCTCTTGTTGTCATTGATCCGCAAATTGACTTTCTTAGCCCAGAGGGTGTCTCTTGGGGGGCCGTTGGTGAAAGCGTGACAGAACATAATGTCGTTCAACATCTTGAAGATCTTTTTTCTGCCGCCAACAACAGCGATATGCTGACTTTTGTCTCACCGCATTATTATTATCCTCATGACCATGAATGGGAATTTGAAGGTAAGCTGGAAAAGCTCATGCATGATATTAAGATGTTTGATCGCGCAGGGCAATTGAACACAACAGGCTTTGAAGGTTCTGGTGCAGACTGGATGCCACAATATAAGCAATATATTGATTCAAAAAATACAATTGTTTCCGCGCCTCATAAAATTTATGGCCCAGAGCAAAATGATTTAGTCTTGCAAATGCGAAAGCGCGGTATCAATAAAATCATTTTGGCTGGTATGTCATCAAATTTGTGCGTTCAAGCCCATATGCATGAACTGATAGAGCAAGGTTTTGAAGTGATGGTTGTTCGTGACGCGACTGCGGGTGCTATAATTCCCGAAGGCGATGGTTATTTGGCAGCCTTAGTAAACTTTCGCTTTATGGCAAGCGAGGTTGTTTATACCAGTGAAGCCGTCGAACGGATTAAAACTGCGCGCTAAATTGCGAGCCTCTCTAGAATTTGGGCGCAGAATGATGACGCCCAAATTCTATTCCTTTTTTTGCAGTGATAATCTATTTAATGACACCAGAGTAAATTGCAAAAATGTCAATAATGCCGAACCGCAATGGAGGGTTTAATGCCAATCAATCGCTTATTAAAACATAGCTGGGGGATAGTAGCTTTAGCCTTGATTACAGCGTGCAATTCTGACTTTGTTATAAAACAAACCGCATTTATATTATACGATCTGTTTATGTGAGATATAATTCTCAGAAAATTTTACGAGCGCATTATATCCCCCAAGAATCGGTATAAACAATGCTGTTTAGCTTTATCTTTTGGCGGATTATCGACGTTAATATATCGGTTTTCGCATCCAAAATAATCTGCGTGTAAAGAAGGTTTTCACATTTGAGCAAGCCAAATATAGCGACTTTCCTTGCCCACGCCGCGCCCACGCCGCAACCACGCTTGCCTTTGCCATCAAAATAAATCTCGTCTAACTCAAGCTCCTCTTGTAATATTTCATCAGCCTGTTCTTCTTCATACTGTCCTTTGTAACAATTTTGAGCATTATCTGGGACAGGCCCAATATAATTGAGTCAAAAAAGCCCCGGTGCAAACACCGAGGCTTTGTAGCTAAACCATAACGCAGTTTAGAGTATTTAATTATTTTTGGTTTAGTTTGCGGCGGCGATTCCCATAGGCCAATCCCATTGCGCCTAAACCGAACAATAATAAGGCACCAGGAGCTGGAACATCTGTTCCACCGCCGCTGCTTCCGCCAGAGCTTCCACCGCTAGATGTGCTAGTACCACCTGTGCTAGAAAGACCGCCAGATGAAGTAGAGGAAGACGATGATGGTGTATGCGTATAACCTATTGGGTTTGCACGATAATCGCCATGACGATTACCACCGCCCCACCGCGCCCACAAATTTACTTTACCCTTGCTGTTAAAGTTTAAGCTGTAAGGATGATCTGCTAGACTTTCTTCAGTAGCCGATACAGTTCGCCCTCTGACAATACGAGTGCCTGTGAGATTATCGATAGGAATAGATATATTTGATGGACTCTCTCCGCCTGTAAAACCCGAAAAATCGCCCGTGAATGTTGCATTAATATCGCTACCTACTGCGCTACCTTGGCCCGTAGCTGAATTGATTGTTAGAACAGTACCATTGTCGAGGCTATAGGTATGGACGCTTGCATAAGCCGTGCTTGATGCACCAAGTGCCATGGCTGCGATGATAGATTTTGATATAATTTTTTTCATTTTACTCACCTTGAATTTACGATCTAATCATTATGTCGAGAGATATTTACACGCTACACTGCTCTGTTCGACTGGTGGATGATACGCAATCCTTGTGCCAAAACTTGGGAAGGCCAGCAAAAGAAACACTTAGATGGTTAATAAAAATTAGTGTTTTTGTTAACCGTAAGAATTACCGACACATATACTTAAAATTTTGTAAATTAACCATGTTTTTCATATAGTTAATAGAATGTTTACTATAACCCTATTTAGAAGTATAAAGCCAATACTTAGCCAGCCGTCATCTTCATGGGGAAATGAAAATGAGCAAATAAAAACCCCAATGCTCTAACATCGGGGTTTCTAATTTTATTAACCAAATTTTTTAATGAAAATGGCGTTATGCTTCTAAAAGAATGTTTAAATCTTACCCGTCAGCTCTGGCACCGCATCGAATAGATCAGCGACCAAACCAATATCGGCCACTTGGAAAATTGGCGCATCTTCATCTTTATTGATGGCGACAATCACCTTGCTATCTTTCATACCCGCCAAATGTTGAATAGCACCAGAGATGCCAATGGCCATATAGACTTCAGGCGCCACAATCTTGCCCGTTTGGCCCACTTGATAATCATTGGGAACATAGCCTGCATCAACCGCCGCGCGCGATGCGCCAATGGCTGCGCCCAATTTATCTGCAAGCGGCGTGATAACCTCTTCAAACTTCTCACTGCTGCCCAATGCACGGCCGCCCGATACAATAGTCTTTGCAGAGGTAAGCTCTGGACGCTCTGATTTGGCAATCTCTTCGCTCACAAAGGCTGATATTCCAGCATCGCTTGCCCCGCCAATAGCTTCAACAGATGCGCTGCCGCCTTCGGTAGCGGCCTTATCAAATGCTGTACCGCGTACCGTTATCACCAATTTGCTATCAGATGTTTTTACCGTGGCAATCGCATTACCTGCATAGATTGGTCGCGTAAAACTATCTGCACTTTCAACTGAGAGAATATCTGAAATCTGCATAACGTCCAATAGAGCCGCAACGCGCGGTGCTATATTTTTACCCGTAGTGGTTGCAGGGGCCAGAAATGCATCATGGCTATCCATTAGTCCCGCCACCAAAGGCGCTACATTTTCGGCCAAAGCATTCGCCAGCGCCGCATCATCGGCTATATGAACAGTTGATACACCATCCACCTTGGCTACTTGATCGGCAACACTAGCGCATCCGCTGCCAGCGACAAGGGCATGGACTTCGCCCAATTTTGCTGCTGCCGTTACCACGGCTAAGGTCGCATCTTTCATCGATACATTATCATGTTCTACCCAGATAAGCGTCTTCATCATATCGCTCCCACTGCTTTTAATTTCTCTACCAATGCATCCACATCGGCCACTTTTTCACCCGCCTGACGCACAGGAGGCTCGCTCACATTAATGGTGGTGAGGCGCGGCGTAATATCAACGCCATAATCCGCCACTGTTTTTTCATCCATTGGTTTTTTCTTGGCCTTCATAATATTGGGAAGGCTGGCATAGCGCGGTTCATTGAGCCGTAAATCGGTTGTCACAACAGCGGGTAAATTTAACTTTACCGTTTGTAATCCACCATCGATTTCGCGTTTAACCGCAACGCTGCTAGCATCCAATTCAACAGTATTTGCAAATGTTCCTTGCCCCCAGCCCAACAGCGCGGCGAGCATTTGACCTGTTTGGTTGCTGTCATCATCGATGGCTTGTTTACCGCAAATCACCAATTGCGCTGCTTCTTCTGCGACTATTTTTGCCAATATTTTGGCAACGCCCAACGGCTCCACTTCTTCGTCCGTATTAACAAGTATAGCGCGATCAGCACCCATGGCAAGCGCAGTGCGCAATGTTTCTTGAGCTTTTTGTGGGCCAACAGAAACGGCAATAACCTCGTCGGCTTTACCTAATTCCTTCAAACGAATAGCCTCTTCAACGCTAATCTCGTCAAATGGATTCATGCTCATCTTTACATTCGCCAGATCAACACCGCTGCCATCGGATTTCACCCGTGGCTTTACATTATAATCAATCACCCGTTTTACGGGTACGAGAATCTTCATGTCATTTCCTTCCATTTGAACAATCATGAACTATGCTTATCGCTATAAGATACTATGTCCTTAAAACGGAGCAAGGCTTTATTTCTTTCTTATATTATATTTAGTTGACGTTCACGTAAACGTCAAGAGTATTTGTCTAAATTTTTATCAATCTTGGTATTATATCAGAATTAGAATAAATTATTCCGTTATATCCCCATTATTATATTCCCGTTTTGGGCCAACAGGAATTTATAGAGCCAAAAAACCAGCCCTGCCAACACCGCTAAAATTGCTATCGCGCTTCAAGTTGGATTAGGCCTGTTTGACACGCCAACGACAATCACGAAATTCGCTAACCTCTATCAGACCTAAAATCTGCCAATATCGAAGATATAGCTTTCCCCACAAAACTGTATCGCCAGTTCCTAAGGGCATAGAATTTGGTAGGCGCATAGGTTCGCATATGGGTGCTGGGGGTGATTTATTTCGCCGCTATGCCGATAATGCCACTGCATTAGGGTCGCTCCAATTTAGCACCCATTCCGAAACTGTGACTGCTAATGATGTAATCTGTGCAGTTGGGGTAATAGAAAAAAGGCGGTACTCTCTATTGCTCAACATTCTCCTTTGATCGCGCTGTCTGGATACCGTCAATGACTATGATAGCATTGGAAGGACGCAATTATGTCCTCTCATCTTGCCAATATTTAGAACGCGACATGATAGGATTAGACGCTAGCGAATTTGATGCCGTCC
Organism: uncultured Sphingomonadaceae bacterium; assembly: GCA_938050045.1. Taxonomy (GTDB): domain Bacteria; phylum Pseudomonadota; class Alphaproteobacteria; order Sphingomonadales; family Sphingomonadaceae; genus Sphingorhabdus_B. The sequence continues at coordinate 39,604 of CALLJS010000012.1, forward strand.
AAGGCAATGCACCCGATACTGTGCTGATTAATGGTGGCAACTGTATCATCAACCCGATGGGCGAAATCATTGGACAGCCGCTCTATGGCAAGGAAGGCATGGTGAGCGCCGAGTTTGATCCCGACCTGCGCACACGCGGTCAATTTGATCTGGACGTCAGCGGTCATTATGCCCGCCCCGATATTTTTGAATTGCATGCCAATATCCGAGAACAAAAATATAAAGCATACAATATTATTTTAGCTATTTTCTAGCCAAAACACTGTGAAAATATTCAATGTTGCGTCTTACCTCGCGATCCTTCAATACAGTGTCTCTGATGAACAATATATTATATTGTCCATTATATTCAAAGTCTCTAGCGACGGGAACTAGACCAAGATTATATAGGTTCTGTACCACCGTGTCTGTAGTCCATTGCTCTTCCCATGCGTAATAATCTTCTACTTCGATTAGAACAGCATTGGCTTTACTAAGTGTCTTTTGTCCCCCAGAAATAACTTGTTTGCTGGCCCCTTCAACATCAATCCATAATGCAAAAGTTTCATTTTCAACTCCAAATTCATCGTCTAGAGCTATGCAAGGCACTTCGTAATGATCATATTCAACATTATCAGCAGTTCTTAGTAAAATACTATTAGCGCCAGTATGATTTATAGGTTCGCCATTCATCTTACGTCTGATATTGAATGTTACAGTACCAGCTCTATCATTTAATGCTTGATGACGATATTCTATGTTATTTTCAACAAACCCTCTTGTAGTAGAAAATGCTTTGTAGTTTTCAGGGCTAGCCTCAAAGGCAACGATCCGCGCATCTGGAAGCAATTTACGCGCACGTATTGATGCTTCGGCTTTTTTTGCACCGCATTCCAAAAAAGTAGAAGGCTTACTAATTCTTACAACTCCAAAGAAAAAATCAACTAGAGCTTTTGCAGAACCAGAACGTCCTTTTCCTCCCCACAGTTCATACATCGAAGCAACAGATAACATCTGCAACTGGTGCATCTCAAGCATTTCTCTACGTGTTACAAAATCGTTATCACCAATATGAGATTCCAATATATTATTCCAATTCTACTATAAAATATTAAATCTTAAAATGACATGTTTCCATTGTATTTGTCAATTGGGTATATTATTAATCTAACGCTTTATTTTTTTGATATATTCATCATGTAATATCTTATTTAATCTATGCTATAGAATAACGTTTTCATGAGAGGTTAACGTAAATATTAGAGGATTCATCCTACGATACAACAAGATAAATATATCTTATGCGTTAAAAGCGTAAAAAGATAATTCATTTACTGGCTATCTGTTGTTTGAACTGCTCACCATCATGCAAAACCGTAAGTCCAGCGCTCCTATTGACGGGAATAATTCAGATTTGGTCGAGAAATTTTTATTAATTGTAGACCAATGTGAAGCCACAAAAGAATGTATCTAACAGTTGACGCTTCACAACTTATTTTTTGCCAAATATCCATTTTTTAGAGTTATTAACGATGAAACCGCGCCGCAATGCTCTGCGGCTCACTAGGATTGGGAATGCCATTATATTCCTTTAAGTAGCGTTTGGCTTGGCTCCAAAAGTTTGTGGGTGCCGTTGATATGATTATGCTTGTCAGCAAATAGCTTTGAGTGATTAATCCGATAATGTTTGAAATCGGGACTATTGAGCCCATCATAACTGCGATAGCTATTGGTATACATGATGCTATCAGGCTGGGCTTTACAGGCTATTATTGGGATCAACGGGTCAGACTTGGTATCATTCACGACCATCGTAGAGAAATATGGCTTAACTTTGAATGCTTTAACCGCATGCAATATAGCTCATGAGTTAAATCTCATAGGTCAGCCCCAAATATTATATCATCTATAAGCCTCAATGCCCATTGCTAATCCGTCAAATCATCTGGCATGGTTTAGCTGTTCTGAAAACCGCTCAACCGCTCATTGATAATCGCATCGGCTTCGTTCATGATACGGTCGATTAATTGCTGACAGGTTGGAATATCATTAATCAAGCCCGCAACCATACCGCATGACCAAGCCCCCGCATCCATTGTGCCTTCTTTCATAATCTTAGGATAAACGCCCGCGACTTGTTCTATCACATCGGTGAATTGCAAATCATCGCCTTTTTCTTTTTCAATCTCGAGCAATTTCTCAACCGCTCTATTGTTCATTACCCGCTCCGTATTGCGCAAAGGCCGCATTACAAGGCGCGTATCCAATTCGCTGGCCGTGACAATGGCATCCTTTACATTTTGATGCACGGGTGCTTCTTGGGTGGCAATGAAGCGCGTCCCCATATTCATACCATCGGCTCCCATGGCCAGCGAAGCCACTAGCGATCTACCATCGGCTTGACCGCCCGAGGATATGAAAGGAATATCCAATTCATCAGCCGCACGCGGCAGCAATATCATATTGGGAATATCATCTTCACCAGGGTGGCCGCCGCATTCAAATCCATCAACGCTCACCGCATCACAACCAATGCTCTGCGCTTTTAGCGCGTGTCGCACCGATGTACATTTGTGGATGACCTTAATCCCCGCTTCGTGCAGCGCGGGTAATACTTGCACGGGGTTATTACCCGCCGTTTCCACGACCTTCACCCCGCCTTCGATAATGGCCTTTACCATGCCCGCATAATCAGGAGAATTAACGACGGGCAAAAAGGTTAGATTCACACCAAATGGTTTATCCGTCATTTCGCGACATCGTGCAATTTCATTGGCCAATGCTTCGGCAGAAGGTTGGGTGAGTGCTGTAATGATGCCAAGCCCGCCTGCATTGGAAACCGCTGCTGCCATTTCGGCAAAGCCAACATAATGCATGCCGCCTTGAATAATCGGGTGCTGAATATTGAATAATTCGGTGATTTTCGTTTTCATGGCCAAAGCCTCCTTTAAGTTACCAAACGCCAGTGGTGACACCGCGCCAGAGTTTATTGCTGTCTTTTTGCGCCAAATCATCGCCTAATTTCTGCGCCCAAATATGTTCATTGCCCAGAGCATCACGCCACGCCCATAGCCTGCGGCTATAGTGATGCAGGTCATATTCCATCGTATAACCAATGGCGCCATGCACTTGTTGAAAAGCCGAAGTTGCTCCTTCGATGCTCTCACCAATTTGTACTTTAGCTATCGCAGCTTCGTGCCATGCGCTCTTCATATCATTACTTAGGGCCGCACAAGCTTGCGATGCTGCCATATTGGCGGCGGCGACTTGCGATGCGGCTACCGCTAATTGATGTTGGATAGCCTGAAATTTAGATAGCGGCCTGCCAAATTGTTCGCGCGCTGAGACATGATCGATCGATAGCGACAAAGCCCCATCCATTGCCGCCGCCATTTGTACGCTGCGCAATGTCAAAATAATCGCCTCTACATTGGATAATGATATATTAGTGTGCGCGCATTTAATCGGATTAGCCTTTGAAAAATCAGCGGCCCCATCTGCATCGGGGGATAGGCTATCGATGGCTCTACATTCTAAATCATGGCTTTTATAATGCGCAATATGACCATCACCGAACAGCACCACATCTTCGGCCGCATCCGCAAAGGGAATGATATGCACGCCATCCGCTGCACCTATGGCATAGCTTGCGCGCCCTTTGGCCAGTTCTAAACCGCCCAATTCTAGTAATTTATTAGCAATCAAAGTTTCCACAAAGGGCAAGGCCGCAGGCGTCATATTCCATATCGCACCCGCTACTTCGGACAGCGGCGCACCAAAACCGCCCGCATCCTCGCTCGCCCATGCCAGATGCAGTCCATTTTCGATAATCGCATCCCAATAGCTATCGGGCGCAACATCCCCATGCAGCACGGCACGGCCGCCATTACGTTCGTGAATTTTCGCCGCGCTTTGTGCGATTAAGCTCTGTGTGTCTATCATAATCGAACGCCCTTTATCGCATATCTCTTCATCTAAGGCCCAATTGACGCGCAATGATACCGCGCATCACCTCGGTAGTGCCGCCGCGCAAACTATTGGGCGGGCTGCGCAACACGCCGATGTTGATAATCCGTTTCATCGTATCGCTTAGCTCATTAATCGGCAATTCACCAATCATAGCACGGACATTTTGCGTTACTTTATTTTCCAAACTATTGCCCAAATCTTTGACTAAGGCTGCCTCCGTTTCGGGAGAAACACCTTGCTCTAACAGCTTCGCAATTCCAAAAGACATGCCGCGTAAGGTGCGCAAATTGGCATAGATTAAACCCAGCCGTGCTCTGGCACTGCTGCTCATTTTTCCTTGTAATTCTATCACCGCTTGCTCCAAGGTGACATAGCTGCTCAAAAATCGCTCTGGGCCAGATCGCTCCATCGCAAGCTCGCTGGTCACTTGCTGCCAACCACCACCCTCTTCGCCCAATAGCGCATCGGCTGGCAAAATTACATCATCATAGGTCACTTCATTAAAATGGGCATCGCCTGCTAAATCTGAGATTGGTCTTACGCTCACCCCGTGCGCGCTCATATCTATCAAAACTTGCGATAGACCAACATGACGATTGCGGCCATCGGGCGGTGATGTGCGCACGAGCGAGACCATATAATGCGCATGTTGCGCTCCCGAAGACCAAATTTTCTGGCCGTTTAATTTCCAAGTCCCATCGGGTAATTTTTCGGCCTTAGTTTTCACCGCTGCCAGATCAGACCCCGCCCCAGGCTCGCTTAAACCGATAGCAAAATAACATTCACCCGCTGCTATGCGCGGCAAAATATCTGCTTTTTGCGCCTCTGTACCATGCTCGATTAACATCGGTGCATGTTGTCGATCTGCTATCCAATGCGCCCCAACGGGTGCACCAAAGCGCAAGGTTTCCTCTGTGACAATATAGCGTTCTAACGCGCTGCGATTATGCCCGCCATAGCCTTTCCAATTCATCCCAATCCATCCGCGTGCCCCCATTTTGCGCGAAAATTCAGGATCAGAGGAAGACATCCAACATTCAGGCTCGCTATGAAAATACCCCGCTTCTTTTTCAGCTAACAAAAATGCCTGCACCTCGCTGCGCAATTCTTCGAGCGCAGGATTAGGCTTTATGGCGGGGAAATTAAAACGGTTCATGTCACGCTTTCTTATCTGGCTAATCAGCTCATGCTTATATTAAGGGGTGACAATATCAAATTGCGGATCCACCGGATCAAGCGCACCAAACAAAGCCGTTAAGAGCGCAGTATCGCCCGATATTTGCATATCACCCGATTGAATGAGGCTCAGCGGATTGGCTTTACGCAGCAATATTTTGGTAAAATTTTCACGGCTGATGCGCACGCCCGCATCAAATTTAACATCATCAGATATAAGATTGTCTGTTGCCCCGCCAATAGCGCGCGGGAATAAAACGCTTTTCCCAAGATCGACTTGGATGACATTGTTTGGAAAATTAAATTGGATGATACCGCCATCGCCCTGCATTTTGGAGGGGTTAAAGCGTGTTGCAATCGAATCAAATAAATCAAGCGCTGGGATATTATTAAGCACTCTCTCATTGGCTGTAGAAACGATCGCATTGCCAACATTGCCCTCGCGCAATTCCTTTGCACCGCTCAGAAATATGTTGCGCCATGCGCCAGATTCGCTCTGAAAACCGAGTTGCTCATAAGAAGATGCGAGCCATTTTTTCGCATCCTCATGGCGCGGATTGGCAAAGACGATATGGTTGAATATCGTCGCTGCCCAGCGATAATCACCCTCATCAAAAGCTTTCTGAGCAACGGCCAATGCTTTGTCTATTCCGCCAAAAGCCGCAACATATTTAACCGCCGCTTGCACGGGTGGGTGCTGGTAATAATTAGCTGGCACACCATCCCACCATCCGAAATAACGCTGATAAACGGCCTTACTATTATGATTGAGCGTACCATAATAATCGCGCACGCCAAAATCTGTGGCCGCAAAATCAGGCTCGCCAATATTTTCGGCAATCTCATGTAACGTGGCCCCTTGATTGGCTTGCCGCATCGTTTGATCGTGAACATAGCGATACAGGCCGCGCTGGTTTTTCAGGGCTAATTGCACATTATCATTGCCCCATGTTGGCCAATGATGCGATGCCAATAATATATCCGATTTCACCCCATAGCGCGTGAGCATAGCATCAATCACCTTGCTCCATTTCAGCGTATCGCGCACCAATGCACCGCGCGGTGTGAGCACATTATGAAAATTACGTGTCACCACCTCTGCGCTATGTAATGCTTTATATTGCGGTAAGTAAAAAACCAATTCTGCGGGTGCTTCGGTTTCCCCCGCGTCCATAAAATCAAATGTGATACCATCTATTTCCATGCGCCCGCCCTCAGCACCCACTGTTTTAGTGGGCGGGATAAGCGCGACATCGCCGCGCGATAATGCTTGGCCTAAACCTACGCCGACATGGCCATCTTTGCCCGCTGGCAAACCCGTGCCAAATTGAAATTGGACGCGGCGGTTCATCGCTGTTCCAGCGATAACGCTCTCACCAATAGATTCGCGCAAGAACCCATTGGGGCCTATGACGTCAACCTGTCCAGACGCATAATCGGCTTGCGACATCACGCCCCAAACTCCGCCGAAATGATCGCCATGGCTGTGCGTATATATCACAGCGCGGACGGGCCGTTCGCCCAATATTTGATTGGCCAGTTCTAGCCCCGCTTTCGCAGGCGCAGGGGTCGTTAAAGGATCGATAATTATCCAGCCGCTCTTGCCTTCAATCAGCGTCATTTGCGCCAAATCATAGCCGCGTATTTGGTATAGGCCCTTGGTTACTTCAAACAGCCCATGGATATTATTGAGCTGTCCTTGACGCCATAAGGACGGATTAACCGTATCGGGTGCATCGCCTTTGATAAAATCAAATTGATTCACATCCCACGCGACGCTGCCATCGGCATTCAATATCGGTTTTTCAATCTTACCCAAAAAACCACGCTGTGCGTTTTCAAAATCTTTTTGGTCAGCAAGAGACAATTTAGCGGCAAAGGCGTCATTGGCGGCTTTGGTCGCCGCAGTGGCTTGACCCTGTGGGGCTTCGCTTTGCGCTGCAAGATTTTGGCATGGCAATGCCGATAACAATAATCCGCTAATCATTATCCATTTCATACACACTCTCCTATTTTTCCCTCTTATATAGTCTCTATTTTAGCCATTTTTGTTGCTGGCTTTATTAATGCCCCTTAAAATTAATGCCCCTTAAATTGAGGCTCTCGCTTTTCAAGGATTGCATCAATAGCTTCACGATGATCATCCATTTGTTGCAACACGCCTTGATAAATTGCCGCTGTATCGAGATTTTCTTTGAGCGTTGCCGATGCTGCACTGCGCATCAATTCCTTAGTTTTGCGAATAGCCATCGGCGGAAAAGAGGCCACTTGCTGCGCCAATTCCATTGCGCGTTCAAGCAGCGTGTCGCCCGATACAACCTCGGAGATTAGACCATAATCATAGGCTTTTTGCGCATCGATAAATTCGCCCGTAAAGAGCATATGGTTGGCCCGCGCGGTGCCAATGATACGCGGTAACAACCAAGCACCGCCGTCGCCTGGAATAATACCAACGCGCAAAAAACTCTCTGCAAATATAGCATCGTCCGATGCAATGCGAATATCGCACATAGTCGCCAAATCATTACCCGCACCAATAGCATGCCCCTGAATCGCGGCAATCACAGGCACCGATATTTCCGCCATCGTCAACGGAATGCGCTGAATACCCGCTTTATACCATTGCTCTATTTCCAAGGGCGTCATTTTTTGATCCGCCGTCATGCTGCGGATTTCTTTGATATTGCCGCCCGCACAAAAGCTCTTACCCGCCGCCGCCAATATGATACAGCTTATCGTTGAATCGCTATTCGCTGATTTTAATGCATCGACCAAAGCGGCGCACATATCGCTGGCCAGTGCATTGCGCGTTTCAGGGCTGTTAAGCGTAATAGTCGCAATATTGTTGGTTTTCTCTAGGGTGATAATATCGGCCATGAGTCTCTTTCTATTATTAACATTGCGGCATGCATCCTATAATTGGAGACATTTGTCACCCATTTTTGAATTTAATCGCACAATTAAATAACACTAGCAATAGCCAAGATTTTGTGAAAATATGCTAAAAGACAAATTGAGAGTCGATATATGGAGAGACAATAATGCATCCTAGCGTCCACGCTATGCAAAACCCAGACAAAGCCGCCGTCATCATGGCGGATAGCGGTCATACTATCAGCTACAAAGAGTTGGACAAAGCCTCGAATCGCCTAGCGCATTTTTTTCGAAAGCAGAATATTCAAATCGGCGATACCATTGCCATATTGATGGAAAACCACCCCCATTATTTTGATGTCACATGGGCCGCCCAGCGCGCAGGATTATTTTTTGTTTGTATTTCCAATCGCCTCACCCCCGACGAAGCCAGCTATATTATCAAAGATAGCGGCAGCAAAATGCTCATATCTTCTGCTAAAATGCGCGCGTGCACTCATGCACTATTAGAGCTAAATCCTGATGTTTCGCAATTTCTCTATGATGATGGCGAACGCGCTATTGAAAAATATTTAACCGACATGCCCGATACGCCCATCGCCGATGAACGCTGCGGAACGGATATGCTCTATTCATCTGGCACAACGGGGCGACCAAAGGGTGTCCGCATCCCTATGCCCGAAGATGAAAATATTGCAGGCTCTAATATATTGGTTGCTCTGGCCATGCAGATATTTGGTATAAGCCCAGATAGCATCTATCTCTCTCCAGCACCGCTATATCATGCCGCGCCATTGCGGTGGTGTATGAGCGTGCATCGCATAGGTGGTAGCGTCGTTGTGATGGAGAAATTTGATCCCGAAAAGGCTCTCTGCGCTATTGAGAAATATGGCGTGACTGACAGCCAATGGGTGCCAACCCATTTTGTCCGTATGCTGAAATTGCCCGAGGAAACGCGCCAGAGATATGATGTCGCTTCGCTTAAATGCGCCATCCATGCTGCTGCACCTTGTCCAATACCCGTGAAACAAGCGATGATTGATTGGTGGGGGCCTGTATTGCACGAATATTATGCAGGCTCAGAGGGCAATGGTATGACCTATATTAACAGCCAGGACTGGCTAACGCATCAGGGCTCTGTTGGTAAACCGATTTTGGGCATACCGCATATTTGTGACGAAGATGGCGAAGACGTTGCAATTGGTTCAGAAGGGCAAATATATTTTGAGGGGGGCAATCCTTTTTCCTATCATAATGACCCCAAGAAAACCGCAGAAGCAGCCAATGCCAAAGGCTGGACATCGCTCGGTGATATTGGCAAGCTCGACGAAGATGGCTTCTTATATCTTACCGATCGTAAGAGCTTTATGATTATTTCGGGCGGGGTGAATATCTATCCGCAAGAGATTGAAAATCATCTGATTACCCACCCCAAAATCCAAGACGTAGCCGTGATTGGCGGGCCGCATGATGATATGGGCGAAGAGGTAATAGCCGTCGTACAGCCGATCACTATGAATGAGGCCAATGATGCCTTGCGCCAAGACTTGGATGCCTATGCCCGCACAAAATTATCGGGCATAAAAATCCCGCGCCATATTGATTTTATGGCGGAACTGCCGCGCCATGATACGGGTAAATTATATAAGCGTTTATTGCGCGATCAATATTGGGCCAATAGGAACAATTAAATGCCAATAAAAACCAGCATAAAGCCCAATGTAAGGCCAAAGCAACCAAGCGATTATACGGCGATATATGATATGACCAAACGCGCCTTTGCCCCAATGCTATTGGCATTAAAAAACATCGATCCTATCGTTGGATTTCATCCTCTTTTTCACTGTTCGGAATGACCATGGAAAATATATTATCTGAGAATATAAATTATACCGTAATCGACCCAAAAGCCTATGGGCAGTGGGATGCGCTGCTGGATTTGTTTGAGCGCATACGCAACGACAATCCCGTCATGAAGGTTGAAAATGATGATTTGCACGACCCCTTCTGGCTCGTCACGCGCTATGAAGATGTGATGCGCATCAGCAAGGATAATCAAAATTTCCTCAACAGCCCGCGCGGTATCGTCTTTGGCTTAAAAGCGGGCGATAGGATGATAAAATCTATCACAGGTGGCAGCCCCCATTTGGTCAATTCGCTAGTGGCATTGGACGCCCCCATCCATCCGCAATATCGCCGCCTCACCCAAGAATGGTTCATGCCCAAAAGCCTTGGTAAATTGGAAAATGAGCTCAAAGCCCTAGCCAAAACAACAGTCGATAGATTGATGGATAATGGCCCAGAGGCGGATTTTATTCCATTAGTAGCAGCCCCCTATCCGCTGCACGTTATCATGCAAATATTGGGCGTCCCCGAACAAGATGAGCAACGCATGCTATTTCTGACCCAGCAAATGTTCGGCGGCCAAGACGAAGATCTTAACAAAAGCAATATGGCCGATATGACGCCCGAGCAAATCACCCAATTGGTTATTGGTGCTGTCGCCGATTTTGAACAATATTTTGCCAAGCTCGCCAATGAAAAACGCGAACATCCAAACGATGATGTTGCGAGCATTATCGCCAATGCCAAAATTCCCGATGCAAATGGGGATATGCATTATTTAAGCGATCGTGACATGGCGGGCTATTATATCATCATTGCGAGCGCGGGCCATGATACCACATCGGCATCGGTTGCAGGGGCGATGATGGCGCTGGCCAAAGACCCAGAGCAATTTGCCCGCCTAAAAGCGGATCGCAGCTTGCTAGCTGGCATTGTTGAAGAAGCCATTCGCTACACATCGCCTGTGCAACATTTTATGCGCACCGCAGCAACCGACATAGAGGTTAGAGGCAGACAAATATCCAAAGGGGATTGGATTATGATAAATTATGTATCGGCCAATCATGATGAGCGTGTTTTTGACAATCCACGCCAATTTGACGCCAGCCGCTCACCCAATCGCCATTTATCCTTTGGCGCAGGAGCGCATCAATGTTTAGGGCTGCACATGGCCCGCATGGAGATGAAAATATTATTCAATGAATTGCTCGATAGAATAGAGACTTTAGAATTGGCGGGCGACCCCAAACGCTCCAATTCCACCTTTGTCGGCGGATTAAAAACCTTGCCGTTAAAATTCACCGCATCCAAAACATGAAATAAGATAAATTACACCGATAAAGTTGCTAATTTCCAGCGCATAGCCCACATGAGATATAAGATATTAAGGAGATGAGAATATGACCACCCAATATAAAAATTTAATCAATGGCGAAATGATCGCCGCAAATGCATGGCTCGATGTTCTAAACCCTGCTAATGAAGAAGTGATGGGCCAAGTCCCCGATGCTAGCGAAGCCGAGCTTAACCAAGCCGTTGCCGCTGCGCGCGCGGCTTTTCCCAAATGGTCAAAAACCCCGATTGAAGAACGCCGCGCCGTCATCCAAAAAATCTCAGCCGCCATTAAAGAAAATGCGGATGAGCTTTTTCGTTTGCTCACCACCGAGCAAGGTAAGCCGCACGAACAGGCTAAAGGCGAAATATATGGCGCCGCCGCTATGTCCGCTGCGCAATCGACGCTTAGCCTCGATGATGAAATTAACGAAGATAGCGAAACCCGCCTTAGCCGCACGCGCCGTGTCCCTGTTGGTGTGGTTGGCGGCATCGTGCCATGGAATTTTCCAGTGATGATGGCGGTGCAAAAAATTGCCCCTGCGCTGCTTGCTGGTTGCACCATCGTTTTGAAACCTTCACCCTTTACGCCCGTCACCACATTGCGCATTGCCGAGCTTATCAAAGACATTGTCCCTGCTGGCGTGGTCAATATTATCACGGGTGATGACAGCCTTGGGCCGCTCATCACAGCGCACCCAGATATTGATAAAATCACCTTTACTGGCAGCACCGCCACGGGCAAGAAAATCATGGAAGGCGCATCCAAAGATTTGAAGCGCATCACGCTGGAACTCGGCGGTAATGATGCCTCTATCGTGCTGCCCGATGCCAATGTTGAAAAAGTCGCCGAACAATTATTCTGGTCAAGCTTCTCCAACGCGGGGCAAATCTGCGTGGCGGCGAAACGCATCTATATCCACGAAGATATTTATGATGAACTTAGTGCTGCGATTGCCGAATATGCCAAAAATGTCAAAGTGGGTGATGGCGCGCAACAAGGCACAGGCGTTGGCCCGATCCAAAATAAAAAGCAATATGATCGCGTTATCGAATTGGTTCAAGACGCCAAAGATAATGGCTATAAATTCTTAGTCGGCGGCGATCATGATCCCGATGTGCCAGGATATTATATGCCGATCACGATTATGGATAATCCCCCCGAAGATGCGCGTATCGTGGCCGAGGAACAATTTGGCCCTGTTATGCCGTTGATGAAATTTAGCAGCGAAGACGAGGTGATTGCGCGGGCCAATGCGTCCGAATATGGTCTAGCGGGCGCGGTATGGACAGCCAACCCCGATAAGGGCGTTGAAATTGCTGAGCAGCTTGAAACGGGTACGGTTTGGGTCAATGAATATCTGCATCTATCGCCCTTTGCGCCCTTTGGCGGGCATAAACAATCGGGCTTTGGTGCGGAATATGGCCAAGAAGGATTGAGCGAATTTACCTATCCGCAGGTGATTACCGTCAAGAAAGACAATGTGCCAGCTTAAATAAGCTATACGCTATAATGATAGAAAAGCCCTGTATGAAAATGTGGGGCTTTTTTGTTTATAAATCCATTATGTTAAAAAAAATAGGTTTTCTTAACATGTTTTCTTGATATGTTAAAAAAAGAATGATCTTTAACCATAGATTGCAATTTATGCTAAAACAGACTTATCAAATTCCTGATTTGCCTCCAAAGGGCGAGCTAGAAAGTAAAGCTATTTTGAAGCTTGCTTCGATTGCACACCGCTTCCTTGCAGAATTAAAAGGTCGAGCCGCTGCAATACCAAATCAAGGTATATTGATAGACACATTATCATTACAAGAAGCAAAAGCCAGTTCAGAGATTGAAAATATTATCACAACACAAGATGAGATGTTTCAAGCGACCTTATTCCCTGAGAACCCCTCTTCTGCTGCAGCTAAAGAAGTTTTTTTATACCGAGATGCATTACAAAAAGGGTTAAAAGATTTAAGAGACAAGAAAGGTATATTATCAAATAACGCTATAATATCTATGTTCCAAATTTTGAAACGTACAGATGGAGGTTTTCGTAGAACATCGGGAACAGCATTAAAAAATGATCAGACTGGTGATATCGTCTATGTGCCTCCGCAAAATGGTAATGATATTATTATGCATATGACAGCATTAGAAGAGTTTATGAATGATGATGATTATAGCGGTTTAGATTTATTAGTTCGAATGGCCATCATTCATCATCAATTCGAGAGCATCCACCCCTTCCCAGATGGTAATGGAAGATTAGGGCGTATCATCAATGTTCTTTATTTAACTCAACACAGGTTGCTCGACATTCCAATTTTATATTTAAGCCGATATATCACGCAAAATAAAAGTCAATATTATCAACTTTTGCAATCTGTTAGAGACACTGGTGAATGGGAACCTTGGATTTTATATATGTTAGACGCTGTTGCAAATACTTCAGCTCAAACCATTGATTTAGTCAATGGGATAAGAAATTTGATGGCAGAATATAAAGATATTATTCGCAGTAAACATAGTAAGATATATTCTCAAGATTTACTCAATAACTTATTCAAACACCCTTATACACGTATTGATTATGTGGTGAAGGAAATTGGAGTTTCTCGACAAACAGCTGCAAATTATTTAGACCAATTGGCAGAAGCAGAATTACTGGTGAAATTTCAATCGGGGCGCAATGTATATTTTGTTAACATGCCTTTGATGGATTTACTTAGAAAAGGTGAAGTTCAGAGCAACGCGATAGAAAATAAAATTATTACAAATTAATTGACTCGCTAGTGTCTTGACGCCCTCTTAGATACAGTTTAATCAAGCGATTAAATTTATGAAGGAGAAGAATCATGGCAGAAGCCTATATAGTAGATGCAGTGCGCACCGCAGGCGGGCGGCGCGGCGGCAAAGTAGCAGGCGTTCATGCCGTAGATTTAGCCGCCGTCACATTAGACGCCATCGCCGATCGTAATGATTTCGATCATAGTGCCATCGAAGATGTTATCACTGGTTGTGTGATGCAGGGCGGCGAGCAATCGGGCGATGTAGGCCGCAACGCGGTTCTCGCATCTAAACTGCCCGACTCCATCCCCTCTGTATCGATTGACCGTCAATGTGGTTCATCGCAGCAATCGATTCAATTCGCAGCCCAAGGCGTGATGAGCGGCGTGCAAGACATGGTGCTTGCGCACGGCATTGAGAGCATGACCCGCGTTCCCATGGGCTCAACGTTCAAATTGTTCAAAGATGCAGGGCTTGGCAATAATAAATCCGAGCGCATGGAAAAAGCCTATCCTGGCGTTCAATTCAGCCAATTTATGGGCGCAGAAATGATGGTCAAAAAATATGGCCTGACCCGCGAAGATTTGGATGCTTATGCACTTGAAAGCCACAGACGCGCGATTGCTGCAACGCAGAGCGGTGCATTTGCCAATGAGATTATCGGCATTGAAGTGGACACACCCGAGGGTAAAATCATCCATAATGTCGATGAAGGCATCAGATTTGATGCTACGATGGAGAGCATAGGCGGCGTAAAAATCCTGCAAGAAGGCGGCGCGATTACCGCAGCCAATGCCAGCCAAATTTGCGATGGTTCTTCGGCGGTTTTGGTCTGCAGCAAGCAAGCGTTAAAAGATCATGGGCTCACGCCGCGTGCGGTTATCCGCAATTTAACCGTCACCGCTGGTGATCCTGTCATCATGCTCGAAGAGCCGCTCTTTGCGACCAATCGGGCGTTGGAGCGCGCGGGCATGAAAATTGACGATATTGATCTGTATGAAGTCAATGAAGCCTTTGCCCCTGTGCCGTTGGCATGGATGCAACATACAGGCGGCGATCACAGCAAATTGAACGTCAATGGCGGGGCTATTTCGTTGGGGCATCCGCTGGGAGCATCGGGCACAAAATTGATGGCGACTTTGCTCAATGCGATGGAAAATCGCGGGGCTAAATATGGGTTGCAAACCATGTGCGAAGGCGGCGGTCAGGCCAATGTAACGATCATCGAACGGTTAAATTAATAGCGATTATAGAAAGCGAATATTATGGAATTAAACGAAAATGTCTCAGCCGTTATAACGGGCGGTGCATCAGGATTAGGCGCAGCTACCGCGCGTTTATTGGCATCAAAAGGCGTAAAAATATCTTTGTTCGATATGAATAAAGAAAAAGGCGAAGAAACGGCTGCTGAAATTGGCGGCACATTTTGCGAAGTGAATGTCACCGATGATGACAGCGTTGATGCAGGTTTTGAAAAGGCGCGCGCGGCGCATGGTCAAGAGAGGATATTGGTAAATTGTGCTGGCATCGGTAATGCGATCAAAACCGCAAGCCGTTCCAAAGAAGATGGCAGCATCAAACATTTCCCGCTCGATGCATTTAATTTCGTAATCCAAGTTAATTTGGTCGGCACATTTCGTTGCATCGCCAAATCCGCCGCAGGCATGTTGACGCTCGACCCGCTGGCCAATGGTGATCGCGGTGCCATGGTCAACACCGCATCGGTAGCCGCCGAAGATGGTCAAATTGGCCAAGCCGCTTATAGCGCATCAAAGGGCGGTGTCGTTGGAATGACATTGCCAATAGCCCGCGATTTGTCGCGCGAGGGCATAAGAGTGAACACCATATTGCCAGGTATTTTTGATACGCCATTGCTCGCGGGTGCGCCGCAGCAGGTGCGCGATGCATTGGGCGCAATGGTGCCACATCCCCCGCGTCTCGGTGTTCCCGATGAATATGCCAAGCTTGCTCTATGTATGATCGAAACAGGCTATTTTAACGGCGAAGATGTGCGGCTTGATGGCGGCATCAGAATGGCGCCGCGTTAAACCAATGATACGCTAAAAATAAAGGGGCATGACTATGACGGACTTTACCCAAATACGCTATGAGGTGAGCGATGGCGTTGCCACCATAACCATGCACCGTCCTGAAAAAATGAACGCCTATACCAATGTGATGATGCGCGAAATATGCCGCGCATTGGATATGGCAGATGCAGATGATGCTATCCGCGCCATCATCTTTACGGGGGCAGGTAAAGCCTTTTGTGCAGGCGCAGATTTAACGCCTGATAGCGGACGGAAACCTTTTGCCAATAGCGATCTTGTTGATAGTTACAGCGATGAACGGGTGCGCGATACGGGCGGTAAAATGACGCTGCGCATGTATGAATGCCATAAACCGATAATTGGCGCGATTAATGGCGCAGCGGTGGGCATTGGCGCAACGATGCAACTGCCTATGGATATGCGCCTTGCCAGCACAAAAGCGCGGTTTGGCTTTGTGTTTGCGCGGCGCGGAATTGTGCCAGAAGCCGCCTCTTCATGGTTTTTGCCAAATTTGGTAGGCCGCGCACAGGCGCTTGAATGGTGCATGAGCGGCCGCGTGTTCGATGCCGATGAAGCCTTAGCGGGCGGCCTTATCCGCTCTATCCATGAACCCGATGATTTAATGCCCGCAGCTCTAAAATTAGCCCATGAAATTCGCGATAATAGTGCGCCTGTTTCTGTAGCTCTTACCCGTCATATGATGTGGCGTAATCCGACCGCAGCACACCCAATGGAGGCGCATAAGATTGATAGTCGCGGCATATATACGCGCGCCAAAACCAATGATGCCAAAGAGGGGATTGCGAGCTTCTTGGAAAAACGCGATGCGCAATATCCCGATACAGTGAGCAAGAACATGCCCGACTTTTTCCCATGGTGGGATGAGGTTGACTATGATTGATGCATCTTTATAGCTAACGCTAGGGCATAGCTAGCATTGGCCAGTTGGGGCATATAAATTATGAATCATATAGATAAATCGGCAGAGGTAAATTCAGCAGAATTACAATTATTGGATGCTGCTTCTGAAATCATGCGCAGCGGTGATACTATCGACCTCTCCTTGAGCGAATTATCTGCCAAAGCAGGCCTTAATAGTGCTTTGGTTAAATATTATTTTGGCAATAAAAATGGTTTGATGCTTGCATTGTTAGAGCGCGATATGAGCCGTATTGTCCACGATTTAGCTGCGCTTGTAAAAATTAATATGCCCGCCAAGGATAAGGTTGCCCTGCATATCAGCAAAGCGATTGATACCTATTATGACTATCCTTATTTGAACCGCTTACTCATGCGGATGGTACGCGATAATCCTGCCAAAGAAGCCAAAAGCATCGCCGAAAAATATCTGATCCCAATTTCAAAATCATACGCCACATTGGTTGACGATGGCATCACAGAAGGTGTCTTTCTCGACATTGACCCGCAAATGTTTTACTTTACGGTAACGGGTGCGGCAGATCGCTTTTTCTCAGCCCGATTGGTGCTACGCCATTGCTATGAACAATCCGATATTACCGATAAAATGCGCGATGATTATCGTGAACATACCGTAGGACTTATCATGCGCGGTATATTGCAATAATCTGAAAATAGTTCTTAATTACTCAGGCATTTCTAGGCCTAATGCTTCATATATTTCCTTGCTGTCCGCGCCCAATGAAGATGGATCGCCATAGGTTGATGCAGGGGTTGCGCTATAATGGACGGGATGGCGCATAGACCGAAACGCACCCATGACGTCATTGCCGCGCTCTTGAAAAAAATCAACAGCCGTCAAATGCTCATCCTCTAATACATCGGCAACGCGGTTATAGCGCATGGCAGGGATATTATTTTCATCCATCAATATCAGCCATTCATCGGTGGTTTTGGTGGCCGTTGATTCTTCGATAAGACTATAGAGCGCGCCGATATTTTGGGTGCGATTGCTATAATCGGCAAAGCGCGGATCGCTGAAGATAGCTGGTTTGCCAGCCAGTTCAAAAAAAGTCTCCCACTGCGCATCGCTATAGGGTACAAGCGCAATATAGCCATCGCTCGTCGGATAGGGTCTGCGGCGCGGATTGATCGAACGGGTATAAGCAAGCTTACCATTGCCTGGAATATAAGTCTCACCCCACAGATTTTCTAGCATATTGAACCATGTGAAACATTCAAACATTGGCACTTGGACAAATTGCCCGCCATGGCCATTTCCCCGCGCTATATAGGCCGCCATAATTGCGTTGGCCGCGAATAGACCGCTAACTTTATCCGCCACCAAAGACGGCGCATAATTGGGCCTCTGTCCATCGCGCAGTTCCGACAATGCGGCAAAACCCGATGCAGCTTGAATTAAATCATCATAGGCTTGACGTTCCCCATAAGGGCCATCTTTGCCAAAGCCAGCGGCATGCACATAGATGATGTCGGGGTTAATCGCTTTGACCTCTTCATAGCCCAGCCCCAAACGCTCCATCCCCGCCATACGGACATTGTGAAAAAATATATCAGCGCCTTTTAAGAGTTTCACGATTAAAGCTTTGCCTTGATCGCTTTTAAGATTGGCTTTGACCGATTTTTTATTGCGGTTCAGGGCTGCGAATATTGGCCCTAAATCGCCCGTAGGCGAGTCCCCAGCATAGCGCATCATATCGCCGCTAAATTTGCCATCGCCATTTTCAATTTTGATAACTTCAGCACCAAGATCGGCCAGATTGAGCGTTGCCATTGGCCCCAAGACCACAGTAGATGCGTCTACGATTTTCAAACCCGTTAATGGCCCGCTTGGTAATCCATCCCATGATAATTTTGGCCAGTCGCGCATTATATCTCCCTTAATCTATATTTAACTGCACGATTAAGATACGAAAAGCAACTATGCTTTCATAGAGCGCGTACCAGCGGCAGGCGGATCAACCGCACGCCCCGCGAAACATTGCGCAAATCGCATCCAGCGCGTTGCAACATCGCCTTTAACGTTTAGGCCCGTATCGGCAATATTGCGCACTTGCGTTACCACTTGGCAAAATTCTTCTGCGAGCCCCTCTATTCGCTCTGCATCGCTTGCTTCGCCATATGTCCATTGCGCACCAGAGGGCGCATCCAGCACAAGATAGGGCATAGTATCGGGGATTGTCTCGCGGCGATTTTTGAACGTCCAGCCAAATGTATTCACCCCCAGCACAACAATATTTTTGATCGTATCGGTGTTCCTACGCTTCACCCCCAGCGCATCATATATCGCCTGCGCATGCGCCCATGTTTCCATTTGCCGCGCGGTAATAGAGGAACGCGCTGACATGCTAGGCCCAGCCCAAGGCAAGCGCATTTTCGGGTCAACATCGGCGAAAGCTTCGGCAATTTTGGGATAATCTTCATGCCAGCGATTGAGCAATTCTGCACCCGATAGCCCGCCCAAATAATCATGCTCAAAATCTGGCAAAGCCCCTTTTTGCAAGCTTTCCCCTACTTTCGCAAAAAATCTCTTAAATTGACTATCATCGCTATTTAATGCGCCCGCAAGCGATAAAGCCGCCGCTCCATTCCATATATAAAGATGCCGCAATATCATATCAAATGTCCAGCTTTTGAACCCTGTTTCTTGGGCAAAATCGCGCGCATGAATTGGCTCTAACAATGTATAAAGCGCATCGCAATCGGCTTTGAAATCATGGGCTTGCTGCATAATGTCTCTCCTTTTATCTTGGAGTAGAAATCATCGCTTCATATATCAAGCCATATGTGCATAATACAGCAAAGTGAGGGTTTAATTTCATGGATTATAGATGCGTCGATGTGAGCGACAGCGATGCAATGGCCAAACCGCTCGATATTGATCTAGGCATATTGATATTAAGCTAAGGAATCGTCAAATACAGGCGCGGCGAATATGATCTGGATGGATCGGACAAAGTGATTAGCGTTAATCTTGATAGTTTGATGCATTGCGCGATAGGTTTCAAGGTGGCTCTGACCAAAAATAGTGGTAATTTGATTATCATTAGCGCGGTTGCCCGATACCACGCGCAAATGGGGACGCCTGCTTATGCGGCATCAAAATTCGCAGCGATCAGCTTGACGCAATCTTTGGCCCAAGGCTGGGCGCGTGAAGGCATTAGAATGAATGGCATGGCCCCTGGAATGGCATAGCTCCTGGAATGACATGGCCCCTGGAATGGTCGCCACCAAAATGACCAAAGTTATCACCGAAGACCCCAAAAAATTGGAGGCAACATTACGCTCAATACCCGTATGGCCTCTTGGCACAGTGGATGATATGGCCGACGCAACCTTATTCCTGACATTCGAAAAGGCGCGCTATATTTGCGGTCAAACTGTTTCAATCGATGGCGGCCTAACGCTCTAACCCGCTATTATTCCATAGGTAATATCAATCAAATTTTGGCATCTCTCATTCAATAATAATCCAGGCCCCATTTTGTTCATAGTATAGCTGAACGCTAGACCATGATCGGGGTCTGCAAACCCAATTGAACCACCAGCACCAACATGGCCAAACGCCCCTTCACCGATGATGCACGTCATATGCTCGCCGCCCTTATGCGCTCTATTATCCATTGATTTCATAAAGCCCGAAGCAAAACGCGTTGGTACCAATAATGTCGCATCAATTTGCGTAGCAGTGGAAACGCGGCGCATTATATCAATATAATCAGCGGATAATAATCTGACCCCATTATGCGATCCGCCATTGGCCAAAACTTCATAGATTGCCACTTGCCCGCGCGCATTGGAAATACCGCCAGCACCGCCGATTTGCGCTTTATGTGCAGCAGGATCATTGGGCGACCATCCGCCTGTATTCATAAAAGATAATGCTTGAATAGAATCAGGTTTCGTCATCAAATTTTGCGCAAATTCGGTCATCATATCTTCGGGCGTTGGCTGGTGCGGGATAATTGGTGCGATATGCGGCCTCGCATCATCGGGCAGGCCAATCCAATAATCTATATCCAAGGGCATTGCTATTTCATCGCGGAAAAATTCACCCAAGGATTTGCCCGAAACGCGGCGCACCAATTCACCAACCGTCCAACCAAAGCTTACCATATGATAGCCATTGCGCGTACCCACGGGCCAATGCGCTTCTTCTTGTTCGATACGGCCGATCATATAATCCCAATCATTAAATCCGCCTGCTGGAATTGGATCGCGAAAAGCAGGAACGCCGCTTTCATGATTGAGCATCATTTGGACAGTGGTATTTTCTTTACCATTTTGGGCAAATTCGGGCCAATATTCCGATACTAACGCCGTTGGATTAAGCAGACCGCGTTCAATAAGCATATGCGCGCACAGCGCCGTTGCCGCTTTGGTGCAGGAAAATATAATAGAGACAGTATCGCGCGTCCAAGGGTCATCAGCATCAGCCATGCCGCCCCATAAATCTGTGACGGTTTCACCCTTCACGCTAACGCATAAAGACGCGCCCATTTCGCCTCGTTCGGTGAAATTTTTCTCAAACGCATCGCGCAATGCGCTAAATTTTTTGTTGTTTACGCCCTCGACTATTCCGTTCATATTGTCTCTCTCTAATTATCTGTTGCACCGCTTTGCTATCTCAAAATTACCCTTATGGTAATGCATGATTTTATCCCTAATTTCTATCGGCTAATATATCCATTGAATAGGGAGTTAAGGCTAACCCACTGGCCCAAAGGATTCAAAATGGATAGTGTCTGCCGCAACGCCAGAAGCTTCAAGCCCTAATTTAATGTCTGCCAAAAACTTTGCAGGGCCGCACAGCATATAATGCGCGCCAGAGCCTATATTCAGTTCTGATAAATCCTTGGCGGTTATTCTGCCCTCTCGGTCGTAATCAATAGCGGCCCTATCCATATCATTGGGTTGGCTGTAAAATATCAACATCTGTGCATTTGGGTGATGCGAAATAAGCGTTTTTACCTCTTGGCGAAAAGCATGTTCAGCACCATTTTTTGCGCCATGAATAAACCATATAGGCCGCGATGATGCTGCTGATAGAGCCGCATATAGCATAGAGAGCATCGGCGTAATACCGACCCCAGCACTCACCAAAACTAAGGGGCATTGGCTGCAAGGCATGATAAAATCACCCGATGGGTTAGAGGCTTGAATTATCGCCCCTTCATTTATTGAATCATGGAAGAAATTGGAGACAAGGCCCTTATCTTCGCATTTGATACTAAGGCGATAACTATCTTTTTCATATGGCGCATTAGAGAGAGAATAGCTGCGTTTAGAGACACTAACCTGCCCAGGGATTTGCACTTCAATGGGAAGGTGCTGGCCTGCCTCAAAACCTATTAATTCGCTATCATCGGCTGGGGTAAGATAGAATGAGGTGATAGCATCCGTCTCTTTTTCACGCCGCGTGATAAGATAGCGTTGTAATAAATAATCCTGTTTTGTCCACCGCAGAGACAGCGCATTAGGCCGCTCTATAAGCTGGTCTATATCTACATTTATCATCCGCAATATATTGGGATCATCGCTGTTATCAGGCTTCCAATCAATAGTCGCACGACCCGAAATATGCAGCAGGCTTCCCGTTTCAAAATCAATAAAGACAAGCCCAATATGCGGATCAAGGAGCAAATTACCGATAGTGTTAAAAAAATTATTCCCAGCATAGTCAGGAAATTGTAATTGTTTCGCACTTATAACTTTCACAAAACCAGCCGCCCCACCACGGTGCGAGGCATCATAACCGCGCGATGGGCTATCCTCTGTTTTTTGCTGCTGCGAGCGCATATTGCCAGAGCCAATAAACATAGTATCGGCTTGCTCTATCATTGAAATTTGCGATTGAGAAAGCGCGCTACTATTTACGGCCTGCGCGGGAGAATTATCTGCAACACGTGTCCATGCACGTTCATGAATATGTTGCGGGCAATTACCGAATGTCTGCCGCATATTTATGGTGTAACCTTCGTCAACTTGTTGCAGATGACCGCTAAATCTATTGCGCCGACGAGAGGCCAATTCTATTCCAATAACGCCAATGTCAACACCTGTTTGAAAAACCGCATGTAACGGATCTTGTTCATCAATTTGCGTATCCAGCAGCAACGCATATTTATTGGGCGATTGGATGAAACCATCCTCGCCATCGATAAGCGTCACCCACGTACGGCCTTCATTGTCCGCGCTTGCAATTACCAAAAATGGTAAGCCTGTATGAAAGTTGCGATGTTGTTCGGGCAAATAGTTTCGAATAAACCCGCCCGCCCATTCGGCCACATCCTTCACGCCAGCGCGCGTTTGAGCTTCTATTTCGCCATCATGAAATGGGTTTTCTATTGTCGCTTTTGCCACATATTATACCTTTAAGAAAATGAAGCTTTATAGACCGTCGTTGGAACTATAGCCTATCATATTTAAGTCAATTCTACATTAAGCTTATAGTCCAAGGTCGCTCAAACTAGGATGGTCATCAGGGCGTCGGCCAAGCGGCCAATGAAATAATCGTTCGGCCTTACTAATCGGTTTTTCATTGATAGAGGCATGCCGATTTTCCATAAGACCATTATCATCAAACTGCCAATTTTCATTGCCATAGGCGCGAAACCAATTGCCGTTTTCATCATGATATTCATAGGCATAACGCACAGCGATTCGATTATCAGTAAAGGCCCACAGCTCTTTGATAAGGCGATAGTCGCGCTCTTTTTGCCATTTGCGCGTCAAAAACTCTTCTATCGATTTGCGCCCTTGAAAAAATTCTACGCGGTTACGCCATTCACTTTCCAAAGAATAAGCCAAGGCAATTTTGGCAGGATCGCCTCCATTCCAGCCATCTTCAGCAAGACGTATTTTCTTTTCAGCCGCAACACGGTCAAATGGCGGTAGGGGCGGGCGCGCTATATCTGCTGACATGATAAAATCCTTTACAATATGTCATGGTAATTTGCGCTCTATGGTAGATAGCTTATAATTTTTTGCAAATTATTAGATTAAATATAAAACTCATTATAGGGTATTTTAATAGCAATCAAAAGACGGTTAAAATCGGCAGCTTACAAAGGCTCGTAATTTTTGCCGCTGCTAAAGCAAAAATTTTGCTTCTGGCGCAGCTCTATAAGAGCATCGGATAATATCTGCACCGCCCATATCCTATCTTCTCGGTTTGGCCTTGCCGCTATTCCCGATTTGATAAGCCCCAATTTATATGTCTTTAATCTGATGAAAGGATAAAATCTATCGCATAATAATATAAGGTAATTGCATAATTTTATAACAATTGTATAGCAATAATCTACAATAAGGAATCGTCTATGCCCCTTAATAGCGCTGCTTTTTATCATCATATCGATCAACAATTAATCGACATAGAAGAGCAAGGCCTCACTAAACCCGAACGCATCATCACATCGGCCCAAGGCACGCAAATCACCGTCTCGCATGCAGGAGCAGAGAAAAATGTGCTGAATTTTTGTGCCAATAATTATCTCGGTCTTGCCGATAATGAAATGCTTATCAAAGCCGCCGCTGACGGCATGGCGCGCCATGGTTTTGGAATGGCATCGGTGCGCTTCATTTGTGGCACGCAGGATTTACACCGCCAATTGGAGCAAAAAATAGCACAATTTTTTGGCTATGATGATGCGGTGACATTTGCCGCCTGTTTTGATGCCAATGGTGCAGTTTTCGAGCCTCTATTGGGGGCGCAGGATGCGATTATTTCTGACAGCCTTAACCATGCTTCCATCATAGATGGCGTGCGCCTTTGCAAAGCCAAAAGATACCGTTTTGCCAATGGTGATATGGATGATTTGCGCCAGCAATTACAACAAGCGCGCAAAGACGGTGCCGTGAATATTTTGGTCGTAACCGATGGCGTCTTTTCAATGGATGGTACTATCGCCAATTTGCGCAGCCTATGCGATTTGGCCGATGAATTTGATGCTCTTACCATGGTGGATGATTGCCATGCGAGCGGTTTCATAGGGGATAATGGTCGCGGCAGCGCAGAATATTGCGGTGTTGAAGGCCGTATTGATATATTGACCAGCACATTGGGCAAAGCATTGGGCGGCGGCATGGGCGGCTTTATTTGTGCGCGGCAAAATGTCATCAATCTGCTCAAACAACGCGCAAGACCGTATCTTTTTTCCAATGCCTTAGCACCGCCGCTGGTAGCGGCCTCTATCAAAATGTTTGAATTGCTGGCCCAAGGCGATGCGATGCGTGCAAAAATCACCCATAATGCGCAGCGATTTCGCAATGCTATGACCAAAGCAGGGTTTAATCTGCTGCCTGGCGAGCATCCCATTATCCCAGTGATGCTGGGGGATGCGAAATTGGCACAAGATATGGCGGCGCAACTGCTCGATGAAGGCATATATGTCATTGGATTTTCTTTCCCCGTTGTTCCCAAAGGTGAAGCACGCATTCGCACACAGATTTCCGCCGCGCACAGCGATGCGCAAATTGATAAGGCTATATCTGCCTTTATAAAGGTTGGTCGGTCATTAGGCGTAATTCCCCAATAGGAGCATAGTATGAAATCTCTCGTTAAAGCAAAAAATGAAGTTGGCCTTTGGCTCGAAGATACCGCCATGCCCTCTATTGGCCCTAATGATATTCTCATCCGCGTGAAAAAAACCGCGATTTGTGGTACCGATATGCATATCTATAATTGGGATGAATGGGCGCAGCGCACTATTGCTGTGCCGATGGTGGTTGGCCATGAATTTATGGGTGAGATTGTGGAAATCGGCGGCGAGGTTAGAGGCTTTTCTGCTGGCGACCGCGTATCGGCTGAGGGGCATATAACTTGCGGAGTGTGCCGTAATTGCCGTGCTGGTAACCGTCACCTATGTCGCCAAACCCAAGGCATTGGTGTGAACCGAGCGGGTGCTTTTGCCGAATATATTTCTGTGCCTGCATTCAATGTTTATAAATTACCCGATGAAATTAGCGATGAGATTGCATCGCTCTATGACCCATTTGGCAATGCTGTGCACACTGCGCTCGCCCAAGATATGGTGGGCGAGGATATATTAATCACGGGGGCTGGGCCGATTGGCGCGATGGCGGCCGCCATTTCCAAACATGTCGGCGCACAAAATATTGTGGTCACCGATATTAATGATTTCCGTCTCGATCTGGCCAAAAAATTAGGCGCAACGCGCACCGTGAATGTACAAAAAGAAAAGCTCGAAGATGTGATGGATGAGCTCAATATGACCGAAGGATTTGATGTTGGTCTTGAAATGTCGGGTGCGCCTGCTGGTTTTAACCAAATGCTCGACACTATCAACCATGGCGGACGTATAGCTTTGTTGGGCCTCTTGCCCAATGGTGCTGGCATTGATTGGGATAATGTCATATTCAAAGGCCTTGAAATTCGCGGTATCTATGGACGGCGTATGTTCGAAACTTGGTATAAAATGAGCGCAATGATTAAAAGCGGACTCAACATTGAACCCATTATCACGCACCGCATGAAGGCCGATGATTTTACGAGCGGTTTTGAACTTATCAATTCAGGGCACACGGGTAAGGTCATCCTAGATTGGAGCGATGCGGCCTAAATCATGCGCGCCATAGCATCGCATGATTTGCTAACAATCCCCGCTATAATGTTAGGCAAAAACCCAAATAGAACGGATGCTGAGCAGCGAAAATATTGGGTGTTGACAAAAATTATATCCCGATAGGTTGATGAATAATATATCATTTTGACTGTTCACGCTAGTTTTTCTAAAAATAATCACTAGGTTGATAGCATTATAAAAATTTAGGGAGAATAAGATGTTTAGCCATATCATGGTCGGTGCCGATGACATCGATGCAGCAAAAAAATTCTATGATGCTATATTGGGAGCTTTGGGGCATCCAGAAGGCGTAATCGACGAAAAAGGACGCTGTTTTTATATCACGCCAACGGGTATTTTCTCAATCAGCAAGCCTATTGATGGGCAAGCTGCATGCGGTATGAATGGCGGCACAGTAGGTTTTCATGCTGCCAGTACCGAAGCAGCAGATGCATGGCATGCCGCTGGTGTGGCCAATGGCGGGACAGCGATTGAAGACCCGCCTGGTATCCGCGAAGGCGGCATGGGTGCGCTATATCTTGCATATCTGCGCGATCCAGCGGGTAATAAAATTTGCGCCTTGCACCGTATGGGCTAGATAAAACCATGTCTAACACTGCTTACCCTGCCATATCATGAAAGCGTTGATTATCGGCGGCGGTATTGGCGGGTTATGCAGCGCATTATGCTTGCTGGCCAAAGGCTGGCACGTAAAAGTCATAGAGCAAGCCTCTGCAATTACTCAGATTGGCGCTGGGATTCAACTAAGCCCAAATGCGATGCAGGTGATGCAGGCCTTGGGCTTGGATGAAGCCATCAAGGCCGCAGCTTTTCGTCCTGTGGCGTCGCAAATGCGCGATGGCATGAGCGGCAAAGTCATTATGAGCAGCCCGATGGGACGCCAGATGCAGCGGCGCTATGGTGCGCCTTATTTACATATCCACCGCGCCGCGCTGATTAATATTTTATTGCACGCGCTCAACGAACACTCCCCCGATGCTATCGCCCTCAATGCGCCTGTCATCGGATATGACCAAGATGACCAATCGATAAAAGCAAAGCTGGCCGATGGTTCAGAAATAGCTGGGGATATTTTGATCGGTGCGGATGGCATTAAATCGGTAATCGCTGCGCAAATATGCGGCCCAATACAACCCCAATTTACGGGCAATATTGCTTGGCGTGCGACGGTATCATTGGCGAGGCTGGGCCGTGATGCTCCGCCGCCAGCAGCAAGCATCTGGATGGGCCAAGGCAAACATGCCGTCACCTATTTATTGGGCAATGGATTGGCCAATTTTGTCGGCGTTGTTGAAACCGATTGGCCCCAAGAAACAGAGGATGATAATTGGCATCAACAGGGCAGCAAAAAAGAGGTTTTGGCTGATTTTGCTGATTGGCATCCTATCATCCTATCGCTGATAGATAAGGCCACTGCGCATTTCAAATGGGCATTATATGATCGCGCGCCTATGCCGCATTGGCATGATGGGCGCGCTGTCATATTGGGCGATGCCGCGCATGCAATGCTGCCCTTTATGGCGCAAGGGGCGGCGATGGCCATCGAAGATAGTTATGTTGTAGCGCAATTATTAGCAGCGTATCAAATTCAAGGCTTGGCGCAATTATATAATCACCGCATAGCCCGCACATCAAAAGTACAAAAAGCCGCGAATGCCAATATGCGCTTATTCCATAATCAAGATGAAACCAGCCGATTTCGCAAGCAAGCATCCATGGCAA
This sequence comes from uncultured Sphingomonadaceae bacterium, assembly GCA_938050045.1. Classification (GTDB taxonomy): domain Bacteria; phylum Pseudomonadota; class Alphaproteobacteria; order Sphingomonadales; family Sphingomonadaceae; genus Sphingorhabdus_B. The sequence continues at coordinate 67,878 of CALLJS010000012.1, forward strand.
TCGCCGATAAATTCAGCGGCAACAAAGCCAGCACTATGGCATTGGATTGGATCTATAGCCATGACGTAACGGCGAGAGATTATTAATCATATCACTGGCGAATAGCGTTGCTTTTCAGGCCAATCTGCCTCATATGTTGGTCGAGAGTAATTAGTGAGAGCATATTCATGCAGCAACGCCATATTTTAGTTATATTAGTATTTGTTGCGATCTTCATTTGCTTTATCGATCGCGTTAATATCTCTATTGCCATGATCTCAATGGTCGAAGACTATGGTTGGGACGAGGAAACCCAAGGCCGCATCTATAGCAGTTTTTTCATCGGCTATGCTTTATTGCAAATCATTGGCGGGCGATTGGCCGATAAATATGGCGGGAAAATTATTTTGGCCATTGGCGTTATTACATGGTCATTATTTACCATTTTCACGCCGCCAGCCGCTGCATTGGGCTTAACCGCGCTTATCATGATGCGCATCTTAATGGGTATGGGCGAAGCGGTAGCTTTCCCATCCTTTTATAGCCTCTACGGACGCTGGCTTCCATTGGTCGAACGATCCCGTGCCGTAGCTGTGGCCAATAGCGGCATCGCTGCTGGTACTATTTTTGCGCTTCTGGTGACACCAATCATTGTTATTAAAATGGGCTGGGAATGGTCATTCTATCTATTCGGCGCAGCGGGGTTTATCTGGTGCATAATATGGCAATATATGGTGACGAGCCAGCCCAAAAACCATCCAAAGATAACCGATGATGAATTAAAAATCATTCATGATGGCACGGGCGGCGATGCGCACGCCAGAAAATTACCCTGGGGTAAAGTCATGAAAAATACGTCCGTATGGGCTATCATTATCGCGCATTTTTGTAATAATTGGACGCTATTTTTGATATTATCATGGCTGCCAACATTTTTAAGCGGTGCTTATGGAGTAGATATGGAGAGCGTCGGCAAATTGGCGATAATGCCGCATATCTGTACCTTCTTATTTCTCAATGTAGCGGGCTTTACTGCCGATCATCTTATCAAAAATGGCATGGCCGTTATTAAAGTGCGCAAATTGATGATGCTGATCGGGTTTGGCGGCATTAGCGCATCGATGATGAGCGTTGGCTATGCACCCGATGCCTATGTCGCTATCGCAATCATGAGCGCAGGGGCTGCGCTTGGTGCATTTGTCACAGGCGGTTTTTCGGTCAATATTATGGATCTTGCGCCAAGGCATGCTGGTTCATTGCTGGGCATCACTAACACCGCAGGAACATTGGCAGGTGCGACTAGCGTTTATTTCGCTGGGTGGGTGTTAAGCGAGACCAATTCATGGGCTTTGGTGTTTCAAACTGGCGGAGCTATCACCATATTGGGTTTAATATTCTATTTGATATTTGCCAGCAGCGAACAACAATTTAGCTAAACCCCGATATAACGCATGCATTTGAGGTCGGTATCTTGGCGAGGCTCTGATATTTTGGCCTTATAGCTCTGGCCCTGAAAAACCCGATAAATCTAGACCTTTGCCCGTCTCACCTTTTTCTTCGGCAGCTTTCTTTTTCTTTTCATCATGGGCTTCAATTATCGACAAAATTCTGCTTTTACGTGGGTCGCGCGCTGCATATTCGCGCGCTGATAGGCCTTGGATAACATCATTTCGGTCAGGATCAGCTCCCCCATCCAATAATATTTGCACCAAATTTGGCCGCCCCAAATGCACAGCCTTTATGAGCGGTGTTTCGCCGCTGCGATTAGGATAATCAACATTGGCATTACGCGCTAATATAGCCTCGATACCCTCGACAAAATTTAATTCCACAGCGCGCATCAGCGGAGATAAACCATCCTTATCCTTAACATCGGGGCGTGCTTTTTTGGCCAATAAGAATTTCAACCATCTAATATCGCGTCGTTCGACAACTATGTGCAGGGCGGTGCGGCCCGTTATACGCTGTTTGGTATTAATAAGGCCTTGGTCAATATATTTGGTGGCTTCTTGCCCATCACGCTTATCAATCGCTTGCAAAAATTCATCGCTATCGGTGCGTTGCGCCTGCGCTATAGTGTGAAGGCCAAAAAATATAGCCATAATCAATGCTAATTTCAAAAGAGCATTTTTGATAGATAAGAATGACATAAATTAAACCCCAAATATTATATGTTAAATATTTTTATGGCTCTATAAAGCCACATATTGATTCCTTATATTAGCATTATCATCATGGATTTCAAATGAACAAAAAAAATCTTACGGGCGTTTCTAAGAAATTTACCGCCAAACCGCTGCACACAAGAGTGTTGGCATCGCTATTATCGCTGTCTGTTATGGCGTGCGGCAATGAACAGCCTCCGTTATCCGAAGCGCCATTAGTGGGGGCAACCATAGGCGGTGATTTCACATTGACCGATCAAAATGGGAAAATGCGCACTTATAAAGAATTTGATGGCCAATATCGCATAATCTATTTCGGCTATACTAGCTGCCCCGATATTTGCTCCCCCGATATGCAAAATTTGATGGCAGGATTAATAGAATTTGAAAATGATGAGGCCGAATTGGCCGAAAAAATTAGGCCCATATTCATTAGCATTGATCCAAAGCGCGATACAGCCGATATACTCAAACAATTTACGGCTGCCTTTCATCCTCATTTGCTTGGCCTTCGTGGCAGCGATGAACAAACCGCACAAACCGCGAAAAAATTTGCTGTTATTTATAATAAAATCGAACCCACAGAAGGCGCAGTCGATCCTGACAATAATTATCTGATGGGGCATTCGCAAATTGCTTATTTAATGGCACCCGATGGTTCACCATTGGCACTGCTGCCGCTGGATAATCCAAACACAGATATAGATGAAGGTGCGCCAAGATTGGTTGCGCACGAGCTGGCAAAATGGGTGCGCTAGATTGAGCGCATCTGAAACTATGGACTTTTGGGAATACCCCATTGAGAGCTTAGATAGCGCCCAATGGGAAGCTTTATGCGATGGATGCGGGAAATGCTGTTTGCATAAAGTTCAAGACGAAGATAGCGGGCGCATATATCCCACAAATGTAGCTTGTAAATTGCTGGATACGCAGAGCGGCCAATGCAGCGATTATCGGCGGCGGCGCTTCTTAGTCCCCGATTGTATCCGCCTCACCAAAAATAATATCGATGATTTCCCTTGGCTTCCCGACACATGTGCTTATAAATTAAGGGCGCAAGGCAAGCCGCTTTATGATTGGCATTATCTGATAAGCGGCAGCCATGAAACTATATCAGAAGCAGGCATGTCCGTTCGCGGCCGTGTCATATCGGAGGAGCATGCTGGACCGATTGAGCAGCATATTGTCGAAAAACCGCTCTAACGAACCCGATACTATCATAATCGAGGGGCGCGAGATTGGTTTGACGTGGAAGCGTAACCCGCGTGCGCGCAATATTTCTTTGCGCACCGATGTCGTGCGCGGCGTTATCAAAATATCGCTACCGATGCATGCCCCTAGTGCGAATGCGATTGAATTTATCCATAGCAAAACTCAATGGATAGCGGCCCGTTTTGAAACCGCCCCCAAAGCCATTACGATAGAGGATGGTGCGCAAATAGCTTTTGAAGGCGAGAGCCATACGCTCCGCTGGGATGAAGATTTAGGCCGTAAAATCATCCAAGAAGCTGGCATCATTCGCATTGGGGGGCCAAAAGACCATATCCCAAACCGTATCATGCGCTGGATGAAAGAACAGGCGCGTATCACATATAGCGATGATATTGCCCATTATTGCGCCATTGCCAAAGCACCCATTCCCAAATTATCCATTGGCGATGCTCGCGGCCGCTGGGGCAGTTGTTCAACGCGCGGCACTATCAGGCTCAATTGGCGATTGATAATGGCTCCTGTATCGGTGCGATGCAGCGTGATTGCGCATGAAGTGGCGCATATTAAGCATATGAACCATAGCGCGGCTTTTTATAAATGGCTCGATACAATCTATGAAGGCGACCGATTAGCAGCGGATGCATGGCTAAAACGTCATGGGACAGGACTATATATGATAGGAAATACAACTGTTTCGGGTAAGTAAACAAATATTTATTCACTCAATGTCTTAAAATTGTTACAAAAATACATCACTTAGGACTAGAATAAAAAATTAACATATGGCGTGAACAGGTCTCGACTCATGCAGATTTCGCTTATAAGCTTGAGATTAGAGATTCACTTTAATTAAGGCACGGATTATGGAGCAATTAGTATCAACAGAATGGCTAGCCAATGAATTGGGTGCATCTGACTTGCGGGTTATTGATGCTACTCTCTTTTTACCAGGCTCGGGGCGCAATCCTGCTGCCGAATATGAAGGCGGTCATATTCCGAGTGCTGTATTTATGGACTTAGCGGAAATTACCGATAGCAACTCGGATATACCGAACATGCTTCCTACCGCCGAGAAATTTGCCAGCCGCATGCAATCCTTGGGCCTTGGAGATGGCAGCCGTATCGTCATTTATGATGATAGCCCCCTAAAAAGCGCGTGCCGTGCGTGGTGGATGCTTACTATCTTTGGTGCGCATGAAGTCGCGGTTTTAGACGGTGGATTGGCCAAATGGAAATCCGAGGGCCGTGCGCTTGATACGGGCAAAGAAACATTGCGCCATCGCCATTTCACCGTTTGGAAAGATGATAGCGCAGTGCGCAACAAGGCCGATATGCTTTCAAACCTGCATAGTCAGGATTCCGCCGTATTGGATGCGCGGCCTGCGGGCCGTTTTAATGGTAGCGACGCAGAACCCAACGCAGCTCTGCCATCGGGTCATATTCCAGGCAGCTATAATCTGCCGCATAATTCCTTATTCAATGATGATGGAACGTGGAAAACGGGCGATGCATTAAGCGCGGCTTTTAAGGGTTCTGGCGTTGATCTATCCAAACCGCTGATTACCACATGCGGCAGCGGCATGACAGCCTCGACGCTCTTATTCGGCCTAAAATTAATGGGCAAAGAAGATGTTTCATTATACGATGGGAGCTGGTCAGAATGGGGGGCTGATGCAGATACGCCCAAAGCTACATCTTAAGAATTAAAATAGGATATTGGGGGGCATTGCTTTGGTTAAGAAAATAGTCAAAGACGATGCTCCTGCTCTGGGTTCAAAAGATAGTCCTGAGGATTCAAAAAATAGCCCCGACACAAAGATGGTTACAGCAGGCCGCAAACCCGAATGGACTGGCCCCGTTGTCAACACACCCGTTTGGCGCGCCAGCACCCATCTCTATGATAGCTGTGATGATTTAGCCCAAGGCGTGAAACGCGCAAGCGATGCTGAATTTTTCTATGGCCGACGCGGCAGCCCAACCCAATGGTCGCTTGCTAAGGCTATTACCGAAATGGAATCGCCCGAAACCTCTGGAGCTTATGGGACATTATTATTCCCATCGGGGGTAGCGGCCATCAATATCGCCTTATTATCGATACTAAAGCCTGGCGATGTTTTGTTGATGAGCGATAATTGCTATGATCCATCGCGCGGATTTGCCAATGGATTATTGAAAAAAATGGGCATAGAAACCCGCTTTTTTAATCCCTTAATTGGCGCGGCAATAGAGGATTTATTCTGCGATAACACCAAAGCTATTCTTATGGAAAGCCCTGGCAGTCTAACGTTTGAAATCAGCGATATTCCAGCGATTTGTGGTGCTGCGAAAAAACATAATATCATTACATTGCTCGACAATACATGGGCGACATCTTATTTTTTTCCTGCGTTAGAAAAAGGTGTCGACATTAGCATTATCGCTGCCACGAAATATATCGTCGGCCATAGCGATGTGATGATGGGAGCTGTGACGAGTCCTGAAAAATATTGGTTGCGTCTGCGCAAAACGGCGCGTCAATTGGGTCAAGTCGTATCCCCAGATGATGCTTATTTGGCTGCGCGCGGCCTGCGTACCATGGCAACGCGCCTTAAAACGCACGAGCAATCTGCGTTAAAAGTGGCACATTTTCTGGATGCCCGCGACGATGTTAAATCCATATTGCATCCCGCATTTCCCTCTTGCCCAGGCCATGATATTTGGCAACGCGATTTTCGCGGTTCATCGGGATTATTTTCGGTGGTGATAAGCGGTAGCAAAAAACGAGCGGCGGCTATCATTGATGATTTAACCCTATTTGGTATTGGTTTTAGCTGGGGCGGGTTTGAGAGCTTGGCCTTGCTTGTCCATCCCGAACAATATCGCAGCGTAACGCAATGGGACGCGAATGATGCTGTCATTAGGCTGCACATCGGATTAGAAGATAGCGATGATCTAATCACAGATTTGAAACGAGCATTTGATAAATATAAGGATATGGCGTGATGGGGGGTTATTGGGCGAAATTAACAGCGGGAATGCCAACCCAATGGGATTGGATATTGCTCGCCACTGTTACAGCTATCATCTTGATTACAATTATAATATCCCATTATATCGGCCGATTAATGGCCCCTAAAGTCTGCCGCTTTATCGAAGGCCATGAAGAGATAAAACATATTGATTTGCTGGAAATAGCAGGATCAATCATGGGCAACCTTATCTCTGCTGTGATTATCGCATCGGTGCTATATCTCTATCCTTGGGGACTCCATCCGCAATTATTTTTAATAATAGCAATGGCCTTTAATCTTGCGGCCATGGGACAAAAATTATTGCGCGGTTTGCGCATTGGTTTTTGGAGTGCCGCAGCGGTGTCTTTCGCCTTATTCATTTGGACCTTCAGCAGCACTTTAGGCAAATTTGGGCATGATTTAACGCCCGTAAAAGCCAATGATGCTGAAAAAATCGGCGGTTTGCCTATTTCTTTAGAATTTGCAATTACCGCCCTTTTGGTGGTTATAATATTTATCGCGGCCATCCGTTTGGGCGGACGTCTGATTTCAATATTGCTAGAGCGCAATAGCCATGTTGATGATGGCCAGCGCGTGTTGGTAGAAAAATTATCCAATGTCGCTATGATCGTGGTCGGTTTCATGTTGGCCATGGATATATTGGGCATCGATTTAACGGCCTTGGCATTTTTCTCGGGCGCATTTGGTTTGGCTATTGGTTTTGGCTTTCAAAAGACATTTGGCAACTTAATTTCAGGTATTATTTTGCTGATGGATCGTTCCATCAAGCCTGGCGATGTTATTGCTATTGGGGATAGCTTTGGCTGGGTCAATAAAATCGGTATTAGAGCGGTTTCGATCATCACGCGCGATGGCAAAGAGCATTTAATTCCAAACGAGAATATGATGATTAATGAAGTGGAAAATTGGTCTTATTCCAGCAAAAATGTGCGCGTCCGTATTCCCATTGGTGTCGCCTATAGCAGCGATATAAAGCAGGTCGAACAAATTTTATTAGACGTCGTCAAAGACCATAAACGCATATTAAAGCGGCCCGAGCCGAAAGTTTTGATAAAAGAATTTGGCGATAATAGCGTGAATTTTGAATTTCGTATTTGGATACGCGATCCCGAAGAGGGGATTAGCAATATTAAATCTGATATTATGAAACAAATATGGTTTGATTTCGAAGAAAATGGCGTTGCTTTTCCATTTCCGCAGCGTGATGTTCATCTTGATATTAGCAAGGACAGCCTGTCTGCTCTCAAAAAGAGCAAATAATCTGATGGAGCATTATTATTGATGCTGCGTGACTAGCTAAATTTTAGCAAATATTATTTACAATTAATCTGTTGTAATAGAGCAACAATATTGGCCTAATTTTTGCTCCTGATTATTTTTAACTTGTTAGCATATGCACAATCATCCACTAAAGCCTTACTGGTAAGCAGGTAAAATAATCAGCACCCAGTTCGCAGGTTGGAATGTGTATAGCAATTTAGATAAGGAATAATCATGCGCACATCCATAATAACCCTTACGGGTAAAATAACGCTTGCTGCTTTTTTGGCAACAGCAACCCCTATTCTCGCTCAAGAATCCGAACAAGAAACATCCAGTGAATTTACTGTTTCGGGTAACGCAACCGTTGCTAGCGACTATCGTTTTCGCGGGGTTTCATTCTCTGATGGCGATGTCGCTATTCAGGGCGGTATTGATGTAAACCACAGCAGCGGTTTCTATGCTGGCGTCTGGGGGTCATCACAAGACGAAGGGCAAAACTCAATTGGCGTAGATGATGGCACTGGTACCATCATCACCGTTGATTCAGGCGATCTCGGTAATGTAGAAATCGACATTTATGGCGGTTGGTCTGGCGAAGTTGGTCGCGGAATTAATTTAGACGTTGGCTTATTATATTTCTATTTCCCCGATGCAACGCAAAGTATATTTAATACGGCCCCTGGCGGCGTTGGCGGGGCACCTATTTTAGTGGCGGGTTCAACCGATACCCCATCTGATTTTTTTGAACCTTATATCACATTGAGCAAAACCTTTGGCCCATTAGAGGCTAACGTTGGCGCGAACTATGCTTGGAGCCAATCTGCCTTGGGCGACAATGACAATATTTATATTCACGGCGGTATTTCAACAGGAATCCCATCGACACCAATCACCCTCAACACAAATATTGGCTATACCGATGGTTCATTGGACGTTTCAGGCGCGGGCAATTATTGGGATTGGTTCATTGGGGCTGAATATGCAGTAACCCGCAATTTAACATTCGGTATTGCTTATACCGATACAGATGCTCCATCGATTAACGATTCAACGGACGGTGCAATCATATTCACATTGGGCGTTAGCTTTTAATAAAATTAGCGATTGAAAATGGATCGCAAGGCCTATTGGCACTGCGGTCTATTTTTCATAGAATTATGGTTAGTGGCTATTCTTGATTAGCGTGCGCGTTGCATCATGCTGCGGGTCGGCAAATAGCTGATGTTTCGATTGATATTCCACCAATTGCCCGTCTTTCATTACCCCAATTTGATGCGCCATACGCCGTGCTAATGCTAAATCATGCGTGACCATCAATAAAGCAAGGCTTCGCTCTTTTTGCAGATTTTCTAGTGTCTGCGCGATGCTATGCGCTGCCAGAGGGTCAAGCGCGGAGGTCGCTTCATCCAAAATCAACAATTGCGGATTCACCGATAACGCCCTTGCAATAGCAACGCGCTGCGCTTGGCCGCCCGATAATTGCGCCGGAAATCGATCGGCAAATTCGGCCTCTAAACCAACCTCTAACAGCAATTCTTCTGCGCTTAAAACATCGGATATAGCGTCCAAAAGATATTTTTGCGGCTCTAAAATAATATCGCGCACCCGCCATTTCGGATCAAGGCTAGCGATTGGGTCTTGAAAAACAGGCTGCATTAAGGCCCGGTTTTTGCGGTTTCTTTTGGTGGATAATGGTTGACCGCGCCACAATATTTGCCCCGCGCTCAATGGCCCAAGCCCAGCGATAGCCCGCGCCAGTGTCGATTTACCCGAACCAGAGCCCCCCACTATTGCCAGCGTCTCGCCTTGGCCAATGGTCAGCGATACATTGCGCACGGCGCGCACCATAATATCATCGCTTTTATTGCGAAAAAATTGAAAAGGCCGTGGAAAGTTGACGTGCATTGCGCGCGCATCAATCAATCTATCGCCAATGGGCGGGGAAGGGAGCAATGCTTCGCCCATACGCGGCGTTGCAGCCATCAGTCGCTGGGCATATTCGCTTTTGGGTTTTTGCACCAATTTTCGCGTTGTGCTGGCCTCTGCCACACGCCCTTTTTGCAGCAAAATAACATCATCTGCGCTGCTCTCTATCGATGCCAAATCATGACTCACGAGCAGCATCGCCATATTTTCTGCGCGGCAAATATCGCGCAATAATAGCATGATATCGCACCGCAATTCTGCATCTAGCGCGCTGGTAGGTTCATCGGCTACCAATAATTTTGGAGCATGAGCAATGCCCATAGCGATACATATTCTTTGCCGTTCACCGCCCGATAATTGGTGCGGATATTGGCGTAATTTATCGGCTGGCCGCGATAGTTCAACCCGATTTAGCATCTCCACTAAGCGCTTATGCGATGGCGCAATGCCAGCCTGCATAGAGGCTTCGGTCAAATGCGCAGCTATGGTCATATGCGGCGTTAGGGCGGTGAGCGGTTGTTGGAAAATAAACCCCACATCGCGCGCACGAATGGGGGCTAATTTCTGTTCATCCAGACCAATTATTTCTTGATCCAATAGCATCGCGCTGCCCGATGCCCTGCTGGCATGCAACCCAAAAGGAGAGAGGCAGGTCACGGTTTTGCCCGATCCCGATGCACCCGCTAATGCCAATATTTTACCCGCTTTAATATCAAAACTAATATCGTGCACCAATGCGCTACTATCAATTTCAATCGAGAGGTTGCGCGCGCTATAAATCATGCTGCACCCGCATCGGGCCTTGCGATGCCGCCTGCATTAATCCTATCGCGCAAACGCTCTCCAGCAATGGTTAAGCTGATAATTAATATAATCAACACCCCGCCTGGCAATAGCAAAGCCGCTGGATTAATCTCCATCTGCGCCGCGCCTTCATTGACCAAAATACCCAGCGATGTCATCGGTTCTTGCACGCCCAAGCCCAAAAAGGATAAAAAACTCTCAACCATTACCACTTGTGGTACGGTCAACATTAAATAGGCAATGGCCACGCCCATTATGTTGGGCAATATATGCCGCAATATGATGGCTACAAAAGATGCTCCGCTGGCCTTTGCCGCCAAAATGAAAGGCCGTGACTTTATCGCCTTGACCTCGCCGCGCACGACCCGCGCCATAGTCAGCCATTCCACCGCACCAATACCAATAAATACAAGCAAAATCGAACGGCCAAAAACGACCATCAAGACAATCACGATGAACATAAATGGCAGCGCATAGAGCGCATCGACAATCCGCATCATAATATCATCGGTGCGTCCGCCAATCCACCCCGCTATCACGCCCCATGCAATGCCAATGAGCATAGCAACTAATGCAGCGGCGAGCGCGATGCTCATCGTGATTCGCGTCCCCACCAATATCCGCGCCAGCCGATCGCGACCAATATCATCGCTGCCCAAATAATGTCCGCGCTGCCATGCCTGCTGCGATATTATATCCAGACCAACGCCATCCCAGTCAATCTGAGCATAATCCCATGGCAATAAAAAGGGCATAAACACAGCCAGCACCGCTATCATTGCGACAATGATGATTGAAAAGCGCATCATGAATCGCGCATTCGCGGATCGAGCCAACCATACATAAGATCGGCCAGTAAATTAAAAGCGATAATCAGCCCTGCATAAAGCGTCACCACGCCCAGCACCAATGGATAATCTCTGTTAAGCGCCCCTTGGACAAAATAGCGGCCCAAGCCCGGCAAACCAAAGATGGTTTCTATCACAACAGCGCCCGTCAAGACCCCTGCTGCTGCTGGCCCAAGGTAGCTCGCGGCTGGCACCAATGCGGGCCTTAAAGCATGGCGAAATAGACGCTTTACGGGCGATAATCCGCGCGCACGCGCGCTGCGCAAATGATCTTGGCTTAATTGCACGGCAAGCCCTGCGCGCACCAATTTCATAATCGCCCCTGCAATAGGGAGCGATAATGCGATAACGGGCAGCACCACCCAAGATATATTTTCATCCATCCCCGATACTGGAAACCATCCCAATGAAAATGCAAAAATAAGCACCAGCAAAGGCCCCGTCACAAAGGTGGGCAATGCGGTGAGTATAGTAGCTAAGAGCATCAATATTTCATCAATCGCTTGGCCCGCCTTTGAAGCCGCAATCAATCCTGCGCTAATGCCAATCGCGCAGGCCAATAGCAAAGCCAACCCGCCAATCAGCAGCGAAATGGGCAGCCCTTGGGCGATTAATTCATTGACGGTGAAATCACGATATATCAGGCTTGGGCCAAAATCGCCCTGCAATATCCGCCCGACATAGAGCAAGATTTGCTCCCATATCGGCTTGTCTAAACCATAGCTGCTTTCCAGCGCGGCTTTGGTTTCGGGGGATAAAGGTCTTTCTCCATCAAATGGGCCGCCAGGGGCAAAGCGCATCAACAAAAATGAGAGGATGATGATCGCAAATAATGTCGGTATCGCCATCCATAATCGGCGCAATATTAGCCGTAACATCAGTAGTTTATCCGCAAGAATAAGCCAGATGAATGACCTTTAGAAATCAATAGCAATCCCATTTTTCTCCCAATCACCATATCGGGTCGGCCCTTTTTTCAAGCGTTCATTTTGCGCTTCTTCGATGTCCTTTGGTTTTGGTATATCGGTATTTTTGCGCAAATAATCAGGCGCATCTAAATGCTTAGGCCGTTCGGTTGATCGGGTGATTTCATCGTCAGACATGGGTAATCCTATGCTTAGCTAGGTCATTCTTATAGAGGATTATATCGAATAGGCCAATAATAATAGCATATTGACCGAAATTACTATACCCGCGCAGCATGTCAAAAAATGGAAAATTTCAAAATAAACCCAAACCCAGCGATGATGCAGTGGGACTAGCGAGCCGCCGCGCCGCGCTGGCCATGATGGACGCTGTGCAATGCCGCGCCCAATCGCTAGACCAAGCCGCCATTGATGCGTGCCGCCGATTGCCCCCCAATGATAAAGCTCATGCCATCGCCATCATCCATGAAGCCTTGCGCTGGCAGGTTGATTTAGATGCTATGATTGATAGCAAAACCCAAAAAATATTGGATTATGATGCCAAACCGCGCATGCTACTTCGCATCGCATTGGCGCAAATGTTGGTGCTCAAAACACCCAGCCATGCCGCCATATCTACGGTATTGCCCTTGGTTGATAAAGGCCCTCGTAAATTGGTACATGGCGTGATGGGGGCATTATATCGCGATCAAGCCAAGCTGCCCATGACCCCATCCTTACCCGAAAAAGCCATGAAAAGGTGGCGCAAAAATTGGGGTGATGATATGATCGAAGCGGCATCGCGCGCGCTATTATCGCCGCCGCCATTGGACTTGATGCTTAAAACTCCAGCCGATCGTGATGCTATTATGGCGCAGATGCAGGATTATAACCCCATTTCTCTTGCTGATGGCCATATCAGATTAGGACGCGGCAGCGCGGTGGAGCATCTGCCTGGATATGCGGATGGCACATGGTGGGTGCAAGATATAGCAGCGAGCTTGCCCGTGCGTATCGCTGGCGATGGCGCGGGAAAAACCGCATTAGATCTGTGCGCAGCCCCAGGCGGTAAAACCATGCAATTAGCGGCCGCTGGCTTTGATGTCACGGCGATTGACATAAGCAAACGACGCATAGAGAGGTTGAACCAGAACCTAAGGCGCGTGGATTTGGATGCCGATATAATCTGTGCCGACATTGGTAAATGGGACAATGAGGCGCAATTTGATATTGTCTTGCTCGATGCCCCATGCACGGCAAGCGGTACTTTTCGGCGTCATCCCGATGTGCTGCAACGTATTGATAAAGATGATATTATGCGGCTTGCCGAGAAACAAAAAAGCTTATTATCGCGCGCCGCAAAGTGGGTAAAGCTAGGCGGCACCCTCATCTATGCCACTTGTTCGTTGGAGCGCGAAGAAGGCGAGCAACAAATTGAGAGCTTCCTATTGGATAATGATAATTTTATTCTGGATAAAATTGATGGCAATATCATAGCAATCAAAGACGCTATTGCCGCCAAAGGGTGGTTGAGAACAGAAGCACAAATGATGATAGATGAAGGCGGTGTTGATGGTTTCTTTGCCGCAGCGATTAGACGCATTCAATAGGCTGAATCAGCATCCAAAACGCAATTGGTGATAATCATTTGTAAATAGAGCCAATGGCTTGCCAATAATAATAGCAAAATCACCCACATTTCCACAGACAATCGCCGCACCAAGCTTGAAGCTAGCCCTTGCGCTAGCTATGTGCGGCCTATGGCTAAAAAAATTATCATTTCACCTTCTATATTATCCGCCGATTTCGCAAAATTGGGCGAAGAAGTTCAAGCCATTGATAAGGCTGGATGTGATTGGATTCATGTCGATGTCATGGATGGGCATTTTGTGCCCAATATTACCATTGGCCCCGCCATTGTAAAAGCATTGCGCCCGCACAGCGATAAAATATTCGATGTGCATTTGATGATCTCACCCGTCGACCAATATATAGATGCGTTTGCCGATGCAGGGGCCGATATTATTTCATTCCACCCCGAAGCAGGGGCGCATCCGCACCGCACCGTGCAGCATATTAAATCTTTGGGCAAAAAAGCGGGTATCGTATTAAACCCTGCAACATCGCTTGAGTGTCTGAAATATTTAATCGATGACATTGATTTAATCTTGGTCATGAGCGTGAACCCTGGCTTTGGCGGGCAAAAATTCATTCACAGCCAATTGGATAAAATCCGCGCCATTCGCGCCATAATCGATGCAAGCGGGCGCGATATAAGATTAGAGGTTGATGGCGGTATTGACCAAAATACCGCACCGCTGGCCATTGATGCTGGCGCAGATACATTGGTGGCGGGAACGGCGACCTTCGCAGGTGGCCCAGAGCATTATGCCGAAAATATTAAGGGGCTAAGAGGATAAATTCGATGCCCCCATCCGATGAAAATGATCTATTCAGTTCAATGGATGCTTCCCCAGAACATAAGAGAGCTACCCGCCAAGCAGAAAAGCCAACGCAAAATGAACGCTCGATCATGGTGCGCAAAACTTCTGCATCGCAATCAATCGTTGAGAAATTATCCTTTGCATTCCACCGTTTGACATGGCGCACGCCCATATCAAAAATGCGGCTGCGCGGTAATGTGCCTTTGCGTTTGCTCGCCAAACCCAGCGATCCTGTGCCGCCCAATCCAGAGCGCGGTTTAGCGATTAAAATGGGTAAATTCGCTTTTCGTGATATGGACTTACAGCTTGGCAGTGCGAATTTCCAAGAATTGCTCTTACCGCCACCCTTTATCCATTATATTCATCGCTATGATTGGATGCGCGATTTAGAAGCAGCGACCAATCGCGGAGAAGCGATTGCATTAGCAGAAAAAATCAATGAAAAATGGCTCAATGAATGCGGGCAAAAACCCAAAGGCGATGCTTGGAAGCCCGATATATGCGCATGGCGTTTCCTCAATATGGCCGCCCATTCTCCGCTGATATTATCCAGCCGCGACCCTATTTATCGTTCGCTCACGATCAATCATTTTGCACGTGTCGCCCGATATTTAGACCATAGTGCGAGCAAAGCCGAACTGGGCTTGCCGCGATTAACATCTTGGTGCGGCGTGGTTGCAGCATCGTTGCTGCTGCCCGAAAATAACGCCCGCCGCGTCATGGGAGAGCATGGCCTTGAATCCGCCATATATGAAGGCGTATTCCCCGATGGCGGCGTTATATCTCGATCGCCGCTGCACCTGATAGCGGTGATAGAATTGCTAACCTATGTTAGCCGTTGTTACCAAGTGCGCGATGAAATACCGGCTGAATTTATCGAAGACGCCCTAACCCGCAGCGTATCGGCGATGCGCGGTTTGACCCATGCCGATGATAGCATGGCAGCATGGCAAGGATCGCCGCATATTAGCGGGCAAACGGCCAATGCCATAATAGAGGCGAGCAATGTGCGCGTGCGCCCGCAGCGCCAAGCTCTTGATTGGGGGTATCAGCGCGTACCCGCTGGAAATTCGGTATTGCTGATAGACGCAGCGCCCCCCCCTGCGGCCAAACAATCGGCCACTGGATGCGCATCGACATTGGCGTTTGAATTTTCGCATAGAGAACAGCATATTTTCCAAAATTGCGGTGGCGCTGCTATGCTTGGTAAAAACATTCCTGCTGCGCTAGCACGCGGGTTACGCACAACCGCAGCGCATAGCACATTATGTATCGATGACAGCAATAGCACCGCTATATTGGTGGGGGGTAAATTGGGCCGAGGCGTCAATGCAGTCGAGCTTGATCGGCGCGAGGTCAATAGCGGTACGCGCATTGAATCAAGCCATGATGGTTATTTGCGTTCCAATGGATTTACCCATAGGCGCATATTAATTTTGCGCAATGATGGTTTGGATTTGCGGGGCGAAGATATTTTGCTACCCAATCCGCAAAAAAGGGTAAAAAAATCAGCATCCTATCATATCCGTTTTCATTTAGGCTCTAATATAGAAATAACGCCCAATGATAATGATAATTCCGTTATCTTGCGGATGGCCGACGGCAGCTCTTGGTTGTTCCATGCTGGCGGTGAGAATATCGCTATTGATGACAGTCTTTGGATTGATGAAAATGGCCTTGCGCTCCCCTCACAACAATTGGTTATCGCTGGCGAAACGGGCAAAGGCGGGGCAAGCAATAGCTGGCAATTACGGTTTATAAATTAAAAGGAATATCATGACTTCTATCACCCTAAAACGCGCATTATTGTCGGTATCTGACAAAAGCGGCATTGTTGAATTGGCACAGGGCCTTGCAAAATGCGGTGTGGATTTAATCTCCACGGGCGGTACCGCCAAAATTTTGCGCGAAGCAGGGCTAGAGGTCAGCGATATTAGCGATGTGACCCATTTCCCAGAGATGATGGATGGCCGCGTAAAAACATTGCACCCCAAAGTCCATGGTGGTCTGCTCGCGGTGCGCGATAATGCAGCGCATGTGTCGGCGATGAAAATGCACGACATAGAAGCCATTGATCTGGTGGTTGTTAATTTATATCCCTTTGCCAACACCGTTGCCAAAGGCGCAGACCGCTCAGAAATCATCGAAAATATCGATATTGGCGGCCCTTCTATGGTGCGCAGCGCGGCAAAAAACCATGCCTATGTCACGATTATGACTGACCCTTCCGATTATCAAATATTGCTCACCGAATTAAGTGAAAATGACGGTGCTATCGGCTTTGATTTTCGCAAAAAAATGGCCGCCAAAGCTTTTGCCGCCACGGCCTCCTATGACAGCATGATTGCCAATTGGTTTGCTTTTGCCGATCAGGGTGACATATTCCCATCCTCGCTAACATTTGGCGGTGAGCGCGCCGATATATTGCGCTATGGCGAAAACCCGCATCAGGCCGCTGCTCTCTATCTACCGCACGGTGCAAGCCAAGGCATAGCAGCCGCACAGCAAGTCCAAGGGAAAGCATTATCCTATAATAATTATAATGATGCCGATGCCGCATTGGAATTGTTGAGCGAATTTAAGGATGGCCCACCCACCGTGGTTATCGTCAAACATGCTAATCCGTGCGGCGTGGCCAGCGCCGATGATATTATAACGGCGTACCGCGCTGCATTGGAATGCGATAGCGTATCGGCCTTTGGCGGCATTGTGGTTTGCAATCGTCCTTTGGATGGTAAAACGGCTAAGGCCATAACCGAGATTTTCACCGAAGTGGTCGCGGCCCCCGCCGCCGATGATGAGGCGCGCGCTATCTTTGCGAAAAAGAAAAATCTGCGCCTTTTGATAACGGGCGAATTACCCGATGCTAAGCGTCCAGGCCTTGCGATTAAGAATATCGCTGGTGGTTTGCTTTTGCAATCGCGCGATAATGGCCATGTGGCAGAAAGCGATCTAAAAGTCGTCACCAAACGTGCGCCCACAGCCCAAGAAATGGCCGATTGTCAATTTGCATGGACGGTGGCGAAACATGTTAAATCCAATGCGATTGTCTATGCTAAAGATGGCGCGACTGCTGGCGTTGGCGCGGGTCAAATGAACCGCCGCGACAGCGCACGCATTGCCGCAACCAAAGCCCAAGAAGCCGCCGAAACGCATGGTTGGGATACCCCAAAAACGCAAGGTAGCGCCGTGGCATCGGATGCATTTTTTCCATTTGCTGATGGATTATTGGCCGCCGTCGATGCAGGGGCAAGCGCGGTCATTCAACCAGGTGGCTCGATGCGCGATGATGAGGTTATCGCCGCCGCCGACGAAGCGGGCCTTGCCATGATATTCACAGATATGCGCCACTTTAGACATTGATATTAACGTCACATCACATCGTACCGTATCATCACTTTGATACCGTATCGTCACCCTAGCTTCCGACAGGTCGCTGGTTCAGAGTGTATCGTGCCGATACTATAACCATCAGGTCGAAACCAATGGGTGCTGAACCAAATTCAGCATGGCAATCTATGATCTTATTAGCCTGCACGCTTGAACCAGCAGCCGCGCCAATTTAACCCCTTTTATCATTTGGACGATAGCTGCCCGTGCGCTTGCTCGATGGGCGGCCACCATTTGGGCGCGGGCCATTGGGCCGATTAGCACTGGGTTTAGCCCCCGCTTTGCCACCTGAGGGTTTATTGGGCCTGCGCGGTTTATCGCTGCCAAAACGCTCACCACCACTTTCGCCGCCAGAGCCACGATTAGCATTGTCACGATTAGCATTACTGAGATTTGCAGCAGCTTTACCGCGAGTGCCGCCCGGTTTTGCGCGTCCACCGCCCGGTTTCCGCCGTCCGCCGCCGGGACGACCACGGCCGCCTCCATTGCCAAATCGGCCACCGCCGCCTTCGCTCTTCTTCTTAGCAGGTGGGGGCATTTTTGCAACGAAATCGCGGAAATTTTCGGGCAAGGGTAAGGGCGCACACCGCACCCCTGTCAGCCGTTCAATATCTTTCATATAAGCGCGTTCATCACCAGGCGCGACATAGCTGATCGCAATACCATCGGCACCCGCGCGCGCCGTACGGCCAATACGGTGAACATATTGTTCGGGCAGATTTGGAATTTCAAAGTTGAACACATGGCTAACGCCTGGCACATCAATACCGCGCGCTGCAATGTCGGTCGCAACCAAAATCTTGACCTCACCATGCTTAAACCCTTGTAAGGCGGCGGTGCGTTGCCCTTGGGATTTATTGCCATGAATGGCGCGCGCTTCGATACCGCTGCCTTGTAAATGCCGCACCACACGATCTGCACCATGTTTGGTTCGGCTAAATACGAGCGCGCGTTCTATTTCATTATTTTGGATATAATGCACTAAAAGTGCATGTTTTTCCTTTTGGTCGACCTTGGTCACATATTGTTCAATGCGCTCCGCTGTGGTGGATTGCGGGGCTACTTCAACGCGCAACGGATTATCCAAAAAGCGATTGCCCAGCTCAGCGATAGCTTTGGGCATAGTCGCAGAGAAAAATAGGCTTCGGCGTTTTTTGGGGAGCAATTTATCTACCGCTTTGAGCGCGTGAATAAAACCCATATCCATCATTTGGTCGGCTTCATCGAGTACAAAAATCTCCACATCTTTGATGGTAAACGCTTTTTGATCGATTAAATCGAGCAACCGCCCAGGCGTCGCCACCAACACATCAACGCCATTTTGTAATTTGCGTTTTTGCGCATTAACAGGAACACCGCCAAAGACACATTGAACCGACAGTCCCAGATAGCGGCTATATTTTCGAACATTTTCCGCAATCTGCGCCGCCAATTCGCGGGTCGGTGATAAAATCAGCATACGGCAGCCCTTGTGCGGACGCGGTTTCACATTGCGGGCGAAAAAATCCAACGAAGGCAGGCTGAAGGCTGCTGTTTTACCTGTACCTGTTTGGGCAATGCCGCATAAATCGCGGCCCTTCATCAAAGAGGGTATGGCTTGTTCTTGGATAGGGGTGGGTGTGTCATAACCATCTTCTTCGAGGGCTTTTAATATAGGTTGGGCAAGGCCCAAGTCAGAGAAATAGGACATAATCTTGTCTTTCATAACGGCCGCTTGCGCCATTAATAGCACACAGCAGCGGGTTTCGTTACGCAGTGGCCGATTGCCTGCTGCGTTAAAACGACCCGCGCGATAGGGGAAGCTTTTCAATGCGACGCTTTGTTCGTTTGGCCGGTGCAATAAGCACTGCTCGCGCTGCCAAAATCTGCGGCGGGGAAACATGATTATTTCGCCGCTCGCCTTTGCGTTGAGAGGGCCAATGGCGGGTTTTTTAGCAAATAGCAACTGAATTAGACAAAGTAGCGACGCAGCCCCGACATTATATCGACATTATTGCACAAAAGTGACGATAAAATGGTTCGTTTATTGATAAATTAACAAAAAAGTTAAATTTCCTAATGCCGTATTAACCATCTATTAGCATATTTTGTTCATTACTTTCCTATCAAGCTTTTTAGCGCGCATTATATGATGAGGAAAATAGGCAATGACCATAGAAAATAGCACATCTGACGGGATTCAAAATGACCCAAACAATGTTGATGTCGCCATTATTGGAGCGGGTCCGGCTGGATTAACAGCAGGTTATTTACTGTCAAAAAAAGGATATAGCGTCACTATCATCGAAAAAGATGAACATTATGTTGGTGGGATTAGCCGAACGGTTGAATATAAAGGTTTCCGATTTGATATAGGCGGACATCGCTTTTTTTCTAAATCAAAAGAAGTCGTTGATTTATGGGATGAAATACTACCCGATGATTTTATCCGACGCCCGCGCATGAGCCGCATTTATTATGAAGGAAAATTTTACAGCTATCCGCTGCGAGCATTTGAAGCTCTGTGGAATTTGGGTGTGTTTCGTTCGACTTTGTGCATGCTCAGCTATATAAAAGCGCGCGCTTTTCCTAATAAGAATGTCAATAGTTTTGAAGATTGGACCGTTAATCAATTTGGCCACAAACTTTATTCAATATTTTTCAAAACCTACACTGAAAAAGTATGGGGTATGCCCTGCGATGAAATGTCATCCGACTGGGCGGCACAGCGTATCAAAGGCCTATCGCTATGGAGCGCAGTGACCGACGGTTTGAAACGATCATTGGGTCTGAATAAAAAACCAAATGACGGCATGGAAACTAAAACATTATTAGAAACATTTCGCTACCCACGCCTTGGCCCAGGGATGATGTGGAATGCAGCGCGCGATCATGTCGTTGCAAAAGGTAATTCGGTTTTGATGGGCCATACTCTCAAACAACTCGCCCAAGACATAAATGGGAATTGGCGCATGAGTTCGTCTAAAACCGATGGCAGCGAATGCGTTATTACGGCGAAACATGTGATTAGCAGTGCCCCTATGCGCGAGCTATCAGCCCGTATCCATCCTCTCCCAGACAGCAGCTTTCAGGCTGACAATCTAAAATATCGTGATTTCCTAACCGTGGCATTAATGATCAAATCAGATGATTTATTCCCCGATAATTGGATCTATATTCATGATGATAAAGTCCAAGTGGGCCGCGTTCAAAATTTTCGTAGCTGGTCGCCCGAAATGGTACCCGACAACAGCATAGCCTGCGTTGGATTGGAATATTTCTGCTTTGAAAATGATGGTCTATGGTCATCAAGCGATGAAGATTTAATCGAACTTGCCAAAAAAGAAATGGCTATTCTTGGCCTGTGCGATCCCAAAGATGTCGTTGGTGGTAGCGTGGTGCGCCAAGAAAAAGCATATCCCGTTTATGACGATGAATATGCTATCAATGTTGACCATATGCGCAGCGAATTAGAAGAAAAATACCCAAATCTGCACATGGTAGGCCGCAATGGCATGCACCGTTATAACAACCAAGATCATGCGATGATGACATCTATGCTGACGGTTGAAAATATCGAGGCGGGTAAGCGTGTTTATAATATTTGGAACGTTAATGAAGATGCCGAATATCATGAAAGCGGTGGTGAAGGCGAAAAAGCACAAATGACCAGCCAAATATTGCAAGAGGCTGACAAAATCATTTCCCAATCTGGCCAAACAGAACCAAGCCCCACCATTGCTACGGGCAGAATCAGCCCCGATCAAGCCAAAGCTCTTAATTCAATGCGCAATGTGCCCAAGCGCATTGCCAAAGGCGATGATTCGAAAGTAGCTTAAATGATTGCTGACACTGCATCATCTTTGATACAAAAACTCATTGCTTATTGGCAGAGCTTTACTTTTGCGCGTTATTTTGGAGCCAGCGTGATTGCTCTGATAATTGATATATTTATCTATAGCGCAGCAATTTTTCTGTCTGTGATTCCATCTGTTGCATCCGCCATTGGCTATAGCATTGGGATCATCGTCCATTGGGCCTTGAGCAGTAATTTTGTATTCATCGGCAAGAAAAAACAAGGGGTGCAATTACACTTCCAACGCGCTCTATTTGCGGGATCAGCTTTATTGGGCCTTGGCATTACCATTGGTACAGTGCAGATTTTAACTAGCGCAGATATTGGGCCAATAATAGCCAAATTATGCGCTGTTATCATAAGCTTTTTTACTGTTTATGCGCTGCGTAAATGGGGAGTATTTAGATGACTATTACCATTGATCCATCAGAATTTAGAACCGCTAGCCTGTGGGATAAAATCCATAGGGCATTGACGCGCCCCGACATGAAAAGATTCTGGAATTGGGTGCTCATCTGGGTTGTGTTGACCAATGTTGGTTTTGCAATTTTATGGTTTTTTGGGGCACCGCCGCGCGGCCCTGAAATATTAATCGCGGGCTTTACAGGATTAATTGCGCGGAAATTAAGCTTTGCTTTGCGCTATTTTGCCTTTGTCAGCGTCATGACATGGTCAGTGCTCAAATTTTTGGGTGGCTTATTTAATCTAACGGCGGCATCATTATTCTATTCGATAAGCTTCTTGGCCGAGATAAAACCTAGCGACTCTATAGAATATTTGTTCGTGGCTGCTGCGTTGTTGGTCATATTCTTTATCGCTTATCGCCTGATGAAGCGCGATTCTGATTTCAAAAATCTGTGGCTCAATATTGCCGCTGCAGCCTCTATTTTTGCCGTTGCAGGCATGGATATTTACATGGGTCTCGACATGCGCGGCCATTATTTTCGTTCTCCTCCTCCTGGTGCAATATTTTCATCAGCGCGCGAAGAATCTGGGTTTGCAGCCCAGCCCGATGGACGCCATTTGGTGATGATTATGGTGGAATCGCTTGGCGTTCCGCGCGGCAATCCCGAGATGGATCGCAAAACTTTTGGTAAGTATAAAAATAATCCAGCGATTACGAAGCGTTATGATATCTCGCAAGGCATATCCCCATATTATAACAGCACAACCGCTGGCGAGGTGCGCGAGCTATGCGGGCGCTGGGGTGATTATTATGAATTGGTGGATCAAATAGATACAGGTTGTTTACCCGCAACTATGGTGAAAAAAGGGTATGAAAGCCACGCCATACATAGTTTCAAAGCACCGTTTTTCAAACGGTCTACTTGGTATCCCAATATCGGATTTCAGAGCCAAGAATTTAGCAAAGACCTCCAAGCTAAAGGCGCTAGCGCATGCGAAGGTGTATTCCCTGGGGCCTGCGATCGAGATGTGCCAGAGCAAATATCTGCGCATCTAAAATCAGCGGATAAGCCGCAATTTTTATATTGGCTCACCCTTAATTCGCATCTGCCCGTTCCATTGGCCGACAGCTTGCAAGTCGAAAATTGCGAGACTGTATCACCATATTTGGCCGAAAATTATCCGATGATCTGTCGTCAATTTGCTATTTTTGATGCCGTGGACAATGCCATTGTCACGCAAATTACTGCTGATGATTTCCCTAAAAGCGATATTCTAATTGTCGGAGACCATATGCCGCCTTATTTTGATCGGCATCATCGCACACAATTTGATCCAGAGCATGTGCCTTGGATCTATCTAAAAGCCAAATAAAGATAATAGCTTATGAAAAGCCATAATCCATTAGATGAAACACCTGAGGGAATTGTAAGACCAGTGTGGATTATCGCTGCTTCATTCTCATTATTTTTTATTTTTGCTAGCTTTGACACTATCCAATCTCGCGCAGGGTGGGGGCCTGACGATCAATTACGCATGGTGCAAATCCGTGATTTTTTGAACGGGCAGAGCTGGTTTGATTGGACGCAATATCGCATGAATATTCCCGATGGTGCGCCGATGCATTGGTCGCGCCTTATCGAATTACCGATTGCGATTCTGATATTAATATTCACGCCAATATTTGGCCAAGATAGTGCAGAGATGATCGCGGGAACGCTGATACCGCTGATTGGACTCACCCTCACATCCTATATGCTAGGGCGTGTCGCTTTATCGCTTTGGAACCGCCAAGCGGCAATATTTGCGGTCATATTGGCATGGATTAATCCTGCTATTGCTTTCCAATTTCAGCCCATGCGCATTGACCATCATGGCTGGCAAATCATGCTAAGCACGCTCGCCCTGTGGAGTCTTTTTTGGCCCAGCAAAAAAAACGGCGGCACAGCATTGGGGGCAGCATTAGCTATTTGGCTGCATATCTCCTTAGAAGGATTACCCATAACGGCGGCATTTTTTATCCTGCTTGGGTGGCGCTGGATAATAGAAAAAGCACATGGTCAAAGGCTGATTTGGACAATCGCGTCTTTTGCACTGACAACATTTGCGCTCTATAGTATCACGCAAGGATTGCCCATTGGGGCTGCAACTTATTGCGATTCTATATCACCGCCTTATTTGGCAGCAACCGCAGCGGCCGCAGCAATCATGTTAGTTGCCATCAACAGCACACCCAGTGAAAGATGGATGCGTTTATTATTGGCTGCATTTGCAGGAGCATCCGCGCTGGCTTTATTGCTTTATCTAGCACCGCAATGCAGCGGCGGAGCATTTGCGCAATTAGACCCATTAGTCCATGATTATTGGTATGTGAATGTTAGCGAGGGGCTGCCCCTTTGGCACCAAAAATTAAACGCTATTTTATTGTATGCAGCCATACCTGTCATCGCTATTATCATATTATTCACCCTAACCCCCAAAATGGCGTATAGCGAGCGCAGCAAACTATATTTGATAGCATTTTTCTTACTCTATGCGGGTTTATTATCTTGCTTTGTATTTCGCACCATCACGGTGGCCAACGCCTTTGCAATCCCATTAGTGGCTATTATTTTATCGCAGTTTTTTGACGCTTATCGCCGTTCCCCCTATCCTGCTAAGCGTATGCGTTTGGTCATAACCATGGTTGCTACTGCAGTTTCAGGGCCATTATTAAGCGCAATAACGTCTTTTATCCTACCCTCTAATAGCAATAAACCGCAAGTCATTGCCAATGAAACATCCATTATTCCATGCAAATCGGCCAAGGGCCTAGCCGCGCTCAACGCGCTCGCTGAGCCTTCGAACATAATGGCACCGTTCAATCTTGGGACCTTGATATTGCTCAACAGCCAACATCATATCATAGCCAGCAGCCATCATCGCAATGAAGCGGCGATGCGCGATCAAATTGCCGCCATGATCGGCAAGCCTGATGATGCAATTTCCATTATTAAAAAACGCCAGATAGACTATATCGTCACCTGTCCATTAACCCAGGAATGGGGCAATTATCAGAGCAAACATAAAGACAGCCTAGCGGATGTAATATTACAAAATAAGCCGCCCAAATGGTTAAAGGCTGTGCCGCATGATGGCGATTTAATGATTTGGCGGGTCGATTTAAGCAAAGCTTGAAGTCATCTCTCTCTTAGGGCAATGATGCCATAGGGGAGAGGGTTTATGGCAAAAATAACTGGCTTAGGCGGCGTTTTTTATGTGGCAAAAGATCCAAAAGCAACGCGCCAATGGTATAGCGAGATTTTGGGGATTGATGGGGATTATGGCCCGCAGCTCAATTGGTCAGAGGAACGTGGCGAAAAACCCTATAGCTTGATTAGTCATTTTTCTGATGGAGAATATCTAAAGCCCAGCAATGCAACATTTATGATTAATTTGCGCGTGGATGATTTGGATGGGTTTGTCGAACAATTAAAAGCTAAAAATGTCGAAATTTTGGGCCATGTCGATGAAGGTTATGGCAAATTTGCGTGGATCATGGATCCTAATGACATTAAAATCGAGCTATGGCAACAGGTGCAAGCACCCGATTAAATGCTATGAATTTATGAGTATTGTCCGATTAGCGATTATCAATCAACCAGATTATTGACCCAAAACAGCATCGCATCGCCGTTCATACAATAGCGTTTGCCAGTGGGGCGCGGGCCATCAGAAAATACATGGCCCAAATGTCCGCCGCAATCTGCGCAATGGATTTCAGTACGCGGATAACCAATACCATAATCTGTTTTTTGACCGACAGCATCAGGCAAGGGCTGCCAAAAGCTGGGCCAGCCCGTGCCGCTATCATATTTATGGCGCGAAGAGAAAAGGCGGTTTTCGCACCCTGCGCAAACATAAATACCTGTGCGCTCCTCTTTATTTAGCGGGCTGCTGCCTGGATATTCAGTCGCGGATTCGCGCAAAACCGCATATTGTTTCGCGCTCAATAGAGTGCGCCATTGCGCATCGCTTTTGGTGATTGGAAATAGCGTGGCTGCCTGCGCCTTGCTGGGCTGAAGCACTCTAAAAACTGTCCCGCTGGCAATCGCGACTGCACCGCATGAGAATAATAATTCTCTCTTTGAAATTTGCATATCTACCCTTTACTCGGCCTTGCTCATCTAACTATAATCACAGCAATATAACCCAATAATGAATATGCTTAGGCCATATTATGTTTCTATTAACAGCTATTCGCTCAATATGTGCTCAAGGTTACATCCATCTTTTTATACCCATGCACAAAACAAGCGGCAACACGTTCCACTGGCCCATCGACAGTAGCGCGGTATCGTCTAGCGGCCATTTCTTCGAGCAAAATTCTAATCTGAAGTTCGGCCAAACGCGCTCCAACGCAGCGGTGAATGCCATATCCGAACGATAGATGTCGGCGTGCATTTTTACGATCAACAATCAGCTTATCAGGATTTTCAAACACGCTTTCATCGCGATTGGCAGACAAATACCATAGACCCAATTTATCGCCTTGGCGTATCTGTTGCCCAAATAAATCATAGTCTTGTAATGCGGTACGGCGCATATGCGCCAATGGTGTTTGCCAACGGATAATCTCGCTCACAGCATTTGGAATTAGATCAGGATTTTGCTCTAATTTTTCGCGTTCATCGGGAAATTGGTCTAACCCATAAACATAGCCTGACATGCTGTTGCGGGTGGTATCATTACCACCAACTATCAGCAGGATTAGATTCCCAATATATTCCAAATGCGTCATATCGCGCATCCCGCTATGCACCATGCGCGATATTAAATCGGGGGCGGCCCCTTTTTTGAGACGCTCATCCCATAAATTTTGGAAATATGCTCCCATTTCGAGCATCATCGCCATGCGCTGCTCGCGCTTATTATCATCCATTGCCAGCTCTACATCGCCTGCCCAATCTGACCATAAGGTTAATTTGCGCCGATCCTCCCATGGGAAATCAAACAAAATAGCCAACATCTGCGTGGTGAGTTCAATCGATACTTTATCCACCCAATCAAAACTCTCTCCTATAGGCAGGCTATCGAGCACTTCAGCGGTACGTCTTCTGATGTCTTCGGTCATCCGCGTCATTTCAGCGGGGGTGAACGCAGGGGCAATTACGCGCCGTTCAGCGGTATGATCTGGCCGATCCATCGCAATGAACATAGGTAAAATAAAGGGCGTACCATCGGGCAAGCTTTCCTTCAAATCAGGTAATAGCGTGATGCCGCCATGTTCATAACTAGATGAAAATATATCGGGTAAGGCCTCTACATGCTGAATAGCTTTTGGGGTTGTTACATTCCAATAATCACCCAAATGCGACTCTTGGACAAAATTTATCGGCGCAATTTCGCGCATTTCTTTAAATATAGGGCCCCAACGGTCTTCGGTATATATTTCAGGTTTGCTAACATCCCAATGTGCGGGCGTCAGATTTCCGCGCGTTTCCAATTGTGTTGCCATAATCAATCTCCTCGTATGAGCAGAATGACTATATTTACAATAATGTCAATAATAGGTAGCAAATAGCAACTTTATATTACAATTTTCCTCCTATTAATTACGCGCCAACAATCCAAAAAATTTGCGTTTCTTTTTACTACCACTGCCCGATTTCATAACATTTCGGCGGAACATAGTGACACCAATGCGCAATATAAGCAGAGCAAAGAAAGCTTGGCCGATGATTGCAACGCCATGATGCCATAATATATCAACCTGCGCTGCGCGAGATAGCATAGCAAGCGGAGAGCTGAACGGGAATATTGATGCGAACATTTCAATCGGCTCACCTAATTTATTCGCGCCAAATATTGCGACGAAAAATACCACCATTTGCAACATAGTGGCTGGCATAGAGAGGGTCTGCACTTCGCGGACGGTGGCCGCCATCGCTCCTACGCCCAAAAATAAGGATGCGAGCATCAGATAAGACATAGAGAAATATATGACGCCTAATGCCAAAAATATTGGCCAACCGACCGCAGGCGTAGGCAGATTGGGAATACCCGCACCCCAGACGCTTAGGCCAATATAGGCCATGGTTGTCCATACAATGATACCGACAAAAGCCATCACTAACATTGCAAATATTTTGCCGATAAAAACCGAATCCATTGGGATAGACGCGGCCAAAATTTCGATGATTTTGTTCGATTTTTCTTCAACCAAATTGGATAATACCATACCCGCCAGCAATGTGGTCAGCATGAACAAAATTACCATGCCCGCCTGTCCTGTGACTTGGCGTAAATCCTTTAATCGATTGGCACTACTCTCGACGCTATTGATTTGCACTGCTGGTAAAATAGTAGATTGCGCATTGCTGGCATATCCCGACAACAGGGCAACACTGGCCTTTTGCTTCTTAAGGCTGTCTTCTGTCCCTGTTAAGACAGGCTTATCCAATGTGCCGCTCAAAATCACCGCATAATTCACATCGCTATTTGTGAGCAAAGTTTTGGCGTCGGGCAAGGCGCCAGAATCGTCAATATCGACCCATTTCATCTCGGCGAAATAATTAGGACCCATTTGTTTGGATAGGGTTTCGCGGGCTTTCATTAATTTTTCTGCCTGCTGTCCATCCATCATGACCCCAATAACAGGTCTATCGCGGTTTTCGGCCAATTCCTTACCCAAATTACCCGCAACCAAAGCCACGACCAGTGGGAATAATGGGCCCAGCAAAAAGAAGAAAAATGCTTTGGACAATATAATCGCTGTGAAATCGCGCCGGCCAATGACAAAGGCTGCTCTCAATATCTCTTTCATAGCAATTCTCCTGCGCTAATTTCTTCGTCCATAGCAGCAGCCACGGCTTCGCCTGCGATTGATACAAAGGCATCATGTAATCCAGGCCGCTCAATCGAGAGCGATTTAATCCCCGCTTTGCCCTCAATTAAAGCTTCTAATAGAGGTTCAACACCCGTTTCGGGTAATTCAAAATGCCACCAATTACCCTCGGCCTCTGTGCTATTGGGTAATGCTTTGCGCCATGGCCCATCCAAAGCTTCGGTTTCCAAATGAACTTGTGGACGCAATCTGTCCCTTGCCGTTTCCACCAAGCCATCAAAGCTAATTTTGCCATTTGCAACAATGGCAATACGCTCGCACAAGCGTTCTGCATGGGCGATAACATGGGTTGAGAAAATAACGGTAACGCCATTGGCGGCTTGCGCCCTGATGAGCCGCTCCAATTTGGCTTGGTTCAGCGCATCCAACCCTGAAAAAGGTTCATCGAGAACTATTAATTTAGGGTCATGCACAATCGTACCCATTAATTGTACCGTTTGCGCCATGCCTTTGGACAATTGTTTAATCTGCATATCCGTAGCATGGCCAAGCCCTGCTTGCTCTAGCAGCACTCGGCCTTTTTCGCGCCCTTCATTGAGCGACATGCCACGCAATGCACCCATGAATGCAATCGTATCAACCGCTTTCATAGATTGATACAGACCGCGTTCTTCGGGCAAATAGCCAACAAAGCGCGATTGCGATAGCGGCTCATCGCTGCCCAATAAGGTCCGGTGGCCTTCGTCGGGGTCGATGATACCCAATAAAGTACGCAGCATCGTCGTTTTACCAGCACCATTGGGGCCCAATATACCATATATACTGCCCACAGGTATCGACAGGTCCACATTATCAACGGCGCGAAATCCATCAAAGATTTTCACTAATCCGCGAGATTCGATTGCATTCATAATGATGTTAGTCCTAATTTTCTCTATTCGACACTGTTTGACGTAAAATATAAAAGCCCAATTTACACCATAATCAGAAATATATAGGGTGCGGGTGTAAACAAAAACAAGGTAAATATAGTTAATTGTCGAAAATAATAATATATCTATCGCAGCCTTAGGCTTTGCGTTAAATTAGCATTGCAAAATTATTTTACAGAGAAGCATTATCTTAACACCAGAAACCATAAAGAAACAAGCAATATCAGAGGGTTTTTGCGACATTGGTATTGCTCCAGCAACGCTAAGTCCCCTTACCCAAGCTCGGTTTCATCAATGGATTGAGGATGGCAAACATGGTGATATGATTTGGATGGAAAATCGTGCCGAACAACGCACAAACCCCCAAATATTATGGGATGACGCCCAATCAGTCATCATGTTGGGGATGAGCTATGCGCCTGCATCAGACCCTTTTTTGCTCGAAAACCATAAATCCAATGGGCGTATTTCAGTCTATGCGCGCGGCAAAGATTATCATGATGTTGTGAAAAAAGCACTCAAAAGACTGGCCCGATGGATTGTCGAGCAAAGCGGCGAGCAAGTGAAAGTCTTTGTCGATACAGCCCCCGTTATGGAAAAGGCCTTGGCCGCCAATAGCGGTATTGGTTGGCGCGGCAAACATAGCAATATTGTCAGTAAATCCCATGGCAATTGGATGTTTCTGGGCGCAATATATGTCAGTGCAAAATTAGAGACATCCATGGCTTTGCGCGATCATTGTGGTTCTTGCACGGCGTGCGCTCATATATGTCCAACCAATGCGCTTGATAAACCTTATACGCTGGATGCTAGAGCTTGCATCTCTTGGATGACGATTGAAAATAAAGGGCCGATTGCGCTTCAATATAGAGAAGCGATAGGCAATCATATCTATGGCTGCGATGATTGTTTGGCGATTTGCCCTTGGAATAAATTTGCCGATAATGCCGCAACGCATAAAGCTTTTTTGCCGCGCGCCGAATTAGAAGCACCCGAGCTTGCCGATCTATTGCGGCTGGATGATGCCATGTTTCGCAGTATATTTTCGGGATCGCCGATAAAGCGAACTGGGCGCAATAAGATTATCCGTAATACGTTAATCGCGGCTGGCAACAGCGGTGATATGACGCTTATCCCAGCCATCATAGACCTTTTGGATGATCCAAGCGACATTGTGCGCGGGGCCGCAATTTGGGCGCTCAAAATGCTCGATGAAGCGCAATATGCCGAAGAGAGGAAACAGCGTTATCCGCATGAAACAGCGAAAAATGTTCGCGATGAGTGGGATGCTATTTGCCCAACATTAAACGCTTAAGCTTAGACCCAAGATTATTGTGACGAGACATTACCGCGACAAAGCATTAACGCAGGCGACGCGATCCACCTCTGCACCGTCGCTGCGCCGCGCATCAATATGGGTCACAACTTCGCTTTTGTCATTCGCTGGGCGACCATCTGGGGCATAAAGATATACATCCAAAATACAGGCTTTCCCATCAAATTGTAATTTGCGGCCATTCGCTTCGCGTATATCCAAACGCGGTATGCCAAATTTATGCTGTAGCTGAGCAACATTGAGGCCCATAACGGATTTAAGCCCTGCCATTGACTGCGGTGCTGGCGCAGCAGGCGAACCGATGGCGCGCGCGCGCGGCGCGCTCGTCCCAGTGGTTTGCGTGGTGGCACAGCCCGTTACTATAAAGGCCGTAAAGGCTAAAATGAAAGGCTGTACTTTTAATTTGCGCATGCTTCTATCGACTCTTATCTATCAAGCTTATCACAAGCTATCTTATTGATGGGCGGTGCATCATGTGCGTGGCCGTCGCGACTCCAATAACAGGAATGAAAAAATTCACAAAAGGAATCATCATCGCAACGTTCATCACAAAGCCCAGAGAGAAACGTTCAAATTTTCCCATTGCCCAACCATCGCCTGATTCCAGATGTGGTTGATGACGCAATGCAATCATTTCTTCCAATTCTTTGCCCAATAATAATCCGTTAATAGCCAAAAATATAATCGGCGTGCCAAACACAGTAAACAAAGCGATGAGATAAAGCGGCAATGCCAAAAGATTATAGATAATAGCGCGCAGCAAAGACCGCAATCCAATCGCCAAGCTTTTCATCCAACTCAGCTTTGTTGCGGTAAGGGCGCTATGGCTATAATGCTCCCATTCTATTGCTTCGGCAATATCATCGGCAAACATCCATAATATCAACACGGCAACGCTACGGAACAAAAACCAAGTCAAGAGCGAACCCATTATCAATCCCATAAGATAAGACCATGTGCCCATAACCATTCCCCATCCCCACAGCGATAAGAGATAATCGCCGCCGCAAAATAGCGCTACCGCCAAAGCGGCTAAGATAGCCAAGGTAAGCATTATGGATTTTACCAATATGCGGCGTACGGCTTTATTATTGAGGGATCGTAATGAGAGGAACATTGAATTAATCATAGCCTAACTGTATTATATATATAACTCACGTCAAGATTTAACGCATGATTTAATCGGTAAGCCATTCCCGTTTGTCGAAAAAGTTAATCCGAAATTGTCGCTCATTTTTTTATATTCCTCTTATAATCACGCCTTGCGTCTCACTATATGAACGGATAATGGGGCGCATAGATAATAATTTTAAGGACTAAATATGGCCAAATATGACGTTTTAGCAATTGGAAATGCTATTGTTGATGTTATCGCGGAATGTGATGATGCCTTTATTGCCAAACAGGGGTTTTCCAAAGGCACAATGCAATTGGTTGACCAAGATCAAGCAGAAACGCTCTATCAGGCCATGGAACAAGGCAAAGAAACCGGCGGTGGCAGTGCCGCCAACACATTAGCAGGCCTTGCACAATTGGGACAAAAATGCGCCTTTGTAGGCCAAGTAGCCGATGATGTATTGGGGGCATCTTTTGCCGATGATATGCGGCAAGCTGGCATTGATTTTGATTGCCCAAAACGCGGCGAAGACCCATCGACTGCGCGTTGCCTGATTTTTGTGACACCCGATGCGCAGCGAACAATGAATACATTTCTGGGGGCGGCTCAATATTTACCCGCCGATGCGATTGATAAAAAAACCATTGAGTCCGCTAAAATACTCTATCTCGAAGGCTATTTATGGGACCCTGCTGAACCACGTGCTGCTATGCGCCGCGCTATTGATTATGCTCGAGGCGCAGGAAATCATGTTGCCCTAACGCTCTCCGATGCATTTGTGATTGATCGGTATCGCGATGATTTTAAGTGTCTGTTAGACGAAGGTTTGATCGATATATTATTCGCCAATGATGTTGAAATATGTTCGCTAACACAAAATGATGATTTTGATACAAGCGTCAATCTGATCGCGCCAAAAACTGAAATTTTGGTCGTAACACGCGGCGAAAAAGGGGCCATCGCTATTAAAGACGGCGTGCGCAGCGAAGTAGCAGCGCAACCCGTTGATAATTTGGTCGATACCACAGGGGCTGGTGATTTATTTGCGGCTGGTTTTTTATCTGGCATCAGCCAAGATAAGAGCGTTGAGCAATCCTTGCTGATGGGCAGCATTTGCGCAGGTGAGATTATTTCTCATTTTGGTGCTAGGCCGCAAGCAGACATTGCCGCGATGGTTAAAAAAGCACTGTAAGGACAATTTTATTTTAACGGCTTAATAGCCTCGTTTTTCGCCGCCACTATAGTCTTATTTTTCTTAAACAATACCCTATCTTCTGGGCCGAATCCGCGCGTCCAAATAACATATCCATAAACACCCAAAATAATCACTTCGCCAAAGGATAGTTCAAACCAAGCTGGCGTCCTTATGACAAATTGACCGACAATTATGGCTGCGGCGATGCCCCAAAATAAAGCGGGCCTGAATATCTTAATCGGTGTTCCCAGCAATCTCTGCAAAAAGTGCAGTTTTACAAAAGATGAAACAGCTAATGATAGTGCCAAGGCCAAGGCCACCGATACAGCATAATAGAGATTATTCACTGGCGCAGCGACACCCCAATAATCCACCAAATATATGAATAAAAAGCTCAACGCAGCCTGCAAAGCGAGCACCGATAAAGAGATTATCAAATTGCGGTGCCGCGCCATATAGATAAGCGCAGATTCGCTAACCACCGCCGTTGCAGCCACCACTTCGGCCACCAATAAAAATATCAACGCCAGAGCAAAACCAGAAATAAGCAAGCCGCCCTCAATATTGGAATCGCCGACGACAGGCAAAACAGATTCGCCCGTGATACCAAAACCAAGCGCCAAGGCTGTTTGAAATGCAATGATCCAAAACCCGACTTGGCCAACTTGTTTGCCAATATCTTTATAGCGTTTTTCCTTCACACAACGGGTGATAACGGGTCCTAAAATTGGGTCAAAGCTGGTTTTTAATTTTTGCGGAATACTAGCGATTTGCTGCAATATATAATAAGTACCTACAATGCTGGGGGATACAAATAGCCCCAATATCGCCAAATCCATACGTCGACTTCCCCATTCTATTGCATCGGTCAGTGCTAATGGTGCATTGCGGCGGGCTGTTTGCCATAGTTTCAAGGGGTTTAACCGCCATTTTTGCGGCAGACCATAGCGGCGATAGAGCGGGATAAGCGCTGCTATCAAGGCCGATGACATAGCAATTAAATAGGCTATGATGAGACCATCTCGCGGTACGATATGAAATAATAGTAGTGCCGAGATACACAGCATCCAAGGTTCGACTATTGCGCGCGCGCGCACCGCAGAGGCAATATCAAACTTATAAGCCAGCGCCGCCAATGATATTTCGGTACTAACAATCACAAAAATAATCAACGGGAAGAAACGATCCATCCCATTCACTTGGCTGTTTTGGAACATGATTTGCGGAAAAGCGACCAATATTATCACGCCAATTGACGACGCCAAAAGCCCCAAAAAAAATCCATCGACAATGACATTCGCTGCTTCTCTATCATCATTGGATAGTAATTCGGCCAAACCTCTGCGCAAACCGATAGCCGATAGCTGGGCGGTAAATTCGACCACCAATACAGCATAAGCAAAACGGCCAACATCCTCTTTGCTGTAAAGCCAACCAATGATGAATAAAAATGGGATACGCGCAGCTAAGCGAAGGATAAAACCAAGCACATTGGTTTTCCCGCCTTTGGCAAGAGCCGCTATTTCATCGTTCGACTGCTCTTGCGTATCTTGAACTTTACCGTTCAAATCAACCTCTACCATCTCAGCTATAATTTAGCCTTTTTATATTTATCCACTATCCGATATTTATAGCTTTTGATAGTCATAATGGGATTTGTTGCCCAATATCATAAAAACTTGGGGATACCCCTGATAGTTAGTTCAAAAATTGTTTGATCCATTGTTTCATGTGAGATAATTATTATTTTGGTGGCGTGCGCAAGGGCAAGCGAGGGCGCTATGCTGCTGGAAAAGTCGCTATATTAGGATTGTTAAACGCAGCGGCAAGCTATTTACGCTAGCGTTGCCAGAACGAAGGTCTGACACCCTAATTCCTATAATTGCCGCTAAAGTCAGGCCAGATAGCGTTGCCTGTACCGATAGTTATCGTAGCTATGATGCGCTCGATAGTGCCGATTTCAAACATTATCAGATCAACCATTCAAAGCTATTTACTGACAAACATAATCATATCAACGGCACCCACAAACTTTTGGAATCAAGCCAAACGCTACTTAAGGAAATATAATGGTATCCTCAAAAGAATTTCCATTTATTCCTTAAAGAATGTGAGTGGCGATTTAATAACCCATCTCATAGGTCAGACCCATTTTATTAATGTGAAACCATGAAATGTAGAATCAGATATATTTAATCCCAAGTGATTCAAACATAATAATAATATATTTAATTACCTTATTAATTAATGGTAAAATCACAGCGTATAGCTGATATAAATGGCCCAACCAGCAAGGCCAAGAAGCGTTAGCTTTGTTGGTGGGCGTATATCGCAATAGTGTGAACGCTTTTTACCATCGTCTGTGTGTCATCATCCATGACAAATTATTTGAAGCGATGGAGGAATTAGCGGGCGAGATTGAGGTTGACGAAAGCTATTTTGGAAGGGTTAGAAAAGGCTATCTTGGGT
>CALLJS010000013.1 GCA_938050045.1 uncultured Sphingomonadaceae bacterium
ATGGTGGGCGTAGAGAGAGTTGAACTCCCGACCCCTACAATGTCAATGTAGTGCTCTACCACTGAGCTATACGCCCATTCCAAGGCCTGTTGCGTCCGTCTATCGTTGCATGTTTGCTTTTGCAAGAATAAAGCGGCGAAAATATATTAATTTAGGCCGCTTGCGCTTTCGGGAAGGAACATACGCTCTACTTCTAATACTAAATCGCGCAAATGAAACGGTTTAGAGAGAATTTTCGCTTGCGGAGCGGCATCGCCAGCACGCAGAGCAACGCCAGAAAATCCCGTAATGAACATGATTTTTGTTTGCGGCGAAACTTTGCTGCAAAGCCGCGCCAATTCGATACCATCCATTTCGGGCATCACAATATCGGTCAGGAGTAAATCATAATCATTTTTATCCAGCAATGGTGCTGCTTTTGAACCACAATTAACAGAGGTAACTTCGTAACCAGATTTTTCAAGCGCGCGCTTTAGATATTCGCGCATGGCGCTCTCATCTTCTGCCAATAAAATATGAATCATTCTAAAAACCTTTTACTTAAATGCTATTTTGGTTGCTTGTAACGCAATCCAGCGCATTATACGATACCGTTAACCCTATAATTTAGAGGTATAAAAATATGTTAAAATCTCAATAATTTGCAAAAATATTTTACTTTATATTCCTATTGCGCATCTTTTCATTATGGATAACAAAGATGGATATTTAATTTTGTTGCTAATGTGAGAGTATGATTGTGCATAATGATGCATCTTTTAACGATTATTTTATCAGTTACGGCTGTTGTGACCCTATCGTTCCTCTATTATTAGCTGTCCCGCACGCAGGCAGGGATTATCCAGCAAAGTTCATGAGAGACATTAGAATATCAGCCGATCAATTGCTGCGGCTCGAAGACCGTTATGTCGATATTTTGGTCAAAGAATGTGCGGCAAATCACATTCCGACCATGATAGCGCGCGCGCCAAGAGCTATTATCGATTTGAATCGATGCGAAGACGAAATTGATGCCGATATGGTGATAGGCTTGGATTGGACCGAAGTAGCGTATCCCAGTATCAAAACACGCGGCGGTCTAGGCTTAATCCCAAGGCGATTAAGCGGCATTGGTGAAATATGGAAAAATCCTATTCCAAAACATCGAGTTGAACAGCATATCATCAATATCCATCGACCTTATCATGATTATATTGCAGGGGTGATGGATAATATGGTGCAGAAATTTGGCGTCGCGGTGTTGATTGACGTGCATTCGATGCCGCCATTAAAGAATGATTTTGATAAAAAAGCTGCGCAATGGGTCATAGGCGACAGATATGGTGCCAGTGCTGGCAATATTCATTCCGATCTCATAACATCTTATTTGAAACAAGCAGGCTATAATGTTGCGCTTAACTCTCCTTATGCTGGAGGATATATTTTAGAACGGCACGGAAATCCAATAAAAGGAAAACATGCGCTACAAATTGAAATAGACCGTAATCTTTATTTGGATAGCGATAATAGAGAGCCCATTGAAGAGTATAAAATAATATCAGATAATATTAGTCATATCATTGATATAATTATCAGAAATATCTATCCAAAAATGGAAGCTGCCGAGTGATTAGGGGATTTTACTGAGCAAATTTTTGGCCTCTTGATTATAAGGATTAAGGGCAAGGCTGCGATTTAAGCGCGAACGAGCAACCGACATTTCTCCTAATTCATAGGCTATTTTGCCTTCCAAAAACACAGCGGGGCCAAATCCATCTAAACCAGATTTGGAATCTTGTAATATCTCTTTGGCAGCAATATTATCGCCTGTCATATTCAAATAGCGCGCCTTTATAAATTTGGTTAAAGGCAATCCCGCGTCAAGCTTTACGGCTCTATCGACAAATGTTTTTGCCGAATCGATTTCACCTTTATCCATTGCAATACCAGCCAAATTAATGGCGGGTATCGGATTGTCAGGAAATGCTGCAGTGCCGCGCTCATAATATTTTTGCGCTTGATCTATCATGTTGAGTCGCAAGCTTGCTCTGCCGCCTAGATTAAGTGCTTCATAATTTTTTTCATTATATCTAAGAGCTTTATCGGCAAATTGGAGCGCCAATGAATTATTGCCTTCTTCTAAATGATAATTGCCAGCTAAAGATAATATGTCGCTATCATTTGGATGTTTCTTAAACGCTGTTTGAATATCTTTATAGGCTTCTTCATAATTATTGTTTCCAAATTTAGCCCAAATCATCATGCGCCAATCTTGCGCCGTAAAATCTGACGGTGCAACGGTTTTATAGTCCGCTACTACATCATAATTGCGCCCTTTTAAGATCAAAGCTTGAGCTTTTAAGGCCCGAATATCCTTGAACCCTGATGGTAATTTTGCCAGCGCTGTTTGTGCGCTATCGCCATCCCCCAATTGCAGCATTACCTGCGCATAAAGTGCATTTGCCTCAATATCACTCGGATCTTCTCGTAATTGATTGAGTAAAAAAATGCGTGCATTTTGGAAATTATTTTTTTCATAAGCGGATTGTGCTTCAGCGATATTATCCGTTTGTCCAAAGGAACAAGCCGAGACTCCCACCGTTGTTAATAGTATAGGAAATAAGAGATTTTTGAAGATTTTCATAATATTTACAGCCAAAAAAAAGATGTGATAATTTTCATTACCACATCTTCTATCTATTTGCTTATATTAATCAATTAAGATTTTGCAACTTCTTCAATCTCGGGTGGAACGGGGGCTTTGCCTTGCGCAGATTGCATAGCGAATAATTCGCGCATTAATTGCAGAGAAAAGAGGTGAGCATATAGCAATGGTAGCATACCATTTTGATTGATTTTGCGAAGCTCATCACCACGCATGTCGCGTAATTTATTTTCGTCAATCATTTTGAAACCGCGATATACAAAGGGCTTTTCTGCGCCATCTTGTTGAATAGAGACTTCGCCTTCCATCAACAAATCAGCCTCATTTAGCAATTTCATAAATTCTTGTGTGCGCGCTCCAGCTTGCTCAAAATCTTCACAAAATTGAAGAATACGATTGGTAGCCTCTGTTGGCTTATCGTCTTCGAACAAAATTTCTCCTTCGTCTGCTTTACCTACAGCATCGGCACTTGGATCAAAACATAGCGATAATTCTGTGCTGTCAGGGTTTAATTTTGCCAAAATAAACGGATAACGGCGCACATAGGCTGGTACATAATTATTGGCTGTAAATTGGCCTTCATCATTGACAAAAACATTCACGCCTTCATTCATGCCCATCAAAGCAAGAGGAACGCTGTTTTCACCCGCCGAAAATACGATGGGGTAAAAACGGCCAGCCGAGATAAATTCATCAACGGTAACAGGAATAGCATGCTGATCTTTTAAGAAATTTGCATTATTCAGCCCCTTTGATTTCCAATCGCTATGCTCTTTGCTGTTGAGAGGCATAAGATCATTGTAAAAAAGAGGTAAATTTTGTGTGTTTGCGGCGGTTGCCATTACAATTGCTCCGAAATTAGAAAAATATTGCAATTCCCTTAGAGACTGCATTACAATCATGCAAGTGATAGTCGTAAAACAAAGCGCAAGCTCTTTGTGCGTTAGTCGGGCTTGATTAGCTTTCCTGGGTTCATAATATTGTGTGGATCAAATGATTTCTTAATAGCGCGTAGGGCAAATAAACGGGCTTCATCAGAGACGCGCTCCAATTCTTCTAATTTGGATTGACCAATTCCATGCTCCGCCGAAATTGAACCTCCATAGCTGATTACAGCGTCATAAACGGCACTATTGACTTGCTTTTCAAGCGGCATCCAATGCTCTTGCGATACGCCATCGGGGGCTTTTACATGATAATGGATATTGCCATCGCCCATGTGACCAAAGGCGATAAGCTCACATCCTTTGAATTTTTGTTCTAATTGAGGAGAGATATTTTCAATAAAGTCGGCCATGCGGTGAACAGGAACACTGATGTCATGTTGAAATGCGGGGCCAGCGGCGCGCTCTGCCTCGGAAATAGAATCGCGTAATTTCCAAAAATCTTCGAGCTGCGTCTCATTAGTACTGAGTGCAGCGTCTAATATCAAACCATCATTTAGGGGTTCTGCAAGCGAAGTTTCGGCCAATATTTGCACATTTTTCGAATCATCACAATCTTGCACCAATTCTATGAGTATATACCAAGGTTGAGGATTTATGGGCAGGCGAGTCCCATGAATATATTGTAATACTCTGGTAATTGAAGCTTCGGATATTAATTCGAATCCTTCCATTTGGTTGCCGCATCTTTGCGACATATGCAGCAAAAATTCATAAGCTTTGTGCGGGCTTTCTAATCCAACCCATATCCCAATCCTATCTTGGATAGCGGGCACTAATTTCAGCTTCGCTTTGGTGATAATGCCCAATGTTCCTTCTGCCCCGATAAGTAATTGGGTGATGTCATAGCCGCGATTGTCTTTTTTGAGCGCGCTCATCCCATCATAGATTGTCCCATTGGGCAAAACAGCCTCTATACCAGCCACTAATGCGCGCATATTACCATGACGTAAAACCTGGGTACCGCCCGCATTGGTAGAAATTAATCCGCCTATGGTGGCGCTGCCTTTGCCGCCCAAAGTTAGCGGAAATCGCATGGAATGTTCCGATGCTGCATCGTGCAGATTTTGCAATATCACGCCCGCCTCGCATAGGATAAGATTGGGGGTGGTGCGCTGATAATGGATAGCATTCATTTTGCGCAAAGAAAGAATGATCGAATCGCCATCATCATTAGGGGTGGCACCAGCGACCATACCGCTATTGCCGCCTTGGGGTACAATGGGGATCTCAAATTTGGCACAAATCTTAATAGCTTGGGATAATTGTTCGGTGGAAATGGGTGAAATCATCGCCAATGCTTTGCCTGTATATCGGCCTCGCCAATCGGTTAGCCAAGGTTCAATATCATTGAAATCGCAGGTAAAACCGTTTTGCAACAGCTCTTGTAATTGCGTTAAACCTATATTTTTTCTATCCGATAACAAAATTTCCACCATATAAACTTGACTTTAGGGCATAAGCTGTTTTGAATGAGGATGAAACTATATTCATCTTTATACGACCATTATCAGCATATTAATCGTCAGTTCAACCTCGGGACTTATGAAAGGTAATATTATATTAAATGGTTTGATTTATTTGAATCATAATAATCAGTGAGAGGTCAGTTTGCGTCTAATTTATTTCATTACCTTTAGCATTTTGGCGTTTTGCGCTGCTTTTTCAGTAGCGCAGGCTGCGGATGTTAGGAAATATTTATATCTTCCCACATTTCAACTGGTGGAAACGCAATCTTATACAAATTTACAGATTAATCAGCGGATAATCATTAGATTACAGCGTACCTCTGGAGCGCGCCGCGCATCATTTGGTCGCCAAAATGGCGGTACAAAGGCAAAGCTGGAAGAACGTAAAATAGGCAAATGCATTGCAATGGATAATTTGGTTGGTTTTACCCCTGGCCCATCGGATAGCTTAGAATTTTTCACCAAAGACCGCAAATTAATCCGCGCTTATCTTGCGGATAATTGCAAAGCCAAAGAATTTTATGCGGGGGCTTATATTGAGAAGTCTAAAGATGGAAAATTATGCCAAAAACGTGATATTATCCATGCGCGCTATGGAGCAGAATGCGCGTTAGATCGCTTTCGGCAATTGGTCCCCGAAACCAGTTGAAATATTCAACTTTGCGGCAGCTTTGGCCAATGTCTCATCTTTGGACGAAATGAAAAACCATATTTCTTGACAATTTGCTTTTATTTAACCATTAGCTACGGTAACTATTGCGGGTGGATATGCCCCCAGCAAGCCAATATTTTCCGGAAAAATCTATGAAATTTGCCGACCTCGGCCTGTCAGATGAATTATTAAAAGCGATTGATGAAGCGGGTTATACAGATGCTACGCCTATTCAAGAACAAGCGATTCCGCCAGTTTTGATGATGAAAGATATTATCGGAATAGCGCAAACAGGCACGGGAAAAACCGCTTCATTCGTATTGCCGATGATTGATATTTTAGCGCAAGGCCGTTCAAGAGCGCGCATGCCAAGGTCTCTTATATTAGAGCCAACCCGCGAATTGGCGGCTCAAGTTGCCGAAAATTTTGAAAAATATGGCAAATATAATAAATTATCGATGGCATTGCTGATTGGCGGTGTTTCTATGGGTGATCAGATTAAAGCATTGGAAAAAGGCGTTGATGTATTAATCGCAACCCCAGGCCGTTTGATGGATTTATTCGATCGCGGCAATATCATGCTCAATGATTGTAATTTGCTTGTGATTGATGAGGCCGACCGTATGCTCGATATGGGTTTTATTCCCGATATTGAAAAGATTTGCACCAAATTACCGAGCAATCGACAAACTATGTTATTTTCGGCTACTATGCCGCCGCCAATTAAGAAATTATCGGATCAATTTCTCAATACACCCAAATATATAGAAGTCGCTCGGCCTGCCACTGCCAATGTGAATATTGAACAATCTTTGGTGGATGTTGCGCCGCGACAAAAACGCAGCAAATTGCGTGAATTATTAGAAAAAGAAGATGTCGAAATGGGCATTATATTCTGTAACCGTAAAACAACGGTGCGCGAATTGAACAAAAGCTTGAAACGTCATGGCTATCGGTCGGGTGAAATTCACGGCGATATTGACCAAGCATCGCGTCAAGCGGAATTAGAAGCTTTTAAAAATGGCGATATTAATCTTTTAATTGCATCAGACGTTGCCGCGCGCGGTATCGATGTCAAAGGCATTAGCCATGTTTTCAATTTTGATGCACCTATGAATCCCGATGATTATGTGCATAGAATTGGCCGTACGGGCCGGGCAGGGGCAAAAGGTAAGGCCTTTACCTTTGTAACGCGCAGCGATGCTGAAGCAGTTGAAAATATTGAAAAATTATTGGGCAGTAAGATTGCTCTTTCATCTTTGGGCGGCGCAAAGGGGCGCGGCAAAGCAGATAGTCAAAATAGCGATAAGAAAAAAACGGATAAAAAGCCAAAGCCACAAAAAGAAAAAGCAGCTCAATCTGCTAGAGAAAAATCTAATTTTGGGCCAAATGATAATAAGCTGCATAATGATAAGCGCACGGATAATTTGGATCATAAAGGACGCATCATCATCAAAGATGCCGAGCCTACCGAAGATGGGTGGAACGGCCCGCGACCTAGTTTTTTGGACATTGGGTTTAAGGATTAGGGTTTTACAGCTCCTGATTTCCCAGAGTCTTTTATCTCCTAGGGTCTCTTATCTCCCAGGGTCTTTTATTTCCTAGAGTCTCTTATCTCCCAGAGTCTCTTATCTCCCAGAGTCTCTTATCTCCCAGAGTCTCTTATCTCCCAGAGTCTTTTATTTCCTAGGGTCTCTGGTTGCTCAGAATATCATTGATCTTTTACGAATACCGGTTTTCCTGCCACCCAAGTTTCGCTGACGATCGTGTTTCGCAAATCTTGTGTAGATGATAGCAGCGGGTCAACATTGACCAATATAAAATCAGCATAATGGCCTGGGGTCAGCGAACCGACATTTTTTTCTGCGAAAGACGCATAAGCAGCGCCCGTTGTAAAACCAGCAAATGCTTGTTCGCGGGTCAATTTTTCAGATGCAATCCACCCGCCAAAAGGCTGGCCTTTGCTATCTTCTCTGGTGATAGATACCGCCAAGCCTGCAAAAGGATTGCTCGATTCTACTGGTGTGTCCGATCCCAAAGCTAATCTGCCGCCCGCTTTTACGATAGATTGCCATGCATAGGCACCTGCCAACCTATTGGGGCCAAGGCGCGCCTCGGCCATCACTCGATCGGATGTTTGATGCACGGGCTGCATAGAGGATATAATGCCGTGATTGGCAAGGCGTGGAAGGTCTGTGGGATCAATGATTTGGGCATGCTCAATCCGCCAACGTCTATCGCCGTCAAAAATATCAGAAATATCTGCGATAGAGGAAATAGCCTCTGCATTGGCAGCATCTCCAATTGCATGCACCGCTGTTTGAAAACCATCCATAGAGGCGCGCACCATCTTATTGCGCAATTCGGCAAAGCTTAGAATAGGAAGGCCTCTTTGCCCCGATGCATCATGATAATCTTCTTTCAGCCAAGCCCCTCTGCTGCCCAATGCGCCATCCAAATAAAATTTGACACCTAGCATCTTCAGCTTGCCATCATAGAGCCACGGGGTAGGTGCTGGGCCTCCAATGATTGTCATATTCTCTATCCCGCCTGCATAGCTGAATATGCGTATATTTAAGCGTCCCAAATCACCTGCACGCCGATAGCTCTGCCATTCATCTAGCGTAGTACCCATATCAGCCATCGCGGTAATGCCGTGCGATAATAGAATTTCTTGGGCCTTTGCTAGG
This sequence comes from uncultured Sphingomonadaceae bacterium, assembly GCA_938050045.1. Classification (GTDB taxonomy): domain Bacteria; phylum Pseudomonadota; class Alphaproteobacteria; order Sphingomonadales; family Sphingomonadaceae; genus Sphingorhabdus_B. The sequence goes on from CALLJS010000013.1 coordinate 8,400, forward strand.
GCAAGGTCATAATCTTTCGCGCTAGGTTTTGGCACATGTTTTTGGATGAGCTGCGCCGCAGTATCAACAAATATGCCGCTGGGTTTGCCCTCTATTTTTTCGATCCGTCCGCCAACGGGTGATTTCACATCATCGGCTAGATCGGCGATTTCCATTGCTATGCTATTGGCCCAACTTGCATGGCCATCAACACGCTCTAACCATATTGGTCGATCAGAGATACCCTCCAAATCGGCTGCATTGGGAAAACGCCCTAAACCCCATTTTTCGTGGTTCCAGCCTCGGCCAATAATCCAGCGTCTTCCAGAAAATTTTTCGGCATATGCTTTGATGGCGGCTTTTGCTTCTTCTAGGGAATTTGTTTGCGATAAATCAAGGGTGAGTGCTTGAAAGCCTAATCCGCTGACATGGCCATGGGCATCTATCAAGCCAGGTAGTAATGTTTGTCCTTGGCCATCATATCTAAAATCCAATTGTTTTGGGATTTGTTTTTTTTGGGTGATTAGCTTGCTCACTTTACCCTCATGATTGATGAGCAGCCCATTAAAACGGATAATTTCGCCGTCTTGATCTAGTGTAATGCCATTGATATTTTCTATTAAACCATCGGCCATGACAGGTGATATTGGGCATAAAAGAGCCGCAGCACCTATCAACTTACGATTGAAACCAAAATTTGATTTTAATAATGTCATACACAAACTATCCTTGTCCATCGTCATAACCTTATCATCTTTATTGGCATAGCTCTAAAAGCAAATAATAGAGGTTTTCCATCATTATAAGATAGGATATGGGCCAATTAAGACCAAATATTTGCTCGACCTCATTGATTAGAAAGAAATGGCATGTCCGAATCATTATCCATTGAGACCATCAAATTTGCGCACGAGCGCATTAGAGATTCTATTGTTAAGACGCCTACATTGCGCAGCAAAACATTGTCGGATATGACTGGCGCGAATATTTTTCTAAAATTTGAGAATCTACAATTCACCGCAGCCTATAAAGAGAGAGGGGCGTTAAATGCGCTGCTCAACCTCTCTGAGGAACAATTAAAGCGCGGTGTTATTGCGGCATCTGCTGGTAATCATGCGCAAGGGTTAAGCTATCATGGAACGCGCTTAGGTGCGCCAGTTACCATTGTGATGCCAAAAACAACACCAGCGGTAAAGATTATGCAAACCGAAGCGGTTGGCGGTAAAGTGGTTCTGTTTGGCGAAAAATATGATGATGCTTATAATCACTCGCGCCATTTGGAAAAAGAATTAGGGCTTATCTTTATCCATCCCTTTGATGATCCATTGGTGGCATCGGGGCAAGGAACCGTTGCATTAGAAATGTTAGAGGCTGTTCCGGAATTAGATTGCTTCGCTGTACCCATTGGCGGCGGGGGATTATTATCGGGCGTCGGAACGGCGGCGCGCGCGATTAATCCTGCTATGGAATTAATTGGTGTTCAATCGCGGCTCTATCCTTCTATGTATGCGAAAATAAAAGGCGAAACATTGCCCTGCGAAGGCGATACATTGGCCGAGGGTATTGCGGTAAAAACACCTGGCGAATTTACCTCTAAAATCATCAAAAAGGTAGCCGATGATATTGTTTTGGTGAAAGAAAGCGAACTTGAAAACGCCGTTAGCCTGTTACTTCAGATTGAAAAAACGGTTGTCGAAGGCGCGGGTGCTGCGGGCTTGGCGGCTGTATTGGCTGATCCAGAGCGATATAAAGGCAAAAATGTCGGTATAATTTTATGCGGTGGGAATATCGATACACGTTTATTGGCCAATGTATTGCTGCGAGATTTGGCCCGTTCGGGTCGCTTGGCGCGCCTTAGATTGACCTTGCAAGATCGCCCCGGGGCGTTGTTCAAAGTGATGAAATTATTTGATGAAAATAATGTCAATATAATCGAAATCTATCACCAACGGATTTTCACGACCTTGCCCGCAAAAGGACTGATTACGGATATTGAGTGCGAAGCGCGCGATTCTAAACAGCTCGAGCGATTGGTTAGAGCATTAGAAAATTCTAATTACAAAGTGCAGCGCGTTCAATTGCACGATGGTTAATGGCCGTGTTTCGCGCTCTATATTTTATGTTTATTATTTTTTAGGCCAATAGCCGTATTATACTATGATGGTAAATGGACTTTTCACATTATACGAAAATTGCCATACTGTGAGAATCGCATATAGTCACATATGTGTGTTACGAGATGGATTATAATGACGGCACCTGCAAGATTTCCTAAATTTTTTGTTACAAACCCTGCGCCATGCCCCTATTTACCCGGCAAGACCGAGCGCAAAGTATTTACCGAGCTAAGCGGCAGCAATGCTGATGCTCTGAATGACTCTTTGGGCCGCATTGGTTTTAGACGCAGCCAAAATGTGGCGTATCGGCCAAGCTGTGAAGATTGCAAAGCCTGTGTTTCTGTGCGCGTTGCCACGACCAATTTCAAACCTAATAATTCGCAAAAACGCGCCATTCGCAATAATAAAGATTTAGTGGTCACGGCCTGCAAATCCTGGTCTACCGAAGAACAGTATCAGCTCTTGCGCGATTATTTGGATAACCGGCACCCCGATGGCGGGATGAGCGAAATGGACGAGATTGATTTTGCCGATATGATCGAACAAAGCCCTGTGCGGACTAATGTGATTGAATATAGATTGCCCCACGATTCAGAAGATGATGATGGCAATGATATATCGGGGAAATTAATTGGTGCTTGTTTGACCGATCAACAATCCGATGGCTTATCGATGATTTATAGTTTTTATGATGCCAATAATAAAGATAGAAGAGGGCTTGGTAATTATATCATTTTAGACCATATTTTACGCGCCAGAGCGGCTGGATTACCCTATGTTTATTTGGGCTATTGGGTGTCTGAATCGCCGCGTATGAAATATAAAACGCGCTATAAACCGCTCGAAAAATTAGGCCCCAATGGCTGGGAAGACCTTATCATAGATTGATCTGAGAAAAGATCATATTCTAATAAAGGCCATTTTTACTCTATCAAGCTACGCCTTTGAAAGTCCAGCCAATATCTTCGCCATTGTGAAATGGGACAATATTAATATCACCACTGATTATATGGTCGGCTACTTTATTTTCGCCGCGTTCCAAAATGATATAATCTTCATTCAGCGGCAATCCATAGAAATTTGGCCCATGGATAGAGGCAAAACCCTCTAATTTATCCAATGCATTTTCTTCATCAAAACTAAGGGCATAGCTTTCTATTGCAAAAGGGGCATTAAATACACCTGCGCAGCCGCAAGATGTTTCTTTGGCCGCCAAAACATGCGGGGCGCTATCGGTTCCTAAGAAAAATTTGGGCGAGCCAGAAATAGCAGCTTTGCGCAATGCGATGCGGTGCGTTTCGCGCTTGGCAATCGGCAGGCAATAGAGATGCGGGCGCATACCACCTTTGAACATATCGCTGCGGTTGATGCGCAGATGATGCGGGGTGATAGTAGCGGCAATCAATGGCCCGCTTTCGGCAACAAAATCAGCAGCATCTTTGGTGGTAATATGTTCGAATATTATCTTAAGTTCAGGAAAATCATTTACCAATGTTGATAATATACGCTCGATAAAGACAGATTCTCTATCAAAAATATCAATATCGCCATCGGTGACTTCGCCATGGATTAACAATGGCATACCGATGCGCTGCATTACCTCTATCACGCGATAGATTGCGCGAACATCGCTCACACCATGGGCTGAATTGGTGGTGGCATTGGCTGGATATAATTTACAGGCCGTAAAAACACCCTCTTTAAATCCATTTTCAACTTCTTGCGGGTCGATGCTATCGGTTAGATAGCATGTCATTAGCGGTGTGAAATGACTCTCATTGGGTAAGGCGTTCATAATACGCTCTCGATAATCCGCCGCTGCCGCCGCCGTTGTGACGGGCGGGGCGAGGTTCGGCATCACGATGGCGCGGCCAAATTGATGGGCGGTATACTGTGCCACCATTTGGAGCATATCATCATCGCGCAAATGCACATGCCAATCATCAGGGCGTCGTATCTTCAAGGAATCAATGGCGGAAGATTGCTGATATTTCTGCATGCTTTACCCTCTGTTTTGATGAGCGGTGATTATGCTGTTTGGCGTATGATAGCAATGATGATTTTTTTAATATCATAGAAAGCGGATATAAAAATGCCCCCAAAAGCGAGGGCATGATTAATCTATTTTTTCAATATTAGTGCTGAGGTTTGCGCAAACGCTTAGAAGGCTTTACCAAGCGTTTACTGCTTGTTTCAATGACTTGCTCTGTCACCGTGGTTGTACCCGGCACAACGGTAACCGTTGTTGCAGCTTGTGGATAATAATAGCCTGGCGATACCCAATAATATTGCACTTGCTGGCCATATTGCTGTGAATATCCATAATTGACGCGCTTTTTATCACATTTACTCGTTGCCTTTTCAAGAGTAGCTCCGCTAATCGCACCTAAGCCACCACCGATTAATGTACCCGCTGTGCGCGCATTACGCCCTGAGATACGATTACCAGCAACACCGCCCAATAATGCGCCCAACACGCCGCCTGTAATGCCTCTTTTGCGCAGGCATTGTGCATATTCTCCATTGTGACTCTCAACATATTGGCCCTGCGGATATTGTTGCTGCGGAAACTGCTGCTGCGGATATTGTTGCTGCGCTACTCCATTGCCGCTCGGACGCAGATTCTTGCATTTATCGGCTGCTTTTTCGATCGCTAGGCCGCCCAATGCGCCAACGCCGCCACCGATTAATGTACCCGCTGTGCGCGCGTTACGCCCTGCAATTCGGTTGCCAGCAACACCGCCTAATAATGCACCCAGTGCTGCTCCGGTTACGCCATTGCTGCGCAAACATTGCTCATACCCGCCATTGTTAAAGGATTGGCCCTGAAAAGTCTGTTGCGGAATTTGCTGAGGAATTTGTTGCGCTATTGGCGCGCCTCGAGCATTGACACTTTGGCCTTGGTTGAGCTGCGTTGGAACATTGCTAGCCACTGGTGCACCCACGGTTGTGCCATTCCATTGGCCTTGGAAAATTTGACCATTTTCATCGGTGTAAGTGCCACTCCATTGACCTTGATATGTTTGACCTTGCGCATCGACATATTGGCCATTCCATTGACCTTGATAGGTGCCAGATTGTGCTCCAGGAGAGCCGCCAACATTGCCGTCTTCGCTCCAACCATAAACTTGACCTTCTATCGGCATGTTGTGAACACCATTATTGCTCAATGGAAAATTACCGCCTTGCCATTGGACATTGGGGACGGTTTGTTGAACAAAACCATTTTGATCGCGCAACACCGCATCGTTATAATAGCGTGACCATATTAATCCATTAGTGGGAACGCTTAGGTTATAAGTGGTATAATTGGGTACATAATAAGTTGGGTTTATCCAATAGGTTGGCAAACGAAACCCTATGAATGGGCGAATATAGCTGCCAAATCCAAAACCACCACGAAAACCAAAACCTCTGAACCTATGACCCCCGAAACCGCCTCTATAGCCTCTGTTTCTGAATCCACCATTTCTAATGCCGCCATATCTGCCGCCACGTTTAGATCGCTGCGTAACATCTTCTTTGTCTGTTACATTAATATCTATAATATTATCTGAGAAACTCTCAATATTGACCGATTCGTCGGCGCTATGTGCTGGTATTGACGCAAGGGCCGCTGTAATTATGGATGTATATACAAAGCTTTTCATGGTTAATGGCTCCTCGGTTACGCCGATACTATAATATGTTAATTCTGCGTCAGTACAGAAATTTAACCTTTAATTAACATTAATTGGCGGGGTTGACCATCGTAGGAGATGTAAATTACTCTCAATTATAGCGATTGTACCATAATGAAGCATTATAATTGTTAAGTATAAATTCCAGATTTAAGTATTAATTCTGTGCCTTAGTAATTTGGCAATTTGCGCAATACCCTCGACATCTTGCGTATCAAATCTATTGGCTGATGGGCTATCTAAATCAATCACGGCAATAATATTACCCTGGCTATCACTAATCGGAGCAACAAGTTCGGACACACTCTGTGCATCGCAGGCTATATGCCCTTCAAATTCATGGACATTATTGATGCATTGAATTTCTCCGCTCGAAGCCGCTTTACCGCACACACCCTTGTTAAGTGGGATATGAATACAGGCTGCTTTACCTTGAAAAGGACCCAAAATAAGCGCATCATTTTTCATGCGATAAAATCCTGCCCAATTCAGGTCTGGCATATATTGCCATAGCAAGGCGGCAATATTTGCCATATTGGCGATAGCATCATCTTCGCCCATGGTAATAGCCTCACAGGCGGCATATAAGTCTCTATACAGAGCAGCTTTATCGGTGGTATCAATTTTATAATCAAACATGGAGATATGCTTTCACGCTATGAATTTTATATTATTAATGACGTAGAGCAAAATAGTGGCAATGCGATGATTAATAGGGAATTTTGGCACGGTTTTTTTTAATATTGCTCCGGTTTTTCTTATTATCAACTCGTTTTGCTTTGGCTCTTTTGCTGGGTTTTGTGGGTTTACGAATGGCATCGCGATGATGCGCTTTATCAATTAGGGCGATGACGCGGCGACGGGCATCTTCGCGGTTGGCTTCTCTGGTTCTAAAATTACGCGCGGTGATGATTAATTCACCGCTATTGCTCATTTTGCTGCCAGCTAAGATTTTGAGCTTGCGAAAGGCATAGGGTGCTAGCCCTAGCCGAAATATATCGACCCTTATTTGACACGCGGTGGCAACTTTATTGACATTTTGACCACCAGGCCCGCTGGCGGCTAAAAAGCTTTCTTGAATATAGTTTTCGGACAGATGAAAAGCCATATATGCTATTATATGGGGTAACAGGCCAATATCCAATCAATTAATTTTGTCCATCAGCGAGCTTTTGAATTTGATGCAATCGAAATTTAACGGCGCGCTTATCATCACCTTCTAACACTTCTAAATCCCATCCGCTAGCTGGGTGATGCACCGTTTCCCCTACCGATGGAACTTTGCCAGCCAATACAAAGGCAAGCCCGCCCAATGTTTGCACATCATCTTCGACGATTGCCAGATTAGGATCAATATCCACTGCAACATCTTCAAGCTCCGCGCTCGCATTTGCTTCCCAAAGACCGGGGGCTATTTTTATGAAATCTTCGGTGGGGTCTTCGTCATGCTCATCTTCTATATCGCCAACAATTTGTTCGACCAAATCTTCGATGGTCACTAGCCCCTCGGTGCCAGAATATTCGTCTAAAATAATCGCTAAATGGGTGCGCGTTGCCCGCATTTCGGCCAATAAATCTAACACACCCATAGATTCAGGAACAAATCTAGGTTGGCGCAAAAATGGTTCTAAACCATCGGGCAGACTGGTGTTCGCCTGTCCTTTGCTTTCATCGATAACCATAGAGAAGAAATCTTTGATATGGATCATGCCTATAATATTATCGAGACTCTCACGATAGACTGGTAATCTGCTATGCCCATGCTCGGAAAAGAGCGCGACGCATTCCTCAAAACTGCTATTTTCCTCTACAGCAATCATTTTGCTGCGCGGCACCATTATATCATCAACATCATGGCCTGAAAATTTGAGTAAATTGCGCAGCATGATGCGCTCTACAGGCAATAAATCACCATTATCAGCATCATCATTGCTGTCATTTTCTTCTTGCTCATGTTCGGTGATGGCGTCTTCTATTTGCTCCCGAAGCGAGGATTCTTGATCGCGCGCGAAGAATGATTTAATCTTGCGCCATATCGAGCCAGGGTCATCATCACTCCCGCCGCCATTTTGCGTCTTAATAGTCTCAACATCTGGCATATTTATAGCCAATTAGCCTTTCTCATAAGGGTTTTCAATGCCCATATTTTTAAGGGCCAATATTTCGATTGATTGCATTTTTTCTGCATCATCATCTGCGATATGATTATATCCCAATAAATGCAATATACCGTGAACAATCAAATGTTGATAATGATGGGTAATTAAAATGCCTTTTTCTTTTGCTTCGGCATGGCATATATCATAGGATAATATGATATCGCCTAATAAAATTTCTGGGATTGGATGTTCGATTAAATCGCCTAAATCTGCCCGTTCTACCATTGGGAAAGATAATATATTAGTCGGTTTATCCTTTGACCGATATGCGTTATTGAGCGTATGAATTATGTCATTATTGGATAATGAAATGCTAATAGAAACATTATTATTAATTTCATGTAAAAAACTGTAATCGCTTAATTTTACAGCCTCATCAATCGATTTTTTTGACAAATCGAACCAATGAATATCGCTTTGCCATATTGGGTTAATATCAAGATCAATTTCAATCATGATAGCGCATTATTTGGCATCGGGCCCTTCATAGGCATCAACAATTTTACCCACCAAGGGATGGCGCACAACATCAGCACTGGTAAAGCGCGTAACGGCGATATTTTCTATACCTTCTAATCGGTGTACCGCATCGGCCAAACCAGATTGATGCACGCCGCCAGGAATATCGACTTGGTTGGGATCGCCGCAAATCACCATACGGCTATTCATACCAAAACGTGTGAGAAACATTTTCATTTGCGCCATCGTGGTATTTTGGGCTTCATCCAAAATCACAAAAGCGTCGGCAAGCGTGCGCCCGCGCATAAAGGCGATAGGCGCAATCTCAATCTCACCGCTCTCGATGCGCCGCTCGACTTGTTCGGCGGGTAAACAATCATAGAGCGCATCATAGATAGGCCGTAAATAAGGATCGACTTTCTCTTTCATATCCCCGGGTAAAAAACCCAATCGCTCGCCTGCTTCAACAGCGGGGCGCGATAATATCAAGCGATCAACAGCACCGGTAATCAGCATTGAAACGGCCTGAGCCACAGCTAAATATGTTTTGCCTGTTCCTGCTGGCCCCAGAGCAAATATCATTTCATCGCGTGCTAAGGACTCCATATAGGGTTTTTGCATTGCAGAGCGCGGCAGGATTGTCTTTTTGCGGGTGCGGATCATGACATCAGTCGTGCTAATTCCGTTTTTGCGCTTCACCCCCTCGATAGATGTGCCATTTTCATTCATGGATATAATCGCTCCGACCATATGATCGTCAATATCTTCGCCTCGGCCTATGCGATTATAAATTTCATTCAAAACATCGCGGGCTTGCGCTGCGGCGGATGCTTCGCCTTCGATTTGGATATTATTGCCGCGCGCTGCGATATAGACGCCTAAGCGGTTTTCAATAGCGACGAGATTTTGATCAAATTCGCCAAATAATATTTTGATATGGTTTGCTTTTTCAAAATTCAACTCGATCAGAGCCATTTCTCCTGCTTTGGCTTGGATTTTTTTAGCCATGCGCAACGCCAGTGGAGCTGTTTGGGCCAGCATCCGTAATTTCAACGTCAACCATATCACCAATTGCCAAATTGGGTGCCATGACATGAACCGAGGTGAGCCAAGGTGATTTACCAACCAACTGACCTTCGATCTTGCCTTTGCGTTCCAATAATAATTTTGTTTTGATGCCTATCAAGCCTGTGTTGAAATCAAATTGATGCTCATTCAATAGGGCCTGCAAACGCTGCAAACGCTCGCTCATAATGGCTTCGGGAATTTGATTGTCCATATCGGCGGCGGGCGTTCCTGGGCGGGGACTATATTTGAAAGAGAATGCTTGTGAATATTTTACGCGGCGAACAATATCGAGCGTATCTTCAAAATCGGCATCGCTCTCGCCTGGGAAGCCTACGATAAAATCGCCCGATAATGCTATATCGGGCCGCACTTTTCGGACTTTTTCGAGCACGTCCAAATAGCTTTCTCGGCTGTGGCTGCGATTCATTGCTTTCAAAATAGCGGTAGAACCCGATTGCACGGGTAGGTGTAAATAGGGCATCAAACTCTCGACATCGCCATGCGCATTTATAAGCCCATCGGTCATATCATTGGGGTGGCTGGTGGTATATCTAATGCGCTCTAGGCCATCAAGCTTATCAAGGGCGCGAATGAGACCATCGAGACCTTGGACATTGCCCTTATCATCTTCGCCGCTCCATGCATTCACATTCTGGCCGAGCAAGGTGATTTCTCTTACCCCGCCATCAATCAAGGCTTTGGCTTCGTCAATCAAAGCATTCCATGACCGTGAAATTTCCGCACCGCGCGTATATGGGACAACGCAATAGGTGCAAAATTTATCACACCCTTCTTGTACGGTCAAAAAAGCAGAAGGACGCGGCTGTTTGCGGCGGCGGGGCAGGGCATCAAATTTGCTCTCCTCGGGCATATCCGTATCGATAGCGCGTTTGCCTTTACGCGCTTTCTCAATCATCTCGGGCAGGCGGTGATAAGCTTGCGGCCCAACCACTATGTCGACGCTTGGTGCTCTTCGGCCTATTTCGCGGCCTTCGGCTTGGGCGACGCAGCCTGCAACCGTTATCATTGGTTTGGTGCCATCTTTGCGGCGCAAACGGCCTATATCGGAATATACTTTCTCGGCAGCTTTTTCGCGGATATGGCATGTATTGAGAATAACAATATCGGCCTCTTCTTTCGATGGAGCCTCGTTCATACCTTTATCTTTGAACATCTCGGATATGCGCTCGCCATCATAGACATTCATTTGGCACCCAAATGATTTTACATGATAGCTTTTGGGGCTGTCATGATATTGGCGCGCTTTTTGGTTTTGTTTCGCATTTTGATTGAGGCCAGATTTTTCGATATGAGTTTTATCAATAGGGGGTTTATCACCGATGGCTTTATCGCCATCGAGCGCATTATTTATATTGTCTTTGCTCATAATAGAATCGGTCATGAGGGCGATATAGTGCCATCATCGCTTTCTTGCCAGCTATCAATCGATTCTTTATTTATCTGGCTCTTATGCCGAGGCAATGATTTTTCTCCCATAACCTCAATAATTTTGGCTTTGCATTCGGCGGCAATGGCTTTGCGGCCTTGAAAATCTCTTGGATCAAAGGGGTCGAGAAAATGAACCACCACCTTAAAACTTTTGATGCCCGTAAAGATACGCCATGCATTAGCAGGCGCGCTTTCCTCGCCTATCCAAGCAATTTTTTTTGCCATTGCGCCATAATCGATAAATATAGGCTGCACCATTACACCAGGGGGGGGCGGATCTAAAGTGGCAAGCAACGGTGATTTAAAGGGGAGTAGCGCGCTGCCATCTGTTGTCGTACCCTCGGGAAAAATAGTGACAGCCCAACTTTCTTCTAAGGCTTGGCGTACGCGGTTGATTTGATTGGCAATGGCCATACGATTTTCGCGCGATACGAATATCGTGTTGTTCATTCGGCATAACCAGCCGATAAATGGCCAAGATTCGATGCCATCTTGCGCAACAAAAGCCGCGCCGCTGCGTCCGCCCAATATTGGAATGTCGAGCCATGATATGTGGTTGGATACAAAAAATACATCGCGTTTGAGCGCGGTGCCTTTTTTATATACTCTTGCACCAACGCACAGGGCAGTGACGCGCAAGAATAAACGTGGCCAAGGATTAGATAATCCTAATATACGCCAGAGATAATATAATGGTACGGCCAATATTAAAATGAATATGAGGAGCAATATTCTGAAAATAATTAAAATTCGGCCTAAAATACTGGCCTTATAATCGAGGTAAAATGCGCCTTCATCCGTCATTTTTATTGATTGCGACTCCGTATAATTCCATCCTATGATCGACCAATCGATAGCCTAATTTTTCAGCAATTTGCTTTTGCAATGCTTCTAATTCAGGATCAACAAATTCAACGACTTTACCGCTTTCAACGTCAATCAAATGATCGTGATGAGCCTCTGGCGCGGCTTCATAACGCGCTTTGCCATCGCCAAAATCATGGCGATCTAATATGCCAGCTTCTTCGAATAAACGCACAGTTCTATAGACTGTTGCGATGGATATTTTGGGATCAATAGCCGAAGAACGCTGATATAATACATCAACATCGGGATGGTCATCAGAATTAGAAATTACACGAGCAATAATTTTACGCTGCTCGGTAATGCGCAATCCTCTCTCAGCACAAAGTGCTTCTACATCAATTTTGGTTTCCATCATGTCTCCAAAAGCTATCTATCATCACAGTAAAGAAATAGCATGATTCGTCAATGAAAAGGGACACAAATCATTGCATCCCTTTTTTGGATTATTAAATGGTAGGACTTATTTTTTCTTCTTATTTTTACTACCTGGCTTTCTTCCTAGGCCAATATTTTTGGCTAATTCCCTGCGTTTAATTGTATAAGATGGGGCCACCATTGGATAATCAGAAGCCAATCCCCATCGGCTTCGGTAATCTTCTGGGGTCATTTTATAATGCGTCATAAGATGACGTTTAAGCATTTTTAGTTTTTTGCCATCTTCCAAACAGATGATATAATCTTCTTTTATAGACGATTTTATCGGCACTGCGGGTTCTGGCAAAGCTTGTTTCTTTTCATTTTCCGAAAGTGAAATTAATGTGCCGTGTACATTTGAAATTAATACTGATAAATCATTCACATCAACATTATTATTACTTACATGCGCTGCAACTATATCAGCAGTCAACGTCATTAAAATATCGGGATCGACATTGCTGTCATCTAACATTTTTTTATCCTTTTTTATTTGCGACCAAAATAAGCGGAATTATATTCTCTATCTTATTATTAGTGCCTCTAGGGCAAATTAATGTAATAATCAAATCGAATAATGAATTTAATTATATGTTAAAACTTTATTTTATACATTTGAATAAATAAAAATAATTAATATAAAATTTTAACTATATTATAATAATAATTCTTTTGTTATAGCATTATAATAAATATTATAACATCCTTTATAATAGTCTTTTCTTTCAGTAATATTTTCGAAACCAAAATTATCATAGAGAGTTTCAGCACTATTACCTTGTCTCATCTCTAAAAATATACGGTCTCTATTATATTTTTTGGCAATCTTTATTATATGTTTCATCATTGCGCTGGCAACACCAAGACGCGCATAATCGCCGTGCGTTGCGATCATAAGAAGTTCGACATCTTCATATAAAGAGCGCGTAAAGGTAAAACCGCAAATTTGTTGTTCATATTGTGCAATATATAAATTTGTATAGGGTAGAGCTAGCATAGATAGGCATTGCGCGCTATTCCAAGCTTCGCCATATTGGGGGTCAAAAGCACTATTCATTATCGGCATAATAGAGGCTATATCTGTGGCAGTTCCATCTGTAATAATGGTCTTTGCTGTATCGCCGCACTGCATGGGTTTAATCGTTAATCTGTGCGTCGGGTTCGCGCACATAAAGAGGCGACACATCCAAATTGGCGAGGGGTTTAATCGGCATAAATTGCCGCGCATCTGGCCCATTACCTAATATTATATTGCTCTGTTTTTCGGGCGCAAGCGCAAATGCTTTATCACCTGTTTGATAGGCAGCTTTGCCATCATAATCATGCGGTAATAATGATTTAATGTGCCCAAGCGGGTTAATAGCATGGTCAAAGCTTTGCACATAAAATTCGCCATGCCCGCCATTCATAATGACATCTATGGCGGCTTGCTGCTCGCCAATTTCGCTATCGGTTTTAATGTTTTGTTTGGCCATAGATGCCATCAATTGCATAGTAGAATATCCCGAACAGGGTATATGCCACGCCAAAGAGAGTGCACGCGCTGCGGATATGCCAATTCTTATGCCTGTAAAACTGCCTGGGCCAATATTCACATAAATTTGGTCAGGCACAATATCACCGAGAATTATTTTAAGCTCTGGAATTAAGACTTCGGCATGACCACGACCAATAAATTCATGATAATATTGCGTTAATTCATGGTCTTTGAACAATGCTATAGAGCAAGTAGCGGTGGATGTATCAATAATCAGATCATACATTTTGGCCGCTCTTCGCTTAGATGATTGAATTGAATTTATCAAATTTTGGACGGGGGCTGCGATCAAAAATACTATTGTCATCGCCATAGCCAAGCGTAGAAATAAAGTTAGATTTAATGGACGTATCTGCAAAAAAAGCGGCGTCCACCGCAGCATTATCAAACCCTGATAATGGACCAATGTCTAAGCCTATAGCGCGCGCTGCCATTATGAAATAAGCCCCTTGCAAACTGCTATTACGAAACGCTGTTTCGCGCGCATTTTCAGGATCGCTATCGAACCAGCTTTTGGCATCGGCATGCGGAAATAATGCGGGCAATTCATTATAAAATTCTAAATCCATGCCGATGATAACAGTGACGGGAGCATCCATGATTTTTTGATCGTTCCCAGGCATAGTAAGGGGCGCAAGCCTCTTTTTGCTCTCTGCGCTTTTGCACCAAATCAAACGCGCAGGCAGGCAATTGGCCGAGGTAGGCGCATATTTCATCAAGTCCCAAATGGTATTCATTTGTTCATTGCTCACATCTTTATCGCTATAACCATTATAGCTTCGGGCCTTAAAAAATAGTTGGTCGAGAGATTTTTGATCTAAGGGATATTTCTCTGACATATTATGCTTTCTAATGTTTCTTGGCTAATGTTTCTTGGCTAATGTTTCTTGGCTAATGTTTCTTGGCTAATGTTTCTTGGCTAATGTTTCTTTGGCAAATATTTCGATGCTTTAATATGCTCTGTTTAGATATAATCTGTTATTCTATGCCTTAATAAGCGCGTACTTCGCTAACCTCTGGAACATAATGTTTCAATAATTGTTCAATGCCCTGTTTCAGCGTCGCCGAAGAGGAAGGACAGCCTGCGCACGCCCCTTGCATTTGCAGGGTAACGATGCCGCGATTAAAGCCTTTATATTTAATATCGCCGCCATCATTGGCCACCGCAGGGCGAACGCGGGTTTCGATTAATTCTTTGATTTGATCGACTATATCGGCATCGGCAGGATCATCGAGCGGAAATTCTTCATCATCTGCAGGCACAGATATATCCGCAGCATTTCCTCCTACGAATAAAGGTATTTCGCCAACAAAATGATCCAATAATATATTCAAGACATCGGGTTTCAAATCATTCCAATCCACCGAGGGAGCAGCCGTTATCGATATGAAATTACTGCCAAAAAATACACCCACAACATCGCCAAGATCAAACAGAGCACTTGCCAGAGGTGAGATTTCAGCGTCTTCGGGATTAGCAAAATCGCGTGTCCCGTGGGTCATAATATTCTGGCCGGGCAAGAATTTTAAGGTCGCGGGGTTCGGTGTTTTTTCGGTTTCTATCAGCATATCTCCTATCTGGGGAAAATAGAATGTATCTGCAAGGGTTAAAGCATAATAATTATCTATGGTGGCTTCGATTGGAATTGACTTTAGCACTTTCTATCTATCTTGTTCACCGCAAGGAGAGAGATATGAGCATTGCATGGATTACGGGAGCTTCATCGGGCATTGGTGAGGCATTGGCAAAGGCGCATCTGAAATCTGGCGGATATTGTATATTATCAGGGCGTAATATCGCTGAATTACAGCGCGTTGCAGAGGAATCTGCTGCTGCTGAACGCACCATGATATTGCCTTTTGATGTCAGCGATCTCGATGCTTTGCCCTCAACTGTCGAACAAGCGATAGCCTATAAAGGCACTATTGATATTTTGGTCAATAATGCTGGGATTTCGCAACGCTCGCTTGCCAAAGACACCCAATTTTCAGTCTACACTAAAGTGATTGAGGTGGATTTATTAGCACCCATTGCGCTCACGCAATTGATATTAAATCATTATTTGGAGAAAAAATCTGGCTCTATCATCATGATTTCGAGCGTCGCTGGAAAAGTTGGTGTGCCGATGCGCACCGCCTATTGCGCCGCAAAACATGGGTTGATAGGCTATGCCGATGCATTGCGCAGCGAAGTGGCTGGTGATGGCATTAGCCTGTTAGTGGTAACGCCAGGATCGGTGCGCACCAATGTCTCGGTAAACGCCGTAACTGCGGATGGCAGCGCGCGCGGCAAAAGCGACAAGGCGATTGACGAGGGTTTAGAGCCATCTTTTGTCGCTGATGAAATATGGTCTGCGCACAAAGATGGGAAAAGAGAGATTGTCTTGGCCCAAGCTATGGAAGCAGAATTGCCCAAATTAAAAGCGAGCGACCCCGATAAATTATTCGATAGGATAGAGGCTATGGTGGCGTCAGGTTATGTAGAAAAGATGGATTGATATATAGGGATGGACATAAAGAGCATCTGACATGATATTTTTGGTCATGATGACGCGATTTATTTGCGGATATTTGCAAATATTCAGTTTGCAGCAAGCATTATAAAGGCTAAACACGGCTTATGAAAAAGAAAAGTAGCGTCACCGCCATAGCCTTATTATCCCTCTGTTCAGTCGCAACTGCATCTTTTTTTCAAGCATTTGCCCAAGAAGCCGCCGTTCAAAATAAGAGCGATAGCAGCGTAAATGCAAAGAGCGCAGAACCGAGCAGCGTCAACGCCAATCAGACGCCTTGGCTCTATGAAAATAGTGAAATTCCTGTTCATAAAGATTGGACATTTGGTGAATTAAGCAATGGTTTGCGCTATGCGGTTAAAAAAAACCGCGTTCCCGTGGGTCAGGTTTCTATTCGTGTCCGAGTGGATGCGGGATCATTGCATGAAAATGATGATGAATTGGGGTATGCGCATTTGGTCGAACATCTGGCATTTCGCGGATCAACCTATGTCAAAGATGGAGAAGCAAAACGGATATGGCAGCGTTTCGGCGTATCATTTGGCAGCGATAGCAATGCACAAACGACGCCCACCCAAACCGTCTATCAATTAGATATTCCCAATGCGGGCGGAGACGTATTTTCGGAATCGATGAAGATATTATCGGGTATGATTAGAAACCCTGGGCTATCCGAAAAAGCGGTAGCGGCAGAAAAATTAATCGTACAGGCCGAAAAGCGCGAAGGTGATGGCGCGCAAAGGCGTGTTTCCAACGCTATGCGTCACCATTTTTTTCAAGGGCAACGCCTATCGCAACGCCAGACTATTGGTACGGTCGCAACATTACAAAAAGCAACTGCCAGTGGGTTGAAAGCATTTCACCAACGCTGGTATCGTCCAGAGAAAACGGTGATTGTCATTTCTGGTGATGTCGAACCAGAAATAATGGCCTCGATGATTGCGCAATATTTTTCAGACTGGCGCGTAGAAGGTCAAGGAGCGCAGCAACCTGATTTTGGCCAGCCCACGCCCAATCAAGATGGCACTATCGATCAAATAGCAGCCGTCATAACCGAAGATGATGTCCCAAGCAGTGTCACGCTATTATATGCGCGGCCGTGGTTCTTAAAGGCGGACACCATTGCCTATAATGAGCAATTATTCATTAATACGATTGCTGAATTAATATTGAATCGCCGTCTGGAATCGGTGGCCCGCTATAGCAAAGATTTTTGGGCTGCCAATATTGATCGCGATGATATATCGCGCAGTGCAGATGCCACTTATTTGAGTATCCGCCCCTCAACCGATGATTGGGAAAAGGCCGTTAAAGCGGTGCGCTCTATCCTTCAAGATGCAATAGAGACACCGCCAAGTCAGGCCGACATTGACCGCGAAGTACAAACCTATGCCGATGCCATTAAAACCTATATTAACAGCTATCCGTTTGAAAATAGCTCGGCGCAAGTGGATGATATTGTGCGCGCTGTGGACATTCGAGAGTCGGTTGCGCATCCCGATACGCTTGCTGTTGTGTTTAACAATATGCGCGCTAAATTTACACAAGAAAATATATTAAAAGCGACGCAGAATATTTTTGATGCACCTGTTAGACGCGCTGTTTTTGTTGGCTCTAAGCGCAAAAATGACACGCAGACGCGCCTTGCCAATGCGCTTAGCGCGCTGGTAAGTGCCGATTCTAGTGCGCGGTTGGCGGATAAGCCAGTGGATTTAGACGCGCTTCCTAATCTGGGGCAACCAGGTTCTTTGGTGGATTCTGTCCCGATTGATGAATTTGGCACGGAAATTTTGCGATTATCCAACGGTGTTCGGGCTTTGATTCAACCCAATAAAGCAGAGGCTGACCAAGTGCGAGTATTGGTTAGATTTGGCAATGGCTATCAATCGGTTGAACCAAAAGACGGCGCTGCTTTATGGGCCGGGCCGCTTATCTTGCAGGCCAATGGGCTCGGCGATTTGCGTCAAGAACAGTTGGACCAATTATCGATTAGCAAGCGTTTATCGCTCAATTTTGGCATAACCAACGATGCTTTTGAATTTACTGCAGCCACGCGCCCCGATGATTTAGAAGGGCAGCTTCATTTGATAGCGGCAAAGATAAGCCAGCCTGCTTGGGATTCTGCGCCAGTAAATAGAATAAAGCTCATCATTAAACAAAATGAAGCAAGCGCCAATTTATCGGCTCAATCTGTGTTGCGCCGAGATTTGGATTATCTGCTAAAGTCCAAGGATTTGCGATGGAAAAGCCCGCAAGGTAAAGAATTAGACGCTTTTAATGCGGATCAATTTCGCAAAACATGGGAACCTTTGCTCAAAGAAGGCCCTATCGAAGTGATTGTTTTTGGTGATTTTGAACGGGCTAAACTCATTACTGCATTAGAAAAAACATTTGGGGCCTTGGCTCCAAGAGAAGCCAAATCACCCACTCTGGCGGCGCAAACAATCTCTTTTCCAAAGGCCAATAAAAGCAGCGACACATTATTCCATCGCGGCCCCAAAGATCAAGCCGCTGCGGTGCTTGGTTGGCCAACGGGAGGCGGAACAGATTTGATTCGTAATGGGCGTCATTTAGAAATTTTATCGTCTATAGTGCGCGATAGATTATTCGAACGTTTCCGTTCCGAAGAAGCCGCTAGCTATAGCCCAGATGTGTTCAGCAGTTGGCCCAAATCATTTGATCAGGGTGGATTTATATTAGGCTTTGCTCAGGTTCAACCGAAAAATGTCGAGCGATTTTTTGCTATTGCCAGAGAAATAGCGCAGGATTTGAAAGCAATGCCGATTAGCCCAGATGAGCTGCAACGTGCCGTTGAGCCATTGAAGCAACGCCTTGAACGTTCCTCGACGGGAAATAGTTTTTGGATTCGAGAGATGAAAGGTGTGAGCTTTGATCGATCTGTACTGCAGCAGCTTTCAACATTATATAGCGACTATATTAATGCGACCCCTCAAGATATTCAGGCGTTGGCGCAGCAATATTTGATGAATGAAAATATGTGGACGCTTCAGATATTACCGCAAAAATAAGGCCTTCAGCAATCGGGCTTTCAGCAATAGAGCTTTGTGCGAGATTGACAAATAAGCTGTCAAAATTTGAAATAATGCGGCTTGCTATTGGCTATAAAATATATTTGCTCAAATCTGTATCAACCGAAATATCGCCAAGTTGCTGTTTTACATAATCAGCATTAATTTTGATGGTCTCGCCATCTTTATCTTCGGCATGATAGCTAATATCTTCGAGCAATTTTTCCATAACGGTTTGCAAACGTCTTGCTCCGATATTTTCAACATTCTCATTCACATTGACCGCGATGCGGGCAATTTCTGAAATAGCATCTTCGGTGAAATCCAATGTCACATCCTCGGTTTTCATCAGGGCACTATATTGTTCTAATAAATTGGCCTTGGTTTCCGATAATATACGCACAAAATCATCATGCTCTAATGCACGAAGCTCAACACGAATAGGCAAGCGACCTTGTAATTCAGGCAGCATATCGCTGGGTTTTGAAACATGGAAAGCACCGCTTGCAATGAATAAGATATGATCGGTTTTCATCGGGCCATATTTTGTTGCAACCGTTGTGCCTTCTATCAAAGGTAATAGATCGCGCTGAACACCCTCTCGGCTTACCGATGCGCTGCGGCTATCGCTAACCGCGATTTTGTCGATTTCATCCAAAAAAACGATACCATTGGCTTCGGCATCGGCCAGCGCAACGCGCGCTACGTCATCATCATCTAATCGTTTATCCGATTCTTCTTCGACCAATTTGGTCCAAGCATCAGGAACGGGCATTTTGCGCTTTTTAAGACTGTCTTTGCCAAAAGCCTTGCCCATCATATCGCCAAGATTAATCATCCCAACTTGCCCGCCCATGCCAGGGATTTCCATTTGAGATTGCGGCGCGTCCTTGACTTCGACTTCAACCTCTACAGTATCCATGTGGCGTTCGATAATGCGCTGGCGAAATGCTTCGCGCGTGGCTTCGCTCGCTCCATCACCTGCTAGTGCCTTCAAAAGACGCTCCATAGCAGCGTCTTCTGCTGCGCCGCGCACTTTCTCGCGCCTTCGGTCTTTTTCTAATCGGATAGCTTCTTCGGCCAGATCGCGAGCTATTTGCTCTACATCGCGGCCTACATAGCCAACTTCGGTGAATTTAGTGGCCTCAATCTTGATGAAAGGTGCATCGGCAAGCTTTGCCAAACGGCGGCTTATTTCGGTTTTACCGCACCCGGTAGGGCCGATCATCAATATATTTTTTGGCGTTACTTCATCGCGCAAATCATCGGGTAATCTTTGCCTGCGCCAGCGATTACGCATCGCCACGGCAACTGCTTTTTTGGCATCAGCCTGTCCGACAATATGCGCATCTAATGCAGCGACAACGCTTTTGGGAGTTTTATTGTGTAACATATATTTCCGTTATACGCTTTCTAGCGTTTCTACTGTGACATTTTCATTGGTATAGACGCATATATTAGCGGCGACTTTCATCGCTTTACGGCCAATGGTCTCGGCATCTTTTTCATAATCCATGAGAGCTTGGGCGGCCGATAGTGCGAAATTACCGCCCGATCCGATAGCCGCTACGCCATTGCCAGGCTCTAAAACATCACCATTACCCGTTAAGATAAGGGTTACTTCTTTATCGGCAACAATCATCATAGCTTCTAAATTACGCAAATATTTATCGGTGCGCCAATCTTTGGCAAGCGCGACCGCAGCGCGCATTAATTGACCATTGTGCCGTTCTAATTTGGATTCGAGCCGTTCAAAAAGCGTGAAAGCATCTGCGGTTGCTCCTGCAAAACCGCCGACCACGCTGCCATCGCCCAATTGACGTACTTTTTTTGCATTGGGTTTTATCACGGTTTGGCCAAGACTGACTTGACCATCGCCAATAACGACGACTTTTCCATTTTTGCGGACAGATAATATTGTGGTTCCATGCCAAGAAGGCAATTTATCGTGCGAATTTGTCATGATGGAGATATGGTATCTAACCAGTAAAAGTGCAAGATCAGCCTTTGAAATTTGACTATTTTTTAAGCTATGTTGCCAGTAAAATTAAAATAACCGATTATGTGATAGGGGTGTCAATCAATTTTTGTTCCCAGGCCAATGCATGATTGACTATTACAGTCAAATCATCATATTGTGGTGTCCAACCAAAGCGTTGTTTAATTTTGCTATTATCGGATATAAGCGTATCAGGATCACCAGCACGGCGCGGTTCTAAATTACGCACCAATTTATTGTTTGTAACGCGATCAACAGCATCAAGCACCTGGGTTACTGAAAATCCATGACCATAGCCGCAATTCAAAATATGCGATTCCTTGGGGTCTTCTATCAATTTTTCGAGAGCCATCACATGCGCTGCTGCTAAATCGCTCACATGGATATAATCGCGCACACCAGTGCCATCTTCGGTGTCATAATCGGTGCCAAATATGCTTATGCTGTCGCGTTTGCCAAGAGCCGCCTCTACGGCGACTTTGATAAGATGCGTTGCGCCAGCCGTTGATTGGCCTGTGCGTCCATGTGGGTCTGCGCCTGCAACGTTGAAATAGCGTAAGGCACAATAATTAAATTCATGCGCTGCGGCTACATCGCTAAGCATATATTCAGTCATTAATTTTGAGGTGCCATAAGGGTTTATTGGCTTCTTTGGCATATCTTCGTGAACGGGAGTGGTTTCTGGGATACCATAGGTTGCTGCGGTTGATGAAAATATGAAGTGACGCACTTCACTCTTAATCAGACTTTCCAATAAAGCCCGTGTTTTAGCGGTATTATTATAGTAATATTTAAGCGGATTGCTAACCGATTCAGGGACAACGACAGAACCTGCAAAATGCATGGCAGCAATAATATTATATGTTTCAATGGTTGCGCTCACCAAATCATGGTCGGCAATATCACCCTGCACAAAGGGAATATTATCGGGTACAGCATCTCGGAAACCTGTCACTAAATTATCAATAACGATTGGGTTCCATCCCTTATCTTTTAGGGCCAAAACAGCATGGCTGCCAATATATCCTGCACCGCCAGTGACTAATATTGATCTTTGCATTATGGGTTCCATTTATCGGTTAGAAGGCATTCGCATTTCTATGTTCATAAGAAATAAGTAAGACATATATTGTTGCATTTAATTAGACCAAACTACAATATTTGCAATACTTTATAGGGTTATAACGGCAATTGCCGTTAGAGATTTTACCGATGCGCATTAAATTTATAAACAAATATTAAGAGAGGGGTAAGTCGTGACTGATATATCACAAATCGGGTTAAAAATTGCTATTCTATTAATATTCGGTAAATAAATCTATGCAATCGGTAAAGCAATCATGCTTTTCTTTAGCTCAATTTATATCCGATGAGAGCGATTTTCTCATGATTAGAAGTTCTGATTCGAATATAGCACTTGATTTGCATCGCCATGTTGCACAATGATTGCTGCAATGCTCATCATTATATAGGCCTCTATGTTCGATCCTCTCTCTTATATGATTTCGAAACTTAATCACATTACCGATCATATATTGGATTATCCACGCTGGTTAAAACGTAGCTTGGTAATATTAAGCGATGCGGTCATCTGTATTTTATCGATATTATTGGCATTTTCCTTGCGCATGGGAGAATGGATTTTATGGAATGAAGGCATAGCAAAACTAATATTTGGAGCTTTTGCAATTTGGTTGCCGATATTTACGGCGATGAATGTCTATCAGACAATATTCCGTTACGCGGGCTCTGGCACGATCAAAACATTGTTGAAAGCCTCTACTATGGTGATGCTAGTTTTCATGACCGTGTTCATGCTGATAGGGTTTGATTATGTGCCGCGCACTATGGGCGTATTATTTCCTGTCATATTCTTTTTGGCATTAAGTTTAAGCCGTATCGTCGCCCGCTATATATTATATGATTTGGTGGGCAGTAATGCGTTTGAAGGCCATAAAAGACGTGTGTTTATTTATGGAGCAGGATCAGCAGGACGCCAGTTGGCCCTGTCGATACGCCATGAACCCAGTATGGCATTGCTGGCCTATGTCGATGACGATCAATCTCTGGAGGCGGAAACCTTAGATGGGACAAAGATTTTTCATGCTAATAATATCGGTCAATATATTGAAAAATATAAACCAACGGATGTTTTAATCGCATTGCCATCGGCGTCGCGTTTTCGCCGCGCAGAGATAGTGCAATCGCTGCAAAAATATGATTTGCATGTCCAAACATTGCCGCAAGCTCGGGAAATCGTCACGGGTAAGGTCAGCATAGGCGACTTGCGCGAAGTTCAGATTGGGGATTTGCTCGGCCGCGACCCTGTACCGCCCGTTGCTGGCCTTATCGACAAAACTATAGCCGGCAAGACGGTGCTTGTATCGGGAGCAGGGGGGTCAATCGGTAGCGAATTATGTTGGCAGATTGCAAAGGCAGCTCCGGCAAAGCTCATCTTAGCTGAAATGACCGAACATGCGCTTTATACGATAGAGGCCGATTTGCGCTCGCAAATGGCGAAAGGGCAATTTAACGATAATTTTGAAATTATACCTTCATTAATTAATCTGGCTAATAAGGGCGCTGTAGATGATATGATAGCGCGATATAAGCCCGATACTATTTTTCATGCAGCAGCTTATAAGCATGTACCATTGGTCGAAGAAAATATAATCGCGGGCCTGTCAAATAATATTTATTCAGCACTTTATACGGCGATGGCGGCAAAGGCGCATAATGTATCGCATTATATTTTGGTCAGCACAGATAAAGCGGTGCGGCCAACCAATGTAATGGGGGCCAGCAAACGTGTATGCGAGCAAATATTGCAGGCTATCTCTGATAAACAGGCGGATAATCAATCTGATAACCAGACGGATAAGGATACGATTTTCGCAATCGTGCGCTTTGGCAATGTTTTAGGATCCAGCGGTTCGGTCGTTCCTCTGTTTCAACGTCAAATTAACACAGGCGGGCCAGTTACGCTGACGCATAAGGATATAACCCGCTATTTCATGACGATTAAAGAAGCGGCCTTATTGGTGGTACAAGCAGGGGCTATGGCCAAAGGCGGAGAAGTCTTTGTTTTGGATATGGGACAATCGGTTCGCATTTATGATATGGCAGTGTCGATGATTAAATTATCGGGCTTAACGCTCAAAGATGCTGATAATCCCAATGGCGATATTGAAATCACCGAAGTTGGGTTGCGGCCTGCCGAGAAATTATATGAAGAATTGCTGATCGGTAATTCACCCGAACCAACTGAGCACCAACGCATTATGCGCGCAAGCGAAACATTCATCGCCTGGGATGAATTAACCCAAAAATTAACGGAAATGCAGCATGCATTAGAAAATTATGACCAAGAGGCTGCCATCGCTATATTGCGCATATTAGTCCCTGAATATGCGCCAGAATCCAGCGAGGCTAGACAAGGAAATATAGATGAAAATAACCAACCCATAGCAATATGAAAATAGCGGTTCATCAAATGACCAGCGGCATAGATATGCAGGTCAATCTAGATACGATGGTTGCGGCGATACATGAAGCTTCGCAAAATGGTGCGCAGATTTATTTTGCACCAGAAATGGCGCTATATTTGGATAAAAATCGCTCAAGAGCGCAGCATAATATAGTGTCCGAAGACAATCATCGCGCGCTTATCCAATTACAAAATGCTGCAAAGCATAATGCTATGATAGTGCATTTGGGTTCTTTGCCTATATGCGTTGATGGCAGCGCAGCTTATGCCAATCGCAGCTATATCATTGGTGCTGATGGCGTTATGCTGGCCGATTATGATAAGATACATTTGTTTGATGTCGCATTGTCCACGGGTGAAACTTGGCGCGAGTCCAATAGCTATAGCGCAGGCGAGAAAGCCATTGTGGCAGATGTTGGTATGGCAAAAATAGGCATGAGTATCTGTTACGATATTCGCTTTGCGGGGCTTTATAATATATTATCCGAAGCTGGAGCGCAGATTGCTGCTGTGCCAGCCGCATTTACAATACCCACAGGAAATGCGCATTGGCATATATTATTACGGGCGAGGGCGATTGAAAATGCTATGTTCATCGTGGCGGCTGCCCAATGCGGCCAACACGCCGATGGGCGGCTAACTTATGGTCATTCCTTGGTGGTTGATCCATGGGGTGAAGTGCTGCTTGATATGGGCCAAGATATTGGCCTTGGCTATGCCAATATAGACTTGAATCGGATTACAGAAGTGCGCAATCGATTGCCTGTGCTGGATCATAGACGCGCTATTAAGCCTATCATTTAGAGGCAATATAACGCCCTTCATAAATAATGCCCGCGACAGGAATTTTATCCAAATTTTTTGCGCCAACTGCATAAGGGTCTTGCGCCAACACAACCATATCCGATTTTTTGCCCTTTGCTAATGATCCCACCATATTGTCTAGGCCTATAACCTGCGCTGCCTCAATCGTTATGGCGCGCAATGCTTTATCCAAGCTTATCCGTTCATCAGGGGCCCTTGAATTTCCTGCTAAGGTTTCGCGATTAGCCGCAATCCAAGCAAGATAGAGCGGGTTAATGGGTGCCATATTAAAATCACTATGCAGGCCAAGCGGTACATTTTTTTGTTCTAATGAACCTAATCTGTTCATATGCGATGCACGATATTCCCCCAATCCGACTTGGGCATATTTATCACCCAAGACGCGGATATAATTGGGTTGCGCTGATACCATGATATTGAGTTTTGCGATGCGAGCATTTTGCGCTTCGGTTGAATATCCTAGATGCTCTAAAGTGATTGTCTGTTCATTTTCACGGTCTAATGTCTCGAGCGAAGATAGCACGACATCTAAACCTTCATCGCCATTCACATGGATATGTAAATTCCATCCATCAGTCCAATAAGCTGGGATTAATTGCGCTAAGTCAGCAGGCGCAGTGAGCCATTTGCCGACATGTCCATCATCATATCCTGGCGGGTTCATGCGCATATTTTGTGCAAAGAAAGCCCCATCAGCGAATAATTTCACGCGCTTATTTAGCAACACATTATCATTGGCAAATGCGGTCCGTTTATCTTTGAGCCAGGCACTATCGGGAACAGTATTT
Source organism: uncultured Sphingomonadaceae bacterium (assembly GCA_938050045.1). Classification (GTDB taxonomy): domain Bacteria; phylum Pseudomonadota; class Alphaproteobacteria; order Sphingomonadales; family Sphingomonadaceae; genus Sphingorhabdus_B. The sequence continues at coordinate 34,770 of CALLJS010000013.1, forward strand.
TCGGACATGCGCATCAACATCACACGCGATTGCGCATTCTTTGGGCCAAATGCTTTTTTAATCAAACCAGCCTCTGTATCAAAATCAGCAAATATGCCAGTGGCCATATCGGATATGGTGGTGACGCCGTTTTCAAGCATCATCCGTTGCATTGTGCTAAATCCAATTTCTAGTTTTTCAGGCGCGAGCAAATAAGGACGCAAAAAGCCCAATGCAGGAAGCAAGGCGGTTTCAGAAAATATCCCTTTGGCATGATTGCCATGCCCATCGGTCACATTGGTTTTGGCCATAAGTGCTTCAAAATCGGCTTTTTCGTCTAAGTTAAACTTTTCCAGAGCTTTGCTGTTCATGATGATTTCATGAAAGCTGCGCTGCCAAATGATAACGGGTAATTCGGGGGCGATTTCGTCTAATTGCGCACGATCCATTTCGCCATGAAACAGGTGATGATGCCCCCAAGTGATTAATAATTCTTCGTCTGATTTGCGTTTAACCAGAGCTTTTAATCTGGCAATATAAGCTTCACTTGTTTGCGCGCCTTTATAGGTTACGCCAGGCAATTCCCAATCTTCTGGCGCAATAAAATCAATATTGAGCATTACGGCAGCTTGCATGGGGTGCACATGCGGATCGATTAATCCGGGCATTAAAATTGTGTCGGTGAAACGGTTATCATAAGCAAAAGGCCGATCCCCCATCATCGCCTCAATTTCGGTTTTATCCGCAGCAAGACCGATGATGCTATCGCCTTTATAAGCGATAAATTTGGCGCGCGGTCTATTCTTATCCATGGTGATGATAGATGCAGCTTCAATAATTATTATCTCATCATTTTGTCTGTTTTGACCAGCGTTCCAATTAATACAGATAATGGCTATGCCGATTATTAATAATGTAATTGTAGTTATATAGCTGATAAAATTACGCTTTTTATTATTTTCAGTCTCTATCATGATGCTATGTTGAGCAATTATCATCGAAGGTCAAGAGGTCAGAATTTTAATGTCTAATTCTCTCACGCCACGCAATAAATAATCCTGCTCCGATAATGATAGGCGCCCCCAACCAAGTAGACGCAGAAACCACATCGTTAAATATCCAATAGCCCAATATAATAGTCCAGATTAGCGCGGTATAATCCATCGTCATCACCACCGAAACAGGAGCAAAACGCATCGCTGCCGTTAGCAAAAATTGGGCACTTGCACCGCAAATGCTAAGACCAACAATATAGAGCCAAACCTCTTGGCTGTGATGAGACGCATAAAATAGCATCGCCATGCCCAATGGAATGATCGATGCGATAGAAAACCAAAATACGATAGTAAAGCTATTTTCTGTTTTACCTAAATTACGAATTTGAATGGATACAGCAGCGGTCATTAATGCGCCTGTTAATGCGATAATCGGCCCAATAGAAGAATTATTTGTCCAGATATTGACCAATGTTTCTGGTTTAACAACGATGACGATACCTATAAAGCCAATTAGCACCCCTATCCATCGGTAAATGCCAGTAGGTTCGCGTAAAATAAGAGCCGCTAAAATAGTGCCAAATACAGGTGAGGCAAAGCCAATGACGGTAGCTTCGGCCATAGGAAGAAGGCTAAACCCTATAAAATTCAAACCCATAGCACAAATTCCTAAAAACATTCGAATGCTATGGGCCGCTGGCTTCCTCGTTTTTATGGATTGTAATTGACCGCTATAGGCAAACCAAATCAGCACAATAGGAATGGCCGTTAATTGCCGCCAAAACAGACTTTCCACCACATGTACGCCATTTTGCATAGCCAATTTGACAAACATGAACATGGCCGAAATAGCCAGCACAGATGCCAGCCGTAAGACTATACCCAATATGATATTTTCATCGGGCTGGGCATTGTTCTGCTTTATGGTAATGGCATCTTCCTTAATCACATAGGGACAATATGATGCATTGCTATAGCAATTATATGCGAATTGCACTTGTATAATAGAGCAGGCTGGCCAAATAGAAACGATGGATTTTATAGCCTCTTTATTTGATAATATCTTTGCTCAATCTGCTGCTCTAAGCGCAGCGATAGCAGGCCTTTCCATTATTATGGAGAGACGGCGCCATAACCGAAAAAATCTTGATAAAGCTGGGTTTATGCCGTGGAATTTAATCAGTGTTATCGCTACTTTAGCCACAGTCATGCTGATCGCACTTGCGATAAAAATAAGCTAATTTGTGCAAATTAATTTATAAACAAGCTTCCAAAAATGGTTGGTCGAAACCATATTGGCGTGCTTTTTCCAGCGTATACGGACGTACGCTGCTCGACGCCCAATCGCCAATGATTTTGCCGTCCGCATCTTCATCATGATATTCAAATTTGAACAAATCTTGGGTCACGATTACATCGCCTTCCATGCCAATCACCTCGGTCACTTGGGTGGTGCGGCGTGAACCATCGCGCAGACGTTTCACCTGTACGATAATATCAACCGATTCGGCAATTTGACGAGAGATAGCCTCTTTAGGGATTTTAATATCGCCCATTAAAATCATATTTTCCATACGGCCCAAACATTCGCGCGGAGAGTTAGCGTGAAGCGTACACATCGAACCATCGTGACCGGTGTTCATAGCGGCGAGAAGATCGAAACATTCAGCCCCACGAATCTCACCGAGGATGATGCGATCAGGCCGCATACGCAATGCGTTTTTCACCAAATCACCAATGGTAATTGCACCTTGGCCTTCAAGGTTAGGCGGGCGTGTTTCCAGCGGCAACCAGTGCGGTTGTTGCAAACGAAGCTCGGCAGCATCCTCAATCGTTAGCACACGTTCGCCAGGATCAATCATTTTAGAGAGCGCGTTTAACATGGTTGTTTTACCCGAACCCGTACCGCCCGAGATAACAATATTCATCCGCGCTGCGCCTGCGATTTTTAGCGCAGTACACATAGGATCATTCATCGATCCAAAGCCTTTGAGCATATCCAATGTAATTGGTTTTTCGGAAAATTTACGAATAGACATGGCCGTGCCGCGCAGTGATAGCGGAGGAACGATAACGTTTACACGAGAGCCATCTTTTAAGCGCGCATCGGCAAGCGGTGTGGTTTGGTCAACGCGGCGACCCACTTGGTTCACAATACGTTGGGCGATTTGCAGCAAATGTTCTTCATCGCGAAATTGAATAGGGGCAATTTGCAACTTACCACCTTTTTCAATATAGGTTTGCTCTGGCCCATTGACCATAATATCTGAAATTTCAGGATCAGAGAGTAATTCTTCTAATGGCCCTAATCCCAATAATTCATCCACCAACACTTTTTCGAGCGCAAATTGTTCGCGGCGATTAAGCGTTAATTTTAATTCGGCCAACACTTCTAAAATGATAGGGCGAAATTCTTCGGCCAATTCATCTTTGCTTAGCGTTGATGCAGCTTCTGGGTCGACCCGCTCTAAAAGGCGCGGTAAAACTTGCTCTTTAATCTTGTGGACGGATGCTTCAAAGCCCTCGACTTTTGGTCCCGCATCAGCCGCTGCATTAGAGCGTTGCGCCAGTCGAGACATGGCATCTTCATTATTGTCTGGTGTTTGCGGCTTAGAGGCTGCACCAGGGAGATTAACAGATTCAATAGGGGGGAATTGTTCGCCGCCATTAGGATCTTGATTTTTGGAGTTATCCTCTTGTTTGCCTCTGCCGCCCGTCATGGGCTTTGCGACGCCAAAAGAATTACGTCCAGATAGGCCAGATTTTTTTCCAAATGCGCTCATAATTCTCAATCCAGGTCAAATGTTATTTGGGATGAGATAAATGACAATGGTTAATATAAAGGTAATAGATTGAGAATTTTCATAAAAAAGACGCACGAAAGCGTCCCATTTGGATTTGTCTATTAGAGGTTTATGCCAGAGTATCTATGGTATAAGGTTTAAGTAACAGATTCTGCCAATATGGTTAAACCTTTTTCATTCACCTCGGCAAAGCCACCTTGGATAGTGATAGTTTCGGGCGTTGCACCATCGCTGGCGAATATAGATAATTCTCCATCACGGATGGTTGACATAACGGGCGCGTGACCCGCAAGAACGCCAAAATCACCCTCTATACCAGGGACAACCACCATATAGACATCATCGCTGCGAACCAGCTTTTCTGGTGTTACAAGTTCAAAATGTAAATGTGCCATTATTTTTCCTTATCCTCCCCAATTAAGGAGAGGATTATTCGGTTTAAGCCGCTTGCGCTGCCATTTGTTTGCCTTTTTCAACGGCTTCATCGATGCCACCTACCATATAGAAAGCACCTTCGGGAAGATGGTCATATTCGCCATCGACAACTGCTTTGAACGATTTGATTGTATCTTCCAAATCAACAAATTTACCCGAAATCCCAGTAAACACCTCCGCTACGTGGAAAGGCTGTGACAAGAAACGTTGAATTTTACGCGCGCGCGCCACGGTTAATTTATCTTCTTCGGAAAGTTCATCCATACCCAAAATAGCGATAATATCTTGCAATGATTTATATTTTTGCAAGATTTCTTGAACCGCACGGGCTGTTTCATAGTGGGTTTCACCAACAACACGAGGCTCTAGAACGCGCGATGTTGAATCGAGCGGATCCACTGCGGGATAAATACCAAGCTCAGAAATCGCACGGTTTAGCACGGTTGTCGCATCCAAGTGGGCAAAAGATGTCGCTGGGGCAGGGTCGGTCAAATCATCTGCTGGAACGTAAATGGCTTGCACCGATGTAATCGAACCTTTGTTGGTTGATGTAATACGTTCTTGCAATGCCCCCATATCCGTTGACAGGGTAGGCTGATAGCCCACAGCAGACGGAATACGGCCAAGCAGCGCGGACACTTCTGAACCCGCTTGGGTGAAGCGGAAGATATTATCCACGAAGAAGAGCACGTCTTGACCTTCTTGGTCGCGAAAATATTCTGCGATGGTCAAACCTGATAGAGCAACGCGCGCACGTGCGCCTGGAGGTTCATTCATTTGACCATAAACAAGCGCAACTTTAGAGCCTTCTGGAGTTGCATTGCCGTCTTTATCCTTGGCAATAACATTGGCGTCCAAAAATTCGTGATACAGATCATTACCTTCGCGGGTACGCTCACCAACACCAGCGAATACAGATGTACCGCCATGACCTTTTGCGATATTGTTGATAAGCTCTTGGATAAGAACCGTTTTACCAACACCAGCACCGCCAAACAGGCCAATTTTACCGCCCTTTGCATAAGGAGCAAGAAGGTCGATAACTTTAATGCCCGTCACCAAAATTGAGCTATCGGTTGATTGGTCCACAAAGGGAGGGGCCTCGGCGTGAATAGGCGCGGTTGTTTTCGCGCCAATAGGGCCAAGCTCATCGATAGGCTCGCCAATCACGTTCATGATGCGGCCAAGAGTTTGCGGCCCAACGGGCATCAAAATTTGCGCGCCAGTCGCGGTAACTTTTTGGCCGCGTGTTAGACCTTCGGTGGCATCCATGGCGATGGTACGCACGGTATTTTCACCCAAATGCTGCGCAACTTCGAGGACAAGGCGGTTATCGCCATTCATGGTTTCGAGCGCATCCAAAATCGCTGGCATTTCGCCTTCGAAGCTAACGTCAACAACAGCACCAATGACTTGCGAGATGCGGCCCGTTGCTGCACTAGCGGTTTTCTTGGCCGCTTTGGATGCTGCCTTTTTAGGAGCTGCTTTTTTTTCTGGAGTTTTTGCCATATTGCTTTCCTTGACTGCTTTTCTTTAGAGCGCCTCTGCGCCAGAGATGATTTCTACGAGTTCGGTGGTAATTGCCGCCTGTCGGCTGCGGTTATATTGAATGGTAAGATTATTAATCAAATCACCGGCGTTGCGCGTTGCATTGTCCATCGCGGTCATCGATGCGCCTTGCTCTGATGCTGCATTTTCGAGGAGTGCGCCAAAGACTTGGGTATTCACATTACGCGGTAATAATTCTGCGAGAATTTCTTCTTCGTCAGGCTCATATTCAACCGATGCGATATTTTCTGCGGGGGCTTCGCTATTGGCTGCTGCACTTGTGTCAATCGCCACGGGTATGATTTGCTGACAAGTAGGCTCTTGCACCAAGGCTGACTTGAACTTGGAATAAAATAGATGGGCAACATCAAATTGACCATCTTCCATCATTTGGATCAAATCAGCGGCAATCTCTTGCGCTTCTGGGAAACCGACATTTTTAACTTCGCTCGTGTCATAGTTTTTAACCGTTAGTCCTGGAAAGAAACGGTTAATAACCGGACGACCTTTGCGGCCAACCATATAGAATTTGACGGTTTTACCAGCCGCTTGCAGGGTCTCTGCTTTTAAGCGGGCTTCTTTAACAATGTTAGCGTTAAAACCGCCGCATAATCCGCGATCAGAATTACAAACCACGAGCAGATGCACATCATCTTTGCCCGTACCCGCCAATAATTTAGGGGAAGATTCGCTGATGGTAACTTTCGCCGCCAAATTGCCCATAATCTTTTCGAGCTGCGTCGCATAAGGACGCGCAGCTTCCGCAGCGGCTTGCGCGCGGCGAAGCTTGGCGGCTGCCACCATTTGCTTGGCTTTGGTGATCTTCTGGGTCGATTTGACCGATCCGATCCGCCCTTTCAGTTCCTTAAGACTTGCCATATTTTATAAACTTGGAATATCTGGTGTTTGAGTCAATGATAGTATGAAGAAAATTATCGCTACTATCGTTGCACTTGCAAGAGAGGTTTGACCTTGCGTCCAAGTCTGGATTCCTACTTTTACTTGCTCTTCTGGAAAGTGAGCATCGCAAAACTGTTTCATTTGCCAGCCTTTAAATATCAAATATACGCAGCCCATCCAAATAATTATTTGTAGCATTGTTATTTCCTTTCTTTCGTCCATCATCAAAATTTTTGTTGCTGGATTCCCGCCTTCGCGGGAATGACGATTGGGTGCAGTTACCTACGCGAATGTTTTACCAAATGCTGCGAGTGCGTCTTGTAATGATGCTTTTACATCGTCTTTAAGGTCTTTTGCTTCGCGAATAGCCTTTAAAATATCCTTATGATTAGAACGCATATGGCTGAGCATTGCTTCTTCGTAACGAGTTACATCATTCACACCCACACTATCTAAATACCCATTGGTCCCTGCAAAGATAGAAACGGTTTGCTCCTCAAAGGGCAGCGGAGAGAATTGTGGTTGCTTGAGAAGCTGCGTCAAACGCGCACCGCGATTGAGCAGGGCTTGCGTTGCTGGATCAAGGTCGCTGCCAAACTGTGCGAAAGCTTCCATTTCGCGGTACTGCGCCAATTCGAGTTTAATCGATCCAGACACTTTTTTCATCGCTTTGGTTTGCGCCGCTGATCCCACACGCGACACCGATAGACCAACGTTAATCGCTGGACGAATGCCTTGATAAAATAGGTTGGTTTCGAGGAAAATCTGACCATCGGTAATCGAAATCACATTGGTTGGGATATAGGCCGAAACGTCACCCGCTTGCGTTTCAATAATCGGCAGAGCGGTCAAAGAACCGCTGCCATTATCTTCGTTCATTTTCGCAGCACGCTCAAGAAGGCGGCTATGCAAATAGAAAACGTCACCAGGATAGGCTTCGCGGCCTGGAGGACGACGCAGAAGCAGTGACATTTGACGATAGGCAACGGCTTGTTTGGACAGATCATCATATACGATCAAGCCGTGCATGCCATTATCGCGGAAATATTCGCCCATGGTTACGCCCGTGTAAGGAGCAAGATATTGGAGTGGCGCAGGCTCAGAAGCCGTTGCCGCAATCACAATACTATATTCCATCGCGCCATTTTCTTCGAGCTGGCGCACGATTTGCGCCACGGTTGAGCGTTTTTGGCCAACAGCAACATAAATGCAGTAAAGTTTTTTGCTCTCATCTTTGCCTTTGTTGACGTCTTTTTGGTTAATGAATGTATCAATCGCTACAGCGGTTTTACCCGTTTGACGATCGCCAATGATAAGCTCGCGCTGACCGCGCCCAACAGGAACAAGCGCATCAATCGCTTTTAGGCCAGTTTGCACAGGCTCATGCACAGATTTACGCGGGATGATACCCGGGGCTTTCACTTCAACGCGCGATCGTGTTTTGCTTTTGATTGGGCCTTTGCCATCAATAGGATTACCAAGGCCATCGACAACGCGGCCGAGTAATTCTTTGCCCGTTGGAACGTCCACAATGGTGCCAGTACGTTTAACGGTGTCGCCTTCTTTAATTTGCGCATCCGATCCGAAAATCACCACACCAACATTATCAGCCTCTAGGTTCAAGGCCATGCCTTGGATGCCGTTGGAAAATTCGACCATTTCGCCAGCTTGCACTTGGTCAAGGCCGTGAACGCGGGCAATACCATCACCTACGGATAACACACTGCCAACTTCGCTGACTTGTGCTTCATTACCAAAATTAGAGATTTGGTCTTTGATGACCTTTGAAATTTCTGCTGCGCGGATATCCATGATAAATTTAGCCTTTCATCGCGTGCGAGAGGGTATTGAGACGGGTTTTGAGTGAACTGTCGATCATTTCGCTGCCGATTTTTACAATCAGGCCGCCAAGTATATCGCAGTCCACATGCGTGGTAAGGACAACATCATTGCCCATATGTTTTTTGAGTTGTTTCTGTAATTCTTTTTGCTGCGCCGCGCTCAATGGGCGCGCAGATGTGACTTCTGCGCGAATTTCACCACGATCATTAGCGGCGAGCTTTTGATATGCAGCAGATACAGATGCAATTTCGGCCAATCGGCGATTTTGTGCCAATACGCCCAATGTCTTGGTGGTTAGAGGATCAAGCTTCATTGTCTTAGACAAAGATGCGACAATTTTTGATGCTTGATCGCGCGTGATTAATGGGTTGATGGTCAGCGATTTGAAATCAGACGATTCGCTGAGCGCTGCCTCTATTTTTGCAAAGCTAGATTCGACCTTATCAACTGCTTTTGATTCTTGCGCCAATTGGAACAAGGCCGTTGCATAACGACCCGCCAAACTTGCTGCTATTCCGCCGGAATTATCCACGCGCTCTATATCCTCCAACTAAGGGATTGGTTGTGAGTGTGTAGCTTCTTATAGGTTAAGAAACTTCACTTAACTGCGGCGCGGTTAGCATCGCTTTTGCAGCAATGCAAGGTCATGTTGGCACTATTTCTGATAGAAGATAAAAATTATATGCGTTTTTGTAAAAATTCCAGCTTATTTGATAGCTTCTAACACCAGTGATAGTCGAAACTATGATGAGACTCATCATTTGTAATTTCAGTCCATATCTGATAATTTCATAAAAAACGAAAGGGAATGATATGGCAGCGAAAAAAGATTATAAAGGCCTTATATATTGGACTGTGGTAGAAAATGATCTTGGTCCTATGACAATGGCTGCGACCGACGATGGCCTGTGCCGATTATCTTTTGATGAAGATGAACCAAAATTGGCCGATACATTTCCAAATGCGCTATTACAGCGCGATGATAACCAAGCTATTTTTAAGCAAACTGCCAAAGCTGTTGATAATGATGGGCCCTATGATGATATTGCTCTTGATGTTCGCGGAACAGATTTTCAGCAATCGGTATGGGCGCAATTATGCAAAATCCCAGCCGGTGAAACGCGCAGCTATGCTGATATTGCGCGCGCATTGGATAACCCAAAGGCCGTAAGAGCCGTTGGCGGTGCAAATGGGGCCAATAGTGTGGCCATTATAATCCCGTGCCACCGCGTTATCGGCAGCGATGGGGGGCTTGCGGGATATGCATATGGTTCTGTGATAAAACAGAAATTATTGCGGCGCGAGGGCGTTGTTTTGAATGCGCAATTATCCTTATAATATCCTCATTATTTCACATTCTTACATTCATAAATGAGCAATTCATTGGGCGTTTTTGGTAACATAGATGCAATAGCATCATTCAGAGTGCCAATTTTTTCCAATGCTACGGTATCGGTTGTGCATCCGCTTACATTATATTGGTTGCGGGCTTTTCGTGCATTGCCCATAGCATTGAGGCTCGGTAAATAACGTTCTACCCGATATATATTGTTACGCGGGTCATAGCTAACCACTGATATTTGATTATCTACATTGGGCACAAAGCTTCTGCTCCATTTTTCAGCATTGGGGCTATATTGGGTTCTGTCGTTGACGCATCCGCTATCGCTCCATTCAAAGCCTATATCAACTAGCTTTGAGACGGTAATGCGGCTGCGGCTATTGTTCAAAACGCATATTTTTTTGCCTGCATATAATGCGTCCGATGCAATAGGTTTATCTTTTTTCTCATCATCAGCCTTTAACGATGCTATAATATCCTCAATCTTATTGAAATTAGGCCGACCAGCAAAGCTGATGGCGGCAATGATGATGGCAAGTATAGAGCCGCCTGCTAACAATTTAGCGGTAACTTTGTTGTGCTTTTCAAACATAATATAAGATGCACCGCCGAGACCCAGCGCGATAATCAATAGCAAAAATGTTATCGCAGTATGATTATCGCGCGTTTCCATGACCTGGTAAGTGGCGATTCTGCGATATTCCTCTAATTTATTGTCTTGCGCTTCCTGTTTAGCGCGCTGCTGTGCTTCTATTTTGCGATTGGCTTTTTCAGCGCGTGCATTTTCAGCGCGGGTTAATTCTGCGACGCTGCGGCAAACGCTGTTCGATGTTGCGATACGCACATTGGCTTGGCGCAAAAATTTGCTGATTTCATTAGCGGCTATCGCAAAGAAAAACTCTGCATCATTGCCATTGGAGAGCGAACCAAAGCTATTAATTCCAACAATGCGGCCACAACTATCGACCAAGGGACCGCCGCTATTACCGCCGCCAATCGGGGCCGTGTGCAGCAAGGTGTTAAAATCTTTGGCACTACGGCCAGCCGAAGTATTGCCCTTTGTTTTAACGGGCGGGGTCGGGCGTATCATATCGGCAAGGCTCAGCCCTTGGGCAATATCAACCGTACCTGGATAACCAATGGCAAAAACATCGCTGCCATCTGGGATAGGGCCAATGAATAGATTGGCTGCCGTTATGCGACCTTTACCGCTTATTTGGAGCAAGGCTAAATCATTTTTTGGCGAAAAGGCGATTATCGTGGCAGCATAATTGGTTGCGCCTTCCGATGGGATGATGCCGATGCGCAAATTGGGATCATAGCGTAATTCCTCGACCACATGCGCATTGGTGAGGATTTTATCGGCAGCAATAGCCACGCCTGATCCATGGCTGACCAATTCATTTTTGCCGTCTTTGACATTAATCAGCGCAACGCGAACAACGCTGCGGCTTGCGGCGCTAATATCGGATGGATTAGCAAAGGCTGCGCTGGGAATTATGACATAAGATAACGCAATTAAGGGTGCTAATATGAATATTTTTAATCTGCTTTGCACCATATTCCCCCATAAAATCTATATAGAGAGTAGCGGAATATGAAATCAGCTCAAGCTCGTTTCTTATCATAAGATAAAAATTAGATATTTGCTCCCCAAACAGCCTTTAATCGATCATCTCGACCGCAGCCATTACGGTATAAATTATAGCGTATCGGGTTCTTTTTATAATAATCTTGATGATAGTCTTCTGCGGGGTAAAATTTGCTTCTTGTCACAATTTGGGTTGCCAAATCTCGTTTGAAAAATTTCGCCAAATAGTCTTTAGAGGCTTTTGCCGCAGCTTTTTGTTTATTGCCCAATGGGAATATAGCGGCGCGGTAGCTCGAGCCTTTATCGCAAAATTGCCCACGGTCATCAAAAGGATCAACATTGGACCAAAATATTTTTAAGAGCTGTCCATAACGGACTTGGTTGGGATCAAAAGTGACCAAAATAGCCTCATAATGGCCCGTCGTTTCTGTAACAACTTCTTCATAAGTTGGATTTTTTGTAGAGCCGCCTGTATATCCTGAAACGACATTAATAACGCCGCGAATTTTTTCAAAATCAGACTCGGCGCACCAAAAACAACCCATCGCAAAAATAGCGGTCTCATATTTTTCGGCCTCATTTTTTGAAGCGGGTGTTTTATGGGTGCTGCCGCTGAGCAGAATTGTGGAATGAGAAGCGGCTTGCAATGAATTTGATATAGGTGAAATCGTCACTAATAATATCGCTGCAAAAGCAACAATCATCGCCATTAAAGAGAGACGTAAAGTTTTAATCTTGCCCATTTGAAATCCATAATGTTTACTGTGTCATTGTGTAATTCGCGCATAAGCTTAATATGGTTACAGATTATTGTATATCATATTGTATGATTATTTTATAGCAGGTTCGGGCGTATAGTAAATGCTTGGGCATATCGTTCTATATTGCGCCATCAATCTCGTCCTTATCAGCACTATCATCACTATTTTGGCTAGCTTCATCATCGCGTTGATAACTATCGCTACAAGCAACGCTATCAGGCCTGACTTTAGCGGCAATTAATAGTAATTAGGGTGTCAGGCCTTCGTTATGGCACTGAAAGCGTAAATACCTTGCCGCCGCCTTTCAATAGCCCAAATATAGCAACTTTACCAGCAGCGCCGCGCCCTTGCTTGCCTTTTCTCACGCCCCCGAAATAACGCGCGTCCACCTCTACTTCACCTGCCAGTTCGGCTGTCTCTTCAATCAGGCGATCATTTATTATCAGTCACAACTTATGATAAAAATTAGTCGCCGAAACCTTATTTATACCGACCAAAGAAGCCGCTGTTCTTGCGGCTGTCCCTGCAGTAAAGTGTTCAAGCAAGCGATTTGTCTGAAAATGAGAGAGTGTTGAATGCTTTAAACGCATGAAATATACCTAATGAGTTAAATCTCATAGGTCAGCCCCTAAAAAAATATATCTATCTATCAGTGGTTTAATGGTGCGCCCGGCAGGACTCGAACCTGCTGCCTCAAGATTAGAAGTCTCGCGCTCTATCCAGATGAGCTACGGGCGCATGTAACGGAAACCCCCGCAAACATTGACATTTCCGATAGTGAGTAATGATTATCATGTCAACCGTTCGACGGTATTTGCGTCGAACGTTCGACGTTTTTAGCCATATCGGTAATTTCGGATGATCTTATGATAGCCTCTGCCACACCTAAAATGGCAAAGCGGCTGTTGTGTGGAAGGTAAGTATCTAGGATTGTTTGCGTATAATTAATGCTATGGCCGCTAATCGCTGCTATCCAGGGTATCGGTACTTCCATTTCGGCGTAATAGCACATGCCAGTGCGTCGTAAGTCTCGAAATTGGCTATTGCGAATATGTTTGGCCAATCGCCAATCGCGCTTTTCCATTGCTTGTTCCCATGCTATGCTGCGGATCTTCGCAAAACGTTTTTGGAATAGGCGTTGGGGTAGCTGCGGCTTGCCGTATCATCGGCCAATATTGGCAAGGTCGGTACCTGGCGGCGGCTGTTTGATTGAATAAGAAGTTCAACTTTTTCGCTAATATTAGGGGGGACAGGTGCGTGTATACTCCCCATAACCAGTTTGCATGGCTCTGCAAAGCGGCTAATGAGAAATTATGAAAAAAATATCAGAATCGCCCCACAATAGCGCAATATCTAGCCCGCAATTTCATTATTATGACTATGTCATGGCCGCATTTGTGACCATATTACTGCTTTCTAATGTTCTGGGCGCGGCAAAGCAAACTTATATAACCATTTTTGATGAGAGTTATATTTACGGTGCAGGGATATTATTTTTCCCCATTGGTTATGTTATTGGCGACATATTGACCGAAGTTTATGGCTATGCGCGCGCACGGCGGGTGATATGGGTTGGTTTTGCGGCACTCATATTCATGGCCTTTATGAGCTGGGTAGTCGTTAAACTTCCGCCTGCCGATGGTTGGACTGGTCAGGGTGCCTATGACGAAGTTTTTGGGCAAGTCCCGCGCATTGTGTTCGCATCTATAGCTGCATTTTGGGCGGGGGAGTTTGTGAACAGCTATGTCATGGCGCGTATGAAAATATGGACGCAAGGCAAGCATCTTTGGTCGCGCACGATTGGTTCAACATTTGTTGGGCAGGGCGTCGATAGTTTGATATTTTATCCGCTAGCATTTTTGGGCAAATGGGAGACACAAACCCTTTTCATAGTGATGATAACCAATTGGTTGCTAAAATTGGTATGGGAAGTTTTGTTAACGCCTCTTACCTATAAGGCGGTTTCATTTTTAAAATCGCGCGAAAATATTGATATTTTTGACCATGACACTAATTTCACGCCGTTCCAAACCAAGATATAAGGCCAAAATACGCATATGTTCCACGATATAAAACGCTTGATAATTGAAGTGACCCTATTGTCTAGGGATGCGATGCACATCCATGTTGGAATGGCTATATTTTTGTTGATTTGGCTATTGTGGCGTTGGCGCGGTGCGCGTTTTTTTGCTTGGCTTGGCGCATTATTTGCGGCCATAAGCGGAGAATGGCTCGACCATATTGCCCTAACCAATACTATCACCAGTGCGGTTTGGATTGAGCATTGGAAAGACCTGTTCAGCACCATGCTCTGGCCAACCATATTGGCGGTTTTTATTGGTTTTTTACCCTATGTTAGCCGCAAGAAAAAAGAAGCTATCCAACAAAATAATGAACGCACAGAAGATCAATAATTCATATTAATTCTTTGACAAGCGAGTGAAATAATTTCTGACCGTCAATGCCGCCATGTTTGCTATCCACTGCGCGTTCAGGGTGCGGCATCATTCCTAAAACATTGCCCGCTTTATTGATAATTCCTGCAATATTTGCTATTGAACCATTAACATCTTCAGCATAACGAAAAGCAATACGGCCACTATCTTCTAGAGTTTTGATAGTCGCTTCATCGGCGAAATAATTACCATCATGATGGGCTATTGGGATTGAAATAATCTCATCATCGGCATAGCCCTTGGTGAATAATGTGTCCTTATTAACGCGCAATTGAACATCGCGGCAAATGAAGTTTTGGCTCGCATTGCGCATTAAAGCACCAGGCAATAGACCGCTTTCTGTCAATATTTGAAATCCGTTGCAAACTCCAAGGATTGGAACGCCGCGATTAGACGCCGCTATGATAGCTTTCATAACAGGGGAACGCGCCGCCATTGCTCCAGAGCGCAGATAGTCACCATATGAAAAACCACCGGGTATGGCAATAAATTCTATATCTTTGGCTAAATCAGCATCGCCGTGCCAATGCAGCAGTGTCTTGGCTCCCATGACTTGCTCTAGCGCCACTTTCATATCGCGATCACAATTAGACCCTGGAAATTGAATGACAGCAGCTTTCATGATTAATGCTTTCTATAGCCAAATCTTGGTGGTGAAAATTGATTAATTGCGTTCTATTTCAAAATTTTCAATGACGGTGTTGGCGAGCAATTTTTTGCACATATCTTGCACATCTTCATCGCGCACATTTTCATCAACATCTAATTCGATTAAACGGCCAGCACGAACATCACTCACGCCGTCGAAACCCAATCCTTCTAAGGCATGGTGAATTGCTTTGCCTTGGGGGTCAAGCACACCATTTTTCAAAGTCACAAATACTCTAATTTTCATAGAATCTACCATCCCAGATGCTTATTTATTTACGGCGAATATATCAGCACCCACCCTCATTCAAGAGATATTCTTCACTCTTTTTCTTTTGGCAAAGTAAAGCTCTCTGGAATAGCGCGAAATGTGAATGAATCGCGCGTTAAATATTTCTTGGCGGCATTCCAAATATCCTCGCGCGTGATAGAGCGATAGGTTTTTTCGTCGATGAGAAATCTATCAAGCCAAATTTTTTCTGTTTGCGCTGTATCAACGATACCCACCCATGTATTGTTGCGCAAACGCCAATCTTTATATCTCTCAAACCGAGGTTTGCGGGCGCGCTCAAAAATGTCTTGCGCGGGCATATTTGCAATGACATCGGCGACGACTTCATCAATAGTTTGCTCAATCAAATCTAATTTCTCAACGTCTCCCGATGTGCCGATAGTAAAACTGCCGCGTCCTTTATAGATGTAGCTCATGGAAGAACGCACGCTAGAGCCATAGGTTGAGCCTAATTTTTCGCGCAATTCTTCGTTTAGGTTTAGATTGATAATATCGGCGAGCAATCCCATGGTGAGATCAAGCTTGAAATTGCTATCATCATCGGTGATCCAAATTCGCCGCCAAGCGAGCTGATCTGACTCTCCTTTATGCGTCACATTATAGGTGTCAAATTTGGTCGAATAATCGGCGATCCTCTGTTCGTCATAGGTTGGAATATCTGTTTTTCGCGCAGGCAACGCCCCAAATGTCCTCGCAACAACAGCGATAGCATCTTCTTCGGATATATCGCCTACTATTCCAATTTCTACGGCATTGGTTTTTAGGGCCTCGCCAAGGGCATTGCGTAATTGATCAAAATTTACGGCATTCCAAGCTTCTTCGCTTTGCAATGAAAAACGAGGGTCATTATCCGTCATAATTTTGTTTATAGCAATGGATAAGGCGCGGCTTGGGGTAATATCTAATCGATCAAAAAATTCGCTAAAGTTACGTTTATATATTCTGATTGCTTCTTCGCGATAGCCAGGGTCCGTTGTATAGGCTGCTAGTAATTGCATTTGGAGCAAGAGGTCATCAGGGGCAACGGCTCCATATTTACCAAAATATTCGGTTGATGTTCTAAAGCTTGGTGAAGCAGTTGTACCAAGTGTAACAGAGCGTAGTTCATCAATATCATGCTGCCCTAACGCTGCCGTGGTAAAAATACTGTCCATTAAATCGGATAAAATAATTTCATCTTTGTCAAAATGAAAGCTACCACCATCTATGCGCAAGGAATAGCGGACGCGATTATCTTCATAGTCGGTTGATTTAATATTGAGCTTCACACCATTTTCAAAGCTAAGGGTGCGAATATCAAGACCATCTATGCGACTATCTTTTGCTATTTTTCCCGCGTCACCAAAATCGGTATACGCAAAAACAACTTCTTTTTTCTCTTCTAGCGGCTCGGCTGGTTCGGATAGGCTTTTCTGAAAAGAAGATATTAAATCTAATTGGATTTCATCTATCTTGTTTCTATCAGCTTCGCTTAACTCTGTTTCTTCATTATCGCTGGTCTTTGTATCAAAACTGGCTTTAGTAACAGCCGTTGCGGCATCTCCATTGGCATCAAAATTTTGCGCATAAATATTTTTGGTGGTCAGATATATAAGGGGTTCTTGTAATTGGCTGAACCAAAATTTAAACTCTTTATGAATAGCATCGGGTTGTAAAAATGGTTTGATTTGTAGCCAAATCAACTGGTTTTGCCGGCTATTATTGATTATATCTTCGGTTTTCCCGCTCAAAACTCTAGCATATCCAGAGCTTGGTCGGGTGGCTTCAGATTTGATTGCATTGCTGATTTGGTTGTCAAATTCTTTGATAATTTCATCTACTTCGTTTTTTTGAAATCCATATTCCAAAGCACTATTTATATGTTTTTGAATGAAGGGGATCATGGCTTTACGGCTGCCATCTTTGCCACCTATTCCATATCCTATCGAAGCGTAATTATCGCAATTATTAAGAGAGAAACGGACACCCGCGCTTGTTATTGGAATATCTTTCGCGCGTAATTCTCTATTGATGCGGTTGGAAATGATCGAACTGGCTAATGTCATTTTCAAAGTTAATATGCCGCGATCGATTCCTTGGTGTCTTTTTGTGTCGGCAATATATTGCTGAGCTAGCAACCCTTCGGAAATGCTGGGATGGGTAAAAACTCTCGCTTCAGCTTTTCGGCTTGTATCAATTTTGCATGTGTCAAAGCGACCTAAAGAACGACTTTCGCCTTGCCATGAAGCAAATTTCTCGACGATCATTTTTTCGATTTTCACAGGATCTACTGGACCTACAACTACCAATTTCGTGCGATCAGGGGTGTAATAGCGTTTATAGAGATTTTTCATCCGTTCCGCAGGCGCATTTTTTAATATTTCTTCTGTGCCAATAGGATAACGATTGGAGAAATATGTGTTGGGCAGCAATAATTCGTTGATGGCGCGGCCGCTTCTCGCTTGGAAATTTTCGCGGACTCGCTTTTCTTCTAATATGACACCGCGTTCCCGTTCTACGGCTTCTGGGTTAAACATTATTTCGCTGGCAGTTTCGCGCATAAGAAAGAGCGATTGATCCAATGTTTCGGGATCAAGGTTGGGGATGTTGAGCTTATATCGAGTTTGTGTATATCCTGTCGATGCATTGGTATCTGAACCAAATGAGAGACCCAAACGTTCCAATATTTTTGTCATTTCGCCTTCGGGAACATTGGTCGTTCCATTAAAAGCCATATGTTCGATAAAATGCGCGAGACCAAGTTCATCATCGGTCTCTGCCGCTGACCCAAAATCAATCGCCATGCGCAATAATATTTGATTTTGTGGGCGATTATTGGTCTTAATGGCATAGGTAAGGCCATTGTCTAATGCCCCATAGATAATCGTATCATCGGGCGTAAATTCTGATTTCTCGCTATTCCATGCTGCTGTGCGCGTTGCTCCAGCGGGTGCTTCGGACGCATGAACATTGATAGGGGTTAATGCGAGGGCGGCTATGCCAAATAAATGGCAGAAAAATTTATTATACATCTTAGTAGATAATAGTTATTATAATAAAAACGCAAGCAATATTTTTGTAACTGTAAATTGCTCTCACGGCCATTAGCTTGGTTATGGATTTTAATATTTATGTATAAAAATTAATTAGGTTTTATTTGCCTTTTTTGGCGCGGTGATGCTCCATATCCAATACATCGGCATCGCTCTCTTCGGGCAGCAGGCCAAGACGTCTCGCAACTTCTTGATAGGCTTCTTCTTCGCCGCCCAAATCTCTACGGAAACGGTCTTTGTCCAATTTTTCATTGGTTTCCATATCCCACAGACGACAGCCATCGGGGCTAATCTCATCGGCCAAAATTATCCTTGAAAAATCACCATCAAAGAGGCGGCCAAATTCTAACTTAAAGTCTATCAGTCTGATTCCAATAGCCGCAAACATCCCAGACATGAAATCATTGATGCGGATCGCCATAGCGGCGATGTCCTGCATTTCATCTTGGGTAGCCCAATTAAAGCAAGCGATATGTTCTTCGGCGATTAATGGATCACCCAGCGCGTCATCTTTATAGCAATATTCGAGCAAAGTATGCGGCAATTTTGTACCTTCTTCAACGCCCAATCTCTTGGTCAATGATCCTGCTGCAACATTGCGCACAATCACTTCGATGGGAACAATCTCCACCTGCTTAACTAATTGTTCGCGCATGTTTAGACGGCGCAAAAAATGCGTTGGTATCCCAATTTGTGAGAGGCGTGTGAAAACATGCTCTGATATACGGTTGTTAATAACGCCCTTGCCATTAATAGTACCTTTTTTCTCAGCATTAAACGCCGTGGCATCATCTTTGAAATATTGAATGATCGTGCCTGGCTCTGGGCCTTCGTATAAAATTTTGGCTTTGCCTTCATATATTTTACGGCGGTTCATGATAATCCAATCTAATTAAGCATCACAGGCGATAAGAATTTTTAGAGACTCAATATTAATTCATCAGCTCGTTTAGGGGATATTCAATGTTTGCGCAAACATTGATGAACAGAAGATTTGGTTTATTTTTAGAACAATGTAGCCTTGGCCTATTTTTATCTAAAATAGCAGTGGATAAGATGCGGATAAAGTGGTTCAGCAACGCGCAACTCATATTTTTTCTACCCACCGTCGAAAGGCGATGCTATTTAATGAATCATGAACGATATTACCGAACGCCCTGCAACGCCCTCTGAAGATCCCTTTGATCAAATCGTGGATGCCCCTTTTGATGCAGCATTATCAGAGCGCTATTTAATCTATGCCATGTCAACTATCACAGCACGTTCTTTGCCTGATTTGCGCGATGGGTTAAAACCTGTGCACCGCAGATTATTGTGGGCGATGCGTTTGCTCAAACTTGATCCTGCATCAGGTTATAAAAAATGTGCGCGCGTTGTTGGAGATGTTATTGGTAAATATCATCCGCATGGCGATCAATCGGTTTATGATGCGATGGTGCGCTTGGCGCAAAGTTTTTCTCTGCGCTATCCGCTGGTCGATGGGCAGGGTAATTTTGGGAATATTGATGGCGATAATGCAGCGGCCTATCGTTATACAGAGGCACGGCTCACCAAAACCGCTATAGAGTTGATGGCTGGCCTCGAGCAAAATGGTGCTGATCTTAAGCCCACTTATAATGACGAAGACGAAGAACCCGAAGTAATGCCAGGGTTGTTTCCGAATTTATTGGCCAATGGAGCCTCGGGCATCGCCGTTGGGATGGCAACCTCTATTCCATCGCATAATGCTGCTGAAATATTGGATGCTGTACTATTATTGATTGATAATCCATCGGCCCAGCACGCCGATATAATGCAGATCATTAAAGGCCCTGATTTCGCAACAGGCGGTATATTAGTTGATAGCAAGGACGTGATAGATGCGGCTTATGAAAGCGGGCGCGGGGCTATGCGCGTGCGGGCTAAATGGCATAAAGAAGAGGAAGGGCGTGGGGCCTGGGTTGCCGTTGTCACAGAGATTCCTTATCAAGTGACTAAGGGTAAATTGATAGAAAATATTGCCAATTTGATTGCGGATAAAAAATTACCAATTTTGGCCGATATTCGCGATGAATCGGATGATAAAATCCGATTGGTGTTAGAGCCTAAAAACCGTGCCGTAGATCCTGATATGTTGATGGATTCATTATTTCGAATGAGCGATTTGGAAAATCGTTTCTCGCTCAATATGAATGTTTTGGATGCCAATCACTCGCCGCATGTGATGGGCATAGGCGAATTATTGCGCCATTGGCTTGCGCATCAGATCGAAGTTTTGGTGCGTAAATCAAAATATCGTCTGACCAAAATCGATGATCGTCTGGAATTGCTCGGCGGTTATATCATTGCCTTTCTAAATCTGGATCGCGTGATTGAAATTATCCGCAATGAAGATGAACCAAAACCGATCATGATGGCCGAATTTAATCTTACCGATCGCCAAACAGAAGCGATTTTGAACATGCGCCTGCGTTCATTACGCAAGTTAGAGGAAATGGAGCTAAAGTCAGAGCAAGAAGAGCTACTTAAAGAACGCGAAGAGCTTGTTAAATTGATTGACAATCCAGCACGGCAGCGCACCCGATTAAAACGCGATATTGCCAAGCTTCGCAAAGGCTATGCAGAAGATACATTAGTGGGCGCGCGCAGAACATTATTGATTGAAGCCTCTGCTCCGCGTGAGATTCCATTAGAGGCGATGATCGAAAAAGAGCCGATTACGGTTATTATGTCCAAACGCGGCTGGATAAAAGCCATGAAAGGGCATGCGGATCTCGGTAGTGATTTCAAATTTAAGGAAGGCGATGGCCCAGCTTTTGCCTTTCATGCCCAAACCACGGATAAATTGCTCATAGCCACGGCTTCGGGGCGTTTTTATACATTAGGGGCCGATAAATTACCTGGAGCTCGGGGTTTTGGCGAACCTTTGACGACGATGATAGATATTGATGCGGGAAATGATATAATTGCGCTCAAAAATGCGCAGATTGATGGTCGTTTGCTGCTGGTATCTTCTAATGGCAAAGGCTTTATTGCCAAAGTGAGCGATATTATCGCTGAAACGCGCAAAGGACGTCAAGTCGTCAATCAAAAGGGCAATTCTACATTGCAAGTGGTGCGCAATGCTCCTGCAAACAGCGAAGATAGTGATGCATATATTGCTGTGATTGGGGAGAACCGTAAATTGGTGGTGTTCCCTATCAGCGAAATGCCAGAGCTGGCTAAAGGGCAGGGGGTCATGTTGCAACGCTATAAGGATGGCGGGCTATCCGATGCTATTTGCTTTAGGATGAGCGAGGGACTGAGCTGGACAATGGGCGGCGCTAGCGGCCGAACGCGCACCGAGAGCGATATGTCTTTATGGCGTGTAGCGCGCGGAGCGGCTGGTCGCTTGCCACCGACGGGATTTCCCAAAAATGGTAAATTTGATTAACCTATTGTTAAATTATTGATTTATAGTGTGAAATATTCTAATTTACCAATAAATTTGGATATAAAAATATAGAGGCTAGCATTTTCACTCAATATCATTGGGCTATTAATTATTTATTGAACAATTAGTGAGAATATATGGTTACTTTCAATCAATGAAAAATATTAATGGGCATCCAGTTAAACTTTGATAAAAATAATTGTAAAGAGCTATTAACAGCTTCCTCGTTGGGTACGATTGTGCGGCAATATGATTGGCTTGATAGCCTGCCTATTGCTACTGCGATTTATCAATTTGATGAAGATAAAATCGGCTTGGTTTCCCAAAATGATGCATTCGCTTTGATTTTGCAGAGCTTTAAGGATTTAGAAGCAGAATGCTATCCTAATATATTCTATATGATTTCTGGTATGATTGAAAATGGTCAATCGCACTATTCTGAATGTTGGCACTCCAAAGAATTTATATCCTATAGGCAATTGGATATAAATATTGCGCGATATAATAAGTTTGAAAATATGTTTATTGTCTCATTTTTTGATAAAACCGGCGAAGAGAATAATCGTATTAACCTGCGCCGCGAAATGATGACCGACAGCCTTACCGGATTTTCTAACCGCGTGGGTTTTGAAGAAAGGATTGAAGAAAAAATACGCTATGATCGCAATGTTGAGGTTATATCGCGTGAAAAATTTGCAATAATCATACTGGATATGGCGCGTTTCAGCCTCGTCAATCAATCAGTAGGGGCTATGGCTGGTGATGAATTAATTCTTACAATCGCCAGTAGGTTAAATAGTCAAGCAAGAGCCGATGAATTTTTAGCCAGATTAAATGGTAATGAATTTGCGCTATTCATGCAATATGATGGTGTTGATGATATTGTGAAGCAAGTAGCAGAGCGATTGCAAGCGGCATTTAAGCAGCCCTGTCAATTAGCAAATTTGGAAATTCAAGTTGAATGCGCGGTGGCCAGTGCGGTTGGTTATGCCAAAAAAGATGATCCGATGGATATATTGCGTAATGCGCAGATTGCGCTCAAAAAAGCTAAGCACAGCAAGGATTATGAATTATATACCATCGAAGCCAAGACGAGTGTAAAACATCGTTTTTCGATAGAGACCGATCTAAGGCGCGCGATAGAGGGCGATGAGCTATCATTAAATTATCAACCTTTGATTGACCTAGAAACAGGCAAATTAAATGGTTTTGAAGCTCTGGCCCGATGGAGCGACCCTGATCGTGGATTCATTTCACCCACTGATTTTATTCCTGTTGCCGAAGAGAGCGGTCTAATAATTCCGCTTGGACGTTGGGCTTTAGCACAAGCTGCAAGCCAATTAAAACAATGGGATAATCAATTTGGTTCTGAATTACCGTTGAAAATGTCAATTAATATGTCTGCGGTTCAGATGGCACGCGATGATGTCGCTTATGCTGTTGATGATGCCTTGCGCAATGCTAATATTTCTGGAAAACGCATTACCATTGAATTGACAGAGAGTGCTTTCATTGAAGATCCTAGCAATGCTAGAAAGATTATGGAAAGCTTAAAGTCTCTCAATACTTGCCTGGCTATGGATGATTTTGGTACTGGCTATTCTAATTTGGCATATTTGCAGCAATTACCTATCGATGTGCTGAAAATTGACCGCAGTTTTGTGACGGATATGATCGTAGATAAAGATAAACGCTCTATTGTAAGCGCGGTATTATCGCTCGCGAGAAGCTTAGGGCTGCAAACTACTGCTGAAGGCGTCGAAACGCAGGAATTATCGCGCGTTTTATCGGGGCTAGGCTGTTCTTTTGGTCAAGGCTATTATTATGCTGAACCCCTTGATGGTCAAAAAGCTTATGAATTTTTGACTTCAGATGAGATTAAAAATAAATTTTAACCCGCCAATTTTTCCGAAATCACTTTTTCCATAATGATGTTTAAGGCTTTTTGATCTGGGAAATTTGCATTAATCCATCTTTCTCGAATTTCTTGTAATGCGTCAGACACTATTGGGCCAGCCGTTAGCCCGCCTTTAATCAAGGCACCGCCTTTTAATTCAAATTTGGGAATTTCCCAACCCTCTAGCTGGGCAAGCATAGCTTGGATATTGTCGCCGCCATATAGTAAAGCAATATCTAAAGCAGCATCAGAGCCTAATGCAAATGCTAATTTTCGGATATTCTCTGCATTTATTGGCAATGAATAGGCCCGCGAAGTGAGCGATTTTCGCATGGAATTTGAGAATTTCAATCGCGAGGCTATTTTGTGTAAAATCTGCTTATCATTGGGCAACAAGGCAGCCAAGCGGCGCAATGCAGCAGGGGCAATATCATATTGTTTCTCGCGAGTAATAAGCTGTTGTAAATTTTTGATATTATTATCTTCAATTTCGGGCAAAAAAGATTGAAATATATCATTTTCATAGGCTGTATTTATTGCGCGATACGGGTTTATAGCGCGGCATATTTTGATTAATTCATCGCTAATCCGCTCGCGGGCTAATGTCATTTGCCGTTTAGACAGAGAAGCACAAGCCTCTATGCTATCATCATCAATGACCGTATTTTCAAACCGCGCTAAGAACCGAAAATAGCGTAATATCCTTAAATGATCCTCTTCGATTCTGTCATGCGCATTACCAATAAATTTCACGCATTGATTTTGCAGGTCATCAATACCTCCAAAATAGTCAAAAATTTCACCTGTAATTGGGTCGGCATAGAGCGCATTAATGGTGAAATCGCGGCGCTGGGCATCTTCTAACCAATCATCGCAAAACACAACTATGGCATGCCGCCCGTTAGTTTCAGTATCTTTGCGTAATGTGGTGATTTCGAAACTATTGTTGTTGGAAATAGCCGTAATCGTCCCATGCTGTAATCCAGTTGGGATCGTCTTTACGCCTGCATCGGTTAATTTTTGCATGATATTATCGGGCAATAATGGTGTTGCTAAATCAATATCATGAACGCTGGTGCCAGCCAGTGTATCGCGCACAGCACCGCCAACGATGCGGATAGGGTGCTCGGCACTATATAGAGCATCGATGATACGGACTAAGCCATTGATGGTCATCCAATGCTGCGGCGATATATGGTTTTTATTTTTGGCCATATTACGCATTAATTCTGCGGGCTAAATTTGCAATAATACCAGCAGTCACGCCCCAAATACGATAATCACGCCATTGCATATCATAATAATGTCGGTTTTGACCATTCCATATTGCAGATTTTTTGGTCAAGTTTTTTGTATTAAATAGGAATGAAGCGGGCGGGGCAAACCAACTTTCAACTTCACCGAGATTGGCAATTATCTCTATGTCGGGGGGGACAATCGCGATGACCGATGTAATTCGATACCCGCTAGCGGTGCAATATTCTGGGCATTGACCGATAATATCTACGGCTTTTGGATCGATGGCTAATTCTTCTTGTGCTTCTCTTAGCGCGGTATGGGAAATATCTCTATCTGTTGAATCCATTTTGCCGCCGGGGAAAGCTACTTGCCCAGCATGATCGCGCAGCCATGTTGGTCGCTGCGTCAATATGACCGTTGGGTTGGCTTGATTTGTAATGGCAATTAAGACCGCCGCTTTGGTTAGGCTCTCAATATCCTCGATTAAGTCACGTTCATCTTCTATAATGAAATCATTATCATTATTATATGCTGTGATTAATCTATTGATTGCAACATTATAACTCATGC
Source organism: uncultured Sphingomonadaceae bacterium (assembly GCA_938050045.1). Lineage (GTDB taxonomy): Bacteria > Pseudomonadota > Alphaproteobacteria > Sphingomonadales > Sphingomonadaceae > Sphingorhabdus_B. Next base: position 60,513 of record CALLJS010000013.1, read on the forward strand.
GCTGTTCAAACCAAAGAAATGTCCACCGCTCCACAATCCGATCTCACCTGCGTCATTAGGCTTTTCTTTTAATGCAATTTCATAAAGATCATAGGTCACAGAACGGCTGCATTTGGCCATTAAACCATTGCGCACTTCTATATAGGGAATAGAGTCGCCTTTGGGGGAGCTGCCCATAATGATGCTATTTTGCGGCCCAATTACAATAATATCATCTACATTGTTGCGCACGAATATATTGCGATCCTTGCCGCTGCCTTCGCACTTTAGCTCTACCGCAATGAAGGGCGCATCATCGACTATGATGGATTGTTTCTCATAGGGGGTAATAAGCCAATATCCGTCCTTATCTTTGCGCAGGAGCGATGAAAATGCGCGTATCATTGAGGCTCTTTTAATTTCTCCACCATCATGAAACCATTTGCCGTCGGATAAAATTTGCATTTTACTATTGCTGCTCTGCTCTGGGTTCCATTGCTCCACAGGCGGTAATTTTCTGTGCTGTGCTAATTCAGCAATATCGCTAAGCGACAGATTTTGCAGCTCTGGAGCTAAATATGGCATTAGACGCTGACCTTCATATCTGAGAGCTTGTTGCTCTTTGCAATATTGGGGCTTAATAGGCCAGTTTTGGGAAGCTTATCTCTAGCATCGCCATGCATTAAGAGTCTATGGCTCTCATAAGGGCCAGGCAATTGCCAAGCGCAATTATCCATAGCAGTAAAATCAAATTGCGAATAATAATCTGGATCGCCAATCATAACCAATCCTTCTAACGCATTATCATGCGCTAATTTTATGACCTTGTTTATGAGCATGCGGCCATAACCCAGGTTTTGATAGGATTGCGATACAGCAATCGGCCCTACCATTATCAATGATAGGCTGCGCGCGTCATATTTGTTATCGATTGGCTGTAAATATATCGGCCAACAGCTAATAGTAGCGATGAGATGCCCCTTATCAAGCAGCACATAACTTAAATTGGGAATGAATGCGTTGCCCGCTCTTATGGCATAGGAAATCCGGCGATGGCGATTTTTGCCAAAGCTCTCATCGAGCAGATTCTCAATAGCTTCATAATGCTCTGTTTGCCTAGCGAGAATATTCATGTCGCTGCATTATTGGCTTTGGGAAGGGTGAGCAATAATAATATTGATATAATAGCAAAAAATGCCGCCAATATGAAGGGGGCTCCTGCAAAACGAAAAGGGGCATCGCTGCTCGTGAAATAGGATAATAGGCTATTATAAGATATATTAGCGATGAGCAAAGCTAGCGCAGCCATACTAGCGTTGAAACCCTGTAATTCGCCTTGGTTTCTGGTGGATGTGCGGCGTGACATAATCGCATTAAGCGATGGCATGATTACGCCTTGTATGCCCATAATTACGCTAATAAGGAGCGCAATAATACCATTTGTGATTTGCGCCATGATGCAAAATCCAATGATGGCACAGATAAGCCCTATTAAGGCTGTTTTGCGCTCGCCAAATCTTTTGACCATATTGCCCAGCACAAACATTTGCGTAATGACCATAGATATACCAACGATCGTCAATGAAATGCCTATCATTTTGCTATCCCATCCAAATTGCGCTTTGGCATAAAATGTCCAAGATGCCGGATATACATTGGTGGCGCATATCCAGATGAAATAGATGATGGCGACTGGGATGATTTTATTTTCTTTGGATAATTTTGAAAATGTACTGAACGGATTGGCTTTTTTCCAGATAAAATCTCGTCGATCTGTATTCGCGATTGTTTCGGGGAAAAAGAAATATCCATAGATTGCCACCGAAAGAGCCAATAATCCTGCCACGAAAAAGGGGATTCTTGTTCCCAAATCACCCAAATACCCGCCTATTGCAGGGCCAATAATAAAGCCAACACCAAAGGCTGCACCGACCAAGCCAAAACTAGCGGCGCGGTCATCATCATTTGATAAATCGGCCATAGCAGCATTGGCAGGGCCAAATATCGCGCCCAACCCTCCTGCAATAGAGCGACCAATAAATAACCAAATTATCGAAGGTGCTAGTCCCATCAGCAGAAAATCAACGCCAAAAGCGCATAGGCTGATAAGAAACACGGGACGCCGTCCATATTTATCGCCAAAGCTTCCCATGAGCGGACCCATTAGAAATTGGAATATCGCATAGCTCGCGCCCATTAAACCCGCCAAAAAAGTAGCATCAGCTAATGATATATTTTCCAACTCTATGATGAGATCGGGCAAAACGGGCATGATAATTCCAAAACCAACCGAATAAATAAATACGGCCAGTAATATAAAGCGTTTGGAATTTTTTATTTCTGCTACCGTTTGCATAGGGATTGATAAACCTGATAAGTGAAGAGAGATTTGCGTTAATGAATGCGTTTCTTTGTCATTCAAATTAGCATTTGTCTAATGATAAGCTTGTTTTTATTGTGAAAGCACAATAGTTGAATATGTAAATTAACTAGCAGGTGTGAGATAATGTCCGATAAAAATGATACTGATGGCAATCAAAATAACGATGAGAATTTGCGCGTTTTTCCCGCAGAAAAGTCCAATAATATTGCGATAGCTAATAGAAGCTTTTTTCTAAAAGATTGGCGAGCCAGTCTTTTATTCTTTGCGGCTATTGGCGGATCATTATGGGGTGTCATCGCGTCATTTGGGAGTGGTTTTGGTTTTTGGGGATTCCGCTCGGCGTTCGTGGGGCTTCAATATTCTTTCTTTTTGACTTTTGCAGTACTCTGTTTTGGCACAATTTTTATCATTTGGGACAGGGTGAAAAAAAATAAACCATCATGGCTATTGCGCATATTGGCTCTGGCTATTGCGGGGCTATATGTGGGTTATTTACTGACTATATATTTTACGGCGCAAAGCGTGCCCGCCATTCACGATATATCGACCGACCTTGCCGATCCACCCACATTTCAAAAATTGTCACTGCGCAGCGATAATCTTGATGATATTCCCAATGATGATGATATGACGGGGCTTTCGCCATTGCAACGCTGGACGCGGCTCCACCAAGAAGCCTATCCCACTATTCGCTCGGTGCGTGTCGATATGAAGGTAGCCGCTGTTATCACAAAAGCCGAACGATTGGCCAAAGATAGGGGGTGGGATATTGCTATTTCAACGCCTGAGCTAGGACGATTAGAAGCGACCGATACCACAGCTATTTTTCGGTTCAAGGATGATGTGGTGCTGCGCGTTAAACCCACGCAAGATGGTGATGCCAGTATTATCGATATGCGCAGCGTCAGCCGCGTTGGACAGAGCGATTTAGGGGCTAATGCACAGCGTGTTGAGAGCTTTCTTGCCGATTTGTCGGGAACGACAACATCAAATTAGGGAAATGTATGAATAAAATATAATATTCAACCTATTGTCATGATATTTGTTAGCGTGCTTTTTTCATGAGCAGTCATAGGGTTTTTACGCGCCCTAGCAGGCATAATAACATCCAATGATTTGTCATAAGGCAGGTTGGACATTCGAATCTTGGATTATTGCGGCGTTAATTTGCGCAATTTTCCGCCTTTGCCATCTTCTAATAGCCAAAGCGCACCATCAGGGCCTTGTTCAACCTCTCTGATGCGCGCTTCCATGGGCCATTCATCCGCTTTTGTGAGGTTTTTACCATCAATTTTAAGACGAACTAAGGCTTGTCCCGCAAGACCGCCGAGCATTAATGAGCCTTGCCATTCGGGGAACATTTCACCCGTATAGGCAATTAATCCGCTGGGCGCTAACGTGGGATTCCAAAATATCTTGGGGGCTTCAAAGCCATCACCCTCGCTATGATCGGGTATGTCGCGCCCGTCATAATGATTGCCATTAGATACAATGGGATAACCATAATTGGCTTTGGCTTTGACCAGATTGACCTCATCGCCATGCGCAGGCCCCATTTCTTGATTCCAAAGCTGGCCTTTTGCATCAAAGGCCAAGCCCAATATATTGCGGTGGCCCAAAGACCATATTTGCGAGCGTATGGCATTAGCTTTGGTATAAAATGGATTGTCTTTGGGGATAGTGCCATCGGGGTATAGACGAACAATTTTGCCCATATTGCTATCCATATCTTGCGATGGATCAAATTTTTGCCTTTCGCCCGAACCGATGAATAAATATTGTCCATCAGGCGAAAATGCGATGCGATGCGAATAATGGCCGCGCCCTGTTACCTTTGGATATTGTGTCCAGATGATTTCCATATTTTCAAGGCGATTACTATCTTCCAAATTTAATTTTGCGCGCCCAACGACTGCGCCGCGCGTATCATTGTCACCAGCCTCTGCCCAGCTTAGATAGACCATAGAGTCATTTTCAAAATCAGGAGATAAAACAACATCGCCCAACCCGCCTTGACCGCCATAATCGACTGTTGGGACGCCTGCGATTTCAACAGTTTCACCACCTTCTTCAAATAATAATAATTGACCGCTTTTTTCTGTTATAAGTGCCCTTACTGAAACCCCAGGCAGAAATGTCATGGCCCAAGGTTCATTGAAATTAGCAATATCTTCGATGTTAAATCCAGTCGCCGTTGATTCACTTGATATGCTGGCATTGCCATTGCTGCAGCCAATAGTAGTGAGGGCCAATATAGGCAATGAACAGATGAGACTTATTTTTGATGATAATTTAATCATGATATTTCTCTTGGAAAATTAAATAAATATGCTGTTGAGAATCTGTATATAAAAAAATATAATGTGTATAGAGCCGCCTTACAATAACAAGCTAGGCAATAATAAGCAGGGCAATAATAAGCAGGGCAATATATAATAAAATACCGTTCTAAATCAGTGCATGCAAACTTACGGCTTGCAAAAATCATAAATATGGCATAGTGGGCGTTTATCCCAAAATTCTGAATATTTGAGGGGCTAGCGCTTAGGGGCTGGCACCAACGATATTGCATGATGATTGGTCTATAACGATAAAGGAATGACGTGAGCGATATTGAGCAATTAACAGCATTAATCGAAGCTGAGGCCAAAGCTTTGGGTTTTGATCTTGTGCGGGTTCAATGGATGGGCGTAGGCGATGAACTTTCCCTGCAAATTATGGCAGAGCGTCCCGATACACGCCAATTAGTGATAGAAGATTGCGCGGCTTTATCGCGGCGCATATCGGAAAAATTTGATGCATTAGACCCAATAGAAGAAGCCTATCGATTAGAGGTGAGCTCGCCTGGTATTGACCGTCCTCTGACGCGGCTGAGCGATTTTGTTGATTGGGCAGGGCATGATGCGCGCATAGTTTTGATCGATGCAATGAAAGATCGCAAAAAGCTTCGTGGGAAAATCGCGCGCGTAATTGGTGATAGCATAAGCTTTGAAGACCGTAAATTTGGAGATTTTGAATTTTCCTATAATAATGTAGATAATGCAAAGCTTCTCTTGACAGATAGATTAATTGCGGCAACTGCTCCATTGATGAGCGATGGTGTTGATGTCGTAGAACATGACGATAAGGAAGAATAGAAGATGGCCAGTCCCATTTCTGCTAATAAAGCTGAACTTTTAGCAATAGCTAATGCAGTTGCGAGCGAGAAAATGATTGATAAATCAATCGTTGTTGAAGCTCTGGAAGAAGCTATTCAGCGTGCTGCTCGGGCGCGCTATGGTGCTGAAAATGATATTCGCGCCAAGCTTGATACTGAAACAGGCGATTTGCGCTTGTGGCGCGTGGTAGAGGTCGTCGAAGAAGTTGAAGATCATTTCAAGCAAGTGGATTTGAAACAAGGCAAAAAGCTTGAAAAAGATGCAAAGCTTGGTGATTTCATTATTGATCCGCTGCCGCCTGTCGATTTGGGCCGCATTGATGCGCAATCGGCTAAGCAAGTAATTTTCCAAAAAGTGCGCGATGCAGAGCGTGAGCGTCAATTTGATGAATATAAAGACCGCGTTAATGAAGTGATTACAGGCGTGGTGAAGTCGGTTGAATTTGGTCATGTTGTTGTTGATCTTGGTCGTGCCGAGGGCGTTATCCGCCGCGACCAGCAAATCCCGCGTGAAGTGCTGCGTGCTAATGATCGCGTGCGCGCAATCATTACTAAGGTACAGCGCGAAAACCGTGGCCCGCAAATCTTATTAAGCCGTGCGCATCCTGACTTTATGCGCAAATTATTTACCCAAGAAGTACCCGAAATTTATGATGGAATTATCGAAATTAAGGCCGCTGCGCGTGACCCAGGCAGCCGCGCGAAAATCGGTGTGATTAGCCATGATACCTCGATTGATCCTGTTGGTGCATGCGTGGGTATGAAAGGTAGCCGCGTTCAAGCCGTGGTTCAGGAAATGCAAGGCGAGAAAATCGACATCATTCCTTGGTCTGAGGATACAGCTACTTTTATCGTCAATGCCTTACAGCCCGCTACCGTTAGTCGCGTTGTTATTGACGAAGATGAAAATCGTATCGAAGTGGTTGTTCCTGATGACCAATTGAGCCTTGCCATTGGGCGGCGCGGGCAAAATGTTCGTCTTGCTAGCCAATTAACGGGCCGCGCGATTGATATTATGACCGAAGCTGAATCGAGCGAAAAGCGTCAAAAAGAATTTATGGAACGCAGCGATATGTTTCAAACCGAATTGGATGTGGATGAAACATTGTCCCAGCTATTGGTGGCCGAAGGCTTTAGCGAGCTTGAAGAAGTCGCTTATGTTGCGCCCGAAGAGCTTGGTACAATCGAAGGCTTTGATGAAGAGCTGGTGGCTGAGCTTCAAAACCGTGCTACCGAAGCATTAGATCGCCGCGAGGAGGCTTCGCGTACCGAGCGTAAAGAGCTGGGTGTCGAAGATGATTTGGCCGACCTGCCGCATCTTACCGAGGGTATGTTGGTCGATTTGGGCAAAGCTGGTATCAAGACATTGGACGATCTGGCCGATTTGGCTACCGATGAATTGATTCAAAGAGCGCGTCCGCCGCAAAAACGTAATGATCGCCGCAATGATCGTCATAAAGTTGATGAGAAGCCTGGTATCTTGGCCGTTTATGCGCTGACCGAAGAGCAGGGCAATGAAATTATCATGGCTGCTCGTGCGCATTGGTTTGACGATGAGCCAAAAGTTGAGCCAAAAGTTGAGCCAAAAGTTGAGCCAAAAGTTGAGCCAAAAGTTGAGCCAAAAGTTGAGCCAAAAGTTGAGCCAAAAGTTGAGGAGGACGCCATTGTTGCGGAAAACCCTCAATGAGACTTCAAATACTCCTGTAAGGCGGTGTATATTGACAGGTGATCGAGCGGCCCAAGGGGTGCTTGTGAGGCTTGCTATTGACCCTGAAGGTATGATTGCCCCTGATGTCAGGGCCAAGGCCCCTGGGCGCGGTGCTTGGATTGGTGTTGATGGGGCTACTCTTTGTGAGGCACTGAATAATGGTAAATTGCGCGGCGCACTTGCTCGCGCTTTTAAGGGAGCATCGCTCACTCTTCCCGATGATTTGACGGATAAAATAGCTTTAGAAATGAAAAATGCTGTTTTGAACCGTTTAGGCCTAGAATCGCGCGGCGGCTATGTGCTGACGGGTTCTGAAAAAATTGCCGCTGCAGCACGGAGCGGTCAATTATTCGCGCTTTATCATTCCGCCGATGCGCGCGAGGACGGCCGAAGAAAATTAGATCAAGCATGGCGCGTTGGCAGCGATAGCGAAGGAAACGGTCTGCAAGGGACGATAATTCCCGCCGATCGCGGTGCAATATCGGCTGCTTTGGGCAAAGAAAATGCGGTGCATATCGGGATTAATGATAAAAAATCAGCTCAGCGATTGGAGCATCATCTTCGCCGCTGGATAAATTTTACTGGATGTTCTATTGATCCAGATAACAATCGGTTGAAATGCGATGCTGATGCATCATTTACCAACCAAAATATAAGGACTAGGTCTGTTCGATGAGTGATGAAAAAGAAGAAAAGCCAAAGCTAACGCGCAAACCATTAGGTTTGAAGCGCGCAGTTGATTCTGGCGAAGTGAAGCAGACTTTCAGCCATGGACGCACCAATAAAGTGGTGGTCGAGGTGAAACGGCGTAAATTGGTGGGTAAGCCTGGTTATGTGCCTGAACCAGAAGCAGCACCGCCACCGCCTCCACCGCCGCCTGTAAAAGAAAAGCCTGCTCCAGCGCGTAAAAGCGCGGTTGATGAAAATATGTCGCGTCAAGAGCGTCAGGCAAAACTGCTGCGTGAGGCAGAGGAATCGCGTCTCAATATATTAGAAGATACGCGCCGCCGTGAAGAAGAGCAGAAAAAACAGCGCGAAGAAGAGAGCAAAAGGCGCGCCGAAGAAAAGAAAAATGAGCAAGAAAATAAGGATAAGGTAGTAACGCCTGTTGAGGTTGCCCCTGAACCTGAAACGCCGAAAAAATCGAAAGTCGCGCCGCCGCCGCCGCGCAAATTTTCGCCTGTTGAATCGCCAGCGCGTCCTGCGCGCGAAGAGAAAAAACCAAGCCGACCTTCGCGCGATCGTAATGATCGCCGCCAGTCTGGAAAATTAACCGTCAGCCGCGCCCTAAACGAAGATGATGGTGCCAGAGCGCGCTCATTGGCTGCGCTAAAACGGGCGCGTGAGAAAGAAAAACGTGCCCAATCAGGCGGGGGTTCAAGAGAGCCGCAGGTTAAAAAAATACGCGATGTAAAAGTGCCAGAAGCCATTACGGTGCAAGAGCTTGCCAAGCGCATGGGCGAAAAAGGCGCTGAATTGGTCAAGGCCTTGTTCAATATGGACATGATGGTGACGGTTAATCAGACTATCGACCAAGATACAGCGGAATTGCTTGTCGAGGAATTTGGCCATAGGATTAGCCGTGTATCGGAATCCGATATTGAGATTAATGTTGAAACCGACATCGATCCAGAAGATACGCTGAAACCGCGTGCCCCTGTTGTGGCTGTTATGGGTCATGTCGATCATGGTAAAACAAGCTTATTAGATGCGCTGCGCGGTGCGGATGTTGCCGCTGGTGAAGCTGGCGGTATTACCCAACATATTGGCGCATATCAGGTTAAAACCAAAACAGGCGATGAAATCACTTTCCTTGACACGCCCGGTCACGAAGCCTTTACAGAAATGCGTCAACGCGGCGCGATGGTGACGGACATAGTGATATTGGTTGTGGCCGCCGATGATGGATTAATGCCGCAAACCATAGAGGCCATTAATCATTGTAAATCGGCTAATGTGCCAATGATTGTTGCGATTAATAAAATCGATAAAGAAGGCGCGAAACCTCAAAAAGTGCGCGAACGATTGCTGGAGCATGAAATCATCGTCGAGCAAATGGGCGGTGAGGTTCAAGACGTCGAAGTTTCTGCGCTCAAGAAAACCAATTTGGATGGATTGCTGGAAAAATTGGCCTTACAATCTGAATTGATGGAACTCAAAGCCAATCCTGATCGGGCTGCCGAGGGTGTTGTTGTCGAAGCCCAGCTCGACAAAGGGCGCGGTGCTGTGGCAACGGTTCTGGTCAAGCGCGGTACTTTGCGGCGCGGAGATATTTTCGTTGTTGGTGAGGAATCGGGCAAGGTACGTGCGGTTATCAATGATAAAGGCCAGCAGATAAAAGAGGCTGGCCCATCGCAACCTGTCGAAGTATTAGGGCTTAGCGGTGTTCCATCTGCGGGTGATATGCTCACCGTGGTGGAAAATGACCAACGCGCGCGCGAGGTTGCTCTTTATCGTAAAGAGCAAGCGAAAAAAGCGCGTACGGCACTGGCCCCAGCATCTGTGGATTCGATGTTTTCTGCATTGTCGGCGAATAATGCTATGGAATATCCTGTGGTTGTTAAGGCCGATGTGCAAGGCTCTATGCAGGCGATTGTGACGGCGCTCAATAAAATATCAACCGATGATATTAAAGTGCGCGTGCTGCATAGCGGTGTTGGCGGTATTACCGAATCCGATGTGATTTTGGCCAATGCTTCCAATGCACCGATTATTGGTTTCAATGTTCGTCCCAACAGCAAGGCGCGAGAGATATTAAAACGCGAAGCTGTACGGCTGAAATATTTCGATGTGATTTATCATCTGACCGAGGACATCCGCAAAGAAATGGCGGGCGAACTTGGCCCAGAAATTATCGAGACCGTTGTTGGCCGTGCCGAGGTTAAAGATGTGTTCAAATCTGGCAAAAAAGACAAAGCCGCTGGTTTGCTGGTTACCGATGGGTATATCAAGAAAGGCATCCATGCCCGTCTAACGCGCGATGATGTGATTGTCAGCTCGACCATAATAGCATCCTTGCGCCGCTTTAAGGATAATGTCGATGAAGTCCGTACGGGCCTTGAATGCGGTGTTGTTTTGGAAGACACTAATGATGTTAAAGTAGGTGATATGCTCGAAGTGTTTGAAACCGAAGAGCGCGAACGCATATTGTAGAGGATATAGGATAAGATTTGGCAATAGGATCACCTTCTTCTAATTTGATGCAATCTAGGCCCATTTCTTATGAAAATGGGATAGCGACCATTGAATTTGTTGCGCCTGAAAGCTTCAAAAGCCCGCGCGGTGTGGTGCAGGGCGGTCTTATCGGCGGCTTTATGGATGAAATTATGGGCAGTGCGATACTGTCTGAATCCAAAGGCAAATTGCTGCCGCTCAACCTAGATATGACTATGAGCTATATAAAGCCTGTGCCTGTTGGGAAATTAATCGGCAAAGGCAGAGTGGTCAAAATGGGGCGTAATGTCGCTTTTATCGAAGGGGAATTGCTTGATGAAGAAGGCAATTTATTGGTGAAATCTTCCTCTACTGCTATGCTAACGGAAGTGCAAGAAGGGATGTTTGGTGGCTAAATTTAACGATATATCGAGCGAAGGCCGCTCGGTTCGTTTGCTGCGCGTGGGTGAGCAAGTACGGCATATTTTATCCGAATTATTGCTGCGCGGTGAAGTGCATGATGAAGTGTTGAGCAGCCAGAGTGTCAGCGTCACCGAAGTGCGTATGTCGCCCGATTTGCGCCATGCTAAGGTTTTCGTAAAACCTTTGTTAGGGAGCGATGAAGAAGCTGTTATTAAGGCACTGCGCACCAACACGGCTTTTTTTCAACGCGAAGTCGCTGCCCGCACCAAAATGAAATATGCGGCCAAATTGAAGTTCTTAGCCGATGAGAGCTTTGATGAAGTGGCGCGCATTGATAATCTGCTCAATGATCCCAAAGTTGTGCGCGATTTGGAAATTGATGATTGAAGTCATTATAACGCAGGGGCATGTCTAAATCATGAAGCATCATGGTTGGATCATATTGGACAAACCGCTTGAGCTGGGATCAACACAGGCCGTTGGCGCGGTTAAGCGTAATTTGCGTGAGGCTGGACTTCTTGGAAAGGGTAAGGATAAGCTGAAAGTGGGGCATGGCGGCACGCTTGATCCGCTGGCGAGCGGTGTTTTGCCGATAGCATTGGGAGAGGCGACAAAGCTGTGTGGGCGGATGCTTGATGCATCAAAAATTTATGACTTTACCATAAAATTTGGCATAGAAACCGAAACTTTAGATAACGAGGGCGATGTTAGCGAAATCTCTGATACGCGGCCATCATTGGCAAACATAAAGGCTGCATTGATTGAGTTTATTGGAGATGTTGACCAGATTCCGCCCAAATATAGCGCGCTTAAAATTGATGGGCAGCGGGCCTATGATCTGGCGCGCGCTGGCGTTGATGTCGCAATGAAGATGCGCCATGTTACGATATATGCGCTTTCTATAGCTGGTGAATATGATGATAATGCTTTAGATAGAATAACCCTATCGGCCCATGTTTCCAAAGGCACATACATACGCTCTTTGGCGCGTGATATTGCACGTGCGGTTGGCAGCGTCGGCCATGTAACTATGCTCAGGCGGACAAATGCAGGGCCTTTTTCGCTAAAACATGCGATTTCACTAGACAAATTGAATGAAATCGGTAAAGGCGCGCCATTGAAAGACATAATTTTGCCAATGGAGGCAGCGCTGGACGACACCCCGGCACTTCACCTCTCCTCAGAACAGGCAAAAGCGATCCGACAGGGCCGTGTCTTATCTGGGGTCGCAGGAGATGGTCTCCATTTGGCATGGGAAGAAGAAAATCCGATTGCTTTAGTAGAGATTTCGCATGGAAATGTGCGCATCATTCGCGGTTTTAATGTTTAAGGTGTTCGTAGGAAAAATATATGACGATTACAGTTGAACGCAAAGCAGAATTATCAAAAGAATATGGCCGTATGGAAGGTGACACTGGGTCTCCAGAAGTACAAATAGCGATTTTGACCGAACGAATTGTGAATCTAACGGATCACTTCAAAGGTCATCATAAAGATAATCACTCGCGCCGTGGTCTATTGATGATGGTGAATAAGCGTCGTTCGCTTTTAGATTATCTAAAAGGCAAAGACGAAGCGCGTTACAAAGAGCTGATTGAGAAACTCGGTCTGCGTAAATAAGAGTTAGAGAGCGGCCTCATGAGGCCGCTTTTTGTATAAAGGCTATTCTATAATAAGGTAGAATAGCAAAGGGTTAGAAAATTACCCAACCGTTTTGGGGCGGGATTTCCCAGAAAAAGGCCCCACTTTGCATAGGGCGATGTGGGATATAAGGAAAATATATGTTTGATATTAAAAAAGTAGAAATGGAATGGGGCGGACAAACCCTCACTCTTGAAACAGGGCAGGTTGCCCGTCAGGCCGATGGCGCAGTGATTGCAACATTAGGCGAGACCGTTGTTTTATGCGCAGTAACGGCTGCAAAATCGGTAAAAGATGGACAGGATTTCTTTCCGCTAACCGTCCATTATCAAGAAAAATTCTCAGCCGCTGGACGTATTCCAGGCGGCTTCTTTAAGCGCGAGCGCGGTGCGACTGAAAAAGAAACACTCACCAGCCGCTTGATCGATCGCCCTGTACGGCCGCTATTTCCAGAAGGGTTTTACAACGAACTTAATGTTATTTGTCAGGTGCTTAGCTATGATGGCGAGAATGAACCTGATATTTTGGCGATGATAGCTGCATCAGCGGCTTTGACTATATCGGGTGTTCCATTCATGGGGCCAATAGGCGCGGCGCGTATCGGCTATGCTGCGGGTGAATATCAATTAAACCCCAATATGGAAAAAATAGCCGAAGGCGATCTTGATCTGGTTGTGGCGGCGACGGGTAATGCCGTTATGATGGTGGAATCCGAAGCGAAAGAACTTTCTGAGGACGTCATGCTTGGTGCTGTTATGTTTGCGCACGATGAAATTAAAAAGGTTGTGAACCTGATTATTGATTTGGCCGAACAAGCTGCAAAAGAGCCTTGGGAGCTCGTTACAAGCGATGGCAATGCCGAGGTGAAAGAAGAAATTCGTGGGCTTATCGGCGATGATATTGCTGCGGCGTATAAAATCACGGATAAAAGCGAGCGCAGCACTGCATTAAATGCTGCGCGCGACAAAGCCAAGGCGCATTTTGAAGCGCAAGATGTCGATGGTCAAGCGATGATGACGGCTATGAAACAAGCGAAAAAGCTAGAAGCGGATATTGTGCGCGGTGCGATCTTAAAGGATGGTCAGCGGATTGATGGCCGCAAAACCAATGAAGTACGCCAGATTGAGTCCACCGTTGGTTTCTTGCCGCGTACCCACGGTAGTGCATTGTTTACGCGCGGTGAAACGCAAGCAATATGTACCACAACTCTGGGTACAAAAGATGCCGAGCAAATGATCGATGGCTTGGATGGGTTAAGCTATAGCAATTTCATGCTACACTATAATTTCCCGCCTTATTCTGTTGGCGAAGTGGGCCGTTTTGGTGCGCCCGGTCGCCGCGAAATTGGTCATGGTAAATTGGCATTTCGCGCGCTGCGCCCAATCCTGCCTAGCCTAGAAGATTTTCCATATACTATTCGTATATTATCCGACATCACAGAATCCAATGGTTCATCCTCCATGGCCACCATTTGCGGCGGCTGTTTATCGATGATGGATGCGGGCGTTCCAATCGAACGTCCAGTGTCTGGTATTGCGATGGGCCTTATTCTTGAGGGCGATGATTTTGCCGTTCTATCGGATATTTTGGGCGATGAAGATCATCTTGGCGATATGGATTTCAAAGTGGCGGGTACCGAAAAAGGCATCACCACTATGCAAATGGATATTAAAATCGCTGGTATTACCGAAGAGATTTTCAAAACCGCATTGCATCAAGCCAGCGAAGGCCGTGCCCATATATTGGGTGAAATGACCAAAGCGTTGGGCAATGCACGCACAGAGCTCTCTGAGCATGCGCCGCGCATCGAAACAATCCAAATCGACAAATCAAAAATCCGTGACATTATCGGTACTGGCGGCAAAGTGATTCGCGAGATCGTTGCTGAAACTGGTGCTAAAGTTGATATTGACGATGAAGGTTTGGTCAAAGTTTCATCCTCTGACAAATCGCAAATTGATGCGGCGATGAAATGGATCGAAGGCATTGTCGAAGAAGCTGAAGTTGGTAAAATTTATGACGGTAAGGTCGTAAACCTTGTCGATTTTGGGGCTTTTGTGAACTTCATGGGCGGCAAGGATGGTCTGGTTCATGTTTCTGAAATCAAAGATGAGCGCGTCGAAAAGGTTGCTGATGAACTGTCCGAAGGTCAAGAGGTTAAGGTGAAGGTTCTTGAGATTGACCAACGCGGTAAAGTGCGTCTGTCTATGCGCGTTGTCGATCAAGAAACGGGCGAGGCATTAGAAGATACTCGTCCTCCGCGCGACAATAAATCCAAAGGCAATAGAGGCAGTGATCGCAAACCTCGCCGCGATGGCAGAGGTGGCCGTGATGGCGGCAAAGGACGTGGTCAACGCCGTGATAATGACGGCAAAGATAATGATGGCCATGAGGCTGGATTGCCAGATTTTATCACTGGCGAATAAAGTCAATCTGACGCGCTTAATTCATACACGATACAGATTGATTGCTTAAAAGAAAAAGCCGTGGGCGTTTCGTCTGCGGCTTTTTTATTTGAGCCGATGCTTTTTTTCATTTAACTGTTGGCGCAAAGCCCAACTGCGATTAAGGATAAAGAATGACAAAGAAATTTCTTACTGCATTTTCTAAGCCGATGCTATTGGCCGTATCTGCTGCTTTACTTGCTAGCTGTTCAACGGGTGGGCAAAAAGCTGATACTAAATTTATCGCCCGCGATGTGAATACGCTCTACAATGCAGCGAAAGAGCGGCTTGATAATAAAAATTACGCTGTGGCCGCTGCCCTATTTGATGAAGTTGAGCGTCAGCACCCATTCTCACCTTGGTCGCGCCGCGCTCAACTAATGAGCGCATTTAGCTATTATCTCGACAATAAATATGACGAATCTATCCGCTCGGCGAGTCGGTTTTTATCAATCCATCCAGGTAATAAAGACGCACCCTATGCTTATTATCTGATTGCTTTGTGCCATTATGAACGCATTGGCGACGTCACGCGCGATCAAAAAACCACGAGCAATGCATTGGCTGCGCTTGGTGAGGTGCAACGCCGCTATCCTAATACGCGCTATGCTGCCGATGCTGGCTTAAAAATTGACTTGGTGCGCGATCATTTAGCAGGAAAAGAAATGGAAATTGGCCGTTTTTACCAGCGCCGTTCTTTGTGGCTGGCATCGGTCATTCGGTTTCGCGAGGTGGTCGATAAATTTGACACTACAATGCACACGCCAGAGGCTCTTTATCGTCTGACCGAGAGCTATTTAGCGTTGGGCGTATTGGACGAAGCAAAACGCGCCAGTGCCGTTTTAGGGAGCAATTACCCCGCTAGTGAATGGTATGAAAAAGCATTTGAATTGATGCAAAAACATGCTCCAAAGGCATAATATTTGCTGGCATATTTCTAATGTCGCTTTAGACAAGGGTCTATGCTCCAGAATCTGAATATTCGTAATATTGTTTTGATTGAGGCATTGTCTCTCAATTTTCAGGATGGTTTGAGCGTTTTAACGGGTGAAACTGGCGCTGGAAAATCGATATTGTTGGATTCATTAGGGCTTGTCTTGGGCGCGCGGGCGGAGAATAATCTGGTCAGAAATGGCTGTGACAAAGCCCAAGTTATCGCAACATTTGAAACGCCCACTGGCGCATTATTATCGATGCTGCAAGACAATGAGATCGAGTGCGAGCCAAATGAAGCACTCATTATCAGGCGCAGCCTAAAAGCGGATGGCGGCAGCAAAGCTTATATTAACGATCAACCTTGCAGCGCAGCATTGCTGCGCACCATCGGGCGGCATTTGGTTGAAATTCATGGCCAGCATGATGATCGCGGATTGCTCAATCCATCGGGACATCGTGACCTGCTCGACAATTATGGCCGCTGTAACAGCGAAAAAGTGGCGCATCTTTATCGGGATTGGAAAGAGGCTGCAAAAGCATTGGAAATGGCGCGCGCTAGTCTCGACCAAGCCGAGCGCGACCGCGAATGGTTGGAGCATAGCGTAGAAGAGCTACAGGCCTTTAATCCGATCGATGGCGAAGAAGAGGAATTGGCAGGCGAGCGCAGCGATATGCAAAAGGGCGAGCGGCTAACCGAAGAATTACAATCGGTTCTCAGCAGCTTTGATGGCAAAGAGTGCGGCATCACCAAATTACGCGCATCGGCCCGTAAATTAGAGCGTATCGCGCCCGAACATGCAGCCTTAAGTGAGGCTCTATCTTCGCTTGATCGCGCCATTATAGAGGCGAATGAGGCTGAGAGTAAATTGAATGAAGCGCGTTTTTCGCTGACCTTTGATCCGCAGCGATTAGACGATATTGAGGTGCGTTTATTCGAGTTACGCGCTCTGGCCAGAAAACATAATGTTGGGCCTGATACATTGCCCGCTTTATTGCGCGATTTATCGGAGAAATTATCGGCCATTCAAGCGGGAGGTGAGGGGCTTGCTAAATTAGAAGCCGAGGTTGAGAGCAAAAGGCAACGCTATTTTGATGCGGCAAGGACGCTCTCTCAAAAACGGCAAAAAGCCGCGAAACTGCTTGATAAAGCAGTGATTGCTGAACTAGTGCCGCTCAAATTAGATGCCGCAAAGTTTCAGACCGATGTTGCGCTGCTCGATGAGAGCAGATGGGGTGAGAGCGGCATGGATAAGGTGGAATTTCTGATTTCGACTAACCCTGGTGCGCCCTTTGCGCCGCTTACGAAAATAGCATCGGGCGGTGAATTATCGCGCTTTATATTGTCGCTTAAAGTGGCTTTGGCCGAAGAGGGCGGAGCGCAGACCATTATATTTGACGAGATTGATCGCGGTGTTGGCGGGGCGGTGGCATCGGCCATTGGGGAGAGGCTGCTTAAACTTGCGCAAAGTGGTAAACAAATGCTCGCTGTGACCCATAGCCCGCAAGTGGCGGCAAAAGGATCTGCGCATTATTATATTGCCAAATCATCCAGCGGGCCCAAAGCAGGCATCGTGACGCGCACCGATGTAAAGGCCTTAGATACAGATGACCGCCGCCAAGAAATTGCGCGTATGCTATCGGGGGCGCACGTGACCGAAGAAGCAAAAGCGCAAGCCGATCGATTATTGGAGGTGATTTGATTGGCTGGCATTTTAAGCTAATACCAAAGGCGGGGTGAGATATATGCGTATTTTTTGTTTTTCTAATGGCCTGATCGTTGGCCGACCACTAGCCCCTCTTCTAGAGAGGAGGGGAGTTTAAGTGATTGATATGCCCAGAGCAGATGCCGTTTGTCTCTGCGCACAAGAGCAAGGGGCCGTGGCGGATAATGGCCAGCACAGGCGAACCTCAAACTCTTTCTCTAACGAAGAGGGGGTCTTTCCTAATTATTCTATTGATTATTTACCCCATAGTCTCGAAATTATAGAAGAAATGAGTGTTAAGTGACAGAAGATAAAGCTACTATTTCCGAAGCAGATGCTGCCAATGAATTGATGCGGCTCGCGCGCGACATTGCGCGGCATAATCAGCTCTATCATGCGCAGGATAATCCCGAAATTAGCGATGCCGAATATGATGCGCTCATCCGCCGAAACAATGAATTAGAACAAGCTTTCGCGCATTTAATTCGCGATGATAGCCCTAATAAAGCCGTCGGTGCAGCGGTTGAAAATTCGCCGCTGTCAAAAGTCACGCATGAACAGCGCATGATGAGCCTCGATAATGGATTTTCTGATGATGACATTGCCGATTGGTTGGGGCGCGTTCGGCGTTATTTAAGCCTATCCGATGATGCAAAAATCGCCGTTACCGCCGAAGATAAAATCGATGGATTATCCTGTTCATTGCGCTATGAGCGCGGCCTATTAATATTAGCGGCAACGCGCGGGGATGGCCAAGTCGGCGAAGATGTGACCGCTAATGTGCGCACTATCGCCGATATTCCGCAGCGGCTGCAATCGCCCGATATGTTTGATGACACTATCCCAGATTTGTTTGAAATTCGCGGCGAAATTTATATGGCGAAGGATGATTTTATTGCGCTTAATGCTGCGCAGCAAAAATCAGATAAAAAAATCTTTGCTAACCCTAGAAATGCTGCGGCAGGCTCGCTGCGCCAGAAAGATGCGCGCGTGACGCAGCAGCGCGCGCTTAAATTTTGGGCGCATGGTTGGGGCGTGCATAGTGCATTGCCCGCCGATAATGCCTATGGCGTGATGCAGGCGATTAAAGCGTGGGGGCTGCCATTATCGCCTTTGGTCAAGCGGTTTGAAACCTTGGATGATGTTTTGCTTCATTACCGAGCGATAGAAAAAAAGCGTGCTGAGCTTAATTATGACATCGATGGCGTGGTTTATAAAGTCGATAGGCTTGATTGGCAGAAGCGATTGGGCTTTTTAGCGAAAGCCCCGCGCTGGGCTTTGGCGCATAAATTCTCAGCAGAGCAAGCGGAAACTTTGCTCGAAGATATTGATATTCAAGTCGGGCGCACGGGCAAGCTGACTCCCGTTGGGCGTTTGAAACCTGTGACAGTGGGCGGCGTTGTCGTGTCCAATGTAACGCTGCATAACCGTGATGAAATAGCGCGGCTTGGCGTTCGCATTGGGGATCGTGTGCTGGTTCAGCGGGCGGGCGATGTGATCCCGCAAATTGCAGAAAATCTATCTCGCGATGAGAGCCGTGAGGCCTATGTTTTTCCGAAACTATGCCCAATATGTAAGAGCGAAGCCATTGCCGAGGAAGGCGAGGTAGATGTGCGCTGTACGGGCGGGTTGATATGCAGCGCGCAAGCGAAAGAACGTTTGAAACATTTTGTATCGCGCGGTGCCTTGGATATTGAAGGGCTTGGCGAACGCAGCATTGATGAATTTTATGATTGGGGTTGGTTAAAAAGCCCAGCGGATATTTTTCGCCTGAAGGATAAACGCGATGCGTTGCTTGCAAAAGAAGGTTGGCAGGAAAAATCGGTTGATAATATGCTCTTTGCTATCGAAGCAAAACGCAAGCCTGATCCTGCGAAACTATTATTTGGTTTGGGGATACGCCATATTGGTATCACGACCGCTAAGGATATGATTAAAGAGGCTATAGCTTTTGCGAATTTAGAAAATATTGCAGCGCGAATATATGAGGTAAAGCTAAATATCGTGCGCGGTAAAGATGAGAAAATAAGCACATTTCATAATAGACGCGATGCAGCCATAAAAGAAATAGTACCGATTGATGGCGTTGGTCATGTGGCCGCTTTTGCATTGGCTGATTTTTTCCATGAACCGCATAATGTAGAGATTTGGCGCGGATTATTGGAACAGGTTTCGCCGCCCAATTATATATCGAACGTCAAAGAGAGCGCATGGAGTGGTAAAACCATTGTCTTCACGGGCAAGCTAGAGCAGATGAGCCGCGATGAAGCCAAGGCGCAGGCTGAATTGTTAGGTGCTAAGGCTGCGACTTCGATTAGTGCAAAAACCGATTTATTAGTGGCGGGTGCGGGCGCGGGGTTAAAGCTGAAAAAAGCGCAAGAGCTTGGCATTGAGACGATTGATGAAGCGGCTTGGCGGGAAATTTTCAATAACCATAGCGATTAACTTATGCGGATAAATAACGGTGTTAGCAATTAAATAACGGTGTTAGAAATGATGCGGTGCGCCTTATGCCCCCACATAGACGCACCGCAATTATTTAGCGTTCTCTCCCTAACGCTAAACTATAACCTTATCAATATGTTCGCCGCTGTCTAGTTTTTTTTGCGCTTTGCGGTTATACTCTGAAAATCGGCCAAGCTAACATCCGTGCTGCGCTAATGTCGTCTAAATTTTCAACGCCATAGCTTTTTGGGTAACGCCGCGTGATTTTTGCGGTTCCAAATAGAATATCCCAAAAGAATAGCAGATTGCCAAAATTCCCTTTATAATTGACGGCATCATCATCTTTGTGACGACCATGATGCGCATGGTGCGTGGCGGGTGTTGATATGGTGCGTTCCAAAACCCACATCATAGGGGATAAAGCGCGAATCGGATATAATTTTCTATCCCAAGCAATATCGCTATGAGCACCGATAATGACGAGCATTTTCACCACGACATAACCAGCGAAAACCCACCCAAGACCAAGGTAGATTAATATAGCCGAAAACCAGATTCCAGGCATGAAGAGATAATAGAAAAAATTATTGCGATAAACCAATCTAATGCTCATATATTTGGCATTATGGTGCGCACGGTGCAAATTATACAACCATTCAAAATTATGCGATGCACGATGCAACCAATATTGGGTCATATCGTCAAATATGAGGAATAGGGCAATAGCCGCGAAAATATTTATTCCAGCAATAGCATTTGCCCATTCGGGAACAAGGTTACCCATCGCATATTGAACGAATATTATGATTGTTGGCTGGGTGAGGATTACCAATACTGCTGAGCCCAATATTTCTACTATGGCATCATCGCGCGTTTGCTCATGCTTGTTAAAGAAATTGGTATAAACAAATTCTAGCAATCCAAAGACGATAAAGATTCCTATGATGACATAGGTTGGTGTTGGCATTTGCAATATTCCTCATTATCAACTTAATCGGTGCGTTAATTTCTGCTCTACAATAATTTGAATGTCAATCATAGGATTGATAAGGTTTTTTAAGAATTGCTCCCTTAAAAACGATACATTATGCTCTGCGATAGGGGCGTCCAATATCCAATTTTAATGCCTGCCTCTCTTAAGATACGCCCTGTCCATGTATTGCATGTGTTCACCGCACTATATTGGCCATTGGCCGCGTAAAATATATTGTCATCGCCATAGCCTTCATAGATGCGCAATTTACCATTTTTATCATATTGAAAATTAGCAGCGATATTGTTCAAAATATGCGCATATTGTTTGTGCGTAATGCGTATCTTTTTTCGGAAATTATTGGGATTAGGGTTTGGGCGATAATAGACATGCAATAAAGACTCTCCTGTTCCAAATGCAGCGCTGGTAGCATCTGACAAGGTGAGATCATTCCAATTTTGAGCATTTTGATACACGCCTTTGTGGCCCCAGCCGATCATGGCATATTCACTATGATAGGCAGGGTTGCTTAGATGAGAAGCCTGTAATTTATCGCTCAAAATGCCATTGTCAACAATGGTTGGCACAATAATGCTGACATGAATTCCATTGGTTTCAATAAATATATCAATCGCTTGTTTGGATGTTTGTTCAGGCTCTTGCCAAGAATTATTCGCTGGGATTAGCCCCCCGATTACTATAGCGATACAGAATGAAGAAATAATCCCTAGCAAGAGGGTGATGCTCCGCCGAAGCCAGATGATATAGATATTATTCGGTTTCATTTGAAACTTGTTTGCTCCGCTATAATTTCATGTTATAGTAAAAAAATGAATAGTGAAACGCATATTTTTGATAGCCCGCCAAGCGGCGCGAATGATGATTGGACGATAGACCAAGCTTGGGATAAATTCACCGATCATGAGCATGAGACTTGGGATATATTATTTGAGCGGCAATATAAAATGCTCCCTGGCCGTGCATGCCAAGCCTTTATTGAAGGTATGAATGTGCTAAAACTTGATAAAGCGGGTATCCCAGATTTTAAGGATCTCAATGCGATATTGATGGATAAAACGGGCTGGAAAGTGGTTGCTGTGCCAGGTCTAGTTCCCGACAATGTGTTTTTTAATCATCTAGCTAATAAACATTTTGTATCTGGTAATTTCATAAGACGCCGTGACCAATTGGATTATTTGCAAGAACCAGATGTGTTCCATGATGTATTTGGTCATGTGCCGATGCTGGCCGATCAGACATTCGCTGATTATATGCAAGCCTATGGGCAGGGCGGTTTACGCTCTTTGCAATATGATGCTCTGAAAAATTTAGCCCGTCTATATTGGTACACGGTTGAATTTGGATTGATCCAAGAGGCAGAAGGCCTGCGTATTTATGGCGCGGGGATTGTATCAAGCTATGGCGAAAGCGTTTTTGCGCTGGACGATGATAGCCCTAATAGGATTAAATTTGATTTAGAGCGCATCATGCGCAGCGAATATCGGATTGATGATTATCAGCAAAATTATTTTGTCATTGATGATCTGCAGCAGCTCTTAGACATTACGCAGCAAACCGATTTTGCGCCGCTTTATGAACAGCTAAAAAAGCTGCCCGATATTGCCGTCGCCGATATTATTGATAGCGATATTGTTATGAGCCATGGGACGCAGCATTATGCCCAGCAAAAAGCGAATAATAAGGCCGATGCATAAAGCTGGTATAATAGGGGTATAATTGGCTGATATAGGCTATTACCACTCGCCATAATCACCATCTTTTTGGCTGGTACGGCGCTTAATATATTTGCGATTATGATGTTCGCCTATCTTTTGGAACACCAATATCGGCCATTCACCAAGGTTGCTCTGTTTAACCAATGACAGGTTGGCATAGGCGTTTTGGATCATGTCTAATTGTTTATCGAGCAGCCCCGCCAATATCACTATAGCATTGGGTTCGAGAATTTCTTCAAAAGCGGGCGCGAGTTCGATTAAGGGACCGGCCAAGATATTAGCAATCACCAAATCATAGGGCGCGCGCGCTTGGATGCGTTCATGATCGGTACCCGATGCTTCCACAAATTCGATTTGCGCCTTAGCTGGGCCAATTTTTATGCCATTGCCATGCGCAGCATCAATAGCAAATTGGCATGCAATGGGGTCAAAATCGCTGGCGATGATAGCGCTATTGGGCCATAATTTATGCGCTGCGAAAGCCAGCAGTCCCGTACCCGTTCCAATGTCTGCGATATTCTTATATTGCGCATTTTGCATATGATAATGGTGCAAAGCTTCTAAGCAGCCTGCGGTGGTATTATGATGCCCCGTGCCAAAGGCTTGACCAGCGCACATGCGAAGATTGATTTTACCTTCAATGGGTTCTTGCGTATCATTATGCACATGAAATGCTGCAATCATAATCGATTCCAACCCTGCTTGGCTCATCGTCACCCAATCCTCATCGACAAATTTCTCTACGGCTTGATCTTTGGGCAATTCTCGGCCCAAGAGCGTTTTTATATCGGCATAGAGCGATGGGCTTGGTTTCTCATTGAGATAAATATCAATCATCCACTGGCTATCATCAAAATCGACAAGCGCGCGCGCAACAATGGTCGGCGGATCGATATGGCGCGTCCATTGATTATCAATTTCGAGCTGCGCATTGATCGCTTCGGCTTCTTGGCGATTACAAGCTATGGATATTTTATAATGATCGATTGGGTTAACGGACATAACTGGCACCATTGGCATCCAATATGCTGCCAGTCATCGATGGCGGTGCATCTAGCGCGCAAAATGCAGCAATTTTGGCAATCTCACTTGGGGCGGCTACTTTGCCAAGTGGAATATCAGCCAATAATTTATCTCCGCCGCGACTGTTTAAATAATCTTCGGCCATACCCGTCATGGTAAATCCTGGGCAAATAGCAAAAGCATATATGGATTGATTGGCATATGCGCGGGCAATGGTTTTGGTCATCGCGACCATAGCCGCTTTTGATGCGGCATAATGCCAGTGATGCGGTGAATCGCCGCGATAGGCTGCTCGGCTGGCGATGTTGATAATACGGCCCTCAAATTTACTTTTTTGCCAGTGCTGAACAGCAAAGCGGCATAATTGCGCTGCTGCATCCAAATTTATGGTCATGGTCTTGCGCCAATTCTCGGACCAAATATCATCACCTATATCAATGGGATTGGGGTCAAATATGCCCGCATTATTAATCAAAACATCAATGCGTCCATCGCATTTGTCCAATGCGCTTTGCCACAGTGGTTTGGGTGCATTTTCTTGGGCTAAATCGCCAATAATATTATCGGGTTGATCGGCATATACTCGGTTGGAATGTCCAACGATATGACATTGTTTATCCTTTAACATTTCATATATGGCTTTGCCGATACCCCGGCTAGAGCCTGTGATGACTATATTTAATTTTGACATATGCCAAGCATAGGCTGATTGCTAAAAATTGAAAGAATAATGATAAAGACTCAATATGAAACGCTAAATAGTTGTGCAAAAATGCTAAGGGCCACTTGCAACTCTATGGTAATCGGTTAAAGACTATTCATTATCTGCTAAAAAGCAAATGTTTGATTAGATTTTTCTACAGGATGAGCTTCATTATGAGCCAAAATAAATCCAGACCATTATCTCCGCATCTGGGCGTATATCGTTGGGGACCTGCTATGCTGGTCTCAATTATCAATCGCGTTGTTGGTAATGCGTTGGCGACCGTAGGCGCATTGGCACTTTTGTGGTGGTTATATGCCATATCAACAGGGCCAGAAGCACTAGATTATTTGAAAAGCTGGTTTGATTTTTATTATCTAGGCTATATTATTTTGGTTGGCATAACATGGTCATTTTTCCAGCATCTTTTTGGCGGGATTCGGCATTTGGTCATGGATGCAGGCGCAGGTTATGAATTGAACGGCAATAAATTTTGGTCAATGATGACTTTTGTTGCCGCCATATCAGCGACAGGCCTTGTTTGGGCTTATATATTAACCAGCATGTTGGAGGCTTAATCCATGGGACAAGGAACAGGAATTGGCCGCGTACGCGGGCTTGGGTCAGCAAAACATGGATCGCATCATTGGATTGTTCAGCGTCTCACCGCTCTGGGAAATTTAACATTAACATTATGGTTGTTATTTTCCATAGTGACGCTCACCAATTTTGAGCATGAGACTTTAGCGGCTTGGCTATCGCAAATATCAGTAGCGGTACCAATGATATTGATGCTTATTAGTGTATTTTGGCATCTAAAATTGGGTATGCAGGTAATGATAGAGGATTATGTATCCGATACGGCGCTTCGGTTAATTGCCCTGACTTTATTAAATTTCTATGCCTTCGGCGGTGCCATTTTTGGTATTTTTATTGTTGCTAAATTAGCCTTTACGGGAGTTGCTTCTTAATGTCGGATACTCAACCAAGCTATAAAATTATCGATCATACTTATGATTCTGTTGTTGTGGGTGCTGGCGGTTCGGGTCTTCGCGCCACAATGGGCAGCGCAGAAGCTGGATTAAAAACCGCGTGCATCACCAAAGTATTTCCAACCCGTAGCCACACCGTGGCGGCCCAAGGCGGCATTGCTGCATCTTTGGGTAATAATACGCCCGATCATTGGTCATGGCATATGTTTGATACGGTCAAAGGGTCTGATTGGCTTGGCGATCAAGATGCGATTGAATATTTGGTGCGCGAAGCACCCGCAGCCGTTTATGAGCTAGAACATGCTGGCGTGCCTTTTTCGCGCAATGACGATGGTACTATCTATCAGCGTCCTTTTGGCGGCCATATGCAAAATATGGGCGAAGGCCCACCTGTGCAACGCACCTGCGCAGCGGCTGATAGAACGGGCCATGCGATGCTCCATGCGCTTTATCAACAAAGCTTAAAGTATGATGCGGATTTTTTTGTCGAATATTTTGCCATTGATCTCATCATGGAAGATGGTGCGTGCCGTGGCGTTATCGCTATGTGTATGGAAGATGGCTCAATCCATCGTTTCCGCAGCCATGCCGTGACCTTGGCAACGGGCGGCTATGGCCGTTGTTATTTTTCAGCGACCTCTGCGCATACTTGTACCGGCGATGGCGGCGGTATGGCTTTGCGCGCTGGTATCGCTTTGCAGGATATGGAATTTGTCCAATTCCACCCAACGGGTATTTATGGCGCTGGTGTGCTTATTACCGAGGGCGCGCGCGGGGAGGGTGGTTATTTGACCAATTCCGAAGGCGAGCGTTTCATGGAACGTTATGCACCATCGGCCAAAGATTTAGCCAGCCGCGATGTTGTATCGCGCTGTATGGCCACCGAAATCCGCGAAGGACGCGGTGTCGGCAAAGAAGGCGATCATATCTATCTGCATCTTGACCATATTGACCAAGATATATTGGCAGAACGTCTGCCTGGTATTACCGAAACAGGCAAAATTTTCGCAGGCCGTGATTTGACACGCCAACCGCTGCCTGTTGTGCCAACCGTGCATTATAATATGGGTGGTATTCCGACCAATTATCATGGCGAAGTTATATCGGCGACCAAAAAAGACCCTGATGCAACGGTTCCGGGCCTTTATGCCGTTGGCGAAGCCGCTTGCGTTTCTGTGCATGGCGCAAACCGTTTGGGCTCTAATAGTTTAATCGATTTAGTCGTATTTGGCCGTGCAACAGGATTGCGCCTTAAAGAGACTATTAAGCCAGGCACTTCGCATCAGCCGCTTCCCAAAGATAGTGCTGATCTGCCATTGGCGCGTATTGACCATTTCCGTAATGCGAAGGGCGGATCACCGACCGCTGAGATTCGTTTGGAAATGCAAAAAACGATGCAAAAACATTGCGCGGTGTTCCGCGATAATGAACTGCTCAGCGAAGGTAAAAATTTGATGCAACAGGTCAATAAGCGCATGGAAGATGTGCATGTCACCGATGCATCATTAATTTGGAACACCGATCTTATCGAGACATTAGAGCTTGATAATCTGCTCGGCCAAGCGGTTTGCACCATGAATAGTGCAGAAAATCGCAAAGAAAGCCGTGGTGCGCACATGCATGAAGACCATGGCGATCGTGATGATAAAAAATGGATGAAACATACTATCGCTAACTTTGATGGCTGGGGCGGCAAAGGCGGCAAAGTCAAAATTGACTATCGTCCTGTGCATGAATTTACGCTGACCGATGATGCGGAATATATCAAACCGAAGAAGCGTGTTTATTGAGTTCACAGAGAATAATTTGATCGTAGAGCGGTAATGAGAATAGTCATCGCCAGCGCAGCATAGAGCGATCAAGTTGTGACAAAGATTGGACGCCCATGAGCTTCATGTCGCGTTCAATCTCGTCGCGTAATTTGCCCATTATGCGCTCAACGCCCTCTTGCCCCGCAGCGGCTAAGGCATAGAGGTAAAGCCGTCCGCCAGAGCAAGCCGTCGCACCGCAAGCCATTGCTTTTAGGATGTGCGAGCCGCGCGTGATACCGCCATCGCAAATAATATCTATCTGACCGCCGACTGCATCGGCAATTTCAGAGATTTGGTCAAAGGGGCTGCGCGATCCATCCAATTGCCGGCCACCATGGTTGGACACCATAATCGCATCAGCGCCTATTGCGACGGCACGGCGCGCATCATCGGCGGACATGACCCCTTTTAAGCAAAATTGACCGCCCCAATCAGAACGAATTTGCGCCGCCATATCCCAATCCATAGATTGATCGAGCATCGTGTTGAAATATTCGCCTACCGACAGCGCCACATTTGAGCCTTCATCGACATGGTCTTTGAGGTTAGAAAGCTCAAATTTCTCGCGCAGCATATAATTTAAGCCCCAAGCGGGTTTTGCTGCATAGCTCAAAAAACTGCGCGGGGTTATTTTGGGCGGACTGGTAAAACCGCTGCGCAGGCAGCGTTCTCGATTACCGCCTACGATGGTATCAACGGTTAAAGTTAGCGCATCAAAATTTGCTGCCTTGCACCGCTCTATCATCGATGCGTTGAGGGCTTTATCTTTGTGGATATAGAGCTGAAACATTTTGGGCGTGGTAATGCTTGCGCCAATTTCTTCTATGCTGACGGTTGCTAGCGAGCTTATGCCAAAAAAAACACCATATTTTTGCGCGGCGCGGGCGACGGCTCGCTCGCCTTGCCAATGAAATAATCGCTGCAACGCGGTGGGGGATAGGAATAATGGCATATCCATTTTCTGCCCCATCACAGTTACCGACATATCGATATTTTCAACGCCCGCCAAAACATTGGGTATTAAATCACAATCATCAAAAGAAGATGCATTACGGTTTTTGGTCATCTCATCATCCGCTGCCCCGTCGATATAATCAAATATCGGATAGGGCAATCGTCTTCGGGCTAGCTCTCGAAAATCATGCACATTGTGGCATTGTGATAGCTTCATAAGATAAGCCTATCTTATTTAATGGAAGTTGGGCGTGCGGGGATTTCGCATTTACGCTCTTGACCAATGCCCTTTATAAAAGCCCTGCGCGTTATGCCCGCTGTTACGGCTTCATTATATCTACGCTGTGCTTTAGCTGCGCCAGATACCTCTCGCACAATACCGCGAAATGGAATGATACCTCCAGTGATAGAGCCGCCCACACGACTGGCGGTCTCTTTTCTTTTTTCGGAAGATTCTTTATCTACTTTTTCATCAAGGTCGGGACCCAGCACTTCGTTCAATTCTTTGACCTCTTTTATCAGAGCTGAGCAACTGTTTAATTTTTTAAGCGAATAGGGTTTTTTCTGAATATCTTTTAATTTTTCGGGTATCTTAATTTTTTTGGCATTCACATCTTGCGCAGGCTGAGTGGCTATATCTGATGCTGTATCTTTGGTCGATTGCGCGTGCAAAGCCGCGAATGATATTGGTGCTAAAAATAATATAAAAAGAGGGCGTTTCATTATAATATTCCTTCAAATGTATTGCAGTTATTTGGATTTCCGCTTTCAAGGCCACGGCGAAGCCATTTTTTGCGCTGCGCGCTCGTACCATGGGTAAAGCTCTCGGGCATGGGACGTTTGCCAGCGGCGCGGGATAATATATCATCGCCAATGGCATTGGCCGCCGCCATAGCTTCTTCTATATCGCCAGCTTCGAGACGGTCTTGATTCAAATTAGCCCATACGCCTGCATAACAATCGGCCTGTAATTCCATGCGCACTTGCAAAGCATTGCTCTTCGCTTTTGAAACGCGAGATTGCGCCTGACGGACTTTGCCAGAAATAGCTGTGATGGTTTGAATATGATGCCCAACCTCATGCGCGATAACATAGGCATAAGCAAAATCACCCGATGCACCCAGTTTGTTTTTCATTTCATCAAAGAAATTTGTGTCTAAATAAATAGCTTGGTCGGCGGGGCAATAAAAAGGCCCCATAGCGGCCTGCGCTGCCCCGCATGCGCTGCTATTTTGATCGGTGTAAAAATTGAGAGTAGGGGCTTTATAGGGCTGTCCGCTGGCCGAGAATAATTGCGACCAGCTTTGCTCGGTGGATGCTAAAACGCGGCAAGCAAATAATTCTTCTTCTGTATCGCAGGCGGTGCGCGATCTTGATGCTGTGCTTTGTTGTCCAATAGGCGCATTACCAGATAAGGAAGCAATATTTCCTCCTCCGCCGACAATGAAATAAATTATGCCGCCGATGATTAATATCACCCACCCCAATTTACTGCGCAATAGATAAGGTAATATAGCCATGAGCAGGCCGATCCCGCCTCTGCCGCCGCCTCCACTTGCGATGCGCCCTGCACCCAAACCGCCAAAGATTGAACGGTTTGAACCGCGTCCTAAATCACGAACATTATTGCTTGGTTCTACATCATTCAGGCGCATGGGAATTTCCCTGTGATAGTCTTATATTCTTCATAATAATATTGCGGTATTTCGATAAAAGCGCAACAGTCTTATTCTTTTCTCGGCGGCGATTCACAAGATAACAAGGTCATCATAATGTTCTTAAAAGGCAAAACGGCATTAATAACGGGCTCTACATCGGGCATTGGTTTGGGATATGCGCGCGCTTTGGCTAGCGAAGGCGCTAAAATCATGCTGAACGGTTTTGGCGATCCCAATGAAATAGCGTCTTATATCGATGAATTATCGCTGCTCAATGGTCATGAGGCGGCTCATAATGGTGCTGATTTGACCAAGCCGCAGGAAATTCGAGATATGATAGCAGAATGCGGCGCAACATTAGGCGCACCCGATATCATTATCAATAATGCAGGGATACAACATGTTGCGCCGATTGATGCGTTCCCAGAAGACAAATGGGATGCGATTATTTCGATCATATTATCGTCTGCATTTCACGTCACCAAAGCCGCATTGCCCGCAATGCAGCAAAAAGGGTGGGGCCGCATTATCAATACAGGTTCGATGCACAGCATCGTCGCTAGCCCTTATAAATCAGCTTATAATGCAGCAAAACATGGAATATCGGGTTTTACCAAAACGGTTGCATTAGAAGTAGCCCAGCAAGGCATTACGGTGAATAGCATCTGCCCGGGCTATGTATGGACACCGTTGGTAGAGGGGCAAATCCCCGACACAATGAAAACCCGCAACATGAGCTATGATGAAGTTATCAATGATGTATTGCTGGCCAATCAACCGAGTAAGAAATTTGTTTCTATTGAGCAAGTCGCATCAATGGCACTTTATTTGTGCCGCGATGAAGCCGGAGCTATTACAGGGTCCGAGATAAAAATAGATGGGGGTTGGACGGCGCAATAAGAGCGGGCAATAATGATTTGACGTTCCCTTAGGGCAGTGACATTATGGTCAATTATTTGGGGATAGAAATTATGAAAATTAGAAATATTGCGGCATGCGTAGCGTTTTTATCATTAACCACGCCAGCGCATGCTGATGAATTACGCGATGCTGTGACGGCTCAAATGCCATCTTTAATGGAGATTTATCGTGATCTGCATAGCAACCCCGAATTGAGTTTTCAGGAATTTCGTACGGCTAAAAAATTAGCAGATGAAGCGCGTAAATTGGGTTTTGATGTTACCGAAAAAGTGGGCCGCACCGGCGTCGTTGCGGTGATGAAAAATGGTGATGGGCCGACCATTATGCTGCGCGCTGATATGGATGGTCTGCCCGTTATAGAGCAAACGGGATTGCCATTTGCATCCAAAGTTACGGCAACTACGCAAGATGGTATCGAAACTGGCGTCATGCATGCCTGTGGTCATGATACGCACATGACAGCGTGGGTAGGGGCCGCGCGATATTTATCCACCAATAAAGATAAATGGTCTGGTACTTTGGTCATGATATTGCAACCAGCAGAGGAAATTGGCTCTGGTGCCCGTGAAATGCTGGCAGATGGACTATATACGCGCTTTCCCAAACCCGATTATGTTTTAGCTTTTCATGATGCGGCGGGTGTTCCTGCTGGTATTGTTGGCTTTTCTAGCGGCTTTGCTCTCGCTAATGTGGATAGCGTCGATATCATAGTCAAAGGCGTAGGCGGTCATGGTGCTTATCCGCATACAACGAAAGACCCTGTTGTTTTGGCCAGCAGGATAGTAACGTCATTGCAAACATTGGTAAGCCGAGAAATTAGCCCGCAAGAGCCAGCCGTCGTAACGGTGGGCAGTTTTCATGCTGGTTCAAAGCATAATATCATTTCTGAAGAAGCCAAATTATTATTGACTGTAAGAAGTTATTCAGATGAAACGCGCGATGCTCTGATTGCTGGAATAAAGCGTATCGCACGGGGAGAGGCGATTGCCGCAGGTTTGCCCGAGGATAAAATGCCAACCATTATCCACCGCGAAGATGAATATACACCCGCAACATTTAACAATCCAGAATTGGTCGAACCTGTCGTGAAAATTTTTACGCAAAGATTTGGAGAACAGCGCGTTATAACTGCACCGCCCGTGATGGGAGGGGAAGATTTTAGCCGTTATAGACGCGCAGATCCTGATACTATCAAAAGCTTCATCTTTTGGGTGGGCGGCGTGCCGCAAGATGACTATAATGCAGCAAAAGAGAGCGGCACGGCCTTACCATCGCTGCATTCGCCATTTTGGGCACCTGATGCTGAAAAAGTAGTGGCTACTGGAACAGAGGCTATAGTAGCAGCCACTTTGGACATCATGAAAAAATAGCGATAATTTAATCGATTATCTGATTTTCTGCAATAATTGAGCCTGTGACATTATCATTAGCGGCGCGATTGGCCTCAGCATCGCTATTGTTTTGAGGGCTGTTATCCCTATCAAAATCATCAGAATAAATGCTGATCGATGGATCGCCAAATGAGAAGCCTTCATAGTCTTCATCGTCTTCATAATCTTCATCGTCTTCATAATCTTCGTCATAGACTTCATCATAGTTTTCGTCATAATCTTCGACAATATTTTGATTATTTGCTTGGTATTTTTCTGCTGTTTCGGGTGATGTTGCAAACGCTTCTTGTTCTTTATCATGTGTTTCTTGCGAAACGTCAAAACTAGATGGAACCGCCAAAGCGAGCAATGAAGTAAAGCCAGTAACACCAAGTGCCAATTTCAATGTTTTATTCATTCAATCTTCCCAATATCATATAATCATCACAACCGACATAATGTGAGAAAGTTAAATAATTGTTGCTCTGCTCTTGAAGATTTATGCCCGTATGTGCTTTAATTTTAGGCTTTGACCCTAAAGATTATGAAATGCTATCATTGCTACCAATGCCTAAGTTCAAGCATCCTTGAAAATGAACCGATAATTGCAACGCGCAAGAGGAGAGCCGAATTTAGAATATTCGATTTAATATTAGCAATCGGTATGAAACAATTAATTCTGCTAAAATTTGTCAAACCATGGACATTATAATCAAGATTCTGTAACTCTGTAAATTAATTACAATCGAGGAATTTCTATAATGGCAGAGAAAAAAATTTTCGCAGGTCATGGGCTTAGAAGGCTTAGACGAACGCTTGCTCTAACCCAAGTAGCGATGGCGGATTCTTTGGATATATCAGCTAGTTATTTAAATCTTATAGAGCGTAATCAAAGGCCATTAACAGCGACTATCATCCTAAAATTAGTTTCCGCTTATGATTTTGATCCGCGCAGTTTAACCCATGATGAACCTGGCGGCGGAGAGGAATCGTTGCGGCGGCGGTTATCCGATGCCCTGTTTGATGATATTTCTATTGATAGAAGCCAGATGCAAGAATGGATGGCTGCGGCTCCCGATACTGCGCACGCTTTTGCGATGCTTTATGATGCCTATATTGCGGCGCCGAAAGCGGGCGTAGATAAGCAACCAAAGCCCGAACCCGTTCGAGCAGAGATTGAAAGGTGGAATGGATATTTTGCCGATTTAGATATGATGGCAGAGGGTTTGGCCGATGAATTACGGCAAAGCTCGAATGATCTATATAATGCCATTTCAGAGAGATTGCGGATTAAACATCAAATAGTAGTCCGAATATTACCCTATGATGTGATGCCCAATTTATTGCGTCGGCTTGATTTGCACGCTCGGCAATTACAAATTTCAGAAACATTATCTTCTTCGGGACGCTTATTTGCTCTGGCTAGTCAATTGGCGCAATTAGAGGCCGATGAACAGATAGATAATATGGTCAAAGGCGCTGGATTTGATGCGCGCGCTTGCGAACGCTTATTTCGCCGTCATTTAATATCTTATTTTGCCGCTGCTGTGCTTATGCCCTATCAAAGATTTTTAAAGCTGTGCGAATCTAGCGGATATGATGTAAATATTTTGCAACATCGTTTCGGCACTAGTTTTGAAATGGTGGCGCATCGTTTGACGAGTTTGCAACGCATAGGCGAGCGAGGCTTGCCATTTTTTATGATGAGGCTTGATCGCGCTGGCCAAGTTTCAAAGCGTTATTCAGGGGCTAGCAAATCTCCGTTAATAGAGGGCGATCAACGATGTCCATTATGGAATATTCATGATGCACCCAAAATGCCAGGACGGATTATCGCACAAATGATAGCGTTAGAGGATGGGTCTAAATGGTTCACAATAGCGTCTTCGCATTATAAAAATGACCGATTAATGACGGTGAGGGGTTATGATGATAATCGAACCGAATTTACTATTGTGCTGGGCTTAAAAGCCGAATTTGCCAAAAAAATGTCCATTACAGCGGGTTTGGATATAGATGGAGGTAATTATCAATCGATCGGATTAGGCTGTAAATTATGCACTATCCAAGATTGCGCGCAACGATCAGCAGCCCCCAATGATAAATTATTGGTGTTTAATGAAAGAGAGAGAGAAATAACTCCATTTTCATTTGTGGACGATTAGCCTTGTTATGAAACATTTCTATTACATTGATTTATTTTATTTTTAACCTAAGTTGTAAAATTAATCGACACTAAACTATTTGACGCTATCATAGCATTAGAAACAAATAAGATTGGTAGGTCTTTGTGATAAGATTATTCAAACATTATATCCCTTATCCTGTTATCTTTCTGGGGATTGTTGATTTGTTGCTCTTGCTGGTAGCGGGCGAAGTTGCTTGGGTATTGCGGGCTAATCAAATTGGTATGAATATTGATTATATTGGCAATCGTATATTGCCTTTATCATTATTTTCCGTATCGGTGCTGGTCGCTAGCCTATCAACGGGTGTGTATAGCGCGCAATCTTTGCAATCATTACGATTTGCAATAGCGCGGATCATAGTGGCAATTTCTCTGGGTGTGATTTTCCAGTCTGTATTGGCTTTTATGATGCCGGGGTCCACATTATGGCGGTCTAATCTATTATACGCCATGGGATTTGCATTTTTATTCCTATCGACCAACCGCATGATATTAGGGTCTGCATTGGGCGCAGAGGGATTTAAAAGACGATTGTTGATATTGGGCGCAGGTTCAAGAGCGCAACGCATTAAAGATTTGGAATCCAAAGCGGGCTCAGGCTTTATTGTTACAGGCTATATCGCCATGAGCGAGGCCAAAAAGGTTGTTCCAGAAGCCATCAATCGCGATGCCATTTATAATCTATCCGATTTTGTAGTAAAAATGGCAGCCAGTGAAGTTGTTTTGGCCCTAGAAGAACGCCGCAACGCATTGCCATTATCGGATCTTTTGCGCATCAAAACTACTGGCGTTCATGTGAATGACCTGTCTACATTTTTAGAAAGAGAAACAGGACGTGTCGATCTGGATAGCGTCAACCCAAGTTGGCTTATTTTCTCTGATGGGTTTTCGGCAGGTCGCAGAATTTCAAGCTTTACCAAACGTATTTTTGATATATTGGCTAGTCTGATATTGCTCACCATATCGGCGCCCATCATCGCCTTTTTTGGGCTATTGGTAAAAATGGAAAGCAAAGGCCCTGCTTTTTATAGGCAGACCAGAATAGGCCTTTTTGGTCAGGAATATAACATCATAAAGCTGCGCTCTATGCGCCAAGATGCAGAGATGGATGGCAAGGCTATTTGGGCTAGCGAAGATGATCCGCGCATCACCATGATAGGGAAATTTATTCGGATGACCCGAATTGATGAATTACCGCAAACTTGGAGCGTCTTAAAAGGTGAAATGAGTTTTGTTGGCCCGCGACCAGAGCGGCCTGAATTTGTGTCCGAGCTGGAAGATAAAATAAAATATTATGCGGAACGGCATATGGTAAAACCAGGCATTACCGGATGGGCACAAATCAATTATCCTTATGGGGCGTCTATTGATGATAGCCGTCAAAAGTTAGAATATGACCTCTATTATGCCAAAAACTACACTCCATTTTTAGATTTATTAATATTATTGCAAACGGTTCGTGTTGTGCTTTGGCCTGAAGGCGCGAGATAATCAATGAACGATATAATCTCAATGCTTGGATATTGGGGGCATATAACTGTTGCCTTTTTATACATTGCTTTGGCGGTTTGGATTTTTCATCGTCACGGTTTATCCAATAAGCAGCAATTATTTTTACTGATAGGGCTTTCGCTCACTTCTGCATGGGGTTTTGTCGTCAGTTTAACGGGTAGCAGCAGCCTCTTTGCTTATCTATCAGAATCTGCGCGAAATTTGGGATGGCTATTATTCTTATATGGTTTACTCAAAAGCGGTGATGGGCGAGAGCAGCCCAAAAGCTTAAATTATATATATTTCTCTCTATTTGCGGTTCTTATTTTTCAAACAATCGTTGATCTGTTGATGACCAAGGTAGATTTATCGGCGGATGCAATAATTTTGGTCAATTATTCATCCTTTATTTTCCGTATGTTATTTGCTGCTGGTGCTTTAGTAGCGGTGCACAATCTCTATACAGTATCGGCCCCCAATGCCCGGTGGGGTATAAGCCTTCCTATGGCGGCGCTGGCTGCTTTATGGACGTATGATTTGAATCTCTTCACGATAAGTTATTTAACGCAAGCAGTATCATTCGAATTGGTTCAAATGCGCGGTTTTGCTATGACATTGTTAGCACCAATATTCATAGCAGCCACTTTACGAAATTCTGAATTGCGTTTGCGATTATCCCGAACCGTAGCATTTCAGTCGGTATCCTTATTCGTTATCGGCGGATATTTGATTGTGATGGTCTTGCTCAATACTTTGATAGAATTAATCGGCGGTGACTATGCAAGGCTCACGCAAAGCAGTGTGGTTTTTGCGATGACTATCATTGCATTATTGGTGCTACCATCGGGTCAATTTAGGGCTTGGTTTAAGGTAAAGCTGGCGAAAAATTTCTTCCAACATCGCTATGATTATCGCTCAGAATGGATGCGTTTTGCCGATACAATCGGTTTTTCGGGGCATGATACGACCTTTCATGAGCGAGTCATAAAATCTATGGCTGATATATTGGAATGTCCCAGCGGTTTATTGCTAACACCATCATCGAGCGGGCAATTAATGCTGCAAATGCGATGGAACTGGTCATCCGCTGATGTTCCATCAAACCCAGGCACACAATATATGGTCGAATTTTTTGAATCGACGAACCATATTGTCATTATGGATGAAGCAAGAGCGGGAAAAGATGATCGCTGTGATCCGCGCGCTTTGCCGCAATGGTTGTTTGATGAACCTAACGCATGGTTAATAGTGCCATTGGTTCATTTCGGAAAATTAACTGGGATCATGGTGTTGGCGAAACCCAGAATAGCATGGACTATCGATTGGGAAGATATGGATATGCTGCGCGTGGTCAGTCGGCAATTGGGTAGCTATTTGGCCGAAGCGGATAGCCAGAAAAAATTGATCGAAGGACAGCAATTTGACCAATTTAATCGGCGTTTTGCCTTTGTGATGCACGATATTAAAAATCTGGTTAGCCAGTTGAGTATATTATCACGCAATGCAGAGAAACATGCCGATAAACCAGAGTTTAGAGATGATATGGTTGATACTTTGCAATCCTCTGTTGGAAAAATGAACGAGCTGTTGGCCCGCTTGTCACAACATAATAAAGTAAAACATAATTTGCCAAAATTTTACGAAGTTGAACCCGTTGTTTTACAAGCGTTGAAACCCAAAAGATTAATCCATCCTATCGAGAGCGAATTTGAGCCAGATTTATGCGCTATATTTGATCCAGTACGATTGGAAGCGGCGATAACGCATTTGGTTCAAAATGCTATTGAAGCTAGCGCAAACCAAGCCTCTATTAAGGTGGTTGGGAACAGGCAAGGCGATATGGTTACTATTCAGATAATAGACCATGGCTGCGGTATGAGCGAGAGCTTTGTATCAGATGAATTATTCAAACCCTTTGAATCAAGCAAGAGCGGTGGTTTTGGAATAGGGGCTTATGAATCTATGTCATTGATTGAAACTATGGGCGGTAATCTGCGCGTTGAGAGCATATTAGGAAAAGGAACCCGTTTCACTATCTCTTTACCCATTTCTGCTAAGATTAAAGAGAGCCAAGAGACTATCTCGGTCGAAGATGAAACTCAATATAATGTCAGTAAAGGTGCGTAATTATGCCTGATAAAAAAATGAAAGCGATGCCTAAATTATTAATTGTAGAAGATGATTTGGGGCTCCAGAAACAATTAAAATGGTCTTATGAAGATTTTGAGGTCTTTACCGCAGGAAATAAAGAAGAAGCACTGACTATTTTGCGCGCACAAGAACCAGATGTGGTGACATTGGATTTAGGTTTGCCGCCTGATCCAGATGGCGCATCAGAAGGCTTTGCAGCATTAGAAGAAATGCTCAAATTAATGCCGCAGCTCAAAATCATTGTGGCTTCTGGGCATAGCGAACCAGACAGTGCGATGCGAGCAGTGGCGGCGGGTGCTTGGGACTTTTATCAGAAACCTGTGGATATTGACGAGCTGCATTTGATCGTGAGCCGCGCTTTGCATGTGCATCAATTAGAACAAAAAAATGAAAAACAGCTCAACCAAGATGTCGGAAAAGAGACATTATTGGGCAGTATCATTAGCGGCTCGCCTGAAATGACTAAGGTGGCCAGAACGATAGAACGTGTCTCTAGGACAAATGCATCGGTAATGCTGCTTGGCTCTAGCGGTACTGGTAAAGAATTATTGGCCAATGGTTTGCACAATAGCAGCGAACGTCATGACAAACCTTTTATCGCTATTAATTGCGGGGCGATACCAGAAAATTTACTCGAATCTGAATTATTTGGTCATGAAAAAGGGGCCTTTACAGGAGCGGTAAAAACTACAGAAGGGAAGATTGAGCAAGCCAATGGCGGTACTTTATTTTTGGATGAAGTTGGTGATATTCCATTACCGTTACAGGTTAAATTGTTGCGTTTCCTTCAAGAGCGCAATGTTGAGCGCATTGGCGGCCGCAAATTGATCCCAGTCGATGTGCGTGTAGTTTGCGCGACCCATCGTAATTTGAATCAAATGATTACCGAAAAAACTTTTCGCGATGATCTTTATTACCGCTTGGCAGAGATTATTGTGAACATACCCAGTTTGAACGAGCGAACGGGGGATGCGATTTTATTGGCTAAGCATTTTCTCAAAAAATTCGCATCTGAAATGAACCCAGTTGTCAAAGGTTTTCGGCCAGACGCTTTGAGCGCAATCGATATGTGGGAATGGCCGGGCAATGTGCGCGAGCTTGAAAATACAATAAAACGCGCTGTTATTATGGCCGATGATAATATGATTTCTGTCGATGATCTGGCGTTAGAGGAAGATGCAGATGAGATGGATGATTTTATTAATCTAAAAGCGGCTAGAGAATTGGCCGATAGGCGCGCTATAAAAAGAGCTATTTCTAGAACGGAAGGCAATATCTCTAATGCAGCTAAATTATTAGGTATCAGCAGACCAACGCTATATGATTTATTAAAACAATATCAGATGCAGGAATAATTATGCCGCGTCGTTATCGTACTGGTAAATCGTCTAGAAAGCGTATCATTCGGGAAATTAAAGAGACCGCATCGCTGACTCTTACTGTGATGTTTGCCAGCGCTTTGATATTATTTTTGGGTTGGAAATTATGGGGCTATACTGGCGGTAATGATCGCGAACAAGCAGAAGAATATTTTGCAGAAGCCAAACCCTATATACAAAATAATAATTACAGAGCGGCGAAGCTTATATTGAAAAAATCGGTGCAATCAGACACGAGTTGGCCGGCAGCAAAGATAGAGCTGGCCGATGTTAGTTTGATGTTATTTGATGCTGCTGAGGCAAAGAATGAATTATTATCCGTAAAAAATATGGACGTTGATAGTGGGCGTATTAATTATCTGCTCGGAAAAGCGCATTGGTTGCTTGGCGAATATGATGATGCCAAAACAGCGCTGACGCGAGAGAATATAGCGGCTGAATCTTACGCTGATGCGCAGCGTATTTTGGGGCGCGTTTTGATGGAGGTTGGCGATATTGATGCTTCGCGACAAGCATTTGATAGAGCCGTTGATAAAACGCCAAAAAATAGCATGTTATGGACGGATATTGCGCGTTTTCGTTTTGTATTAGGCGATCAAAAAGCGGCTATAGAGGCCGTAGAATATGCCGTTGAGCTAGATCAAAATAATATAAGAGCATTAGAATTTAGGGGGCGGATGGTGCGTTCTCAATTCGGGCTATTAGCGGCATTACCTTGGTTTGAACGAGCTTTGGACATTAGTCCTGACGATATTCCTATCTTAATCGAATATGCAACAACTCTTGGCGATGCTGGCCGAGCCACCGATATGCTAAAAATATCACGCGAGATATTAGAATTAGAGCCGCAAAGCGGCATGGCATATTTCATGCAGGCAACGATTGCTGCGCGCGCGCGCAAATATGGATTAGCCCGCCGATTATTAGCCCGCGCGGACTATCAGAGAGACAAGCTTCCTGCGGGATTATTATTATCAGCAATCGTGGAATATGAATTGCAAAACTATAATTTAGCCATCAAGAAATTTCGTAAATTGTTGGCTCTACAACCCAATAATAGAAGCGCACTCAAACTCTTATCTGCGAGCTATTATAGAGCAGGTGAATTTGACCAGGCCTATAAAAATATAATGCGTTTCATGAACAAACATGGCGCTGATAGTTATAGCAATATTATAGCAGCTCGTTCTCTTGAGTCGATGGATAATAGAGGCGATGCAGCGACTTATCTCAACAGAATGAAGCATAATCAAGCGGCTGGAATTTCGCTTGTAAAAGAAGATGGTGATTTTGACGAGATACAGAAGGTTGCGCTTGAAAATCCCGATAGAGCAGATTTAATCATTCCTTATATTAGAGCTTTGCTGGAGCGCGGTAATAAGGTTGGTGCGCTTAATTTTGCACGTTCATTATTAGCCAAAAATCCTGGTGTCGCCGATGCGTATATTTTGGTGGGTGATATACAAATTCGCAATAATAATATTAATACCGCCCTAAAATATTTTAACGATGCGCGTTCGATAAAATTTGAACAATCATTGATGCTTCGATTGGTCGATGCCTATCGCAGAGCCAAAAATTATGATGCAGCAAGGGAGACATTATTATCTTATTTGTCCAATAATCCGCGCGATCTTATGGCGCAAAAATTAATCGCAGATACGTATATGGAATTGGGTGATGCAGCTCAATCTATATTTTGGCTAGAATCTATCAGAGACCGTATTGGATATAATGACACTATTATCTTGACGAAATTAGCACGCAGTTATGTGGCTTTTGGTCAATTAGATGAGGCTGTAAGAATGGCAAAAATTGCTTATGATATAAACCCGTTCAATGTCGATACGACGCGCGTTTATGGTTTTACCTTATTGGAACAGGGCGTCAACAGCAGCGCAGCCGTTGAATTACTCGAAAAAGCCCAAAAATTATTGCCCAATGATGAAGGCATAGGCCAAGAGCTGGAACAGGCCCGCAATTTGGACAAAAAATTAGAAGAAAAAGATAAGCAGGACGCTTGATACACACAAATTAATATATTTCGCTTTTTATCAAATCATCAGCCGATAGGCCTATACGGCGCATGTGCTGTTTAATATCGGGCCAAATATTATCAATAAAATTTTGACGCTCATCCGCTTTTAATTTTTGAACCGCACCATTGGCTACAAATAATCCCACACCGCGTTTTACCGTCACGAGGCCGCGATCTTGAAACAATTGATAAGCCTTGGCAACCGTTAACGGGTTGGCGCCTTGTTCATGCGCAAAAGCACGAACCGATGGCAATAAATCACCATCTTTATATTTCCCATCCAATATGGCATGAGAAATAGTCTCAAATAGTTTAAGATACACGGGTTGCTTATTATGCATAGTGCATCAGTGCCATAATACAGTAGGGCGGGTCAAGTCTTGAATATGAAAACTATATTGGTGCAGCTTTGGCACAATCACCAATGGGATATATGCTCATGCGCTATTGGTCTTGGGCGTTCTATTAATTCTGTGTCCGAGGTTCCTAAATAGAAAAAGCCTGCAATTTTTTCATGCGTCTCGCAAAAGCTTTGGCGAATAGTTTCGTGATAAGCGGGCCAACCGGTAATCCAACTTCCAACAAAGCCATGGATATGCGCTGCATGTAGAAAGTTCATGCCCACAGCACCAGCACTCAATAATTGTTCAAATATTGGGATTTTGCTCTGTTTGGGAGAATATATCATAATTACCAAGCTTGGTGCATAAGATGCCATTTTGCAGGCTGTTTCGATTTGATTATCGCTAGCCGATGGACAATCTTGTAAAAATACTTGGGCCAATAAGGCTTTGAAATCTTTGCGGCGTTCATCGTCAATGATGATAAACCGCCAAGGGGCTAATTTACCATGATCGGGCGTGCGCAGTGCCATTTCTATCATTGCATATATTGTTTCTGTGTCAGGGGTAGGGGCTATCATTTGCGCAGGACGCCCTGAACGGCGCGTGGCAAAATAGGATGAGAGATTAGAGCGATTGTTGAACATTAGGTTGCATCTAGCAAATTATCGAATGTTTAATCCATAGAAATGTCACAATGCAGGTTAATTATAATAAAATTAGGTGCATTTGTAATTATTGCGCTTCACACGCGCGATTTTTTGATTAGGTTGAGGGAATCGCAAAATTATAACTGATTTTACAAAAGTCAGAAATTGGGGAGTATTTATGTCATCAACGGGTTATGCTGAGAGCGGCGACGCAAAAGGCACAATGTTTGGACATCCAAAAGGATTGTTCGTTTTATTCTTTGCTGAAATGTGGGAGCGTTTTTCATATTATGGTATGCGCGCTTTGCTTATCTTATATCTCACAAAACAT
The DNA here is from genome assembly GCA_938050045.1 of uncultured Sphingomonadaceae bacterium. Taxonomy (GTDB): domain Bacteria; phylum Pseudomonadota; class Alphaproteobacteria; order Sphingomonadales; family Sphingomonadaceae; genus Sphingorhabdus_B. The sequence goes on from CALLJS010000013.1 coordinate 103,195, forward strand.
TGGCTTTTTTCTGATGGTGAGAGCAGTCTTATTTATGGCGCTTACACAGCTCTTGTTTATATTACGCCCGTGCTTGGTGGATATTTAGCAGATAAATATCTTGGACAACGAAAAGCTGTGCTTTATGGTGCTATATTGCTAACTATTGGCCATGGCCTTATGGGTTTTGAAGGCACAGGAGGGCAAGATCCTGCCGCCCTTAATATTTTTTGGTTAGCCCTTGCATTTATCATAGTGGGCTCTGGTTTCCTTAAAGCTAATATATCTGTGATGGTCGGGCAGCTTTATCCGCGCACCGACATACGCCGCGATGGTGCGTATACAATTTTTTATATGGGCATTAATCTTGGTGCAGCTCTAGGTGCTATTTTATGTGGTTGGTTGGGCGAAACATATGGATGGTCCTATGGTTTTGGAGCGGCTGGCATTGGTATGCTCTTGGGGTTGATTGTTTTTGTTATCTTTAAACCTTTATTATTGGGCCGAGGTGAGTCGACTAATCCAGAGTCTCTAGTTGAGAAAAAATTTGGTATTAAGTTTGAGTGGTTGATTTACCTTATCGGCTTAGCGGCTGTTATATCTTGCTGGTGGATGGTGCAGAATCAGGCGATTGTTGGCACTTTATTGGGTGCAGCAGGATTAATTTTGCTACTATATGTTCTCTCTATTGCTATGTTTAAATTGCCTTATCAGAGCTATTTGAATGCACCCGAAATACCAATGGTTCTATATTCTGTTGGCGTCGCTGCGATAGTAATATCTGCTATTACTAGATCGGTTTCACCAGAACTTGCAGATATGACAATTGCATCATTGATTATAGGCGGGGCTCTTATTTTAGGGGTTATTGTCCAACAATTTATTTCAAAAGCGAGTGACGAGCGCGATCGTATTTTTGCTGCAATGTTTTTGATATTGGGTTCGGTTTTATTTTGGGCATTATTCGAACAAGCAGGATCATCATTGAATTTATTTACTGATAGGCATGTTGACCGTGAGATTTTCGGCTGGTTAATGCCTACAACTTGGTTTCAATCGTTAAATGCTATCTATATTGTTGTGCTTGCGCCAGTATTCGCATGGATATGGATACAAATGGGTAAAAGAGGTATTGAACCTTCTGCACCAGCAAAATTTGGTATGGGTATTGTTCAATTAGGTATTGGATTTTTGGTGTTAGTAGCTGGTGCGAAAGCAGGCGGTGGTGCCATGGTCCCAGTAATATTCATCTTTTTGATATATCTATTCCACACCACAGGTGAATTATGCTTATCACCAGTAGGCCTCTCCGCAATGAATCGCTTAACGCCTGCTAATATGGCTTCACTGATAATGGGATCATGGTTCTTTGCATCCGCAACGGGTAATTTTGTTGCTGGTAAAATATCAGAAGCAACTGGTTCTGAGGCGGCTTCAGGAGAGGGCGCAGGTAAGCAAATAGTATTAGATGTTTACACTGATATTGGCTGGGTAGCTATTGGGGTAGGTGTTGCAGTATTTATAATTGCGCCGCTCATAAAAAAGCTGATGCATCTGGATACATTGAAAGATGATGAAGCAATGTCTGGCGAAGGGGCTGCCGAAAAAGCTTAAGAATAGAAATTAAGGGGCGGTCTTGACGGCCCCTTTTTTTGCGTAAATTAATTTAGTTGAGGGACAAAAATTATGTCGAGTTCGATCAAAGCGAAATATATGTGGGCACCATTATTGTTGGTGGGATTGTCATTCAATGTTGGCGTGGGTGAATTAAGCAGTGCCGCTGCGAAAAAGAAAAAGGATGATAAAGAAAGCGTCCAAAAATCTGCGTCCAAAAAGCCAGATGCTTTTGCTTCGACCTACGCTTTTGCTTCGACCTACAAGGCCTATCCTTCTGCGCCTACGGCAGTCATCAATGCAACAATCTTCGACGGAGAGGGACAAAAGATCGACAATGGTACGATTTTTATGCGCGATGGGTTCATCACCGAAATCGTCGCTGGGACGGCGAATATTCCAGAAGGGACGTTGGTCATCGATGGCAAAGGTAAATATGTGACGCCTGGTATCATCGATGTTCATAGCCATTTAGGGGTCTATGCTAGCCCATCGGTTGAAGCGCATAGCGATGGCAATGAAATAACGTCGCCAACCACACCCGATGTCTATGCTGAACATGGCGTTTGGCCCCAAGACCCAGGTTTCTCTAGGGCTTTGGCGAATGGCGGGATTACATCTATGCAAATTTTGCCGGGGTCTGCTAACCTTATCGGTGGGCGTTCTGTGACGCTCAAAAATGTAGCAGCCCGCACCGTTCAACAGATGAAATTTCCTGGTGCGCCCTATGGTATGAAAATGGCGTGCGGTGAAAACCCAAAGCGTGTTTATGGAAGCCGCAACCAAAAGCCGCAAACCCGCATGGGCAGCTTGGCGGTGAACCGTCAAACTTGGATAAAAGCCCAAGACTATCGAGATAAGCGCGATTCTGGTGAGAAATTCACGCGCGATTTGGGGATGGAAACATTGGCCAGTGTCTTGGATGGCGAGATTTTGGTGCATAATCATTGTTATCGTGCCGATGAAATGGTTCAAATCCTTGATATGGCAAAGGAATTTGGATATAAAGTTACAGCTTTTCACCATGCAATTGAAAGCTATAAAATTGCTGATTATTTGAAAGAGGCCGAGGCATGTAGTGCCGTTTGGGCCGATTGGTGGGGCTTTAAGATCGAAGCCTATGATGCTATTCCTGAAAATGCGGCGCTTGTTCATAATGCTGGGGCTTGTGCAATCATTCACTCGGATGATAGCAATCAAATCCAGCGCCTCAACCAAGAGGCCAGCAAAGCTCTTGCCGATGGTCAACGCATGGGGCTGAACATTACCGAAGCGCAGGCAATGAGCTGGATCACTTATAATGCTGCGAAAGCATTGGGCATCGAGGATAAGGTTGGAAGCCTAAAATCGGGTAAAATGGCGGATGTGGTGTTGTGGAATGGCAATCCATTTTCGGTTTATTCGCGCCCCGAAAAAGTATGGATTGATGGTGCTTTGATGTTCGATAGTTTTGACCCGATGCGCAGACCCGTTACCGACTTTGAGCTTGGTCAACCAGGCGAGGGAGATGTGAAATGACCAATATTATCAAAACATTATCATTGAGCGCAGCTCTTATCCTATCGCCTGCTGCTTTGGCTGAGACCATTGCAATTACTGGTGGTAAAGTGATTGTAGGCGATGGCCGCGCACCTATAGAAAATGCTAATGTCATTATGAAGGATGGTAAAATTATCGCCGTTGGTGCCAATGTTGCTGTTCCCGCTGGGGCGAATATTGTTGATGCAAAAGGCAAATGGGTAACGCCAGGAATCTTCGCGGGTTTTAGCCGATTAGGCTTGGTTGAAATTGGTGCGGTTAGCCAAACCAATGACAGCAGCTCTTCTGGGAGTATTTTTTCGGCTGGATTGGATGTGGCTGCTTCTATCGATCCATTTCGCAGCCCTGTTGCGGTGAACCGAGCAGCAGGCGTAACGCGCGCTGTTGTAGCACCTTCTTCGGGCGGTAAAATATTTGCGGGTCAAGGGGCTATTGTTGATTTGGGCGATGATTTTAAGCCAATCACAAAAGCACGTGCGTTTCAATTTGTTGAGCTGGGTGGGCGCGGGGCTGGCATTGCTGGGGGTAGCCGCAGCGCAAGCCATCTGCTTTTCAAGGCAAGTTTGCAAGAAGCTCAGCGGTATGCAGTGGGCAATGAGAGCTTTGATGATGATTTGTTGACCATCCAAGATGCCAAGGCATTACTGCCCGTGATTAATGGACAAACACGTTTATTGGTGCATGCCGAAGGCGCGCATGATATTTTGCGCGTGCTTGATTTGAAACGGGAATTTCCAAAATTATCCTTGGTCTTGGTTGGCGCGAGCGAGGGGTGGCGCGTGGCCGATAAAATTGCCGCAGCAAAAATTCCTGTGATAGCCTCTGCGCTCAATGATTTGCCAAGCGGCTTTGAATCCTTAGCCGCTACGCAATCTAATTATGGTCGCATGAAACGCGCGGGCGTTGAACTTGCTATTGGTATGATTAACGATTTTGATGCGCATCAATTGCGCTATACGCCGCAATATGCGGGCAATTTAGTGAGCTTGAATAAAGTTCCTAGAGCAACGGGTATTAGCTGGGATGAGGCGTTTTCCGCGATTAGCTATATGCCTGCTAAGATTATGGGTGTGGCCAATACGCACGGATCGTTGCAGGTCAATCGCGCTGCCGATGTTGTGATATGGGATGGCGATCCCTTGGAATTATCAACCAATGTTGAGAGTGTTTATATCGATGGCAAAGAGCAGAACCTCTCCAATCGCCAATCAAAATTGCGCGAGCGGTATCGTAATCCTGTCGAAGGGGCATTGCCAAAAGCATATGATAGATAAGATATTTTAGCTTATATCATCTTCCGACCGTGCGATAGTTGCCGTCACTGCCATATTCATGGTAACATTGCCAATCGTGCGCATCAAATCAGGGAATGCTTCGATAGCAACCAATATGACCAATGGTTCAATCGGTACGCCCATGGCAATACATATGGGAGCGATTGATGCGATGAAGCTAACCGATCCAGGCAAGCTTACTGCGCCCAAGGTTGTCGTTGCGGCAACGGCAACTCCGATAGCCAAAGCAGTCATCGATAAATCTAAGCCTAATAGATAAGCGATATAGATAACCACCGCTAAATTCATGCAAGGGCCAGTAGAGCGGAATAATGCTACGGCAATGGGCAAAACCACATCGGTGGTTCGGTTTCCGATTCCAAGTTTGTGCGAACCTTTGACCATAGCTGGCAGGCAAGCTAGCGAGCTTTGTGTGGAAATGGCGAGGACTTGCGAAGGAATAGCAGCCTTAAAGAAAGCGATGGGGTTTTTGCGTGCACCAAATATGACTAAGAAAAATGCCGCTATCCACACAATAGTACCAACGGCTGTGACGATCAATACATAATGGATTAATGCCCCAAAAGCAGCAGCTCCCGCCTTTGCGCCTACGGTCATAGCCAAAGCAAAAACGCCAATTGGTGCGATAAATAATATCCAATTAATCATAATCAGCATGGCTTCGCTAATGGCGGCGAAAAAATCAGCGATTGTATTACGCTGCTTTTTTTCCAATTTTGAAACCGCAAATGCGAATAATAATGTAAAAATAATCAGCGGTAATATCTCGTCATTACCCGCAGATTTAATGATGTTTGTTGGAATTAATGCCTGTAAAAAAGCCGAAAATGGCGGGACTACGCCCACTGGCTCTGCACTGCCTAAAGCGGCTTGCATTGCAACGACATATTCCTCGCCCAATGGAAAAAATGCCAGCAATGACGGTGTCATAATTGCCGCCATGATCGATGAGCACCATAATATGACAAGCATCACGATCAGCGATTTTAGCGTCATCTGGCCCGCCCTGGCTATCGCAGCCGCCTGTAATACGCCCATGATGAGCAAGGAGATAATCAGCGGGATAACCGTCATACGCAGTGCATTTAGCCATGCGGTGCCGATAATGTCAGCACCATTTAACCATATAGGGGCACCTTCTTCTATGAAAATCCCGAGCAAGAGCCCTGCAATTAAAGCCAATAATATTAAATATGCTCTGTTCATTATGGCCTCTTTATTGCTTGTTTATAGTATGATGATAGGAGATTGCGGTTGGAAAAAGTTAAAAATGATTTTTATATCTATATCTTTTTATGGCAAGATCAATCTGACTATTATAGAGTGCGTTAATAAACGGGGGTTTGAGTGAGCAAAAGAAATTTTTTTGGAACCGATGGTATAAGAGGCCGCACCAACGCAGGGGCAATGACGCCTGAAATTGCCATGAAAGTTGGCCAAGCTGCGGGCAAACATTTCTTGCGCGGGTCACATAAACATCGTGTTGTCATCGGCAAAGACACGCGACTCTCGGGCTATATGGTCGAAAATGCTCTGGTGGCGGGTTTTACCAGCGTGGGCATGGATGTTATCCAATTTGGACCTATTCCAACGCCTGCGGTCGCTTTGCTCACCCGCTCTATGCGTGCTGATTTGGGCGTTATGATTTCAGCAAGTCACAATCCTTATGAAGATAATGGTATCAAATTATTTGGCCCCGATGGCTTTAAATTATCGGATGAAGATGAATTGGCCATTGAAGCATTATTAGAAGCAGAGATTATATTGGCTGAATCATCCGAAATTGGCCGTGCAAGGCGTGTAGAAGATGCCCGTGGTCGCTATATTCACGCCGTAAAAGCAAGCTTGCCAGAGCATATTCGCTTTGATGGCCTGCATATAGTAGTCGATTGTGCTAATGGCGCCGCCTATCAAGTTGCACCATCAGCGATATGGGAATTGGGTGCCAAAGTGAATAGTATCGGTGTTTTGCCCAATGGGAAAAATATTAATCTGAAATGCGGCTCTACGCATTTAGACTTGATACAAGAAACGGTGGTTGCATCGGGAGCTGACATCGGAATTGCGCTCGATGGTGATGCCGATCGATTGATCGTTGTAGATGAAAAGGGGCAGGTTGTTGATGGCGACCAGATTATGGCTCTAATCGCGACAAGAATGAGCAATAGCGGGGAATTAACTGGTGATGGAATAGTGGCTACGGTGATGTCTAATCTTGGGTTAGAGCGATATTTAGAGTCGCAAGGTTTGAAATTGCACCGTGCAAAAGTTGGCGATCGCCATGTATTGGAAATGATGCGCAATAAAGAGATTAATGTCGGCGGCGAACAATCGGGGCATATGATTATGCTTGAGCATGCAACAACAGGGGACGGCACAATCGCGGCTATGCAGGTTTTGGCTGCCTTGGTTGAAATGAAAAAGCCAGCAAGCGAGGTGCTACATATGTTTGACCCTGTGCCGCAACTACTCAAAAATGTCCGCTTTTCGGGTGGTACGCCGCTTGAGGATGATCGCGTGAAGGCTGTTATAGCCGATGCACAAGCGCAATTGGCTGGTAATGGTCGCTTGGTTATTCGGCCCTCGGGGACTGAAGCTGTTATCCGCGTGATGGCCGAAGGGGATGATGAGGCTTTGGTGCATAAATTGGTCGATGAGATTTGTGATGCGGTTGCGAATGCTGCGCAATAAAGGATAAGAATATGTTGGAGATGCGCCCAGATTGCGAAAAGTGCGGCAAGGATTTGCATCCAGATAGTCTTGATGCGCTGATATGCTCATTTGAGTGCAGCTTTTGCACCGATTGCGCGAACCTTACAGGGTATATATGTCGCAATTGCGGCGGGGAACTGTGCAAAAGACCAACGCGACTAGCTTCTGCCTTGCTCGACTATCCAGCGTCGCAAAAGCGCAGATATAAAGGCCAATGACGATTGCGCGAATATTATCGATAGCAGGATCAGATAGCGGTGGCGGTGCTGGTATTCAGGCCGATGTGCGGGTTATTAGCGCGCTTGGTGGTCATGCGATGACAGCAATTACGGCGATAACGGCGCAAAATAGTTTAGGGGTCTCGGCTGTAAAAATTTTGGATGCAGATATGGTTATCGCGCAAGCGCAAATAACAGTCGATGACTTTGGGGTTGATGCTATTAAAATTGGTATGCTGGGTAGTGCCGATATTGCCAATGCGGTCGCGCAATTGCTGGAACAATTTGCTCATATCCCAGTAATTTTTGATCCTGTGATGGTTGCAAGCAGCGGGGATATGTTGGCCGATGATGAGACTATCGCTGCTTTTGATAAAATCATGCGCCATTCGACTTTGGTAACGCCCAATATTCCAGAATATGAGCGGTTGGTCGAAACTATCGATGATTTCCCATGCGATGTTTTGTTAAAAGGCGGTCATGGCAAGGATGATATATTGATCGATACATTATTCTCAAAAAAAGCTACACTCTCAAAAAAACCAATGAAATGGCAAGATAAACGCATTGATACGCTGCATAACCATGGCACAGGCTGTACCTTATCGGCTGCGATTGCCACATTTATGGGACAGGGCATGGGAATGCGCGATGCTATTACGCATGCACGGCAATTTGTAAGGGCGAGTTTGGCATGCGCACCACAAATTGGCAGCGCAAATGGGCCGATGGGCGTACCTAGAGGCTTAAACTTATGATAATAGCTGGCGTGGATGAAGCTGGCAGAGGGCCATTGGCTGGCCCCGTAGTTGCCGCTGCGGTCATTTTGCCTGCTAACCATGATATTATTGGATTGGATGATAGCAAAAAATTAACCGCCAAACAGCGCGGCAGGCTTGAAAGCGAAATTAGAGAAAAATGCGATTATGGGTTGGGCTGGGCTGACCCCAAAGAGATTGACCGCATCAATATATTGCAGGCAACATTATTATCAATGAAACGTGCGGTAGAATCTTTGCTGCAAAGACCAGAACATATTCTGGTTGATGGTAATAGATTACCGATATGGGATTATAGTGCTGAATATGTGATTGGCGGGGATGCGCTTCATGCAAATATATCGGCGGCTTCTATCATTGCTAAAGAATATAGAGATAGGGTGATGTTAGAGGCCGATGCAAAATATCCTGGATATGGATGGGTCACAAATAAAGGATATGGTTCAAAGCAACATAGAGATGCTATTAAGAAATTGGGGCCAACGCCGCTTCACCGCAGAAGCTTTGCTCCCCTATCTCAGATGACACTAAATCTATAAATTATGCCGCTTTTGTGAAGACTGTTTTAGCTTTTAAGGATGTAGGAACAGTTTTGCGCGGGAAATCAATTATAATATTATCGCGATTGATTATTTTCACCTGTGGCATGATATAATGTCTAGGTTCGCCAATGTGGATTGTGGGTGCAGAAACGGCATCAGAATATTCATTTTCTATTATCTCAGCCATGCGAGACCAAGACGAGGTGAACGACCCAGCGATGGTTATCAAGGAAAAGGCAATCGCTGCGACAAAAAGCATGGATATTAAAAATGTCATGTCAAACTCCAAATATTAAACTGTCTCAATATGAGCTTAGCTGAGGGCCAATATTCTCGACACGCTGAGCATATAACTCTTGGTTTGAGAATGTTAAGCTTTTGGTCATATATATTTTATGTTCATGTTATGTTCTAACTAATAATTAAAGTCAATATTTATATTAAATAAATTACAAAATATTGTTTTTATTTGTTTATTTTGAAAAAAATAATATTGTTATCAATTTTATCACTATCTGTCATCGAATAAATCTAGGATAAGGTTGTGGATAAGCTGGTGATTTGTCGTGAATAAATTAGCTTTATTAAAATTTATATCTATGCGACTCTGAGTAAATCTTGGTTTAATATTTCCTGCTTTTTTGATAATATCAAAGGCATTTCAACCAAATTATTTTGGTTTGATTTTTTGACAATCCTATTTTTGCACTGTCTAATTTCACCAATGCGGATGATGGGGGCGGCTGAATTTTCATCTTTATCGATTATGACGTCTAACATTTTGTGAGTAGAGACGGATAATGTTGAAATTATGATGAGGCTGCACAATGTCAAAGCAAAGAGGAATATTAAGGAAGCAAGGATAGTCATTTTATTCTCCTATAATTCAATTCATTAGAACCTTCTTTGACCTTTTATTCTAACCTTTATATAAGAATATTGCTTTTACCAGAATATGAACTTTCAAGCTTAATTTTAATTATTATACTTCTTAAGAATTTGATTTTATTTATATTATTATATAATATGCCATGTTAAGCACTCGTGCGTTTATCGCGAAGCTTAATTCATATTCAAATTATACAAAAAGCCTTGACCTTTTTCATGCGTGCTAGTAATGGCGCTACCATTCCACATGGGGTATATATATACCGGTGCCAGATGCACGGGAAACCGAACATTAGGTCATCATATCCCAGAGGTATAACCGGAAGGAGAATTATTATGGCGGCGCCTGTCGTTACAATGCAGCAATTGCTAGAAGCCGGATCGCATTTCGGCCACCAAACACATCGTTGGAACCCGCGTATGAAGCCCTATATTTTTGGGGCTCGTAACGGTATTCATATTTTAGATTTATCGCAAACCGTTCCTTTATTTGCGCGTGCGCTTGAATTTGTAGCCTCTACGGTTGCTGGCGGGGGCAAAGTATTAATGGTTGGTACAAAGCGTCAAGCTCAAGAAGCCGTTGCGCAAGCCGCGCGCGCTTCGGGACAGCATTTTGTGAACCACCGTTGGTTGGGCGGAATGCTCACCAACTGGAAGACTATTTCGCAATCGATTAAGCGGATGAAAGAGCTTGAAGAGAAATTATCTGGTGAGACAGCGGGTCTTACCAAGAAAGAAATTCTGCAGCTTACACGTGAGCGTGATAAATTAGAGCTTTCATTGGGCGGTATCCGCGATATGGGCGGCGTTCCTGATGTTATGTTTGTGATTGATGCGAACAAAGAGGAATTAGCTATTAAAGAAGCCAATGTTCTTGGTATTCCTGTGATTGCTATATTGGATTCAAATGTTGATCCATCTGGTATCGCCTTCCCCGTGCCTGCTAATGATGATGCTAGCCGTGCTATCCGTCTTTATTGTGATGCAATAGCAGAAGCATCTAGCAAAGGTAATCAAGGCGCAGCGCAAGCACGCGGCGAAGATTTAGGGGCAATGAGCGAACCGCCCGTTGAGGCAGCGATTACAGACGCCCCTAAAGCTCAGGAAGAAGCTCCTGCGGCGGAAGCTGCAAAAGCATAATATAGATAGTTTAGGCTATCTCGAGATTATTAAGAGCGCGGGGGCTATTGGCTATCCTGCGCTCATATTTGATAAAGCATTAACATAAAGGAATTTTACCATGGCTATTACAGCTTCAGCAGTAAAAGAACTGCGTGAGAAAACTGGCGCTGGGATGATGGATTGCAAAAAAGCGCTTGCTGAAACCGATGGCGACATTGAGGCAGCGGTAGACAATTTACGGGCGCAAGGTCTGGCTGCGGCGCAGAAAAAATCTAGCCGCACTGCTGCTGAAGGTTTGGTTGGCGTTGCTGTTGATGGTACCAAAGGCACAGCCATTGAGATTAACAGCGAAACCGACTTTGTTGCAAAAAATGATATTTTTCAATCTTTTGTAAGAAAATGTGCTGGCATAGCCTTAGGTCTTGGGGCTAATGATATTGACGGCGTTGCTGCTGCTGAATATGAAGGCGGTACAAGCGTTGCTGACACATTGACAAATAACATTGCAACAATTGGTGAGAACCAATCGCTTCGCCGCGTCAAGACATTGAATGTCAGCAGCGGTGCCGTTGTTTCCTATGTTCACAATGCTGCGGCGACAGGCCTGGGCGGCATTGGTGTTCTTGTTGCTTTAGAGAGCGATGCTGATGAAGCGACATTATCTGCACTAGGCAAGCAATTGGCAATGCATATTGCCGCAGCTTTCCCATTGGCGCTCGATGCTGATGGCCTTGATCAAGATATGTTGGATCGTGAAAAAGCAATCGCTGCTGAGAAAGCTGCTGAATCGGGCAAGCCCCCTGAGATCGTTGAAAAAATGGTATTAGGAGCCATGAAGAAATTTGCGAAAGAAAATGCATTATTATCACAGCTTTTTGTGATTGATAATAAAACTCCAATCGCTGATGTCGTTGCTAATGCAGCCAAAGATGCTGGTAAAGAGATAAAGCTTGTTGATTATGTTCGCTTTCAATTGGGCGAGGGCATCGAGAAAGCAGAAGAAGATTTTGCGGCTGAAGTTGCTGCGGTTGCAGGGAGCTAAAGCATAGAAATGCAGCGAATTTTATTATCGCTTTTCAACAGATATATGGCGCATAGTTTTTATAGCTTTGCGCCATTGTCATATCTGTCTTATGGCTTATGGATATAATGCGAATCTTTTGAGAGGAAAAGTTATGAGCGCTACTAAATTTAAGCGAATCTTGCTCAAACTTTCGGGTGAAGCACTGATGGGCGATGGTCAATTCGGCATTGATCCTGATACTGTGGCTCGAATGGCTGGTGAAGTGAAGGCTGCGAAAGATACGGGGCTAGAGATATGTTTGGTCATTGGCGGCGGTAATATCTTTCGCGGTATGGCTGGTGCTGCGAAGGGCATGGATAGGGCGCAAGCCGATTATATGGGGATGCTAGCAACCGTGATGAATGCGCTAGCCATGCAAAATGCTTTGGAACAATTAGGCGTTACTACGCGCGTGCAATCAGCGATCCAAATGGATACAGTATGCGAGCCTGTTATTAGACGCCGTGCCGAACGTCATCTGGACAAGGGCCGAGTCGTTATTTTTGCCGCAGGTGTCGGCAGTCCATATTTTACCACCGATAGCGGTGCTGCTTTGCGCGCCGCTGAAATGAAATGCGATGCGCTGCTAAAAGGTACGAGCGTTGATGGTGTTTATGATGCTGATCCAAAAAATAATCCTGATGCTGTGCGGTATCAAACATTAAGCTTTGATCGTGTGCTGGCCGATAATCTGCGTGTGATGGACGCCAGTGCTGTTGCACTGTGCCGAGATAATGATATTCCAATCGTCGTATTTTCTATTCGTGAACAAGGGAATTTGGCATCTGTGCTTGCGGGAACGGGAACGTCCACTATTGTAGAAACTGAGGGAAATTGATATGCCGCAATATGATAAAGCCGATTTAGAACGCCGTATGCAAGGAGCGGTGTCTTCTTATAAAAGTGATTTGGGAGGCCTTCGCACGGGCCGCGCCAATGTGACATTGCTCGATCCTGTGATGGTCGAAGTATATGGAGCTAATATGCCACTTAGCCAAGTGGCGACAGTATCTGCTCCAGAGCCGCGCATGCTGTCGGTTCAAGTGTGGGATAAATCAAACGTAACCCCTGTTGAAAAAGCTATTGGCAGCGCAGGCCTTGGTCTCAACCCAATCTCTGATGGGCAGCTTATCCGATTGCCCATTCCTGATTTGACCGAAGAGCGTCGTAAAGAATTGGCCAAGCTTGCCAGTAGCTATGCTGAAAAAGCCCGTATTGCTATTCGCAATGTTCGCCGCGATGGCATGGATATGATCAAAGCCGATGAGAATAAAAAAGAAATTGGTGAAGATGACGCAAAACGTTTTTCTGCTGAGGTGCAAAAATTAACCGATGATTATATCACCCAAGTCGATGAGGCATCGGCGGCTAAAGAAAAAGAGATAATGACGCAATAAAGCGTCTTTGCCGATTATGTCCGAAGCTAATCACAAACACACGCATGGAGCGCGGCATGTCGCCATCATTATGGACGGCAATGGGCGTTGGGCTAAAAAGCGTTTTTTGCCGCATGCTATCGGGCATAAAAATGGCGTGGAGGCGGTGCGCAGAACGGTGCGAGCAGCAGGTGAATTGGGGCTAGAGGCTCTAACTATCTATGCTTTTTCTTCGGAGAATTGGAAACGACCAGAGAGCGAAGTCAATGATTTGATGATGCTATTACGCAATTATATCCAAAGCGATTTAGACGAATTTATCGCCAATGATGTGCGCTTAAAAGTCATTGGCAATTATAGGGATTTGGCTCCGGATATTGTCGATCTCATCGATGATGCTATTGCTAAAACGGCGCACGGAAAGATTGTGCTGGCAGTTGCATTAAATTATGGCTCTCAAGATGAATTGGTGCGGGTGACGCGCAAGATTGCGGATATGGCATCATCGGGCGAAATCAAATCTGATGAAATTAACGAAGCCCTTATTTCAAATATGCTTGACACGGCCGATATGCCGCCGCTTGATTTGCTCATTAGGACTTCGGGCGAGCATAGGCTGTCTAATTTCATGTTATGGCAATGTGCTTATACCGAGATGTGGTTTACGGATATATTATGGCCCGATTTTGGACAGGAGCATCTTGCGCAAGCCCTGCAAGATTTTGCCAATAGAGAGCGCCGTTTTGGCGGGAGATAAAGCGATATAATGAACGATACACCCAATTCTGGAACTGAGAAAAAAGCTTCTGATCTAAAGGTCAGGCTAATATCAGCAGTTGTCATGGCTTTGATCGCGGGTTTCGCGCTATGGGTGGGGAGCTGGTTATTTGCAATATTTGTTATCCTAATTGCTATGGCGATCATTTTTGAATGGTATGGGTTAGTAGGAAATTTTGGTTACTCAAAAAATATAACCTATTTTTGGATGGCATTTGGCATATTATATATTGGTTATGCGGCTTTTACACTGATATTTTTTCGCCTCAAAGATCTAACTTATATACCGACTTTGATGCTGCTGCTTGTAGTGATCGCCACCGATGCAGGGGCTTATTTTGCGGGGCGCAGATTTGGCAAAAGAAAATTAGCCCCCTCGATTAGCCCAGGAAAGACATGGGAAGGACTGTTGGGCGGAATGATTGCTGCAGGCCTTATTTGGTGTTGCTATTCGGTGATGAATAATAACAGCGCTTGGTATGAGGCTCTATTATCTGGAATGGGTATGGCCATTTTGGCGCAAGTCGGCGATTTATGCGAAAGCTGGATGAAACGCAAAGCGGGCAAGAAAGATAGCAGCACTATCCTACCTGGTCATGGCGGGTTATTTGATCGCGCCGATGGCATATTGGCTGTATTTTTCATATTAGGTATTTTCCATATCTCAATGTTTTTGGATAATTTTTAATGGAGGTTGAACAGAATAATATTAGCGTTTCGGGCGCTATAAAATCTATCTCTATATTTGGGGCAACGGGATCGGTTGGGACATCCACATTAGATTTAATCCGTCTTGAGCCCCACCTTTATAATGTCATGGTACTAACCGCCAATAGTGATGCCGAAAAATTAGCACGATTAGCAATAGAATTTTCAGCCGATTTAGCGGTTATTGCGGATGCACAATATTTACCCGCGCTTGATAAAGCCCTAGCTGGAAGCGGTATTAGCAGCGCAGGCGGGGCAGAGGCATTAGTGAAAGCGGCGCAAATTGACAGCGATTGGACGATGGCGTCCATTGTCGGTTGCGCAGGGTTAGAGCCTATATTGACCGCTGTTGAACGTGGTAAAATAGTTGCACTCGCTAATAAAGAGTCTTTGGTTTCTGCGGGGGCCTTAATGATGGCGGCTGTGCATAAATCGGGTACTAGATTATTGCCCGTCGATAGTGAGCATAATGCATTATTCCAATGTCTGGCAGGCGGATCATTGGATCAGGTGAGACGTTTGACGCTTACGGCTAGCGGTGGGCCATTTCGTACCTTCAGCTTAGAAGAGATGCAAAATGTTACGCCTGCGCAGGCTGTGGCGCACCCTAATTGGTCGATGGGTACTAAAATTAGCGTGGATAGCGCAACTATGATGAACAAAGGGTTGGAATATATAGAGGCGCATCACTTATTTCCGGTTGGTTTAGAAAAAATCGAAATATTGGTGCATCCCCAATCGGTTATTCATTCGATGGTTGAATATATAGATAGATCGACAATAGCGCAGCTTGGTGCTCCAGATATGTGCATCCCCATTGCCAGTGCGCTTGCATGGCCCAATCGAATGGTGACAGACAGCGCGCCGCTTAACCTGCTGGATATTGCTCGATTGGATTTTGAAGCACCAGATTATGAACGTTTTCCATCTTTACGCTTGGCGCATGATGCAATAGAGCAAGGCGGTGCTTGTCCTGCGATATTAAATGCGGTTAATGAGGTTGCGGTAGGGGCTTTTTTAGAAGATAGGCTGGGCTTTACAGAAATAGCGCAATTATGCGAAAAAATAGTAACTGATTATAATCCAAAAACACCCCATAATTTGGATGATTTATTAGCGATTGATGCCGAAGCAAGATCCTTGGCATTCGCTGGGATAGGATAAGATATGCCATTAGCAGCACCACATCCGATGATTTATATTATCGCCTTTATCATGATGATTGGTATCTTGGTCATCATTCATGAATTGGGCCATTATTGGGTTGGTCGTTGGTGCGGTGTTAAGGCGGAACGTTTTTCGATTGGTTTTGGCCCGCAAATTTATGGGCGCGTGGATAAACGCGGTACTTTGTGGCGCGTTGCGGCTTTGCCTTTGGGCGGTTATGTTCAATTTAAGGGGGATATGGGCGCGGCTGGCGGCGAAGATCCTGAGTGGCTGAAACTTCCTGAAAAAGAGCGCAATCAAACATTCCAATCCAAGAAGCTCTGGCAGCGAGCGGCTATTGTATTTGCTGGCCCTGCGATTAATTTTCTGTTTGCGATTCTTATCATTGCTGGTTTTTATGCCATTTATGGTAATTTGGTCCAGCCCACTATTGTTGACAAAGTGCTTCCTTCGCAAACGGCTCAAACTATGGGTATAAAGACAGGGGACGTCATTATACAATTTAATGGCGACGAAGTGTCCAATTTCCCAGATTTAGCCCGGGAAATATCATTATTGCCCAATGATGATATAACTCTAAAGGTTAAGCGCGGAGCGCAAACCCTTTCTATGTCAGGCCGATTAGGTGAGAGAATTGTTAAGGATCAATATGGCAATGAATCGCGTTTAGGATCGCTTGGTATAGAGGCAAAGCTCGATTCTACGCTTACGCCTGTACCACTATGGAAAGCACCCATTTTAGCGACGATTGAAACGGGCAATATTATTCGCCTAACGTTCAAATCATTGGGGCAAATTATTACGGGTAAACGCTCGGTAAAAGAATTAGGCGGCCCATTAAAAATTGCCAAAATTTCGGGTGAACAATTTGCTCTGGGCCTTTTGGCCTATATTTCTCTGGTTGCATTTATCTCGATTAATTTAGGGTTCATCAATTTGCTGCCAATCCCTATGCTTGATGGTGGTCATTTGCTAATGTATGCAATCGAAGCCATCAGAGGTAAAGCTGTTAGTCCTATATTCCAAGAATGGTTCTTTAAGGTTGGGTTCATAACGGTTGTGGGATTTATGATGATGGTAACATTTAATGATTTGTCATCATTTGGCCTTTTTTGATTGTTTTAGGGATATAGTGGGTCTATTTTAATTTACACATAGAATGATGACTTGATTGCTATGGGTAGTTAGGGCAGGGAGTTGCCATAATAATGATTTTTGCGGTGGTTGGATTGGATATAGTGTTTTAGCTCGCTTGTAACGCTTTGGACATTATGGAGTATGAAATCTGCTAATATTAATTTGTGCTTTGTAAAATATTTGCGCAGATACAGATTTGATGAAAGATTTGTTTATGAAGAATAATTCGGCCAAAAATATATTAATGGCTTCTACCGCATTACAGGACAAGCGGCGCATCACTATCAAATCTTCGGCGGTTACTATTTTAGCAGGTATCTCGGTTGCATATATGACGCCGATATATGCTCAAGATGCTGCCCCAATAGCGTCTCAGAATGAACAAAATACCATACAATCAATCACTGTGGTTGGCATTCAAAGGTTAGAGCCGACTACCGTGAAGACTTATGTTAAATTGCGTGAAGGCCAGCAATGGTCACAAGAGTCTGCTGATAATGCCCTCAAAGATTTATATGCGACCGAATTATTTGCCGAAGCAAGCATTCGTAATAATAATGGTGCTGTCATTGTTGAAGTTCGTGAAAATCCGATCATTAACAGGATTATTGTTGAAGGGAATAAACGGGTTAAGGACGATGATTTGCAACCCGAAATTCGGCTGGCACCGCGCCAAATATATTCGCGTTCAAAGGTGCGCGCAGATGTTGCTCGAATTACAGAGCTTTATAAGCGCAAAGGGCGTTTTGCTGCGACGGTTGAGCCTAAATTAGTGCAATTAGAGCAAAATCGTGTTGATGTTATTTTTGAAATAGTTGAAGGCCCGAAATCCAAAGTCCGCCAAATTAATATTATTGGTAACAAAATATTCTCCGATCAAGATATTCGCGGAGAATTGATTACTAAACAGGCTAGATTTAAGCGTTTTTTGAGCTCAAGCACTACTTATGACCCTGATCGCTTAGCGTTCGACCAACAACAATTACGCCGTTTCTATTTACAAGAGGGCTATGCCGATTTCCGAATTGTGTCGGCGGTTGCGGAGCTTACGCCAGATAAGCAAGATTTTATCATTACCTTTGTGGTTGAAGAAGGCGAGCGTTATAAATTTGGTGACATCACAGTTGATAGTAAAATTCGGGATTTTAGCTCTGATTTGCTGCAAGGCAATTTAAGAACCAAATCTGGTGATTGGTATAATGCTCAAACCGTAGAAGATACTGTTGAGAGCCTAACCGAAGGTGCTGGTCTATTTGGATATGCTTTTGTGGAGGTAAACCCGCGCTTCTCTCCTGATCGCGAAACCAAAACGATGAATATTGCTTATGACGTCGCTGAAACACAGCGCGTTTATGTTGAACGTATTGATATTAATGGCAATACTTTGACTCAGGATAAAGTAGTGCGCCGAGAGTTTAGGCTTAATGAGGGCGATGCTTTTAATAGCTTTAATCTTACACGGTCCACCAATCGTATCCGCTCGCTCGGTTTCTTCCAAGAAGGTTTTGAAATCGCGCAAGAGCAAGGTAGCGATACCGATCGTATTATATTATCGGCCAATGTAGAGGAAAATCCTACGGGAGAACTCTCTCTCTCGGCTGGTTTCTCAAGCATTGAGAATTTCATTTTCCAAGGCTCTGTGCGGCAACGAAACTTTCGCGGTAAGGGTCAGCAACTAAGGGCAAGCGTTCAAGTTTCTCAATTTACAAATTCTATCGAAGCTGGCTTTACTGAGCCCTTCTTATTTGATCGTTCAATCTCTCTTAGTGCAGATATATTTCGCCGCGATTTGAATAGTTTTAACTTTTTCAACAATGAACGTAACACGACATTTGAACAGCTAACGACTGGTTTTCAAGTGTCGACAGGCGTACCAGTAAATGAATTTTTATTTTTTCAATTGCGGTATGGATTGAATGTTGATGATGTTACCCTCGATGAAGATCAATTTTTTTCCGATATTGATGACGATGGCGATATAGAGTGCGATCCGCTTCGCGCTGGCGTATTTTTATGCGATAATATAGGCAAGCGCACCACATCGTCGCTCGGCTACTCATTACTATATGATACGCGCGATAATAGGCGGCGTCCCTCGCGCGGTCACAGTGTTACGCTAAGCCAAGATATTGCTGGTTTGGGTGGCAGCGTTGCCTTTGTTAAAAGCCGTATCCAAGCCGATAAATATTGGCGTATTGGCCGCAGTAATTTCATTTTTTCTGTCAAGGCAGAAGGCGGATATATCAGAGCATTAGAAGACCGATCTGGTCTTGGCCCAGGCACCGATGATGTGCGTTTGACAGACCGATTCTTCTTGGGCGAGGGGCAAATAAGAGGCTTTGACATACGCGGTGTAGGTCCGCGCGTTTTAAGAGTGGGTCTAGAAGCCGGCGTTGATGATGATGGCAATCCAACGAATACACCTATTATCGATACGGGTAATAATAATAATCGAATTGATAATGCTATTGGTGGCCGTGCCTTTTATCTTGCTAGAGCGGAATTAGAGATTCCGCTTGGCGCAGGGGCTTCGGGCCTAGGTCTTCGGCCTTCTCTTTTTGCCGATGTAGGCGCAGTCTTTGGTGTGACACGACCGATATTACAAGATTCTCCAGTGTTAGATACAGCGACAAACCAACCATTATTTAGAACCCAAGATATTAATGGCGATATTATTTCTTCCACTAATAATCTTAATGCCGACGGAACCATGGGTGCTCCGCAATTGAATTTCACCGAATTATTTTTAGGTGATTCAGCAAGGCCCCGTGTATCAGTAGGTATTGGCGTAAATTGGAATTCACCATTTGGGCCATTTCGTATCGATTTAGCGCGCGTTCTTACCAGTGTGGAAGGCGACGATATTAAATCATTTTCATTCAATGTAGGGACTCAATTCTAATGAATAAATTTATCAAACCACTCATCATGGCTTCGGCTATTTTTGCAGGATCGAATGCAATATCTTCTGCGGCTTATTCTCAAATATCAAATATCGGTGTGGTTAGCCCTGAACTATCTATTGCTAATACAAAGGCATTAAGCGCGGCCTA
The DNA here is from genome assembly GCA_938050045.1 of uncultured Sphingomonadaceae bacterium. Lineage (GTDB taxonomy): Bacteria > Pseudomonadota > Alphaproteobacteria > Sphingomonadales > Sphingomonadaceae > Sphingorhabdus_B. The sequence goes on from CALLJS010000013.1 coordinate 123,164, forward strand.
TCAACAGATTGAAACACAATATAAAGCGCAATTAGACGAAATCACAGGGCGCGAAACCACTATTCAAGGTTATAGAAAGCAGCTTGATACTAATAATGACAATCAAGTATCGACGGCAGAACAGCAGGCAAATGCAGCCGTTGTTCAACAAATTAGAGCTGAGAGCAATGCTATTGACCAGCTCTCGGTTCCCATTGCTCTGGCACAAATGTTTGCTATTCAACAAATTGCTGCACAATATCCAACGGCGCAGCAACAAGTTGTAACCGAAAAGCAAATCAATATATTGTTGGCACCACAATCTATTTTATATTCTTCGCCATCTGTTAATGTGGAAAAAGATATTCAAAGCCTAAGCCAAGACGTGATAAGTAAATTAGATGTTTTGGTTCCTTTCGTGAATATCAATGTTCCCCAAGGATGGCAGCCTGATCGCAGCACACAAGCTGTTTATCAGCAAATTCAGCAATTGCGTTTGGCCGCTGCGCGCCGTGCGCAGCAAGGTGCTGCACAATCTCAGCAACCAGCAACACCCGCGCAACAGCCTTCTGGGCGTTAAACTTCAATGTCTGACTATGATAATTATGATATAAAGCGCGTGATGTCGGTGCTTCCGCATCGATATCCGCTGCTGTTGGTTGATCGTGTCCAAGAATTAGTAATTGATGAGCATATTCATGCTATCAAAGCGGTCACAATTAATGAGGGTTTCTTTCAGGGACATTTCCCAGCCAGACCCATTATGCCAGGTGTTTTGATTATCGAAGCCCTAGCACAAACGGCTGCTATAATGGCGATTGAGAGTTTAGGGTTAGCCGATTCGAATAAATTGGTTTATTTTATGGCTATTGATGGTGCTAAATTTCGCGCCCCCGTCGAACCAGGGTGTTTGCTAGACTTGCATGTTGAATTTGTTCAAAAACGATCAAAAGTTTGTAAATTTTCAGGGAAAGCAATGCTTGGCGATGCAGTGGCTGCTGAGGTCAAATTCACAGCTATGATTGCGGATCCGCCTCAATAATTAATTATTATTCTATCAAGGCTTGCAACTGCGTTCAATCGCGGCTAATGGCCCTTCTTACTTTATGCTAAGGTCTGGTTGGAACCAGCCGATATTGGAGCAGATATAATGAAAAAAGACATTCACCCAGATTATCACATGATTAAGGTGCAAATGACGGACGGTACAGTTTTTGAAACACGCTCGACATGGGGTAGCGAAGGCGATACGCTTCAGCTTGATATTGATCCTACATCGCATCCTGCATGGACAGGTAGCAATTCTCGTTTGATGGACAGCGGTGGCCAAGTAGCACGCTTTAACAAGCGTTTTGGTGGCCTTAGCCTTAAAAAATAACGGTTCTAGCTTATCCAATTAATCCAAGCGTAGGCCGGGAATATATTCTCGCCACATATTTAATTTTTTTTTCATAAACCCCGCGTGCTTCGTGGGGTTTTTGCAGTATGAAGTACAGGCTATCACCGCTTTTAATTTGTCCCATAATATGTCGATCAGCCCGAATGACGTGCCCAATGATAGGATAGCCCCCTGTTGTTTGGGCGTCCACGCCCAATAGAAATGGATTGCCGCTTGGCGGATATTGAATTGTGCCAGCAAAAACGGCGCGGCTTAGCCCATCATGTGCAAGGTTAAGGCGTTTATCCAATTCGCTCAATTTAGGTTTTTGTAATTCATAACCAATGCGGCTACTTTGCCGACCAATATACCACTCATGTTGCGATAGAAAGTTTGCAGCTCTCTCGTTCATCGCACAAATTCGCATTAAATGATGATTTCCATAGGATAGTCGATAGCGTTTTGGTACGTGATTAATAGTGTCTATTTTTTTCTGCTTTTTACAGAATATGCGATCACCGTTTCGCAACGCTCTGCCGTTATGCCCTCCAATTTTGGCCGGTAAGAATGTTGAATTTCCATTCCAATAATCGGTAGCTTCAAACCCGCCATATATAGATAGGTAGATATGCGCCCCTGTGCGCAGAGCTTTTAGGGTTAGAACATCATTTTTTTGCAACGAAATATTTTTATAATGATCGCATAGTAAATTATTATATCCTCTCTTAATTATTGCAGTATCAATGGGGCCAGCTAGACCTATTATCATATCGCTATGGGCCTTTACGGCCCCGCCTAACATTGAAAATTCTATGGATACGGCATCATAAGCATTGCTCGCTAATTTATTGGCTATGGCCATAGAGATTGGATCAGCAGGGCCAGCATAGGGCATCCCTAAATGGCGACTTCCGCGATAGGGTTTTCCTTGTAATGTCGCCAATAATCCAATGTTGATAATTTCTATCATATAGGCCTAAATAAGATATTATCACCGCTTTGAAGTAAATTTGGTGGGTTAAGCGTAGGATTGAATATTGGGATATTTATGCCGCCAATAATAGGCCAGCCCCCTGGGCCATCATGCGCATATATACAGGCGGTTTTCCCCAAAAAACCCACGCTACCCGCAGGCACAATTGAACGAGGCGAGCCCAAGCGCGCTAGCGAGGGGGCTTCGCCATTATGCGACAAATAAGCAAAACCAGGCTGAAACCCCATCATATCTATTGTGAATTTTTGGGTGAGAAACCAATTCTGAAACTGGACTTGCTGCATATCCATATCATTACAAACCAAATCTATATCCAAAGCTTTATCAAAATCAATAGGAAAATGATGCTGTTTCGATTCGTCTATTCCCGCAACAAGCTGGGCGTTTTGCGCGGAAATGATAGTTGTGATTTCTTCGTCACTAAAGGACATTGGATCAAATTTAACATATAATTCGTTAATACCAGTAACGACTTCTTCAAAAATATTCGTAGCCAATAAGTTGTTCAATATCGTATTGCGCTTTTCATTATCTATAATGGTGATGCGAGCATGGTCTTCGTAAAAGCGAATTTCATGCATGGCTGGCTGTAATCATTATGCCATTTTGCAACAGCATTTTACGCAGTTTCGCTATATCATCGAGTGCGCTCTCGCTATCGCCATGAATGCAGAGGCTATGGGCTTTTATATATAGCTCCTCACCATCAACACTGATAGCATTGCCGCAGGCTAGGGCTAGGGCTTGCTGAGATTGGATAGGATAGTCGCTGATGATAGCCCCTTCTATCGAACGACTTTGCAGGCGAGCATTGCCGTTATAGCGACGATCAATAAAGGCTTCTGCGATAAAATTTAAGTCTGATCGCATCGCCGCTTTTTCTAGTTCAGATTGGGCCATACCCATGATAGCAAGCGATGGATCAATATGCTTTATTACATCAATCAAAAGAGCAGAGAGAGCCGCATCATCCATAGCTTCATTGTAAAGCGTTCCGTGCGGTTTAACATAGGATATTATAGCTGATTCCTCAGCAGCAATATGCATCAGCATTGTTATTTGTTGGTTCAAACTATGGGTTAAATCTTTTGGCTTAATATTGATAGATTTTCGGCCAAAATTCAGCTTATCTGGATAGGATGGATGCGCCCCAATACGCACATTATTTTCTTTTGCATACCTTATCATGGTGCGCATGCTCTCTGCATCGCCTGCGTGTCCGCCGCAGGCTATATTCGCGCTGCTCACCAAAGATAAAATAGATATATCGCGATTTATGGCATCTGGCATTTCACCAAGGTCAGCATTCAGGTCGATAGAAGCCACTTTGTTCATGGCATTATCTCAAAGGCACGCAATATTGTGCGCAGCCCTAATGCAACAGAGATTATCAATATCGCAATGGCCACCATATTTTGAAACTTACTGTTCACATAGGGACCCATAATTGTTTTACTCATTGATATTTTTACCAGAAATATAGCAACGAAGGGTAATAATATTCCATTGGCGACTTGAGCAAAAAATATGATCTCAATCGTATTAATATTGAAAATATTCACCGATGCTCCTATTAAGACAATCGCAACAGCGATAAATTTGAAACGTATCTCTTGCAACTTATCATTTTCACTATTCCAAATTTCGGTGACGATATAGGCCGTTGCAAGCGGCGCGGTTAGTGCAGAGGTAAGGCCAGCGGCGAGCAACCCTATGGCAAGAGCTGTTGCTGCAAAATCGCCAAATAATGGCTCCATCTGATAGGCCATCTCGCTTAGGCTATTGATACTTAAATTATTGGTGAAAAATATATTGGCTGCGCTCGCCAATATGGCAATCGATACTAAACCACCGATTCCAATAGAAATGACACTCTCTGTTTTGGCCGTCTCTAATTGTTGGATATGGTTCCATTTTTTGTGAACATTAGAGGCATGCAAGAATAAATTATAGGGAACGATTGTCGTTCCTATCAAGGCTATTGCTGTGAATAGTCCATCGATAGGGATTGATGGGATTAATCCGCTCAATAGCGCATATATATTGGGCTTGGTCATAAAAAATATGAGTAAGAAAGATAGGCTCATAATCACGACTAATGCTATCAATAATTGTGTAATGCGCTCAATTTTTCCGACCAATAATGATATTATCAAAAATAGTGCAATCAGATTGGGTGTTGATACTATGGGAGGCAAAATGCTCACCAAAGAAGGCGAAAGTAATTCGCCTAAACCAAGAGCCGCTCCGCCAATATTGCCCGCTTCATAGGCGGCATTGCCGATTAATAATGCAGAAAATAGCAATATTATCACTATTATTTTGGCGGGTTTGGTAGCGAATGAGGATAATATTACGCGGCCTAATGTTTGACCCGAAACAAGGGTAATGCGAGTCACAAAGGATTGTAATATAATGGTTGCGAGTGTAGCAAACACCAATGCCCATAAAAGAGCATAACCGAAATTCGCCCCTGCGATAGCGGCCGTTGCAACGGTGCCTGGCCCTATAAAGGCAGCGCTAACCAACATGCCAGGACCAGGGCGATAGGATTTGATTTGATTCAAATTCATACCAACAAACTAGCAGGTTGAAATTCTATTGAAAGCAGCATTTTTAGAATGGTGATTCAATTTTCTTGACCTAGCGTATATACTGCTATTAAGAGGCCGAACTTAGCAATCATGATGGCGATCGTAGCTCAGTTGGTTAGAGCGCCGGTTTGTGGTACCGGAGGTCGGGGGTTCGAACCCCCTCGGTCGCCCCATTATGAATTGCTAACAATCTCTCAAAAAATGATGCAGAGCGGATATAATTGCTGACAAATGAGCATTGTAATATTATTACGCAGTTGAGTAATTTTGATTCTTCGTAAAATATATTGTCTCCTGGGAGAGCTTAATGTCCACAATGTGGGAAATATCAGATTTTGACGCGCATGAATCTGTACATTATTTTGATGATCCTAAGACGGGGCTCAAGGCAATAATTGCACTACATTCAACGCAGCTTGGTCCTGCGGTTGGCGGAACACGTTTTTGGCATTATGCTGATAATCACGCTGCTGTCAAAGATGCGCTGCGTTTATCACGCGGAATGAGTTATAAAAATGCACTAGCTGAATTGCCGCTTGGCGGCGGTAAGGCCGTTATAATGGCGGATAGTGCGCGCAATAAGACCCCCGAAATGTTAGCACAATTTGGCCGATCTATCGAAATGCTCGGCGGGCAATATTATACCGCAGAAGATGTTGGGATGAGCGTTCAAGATATGGTCGCTTTGTCCAAAGAAACTAAATATGTCGCAGGCTTGCCCACAACGAATGGTCACGTAGGTGGTGATCCTGGCCCTTACACAGCAAGAGGCGTCTATTTGGGGGTTAAGGCTGCGGCTAAATATCGTTTGGGCAGCGATACTATGAATGGTGTTCATGTTGCGATACAGGGCGTCGGCAGCGTTGGCGGTGGTTTAGCGGAGCTATTAGCCGCAGATGGAGCGAAACTCACTATTGCAGATGTGAATCAAGAGAGGTTAGATGAAATTGCTGGACAATTAGGCGCGCAAACTTGCGGGCTTGATGAAATAATGCGCGTTAAGGCTGATATATTCAGCCCCAATGCTCTTGGCGCTATATTAGATGCAGAGACAATTGCCAATTTACAAGTTTCGGCCGTTGCGGGCGGTGCTAATAATCAATTTGCCAGCGAAGAAGATGCACAGATTTTATTTGAACGCGATATATTATATGCCCCTGATTATGTGATAAATTCTGGCGGGATTATCAACGTGGGTATGGAAATATTAGGTGATAAAACCATTAATCAAGTTTATGAAAAAATTGATAATATCCCAATGCGCCTAAGTGAAATTTGGGATGAAAGCCAAGCCGAGAAAATGCCCTCTGCACAAATTGCCAATAAAATGGCAAGGCGGTTGATTGGGCGATAAATTTATGCGTCAATTCACTCAAATAATTTGTTTGAAAATAGTGAGATAATTATATTCTGTCATTGGCCAAATGGGTCATGGGTGCTATGCATTAATCAGAAAGAATTATATGATTCACCAATTAGCAAATCCCACGCGTTTCTTGAAACTTGCTCGGCCTTTGACGCCGATATTATTTTATACAGGATTACTATTGGTATTGGGTGCCTGTGGATGGGGTATATTATTTTCTCCTGATGAAAAATTATTGGGAAATACCGTTAAATTTATATATATTCATGTGCCATTTGCTTGGCTTGCAATAGGCGGTTGGACGGGTATTGCGATTGCTAGTATCGCCCAACTGGTGTGGCGGCATCCCTTGGCTAATATTGCAGCAAGAGCTGTTGCACCAATTGGTGCCATATTTGCGGCATTATGCATCATAACAGGGTCTTTATGGGCCAAGCCAACATGGGGCACATGGTGGGTATGGGATGGCCGTTTGACGTCTGTATTAATTTTATTCTTTCTCTACCTTGGCTATATAGCATTGGCCAATGCCAGCAGTGAAAAAGGACAAATTAGCCGCGTTACGGCGGTATATGGAGTGATTGGTGCGGTGAATATTCCTATAATAAATCGCTCGGTTGTGTGGTGGGAGAGTCTGCACCAAAAGGCCAGCATCACTCTAACTGGGTCGAGCATCGATGGGGTATATTTGCTACCATTATTTATTTCAGTGCTGGGTTTTTCGCTCATATTTACGTCCATAGTCTTTATGCGGATGAGGGCTGCTCTTGCCAATATTAAAATCGAAGCTCGCATGCGGCGTATGGCCGAAGATACGCATGAGATTGGATCATAAAATGACAACAGAAAATCTCATATTAGCTAGCTATATTATATCGATAATCTTGGTCGGGGGAATTGCATTAAACAGTTATAATTCGATGCGCCGCGCCGAGGCTTTATTGGATGATTTAACAGATAATGGCTGAATTATACGCTTATTTTGCTCTATTGTCTCTGGGGGCATCATGAAACCAAAGCATCAAAGATTGCTCTTGGCTCTTACAGCCGTGATTGGATTGTTGGTGGCGAGTTTAATCGCTATCAATGCGCTCAGCGATGAAGCCTCTTATTTTTACACGCCAGCAACATTGCATGACCAAGATGTTGCAATAGGCAAAGCGATACGATTGGGCGGTATGGTCAAGCAAGGGTCAATCAGTTCAGCGCGCGATGGCGTGACGATTAACTTTATTGTTCAAGACAAAGATCAGCAACAAATGGTACGTTATACAGGCGTTACGCCCAATCTATTTGTCGAGGGCAGCGGCGTAGTTGCGGATGGAAGGCTCGATCAAAATGGTGTTTTCATCGCCGATACTCTGTTGGCCAAGCATGACGAAAATTATGTTCCGCGAGAGCTGCAAGATATTGATATGCGTGATGCGCAAAATTTAGAAAAGTCTGTGGTGCAATGACGGCTGAGGCAGGGTTGATAGCATTATGGCTTGCGGCTGCATTGGCATTGCTTCAATTCACAGTGTCTTTTTTCTACATTAGAACCAAAGATGAAAATTTGCTTGCAATCATAAACCCCATTGCGATTGTGCAGGGGCTTTTATGCTTATTATCATTTACGATGCTCATCTTGCTGTTTTTAGATACAGATTTATCGGTGCTTTTGGTCGCACAAAACAGCCATATCGATAAACCATGGATATTCAAATTGGCAGGGACTTGGGGAAACCACGAAGGGTCGATGCTGCTGTGGGTTAGCGTGTTAGCACTCTGTGGAGCGGCCATTGCATTATTTGAAAAGCGGTTGGACCAAACAACATTTGCTGCAACATTACTAGTGCAAGCTTTTGTGTCCTTTGGGTTTTATGCTTTCTTACTTTTTGCTTCAAATCCATTTGAGCGATTGAATTCAGCACCAAAGGAAGGGGCAGGGCTAAATCCATTACTGCAAGATATTGGTTTAGCTTTTCACCCGCCAACGCTTTATATTGGCTATGTAGGCCTCTCTATAGCTTTCTCTTTGGCCGTCGGCGGATTGATTAGCGGTAAAATAAATTCTGCATTGGCACGAGCGATGCGACCTTGGGCCTTGCTGGCATGGATTTTCCTGACACTGGGTATCGCGGCGGGCAGCTATTGGGCCTATTATGAACTAGGCTGGGGCGGATGGTGGTTTTGGGATCCCGTTGAGAATGCATCGCTCATGCCGTGGATAGCGGCAACGGCATTGCTCCATTCCATAGCCGTTATGGCAACGCGCGATGCGCTGCGTTCATGGACAATCATATTGGCTTTGGTGGGCTTTGCTATGTCGATGGCGGGCACTTTTTTGGTACGTTCGGGTATTTTAACCAGCGTCCATGCTTTCGCTGTCGATCCAGAGCGCGGTGCTTTCATATTGGCTCTAATGATTATCAACGTTGCAGGGGCATTATTGCTCTATGCGCTTCGAATCAATCAGGTGCGCCAGGGCAAAATTTTCAATCTGATCAGCCGCGAAGCTGCTATCGTCGGTAATAATATAATTTTGGTTTCAATATTGGCTATTGTATTTTTAGGGACATTATTTCCATTATTTGCAGAAGGCTTTGCCGATCAAAAAATATCTGTCGGGCCGCCTTATTTTAACAAAGCTACTATTCCCTTCATATTTTTGCTCATGATATTGTTATGGGCAGGGCCATTGCTGCGTTGGCGTCAGGATAATGCAGAGCGCATTAGCAAAAAAATAATAATCTTGGCTATCTTCGCCACAATCATATTGTCCATATTGGTAATTATTTTGCCCAATATTCCTATTTTATCAATGCTTGCCATAGTTTTATCATTGGGCTTGGCTGTTGCAAGTTTCCTGCCGCTTATGGGGCGTAAATTAATGCGCACACCGCTGCCTATTTATGGCATGGTTATTGCGCATTTTGGTATAGCAGTCTGTGCATTTGGTATGGCGAGCGAAAGCGGGTTTAGTAAACAATTGCTAAAATCTGTGGACATTGGAGATACCGAGACAGTAGCAAATTTCGATGTAACATTAAAAGATATAAGACCTATTATCGGTGAAAATTGGGTGGCAACTCAGGCTATTATAGAAGTTAGCGATAGCCGCAGCAAAGAGTTTGAAACATTAAAGCCCGAGCAAAGATTATTTTTTAACCCCAATCAAGAAACGAGCGAGGCGGCATTAATGACCCGTTGGAATGGACAATTATATGCTGTTTTGGGTAAGAAGAATGAAGATGGGAAATGGCAATTGCGAATATGGTGGAAACCATTTGTGACGTGGATATGGTTTGGTGCCATCATCATTGCGTTGGGCGGATTAATATCATTGATCGGTCGTTCTAAACCGCGCAGAAAGAAGCGCGAAGAAGTTAATCCATGGGCTTAAATCGAGATAAATTATGACGTTAAAATTATGGATACCATTAATATTATTCAGTCTTTTGGCGGGCTTTTTATTGTATCAACTCAACCAACCTAAAGATGATTTTGTCCGCTCTCAACTTATAGGAGAGGCTTTACCCGAATTTGCGTTAGAGCCAGCAACTGATGGAATTGAAGGCTTAGCCCATAGTGATTTTGCGGATGGCAGGGTCAGGCTGCTTAATATATTTGGTAGTTGGTGCATACCATGCCGCGCAGAAGCACCGCAACTCGAGGCATTGAAAGCGGCAGGCGTTGAGATTCATGCTATCGCTGTTCGCGATAAACCCGATGATGTGGCGCACTTTCTAAAAAAATATGGCAATCCATTTGTTAAAATTGGCAGCGACCCAGATTTGCAAATTCAACTGTTATTGGGCTCATCTGGTGTGCCAGAGACTTATTTAATCGATGGCAAAGGATTTATTCAAAAACAATATATTGGAGATATTAGAGACGATAATATTGCCACCATATTGGCAGATATAAAGTCTGTCCAATGATCCGATTCTTTATGCTGACCATATTTTTCATGCTATCGAACAGTGCTATTGCGCAAGTTACAGATGAAAAGCAAGGCACAGGGTTATCTTATGCCAATGAGCAATTGGCTAATGCAAAAAAAGAACAAGCAGCGTTTAAGCTCATGTTGGAATTGCGCTGTATTCAATGTCAGGGACAGTCTATCGCTGATAGCGATGCGCCGATAGCGCAGGCAATGCGCCATCAAGTGCGTTTGCAAATAGAGCAAGGTAAGCAGCAAGATGAGATTAAAGATTGGATGGTCGCGCGCTATGGCGATTATGTTAGTTTTGATCCGTCTATCACTGGCATTTCATTGATATTATGGCTTGCCCCAATATTGATTTTTCTATTCTCCATATATGTGGTTATACCATTGTTTAGCAAGAAAAAAGACCAGAAAATTGATAAACAAAACGAAGAGGCTATAAAATAATGGGGTGGGCCGTTGCAATCATTATTACGATCTTGGCGTGTGCTTTGATTATTGCGTTGGGCCGGTTGCCGCGCCAAATGTGGAGCATGCCATTTGCAGCCGGAGCCCTGGCACTTGCAGGTTATGCGCATCACGGTAATCCCAACCTACCAGCATCATATGCTAGAGAAATTACTGAGTCTGCTGGCGTTGCAAACGAATTAATTTCGATTAGACAAGAAATGGATTATGATTTTGGTGCGGCGAAGCGCTATTTAATATTATCGGATTCTTCTGCAAAAAATGGTGATTATAAATTTGCATCGGCTGTATTACAAAATGGTCTGATCAAATATCCTAATAATGCAGAGCTATGGGGGGCACTTGGTTTGCAAATCATGCTGGCGAGCGATGGAAAATTGACAGAGCCTGCTCAATTAGCATTTACTAAATCGCGAAAATTATGGCCGAAAGGCCCGGTGCCAGACTATTTTGAAGGCTTGGCCGCGCTGTTCGATGGTAGAATAGATACCGCTGAAACTTATTGGAAGAATATGCTAGATAATGGCTCTCAGAACGCTAAATGGCGTCCAAGGGTGCAAAGACAGTTAATGCAATTAGAGCGATTAAAACAATCAGAAAATTAGGCTTATCTGGAATAGTTATTATCTATTGATTATGGTTATATTTACCTTTAAGAACAAAATAAGAACTTTGGGTGAATTGAATCATATATGAGTGCTAAATCGCAATATGAAAAACCTCTGCTATTATTATTCTCCGAATTTTCAATAGATGATTTAGCCCGCCTATTGTCTACAAATGATGAGATAATTGTGCGGTCTCAGCCAAATAATATCAAGGAAAATCAAGCGAATTTACGCTTAAATACATCTTGGAACATCCAATATGAGGGATTGGATTTGGATATGCATTGGTTTGAAGATCCTTTAGATATAAATTCATATAAACAATTATTTTGTAATATTGACGAAGCTTCTTTTCAATCTGGAATTGCTATATCTTTTGGGTCTCATATTAGGGATGGTAATAAAAATGCTGCGATTATATCAAGTTTATTCAGATATATTCGTTTGCTAATAGAAAATAGCAAAAGCATAGCTGTGGCTTGGAATATCAGTTCGATAATATCTGATTCTCAATATTTTGTTGATGTGATTAATCATTATGAGAAGGGGGGCGCTTTCCCCATTTTATCAACTATTGATTTTACATATGATATTGAGGGGATATTGAAATCTAGTGGATTATCTTATTTTTCTAATCAAGAGATTCACTATGAATGCCGCCATTTGAATGAAGCAGAATCGATGAAACGCATGACCCGTATTGCCCATGATATCGCAGTGAATGGTGCTTATTCAGACAGTATGGAAGTGGATGGATTGGATGAAAATGAGAGAATTTACATTACAGTTGATAAAGATAATTCAATCGCAAGAGTAAGGAGCATCTTTAAATCAGCTTCCTCCAATATTCTGAAATAGATTGTTATTTTCAGTGTAAAATATAATATCGCACCATGCAGCGCCATATAAACCCTCCCCATTATTCGATATTAGCTGTCTTATTGCATTGGATATTGGCCTTTGCACTTGCGTTTCAAATGGGCTTGGGTTGGCATATGTCAGGCCTTCAAGACGCTTTGCATAGCGGTCTTGGCCTTTATGTAATTACGCAGTTGCACAAATCGATTGGACTATTGATTTTATTGGCATCAATAGCGCGATTAATTTTGCGTCTGTATAAAAAACCACCGATTGCTCTTGTTGATGATGTTTGGGCGCATAGATTATCCCAATATACGCATAGTGCGCTCTATATTTTTATGATTGCTACTCCGCTGAGCGGTTGGTTGATAGTTTCAACTTCTAAACTTAATTTAGATACTTATATTTTTGATACGCTTTATTGGCCGCATATTCCCGGTATTGTATCGCTATCAGATGCATCGCGTTCAGCCCTTAATATAGCATCACTATATGCACATGAAATATTAAGCTGGGCGGGTATTTTATTATTTTTCTTGCATATTGCGGGCGCATTGCGGCATCAATTTTTCAAGGGTGAAGATATTTTATGGCGCATAATGCCCATTATAAAACCATTAGGGAAAATCAAGGCTAGGATTAATTTATGTTTAATAACGGCGTTTCTCATAGGCTTATTTGCATTTGTTCAAATCTGTATTGACGGCACAAAACCAATTAAATCCTCCGTTTCACCACCTAAAACTGAAACATCATTACCTCATAGTGAAGTTCAGCTTTTGCCTTATAAAAACACGGAAACAAAGCCTTCTGATACACAGCAAATAGAAGAGAATGAGGAAATAATAGAGGATTCCGATACTAATGATGAGGCGGACGACATTGCAAGGACAGCAGTGTCAAACGCTGAAAGCATCACGCCATCAAATTGGACTATCACGGGTCCAAAATCACTGAGCTTTTCGGTAAAATGGAATGATGATATTGTGCAGGGCAGTTTTAGCGATTGGAGTGCTGATATTAAATTTGGGTCAACTGCTTTGGATAAATCTTCCATTAAAGTGTTGATAAATTTAACCTCTGTTACCACTTCTGATGCGACTGTAAATAATATTATTGGGAATGCTGATTATTTCAATTTCTCTGCTTCACCTGAAGCGCAATATATCTCCAGCACCATAAAAAGCCTTGGCGATGATCGCTATCAAATGGATGGAATGCTGCGATTAAAAAATATTCAACAGCCCTTGACTATTATTTTTACATTGGATGAAAATGGGAATAGTGCGCGTGCAAAAGGGCGTGCGAATATTAATCGGCTTGCCCATAAAATTGGCGTTGACCAAGATGAAATAGCAAATGATGTGAGCCTTATGTTTGAATTTATGGCTCAGCAGTAAAATTATCTCTCTTCATATTCATTATTGCATTTGCCATTTTATACATAATAGACTGTGGTGGCGATATGACGTCAGTAACAATCAACGGATTTTCTAAAAATAGTCTTACCATGCCTAAACGGTCGGGCTATCAGAAGCATCATTTAATCCCTGTTCAATTATTGAAAAAACAAACATTTATAAAATTATTCGAAATTGCTCAGCAAGCAGGTTTTGATTCAAGAGACTTTAGGAGCAACGGCATATATTTACCTGCTAAAGAGAGCCTCGCTGTAGCGAGTGGAAGGCCATTACACCGTGGGCCGCACCCTCAATATAACGCTTTAGTGGAGGATAGAATCGGGCTGATAGAGGCCTCTATTGAAAAGAAACAATCCGCGTTGGATGCCGAAACAATAGCATTTCGTTTGCGTAATCTGCAAAGAGGATTGCGGCGTATTTTGCTCAAAAAACCAAGAACTATCACATTAAATAAACGTGATCCTATGAGCCGAACTATAGATTTCAGAAGCCTTGACAATGATGTGGGTAATATATGGTCAACTCTTGTGCGGTATCAGAAACAAGATTTTATCAATTAATTTTTCAATTATGATCTTTTCACTAGACGAGAGCTTCTAAACATTTTTATAGAAGATATGTTTTTAATTCTGCACCATATTAACTCACGACTTATGCGCCCTTAGGTGTGATCATCAATGATGATAGCCTAAGGGGAAGTCGATAAATTCCACAAAATTAATATAGCATTAGTGTGCAGGAAAGATCATCATGAATCCGATTAATAAATATAGACCGTTTCCAAAGATAGATTTACCCAATCGTCAATGGCCTAATAATCAAATCAGCAAAGCCCCGATATGGCTCTCAACCGACTTAAGAGACGGAAATCAAGCTCTGGTTGATCCAATGGATAGTGCGAAAAAGCAACGTTTCTTTGATTTGTTGGTTTCCATCGGCGTCAAAGAAATTGAAGTGGGTTTTCCATCGGCCAGCAGCACAGATTTTAACTATATCCGCTCTTTAGTGGATGGTAATAAAATACCCGATGATGTTGTCATTCAAGCTCTAACCCAATCGCGCCGCGACTTAATAGAGAAAACTTTTGAGAGCATGGCAGGCGCGAAAAAAGCTATTGTGCATCTCTATAATGCTGTGTCGCCTGCATGGCGTGATATTGTGTTTAAGCTTGATAAGCAAGAAGTGAAGCAGATAGCCCTTGATGGTGCTAAAATTTTGGCCGAGCAAGCCGCAAAACACCCACAGACCGATTGGCATTTTGAATATTCTCCAGAGACATTTTCTACGGCTGAATTGGATTTTAGCTTAGAAGTCTGTGAAGCTGTTATGGAACTATTAGAGCCAACCAGAGATAAGCCACTCATTTTGAACCTACCCGCAACCGTAGAGGCATCGACACCCAATATTTATGCCGATCAAATTGAGTGGTTTTGCAATCATATTTCTGCGCGTGAAAAAGTGATTATTTCATTGCATCCGCACAATGATCGTGGATCGGGGATTGCCGCTGCGGAACTTGGATTAATGGCAGGCGCAGACCGAATAGAGGGATGCTTATTTGGTAATGGCGAGCGCACTGGCAATGTTGATTTGGTGACATTGGGCTTGAATCTTTATACGCAAGGTGTCCCCCCCAATTTGGATTTTTCTGATATTGATGATATTATTGAAACGGTTCAATATTGTAATGATTTGCCTGTTCATCCCCGCCATCCTTATGCAGGTGAATTAGTATTCACAGCTTTTTCGGGTAGCCATCAAGACGCAATAAAAAAAGGGTTTGAGGCGCAAGCGGCGCGCAATGATGACTTTTGGAATGTGCCATATCTGCCAATTGATCCTGCTGATCTAGGCCGCGATTATGAGGCTGTTATCCGTGTCAATTCGCAGAGCGGTAAGGGCGGAGTTGCTTGGGTGTTGGATAAAGATCATGGTTTGAAATTGCCTAAAAAATTACAAGCAAATTTTTCGCAAACGGTTCAATCTATGTCCGATCATTTAGGACGAGAATTGACGAGCGAGGATATTTGGAGTGCGTTTCAAAAACGATATTATATATCGGTTGATGGCCAATATAAATTAATCCAGCATCAAGAAAAATTAATGAAAGATGGTAGCGGCAAGCGTTTATTCGCTGGACGTATCAGTAATGGTGATGCAGAAATTTCTATCCAAGGCAGCGGTAATGGCTTAATTTCTGCCATGACGGATGCTTTATCGGATGCGCTTAAGCTAAATATCGATATTGTTGATTATTCTGAACATGCGATTGGAACTGGCAGCCATGCCACTGCAGCGGCTTATGTAGAATGTAGCGTCGATGGGCGCGCTATAATATTTGGCGTTGGGATAAGCCAGGATGTCGCTACGGCATCCATCAGAGCCATATTAAGTGCGGTTAATAGCCTGCAATAGAGTATGGCTTAATTGTTATTAATTGATTGACAAGCAAGGGGTAAACGGCTTTGTAATTTTTAAACGTTTGATTAAAGTTAGGAATATTTATATGGCAATGCCTTCACCTTTATTTGATAATTTGCGCCTTCCCGTGATTGGCTCTCCCCTATTTATTATCTCTGGCCCAGAGCTTGTTATCGCACAGTGTAAGGCAGGTATTGTCGGTTCTTTTCCCGCGCTCAATGCCCGTCCGCAATCACAATTGGATGAGTGGCTTCACCAAATTACAGAAGAATTAGCCGCGCACAACCGCGATAATCCTGATAGGCCTGCTGCCCCTTATGCGGTTAATCAGATTGTTCACCGCACCAATAACCGTCTCGAAGAGGATATGGTAACTTGTGCTAAATGGAAAGTTCCGATGGTGATTACATCATTGGGAGCGCGCGAAGACCTTAACAAGGCTGCGCATGAATGGGGCGGTATTACTATGCATGATGTGATTAATGATCGTTTTGCGCGCAAAGCTATCGAAAAAGGTGCCGATGGACTTATACCTGTTGCTGCTGGAGCAGGGGGGCATGCTGGCGTAACATCTCCATTTGCTTTGATGCAAGAAATCCGCGCTTGGTTTGATGGACCCGTGGCACTATCGGGATCGATTGCATCGGGTGCTGCTGTTTTGAGTGCCCAAGCTATGGGGGCTGATTTTGCTTATATAGGCAGCGCATTTATCGCCGCTCAAGAAGCGAGGGCCGACGATGGATATAAGCAAGGTATCGTTAAGGGCAAAGCCGAAGACATTATATATTCAAACTTATTTACGGGTGTGCATGGTAATTATCTGCGTGAGTCCATAGAAAATGCAGGGCTAGATCCAGAAAACTTACCTGAGAGCGATCCGAGCAAAATGAATTTCGGCTCTGGCGGTAATACGGATGCTAAGGCTTGGAAAGATATTTGGGGTTGCGGGCAAGGCATTGGTAATATTCATGCATTACAGTCTACCAGTGATATGGTTGATAAGCTTGCGGCGGAATATAAAATAGCATCAGAGCGACTGCAAAGCATTGCATATTGAATCATTAATTATATGAATTAAATATATATTTTGGATTCTGATAATGTAATATTATGGAATATGAGCATTTGGCTTGAAAGTAATGTTAATTATAATCTTATTTGTGACATATGATTATATTACTGTTAATTTTAAGGATAAATGACATGAAAAAAATATTATTATCTACAGCGGCTGTAGCCATGGCTTTTGCTATTACAGCTTGTGGTGCTGAAGATGCTCAAGTTTCCGAGGGTGCTGCAGTTGCAGCAGATGCTGGCGCAACGGACGCGAGCGATGTTGAAACGGCGGTAAAAGGCCCTATTTATAAAGATGAAAACGGTGTTGCGGTTAGCGGTTATGACGCCACAAGCTATTTTGAAGGCGAAGGTGTTCCTGTAAAAGGCAGTGCAGACCATAGCGTCGAATATGCTGGTGCTATTTATCATTTTGCCTCTGCTGAAAATGCTTCTAAATTTGAAGCCGCTCCTGCAAGCTTTGCTCCACAATATGGCGGGCATTGTGCATGGGCTATGTCACAAGGCAAATTGGCACCAGGCGACGCAATGGTCTATAAAGTAGTCGATGGTAAATTATATCTGAACCTCAACAAAGAAGTTCAAAAAAGATGGTTTGAGGACATACCAGGTTTCATTGCAAAAGCAGATGAAACATGGCCCACTATTCCTGAAGACGCAACCATCGGTTAATAGCTACTGATATATAGGCTGGCTATGATTTAGTCGGCCTATATTGAATAAGCGATGCTATTCAATTATTCATGTGTAATTGCTACGATTAGCTAATTGCATCAAATGCATAGCCTTGCCCAGTAAAATTGCATTATTGGTTAATTTTTATCTTTATCGACCAATTTATTTGCACCAATCCACGGCATCATGGCGCGCAATTCACTCCCTGTTTTTTCTATCGGATGGGCTTCGGCCTGTTTGCGTGATGCTTTTAACTCAGGCTGACCCGCGCGGTTATCTAGCACAAAATCCTTTACGAAACGGCCCGACTGAATATCGGCCAGAACACGCTTCATCTCAGCCTTGGTTGCATCGGTAATGATCCGAGGGCCAGTTTTAATATCGCCATATTCCGCCGTGTTAGAAATCGAATATCGCATATTCGCAATCCCGCCTTCATAGAGCAGATCGACGATCAATTTGGTTTCGTGCAAACATTCAAAATAGGCCATTTCGGGGGCATAACCAGCCTCTGTCAGCGTCTCAAACCCTGCCTGAATAAGATGCGTAATTCCGCCGCATAACACCGCTTGCTCGCCGAATAGATCGGTTTCGCATTCCTCGCGGAAATTGGTTTCAATAATGCCCGAACGCCCGCCGCCCACGGCTGAGGCATAAGAAAGCGCGAGTGCCTTGGCATGGCCATTGCCTGCGCTTTGATCGCATTCCTGATCCACCGCGATAAGGCAAGGGACGCCGCCGCCGCGCTGATATTCGCTGCGCACGGTATGCCCCGGCCCCTTAGGTGCGATCATGATAACATCAATATCCGCAGGTGCTTCGATCAAGCCGAAATGAATGTTGAGACCATGCGCAAAGGCAAGCGCGCTACCTGGTTTCATACGTCCAGCAATATCATCGGCCCAAATCGTCGCTTGATGTTCGTCTGGCGCGAGGATCATAATGAGATCAGCCCATTCAGCAGCCTCTGAATTAGAAAGAATTTTGAAGCCCGCTGCTTCGGCTTTTTTGCGGGTAGCAGAACCTTCGCGCAGGGCAATCGCAACCTCTTTTACGCCGCTATCACGCAGATTTTGTGCATGGGCATGACCTTGGCTGCCATAGCCAATAATGGCCACTTTTTTAGAGGTGATGAGGCCGAGATCGGCATCGGCATCGTAATAGACTTTCATTATTTTTCCTTAAACTTTATATTATATTATTATGACGGGTTACTGCCCCTCATAAGGGCTGCCACGCCAGTACGGCCAACTTCTACAAAACCGACCTCGCGCATTAACGTCAAAAATGTATCAATTTTTTCTGGGCTACCCGTTATTTCAAATATGAAGCTTTGGATAGTAGCATCGATTACCCTCGCGCGATAAATATCGGCTAAACGGATGGCTTCTATGCGATTGTCCCCCGAACCAGTAACTTTAACAAGAGCAAGCTCACGTTCAACATGCGGCCCTTTTTCGGTTAAGTCAGTAACCTTATGAACTGGGACTAATCGCTCGCATTGTGCAATTATTTGTTCAATCGTCGCAGGCGGGCCATTCGTAACAATCGTTATGCGGCTTGTTGAGCGATCTACCGAAACATCGGCCACCGTTAAGCTGTCAATATTATAGCCGCGCGCGGTGAACATCCCTGCTATTCGCGCCAGAGTCCCTGCTTCATTATCAACGGTGAGGGTTAGCACATGCCTCTCGGATTTTTCTTTATGAATATACATTATACTAAGGCCTTTGCTTCATCATCCATTTCACCCGAGATAGTGCTATTGTCCAATAACATTTCTGTATGGGCGGCTCCCGATGGGATCATGGGAAAGCAATTGGCGGATTGGGCTACGCGGCAATCTACGATTACAGGGCCATCATAGGCGAGCATTTGCGCTATACCTTTATCCAAATTGTCGGGATGATCTATTACAATACCCGCCCAACCATAAGCTTTGGCCAAGGCTACAAAGTCAGGAAGACTATTCGAATAACTCTCTGAAAAGCGGCTCTTAAATGTTAATTCTTGCCATTGACGAACCATGCCCATCCATTGGTTATTCAAAATGAATATTTTAATTGGTAGCCTATATTGCGATGCAGTGCCCAATTCTTGAATATTCATTTGAATCGATGCTTCACCAGCAATATCAATTACCAAAGCATCAGGATTACCAATCTGCGCGCCAATAGCCGCAGGCATACCATAGCCCATGGTACCAAGACCACCGCTGGTCAGCCATTTATTGGGCTCTTGAAAATGATAATGTTGTGCCGCCCACATTTGATGCTGGCCCACTTCTGTGGTTATGATAGGGCTTTTATCCTTAGTAGCTTGATACAGACGCTCTATGGCATATTGTGGCATAATCTCATCTGTATTGGCAGGATAATTGAGACATTCAATCGCACGCCACCCAGTGATTTTAGCCCACCAATCCTTGAGGTTTGCTGCTTTGAATTTGCGGCTTTTCCATATTTTAATCATTTGTTCGATGGCTTTGCCGACATCTGCCACAATCGGCAGATCAACGCGAACGGTTTTGTTGATAGAGCTTCTGTCTATATCCACATGAATTTTATAGCTATTGGGTGAAAAAGCATCGAGCCTGCCCGTTACGCGATCGTCGAATCTTGCGCCAAGACATAGCATGACATCGCACTGGTTCATCGCCATATTGGCCTCATAGGTGCCATGCATTCCAAGCATCCCCAGCCATTTTTCATCATTAGCGGGCAGCGAACCCAGGCCCATTAAAGTCGATGTTACAGGGGCATTGCTCAGTGCCGCTAATTCTTGCAATGCTGTGCTGGCATGCGGGCCTGAATTGATAATACCGCCGCCAGTGTAGAGGATAGGGGCTTTTGCATTTGCTAATATTTCAACGGCTTTGGTAATATCATTATAATCTGCTTCAAATGGGATTTCAGTGCGAATCTTTTTATTATTCTTGCGTTCATAATTTTCTGCATCGGCAACCTGAACATCTTTAGGAATATCTACCAAAACAGGGCCAGGACGCCCATTGGTTGCTAGATAAAATGCTTCTGACATGACATTAGCTAGGTCGTCAGGATATTTCACCAAATAATTATGCTTGGTACAATGGCGCGTAATGCCAACGGTATCAGCCTCTTGAAACGCATCTGAACCAATAAGCGTGGAGGGCACTTGGCCCGTAATAATGATAAGGGGGATACTATCCATGAATGCATCGGCAATCCCCGTTACGGCATTGGTTGCACCAGGCCCAGAGGTTACCAAAACCACGCCAGCTTTTCCGGTTGATCGCGCATATCCCTCTGCTGCATGGGCAGCCCCTGCTTCATGACGCACCAAAATATGTTTGATTTTAGGATGTTTGAATAAAGCATCATAAATGGGGAGTACAGCGCCGCCTGGATAGCCAAAAATAGTATCAACGCCCTGTTCGATAAGGCTGTTTAACAATATATCTGCGCCGGATTTTGCGGTCACAATCAATTCCAATACATTTTAATTGCTCTACAATAAGCGAGATTAAACCAGATTAATGTTCAATCTCTATATAAAGATAGAAATTAGGCAAGAAGTGGCTGGCTAATGATATAAAAATATTATGTCAACCCTATTTAATGAAATAAAGTTACAAAATCATTTATATTTTTATAATTTATCTTATCTTCCACACGCTTCCACACAAATGGAGCTTGATTGCGAAACCAACTATATTGGCGTTTTGCATATTGACGGGTCGCTATTTGCCCTAATTCTATGGCTGTGCGACGATCAATGTCACCATTGATATAGGCAGATATTTCCTTAACGCCTATTGCTCGCCATAAAGGGCTATCTGCGGGAGGGTTGCGCTTCAGCAATTCCTCAACCTCTTCTATGGCACCCGATTCCAGCATTTGAACAAAACGCCTATCGCATTTTTCATAGAGCCAATCGCGAGGAGGCAGCAATAATAGCGGTTTCAAATTTATGATGGTTGAAATACCGCCTTCTTTTTTCTGACGCCATAGCGCAATACTAATCTTTGTTGACATTATCACTTCTAAGGCGCGCGCAATTCTTGTCGTGTCATTGGGGTTGAGAGTTTTAGCCATGGGTGGATCAAGCGCCGCTAATTTTTCATAAGCAGCGCATGTTTCCATATTCCGAACGGATTGCCGGATTTCAGGGTCAATATCGGGGATAGGGGCGATACCATCCAATAATGTGCGAATATACAGGCCTGTTCCGCCAACTAAGATAGGGATAGCATTTTCGCCATGGGCTCTATCAATCTCTAATTTTGCATCATTGGCCCAGCTTACGGTGCTGCAAGTGGTGGAGCCATCTTTATAGCCAAATAATCTATGTTCCGCTTGTGCCAATTCATCGGCGTCGGGCTGCGCGCTTAATATTGGCAGATGATTATATATCTGAGCGCTATCTGCATTAATGATACTATATTTTTGATCGGGATTATGCTTTGCTAATGCAATGGCTAATCCAGTCTTGCCGCTGGCGGTTGGGCCAGCAATAAGTGCTACAGTTTTATTTGAGATCGGATTCGTCATGCCAATAGCAACCTTAATAGCAAGTGAGACGCTTGCAAGCGGACACTTGTCTAGCGCACAAGATTTGCTCAGAGACTCTAAGCTTTCCCCTAGCAAAATTGATTGGATTGATGCCAATCAAGTGGTTGATATATGTTTTGAAGGGGATATTGATAACGCTAAAACTGCACTTGAGCCGTTGATGCAAGATATCGACATAGCAGTGCAGCATGCGCAAGATCGCCAAAAACATTTGCTAATCTCTGATATGGACAGCACCATGATTACCGTCGAATGTATCGATGAATTGGCAGATTATGCTGGTATTAAAGCCCAAATTGCGAGCATTACCGAGCGCGCTATGCAAGGCGAGATGGATTTTGAAGAATCGTTGCGGGCGCGGGTGGCTCTGTTAAAAGGATTAAACCAAGAGGCTATTGCGATATGTTTGAGAGAATCTGTCGTAATGAGCAAGGGTGCCGAAACATTGGTCAAGACAATGGCCCAACGAGGAGCGCGATGTGTTTTGGTTTCGGGCGGCTTTACCCAATTTGCCAGTAGTGTCGCCCAAACATTGGGGTTTCATCATTTTCATGCCAATGAATTAGAGATAGAGGCTGGTATCTTAAGCGGTAGAATTGAGGGTGATATTGTCGATGCTGATGCCAAGAAAAGCATATTAAACGCTATCATTGCGGAAAATGGCTGGCAGAAATCGCAAACATTGGCTGTTGGCGATGGGGCCAATGACATACCGATGATTGAATCTGCGGGATTGGGGGCGGCTTATAAAGCCAAGCCCGCTGCGCAAAAGGCGGCGGA
Organism: uncultured Sphingomonadaceae bacterium; assembly: GCA_938050045.1. GTDB lineage: Bacteria > Pseudomonadota > Alphaproteobacteria > Sphingomonadales > Sphingomonadaceae > Sphingorhabdus_B. The sequence continues at coordinate 146,267 of CALLJS010000013.1, forward strand.
TATGAAAATTATTCATGGTGATTTGACGGCCTTATTATCGGCGCAAGGCATTGCACGAAAAGAGTGGGCGTAATTGTTAGAGATTGAGCGCAATAGTTAGAGCACATCGCCTAACTTCTTTATTATGGTTAGGGAATAATCACATTGCTATTCTCTACTTGACGTTAGCGTAAACGTTAAGTAGAGAGGAATTATACGAACCAAGCTGTGAGATTCGAACATGAACAATAGCGTATCAGAAAAACCTAGGGCCGATGCAACGCTCGACATGCCCGATCACCTCAACCGTGAGTCTTTCACTATATCAGATTTGTCGAGTGAGTTTGACGTTACGGCCCGCGCATTGCGCTTTTACGAAGACCAAGGATTAATAGCACCAGAGAGAAATGGACTATCTCGCGTATATTCTAAACGCGATCGTGCGCGCCTTGCATGGATATTAAGAGCAAAGCGTGTAGGGTTTAGTCTTGCTGAAATTCGTGAGATGATTGATCTTTATGATGTTGGTGATGGACGAAATTTACAGCGTAAAGTGACATTAGAAAAATGCGTTGCGCGTATAGAATTGCTAAAAAAACAAAAAGAGGATATTGATAGTGCTATATCAGAGCTTACCGAATTTGTTGCTGTTGTAGAAGCTGCGGAAACAAACGATTATAAATAATATTGTGCCAATCCAATAATTAACTCATTATTTCCATAGGATAAAAATATGCCCCAATATAAAGCCCCCGTAAATGACACTTTGTTCAACCTCAACAATGTTTTGAAACTAGAAAAATATTCAAATTTACCAGGGTTTGAAAATGCCAGTCCTGATATGGTCGAAGCAATTTTAGGCGAAGGTTCTAAATTTGTTGAAAATATACTTTTCCCGCTCAATCAGTCTGGCGATTTAGAGGGATGTACCCGTCATGAAGATGGCAGCGTAACAACACCCGAAGGCTTCAAAGAGGCCTATGCCCAATATTGTGAAGCGGGTTGGGGGACATTATCAGCTCCCGAAGAATTTGGCGGACAAGAATTACCGCATGTGGTGAGTATGGCATTTGAAGAATATATGGCCAGTTCCAACATGGCATTCGCAATGTATCCTGGTCTCACCCATGGTGCTGTTTCTTCGATTTTGGCTAAAGGCAGCCAAGAACAAAAAGAAAAATATGTTCCGAATATGGTGTCAGGCAAATGGGGCGGCACTATGAATTTGACCGAACCGCATTGCGGAACTGATTTGGGTCTAATTCGCGCCAAGGCTGTACCCAATGACGATGGCAGTTTTGCGATTAGCGGCACCAAGATTTTTATTTCTTCGGGCGAGCATGATTTGACCGAAAATATCATTCATCTGGTATTAGCCAAAACGCCTGATGCACCAGATAGTGTGAAAGGTATATCGTTGTTCATTGTGCCGAAATTTATCGTGAATGATGATGGTTCTTTGGGGGATCGTAACACATTATCGTGCGGTTCGATTGAGCATAAAATGGGTATTCATGGCAATTCGACTTGCGTGATGAATTATGATGGCGCGACGGGCTATTTGGTTGGCGAAGAAAATAAAGGTCTAGCTGCGATGTTCATCATGATGAATATTGCGCGTCTTGGGGTTGGTCAACAAGGATTGGGTATTTCGGAAATATCATATCAAAATGCTGTGGCTTATGCCGCTGATCGCCGCCAAGGACGCGCGCTCACTGGCCCAAAAGATTTGGAAGAAAAAGCCGATACATTATTTGTTCACCCCGATGTGCGCCGCATGCTGATGGATGCAAAAGCTATCACCGAAGGCTTACGAGCGTTGTGCCTATGGGGTGCATTGCAAGCCGATCTCATCCACAAAGGAGCGACAGAAGAAGAGCGCGAAAGTGCCGATGATTTGCTCTCGCTCTTGACGCCCGTCATCAAAGGCTATGGCACCGATAAAGGCTATGACATCGCTACCAATGCTCAGCAAGTTTATGGCGGCCACGGTTATATTGGTGAATGGGGTATGGAGCAATATGTGCGCGATGCACGTATTACAATGATATATGAAGGTACTAATGGCGTGCAAGCGATGGACCTTGTGGGCCGTAAATTGGCACAAAATGGTGGTCGTGCTGTTCAAGCTTTCTTTAAGGTTGTCGATGATGAATGTGCGGCGGCAAAAGCGGGTGCAGACAGTAGCGATTTTGCCGAACGTCTTGAAAAAGCCAATGGCGAATTAAAGGCTGCGACCATGTGGTTCATGCAAAATGGTATGGCAAACCCTGATAATGTTGGGGCGGGGGCGCATCATTATATGCACATAATGGGCATAGTTGCGCTTGGTTTGCAATGGCTGCGTATGAGCGTGGCAGCGCGTGAGGCGTTAGAGAGTGGTGAGGGTAATAAAGCCTTTTATGAAGCGAAATTGGTAACGGCGCGTTATTTTGCTGAACGTATCATGCCCGATGCTGGTGCGCTGCGCCGCAAGATTGAAACTGGCGGTGAGAGCATTATGGCGCTTGCCCCTGAAATGTTTGAAGTCGCTTAAAACCTCTCAAGCAATCGAATCAATAGTGCAGCCTATCTTCGATGATAGGCTGCATTTGGGCGTGCGATTCTCATTAATATCTTCCATTCACTCTTTCCTAGCATCAATTAAAATATGATAGAGAGATAAGAGCCAATCAATATAATTTGTGATCACTTCATTCGGGTAAAAAGTCTGGAACGGATAAATAACGCTCACCCGTATCATAATTAAAACCAAGAATATTAGCATCATTGCTTAAATCAGGTAATTTTTGCGCGATAGCAGCTAATGTTGCGCCCGATGATAGGCCCACTAACATGCCTTCTTCGCGTGCGCTGCGCCGTGCCATTTCTTTAGCATCGGCTGGATCAACTTGGATCGCGCCGTCGATGATTTGTGTGCGCAAATTTCCTGGAATGAAACCAGCTCCAATGCCTTGGATGGGATGCGGGCCTGGTTGCCCGCCGCTAATTACGGGTGATGCTGTCGGTTCAACAGCATAGACTTTGAGACCGCTCCACTGTTCTTTGAGGACTTGTGCTACGCCGCTAATATGGCCGCCTGTGCCGACGCCTGTGATGATGGCGTCTAGCGGTTTATCGGCAAAGTCGCTTAATATCTCTTGCGCTGTGGTGCGCACATGTACATCGACATTTGCTGGATTTTCAAACTGTTGCGGCATCCAGCTATTGGGCGTTTGGGCGATTAATTCTGTTGCGCGCTCAATAGCCCCTTTCATACCTTTTTCTTTGGGCGTTAGGTCAAAGCTAGCACCATAAGCGAGCATTAATCGGCGGCGTTCGATAGACATGGATTCGGGCATAACAAGGATAAGTTTATAACCCTTAACAGCCGCTACCATAGCTAGGCCAACGCCAGTATTCCCCGATGTTGGTTCAATAATTGTGCCGCCCACTTTTAATGTGCCTGATTTTTCCGCATCTTCTATCATGGCCAATGCAATGCGATCCTTGATCGAACCGCCTGGGTTAGAGCGTTCTGATTTAATCCAAACATTATGAGTGCCGAAGAGACGCTGCATTTTAATATGCGCTGTATTTCCAATGGTTTCTAAAATAGTGTTGTTAATCATCCATATTCTCCTTGGGGCAAATCGCTAGCTATTCTCTATCTATATCTATTTATCATTATCTATTTATCATTATCTTGCGGCGGATTAAATGTCTTTGCTGCATTTAATTCAGGAAATAATTTATACCAAAAAGCTGTTATCATAATTGCGCCGCTGCCGCCAACGACAATAGCCGCTATTGGGCCAATTAATATAGCCAAGCCGCCCGTAAAAGCATCGCCTAATTCATTGGACGCGCTGATGGTCATTTGACTGACAGCACCCACGCGGCCGCGTTTCTCATCGGGGGTATTGATTTGAATTAGGGTTGATCTGACAAATACACCAAACATATCAGCCGCGCCGCATAGAGCAAGGAAAGCCATAGAGAGCGGCAAAAGAGAAGATAAGCCAAAGCCTATGGTGCATAATCCAAATATAGCCATAGCAAAGAGCATTTTGCGCCCTACATTATTCGCCAGCGGTTTGAATGAAAACCATCCAGCTACCAATAGAGCACCAAGTGCGGGGGAAATAGCGAGCAAGGATAGTCCATATTCACCTACTTCTAATATGTCTCGCGCAAAAACAGGAATCATGGCTTGGGCTCCTGCCAAAAACATAACAAATAAATCCAATGTTATCGCCGCCAATACCAATTTATTGGTCCAGACATAAGACATGCCATCGGATATTTGTTTCAACGGACCATTGCTATTGTCGGGACGGCTTTGTTGTATTGGGCCAATCATCATTAACGCTAAAAATGCTATGCAATATAAGGCAGAGCAGATAAAATAGGGGAGATAATCAGCAACGCTATAAAGCGGCCCAGCAATAGCAGGGCCAATGATAACGCCCACTTGCCACGCGATTGTCGATAGGGCGATGGCTTTTGGGAGAGATTCTTTGGGAACGGTATTGGGGGCAAGGGCACTGATGGCTGGCCCTAAAAAAGCACGGCATATGCCCAAAAATAGTGAAATAATATAGAATGTCCAAAGCATTATCATATCGCTATAGGTCAGCAATGCTAATGTTAGGGCTATAATAGTTTGAACCATTGCGATTATGCGCGCGATCCAACGTCTATCCAATCTATCGGCGACCCAACCAACCAAGGGCGTTAATATAAATAAGGGTATGAATTGGAGTAAACCCAACAGCCCTAATATGCCCGCCGCCGATGCGATATCAAGGTCTTGCCGCGCAAGATTATAGGCCTGCCATCCAATGATGAGCGATAAACCATAGAGCGAGAGCATAGATGCAAAACGCGATATCCATAGATAACGAAAATTCGCAAATGCAAAAGGATGTTGAGCGTTGGACATTATGAAATCTCATAGCTTTATATCCTTAGGGAACAAAGCAATTAATCGATGGCATTGTTAAAAACTAACGCTGGTATCCAATGACAATATGTGTAGAATTTAACCATAAATAATTTGAGAGAGGATATAATGAAAATGCGCAAATTAATGCTGGTTGCATCATTGGCCGTCATAGCCGTTACTGGAGCATGTAATGCTATAAGCAGGGATACAAATGCTGCTGCCGAGGTGAAAAGCGATGGTAGCGTTTGGGGAGATTATATGGAAAGCTTCCTGAATGGCTATTTCGAAATCAATCCGACGTTTGCTATTGACCAAGGACGCCACGAATTTGATGGTCAGTTAATTGACTTTTCAGAAAAAGGATTAAAGGCGGCTATTGATTATCGTAAAAAAGCTATTTTAGATGCGCAGGCTATCGATGAAGCGGATTTAACCGATGCGCAAAAATTTGAACGTCAATATCTTATCAACACAATGGAAGGCGAATTATTCTGGCTTGAAGAAGCCGACCAGCCGCATAAAAATCCAGCCTATTATATCGGTGCATTGGATCCGAGTGTGTATATAGCGCGGCCTTATGCCGATTCGGAAACGCGCTTAAAAGCCTTTATTAAATATTTAAAAAATATCCCCACTGCGGCATCGCAGATTCAAACCAATTTGAAACTCCCTCTGCCAGCAACTTTTGTTAAGCGCGCTCAAGGAGCTTTTGGTGGTTTTGGTGAGTCTTATGTTGGCGATGCGATAACTGCTTTTGCCGACGTAAAAGATCAAGCATTGCAAAATGAATTGAAAACCGCCGCCGATGCAGCATCCACAGCTATGAAGGATTTAGCAGCCCATATTGGATCGCAAGAGGGAAGTGCGACTGGCTTTGAATTGGGGGCTGAAAAATTCTCTAATATGGTCAAAAAAACCGAAGGTGTGGCTATATCTTTGGCCGAGTTGGAAGCGATTGGACAGGCAGACCTTAAACGAAACCAAGATGCTTTGGCGAAAGTATGCGCCCGTTATGCGCCCGGTCAAACAGCGCAGCAATGCATGGATAAAATGAATGTGAATAAAGCGAGCGATGGCCCAGTTGCAGAAGCGCGCCGTCAACTGCCGCCGACAAAAGCATTTTTGCAGGATAAAGATTTGGTCTCAATTCCTGGAACCGAAGAAGCATTGGTCGAAGAATCGCCCCCTTATAACCGCGCCAATTCTGCATATATCGATATTCCTGGACCCTTTGAAAAAGGCTTGCCGTCGGTTTATTATATCAGCCCGCCCGATCCGAGCTGGACGCAAAAAGCCCAAGATGATTTTGTGCCTGGAAAGGCCGATTTGCTTGGGACTTCTATTCATGAGATTTGGCCAGGTCATTTCTTAAATTTCCTACATGCAAATAGAGCGGAGTCCTTATTTGGTCGTTTATTTGTTGGCTATGCTTTTGCCGAGGGTTTTGCCCATTATGGTGAAGAGTTGATGATAGAAGCGGGCTTGCCTGATAGCGGCGCAATGGAAGGTTTAACCCCTGACGAGATTCGCGTAGGGCAAATTAGCAATGCATTGCTGAGAGATTGCCGCTATTTATCAGCGATTGGATTGCATGCCCAAGGCTGGAGCGTTGAGAGATCTAAAAAATTCTTCATCGATGAATGCTATCAAGTAGAAGGTACGGCCATCCAACAATCAGAACGCGGGACCTATGATCCTGCCTATCTAAATTATACTTTGGGTAAGCTTATGATTAAGAGATTGCGCGAAGATTGGACGGGTGGTGAGCGCGATAAATGGAAAGCATTTCATGATGCATTTTTAAGCTATGGCGGACCGCATATTCCATTGGTGCGTAAAGCGATGATGAAAGAAGACGAAGCCAAAGCAGTTTTCTAATGCGTTATAATGGATAAGATAATGAGCAAAGGGCCGAACATTATATTAATATAATATATGTCCTTTGTTCCTCTAATGCGCAATTTGCCTTGAAATATGACAAAGATTATTATTTCAAACTTGCCTTTATGCGCGGTGCGCTTAGCACTGGCGTATCATGCACATTTTCTTATTTATAGCACGCTTTATCTGAGTTCGCATTTATCGTTTCATTGCGCGCACTCATTATCGCATTTTCGGCAAAGAAGTAGGCAGTTTGCTTATCTTCTTCTAAGGATAAAGGGCGTATTTCATAGCCTTTGATTCATCAAAGAATTTCGATAAAACTATCCATCACATGTTTGAGACCAGCTTCTTCAAATTCAATTTCTAGCTTATTGCCATCAATAGCCATTATCAAACCATAGCCAAATTTTTTATGGTATATGCGCATGCCTGATTTCACATCATCGCGGCCTTTATCCGCCAGAGAAAAAGCACTCGCTGTGCGCGTTCGTGATGCAGGTCTTTGCGCCGATGATGAACCATAATCAGATGCAGCACTCCCCCAGCTTCTTGATTTAGCCGCGCGTTCCCAGCCAGGACCACGGCCTCTATTGTCTATATGCTCTTTGACACTGCTTACATTATGAGCAATTTGCGCAAAGGGTTCTTCGCGCGCGCTCCAACTATTGCGCCACATCGATTGCCCGCCCGCCATGCTATTTTCCATTTCAATTGCATCTTCGGGTAATTCCTCGATAAAGCGCGATGGAATAGAGCTGGTCCATTGTCCGTAAATTCGCCTATTGGCTGCGTGTAAAATTGTGCATTTTCGCCGCGCCCGCGTTATAGCGACATAGGCCAAGCGACGCTCTTCTTCTAGGCTCGCTAATCCGCCTTCATCGAGCGATCTTTGCGATGGGAAAACGCCCTCTTCCCATCCGACGCAAAATATATTGTCATATTCTAGGCCTTTGGCGCCATGCATAGTCATGATGGTGATTTTAGAGCCGCTTTGATCGGCATCATTATCCATCACCAAACTAACATGCTCTAAAAATTCACCTAGCGTTTCATAATCTTCCATTGCGCGCGATAATTCAGATAAATTTTCCAAACGTCCTGCCGCTTCGGGTGTGCGATCGGCTTGGAGCATATCGGTATAACCGCTTTCATCTAATACGATACGCACCAATTCTGAGGGAGAAAGCTCGCTCGCCATATCACGCCAACGGGCTAAATCTTGACTGACTTTAGTAAGCGATATGCGCGCTTTTCCTGCCAGTTCATCGGTTGTCACCAGCAAAGCAGCAGCTTTAGCTAGTGGGTATTGATGCGCCCGGGCGAGGAGGTGGATTTTTTCGACTGCTTTATCGCCGATTCCGCGTTTGGGTGTGTTAACGATACGTTCAAACGCTAAATCATCGGCTATTTGGTTGATGATGCGCAAATAAGCAATTGCATCGCGTATCTCTGCGCGTTCATAAAAACGAAAGCCACCAATTATGCGGTAATTTAAGCCTATTTGAATGAAGCGATCTTCAAATTCGCGGGTTTGAAATTGCGCACGCACTAAAATTGCTATTTGTTCTAAACCGACGCCGCGCAATTGTAATGTCTCAATCTCTTCGCCGACGCGCCGCGCTTCTTCTGGGCCATCCCATACGCCCAAAACATGTACCTTGTCGCCATCATCCAATTCAGTCCATAAGGTCTTGCCCAAACGTTCGCTATTGGAATTAATCAACCGAGAAGCGGCCGCCAATATCTGTGGGGTAGAGCGATAATTTTGCTCTAGCTTAACCGTTTTTGCACCTGGGAAATCTTTTTCAAAACGCAATATATTGGCAACTTCTGCGCCGCGCCAGCTATAAATGCTTTGATCATCATCACCAACACAGACAATGTTTTTACGCTTTTGCGCCAGCAGCCTAAGCCATAAATATTGCACTGCATTGGTATCTTGATATTCATCGACCAATATATATTTGAAACGCTCCTGATATTGCTCCAAAATATGGCTATGCTCGCGCAACAATCGCAGGCTGTGCAGTAATAAATCACCAAAATCGCAGGCGTTTAAGGTGAGCATACGTTCTTGATATTTGCGGTACATCTCTGCACCGCGTCCCTCGGCATAGGCTTCGCTTTCCCTTGCATCGACATCTTGTGGGGTGAAGCCTTTATTTTTCCATCGATCAATCAAAGCTGCTAATTGTTTGGCGGGGTAGCGTTTTTCGTCCAAATCTTCGGCCTGAATAAGCTGTTTGAGCAGACGTAATTGATCGTCCGTATCTATGATTGTGAAATTGCTCTCAAGCCCGATGAGCTCGGCGTGACGCCGCAACATTTTTGCACCAATGCTATGGAATGTGCCAAGCCAAGGCATCCCTTCTACTGCTTCACCCATCATCTTGCCGATGCGCTCTTTCATTTCTTTGGCTGCTTTGTTGGTAAAGGTTACGGCCAATATTTCGGATGGCCATGCTTTACGAGTGATAATTAAATGGGCAAGGCGGGTTGTAAGAGCCGCAGTTTTGCCCGTTCCAGCACCCGCTAATACCAAAACAGGGCCTTCTGTTGTCAACACAGCATCGCGCTGTGGTGCATTTAACCCCCGAATATAGGGCGGTAATTCATTGCTATCGGCCAAGACTATATCATTTTCATCCATGTTAGAACGATTAGGGAACAACGAACCGCAGGGCAAGAGCGATATTGCTAAAAAATAATATTATTTAATGCGCAATAATTGGGCGTAATAATGTAATCTTGGCTTTGCCGATATTGCGCTCATTTTCAACAGTATAACCTTTAGGAGATATTTGTTCATTGCGCTCAGTTTCAACGCTTATCCATGCCGTTGGTGAAATCCAATTACACCGCTTTAATTTTTCCAGCGCTATTGTGGCCGCCCCCGTTTGATAAGGGGGATCCAAGAATATAATATCAAATGGGTGAGGTGCTTTGCCTAAAGTCAGCACAGATGAAGGTTTGATGTGCGCTTTGTCTTTGGTATTTAATGTTTCAATATTATTCTCTAATGCTTTGAGGGCAGAAGGGTCTTGTTCTACAAAGCTGCAATGCGCGCCACCGCGCGAGAGAGCCTCTAAACCAAGCGCGCCTGATCCCGCGAATAAATCTAAAATACGCAAATCTTCAAAGCTTCCAATGCGGCTTATCAGCATAGAGAATAATGCTTCGCGCGTGCGATCAGCAGTAGGACGCGTGGTGTCTCCTTTGGGCGTTTTAAGCGTGCGCGATCGCCAATGACCTGAAATAATTCGCATGGATTCTCTCTATGGTTTTAGGGTACGGCGATGTTTTATCACATCTGCGCGGCGCACTTCGACCACCTGACCAGCGGGCAATGCGCCCAATTCATATGGGCCATAGCGCGTGCGGATAAGGCGCGATACTTGCAATTCAAAATGCTCTAACACCCGTCTTACTTCTCGGTTTTTTCCTTCGGTTAAGGTCATTTCTATCCATTGGTTCGCGCCTGTGCGCCGTTCCAAATTAGCATCAATTTTACCATATTTAATGCCTTCTATTTCAATACCATCAACCAATGATTCAAGCTGCTCTTGCGATATGTCGCCAAAGCTGCGCGCCCGATAGGTGCGCTCAACGCCATATTGAGGCAGCTCCATTTCGCGCTTAAACTCGCCATCATTGGTCATGAGCAATAAGCCTTCGGTATTCAAATCCAGACGGCCAATCGGCATAAGGCGCGGTAAATCTTTTGGCAGATTATCATAGATGGTGCGCCGACCCGTAAAATCGCGCTCAGCCGTTAAGAGGCCTGCGGCTTTGTGATAGAGGAAAAGGCGCGTTGGATCGGTTTGGCCAACAGGCGTACCATCGACGGTAACACCTTGGAGGTTTTTGAGCAAAACTGCTGGCGTTTCTAATATTTTGCCATTGAGAGCAATGCGACCATCGGCAATCATACGTTCAATTTCACGGCGCGATGCTACGCCTGCACGCGCCAATAATTTGGCAATACGTTGCTCGCCATTTTCGCGCTTTAATGCGCCGCTGCCTGTGGATTGAAAACGCGGCTTGACGGGCATTGTATCAAAATTGGCAAAGCTCTCGCGGCGTGAGCGCGGCTTTGCAGAGGTTTTTTTGCGACTGGCAACGCCATGCTTATCATGGTTTGAGCTATTTTTATGTTCGACTTTACCAAATTGACGTTGATCGGTTTCGCCAGCATTAATGTCTCGACTACCATAGCTTGACGATTTTTTACTTCTTGGTTTTGCGTCTCTCTCATCGCTTTTGCGTTCTGTACCATCTCTAAGCTGTGGGCGGCCTTTGGCGCGCGGTTTTGCCTTAAGCTCTGAACCTTTGGTACGATTTTTCTTTTGGTTTGGAGTGCGCTTATATGCCATTTCGTCCCCATGGCGTAATTAGCGCAAAAAGTCACTAGCTATTCAGGAAAAGAACGCTAGATTCTGATTTCTATTTTCCAAAGGGGCCAAATTTTATGAATCAATCTTATATCTGGATTGCTGCAGGCATAATTTTTGCTTTAATGGTCAAGTTTTTTCCCAAGGATAAGTTACCAAAATCAGTTCGCCCTTATATGGAAACTGGGCCGTTGGCTGCTTTGTTCGTTGGCATGTCCTCTGGTTTTCCATATGCGATGATAGGTGCAACTCTCACCACCCGCCTTGCTCAAGATGGTATCGATAAAAAAACTGTCACTGCATTTTCATTGATTTTTCTAGCGTATAATATCAAATTTTTATGGGCATGGGTTGTCGATGGCGTGCAGATCCCAATATTAGGGCGTTTGGGCCAGCGTGTATCTTGGATGTTATTGAGCGGGACGATGGTAATATTAGCCGTTGCCAATTTGGCTTTTGCTGACCCTAGCACCGATATAGCTTATGTCGCATTGTCGGCTATGTTCGTTGGCATCGCGGGTGCGACTTTTGACATTGTTATCGATGGGTATAGAATTGAATTGTTAAAGCCTCATGAGCTGGGCGTGGGCTCGGGCATGAGCCAATATGGCTGGCGCATTGGCTCTGCTGGGGCGGGTGCTTTAGCATTGGTGGTTGCAGCGCGTTATGGATGGAATATTGCTTATTTGGCCTGCGCATCTTTTGCAATTCCAGCGATGTTCACAGCTATAATTATGGGTGAGCCTGAAAGACGACGCGAGGCAGCTAAGAAGCGCGGTATTTCAGAATTAGTGATGGCAGCCGTTAATCCATTCACTGAATTTTTCCAACGCAATGGAGCATGGTTAGTGCTGCTATTTATATTGTTGCACAAAATTGGTGATACATTGGCCAATTTAACCTTCAGACTATTGTTCGAGGATTTGCAATTCACCAATGATGAAGTGGCATTTTATGATGTAGGGATTGGCTTTTGGGCTTATTTAATCGGCATTTTTATTGGAGGGATATTATATACGCGACTAGGTATGAAAAAAGCGGTTATGCTGAGTTTAATCTTAATGGCGATTAGTAATTTGTCATTCGCTGGGCTTGCTTTCATTGGCCATAATAATTGGGCGATGGCGGCGGCGATTGGATTTGAAAATATTGCAAGCGGTTTTGGTGGAGTGGCGGTAGTAGCCTATTTTTCTGCTTTATGCGATTTACGTTTTACAGCATCGCAATATGCATTAATTTCGGCATCGGCAAGCGTTGTAGGGCGTTTCTTGACAGGAACGACGGCAGGAGGGCTTATCGAATCATTCGGATATGTGAATTTTTATGTTTTAACCACCTTCGCGGCAGTACCAGGGGTTATTTTATTTTGGTTCTTAGTCAAAAGTGGGTTGGTTGACGAAGCTGCGGGGACTGCTGGTAAAACTGAAAGCGGTGAAACCACCTAATCGGGTAATTGCTCATTTGCTGTTAATATTTCGCCCGCAAGATAGAGCGATCCTGCGATTAATATTGGACTTTCATTATCATCACCGAGTGATTTGAGGGCATTTTTCATACTATCCTGCGCATAGATTGGGATAGAGGCTGATGCAATGGCTAGAGCGCGCTTGAAAGCCTCTATACCATGGCAATAATGCCCTGCTATGGGAACGATAGTGATAGATTTAATCTTATCTATAAGATGCTGGGTAATTGCCATTGGGTCTTTATTAGAGAGCATCCCGATAATCAGGTGCATATGGCCTATATCGCTAAAATGCTGGGCAATGGCCTCGCCCGCATTTACATTATGCCCGCCGTCCAACCAAATATCTACAGTGGGCTGAAGGGCTTGTAATGGCCCTGCGCTAAGCCGTTGCAATCGCGCTGGCCAATGCGTCCGCTCCATCGCAGCCGCCATAGCAGATGGTGGAATGATAATCTCATCTTGGTGGCGCAGCATAGCGATCGCAAGAGCGGCATTATCAATTTGATGCGCCCCATTCATGCGCGGCAGGGGCAGAGTGATTTCACCCTTTTTATCTCTATAAAATATCTGCTCTTTAGTGTGGGCAGCATCCCAATCGCTTTGTTTGGCACGCAGGGGTGCTCCGATTTTTTTTGCATGATCGGCAATAATATCATTCATGGAATCATTATAATACCCTGCAATTAATGGAGTATCAGCTTTAGCAATCCCTGCTTTTTCCCAAGCGATGCGGGTCAGAGGATCATCGGGCGCGCCCTCTTCGGGAACGAGCAAAAACCCTACATGATCGACACCCAAATTTGCAATCCCGCAAGCTGTTGGTTTTTGGATGATATTGGTCGCATCAAGCCTTCCGCCAAGACCGACTTCGATCAGGCAAGCATCAGCGGGATTATGCGAAAAAGCTAAGAATGCAGCCGCCGTAGTTACTTCAAAAAAACTAGGGCTTAGATTATTTTCTTCGGCCGCATCTAATGTTTCAGCTAATATTTGCGCTAAATAATCGTCTGATATTAATGAACCAGCTATGCGTATGCGTTCATTGAAACGCACCAGATGCGGGCTGGTATAAACATGCGCGCTCTTGCCCGCAGCTTCAATGGCACCGCGCAAGAAAGCGCAGGTTGAGCCTTTGCCATTGGTCCCAGCAACATGAAAGATAGGCGGTAGATTTTGGTGCGGGCTATCTAAAGCGTTCATAAGCGCAGCTATGCGCTCTAATCCTAATATATCGCGTCCAGGCGATAGGGCCGCGATACGATCTAATTGCTTTTGAACAGCAGCATGGTTGGAAATCGCAAAGTCTGCCATAAATCGCCTCAGAAATTTGCGTTATTATTGGGTCATGCCGCTTTTTTACCAGTCATTGTAAAATCGATCATTTTCACCAAAGTATCGCGCATATCATTGCGATGCACCACCATATCAATCATACCATGATCGAGCAAATATTCAGCGCGTTGGAAGCCTTCGGGTAATTTCTCACGGATGGTTTGTTCAATCACGCGCTGGCCAGCGAAACCAATCAAAGCTCCAGGTTCGGCAATTTGTATATCACCAAGCATCGCATAGCTCGCCGTCACGCCGCCTGTAGTGGGATCGGTCAATACCACAATATAGGGCAGCCCTGCTTCTCGTAACATTGAAATAGCAGCGGTAGAACGCGGCATCTGCATCAAGGATAAAATGCCTTCCTGCATCCGTGCACCACCCGCTGCCGTGAAAATGATATAAGGCGAGTTGAGTTTTATCGCTTGGCGCACAGCGGCTACAAAAGCCTCTCCAACGGCCATACCCATAGACCCGCCCATGAACGCAAAGTCTTGCACACTGATGACGGCCTTATGCCGACCCATTTTGCCATGCGCTGTTATAAGAGCATCTTGGCGTCTATTAGCTGCTCTTGCGGCTTTAATGCGATCGCTATATTTTTTCTGATCTTTGAATTTTAGAGGGTCTTCGTTGACAGCAGGCACACCCAGTTCGCTATATTTCCCATCATTGAACAGATTATCAAAACGGGCTTTTGGCCCTATGCGGCCATGATGATCGCATTTCGGGCAGACAGATTGATTTTCCTCATATTCTTTTAGGAAGATCATCGTATGACAACCTTTGCATTTATGCCACAAAGTTTCTGACGTTTCGCGCTTAGCGATAAATGGAAGTGCGTTGCGAACGCGCGTTACCCAACTCATGAAAATTTCTCCAAAACTGCTTATCTTGCGCTGGCAATAGCAGATGCTAAGCTAGCGACATAGTCCTTTACGGCAGCGGGCGCATCTTTGCCATATTTTTCGATCAATTCTACTATCGCGCTGCCAACTACCACGCCATCAGCAACATTGGCAATGGCGGCTACTTGATCGGGAGTGCGCACCCCAAAACCAACCACTATGGGCAAGTCTGTAGCCGATTTCAATCGCTTAACTGCTTCCTCTACACTGGCTTGTGCCGCTTGTTGAAGCCCCGTTATTCCTGCAACGCTGACATAATAGAGAAAACCGCTGGCATTATTTAATATGGTCGGCAACCGTGCTGCATCGGTGGTCGGTGTTGCCAGACGAACCAGCGCAATTTGCTCATTGCGAAGCGCATCGCCTAGACTATCATCTTCTTCAACGGGAATATCAACACAGATTACGCCATCGATGCCATTGGACACGCATGCATTTGCAAACCATTCAGGGCCGCGTATCGTCATAGGGTTGGCATAGCCCATCAATATAAGCGGCACATCGGGGTGTCTTGTGCGAAATTCCTTAGCAATATTAAATATATCGGCGGTTTTTGTGCCGCCTGATAGGCTGCGGATATTTGCCGCTTGGATGGCTGGCCCATCGGCCATCGGATCGGTAAAGGGCATACCCAGTTCGATAATATCGGCACCGCCTTCTACAAGCGCGTCCAATATTACAAGCGTATCGGCAACCGATGGATCACCAGCGGTAATAAAGGCAATGAGCGCTGCGCGATCTGCGGGAAAAGCTTTTGAGAGGCGGGTCACTTTAAATATGTTATATCCTTAAAACAAAATAATGAGTGGTAAATATTGCCATGATGAAAGGCCAAAATATATTCTTTGAACTTTGCGGCAATCCTCTGTGTAAAATCTTAGCGTAGAAGTAAAAATCTTAGCGTAGAAAAATGATTATGAAAAACCAGTAACGGTTTCATTTTTTTGATTGTTTGAAATGGCCGGTTATATATATTTTTCTTTTGGCATAAGAGGGTAATCAGTTCATCATCGACTATTCTTCATGCTTATCAATCCAGATAATATGACGCCTATGAAGAATATAATAGTGAGAGTTTGGGTCTTATCATCGATAAGATGCTGCGCCAGCCATGGCCAATAGAGAAGTTTATCGAGGAATATGCTGATAATGACCAGTAAGATACCGCCTGCTAGCATAGCTATAAAATTGTTAATGTTCATATTCTTCTTCTTTCAGTATATTCTTATATATCGGTTCCTAAAGCCTCTGCGCCTAGTGCCTCTGCGACTGTGAATATATCTTTATCGCCTCTACCGCAAAGGTTGGCAAGAATGATCTGGTCTTGATCCATTTTAATCGCCTCGCGCGCTACGGCTGCAATAGCATGAGAGGGTTCTAATGCAGGGATAATGCCTTCGGTGCGGCATAATAGTTGAAACGCATCTAGAGCCTGAGCATCGGTAACGCTATCATAGTGCACGCGCCCGCTTTCCTTTAGCCAACTATGCTCTGGGCCAATGCCTGGATAATCAAGTCCTGCTGATATGCTATGTGCTTCATCTATTTGGCCGTCTTCATCTTGGAGCAAATAGGTTTTATTTCCATGCAATATACCTGGTTTCCCGCCCGATAAAGATGCCGCATGTTCTTTGTCTAACCCATGACCGGCGGCTTCTACGCCGAGCATTTTCACACTCTTATCATCCAAAAACGGATGGAATAATCCAATGGCATTGCTACCCCCGCCAATCGCTGCGACCAGCATATCGGGCAGGCGATTGATACGCTCTAACATTTGCGAACGGGCTTCTTTGCCGATAACGCTCTGAAAATCACGTACAATTTCGGGGTAAGGGTGCGGCCCAGCGGCTGTTCCTATGATATAGAATGTGTCATCCACATTGGCGACCCAATCTCTAAGTGCCTCATTCATAGCATCTTTTAGCGTCGCAGTGCCGCTCTCAACGGGGATAACCGTCGCCCCTAATAATTTCATGCGAAACATATTGGGTGCTTGGCGTTCTATATCTTTGCTGCCCATATAAATATAGCAAGGTAATCCAAAACGCGCGCAAACAGTAGCCGTGGCAACGCCATGCTGACCCGCGCCCGTCTCGGCAATAATGCGGGTTTTACCCATGCGCATAGCGAGCAATATTTGGCCAATGCAATTGTTGATTTTGTGTGCACCCGTATGGTTTAATTCATCGCGCTTAAACCAAATTTGCGCGCCTTTACCCTCGGGGGCTGCTTTACGCAGTTCCTCAGTCAAGCCTTGCGCATAATAAAGCGGGGAAGGGCGACCCACATAATGGGTCAATAGATCATCAAATTGAGTAGAAAATTCTGGGTCATTTTGAGCCGCACGATATTCTTTTTCCAAATCGAGAATAAGCGGCATCAAAGTTTCGGCTACATAACGCCCACCAAATTGACCAAAATGCCCGCGCTCATCGGGTTGGTTCTTAAAACTATTGGCTTGCTCGTTCATAATTTTAGGGCCTAAAGAAGGGGCTAAGAAGCGTTTATATAGTGCTAACCGCTTGGCAGAATCGCATAATTTTGTCTATATCCTTTTTACCAGCTACGCTCTCGACACCAGAAGATGTATCGACCAAGGGCGCATTTGTTGCAGTCAATGCTTGCGCTACATTATCTGGATTCAACCCGCCTGCTAAGCCCCAGTTTATAGCGTGCTCATGCGTGCGCAACAATTCCCAATCAAAGCTAGTTCCTGTGCCGCCAGGCAGAGCCTTTGCGGGCGCATCAAATAATAAGCGATCGACAATGCCATTATATCGCGCGCACTTTATCAGGCTATGCCGATCGCGCACGCCAAGCGCTTTCCATACTTTTACTTTGGTTTTTTCTTTGACCAATTTGATCCATTCGGGCGTTTCGCTGCCATGAAATTGCAGCACATCGGGTTTGACTATGGTCAGGCCATTGGCCGTTTCAGTGGGCGATGCATTGACCAATAGCATTACAATTTTGAGCGAGTTTGGCGCGTTTCTGCGGATTTCTGCTGCTTGTTCGAACGAGACATGGCGCGGGCTTTTCTGATAATGCACTAGGCCGATATAATCAGCCCCTGCATCAGCCGCCGCTTGCATAGTTTCAATGGTGCTGATGCCACATATTTTGATTTTGGCCATATATAATTTCTATTTTTTAGTGGATTTAAGGTGTGAATATCATAAAGTTGCGCCAATATCGCGTGCGGCTTGATCGGGATCCGCAGCTTGCGTAATCGGTCTACCAATCACCAGCATTGATGCGCCATCATTCATAGCTTGGCTCGGCGTAACAACACGTTTTTGATCGCCAACCTTGCCGCCGCTAGGGCGAATGCCAGGAACGACAAAATAACCATTTTTCCATCGTTTATGCGCAGCTTTGACCTCTTGGCCAGAGCAAACAATGCCGTCTAATCCAGCCTCTGCTGCCAGATCGGCTAATCTTTCGACTTGCGCATGCGAATTACTCTCCATGCCGATGCGCCCTAAATCATGATCGTTTAGGCTAGTTAAAATAGTAACGCCAACGACTTTGATGTTTTTACCAGCCGCTGCTTTAGCATCCTCCATCATCGCTCTGCCGCCGCTGGCGTGGATAGTGATAACGGCGGGTTCTAATATGTTAATAGCCTGCATTGCTTTCGCAACGGTATTGGGAATATCGTGCAGTTTTAAGTCAAGAAAGATGGGTAGCCCTATTTTGGCGACTTCATGCACACCATGATGGCCATTAGCGCAAAAAAATTCGAGGCCCAATTTTATCCCGCCGACATGACCTTTTACCTTTTTTGCCAATATGATGGCATTATCCAGATAGGGTGTATCAACAGCGACAAAAATAGGGTTGCTCATATCATTCGCTTTCTAATGATGTTTTGGGTTCTAAAGGCGATACACCGCCGCTTGGTTTGGGAACATCGTTGATATTGAGCGGCGGATGACGCGCCGTATTTTGTGCATTATTAACTTTGCGGTTCAATCTCCATTTTATGATACGGTGCCAGAAATAAAGTGGGAGAAAGCCAATAAGTAAGCTGCCAACCACAAGCACAGGTAATTTGGTATCTACTAACAATCCGCCCCATATAGATATGGTAATAGGTGTCCAATTATTGGCTGAGAATATGATGATTAGAATCAGTAAAATCACCCAAAATAATATTTGCAAAAATTTCATTATTTTCCTTACTATCAAGTAACATAATGTAGCATAGCGCAAATATTAACAAAAATATAGCAATTATCCAAAAACGCGATCAAAAATAATATCGATATTTTTGAAATGATACTCTAAATTGAAACGCTCTTCTAATTCCGTATCAGATAATTTAGCACGCACCATTTCGTCAGCTTTGAGCAATTCAAGCAAAGATAATTGTCCATCGCTCTCCCATACTTTCATAGCGTTGCGTTGAACGATACCATAGCTGTCTTCGCGGCTGATACCCGATTGGGTGAGAGCTAATAACACGCGCTGAGAATGCACTAATCCGCCCATACGGTCGAGATTTTTCTGCATCCGTTCAGGATAGATAAGCAATTTGTCCATGACGCCCGTTATACGCGCTAATGCAAAATCTAGGGTAATGGTGGCATCGGGGCCAATCATGCGCTCTACCGAACTATGCGATATATCGCGCTCATGCCATAAAGCGACATTTTCCATAGCAGGCGTGACTGCGCTGCGCACCATACGAGCAAGACCCGTTAGATTTTCTGTTAAAATTGGGTTGCGTTTATGCGGCATTGCGGATGAGCCTTTTTGCCCCGGAGAAAAATATTCCTCGGCCTCTAATACTTCGGTGCGTTGTAAATGGCGAACCTCAACGGCCAACCGTTCGATTGACGATGCAATAACGCCAAGTACGGCAAAATACATAGCATGACGATCGCGCGGTATGACTTGCGTAGATACAGGCTCTATCTCTAATCCTAATTTTTTGGCAACATAAGCTTCGACAGATGGGTCAATATTGGCAAATGTGCCTACAGCTCCCGATATTGCACAGGTGGCAATTTCTTTGCGGCCTGCAATGAGTCGATCCCGACCGCGCTCTAATTCGGCATAGGCTTGCGCGAGCTTCATGCCAAAGGTTACAGGCTCGGCATGGATACCATGGCTGCGTCCGATGGTAGGGGTCAATTTATGCTCAAATGCGCGTCTCTTAATGGCTTCGAGCAATTTGTCCATATCGGCTATCAACAAATCTGTAGCCTGCGTTAGCTGAACGGCTAAGCAAGTATCGAGCACATCGGAAGAGGTCATGCCTTGGTGCATGAAACGGGCTTCATCGCCAATATTTTGCGCGACCCATGTCAAAAATGCGATAACGTCATGCTTGGTGATGGCCTCGATAGCATCAATGGCAGGAACGTCAATTTTTGGGTTTGTTTTCCACCAACCCCATAGCGCATCGGCTGCGCTTTGCGGCACAACGCCTAATTGCGCCAATTTATCGGTGGCATGGGCTTCTATTTCAAACCAAATGCGAAATTTATTTTCGGGTTCCCATATAGCAACCATATCAGGGCGGGAATAACGTGGGACCATGGGAAAGCTCTCTTTTCTCTGGTTGAAATCATGCCCAAATAGAGCAGAGAATCGGTGGTAATATAATATAGCATCCGCTAGCAGGAAGCATGTCATGCTTCAACATGGTGAACCAAAATCTCTAAATTAATCCAGCACCGCGCATAGAGCTGTGCCCATCTTTGCCAATGATGATATGGTCATGCACCGCAATGCCCATTTTTTTCCCTGCATCGATGACTTCGCGGGTTAATTCAATGTCTTGGCGACTAGGAGCACTATCTCCGCTAGGGTGATTATGAACCAATATGATAGATGCTGCGCCAAGGTCAATGGCGCGGCGCATGACTTCTCTTACATAGATAGCGGCTTGATCGATCGAACCCTCGCCGGTGACTTCATCGCGGATTAGCATATTTTTGCTGTTGAGAAATAAAATGCGAATGCGCTCTGTTGTTAAATGGGCCATATCCGCGCGCAAATAATCCAGCAATGATTGCCATGAAGATAATATTGGTTGTTCGCGTACAGGTTCGCTAATCAATCGTAATGCCGCCGCTTGCACAATTTTAAGCGCAGCAATGCTGGTTTCGCCCAACCCTTTTTGGCGGTTAAGATTTTGCGGATCAGCGGTCAATAGAGCTGATAGCCCGCCATAATGGGATAATAATTGCTTGGCGAGGGGCTTTGTATCGCGCCTTGGTATGGCGAGAGCCAGCAAATATTCGATCAATTCATGATCCAATAATGCATCGCTGCCTTGGTCTAATAATCTCTGCCTCAGCCTTGCACGATGCCCAGTTGCATCATTTGCAAGTTTTTTCTTTGGTTGCTTAGAACTATCATCTTCATCGCTATTTTGAGCAGATTTATCATCAAATAAACTTCTACTCATAGAAAGTTAGTCCTCAATTTAGTATCGATCAATTTACATTTTATCCTACTATTGATGCTATTAATGGGCTGAATATTTGGTTTTTGCAATATTAATAATATCACTATTTTTTTAAGAAGTTGATTGCAAGCTGGATAGTTATGTTCCACTTTAATGCAATGAATGCAGAAAACTCTTCATCTGAATTGACAATAGCAATAGCGCGTCACAAAAAACGCTGGCTATTGCTAGCCATTCTATTGTTAATAATCGGGTTTGCACTATTTGCATGGTCCCAGCGCATTGCTATTGCCGATCGTGCGCTGCGGCATCAATTACAAGATTATGATGTAGCCGTTGCGTATGAAATAGTTGAAATAGGGCCAAGGTTTCAACGGTTGCGTAATATCGTCATTGGCGATCCTATAAATCCTGATTTTACTGCAAAAGAAGTTGATGTTGATTTGAAAATCAGCTTGGCAGGGGCTGTATTACGGACAATATGGGTGCGCGGCGGCTCTCTAAAAGGCAGCTATAAAAAAGGTGAATTAAGTTTTGGTGAGCTTGATGCATTGTTAGAGACTGATGAAGAAACACCATTTGAATTTCCTGACCTTGCGCTAGATATTGCCAATAGTAAAATGCAATTGGACAGCGATTGGGGCATCATTGGAATAGGATTAGCGGGCAGGGGGCATCTGCAAAGAAATTTTAGCGGTTCATTGGCTGTTAAATCAAATAAGCTGAATTTTGGCGATTGCGCCATCAGTAACAGCCGATATTCGGGACACATTAAAATATCTAATCAGCAACCCAGCATAGATGGTTGGATAGAAAATGAGAGCGTAAATTGTGATGCTGGCCAAATTAGCGGCACATCCATTGCGATTGATACAAGCTTGTCGACAGGCTTTAATCGATGGCGCGGTAATGCCGATATAACGCTTGATGATGCCAAAAATGAGACGATAGCATTAAAAAGATTAGAAGCAAAAGTTGGATTTTCTGGCAATTTAGAACGAACAGATTTGCAATATGAGCTTCAGAAAACGGCGTTTATTGCACCAGGTCTCTCGATTGATAATATACAGACAAAGGGGGATGCTCGCTTATCCTTTCTAGAGAAAGGCTATAATCTGGCCGCTCTGGGCAATGCTTCGCTTGCGGGGGCTTCTGCTGAGCCTTCTGCTATCGACACTCTGCAGTCATATCGCAATATCGCCGATAATAGCCCTATGGCTCCGCTTCTGCGCATATGGGCACCAGCATTAGCACAGAGTGTTGCGAATTTTTCGGCTACTATGGGTTATGATGTTGCCCTTGGTGATACAGTCAGCAAACAGAATAATATCGTATTAGACAATGTGAAATTATTATCAAAATCGGGTGTTCACCTCTCTTTGTCAAACATGATAAAATTTGCAAAAAATAGCCAGCGCGTTTCTTGGCGCATAGCGTCACCTATTGGGCTTGCGATTAGGGGCGGTAATCTGCCAAATCTAACCGCTAATCTTCAGCAAGGCAGGGGCAATATTTGGTTGGGGCAGATTGAGATGCCCGCCTATACAG
Organism: uncultured Sphingomonadaceae bacterium; assembly: GCA_938050045.1. Classification (GTDB taxonomy): domain Bacteria; phylum Pseudomonadota; class Alphaproteobacteria; order Sphingomonadales; family Sphingomonadaceae; genus Sphingorhabdus_B. Next base: position 169,125 of record CALLJS010000013.1, read on the forward strand.
CGGGGAGTGCATTGCTTGCGCTCAATGGAGTAAAATTTAGAGGTGCATTGGGCGGCAAATGGCGTTTTAGCGGCTCTACACTCATAAGTGGTGCTATACCATCAGGCCATGTTGAGCGGTTATCATTGCCCATTGATGGTCACTGGAATCCCAATGGCGGCTTTGAATTATTAAAGGGTTGCAAAAATATATCCTTCGTAAACTTACAAGCCGGTGATTTGAATTTGCACAATCAGAATATTGAAATTTGCCCCGATGGTCAAAACTCTATTGTAAGCTCTGGCGGCAGTGCGATTGAAATTGCAGGACAGATACGCAATTTTTCTGCCTTAGCAACATTAGGGCAAAACCCTATGTCGATGCAAACAGGCAATATTGTGTTCAGTTTAAAAGAGGGTTTGATCGCTTCTGATGTCAGTGTGGGCATTGGCGATCGCAATAATCTATCGTCATTTGAAATGACTCAATTAACCGCCACATTTAACGAAGAAAATTTATCAGGAACAGTGGTTGATGGCAGAGCAAAAATAGGATCAGTCCCGCTAGATATTGGGGATGCGCAGCTAAATTGGAAGTTTGAGAATAATATATTGAGCACCACGGGCAGCCTTGATGTGCGTGATGCAGAGCAAGTTGATCGCTTTCAGCCTGTGACTATACCTGATTTGTCATTGACGCTAAAAAATGGTGAAATCGTGGCTCTAGCCTCGGTTCAAGAGCCAAATAGCAAGCGTAAATTAGCCGATATAGATGTGAAACATAGCTTATCAGATGCGACTGGCCGTGCTTTATTTTCAGTAGATAATTTAATATTTAATGACGAATTACAGCCTGAATCGCTCAGCAATATTGTGCTTGGGGTTGTGGCTAATGTGCAAGGCGCAATAAATGGCGATGGTGAGATTGTATGGGATGGCGATGATGTTAAATCAACGGGTAAGTTTTCATCACAAGGATTAGATCTAGCCGCAGCCTTTGGGCCTGTTAATGGATTGTCGGGTGAAATTTCTTTGACTGATTTGTTCAATTTTGAAAGCGAAGACCGTCAAATTTTGACCTTAGCTTCGGTAAACCCTGGCGTTGAAGTATTGGATGGCCGTATAAGCTATCAACTATTACCCGGTCAGAAAATTCAAATATATGGCGGGAGCTGGCCCTTTGCTGGAGGACGCCTTGTTCTAGAACCCACGATTTGGGATTTAGCAGAGGATGTAGAGCGTAAAATGACGTTTGAAGTAACAGGAATGGATGCAGCTATATTCTTGAACCAGTTTGAATTTGCTAGTCTCCAGACCAGTGGAAGTTTCGATGGCCGATTGCCGATGGTTTTTGATTCACAGGGTGGACGTATTGTCGGAGGCAGCTTGGTTTCCAGGAACGGCGGCAATTTCTCTTATGTCGATGATTTGGCCGACTATGATTTAAGTGCTATTGCTAATTATGCTTTTAATACCCTAAAATCGATAGATTATGAAACGATGATAGTTGCTATGGATGGCAATATTGAAGGTGAAATTGTTACAGGCGTTAAATTAACGGGCCTCAAACAAGGTGCAGAAACCGATAAAAATTTTATAACCAAGCAATTGGCAAAAATCCCATTGGAATTTAATGTGAAGATTGAGGCATCATTTTTGGATTTATTATATTTAGTCGAAGGCGTCGGCGATGCCGATGCAGCATTAAGGCGATATGCGCCTAATTTATTATCAGATAATTTTAGTGTTGTGAAAGATGAACAGCCGGTTCAGCCTGTGGAAAGCAAGGATAGTCCATGACGTATATGAAGACAGAGAAAAACAATGTTATGGTGATTCGTATCTTAGGGGTAAAATGGACTTTCATCAGCCTATCCATTATATTCCTAAATTCTTGCATCAATGTAGCATCGCCAGAAGCTCCAATAGTTATCAATTTGAATATTAAGGTTCAACAAGAAATTTTAATCAAACAGGCGAAAGCCGTTGAAGAAGCAATTGAAGAAAATGCGGGGATATTTTAATGAAACATACAGAAATAAAAAGCAAATTTGGTTTGAAATCAAAAATTATTACAGGAATTGTTGGGCTAAGCGTGCTTGCAGGCGCGGCCTATGCCCAAGGCCGTGATCCCGCGTATCAATCAGCGCGCGACAGTGGCGCGGTTGGAGAGAAGACCGATGGCTATTTGGGGGCAGTTGGCAATCAATCTCCTGCCATCAATAGCCTTGTTCGTAAAAACTATCTTTTACGCAAACAGGTTTATACCAAAACAGCGCAAGCGCAGGGTATTTCTGTTGAAAGAGCGGCATTTTTTGGCGGTTGTAAAAATATCCAACGCACCGTCCCTGGTGAGAAATATCAAGCCCCTGACGGCAGTTGGAAAACGCGCGGTAGCGGTGCCCCTGAACTGGACGCAAGCTGTCCATAAGCTGAGTGGTCAACAATGATATGCGCTTCAAATGGTGCATATCTTTTTGATTGAGATATATTGGGTAAAATAAGTAAAGGCAGAAGAATCGGTTTTTCTGCCCTTTTTTTGCTGTAAATTTCTATCATTTTATAATGGTTTATTACTTAATATAGACTTAGGGTCGTATTCGCGTAGCATTGGTGTTGACTTCATGCATTGGCTTTCCTAAACGGACGGCGGTTTGGCGATAATATTGCCAGATTAATAAGCCGATTCATATAATGTTTTGGCGGCAAATTTATAAGCGAGGCAGTGCGTTGGCTGGTCATGATCCAAATAAAGGTTCGTCTGATTTAGAGGATCGTATATCGGAGGCGAAAAAACGCTATGCGCGCGGCGAACTAAATGCTGATAAGCAGGCAGAGAGCAAGGGATGGGCCGTCGCAATAGAATTTGTTGGTGCTGTTTTAATATCGACATTCATTGGTTGGTCTATTGATGAATATGGCGGTTTGGATACCCGCCCATGGGGCATGATTATTATGCTTTTATTGGGATTTGCTGCTGGAGTGCGGCGTGCAATGCAAACATCGGTTCAGTTTGATTCTGATCCGACAAATGACAAGGATTAAAGTTGGACTATGGCTAATCCAATGGAACAATTCGAAATTAAGGACATCGCGCCTATTGAATATGGGCAATATGACCTTTCTTTCACCAACAGCGCATTATGGATGGCATTGGCATTAGTAAGCGTTGCGATTTTCTTATTCATTGGCACGGCTAGGCCTCAATTGGTTCCTAGTCGTTGGCAAGCAGCGGTCGAATATCTCTATGATTTTGTTAGAAAAATGCTTGATGATAATGTCGGGCCAGAAGGTCGCAAATTTGCGCCTCTAATTTTTTCTCTCTTCATCTTTGTACTGGCCTGTAATATGCTTGGGATGATTCCGTGGGTCGGCTCATTCACGCCTACCAGCCATGTTTCAGTAACTTTGGGGCTTGCAGTTCTGGTATTTGTAATTGTCTGTGTCGTTGGCTTTTGGAAGCATGGGCTTCATTTTTTCAGCCTATTTTGGCCCAAAGACACTTTTTTTCTTCTGGCTGCATTTGTGGCATTAATAGAATTTTTAAGCTTTTTATCGCGTCCATTCACATTGGCCATTCGTTTATTCGCCAATATGACAGCAGGGCATGTTTTGCTCAAAGTCTTTGGTACATTTGTGGTGTCTTTAGGATTATTTTCTGATTTGCCAATTGTGCTGGGCATTTTACCATTGACTGTGACAGTGGCTTTAACGGGACTGGAAGTATTGATCGCCGTGGTGCAGGCTTATGTGTTTGCTTTACTGGCCTCTATTTATTTGAACGACGCAATTAATTTACACTAAACTATTCAATATATTAACAAATACCAATAAGAGAAGGAATTATCATGGACGTAGAATCAGCAAGAGTAATCGGCGCAGGTCTCGCAGCAATCGGTGCAGGTCTGGCGGCTATTGGTGTGGGCCAAATTTTTGGTCAATATTTGAACGGTGCGCTTCGTAATCCAGAAGCTGATGCGAAAATGGGCGGCCGCTTGATTTTCGGTTTTGCTGTGACAGAGGCCCTTGGTCTTATCGCGGCTGTTGTTGCACTTGCGCTAGCATTTAGCTAAATTATGACTACTCTCTCGGGAGTATTACCAGATTAAAGGGGTGCGCTGATGCCACAGTTTGATTTTGCAAATGTATTTTTGCCGCAGCTATTTTGGCTGTCGGTTTTGTTTGCGATATTATATTTCGGCGTGGTGCGCCTCACTTTGCCCAAATTGGGTAAGGTTATGGAAGAGCGTGAGAACAAAGTATCGGGCGATATAGAAAAAGCTGAAAAAGCGAAATTAGAGTCCGATAAGTTGAATGAAGATTATGAAACTGGCCTTACATTAGCGCGTGATGAAGCGCGTAAGATGCTTGCTGATACGAAATCAAAAGCTGCCGCCTCGGTTGAGAAGAAATCAGCTAATGCTCAGAAAAAAGCCGATGAAGCTATTGCCGCAGCGCAAGTTGAAATTGAAAAAGCGCGCGCTGCTGCGATGAAAGAAATAGAAGCAGTTGCGGCGGATGGCGCAAGCTCTATTGTTGAACGTCTTACTGGTAAATCGCCCAGTAAAGCAGTGGTTTCAAAGGCCACAAAATCAGTTTTCGGTTGAGAAATAGGATAATCTGATATGACCGGTTTAATGCAAATCTTATCAATAGCAGCCGCTGGCGCGGATGGTGCAGGTGAAGACACGCTGCTGGGATTAGACGCCACGGGCTGGGTCTATGTAGGTGTGAGTATATTTTTCATTCTAGCTTTTGTCGTTGGCAAAGTGCATGTCAAAATTGCCGAGGGCTTAGATGCACAAATTGCTGAAAAAAGCAAAGCCTTGGCCGAGGCAGATGCTATTCGTAAAGAAGCCGAGACATTGCTGAAAAAGGCGCAAAAGCAATTTGACGACAGCGCGAATGATGCGAAAGATATTGTGAAACAAGCCGAGAGTGAAGCTGCTACCTTGATTAGCACGGCAGAAACAGAAGCTAAAGCGATAGTCGCTACACGTCAAAAAATGGCCAAAGATAAAATCGCTGCTGCACAGCGCAATGCTCTAGCGGATGTCCGTTCAAAAGCTGCGGATGCAGCGATTGCGGCTGCAACTGTGATTATAGCCGAAAAGCATGACGGGGCAGCCGATAAAGGGTTGGTCGATATTGCGATTAGCGATATTGGCAAGATCGCGCATTAATCTGATTATTTTTAACATTTGATATTTGGGGGCTGGCATATTGATGCTGGCCTCTATATCTTTGCGGAATGAGTGGCCCGCAATCTCCTGATAGATTCAATGAAGAAAAAGCTGTTTATGCTTTGCGAGGCAGCGAACGCCCCAATCTTGACCAAGGTGTTGAGGTTATAAAAAAAATATTAAAGACGCTTCCTGCTACTCCTGGCGTATATCGAATGCAGGACGTAAAAGGACAGGTGCTTTATGTTGGTAAGGCCCGTAATCTCAAAAACCGCGTCACCCATTATACGCTGACCAATAAATTACCGCAAAGATTGTTACGAATGATAGCGCAAACCCGCTCTATGACTATTGTGACGGTCGACAGCGAGGCAGAGGCGTTGATATTAGAAGTACAGCTAATAAAACATTATCGGCCCGCTTATAATGTGTTGCTGCGCGATGATAAAAGCTTTCCTTATATAGTATTGCGCGAAGACCATGACTTTCCTCGTATCCACAAACATCGTGGCGCGCGGCGCGCTAAGGGTAAATATTATGGCCCATTTGCAAGCGGTGGTGCGGTCAATCAAACGCTCAACGCTCTCCAAAAAATGTTTCTTTTGCGAAATTGTAGCGATAGTTTTTTCAACAATCGATCGCGCCCTTGTTTGCTCTATCAAATAAAACGTTGCTCGGCCCCTTGCGTCGATAAAATATCCAGCAAAGATTATGATGAATTGGTTAGCGATGCCCGCGATTTTTTGGATGGTAAGTCGTTAAATGTGCAAGATAAATTGGGCAAGCAAATGACGGCAGCTTCCGATGCTATGGATTTTGAAATGGCGGCTGTTTATCGGGATAGATTAAAGGCACTAACCTTTATTCAAGGGTCGCAATCCTTTAGCGTTGAAGGCCTTAATAATGCTGATATTTTTGCACTGGAGAGCAAGGCGGGTCATGTTTGTATCCAAGCATTTTTTATGCGCGGGGGGCAAAATTGGGGGCATCGCTGCTTTTTCCCATCGCATGTCAAAGATGTACCCGATGACGATGTGATGAGTAGTTTCTTAGGCCAATTTTATGAGGATATACCGCCCGCCAAATTCATCATTATCGATCGCAAAATCAAAGACGAACAAATTTTGGTTGATGTGCTGGAAAAAAGACATGATATTTATGTGAAATTTTCTTCACCTCAGCGCGGTGATAAGCATAAATTATTGGTGCAAGCTCAGAAAAATGCTGTGAATGCGCTCGATAGAAAATTGGCTGAAAACGCAACCCAAGCCCAAGTGCTAAGCGAACTCACAGATATTTTTGAATTAGAGGCAATACCGCAACGCATTGAAATTTATGACAATAGCCATATTCAAGGCAGCCACGCGGTCGGCGGAATGGTCGTGGCTGGGCCCGATGGTTTTATTAAAAAAGCGTATCGCAAATTTAATATTAAGGATCCAAAAACGATAGCTGGCGATGACTTTGGTATGATGCGCGAAGTATTGGAACGCCGTTTTGCCCGCGCCCAGAAAGAAGACCCCGATCGCAGCAAGGGTGATTGGCCTGATTTGATATTAATCGACGGCGGCAAAGGTCAGCTTAGCGCAGCACGCGATGCAATGCGCGAGCTTGGTATCGATGATATGAATATTATCGGTGTTGCAAAAGGGCCAGAGCGTAATGCTGGACGCGAAATATTTTATTTCCCAAATGGCCGTGAAATGACATTGCCTATCAACAGTGCCACATTATTTTATCTTCAACGCTTGTGCGATGAGGCGCACCGTTATGCCATTGGCGCGCATCGCACCAAGAGAGCCAAAGCTATGGGCATCAGTCCATTGAATGATATTCCTGGCATAGGGCCAACGCGCAAAAAAGCTCTGTTAATGCATTTTGGTACATCGGGGGCTGTGCGCAATGCGAGCCTAGAAGATTTGAAACGCGCACCAGGTGTCTCGGATGCTGTCGCACAAATTATTTATGACCATTATCACTGAGAGGGTATCACCGCTAATATGGCGATAATAAGAACCGAAGCGATAATATGTTCGCAATTCCATCACGGAGAGCATGGCGTTATTGCGAGGCTGTTGACTCCAGATCATGGTTTGATGTCGGGCTATGTTCGCGCAGGACGGTCGCGCAAGATGCGGCCTATATTGATTGCTTCTAATAAAGTGATGGCCGAATTTAGATCGCGCAATGAAGATCAATTAGGGGGGCTTAGCGTTGAACTTATTGAGAGCCGAGGCCCTTGGCTTTCTGAGCCGCTTGCTTCTGCTGGATTGGAATGGGTGACTGCGCTTTTAACAGGCTGTTTACCGCAAGATAATAGCTACCCAAGGCTATATAGCGCCGCTGATGCACTCTTGTCAGCAATTTGCGGCGCTCCATCGGCGAAAGGCTGGGCGCGCGCATTGGTGCAATTTGAGTTGCTGACCTTATCAGAACTTGGCTTTGGATTGGATTTAGAAAAATGTGCAGTCACTGGGGAAATCAATAATTTAACCTATGTTAGCCCAAAATCGGCACGCGCTGTTTCTGCCAATGCTGCTATTGGTCATGAATCAAAATTGCTAGATTTGCCGGCATATATTAGAGATAAAGACATATCTCCTGACTGGCGGGATATTTTCCAAGGACTCAAATTAACGGGATATTTTTTGGAGCGTAATTTTTCATCGGATTGGAGGAATAATATTTTTTCTTCTCGCACTATATTGATCGATAGATTGAAAAGAGTGGTTGCTTGAAATTTATAATAAGGGCAGTAGACCATGGATTATTGACGTGCCAAGGGGCGATAAGATGCATATTGCAATATTAGCTGGTGATGGAATAGGCCCAGAGATTATGGATCAAGCGTTAAGAGTATTGGATGCTCTTAATCTGTCTGATTTGAAATTATCCCCTGCTTTAGTGGGGGGCGCTGCTTACCATGCAGTTGGGCATCCGCTGCCTGATGACACGCTATCATTGTGCAAAGAGGCCGATGCGATATTATTCGGCGCAGTTGGTGATCCATCCTGCGATGGATTAGAACGGCATTTACGTCCTGAACAGGCAATATTGGGCTTGCGCAGTGCTTTGGGACTCTTTGCCAATTTACGCCCAGCAAAAATGATGACGGCGCTCTCTGAAATGAGTGCTTTGAAACCAGAAATAGCCGTCGACATTGATTTGCTGATCGTACGTGAATTAAATGGTGATGTTTATTTTGGGGATAAAGGCCTGCGCAAAACAGATAGAGGTTTGCGCGAGGGATATGATATCATGTCCTATAATGAGGATGAAGTTAGGCGTATTGCGCATATTGCATTCAAAGCGGCACAAGGGCGCAATGGTAAATTATGTTCGGTTGATAAAGCCAATGTTTTGGAAACGTCTCAACTGTGGCGCGATGTGGTAAAAGAAGTTTCGGCTGAATATGCCGATGTGACGCTTGAGCATATGTATGTTGATAATGCCGCCATGCAATTAGTCAAATCCCCAGGTCAATTTGATGTTGTGGTAACGGGTAATTTATTTGGTGATATATTATCGGATCAAGCGAGCATGTGTGTGGGCTCTATTGGTTTATTAGCCTCGGCGTCTTTAGGCGAAGGCGCGCGCGGTTTATATGAACCCATCCACGGCAGCGCACCTGATATAGCGGGACAAGGCATTGCAAATCCGTGCGCCATGATTTTGTCCGTAGCCATGATGTTGCGGCATAGCTTTGGATTGGAGACTCAAGCTCTAAAAATTGAACAGGCCGTTGCTAAGATTTTGGATGATAATATAATGGGAGCTGATTTGGGCGGCCATTATGCTTGCCAGCAAATAGGGGATGCAATCATTCAAAAATTGGTCTAGTTAAAATTATGTTTTCAGAGAAAGAAATTAGATTTGCTGCAGCGCGCATATATAGAGATATGCCAGCAACCTCTCAAATCCAATGGCCTTTATTATCAGACCGTTTGGGCTGTAATATTTGGGTCAAGCATGAAAACCACACGCCTCTGGGGGCTTTTAAGATTAGGGGCGGCATAACATTCATAGATTGGTTGTTAAGAGAACAGCCCACATGCTGCGGAATTATTAGCGCAACTCGCGGAAATCATGGTCAAGCGCAGGCAAGGGCCGCTGTTGCGGCAGGTCTTGAAGTTATCATTGTTGTGCCAGAGGGCAATGCGGTTGAAAAAAATGCAGCAATCAGAGCATTGGGTGCAGAACTGATTATATATGGCGAGGATTTTGACGCCGCTAAGGCGCATGCCGCATATTTGGCGCAAGCGAAGAATTTATATTTAGTGCCCTCTTGGCACCCAGAGTTAATTCGGGGTGTAGCGACTTATGCATTGGAATTATTCGATCAAGTTAAAGATCTTGATTTTTTATACGTCCCCATCGGCATGGGTTCTGGAATATGTGGATGTATTGCGGCGCGGGATGCGCTGGGGCTTTCTACAAAAATAATTGGCGTTGTAGCAAAAAATGCAAATGCTGCTAAATTATCGTTTGATACTGGAAAGGTCATGGAAACTGAAACAGCGAATACATTTGCCGATGGCTGTGCAATTAGAATAACCCACCCCGATGCTTTTGAATATTATAGTAATGGTGCAGAGCGTATTGTTGAAATCGAAGAAGATGCTATTGCAGAGGCCGTGCGCATTTACTGGCAAGATACGCATAATTTGACAGAAGGAGCGGCTGCGCTTCCGCTTGCTGCGATGATTCAAGAAAAAGAGATAATGCAAGGAAAGTCAGTTGGTTTAATTTTAACTGGCGGTAATATGGACCTAGATGAAGCGGCATCAATCTTAGCTGGGAACACACCATAGGAACATTATGAAAAAGAAAAGTGGTCAAGATAAAAATATCACCGCGCAATGGCGCCCTGCTACGCAAGCTGTTCGCGGCGGCACATATAGAAGCGAATATGGTGAGACTTCCGAAGCTTTATTTCTAACTTCTGGCTATAGCTATGATTGTGCCGAAGATGCCGCCGCGCGCTTCATGGGCGAACAAGAGGGTATGACCTATAGCCGCCTGCAAAACCCAACCGTGCAAATGCTCGAAGCGCGCATTGCAATGCTCGATGGTGCAGAAGCTTGTCGCGCAACCGCCTCTGGCATGGCAGCCATGACAGCAGCCTTATTATGCCAATTACAGGCTGGAGACCATGTGGTGGCGAGCCGTGCATTATTTGGATCATGCCGTTGGTTGACCGATACATTGCTTCCAAAATTTGGTATTGATACGACGGTCATTGATGGGCGTGATACGGATGCTTGGGCCAAAGCAACTAGGCCCAATACCAAAGTATATTTCTTTGAAACGCCCGCTAATCCGACGATGGATATAATCGATGTCCGCGCCGTTTGTAATATGGCCAGAGAGCGCGGTATAACCAGCGTCGTTGATAATGCTTTTGCCACGGCTGCTTTGCAAAAACCGATCGCTATGGGCGCCGATGTTGTGGCTTATAGTGCGACTAAAATGATGGATGGCCAAGGGCGCGTTCTGGCAGGTGCTATATGCGCTACAGAGGCGTTCATCAATGATGTTTTGCTGCCATTCCACCGTAATACGGGGCCAACGCTCTCTGCATTTAATGCGTGGGTGGTGCTTAAGGGTTTAGAAACATTAGATTTGCGTATTAAAAAGCAAAGCGAAAATGCGCTTCAAGTAGCAAAGTTTTTAGAAAAGCGTATCGAACATGTATCCTATCCAGGCCTTGAATCGCACCCACAACATGATTTAGCGATGCAGCAAATGGAGGCCGCAGGGCCTATTTTCTCAATTTATCTTGGCGAAGGGCGATCGCGCGCCCATGGCATGCTCAATGCGCTCACTATAGTCGATATATGCAATAATATAGGCGATTCCAAAAGCTTAATGACCCATCCATCTTCTACGACACACTATAGCATGGGTGAGCAAGCACGCTTGGAGGTCGGCATTACCGAAGATATGCTGAGAATTAATGTTGGTTTAGAAGATCCACTTGATATAATCAGCGATCTTGACGGAGCATTGCGAGCGATAGGATTATGAAAATAGGCGCATTTTTTGCCAATGAAGCTATAACAGAAGGGGTTATCATTCGGGTGTCCCCCAATTTTCTGCCAGAACAATCGCAAATCGATCAAGGCCGCTGGTTTTGGTCTTATCATATCCGCATAGAAAATGAATCGGATAGAGCCATCCAATTGATCTCGCGTCATTGGAAGATTACCGATGGGCGCGGAAATGTGCATCATGTTGATGGCGATGGTGTTGTTGGAGAACAGCCCATATTAAAGCCGCGCGAAGCGCATGATTATGTCTCGGGTTGTCCGCTGCGAACGCCGCAAGGGCAAATGGAAGGCCATTATCTCATGGCGCATGGGGATAACCAATCATTTTTGGCTATTATTCCGCGCTTTTCGCTTATTGCACCTGCTACAGCGCGATGAAGAGAACCCATATACCCTTAAATGCTATGCGCGTCCTTGATGCTGCTGCACGGCACCTTAGCTTCACCAATGCGGCCAATGAATTGGCCGTGACGCCTGCTGCTGTGGGCCAGCAAATCAGGGCTTTAGAAGATATGTTAGGGGTGGTTTTGTTTCGCCGCACTCCCAAAGGATTAGAGCTTACAGGCGAGGCGGAAGCGGGCTTAGAATCGCTTCGATTAGGATTTTTGAATCTAGAAGAATCGATCCGCGCCATGCAATCGGGGCATTCATCAAACAGTCTTACGCTTGCCGCTCCTAGAGATGTAATTGCTAAGTGGTTGACGGGTAAATTATCACAATTTTCCCGCACTAATCCTGATATTCGCTTTAATATTATTAATGCTGATGAAGAGTTGGATTTTACCGAAGCTAATCTCGATGCTGCTATTCGATATACCAACAATAGCGCAGAGCATAAGGGTATCAAATTGGGGCGCGGTAAAACTCTATTAATTGCGCACCCTAATGATGATAATGATGCGCTAATTTATTGGCCTGGATGCAGCAAAGCCGATAAGAAAACCGCTATGCGCGTTGGCGATGCAGGGCTTGCCATAGATGCCGTTTCTCATGGATTGGGAAGGGCTTATGTTCCTGAAATATTAGTGGAAAATGATTTAAGCTCTGGCCGGGTTTTGCAAATAGAAAGTCATGAGACTGCTGATGAAAAAACCTATTGGTTGATCGCGCCTCTGCCGCAATGGCGCCAACGCAAAGTCAAAAATCTCGTGGAATTTTTGCAATGAGTTTTGCTGTTTTGCGCACAAAACGCCTAGTTTTGCGCCCTTTACGCGCCGATGATGCACGCGCAATGCATGTTGCTATGTCGGATGAACGAGCGATGACATGGTGGTCGAGCGCACCGCATAAGCAGTTACAAGAAACAGCCGATTATGTCGCTATTAATGCTGATCCAAACCGCTATATGACATGGGCCATTACACTGGGTGATGATGAAGCTTTGGGGTGGGTAGTGTTCATCAATCGCCGTGAAAAAGTCAATGAAATCGGGTATATATTGCGCCGCAGCCATTGGGGGATGGGCATCGGCCGCGAAGCCGTTTCGCGGGTGATAGAGCATGGCTTTGATGATTTGCGGCTGCGCAAAATTATCGCTGATACCGATCCTGATAATGAGGCTTCGAATAAGTTATTGATAGATATGGGTTTTGAGAAAGAAGGCTATTTGCGTAACGAATGGGAGACGCATTTAGGCGTGCGCGATAGCATTTTATGGGGGTTGTTAAAGGATGATTATAAATATGATTAAGAGGTTTGCGCTAGGACGTTCAATATCCGTGTCATGATTGCAACCCATTGATTTTGATTGACTTCTTTATCAGGATTATTCCAACTGCCCGATATACTATACCAGTCTCCTTGACTAGATTGCACTATAAAATTCATGGATATAACACCAGGTTCAGAACCACCTTTATATCCCAAATAGGTCCATTTCCGCGCATCATTTGGTCCGATACCGCTGTTAATGGACAAGATATTTTTGACAATAGGGTCGCTAGATTGTCGCAATGTGTCGAAGAGCCGTGCAATATCTGTCGAAGAAGCGTACCATTCTATCTCATTGATGTACAGCGGGCCGCTGGCAAATTCACGCGCATCATAATTATTAATTGATAATCTATTTTTATTACGCGCTATTATTTTTTGTTGCTCTCTTTCGCTGGCTTTCAAAAAATCTGTTCGCAATTTATCATTCGCCTTCATTTTGAATGAAAATGCTTCTGCTGTTGATAAAAATGGCGTTATTTTATTGATGTCATCATGCCCAATTTGACGGACACGCGATTCAATATTTCCCCGCCCCAGAAATGATATAAGAGCATCGGTTGCATTATTATCGCTCACTGAAATCATCAAAGTGGCAAGGCTCTGCAGAGATAATGGGCTGCCCGCTGGCCATTTTTCCGTTCCGCCTAAAGTTGATGATTTGGGTGCCAAAGGAGCGATTGTACTCCACCTTACTCTGCCGCGCTCTATCTGTGCGGCTAATTCGGCCAAAATATAGAGTTTGAAGGTTGATCCAATGGCAAATTGTTCGCCCCCTCTAAATTGTTTTACCACGCGAGGAGCTTGCCCCTGCTTCAACCGGTGGATGGCAAATCCAGCCTTTCCTGACAATGCAGATATTTCCTTTTCAATATCGCTATAGTCGTCGCCTATGACGTCGAAGCCTTGCAATAATAAACCTGAAACCAAAAAAGGCGCATTTGGATTAACCACCATTTCAAGCGTCGCCGTTGCTCGTTCAAATTCAAGTTTGATTATGCCTGAATGACGATCATTGGGCGCAATAGAGCGTATCGATAATGCTGTACCATATTGCATATTCACGCCTGTGATAATCTGATCCAATTGACTGGTCGGAACGGCTTGTAAAAAGTTAGGCGCAAAATAATCACTATAGGCGATTTGTCTATTGAAGAGCAAAATCAGTTGATTGGCGCGCTGCTGAAATTCTCTCGAGACGCGAAATTCTTGTGTAAGGCTCTGTGCCATAGCCGGCGTCGATGTCCCAATAGTAGAGGAAAAACCAAAGGATAGATATAATCCTAGGGCTAAGAATTTCCTCACTATGAACATTTTATTTCCTATTATTATGCATCAATGGCTTCATCATCGAGCATAGTTGCATTTTGCTGAATGAATAAAAAGCGCTGCTCTGGGTTTTTGCCCATCAACCGATCGACTAAGTCGATAACGCTGGCGCGATTTTCATATTCATGCGGCAGGGTGATGCGAATGAGCGCGCGCGATTTTGGATCCATTGTGGTTTCTTTGAGCTGATTAGGATTCATCTCGCCTAGGCCTTTGAAGCGTCCAATATCGACCTTTTTACCCTTAAACTCTTTGGCCTCTATTTCTGCGCGGTGCGCATCATCGGTGGCATAGATGCTTTTGCTGCCCGATGTCAGCTTATAAAGCGGCGGTTTGGCCAAGAATAAATGCCCCTCGCGCACCACTTGCGGCATTTCTTGAAAGAAAAATGTCATCAGCAAAGTCGCAATATGCGCGCCATCGACATCGGCATCGGTCATAATGATGACGCGGTCATAGCGTAGCTGCGATGGATCGCATTCTTTGCCCGTGCCGCATCCTAATGCTAATTTCAGATCGGCGATTTCGCTATTGGCCATAATTTTGGCTTTGTTGGCCGAGGCCACGTTTAATATCTTGCCGCGTATCGGCAAAATAGCTTGCGTTTTCCGATTGCGCGCTTGTTTGGCACTCCCGCCAGCGCTATCGCCCTCGACAATGAATAATTCGCTGCCTGCAGGATCATCGGACGAACAATCGGTGAGTTTACCTGGCAACCGTAATTTGCGCGCAGAGGTTGCGGTTTTGCGCTTTACTTCGCGCTCGGCTTTGCGGCGCAAACGCTCTTCGAGTTTTTCCATCACAAAAACTAGCAAGGCTTTGCCGCGCTCTACATTATCTGTGAGGAAATGATCGAAATGATCGCGCACCGCATTTTCCACCAATTTGGTCGCATTGGCCGAGGTTAATCTATCTTTGGTTTGGCTTTGAAATTGCGGATCGCGAATAAAGACAGAAAGCATTAATTCGCAACCATTGAAAATATCATCGGCGGTTATTTGCGCCGCTTTTTTATTACCAACCAATTCACCAAAAGCACGAAATGCCTTTGTTAGGCCAAGGCGTAATCCTTGTTCATGGGTGCCGCCTGCTGGCGTTGGGATTGTGTTACAATACCAACTATAGCTGCCGTCAGACCAAATCGGCCAGCTAATGGCCCATTCAACGCGGCCTTCATCTGCTGGAAAGTCTTGCGTGCCAGAGAAAAATTCAGTTGTAGCACATTCGCGGCCTCTTAATTGCTCGCTAAGATGATCGGATAAACCGCCAGGGAATTGGAAAATAGCTTCTGCGGGTGTGGCATCATCGGCAAGCGATTCATCACAATTCCAACGAATTTCTACCCCTGCGTATAAATAGGCTTTGGAGCGGGCGAGCTTGAACAAGCGCGATGCTTTTAATTTCGCGCTTTCGCCAAATATTTCTGGATCGGGTCGAAATTTAATCAAAGTACCGCGCCGATTAGCCACTGGGCCCAATTCTTCGATGGGCGTAACTGCTTTGCCGCGTTCAAAGACCTGTTTGTATAAATGTTTATTTCTGGCGACTTCAACGATGGTCTGCGTCGATAAGGCATTGACAACCGAGACACCCACACCGTGCAAACCGCCCGATGTAGCATAAGCTTTATCCGAGAATTTACCGCCCGAATGTAGCGTTGTTAAAATGACTTCTAATGCCGATTTGTCGGGAAATTTTGGATGTGGGTCAATCGGGATGCCGCGCCCATTATCGGAGATGGTCAGCCAATTATCAGGGCCTAAATGAACCATGATGCGGCTTGCATGTCCCGCGACCGCCTCATCCATACTATTATCGAGGACTTCGGATGCGAGATGATGCAAAGCGCGTTCATCGACGCCGCCGATATACATGCCAGGGCGTCTACGAACAGGTTCTAATCCTTCAAGCACCTCAATCGAAGAGGCATCATATTCATTATTACCAGAGGCGGCTCTTTCACCATCGCCAAAAAGATCATTGCTCATAGCAAGCCTATAGAGCGGCTAGACTCTGGGTTGCAACACTATATTCAATTTGTGGATAACTAATTGGCTATTGCTAATTAATCTTACAAAAAATAACAATTACCCGATTAGCCGCATTTGATATTTATCTGACCAATCATCTGACCTATCATCTAACTCTGGGACCGCCAAAGGGCATAGGGGGAGGAGGGCGTCTTACCCCGCGCGGTAATTGCGCTTGATAGGCGCGTCCACAATGTTCCACACAATATGGAAAGCCGACGTTGACGGGTTCACCGCAGAAATGAAAATCGGCTTCGCCAGGATGATTAATGGGCCAGCGGCAAACGCGATCGTTCAAATCGAGCAAGCTGGTTTTGCCTGCCATGTCTGGACTAGGTTTAGCAGGGACGAGCCGGCGCGGGGGCGCAGGGGGAATAGGCGCTTGTTGATCGCCGGGCCCTTGGCGCAAGAATCCGCCTGGCCCTATTGAGACGACTTGTTGCGACGTGCTGTCTATCGTGGGTTGGGGAGCAGCCGGCTTTGCCTTTATAGCAGTTTTGGTAGCGGGTTTGGCCGATTTTGCTATGTCTGCCTTTGGCGGTGCTGCGGCTTTTGTTCGTTTGGTGGTTTTTTTGGTCGCCGCTTTTTTACCGCCTGATTTTACAGGGGAGGGACGCGATTTTAGGCCTAGTCGATGCGCTTTGCCAATTACAGCATTGCGGCTCACACCGCCTAATTGCTCGGCGATTTGGCTAGCAGTAAGACCTTTTTCCCAAAGTTGCTTTAGGTGATCAATACGTTCGTCTGTCCAGGCCATGAAAACTCCAAATATTAAATAGGATATGTTGCAGAGAGCGGTTTGTTCAAAAGCGGCTTGCAGGGTTGGCCGTTAATGGATAATTGGGTGCTTCTGCATTATTTATAGTATTTAGGGATTAAATGAATCAAATTCAACCAAAATTGGGCACGACAAAAATTAATCGTGTAAACTGGGTTGGGCTAAAGACGCTTTACCTAAAAGAAGTGCGCCGTTTCATGAAAGTTCAGCTCCAAACTATCTGGGCGCCCGCTATAACCACATTATTATTTTTGGTGATATTCATCGTAGCATTGGGGCGCGGGGATTATACAGTATTGGGGCAGGCTTTTGCGAATTTTCTCGCTCCAGGCCTAATCATAATGGGTATGATACAAAATGCCTTTGCTAACAGCAGCTTTGCATTATTGGTTGGGAAATTACAGGGGACAATTGTCGATTATTTAATGCCGCCATTGTCTACATTTGAAACATTATTTGCAATGGTTGCGGCTGCTGTAACACGGGCTATTTTGGTAGGCCTTGCGGTTTGGTTGGCGATGTTTTTATGGCCCGATGTACAGGTTAGCATACGCCACCCTTGGGCTATAATATATTTTGGACTAATGGGTTCTATCTTCATCTCTTTATTGGGGATAATGACGTCTATTTGGGCAGAGAAATTTGACCATGCAGCGGCAATAACAAATTTTGTGATTGCCCCTTTATCGCTGCTGTCTGGAACATTTTATTCGGTCGATAGATTGTCGCCGCTGTTTCAATCTATCAGCCACGCCAATCCTTTTTTCTATATAATATCGGGTTTTCGTTATGGCTTTATCGGCCAAGCCGATATGGACATAGCTCTTGGTATAAGCGTCATAGCGGTGCTAAATATAATAGCCGCAATTAGTGCTTATTGTCTGCTAAAATCTGGGTGGAAGCTTAAAAATTGAAATAAGATTATAGTTGTTTCGGTGTTGTAATTCGATGTGCAGTCCGTCATTTAATGCCGCGCTGCGGCCAATTAATTTTTTAATTTATCCTGTAATTTATAATGGCCGTCCATCCATTCGCCAAAAATATTTTTTATCTGGGGGTGGTTAATCGGGCCAGCCAATCCATCAAGGACCAGATTTTGCTGACTAACATAGGCTATATAATTACGCTCATTATTCTCGGCGAATAAGTGATAAAAGGGCTGTTCTTTCTTTGGACGCAAATCTTTTGGGATCGATTCATACCACGCATCGTCATTGCTATAAATTGGATCAACATCATAGATAACGCCGCGAAAATCAAATAAACGGTGTTTGACGACTTGCCCGATAGCAAATTCTGCACTGGGCGTATCCTGCAATATCGCATTGCTGGTTTGAGAGCTTATAGAATCATTCATACACTGGTTATTGGGATTTGTTTTGATTTTTTCAAGCTGCAACTTACCATAGCCTCATTTGTTTTTTCTTTAGAAACCTCTCTGTCAGCAGCGGATTAATTTATCTCGAATATCATATAGACAACGCTTGGCGCGCGATTAATTTTGTCCATTCAGATTTTAGATTATTATATATTTTAAAAGATTGACTCTCATTAAATTCAAAAAGATTATAAACTGGGTCAATTTATTACTATATAATATAAATGATTTATAATATAATATTTTATTTTTTATTTTTTGAATTTTTTTGAAATTAATTAACTATAGTAATTCCATTAAAACTTTGTTTTTAATAGATAAAAAAATAGAATAGAAATTAATTATGGTTAATAATAAAAAATTTTAGGATTAAAGTCAAAATCTGCTATCAATTGACCATAGCACAGCCTGTGTAAAAATAATTATCCTTAAGGTAAAAGAATGTCAGCTCCAGATAATAAATTAAGCAATCCAATATTTAGCCAATTATCAAACAATGACTCTTCTGATCTGGTTGCATTAATCCAAAGTCTTAAATTAAATGAGATGAAATTGGAGCTTGATCAAAATGATAAAATTCTATGGTGCAATCTGCATCAAGAAGGCAGGCCATGTTTTACATTCGATCTCGGCAAAGAACTTGAAATGGTGCAAATTTTTTTAGAGAATAATCTCAACGATTATCCTGATGTGGCGCGCTATTTTGTTTTTGGGTCGGATACGCCAGAGGTCTTTAATCTCGGCGGCGATTTAGAATTATTCGTAAATAATATCCGCAATAATAATATAGAAATGATGCGACGATATGCGCACAAAAGCATCAATATATTAGACCGTAATTTACGGTCATTTAATTCAAACATCATTACAATTGGTTTGGTGCAAGGCAATGCGCTTGGTGGCGGATTTGAATTTTCTTTATCGTTCGATATTTTGGTGGCAGAGAAAAGTACCCGTTTTGGATTGCCCGAAATATTATTCAATCTATTCCCCGGGATGGGGGCCTATAGTTTTCTGACCAGAAAAATTGGAAGAAAAGCAACCGAAGAGATGATCTTGAGCGGCAGCATCTATACGGGAGAGCAATTATATGATTTGGGTGTTGTGGATATTTTAGCGGAAGATGGAGAAGGGCAAAAATCCGTTATCGACTATATTCGCAACAATCAAAAAAGATTTAATGCGGAAAGATCCTTATATGAAGTTCGTAAAAAAATAAATCCCATAACTAAAACGGAATTAATGGAAATCACAAACCTCTGGTCAGAGATGGCTATGAAATTGAACGAAGATGATCTGCGTAAAATGGAAAAATTAGTTAAAGCTCAAAAACGCTTAACGCGCAAAAATAATATTCCTACAAAACAGGCTATCAGGGCCTTACCCTAGCTATTTATCGCATTATTAGGGGCATTTTCGGTCTCGCAATAATGCGCTCTTAATATCTCAATATTTTTATCTGCATAGTCTAATTCTGACAATAAAGCATCAATATGTTGGCGTTCATTATCTTGATACTCGCTGTCAACGATGCTCTCATAATGTGTGCATAATTCGGATAATCTAAACGCGCCGATATTATTTGCAGAGCTTTTTAGAGCATGAGAGACAAAACGAAATTTTTCCAAATCGCATGGCTTATTATCATTGTGTAATTGGGCAACAATATCTCTAGTTTCATCTTTATAACTGTCCATAACCAGTCTTACAAAGTCTGTATTGCCGATCGATTCTAAATAATCGATTCGACTTAAATCAATAATATTTTTATTGATACCAATGCTACCATCATGGGCTATTGTTTCTTTGTCACCCTGCACTTCATTTTCTGACAGTATAGGATTGTTACAATATTCCCTAACTTTATTGATTAATTTTTTGGCTTCTATTGGCTTTGTTATCCGCTCATCCATGCCAGCGGCTAAGCATTTTTTCAATGTTTCTTCTGTGGCATCTGCTGTTACCCCGATGATAGGAAGATGCCCATTGCCGGCTTCTATATTGCGCCATAATTTTGTTGCTTCGATACCATTTAATCGGGGCATATTAACATCTATCAGCATTGCATCAAAACTTTTCTCTTCTAATATTTGCAGCGCTTCGTCACCATCAGTAACAAGAGAGACATTATATCCATCGCTCAATAATATAGATTCTAAGACCATACGATTGGTTCGATTATCGTCTACAACCAATATATTATGCTGATTATTATTGCCGTGCCATATTTGTTCTTTCTCATCAAATTTTGCGCCCCCAGCAGATGCTATCGATTTATCGATAAATAAGTTTCCAATTTTCATAGCCTTGCGGAAGCTGTTAAAGCTTGTAGCTGGCGATAATATTGAAGCAAATGAGGCTTGAATATTTATTTTGTGTATATCAATATCTTCATTATCAGACATTAAAATACAGGCAATTTTAGAGCGTTGAAATGGCTTCCAAAATTCTTCCCTAGAATCAATATCGCCAACAAGCGATTGATCTAATAATGCAATATTATATTGTTCAAGATTGATGCTCCCCATTTTTTCAGTGATAGAGTCAACCGTTTCGCAATCATAATGCGTTATAAAATATTGACCCGAACACTGAGCTTGAAGCAGAATATCTTCTTTCTCTTTTCCCAAAGAAATAATTTTTGCGGATATAATATTATTATTTAATTCTTCCTCATGCGACTTTTCAACTCTTGTTATGGGAATAGATAGTTTAAACACGCTACCTTGGCCAAGCTCGCTATCAACCGAAATATTACCCCCAAGAGCATCAATGATTTGTTTGCAAATTGCCAGACCTAATCCAGTGCCGCCAAATCGTTCCATGATTGTATTATCTGCCTGCTGAAAGGGCTGAAAAATATCATTACAACTTTTCTTATCGATTCCAATTCCAGTATCCGCAATAGATAATATTAGAGACAATTGTCCCTCAATATTTCTAACGCTGCTGCGGATTATGATTTTGCCATGTTCGGTAAATTTAATTGCATTGCTAGTAATGTTTAATATTAAATTCTTAATTTCTCTAACTGGCCCATTATAGTGATCGTGGCTATTGGTTTCAGATTGCAATATTAATTCCAGCTCTTTTTCTTGCGCCCGAATATTAAGAATATCGCGCGATTCAACTAAAATATCGGTGACGTTGAAATCTTCCATTTCAATCTTATCATTTTGAGTGTCCGACTTGCCAAGTTGGAGTAATTGTTCAATCAATTGCAGCAAATATTGACCTGCGGATACGCTGCTATTGACCATTTTTAGATGAGAAGGGCTAAGATTCATTCCCGCTAGATGCGTGCCATAACCGATTATTGCATTGAGGGGGGTGCGCAATTCGTGGCTCACGCTAGCAAGGAAATAGCTTTTGGCGCGGTTGGCGCTTTCTGCCTTTTCTCTCGCCTGCGATAATTTCTTAATCAAGTTAGAACAATAGGCAGGTATCATTATAAGAGCGACAAGCAAGGCAATAGAAAACCCTAAATTTTGTTGCCAAAATGGTTCAGTATAAATTGTCAAAGCAAAAGAAATGCTCATAATGAAAGAGGCTATAACTAGCCATTTAACGCCAAACCTGAAGCCATTACCCAATATAGTCCATAAATAGATGGGGTAGATAAATGCCAATCCAGCAGAGTCTATTCTTAATAAATAAAACCCCATCACGCTCTCTAATAAGAGGCCAAGGGTTAATCTAATATTGGACGGCAGTAGATTTTTTATCTGGGCAGTCCATAATATTATAGCTATTCCCAAATAGATCGAGAATATGATTAATATGTGCGCATCATCCGCGAATAAATAGCCTATTAATATTATGATGCTGCCGAGTATGAGGCGGTTATAAAATATCTCCGTCTCTCCAACATGGGTGGAGAAAAAACTCCCATTTTGAGTGGGGTTTTTGAGTAAAGACGATATTTTGCGCGCAAATGATAATAGCATGGCTCAATTAATCCAATTTCAAATATTTTTGTTTTTTAATAAAAATATTCTCAAATTCTGAAACTTTCATAGGTTGTCCCATCAAAAACCCTTGGATTGAATCAACGCCGGCTGCTCTAAGCAAATCATATTGATTTTGCGTTTCAACGCCCTCTGCCACCACGCGCATAGAAAATGCGTGGGCAAGATGAGTGATGGTGCTGATAATTGCTCTGTCTGATGCTGACGCTTCAATGCGCGATATAAATGCTCTGTCAATTTTGAGACAGGTGGCAGGCAGATCGCGCAGATATTGCAAAGAGGAATAGCCCGTTCCAAAATCATCGATTGCAATTCCAACACCCAAATCTCTTATATCGCTCAATATTTGCAATATCCCATTATTTTGGTCGAGTAATAATTCTTCAGTAATTTCAATTGTTAATTTGCTAGGATCAATGGCATATTTTTCGGTCAGACTTTTTATAATCTCATACACATCACAATTGTTAAATTGCCGAGGTGAGATATTCACGGCTATTGTAGGGGGCTCAATATTCATAGCAGACATTTTTTTAATTTGTTTGCAAGCGGCCTCGATAACATAAAGCCCGATAGCATCAATGAGTCCGCAATCATTGGCGACCCCTAAGAAATCAATAGGAAGCAAATAACCATGTTTTGGATGATTCCAACGCACCAAAGCCTCCCCCCCTACAAATTTACCATCACTCGCATTTACAATGGGTTGATATTCAAGAATGAACTCATCTTCGGTCAACGCTTTGCGTAATTCAATCTCTAACGTTGCATTGGCTTGTGCAATATTATTCAATTCGGGTGAGAAAAAACAGGTTCTATTGCGGCCATTAGCTTTTGCATCATACATGGCCAAATCAGCAAGGCGCAGCAATTCATCTGGATCATTGGCATCGGTTGGAATAAGCGCAATACCGATACTTGCCCCAACAACCTGAGATATGCCAGCGATAGAATAAGGTTCATTAATGTTTCGAATAAGGGCTTTACAGCGGCTATTCACTTGCTCAACCGACTGTACATTGCGCAATATTACGGCAAATTCATCACCACCAATACGCGCAGCAAAATCATCGGGCTGCAATATATTGCTGATGCGCTCTGCCACTTCGCGCAGTAAAATATCGCCAGTCTGATGGCCCTTAGTATCATTGACTATTTTGAATCGATCTAAATCGAGCAATAATAAAGCTGCGGTTTCATCTACATTTTTGCATTCTTCGACCGTAGACTGGATGCGTTCTGCTAATAAAGCACGGTTGGGCAATCCTGTTAAAATATCATGCAAAGCAAGATGCGCTCTATGCTGTTCGGCATATTTGCGTGCAGTAATATCTACCCCAGTGGATAAAACCCCTATTGTTTCGCCTTCTTTGTTTAACAATGGCGCTTTGTTGCAATGGAATATCATTTCAATATTATCGCTATGAAATGTTTCTTCGAAATGGGGGATTGCTTGAGATGTTTTTAATATAATTTGGTCACGGCGTTCATTGCGAATAGCCGTATCATCTGCAAAAAATTCATTGATGTCACGGCCGATAAAATTTTCTTGTTCATCGCCAAGCATTGCGGCCTGATAATTATTCATAAACAATATTTTATTATCGATACCCGTGGCGCAGATGATGATCGGGATACTATCGATGACTTGTTCTAATATGCTCGTGCCTTGACTATTATCATTCGAACGATTGCGCACACTAGCTTGTTGATTGAGCGTCTGATAGGAAAGTTCATTCTTTCTGCGATATTGTGCCAATAATGTTTTGGCTCTTTGGCTAAATTCGGTATGTGATACAGGGCTTTGCAGAAAATCGGTCGCACCAGCGTCTAGGGCGGCTAATCGATATTCTCTATCTTGATGCGCGGTTATCATGATAGCAGGAATATCGCTATCAATGGCTTTCGCTCTTATTATACGGACAAAGTCAGCCCCGTTAATTTCGGGCATTCGATAATCAATTATCAGCAAATCGGCATGATTTTCATCAAGCCATAATAAGGCTTCCGACGGATTGTCGAAGCATGTGGCTATATAATCTGGGCCCATCATTTTAACGAATTGCTCGTAAATTCGAAGATTGGTGGATCGATCGTCAACTATAAGAATGCGCTCTTGCATAAAAACTCTATAGGAATACAAAGTCAATGAATGGTTAATTTTTGATTCATTTTATTCTTTTTGGAATTATTTTTATGCCTAAATTTTGTTTGTGAGTTGAAAACTCTATCCGCTAAGCGTAAAATCATAATAATAGAGCAAAATCATAGCTATGATTAATAATGAAGAGAAAAAATCGATGCATTATGAACAACAATATCTTGATTTAATGCAGCATATTTGGACTTTTGGGGCGATCAAAGAAGATCGAACAGGTGTTGGTACTAAATCTATTTTCGGGGCTACATTGCGCTTTTCACTGGACAATGATGCTATCCCTCTATTGACCACCAAAAGAGTGTTTTGGAAAACAGCCGCAAAAGAAATGCTGTGGTTTTTAACTGGTAAAACAAATATTAGAGACCTGTTATTGGTCAATGTCCGAATATGGAGCGATTGGCCATTGGCGCATTACCGAAAAACCACGGGCAGCGATATTGCGCAAAAGGATTTTGAAAATAAAATTATCGACGATGAGGAATTTGCTCTAAAATGGGGTGATTTAGGGCCTGTTTATGGTGCGCAATGGGTTAATTGGCCTCGTTATGAGATGCTAAACGAAGGCGATGCTGATCCAATTTATAAGAAAAGGGAACAAGGGGTAGATCAGGTCAGTCTTTTAATCGACTCTTTGCAAAAATCTCCCAGCTCGCGCCGGCATATTATAGAAGGGTGGAATGTAGCAGAATTAGACCAAATGGCGTTGCCGCCGTGCCATAAAACATATCAATTTTATGTTGCCGATGGGAAATTAAGCGGTTTGCTCTATCAAAGATCCTGCGATTTGGGTCTTGGTTTTGCCTTCAATATATTTTCTGCATCTTTATTGATTAAAATGATTGCGCAGCAATGCGGCTTAGAATCGGGCGAATTAATTTGGAACGGCGGTGACGTGCATCTTTATCTCAACCATGAAGCCTTGGTCGAAGAGCAGTTAAGTCGGGTACCTTCGGGCAATCCAAAGCTAAAGATAATCGGTAAACCAGATTCTATTTTTGATTATTCACTAGAGAATTTTGTGGTAGAAGAGTATCAACCACAAAAACATATTTCAGCCCCTGTTGCAGTTTAATTTATTTTATCAAATATTTATTTTTATAATCAATATTTATTCTAATCGGTTAAAAATAGGGAAGGGATGTTGACCAAATATTGGCATTGTAATATAGTAACAAAATTCTGAAATTAAATAAATATGATTGATTCGACCGAGCGTGTCAGAAAAATAAGCTTTTCAACAGATATTATATTTAGTTTGATCAGGACAGAATTTTGAATCATATTTTGGGAGAGATAGGTTGAAAAAGCAGAATAAACAGAATTTGCCGAGATTACATCTGCACATCCCTGAACCCCAATTTCGCCCAGGCGATACCGCAGATTTTTCTAATCTTGAGATTGAAGATGTCGGCGTCACGGGCAGACCCGAAGAAACTATAGCACCCATTGACATGCAACATATGGCCACTGGACTCATTCGTGTATTGGATATGGAAGGCAAAGCTAGCGGCCCGTGGGATCCCAAATTATCAACCGATATTAAGCTAAAAATGCTGCGTCATATTATGAAAGTGCGCAGCTTTGATGACCGTATGTTTCGCGCGCAACGCCAAGGAAAAACTAGCTTTTATATGAAATGTACGGGCGAAGAGGCTACTTCAATCGCACCTGCTATGGCGCTTGCGGCTGATGATATGGTTTTTCCAAGTTACCGTCAGCAGGGTATATTATTGGTGCGCGGCTATCCGATGCTTGATATGATGAATCAAATTTATTCCAACCGAGAAGATTCGCTGAAAGGCCGTCAACTGCCGATCATGTATTCATCTTCTGACCATTCATTTTTCACTATTTCTGGCAATTTGACAACCCAATATCCACAGGCCGTTGGATGGGCTATGGCATCAGCCGCCAAACAAGATTCGCGCATTGCCGCCACATGGTGCGGAGAAGGTTCTACGGCAGAAGGTGATTTTCACAGCGCCATGACATTTGCTACCGTCTATAATGCGCCTGTCATCTTTAATATTGTTAATAATCAATGGGCTATTTCATCTTTTAGCGGTATAGCTGGCGGCGAACGCGCTACATTTGCCGCCAGAGGCCTAGGTTATGGCATCGCAAGCATCAGAGTCGATGGCAATGACCCTCTGGCGGTTTATGCCGCAACCGAATGGGCGGCTCATCGGGCGCGTACCAATAATGGGCCGACTTTGATCGAGCATTTCACCTATCGCGCAGAAGGGCACAGCACATCGGATGATCCTTCTTCTTATCGGGCCGCAGAGGAATATGCGAAATGGCCATTGGGCGATCCGTTGGAGCGGCTTAAGGCGCATCTCATTGGCGAAGCTACATGGGATGAAGATAGGCATGTTGCGCTCAAAAAAGCTTTGGATGACGAGGTTAAAACCACGCAAAAATTAGCCGAGAAAAATGGTATATTGGGGCATGGCATGCATCAAGAATTTGAAACTATGTTCGAGGATGTTTTTGAAGAAATGCCATGGCATTTACAAGAACAAATGGATATGTCCTTGGCCGAAAAAATATCAAAATTCTCTACTAAAAACAAAGAGAAAATGGAGAGAGGGTCATGAGTGATATGCCCGATTCCCCTGTTAAAACAATGAATATGATCGAAGCTATCAACAGCGCTTTGGATATTATGCTAGAGCGCGATGATGATGTGGTCATCTTGGGCGAAGATGTTGGTTATTTTGGCGGTGTGTTCAGAGCTACAGCGCATTTACAGGAAAAATATGGTAAACGGCGCGTGTTTGATACCCCCATTTCCGAAAATGGTATTTTGGGGGCCGCCGTTGGTATGGGGGCCTATGGTTTGCGTCCTGTGCCAGAGATACAATTTGCCGATTATATCTATCCTGGTTTGGATCAAATCGTCAGCGAAGCGGCCAGATTGCGCTATCGATCTGCGGGCGACTTTATAGCGCCTATGACGATTAGAACGCCCTTTGGCGGCGGCATATTTGGGGGGCAAACCCACAGCCAATCGCCCGAGAGCCTTTTTACGCATATGTCTGGTGTCAAAACCATCATTCCCGCAACGCCTTATGATGCCAAAGGATTATTGATTAGTGCGATTGAAGATAATGATCCTATCATATTTTTTGAACCAAAGCGCATTTATAATGGGCCATTTACAGGATATTATGATCGGCCCGTGGAGCCATGGAGCAAGCATAGTGCGGCGCAAGTACCAGAGGGTTATTATAAAATCCCGCTGGGTAAAGCTGATGTGGTGCAAGAGGGCGAGGGGCTGACCATTATCACCTATGGGACTATGGTGCATGTTGCTAGCGCGGTGGTGGAAGAACAGGGTATCGACGCTGATGTTATTGACCTTCGCACATTATTGCCGCTCGATATTGAAACAATAGAAGAATCTGTGAAAAAAACAGGCCGTTGTTTGATCGTTCACGAAGCAACGCGAACCAGCGGCTTTGGTGCAGAATTAGCCGCATTAGTAGCCGAGCGATGTTTTTATCATTTAGAAGCTCCGATTGAGCGCGTTACAGGGTTTGATACGCCCTATCCGCATAGCCTTGAATGGGCCTATTTCCCGGGGCCAGTAAGGCTGACCACTGCAATAGAAAAAATCATGAAGGATTGATCTGATGGCAAAATATATATTTACATTGCCCGATATTGGCGAAGGCATTGCAGAGGCAGAGATTGTACAATGGCATATCGCTCTGGGGGATATGATTGAGGAAGATCAACCCGTGGCCGATATGATGACCGATAAGGCCACAGTTGAGATGGAATCGCCCGTTTCAGGTAAAATTATCGCAGTGGCTGGGGAAGAGGGCGATGTCATTGCAATTGGCTCTATGTTGATTGAAATAGAAGTAGCAGAAGACGAAGCTAATATGGATAATCAATCTGATAATCAGCATAGTTCAGATATTATAGAAGTAAATGATACATCTGGTGATGATAGCAAGGCTGATGCTATATCATCACTTGCCGATCAAAATGAAATTGTTGCGATAAATAATAGCGCGCCGAACCCAAGTGCAGCGTCGACGCATAATAGCCCGCCGAATAGTGCGAAACCAATAGAAAAACCTATCGTAGCGAGTGCCAAAATAACCGCTTCAGCGGCGGTAAGGGCGCGCGCTAAGGCACTGGGTGTTGATTTGGCAGCAGTGAAGGCTGCTGGAGCGCATGTACGCCATGCAGATCTTGATGCTTATTTGAGCTATGGTTCAGCGCAAGGTTATGGAGCGGCAGCAGAGCAGAGGGCCGATGAGACGATAAAAATTATCGGTATGCGCCGCAAAATTGCCGAAAATATGATCCTTTCTAAGCGCACTATCCCGCATTTCACCTATGTTGAAGAGATTGATGTTACCGCGTTAGAGGCGATGCGCGCCGATTTGAATGCAAACAGAGGGGATAGGCCCAAGCTAACGATATTACCGCTCTTGATAGCGGCTATTAGCAAATCTATCCCTGACTTCCCGATGATAAATTCAACTTATGATGATGAGGCAGGGCTAGTGACCCGTCACGGCAGTATCCATATGGGTATTGCAACCCAAACGGATACGGGTTTGAAAGTCCCCGTCGTGCAGGATGCGCATAATTTGAATATCTGGCAATTATCTAATGAAATTAAATCTTTATCAGTTGCTTCTAGGGATAATTCTATAGCTGTTGACAAATTAAAAGGCGCGACTTTGACGCTCACATCGCTTGGGCCTCTAGGCGGAATTGCTACGACACCCGTTATTAATAAGCCAGAGGTAGCTATTATAGGGCCGAATAAGATTGTGGAACGCCCTGTGATTATCAATGGTGAGGTTGAGGCGAGAAAATTGATGAATCTCTCTATCAGTTGCGATCACCGGGTGGTCGATGGCTATGATGCAGCGCGTTTTGTCCAAGCACTCAAAAAATTGCTGGAAACGCCTGTGCTTCTATTTGCGGATTAATAGCGCAAGCTTATCTAGAAGTTAAATTGTATCAAAAACCAAGGTCAGATAGGCTATTTTGGTCAATTTTTACCTTAAAGGTCACAAATGGACCGCTGCGCGTGTAGCGCGCGTCTTCGAAATCGCTGTCCCTAAAGCCGATAATATTATAACCAAATGAGATATTGCTATTTTTGAACGGCGATACGGTTAACACAGGCCCACCTGAAAAGGCAATATTATCCCCGCTAGTGCCGATGCGCACAGTTGCCATCCAACCAATATCGGCTATTTTGTTAATATCGAAGCGTGCATCAACGCCCAGCACATTGCTCCAACCTTCGATGTCATCTTCGCCAAAGCGATCAAACACATAACGGGTTCCCCAAAAGAGGCTATATTCGCCGCGTTCGAAAAATTCATGCCCCGTATCAGCAATCGGCGAATAATTGACGCTCAAGCTGTTAATCAAACGACGCGAGGTCGCATCGCCGCTGATCGTAAGGGCTGCACCGCCAATAGGGCCAGCAGCGCCAGCAACAGCATTGCGAATGGAGTCATAACGAAACTCCATTTTATCCAATATGGCCCAACGGCTGTTTGAAGGACGATAAGCCCAGCTAAATTCGCTTGCTAAGGCTTCTGTTTGTGCCCCATCTTCTTGATTGGCATTAAAATAGCTCGCAGCCGCGCCAACAGCGACACCTTCGCTAATTTGACGCAGTAAAGAAGATGTAAAACCATAACGGTTGTTGGTATCGCCATTGCGATATTCGCCTTTATTTGCCCAACTCCAACGCTTTCCTCGATAGGTCGCACCAGCAGTAACGGCAGTAAAATCTTCGGTTAAGGCGCCATTGCTGCTTAAAAATCCGCCCGATGCAACAGGTTGTGCAGGGTTGATAACATCATCTTGGTCAAAGCCATTTAAGGTCTTATTACCATCAACAGAGAAATCAACGGACCATTTTTCGCTTAAACGCAGGGATTGCGAGATGCCATAGGCGGCAAATGTACGCGGGCCGAACGCATTAATATCTTGTGCATTTCCGCTCGCAGTAATACGCGCACCAGCCCATGGCGCAATATCAAAGCCAATTCGTGCGGTCCTGCTGTCAATATTCTGACCATCGGCAATTTCATACCCCCCAACGATTTGAATGTCGGATCGGATCGAATAACGGACACCGAAACGATGGCGAGTAGGAAAATCAATATTCTCATCTTGACCACCAAGAGCAAATTCGCTCTGAGCGCTCAATTCTAATTTATCGTTCAAGAGCATTTGCGATCCGCCCACTTTCGCCAATGTAGAGCGATTGACGCTGCCATCAGCCAGACGATCCGATGCATGAGTGACTCCAGCGCGAAGCGTTGTGCCTTTGGTTCGATATTCTACTTCGCCAGCCGCTGCACGGCGCCGAGCATTGGTTTCAAAGAAATTTTCTTGGAACGTTAATAAGGAGAGTTGCAAATCATCGCTAATGCGCAAACGTCCCTCGGCACCAATTTTACGCGACCCGATTTCTGATGCATTTTGTTGGCCAACGCCAAAGCGCGCTGATTGCTCTCTTACATAGGCCAAAACATCGACACTATTGCTATGATGTTCGGCTTCGACCAACCACGCGCTCGACGTTCCAGCATCATCATTTGTGTTACCCGCTTTAGCATTACCATCAGATATAGCGACTTCTGCGCGAATTTCAGTGCCAATTGTCGGTCTATAGACAATATCCAAACCACCTAGATTAGTCGTATCGCTGTCGGTTTCATCATGAATGGCGCTCGCAGCAATCTGGACTTTACCTGCTTTATCTTGCCAACGCACACGGCCACCAGCATTGGTAACGCGCTCACCAACACCCGAAACTTCATAAGTGGCGACTATGAATTGCGGATTTAGGCTGCTGTCACGCGACAAAATAGGCTCTCGGAAAATCAAAGTAGCGTTCAAATAATCTATATCATAATCAATATTGCGCACCAATTGACGTGTGCTTACGATTAGATTTGATCGAATACGATCGCGCGTTTCTATTTCAATGCGCTCGCTATTGGCGATAATATCACGCGCGGAGAGGGCATAGGGGCCAGAGAGGCCATTGCCTTGAATTTCCTCGCGACGAAAACGGAACGGCGTATCCGCAACAAATGCATTGGCTGAGATTTGATCGTTACGAAATTCAGCTTTCACGCCATTGAATGAGCGTTGATAACGCGCCAATTCTGGTTCATTAATGCCAGTTTCATAGTCACCAAATAAGGCATAGAATTGAGGACGCTCCAGCTTTAGATAGAGTCTGCGAACCGATGCGGCATCAAAACGCTGTTCGCTGCGATCCGCATAAATGGTATAAAAATTGCGCGGGTCAATAACGCCGCCAAAGCGGGTTTCATCTTCTTCTTTATCGCTGTCATAGGCTAGAGTTAACAACCATTTGCCCGATACACGGCCTTTGGCATAGAGCGCGACACGGCCATCGATGTTGAGATCATCCTCTTCATCGGCAAGCTCTTCTAAGCCTTCTTCAAGTTTATTAAAACCGATAGTACCCGCTGCAAAACCAACCACTGTCCAAGGACGCTCGCCCGGATCTAGCCAAGTTTCAATGCGTTGTTCGCGCGTCACTTCGCCATCGCGAAAATTGAAATTCACGCTCAATGTTCCAGATGCTGTAGTGGGGGCTAATTCGATATAGGCTAGGCCCTCGTCACCAATAACGCGCCATACAGGGGCGGCACGTTCTAGTCCTGATAATTGATTGGCTTGTTGCGCATCAACTTCAACTGCTGCTTCATAAGGGGCAGGGACAATGAAATCACCAACGCTGCCATTTTGAATAGGGCGACCGCTGCGGTCGGTAAGGCGCACGACAATGCGCGGTCTTGTAATACCATCGGCGATTAATATAGAATCTGCTTTTATAAATTCAGCATGGACTGGCGGCGTAGAGAAATGCACTTCTCTTTCTAATGTATCAATAATATTACCTTTATCGTCCTTGATATGAGCCGTTAAGATATTTTTGCCGCTTTCCAATGGAATGGCCCGCCAGATACTGACGGCCATTTTACGGTCGCTGCTTTTCTTATGTCCATCATAATTGAGCGGGTCTGTAGCCTCGCCGTTGATAAGCAATTCAACCTTTTTATTGGGTTCATGCTTAACGGCCACACGGATAACTTTTACGCGCGGATTATGCTTTGTATCGGGGAATAACCATGCATTGCCTGGGCTTTGCCCTGCCAACCAATCAATATCAGCACCTGCGGCTTCTTGGTCGCTGCTGGCTTCGGGTAAAGCTTTTACAGCAACCGAATTAGTCTTGCGCGGAGCGGTCTTAACAGTGCGGAAATTGACGCGCTTTAATGCACCGCCATTACCCTCGACAAACCGAGAGATAGCACTGCCAGCGCTGCGCGTATTTTGTGAGCAATCGATTGCTTGTTGGTCATTGGGTAAAGAAGAAGGGTCGATTTGAACGACTTGCATGCCTGGGCGTAACCCCTCGAAATGATAGCGGCCATCCTGATCGGTTATGGCAAAACGGCCATCTTGTAATATCACCCGAACGCCAGCAATGCCCTTGGCTTGATCGGGATGAATAGAACATCCTTGATCGGTTATTGCGCCAATGATTGTAAAGCGTTCTGAAATTTCATCGCGCTCGATACGCAAAATTGCATCGGCTGTATTGCTCGTTGAACCACGATCATCATTTGCCGTAATGACGTTTATAGCGTTGCCTTCATTGGCATCTTGTCGCACTTCACCCAAATAAGTGAGCAATGCGCTTTCACCACCCGCTAATGGGGGTACGGTGATGCTAAATGATGCGCCATTGGCGGCCACATTTGCAGTGATAAGTTCATTGTTATATCGTATTGTATTGAGACGTAATCTAATTTGTTCGGGCAAAGTATCTGTGATGGTAATATTGCCTGTATTGCGAATATTATCTTGGTTTGACACGGTCACGCGATATTGCACAACATCGCCTCTAGCGGCCGTGGTTTTGCTGGCAATTTTGCGCAATAATAAGGGAGTACCTGGACGATCAAGCGGAATGTCGATACGCACAGGTGCGGGATCATCCAAAACGATAATTCCGCCAAAAGACCCATCCGCAATTACAAATTGTTCGCCATCAGGGCGCATTAATTGCTCTAATTGAGCTGGGGTTGCAACCGATTCAAAGCTATAAGGATCGGGCGGCGTTACCACTAAACGATACCGGCCAGGACGTAAAAATGGAAAACGGTAAAAACCTGGTGTAAAATTATAGAGGGTTCCGCCGCTATCGGTGACTGTACCACCAGTAACAACGGTATTGGGAAAGGTTGAAACGCCATCATCGCCAAATACATCGGCTGGTTGGCCAGTATCGGCATCGACGATTGTTACAATAGTGCCATTTACAGCAGAACCATCGCCGCTGTCAAAACTAATGCCAAATGGATCAATCAAAATTTCTACAGATGCGGTACCAACATTAATACCGCTGTCATTATCATCTAAAGAGAATGATAATTGATCGCCTGGAGAGACCGATAAAATACAATCCCCTTGCACAGGGGCTGGCGGAATGGCGGCTGTATTGATTATACCACGGAAAGTCGCATTATTTTCTGCTGTTTCGGTTAAAATAATAGTTTCTTTATCGCCGTTTAGCGTGGTGAGTACTGCTTCAAAACTATCAATCATAGTAGTATCTATGTTTTTACTGAGAGATTTGACTTGGACGATTAGAGGCTCGCCTGCTCTTATCGCAGAGGCCTCTTCTATATCCGCATTATCGGTATCAATAGTAGCAAATGCGCCGCCCAATTCGGTCATAACTGGGCCATTATTTCCGACACAAATTGTATCAGGAACAATATCATTTACAGAAGCTGCGCCTGATCCAAAATGAAAGAGTGATAAGCTTGGCGGTGGGGAAGTGCGATCAACCTCGATCAGCACTTCATTTGACGGTCTTAATATTCTATTGCCGCCATTATTATAGGATATATTAGCTGTGTTGCTAATTATGTCACTATCGGCCTGCGCTTGCACAGCAATACTCGCCATAGGAAGCGAAATTCCTATAGCGAGCAGTGCTGCGCATTTGATAACAGAGTTGGTAAATTGTCCCATTGTGTAAAATGGCGGCGGCCAGAAATTAATCCAGCGCGCCGCCAATTTCGTATTAATCGATGGTTACTTGGAAAACGAGCGTACGTGTCTCGCCACCAGCAATATCAGACAAAGCCCCAGAAACCGTATCGGTTCCGGCTGTATATGTACCCGCTGTTGTGCCAGTAGCACATGTGCTGGTTGCAGCATCAAATGTAGTTCCGTCAACAAATGCAGAAGATGGAACATAAGTCACACCCAAAATTGTTGATAGATTATCCGATAGAGCAACACCCGTCGCCGTCGCGCCAGCCGGAGCATTGGTTACTGCGATACAATATTCAACAACTGCGCCTGGAATTGCTTTAGGATTTGCGCTGCTTACAGGATCGCTGATTACACGGCTAACTTTTGCAACTGATAATTCCGCTGCTAAAACAGTATAATCATCATCAGCAGCTTCAATGCCATCACGGTCTGTATCGCCAAAAATGGTCTCAACATCAGCAGTATTGACATCTGAGTCATCAGAAGCAGAAATAGCAGAACCATCGCTGTTCAATGCAGTAGATGTAAGAGTAACGCCAGCAATAGTGCCGTTGGTTTCTGCTGAGCTAATGTCGCCAATTACGAATATGGTCGCGCTGCCATCAGCCGCCAGATCATCGATGCTGGTCGCTGTATCGACGGCTGGATCAAAAACACCATTGCCATCGACGTCGGTGAAAAACTCAAGATTGTTAACATCAAAGGCATCGGTGCCTGTTGGCGTTGTGCCTGCTGTTGCAATTTGAGAGGCTACCAATGAAAAATCAAGCACATCGTTGGATGTGTTGGTCAATGTAAATGCTGTTACGGTATCTTGTTCGCCAGGGACAACATTTGTTGTGCCATTTACGATTGTTGCAGATTCTACCAGTGAAAAACGGACAACACGGTCAACCTTAAACGTATCAGATGCCGTTGCTTGTGTCTGGTCAACGCCTCCAACCTGGAAATCTACGGTTACATTATTTAAAATGTCAGTACCTTGCGTGGTTCCCGCAGCGTGAGCGGCATTAACGCCGCCGATTATGCTACAAGCCATTGCGCTTATACCAACAAGAAGTTTTAGCTTACTAGTCATTGCTTTCTACCTTGTTACTCAATTGTAATCGCCATTCAGCCGTGGCGATAAAAACGGCTGTGGTTATCTTACAATTCCACGAAAAATTAATTTGCCTGACTCACCAGGGGCCAGCGTATCTGTGATTTCCCAACGGACATGGGTTACATCGCGCATAGATGCAGGGCGGCTGGTGCCGTCTGTTTCTATTACGAATAATGCGCTTAATACTCCCCAGCTATTACCGCCATCGACAGAAACTTCCTCATTTCCATCATGGCTTCCATTATATATTACGGGAGCTGGTAAAGGGTTCGTCACTAATAGATTTGATGCAGGTTTTGGGGATGTATTTGTATATTTTACGACAAATACAAGATTATCACCTGGTAATACGGTTGTAGGTTTGTTCAAGACTGCTTTATTAGAGCCATCTGATAATGTTATAGTGCTCTCAACAAAAACATTGCTGGAAAGCTTTAATACAGAGGCTGCAAGTGCTGAGGAAGCTGCACAAGACAAGGCCATTATCACTATTGCTTTAGGAAAATATTTTATCATTGGATTGTCACCTCAAAAGTTACGGTTCGTGTTTCACCAGCAGCAACATCGCCAACATCGATGTTAATTTCACTGCCATCAAATGCCCCTGCATCGGCATCACTCGCATCAGTCAGAGAGACTGTTTCAAGCGTTGTGCTGGCGGGGACATATTTTGTAGATGCTGGAATAGGGTCAGAAATGACCATATCGGTTAAAGTGCCTGAACCCGAAATGGTCGCCACCAAATTATAGGTTATGACAGAGCCTGGTACGGCGCGAGTACCGCCAAAAGGGTCAAGCACAGTTGCTGTCTTTACCAAGGTTACTTGAGCCTTAGAAATCGTGAAAAACCCGCTACTCTCATCAATGGCACCCGTAGAACCAACAACGGCATCACCGCCGCCTTGCCCTTGTCCATCAAATGATGTGCCAGCTATGCCCGTGCCTGTATTTGCTTCGGCTATTAATGATACTTCGGCGCGCTCGCCATCGGCCTGTGTGCTAGGGATAGTCGTAATGATAAAAACAGTTACGCTCTCATCAGGTGCTAAATCGGGATCATTTGCTCCCATTACATATGTGGTATCAATGCCTGGATCATACACGCCATTGTCATTTGTATCGAGAACTATCATCTGTAATGCAGGATCAAAATCATCACCGCCAACCGCTGTATCAGCCGTTAAGCGATAGCTTTCTTGACCATTACCAATATTGGCGATTTGGAAAGTTAGGATTTGATCGGTTACACCTGGCAATGCTATAATATCCCCAGGGTCATTGCTGACGACATTAATATCGAGCAATTCATCAACGGTGATGGTTATAATATTGGATGGAATTTCAATAATGCTGCCATCGGCGGATGTGTAGGTCGCTTGTGCTGTATTTTCGATAATTGTGCCCGCTATCGTTCCCGCAGCGTGAGAGGGCGCGGAGCTTAGAGTTAAAAAAGCAGAGCCGATTAGAAGGCTGCGAACACCATTGGCTACCCAGCCACCATTTGGTGTCCAGGTTCTTTGTATATTTATGTGCCGTTTAGAGCGATTTATTTCTCTATCATGTTCCATATGACCCTCTGTGTCAGAATAAGGTCAATAAATGTTTAACGGCGGGTCTTTGAACTCCTTGATGTTTACGTCACGAAAAAATATATTTCGACGGGTAATTTTGAATTTTTCTACTATAAATTAAAGGTTTAACTGTATAATGTAAAGCTTTGTAAGCTTGATTAAAAAATATTAACCATAATGTTATATTATTTGATAATAAATTTAAGTGCCGAATGATAAGGCCGAATGATAAGACTGCCAAAAAACAAATATATTTTGATCTTTTCAAAACTGTTGGTTGACAGAATCTCATAGCTCTACTAATTGCCCTTTCACCGCAGTATGCGGGTGTAGCTCAGTTGGTTAGAGCGCCGGCCTGTCACGCCGGAGGCCGCGGGTTCGAGTCCCGTCACTCGCGCCATTCTTTGGAATGGACATGTATCTGAAAAGCCGCAGTTAACCGCTGCGGCTTTTCTGATTCTGCTCTCTTTCTGCGCGGTATTGGGCTCGCGCTACTGTTCCTCCTTGGGGCCATGCGTCATTGCTCACCCGAGGGGGCCTCAAGTGGTGTTTCGAATAAGGGAGCTTGCTCTATTAGGGCGGTTTATGGGACGTCCCCTGTGGGCCTTGCTGCGCTCCGCCGCTAGTGCTAGCGCCCCAAGTTCCAGTGTTATGAGTATCTGCGCCGCCGCGCGACGGCGGAGCACCAGAGGGCGGCGGCGGTTTCATGGCACGCGGCGTTAATTCGCGCGGCAAGAGCGGGATAGGCTGATGAAAGGCGGAGCGGCGCTCGCCTGTCTCATTGTCTGCGCGGCCTAAAAACTGATGCGGCTGCGATGGACGCGGCAAGGGCGCAAGGCGAAACTGTCCCGCGCTATCGGTTTTATAACGGCTGTGAATTTTCGCGCCATCTTGATTAGTAAAGGCATGGTTTGCAAAGGCATGGTTAGCGAAGGCATCGTTAGGAGAGTCGTGATGAGGGAAGTCAGGACGTGGAGCATCATGACCCTGAAAACCCTCAATACCCTGAAAACTGTTGGGGTCTGCGTGCTGATGAAACGCAAACCGCGCTTGCCACCTTTGCATGCCGTGCACCCCGCCAAGCTCGGCAAAGACTCGCCCCCGCCACGCAGGGTCAGCCAGCATTTTATCCTTTAGCGCGCTGTGATAACGGTCAACCTCGAGGGCAATTACAATGCGCGTCAAACGCAAAATCGCGCGCGCGTGGCGCACCATCTTATCGCTCCCCACGGGCAAACCCCACATGGCCTCAATCATCGCCGCCAGCAATCCCCGCAGCCCAAGAATAGACGCAGCCCAAGCCGCATCAAGGGAGGGAGGTGATGATGTATCCGTAGTCGTCATGTGCGG
>CALLJS010000014.1 GCA_938050045.1 uncultured Sphingomonadaceae bacterium
GAAGCGGCCTGCTCCAAGCGATTGCAGCTTATATTATCTGGGGCTTCATGCCCCTGTTTTTCAAACAATTGGTTGATATTAACCCGCTTGTGGTGGTGGCGCACCGCACAATATGGGCTGTGATATTGCTGCTCATTGTGCTGCTCATTGTTAAGCGATTACCCGAATATAAGGTCATTTTTAGCACGCCAAAATTATTAAAGGCTTTGATATTGTCATCATTGCTCATTGCAATTAATTGGCTGGTATATATTTGGTCGGTCCAAAATGATCATATATTAGCAGCCAGCCTCGGCTATTATCTCAACCCTTTGCTCAATGTGGTGCTGGGTTTTTTCATCCTAAAAGAGCGGCTCAATCGCTGGCAGATATTGGCGGTATTATTGGCACTGGCGGGCGTATTGGTGTTGGCCACAGGTTCGCTGGGTACATTATGGATTAGCCTCATATTAGCGGGATCATTTGGATGTTATGGATTGGTGCGCAAAGTAACGCCCATTGGTTCAATCCCTGGACTAGCGGCAGAAACAACCATGCTGATGCCGATTGGGATATGTTTTTTAATCTACACGCAATTTATCGGCGGATTTAATGGCATGGGATATTCAACAAAAACTGATATTTTCTTGGTTTTAGGGGGAGCAATGACAGCGATACCCTTATTATTCTTTGCCGCTGCGGCTAAAAAGTTAAGCTATACGACCTTGGGCTTTATTCAATATATTGGCCCTAGCATCCAATTGCTGCTGGCAATATTTTTATACAAAGAACCGCTCACCCTTCCCTATGCGATTTGCTTCGCTCTGATCTGGATTGCGCTCGCGGTTTATTCTATCAATGGCTATATATTGAACAAGCCTCAGGCAAAAGAAGGTAAAATATAAATCTTTATGGCAATTTGAACCAATCATCGCCATATTGAAACGATGCAAAATACAGTTTTTACCCACCGCACCCTCATTCGCATTTCTGCCCTCGAAGCAAGCGAAGATGCGCGTATTTTTTTACAAGGGCTCGTCACCCAAGATATGAATAAGGTTCAGCAGGATTCTCCGCAATGGGGAGCATTATTATCTCCGCAGGGCAAATGTTTGTTTGATTTTATATTATGGGCCGATATAGGCAAATTTGGCGATGATATATTAATCGATTGCCAGCGCGATATTGCTGGAGATTTGATTAAAAGACTGATGCTCTATCGTCTGCGCCGCAAGCTTAGCATCGAACGCGAAGAGTTATTATGCGTGCATTGGGCGCTTGATGCTGCGGATAAGCCCAAAGACCCGCGCCTGGATACGCTTGGGCATCGCTGGCTTGCTCGCTTTGTTGAGGGCGATGATGGCATTGACGATATATTTAAAAACCATCGACTATCGCTCGGTGTGTGCGAAGGTACGGGCGAATTGGGCAGCGATAAAATCCTCTGGCTGGAATGTAATGCGATAGAATTGAACGGCGTATCCTTTGATAAGGGCTGCTATATCGGCCAAGAAAATAGCGCGCGGATGCATTATCGTAACAAGATTAACCGCCGTATTGTCTGTGTTCCGATTGAAAACGCTAATATAAAACGGCAAATCACTATAGCCGATAATCTATCCATCGAACATCGCCGGATTGATGATTTAGAAGGGGTTGGCCTTCCCAACTGGCTGGCCAAAGCATTGGAAACCACTAAAGCATGAGCATAGTGGGTGCAGATGGCAAAATACGCTGTTTTGGTGGTCAGGCGGGCAAAGAGTTTTACGGCGACTATCATGATGATGAATGGGGCGTGCCTGTTCATGATGATAGGCATTTGTTTGAAATGCTGATCTTAGAAGGCGCGCAAGCGGGCCTAAGCTGGGAGACGGTTTTGCGCAAACGCAATGGTTATCGCGCGGCTTTTCATGGTTTCGATGTAGAGAAATGCGCGCAAATGAGCGATGCGGAATGCGAAGCCTTCAAAGATAATCCCGCCATCATTCGCAACGCATTAAAAATCTATTCGGTGCGCAAAAATGCAAAGGCCTTCCGTGAAATCCAGCAAGAATTTGGCAGTTTCGAGTGCTGGCTCTGGGCTCATATAGATGGCAAACCTATCATTTTGCGGCCTAAATGCTTTGATGATCTCACCATCACATCGCCCCTTAGCGATATTATTGCCAAAGCGCTCAAAAAACGTGGGATGAGCTTTGTCGGTAGCACCATCATCTATGCCTATATGCAAGCCATTGGCATGGTGAACGAACATATTGCCGATTGCTGGAAGGCCTAAAAGGATAGAGACATGAGCTGGATTAAAGTGATTAGCTATGACGAGAGCGAAGGTAAATTGCGCAAGCTCTATGATCGCGTCAAAGGCCCTAATGACAATGTCGATAATATCATGATGGCCCACAGCCTGCGCCCGCACAGCATGGAGGGGCATATGGCGATTTATAAAAACCTGCTGCACCATAGCGGCAATGCTCTGCCCAAATATTTCCTCGAAATGCTCGGCACATGGGTTAGCATGCTCAACCAATGCGATTATTGCGTAGAGCATCATTTTGCGGGCATGAAACGTTTGATGGCCCAAACGGATGATGGCTCAGCAAAAGCCGATGCCATCTATAGCGCGCTAAAATTTAACGATCTCGCCCATGATATATTCACGCCCGCCGATCGCGCCGCGCTCCGCTATGCACGAACGCTCACTTTGCAACCCTCTGCCCTCAATGAAAAATCAATCCAACTCATGCGCGATATAGGGTTAGATGATGGCGCAATATTAGAGATTAACCAAGTGTGCGCTTATTTTAGCTATGCTAACCGCACCGTGCTTGGCCTTGGCGTGAATACCGATGGCGATGTGCTAGGGCTATCCCCGAACAAGTGCGACAATCCCGATGATTGGGGTCATAGATGAATCACCCCATAGCATCATAATCAATCGGTTGGTGATGGTCGATAAAGGCACTCGCCGCTGGCATTGGATATTTAAGGCCTGTGGCGCAGTTAAAGAATATCGCTTTATCTTGTGCATCTATCAAACCGCGCTCCAATGACAATTCCCAGGCCGCAACGGTGGCCGCGCCCTCAGGACAGAGCAATAATCCATCCGCAGCGGCAATCCGATCGCGCACCTCGAAAATCACCTCATCATCCACCGCAATCGCAAAGCCCTTGGATTCTCGCACTGCATCAAGGATTAAAAAGTCACCAATGGCCGCTGGCACTCTTATGCCTGCTGCGGCCGTATGCGCCTCTTTGATAGGTTTTGCATGGCGCTCGCCAGCCTGAAATGCATTGACTATTGGGGCGCATCCTGTGGCTTGCACAGCAATCATTTTCGGGCGTTTTGATCCAATAAATCCGATTTTCTCTAACTCATCAAACGCCTTCCACATACCGATAAGCCCTGTGCCGCCGCCAGTGGGATAGAATATGACATCGGGCAATTCCCAATCCAATTGCTCGG
The DNA here is from genome assembly GCA_938050045.1 of uncultured Sphingomonadaceae bacterium. Taxonomy (GTDB): domain Bacteria; phylum Pseudomonadota; class Alphaproteobacteria; order Sphingomonadales; family Sphingomonadaceae; genus Sphingorhabdus_B. Next base: position 3,443 of record CALLJS010000014.1, read on the forward strand.
CCAGTTCTAGCCCCATCGTCTTTTTACCTTCGATCCGGTAAGGTTCTTTTAAGGTCGAGAGATTGAACCAGCCTTTTGCTTCTTCACCATCGGCAACAATATGTCCGCAATCATTGATAAAGCCGTTTACCCGCCAAGTTTTCGCGCCTTGCAAAGCAATCTCACGCACATTAACTTCGGGCGTATCATCGGGGCAAAAAACATAAGTCTCTATGCCTGCCGCACTGCAATAGGCCGCGAGAGCCGCCCCTGCATTGCCATTGGTGGGCATGGCGATACGTTTGATGCCTAATGCTTTGGCCATCGATACCGCCATCACCAATCCGCGTGCTTTGAACGAACCTGTGGGCAAGCGTCCTTCATCTTTTACCAGCAAACCGCCCGCATCTTTAACGCCATATTTTTTGGCAAGGCTCGGCAATGGGATCAGCGGTGTCGCAATCTCGCCAAGGCTAACGATATTGGCCTCATCGCGTACGGGTAATAATTCGCGCCAACGCCATATATCCATTGGACGCGATGTCAAAATATCCTTGGTCAATGCCGATTTTACCCCGTGCAAATCATAACGTACGAGCAGAGGTTTCCCTGCTTTTGATAGACCCTGTATTGTATCGCATGGATAGCTATCGCCGTCATAACCACATTCTAAATGGGTGACAAAAGAGGGGCGTTTTTCGATTAAATTCAGATTATGGCGCATTGCGGGCTTTCTTATAATTTGACGAGCAATATAGCCTCGCTCTTAAAATTAGTAAGGTATAAAAAAGGGCGATGGAATTGCTCCCACCGCCCCATTAATTTCATATGTTTCTTTAATTAGAAGCTGAACTTAACACCCATGAATATAGTACGTGCTGTATCATATATTGTTGGGAATGTGTTACCATTACCAAGCGGTGGGCCTGATGAAGTGCTTACAGGTGGTGTCTCGTCAAAAATGTTAAGAATACCTCCACGGATAGCAATTTGGTCGGTTACTTGATAGAAACCAGCCAAGTCAAAATAGTCTATTGCTGGCAATTGATCATCAATATTTGGATTCGCAGCAACCGCATCGTTTCTGCTTCCTGAGAAGTGGCGCCATGTCAAAGATAGGTCTAGATCAAAATTGCTATTCCAAGTCATTGTAGCACGATGACGATACACTGGATTAACAGGTTGAACGCAACCATTGTTCACAAAACCTCTACAGTTGATGGCTTCACCGCCTGGAAATGGTACAAAATCATTGGTAGTCAAGAATGTTCCAGCATAATCTAGGCTTAGTTCACCTACGCTGCCTATATCTTTGCTATAACTCGCCTGAACATCAATACCCGCAGTGCTTAGCGAAGCGATATTAATGTTGGTGGCTAAGAAACCAGTCCCCGGAACACCACCAGCAAGCGTGCCTGAACCAGGGGCACGTGTAATCAGATCACAGAATGCAGGATCGCCAGTTTCAAGACAATTATCCAATGCGACTTGTGCAGAGATACCTGCGCTAATGAAATCATCAACTGTAATATCGAAATAATCCACAGTAAGATTCAAGCCAGGGATGAATGAAGGCTCAAACACTACACCAAATGTGTAAGTATCAGAACTTTCTGGTGTTAGCCCAGGATTACCACCTGTAATTGATACAGTTTGGCCCGAAATAACATCTGGAACATTACCAAATTGTGCTGCGCTCACACCTGTGTTTGCACATGCTGCCGCAGATGCGATCGGTGCATTAGAAGCACAAGGGTCAAATAATTGAACACCATTAGCATTAACGCCAGCCGAGTTAAGATTAGGAAGACCTGTATCCTGACCTGTGAACAATTCGATTACGTTGGGTGCACGAACCGCGCGTTGGAATTGGCCACGGAAGCGAATGTCACTGATTGGCGCCCATGTTAGCTGTAATCCAAAAGCATTGGTTGAAAAGCCAGCTTCGACATTATTACCCGCAGCGTTATAATCAGAATAACGATATTGGCCAGAAAAGGTTAATTCTTCTATGAATTGAACATTGCTAACCAATGGTATTTGGACTTCAGTGAATAGCTCATAGACATCCACTTCACCTGACACAGGTAAGTTTGCACCACCAACACCTGTGAAACCACCGCCTGGAACTTGGCTGATCTGATCTGGTAAAGAATCCAAGAGATCTTGGCGATATTCTGCACCCACAATCACAGCAATTCCATCGTCAGCGAATGGTGATTTAATTCCATAGCTATCTAGATTGGTTTGAAGGTTAGCACCCAAAACGGTTTGCTCGGTGCTGCCAGTTACAATACCAACGCCTTGAAGGAAGTCGGTTTGATCAGAGGTAATACTGGTGCTACCATCTGCATTACGTTGGAAAGGGTTGTAAGGAACACATCCATTTGATTGATCGACACAAACAATATTACCACTGGCATCTGTCGTAGCGAAAAATGATTGTTGAACATTTGCTCTGATAAAATCATTGGTAGATATTGAAACATTGTTTGTTTGAGAGAATTGGCCAAATGCTTCCCATTGCCATGCATCATCCAAGCCAAAGCTTCCGCGCAATCCACCAATAATGCGGAATGCATTATTTTCTAAGCGTGAATTACGTGGCCCGCCTTCAACATTACGGTGAGAAGCCGTAATACCGCTAACGGTAGTTCCATTGGCAATCGCATCTGCATCACAGCCATATATATCTGTTAATTGAAGACCTGGAGTGTTCTGAATAAGAGGGTTGTCACAATTGATAGAGAATGCACCAAAGCCAAAACTAGCTGATTCGGCAATCTGAGCATCTGATGTATTATCAACATAGCTAATGTCCGCAAATGCTTCTATATTGTCAGAAATCTCATAGTGAGCTTTACCATAGAGCGAAATGCGCTCTGAAGGACGCTGGAAAAAATTACGTTGACCAAAGTTAAATGTTTGTGCTGGCCCACCAACAAACTCAACAATTGTACCATCTTCTTCTTGGAACGCTAAACCTCCAGGGCCTGCAAAGAGGCGGAAGTTGCCAGAACCAACGCATCCTGCACCGCCAAAGCTTGTGCCTGCGGAAGACTCACCAATTGTACAAGCAGAAAATACACGGTTATTTTGTGTAACTGCTTCGCGGCGTTCATAATTTGCATAAATAGTCACATTACCGCGACCATCAGCAGTATTAGCACCAAATATACCTGTAATAGCATATTCTACGCCATCTGTAATAGCCCCAGGAATGGGTTGACTACCAGCGGCAAGCACTTGTTCAAAGAAATCATTGCCATTACCAGTTTGTTGAAAACCACCTTGAATATCAAGTTCAAAGCCTTCGAAATCTTTCTTAAGTATGAAGTTAGCGACACCGCCGATGGCATCTGAACCATAAACAGCAGAAGCACCGCCCGTTAATACATCGACACGCTCAATAAGTTGGGTCGGAATAAGATCAAGGTTAGCAGATGAAATATTTGCAGAACCATAAGGTAGACGGCGACCGTCGATAAGGACGAGAGTACGAACAGAGCCAACGCCGCGAAGATTTAATGTCGATGTACCAGAAGACCCATTTGAAACTTCGCCTGCTTGACCAGCAAAAACTTGAGGAAGTTGGTTGACAAGATCTTCAACTCTTACGGCACCTTGCGCTTGGATATCCTCTTGAGACACGCTCAAAATTGGCTGTGCGCCTTGCAAATTTGGGTTAGAGTTCAAACGCGAACCCGTAACAACAATAGCTTCGTCTTCAATATCTTCGGATAACTCGGTATCTTCGGGTGCTTCTTGCGCAAATGAGGGCGCAGAAATTAATGCAATACCAAGAATCGACGTAGCAACCCCCGTCCGCAAAGAGTTTGTAAATTTAGTAACTTTCATATTTGATCCCCTTAAAATCAATCTAATAAATATGATTTTTATAATAACTGAGATTGGCTAATACACCCAAAATTTCCCAATATTCGTCTAGTGGCAAGAAAATATACTTTGTGCAATTTTTAGAACTCAAAATATTCATTTTATGGCAAACTGTGTTATAATTATTACACTGGCCTTTGCCAGCATTGACAAATAATATTTTAAGATAATAAATTATAAGCATTAAGTTTTATAATGTTAAACAATAATTTCATGTGCATATTACCAATTCGCGCTATTTGCGCTTTAATATCTCTATATCGACCCGCGCTACACCGCGCTTTATCATCCCAATTTCACGCGCTGCTGCGCGCGATAAATCAATCACCCGCCCTCTAATCCAAGGTCCGCGATCATTAATACGCACTGTCACTTGGCGGCCATTGCGGCGATTGATAACGCGCACTATCGTCCCAAACTTAAGCGTTTTATGCGCGGCGGTCATTTTGCTATTGCTAAATATTTCGCCATTGGCGGTACGCCTGCCATTGAACTTATTGGCATAAAAACTGGCAATACCGCTTTGAAAAATATTTGCATCTTGACTGATATGATAAGCGCGCGATGGATTGCTCAGCACCATCATAGATAATGTCGTTATACCTATAATATATGCAAATTTCTTCATTTCACCCTCTCGATTCACGCAGAGCATAGACCATCAAGCGCAAGAGTCCAAATTTGCTAAGCATAAGACATTATGATGATGTCAGGACAAACAGAATATAAACAGACAATAAATATATCAACACGACGTCAAAGCCATAATATCTAATGAAATTATGACAATTTTAACCGTCCGATTTGCGGAATGGTTCGATTAATTGCTGCATATAGTCAATAGGAAAATCCGAACGTCCATCAATACCCAAATCTCCATCGCGTGGTTGCTTATTATTCAACATAAATGTACCCAATAAATGATCCCAAATCATTGTGAAAAGACCAAAGTTGACATTTCCTTCTGTTCGAGAAGCAAGATGATGGTGCCTATGTCCAGGAGCAACGGCCCAAATAAAAATCAACGGACCTACACGCATGTCAACATTAGAGTGTTGCAGTAATAATTGCATCATTGTTGCAAAGCCTAATAAAACTCCAACTTCAAGCGGTAATCCCATTAGTAAAAGCGGTATAGTGCCAGCTATTAGCTCTACACTTTGATGCAAGGGATGTTTCATTAAACCATTGAAACCATACATTCTTTCTACACTATGATGAACCGCATGAAATCGCCATAATGATTCTACCTTATGGCTAATATAATGCGTCATCGTTATACCAAAGTCTGCAATTAATATGCTCATAGCAAGTTGAACCACAAGCGGCCAACCATTCGGCCATATATCAAAACCATGAAATAATAGCGTTACAATCGGAATAGCTGCAATCGATAGAGCATTGGATACTTCATTGACCAATGCATGTAATATATCTCTTTTCCTATCATTTTTTGGCTGATTCCATGTCGTTTCATAAGGTATGAGCCATTCTGTTACGAAAGATGCCATAACAGCAATTAAGAGCAGAGCTATCAGCCAAACTTTATTTAGCTCTAGGTCAACAACACATATCGCTAAGCCAATAAATCCAATAAAAAATATAGGCGCATATAAATATTGTACGATAGTGCGAAATAATGACATAATCTCCTCCTTGATTAAGGAGCTAGAGATATTATTTGTATCAGTATTGAATATATCGACTATTTTTATCGTAAACTATTGATTGCAATAGTGGGTCTTATACCAAACATATTTTTCATAGTGCGATTAAAATGAGCTTGATCAGAAAACCCACCCATAATGGCGGCTTCTGCAAAACTATGACCGCTCATCAAGGCCTTGGCGGCACATTCTAATTTACGCCATAATAGCCAAGTCGAGAGCGGAACACCCAATTGCTCTCTTACCAATGTACGAAGCCGCGATGCTGATATATCAGCTTCATTAGCAGCTTGCGTGATTGAGAGAGTACCTGGATTTCGTGCCAATTCATCCAATATATTTTTCAATCGTTTATCTATTTTATCTGTCATAATATCGGCATCACTATTCAATATATCAATAATGGATAACAGTGATGTATCCGCAGAAAAAGGCAAAGCCGTCACTGGCACAACCGATATTCCATTCCCATTAATATATTGTAACAATGCACCCATAATATTTGATTGGGCTTCTATATATAATGAAATCAAAGGCTTTTCTGAGTAAATAATATGAGGGATAGTCGGAGGAATCAGAAGGCTGGCCCCGCAATATTCATTGCCATCCTTATCTAAGACTTTAGCTTTTGAGTTTCTTGCAACTATAAGTTGATAAGCGGCATGCTGATGAAGGTCATTATCATCAACAGGACCATAGTAAACAGCAAATAGAGACCCAAACCGAAATTGACCATTCCAAAGCATTGCTAAAGGTAGCAAGCAATATAGCATAGTAAAGAATTTTCTATGCCCAATGTTACTAATTAGGTTTAAGTGCTAATCAGAATCTTTATAATATCAATCATGCTCAAACGTCCAGATTGGCGACATTCAATGCATTTTCAACAATGAAATCGCGGCGCGGTTCGACTACATCGCCCATTAATTTGGTGAAGATTTCATCGGTCAAATCGGCTTGCTCTACTGTCACTTGCAACAATGTACGCACATCAGGATCGAGCGTGGTTTCCCAAAGCTGATCCGCGTTCATTTCGCCCAATCCTTTATAGCGTTGAAACGCAAGGCCTTTGCGCCCTGATGCCAAGATAGTATCGAGCAATTCCGATGGACGTGTGATTAATATACCTTCATCAGCCTTGCTGTCGTTGCTGTTTTCATTGGCCTTATCATCACCCATTTTCACCAAGCGCGAAGGCGATTTATAAGTATCAATTTCTTCCTGCGCCAATTTGTGCAATTTGCGCGCTTCAGCAGAATTAAGGAATTTTTGTTCAATAATATGATGATCAGAAACCCCACGCCATAGACGTTCAAAATGATAGCCGCCATCTTCGGGAATGCTTGCGCTCCACTTGCCTTCTTCATCGACTTTATCCATCCACGCAGCCGTTGCATTCGCCAACGCTAAGCGATCCATACCTGATTCATCATCGTTGGGGGAAAGCGCCCCCATCAGCGCCATCGCCTCAATAATTGTGCTATCATAGCGGCGCGGGGCATAGGCCATTAATGATTTCATGCGGCGCGCATGGTCAAGCAAAGCCGCCAAATCGCTGCCGCTACGCGCGCCTTCGCTCGTTTGAAGCACAACGCCGTTCAGGCCAGCATCGATGAGATAATTGCTCAGCGCAGCATCGTCTTTTAAGTACACCTCGCTCTTGCCGCGCCCGACTTTGTAAAGCGGTGGCTGCGCGATATAAAGATGCCCATTTTCGATAATTTCGGGCATTTGCCGATAGAAAAATGTCAGCAATAAAGTACGGATATGCGCGCCATCAACATCAGCATCGGTCATGATAACGATTTTGTGATAGCGTAATTTTTCAATATTAAATTCTTCGCGGCCAATGCTCGTCCCCATTGCTTGGATCAATGTGCCAACCTCTTTGGAAGAGAGCATCCGATCAAAACGCGCGCGCTCTACGTTCAAAATTTTACCCTTAAGCGGCAATATGGCTTGATATTGGCTATCGCGGCCTTGCTTGGCCGATCCGCCAGCGCTATCACCCTCCACTAGGTATAGTTCGCACTTACTCGCATCGCGCTCGCGGCAATCGGCAAGCTTTCCAGGCAAAGAAGCAATATCCATCGCCCCTTTGCGGCGGGTCAGCTCGCGCGCTTTTTTTGCAGCTTCTCGTGCAGCCGCAGCATCGATAATTTTCTGCACAATCATCGCAGCATTAGCGGGGTTTTCCTCAAGCCATTCCTGCAATTTATCCGCCATCAAGCTTTCGAGCGGTTGGCGCACTTCGGACGACACTAACTTATCTTTGGTTTGCGACGAGAATTTCGGATCGGGTAATTTTACCGACACAATAGCTGTTAAACCCTCGCGCATATCATCGCCCGTTAATTTCACTTTTTCTTTTTTTAGCGCACCCGATTTTTCCGCATACCCATTTAGCGTGCGCGTCAAAGCACTTCTGAAGGCCGCCAAGTGGGTCCCACCATCGCGCTGCGGAATATTATTGGTAAAGCATAGCACATTTTCATAATAGCTATCATTCCATTCCAGCGCGACATCGATTGTAATATCATCGCGCGTCCCACCAATCGCGATAGGGTCGGGGACAAGCGCATTTTTGTTGCGATCCAAATATTTAACAAAGGCCGCAATGCCGCCTTCATAATAAAGCTCGACCACCTTCTTCTCTTCGCCGCGATCATCCTCTAGGAAAATGCGCACGCCGCTGTTTAAGAAGGCCAATTCACGATAACGATGCTCTAATTTCTCAAAATCAAATTCGGTTATTTTGAACGTATCGGGGGATGGCAAAAATGTGACCATCGTTCCTTTTTTCTCGACACCATCTGCTGCCTTGGCATCACCAATGATTTTGAGCGGAGACACAGCATCACCAAAGGCAAAGCGCATATAATGTTCTTTGCCATCGCGCCAAATATTAAGATCCAACCATTCGGACAGCGCATTCACCACCGACACGCCGACACCATGCAAGCCGCCCGATACTTTATAAGCATTATCATCCGATGTATTTTCAAATTTACCGCCCGCATGGAGCTGCGTCATAATCACTTCAGCCGCCGACACCCCTTCTTCGCTATGCATGCCGACGGGAATACCGCGCCCATTATCGGACACGGATGCACTCCCATTCGGATTGAGCGTGATGGTTATTTTATCGCAATGCCCAGCCAAGGCTTCATCAATCGCATTGTCAGACACTTCAAACACCATGTGATGCAGTCCGCTGCCGTCATCCGTATCGCCAATATACATGCCCGGACGCTTGCGCACCGCATCAAGGCCCTTGAGGACTTTGATGGAATCCGCACCATAATCATTTTTGTTGGGATTATCTATTGAATCGGGTGCTCTTTCATTGGTCTCTGAAACGAGAGCAGCATCGGAAGTACCCTCGGAAATCCTAGTTTCAGTGCTATTACCATCTATATTTTCGGGCGGATTTTGCGATATATGTGTCATAATTTCATAGTAAAGCATGATCCGGAAAAATCCAACCAAAAGACCATCTTATCCACATATTTTTATCATTTATAATCAATTACTTATCACTATTCTGGCGCGGAGTCTTTCATTATTAGATTATCTATGCCTTATTGCATGAAGAGACGAGATAAATTTGAGAAAATATGATACAAAATAATAATGATGTAGCCGCCATTGACACCGCCGCTGAATTGGAAAAAGAATTTGGCGATTATGATGCGCTTATCCGTGCGTGGGGCGCGCTACGGCCGCAGCATCCCGCTTTAATAGACGATATTATATCGCTTAATTGGCAGCAAGTCGATGCTCTTACCTCGCGCATAGCCGCAGCTTTACAGCGCGATGGACTGCGCAAAGGCCAAGCCGTTGCTATTTTGGGAAGTACGACCAATAATTATGCGCTCATTTATATCGCCGCGATACGCGCTGGCGGCTGCGCTGCCCCGCTGACGACCTCTGCAACCCCAAAACAATTAGGCGCTATGATGGCCGATAGCGGTGCTATGCATCTCTTTATCGATAATGCTAAATTGCTGGATTTAGAGGGACAAGAAATTGCGCCATCGCAGATCATCATGCTCGATGCAGCGCAAGGTAAAGCACAGGGTGAATATCCAGCTATGGACGATTGGATGGCAGCGCAAGGCACAATGCATGAACCGCCCAATGTCGGCCCAGATGATCCGCAAAATATAATCTATAGCAGCGGCACAACTGGCACACCCAAAGGCATTGTTCATTCGCGCCTCATGCGCTGGCGACAAACCGCTATTGGTGTGAAATCAGCTTATGGCGAACATAGCATCACCCTTTTATCAACGCCGCTTTATTCCAACACCACTTTGGGATGTTTCAACCCCTCAATCGGTTATGGCGGCACGACCATATTAATGCGTAAATTTGATGTGAAAGGCTATTTGGATCTTGCTGAGAAACACCGCGTAACGCACACCATGCTTGTCCCAGTGCAATATAAACATATTATGGAATATGAGGGTTTCGAGGGTTATGACTTAAGCAGCTTTGCCCTTAAATATTGCACCAGCGCGCCGTTTGCGGCGGCCTTGAAAGCCGATGTCGTCAAACGCTGGCCTGGCGCGTTAATCGAAATATATTCGATGACCGAAGGCGGGGTTGTTTGTCTGCTGCGCTGCAACCAATATCCCGATAAATTACATACCGTGGGACAGCCGCATATCGGCAGCGAGCTTATCACGATTGATGAAGACTTAAACCAATTGCCAGCGGGAGTGACGGGTGAATTGGTGGGCCGGTCGCCAACGATGATGAGCGGCTATCAAAATCAACCAGGCAAAACATCCGAAGCGACTTGGATCGATGAAAAGGGCCATCGCTGGCAACGCATGGGCGATATTGGCCGCATTGATGATGAGGGCTTTGTTGAGCTGATTGGCCGCAGCAAAGATATGATTATATCGGGCGGCTTTAATATCTATCCCAAAGACCTAGAGGAAATATTGCTGGCGCACCCCGCCGTTGATGAAGCGGGCGTTATCGGTGTGCCTTCTGATCGGTGGGGCGAGACGCCCGTTGGTTTCATTAGCACGATTGGCAACGCAGCCGCAGAATTGGATAGCATAATGGCGGATGTGAATGCGCAGCTTGGCAAAACACAGCGGCTATCGGAACTGTATCAGATTGACGAAATGCCCCGCAGCCATATTGGCAAATTGCTCAAAACCGATTTGCGCGCTATTTATGATGGGATGAAAGAGTAATTTTCGTCAGCTCTTATTGATTGCGAGCGCTTTACTAAACCCATAATCGTCACCCATAAACGCTATCCATAAACGCTATCCCCTGAACTACAACCCAACTCGTCATGCTGAATTTATTTCAGCATCCATATTGTAGCAATAGACCCTGAAACAAGTTCAGGGTGACGAATTTTGTTTCAGAAATATCTGCTCTCTGTGATATTTCATATATGCTTTTTGTTTTGATGATTGCATGGTAATTTGCATATTCTTATTTAGCTGAAAAACTTTTCTCTCTTCATCCGTAATAATATCAGAGATAAGGATTGAGCCATCATCCTGAAAACTTATATATGCTTTGTCGAATAGCAAATCATACTGAATTGCTAACAAAAGACCATTATCGCTATCAAGTCGTTCGGCATCATTATCGCATTTGCTCCAAGGTTTAATGTGCGAAGCACGCAATAAATCTAATTTATCAACATACGATAATTGGCACTTAGAGTTATGAATTTTAGCAAGATCATCTCTGAATTTACCTTGCCCAAGGCGTACCTTAATGAGTGCCGATTTCTCGGTTTCCGTTATATTTTGGTTATAAATAGCTGCAATATCAGTAACCGTTTCAACTTTACCTGTCAGAAAATCTAATAGCGTTTTGAGTGCATCATAATTATCAATGCCAAAGTCTAAACCATAAGTAGTGGAGTTTATACCATCATTGATTTTATTTGGATATGATCGCATCGAAGAAACATGATAAAATTTATTATTTGCTTTGCCTCTTGAGATACCATTTATCGACAATATTTGTTCGATTCTATTCACAAGATCAGGGTGAATTACTAATGGTTGTTTCTTCACTGGTTTGCGTTCTTTAGTAACACGCTGTTTCACATATATGGTGATGTCGGATTTAATATACTCTCTTGTCTTTTTTTCTTCTCCTCGACCCTCAGTCTTTACCCAACCTAGTTTGGGCAACATATCATCAAGATCATAGGAAGTGAGCATATTATCAAACCTTACCCAAAATATCATCCTGTACCGAGGCGCTGACAAATTTGCTTATGTCGCCGCCAAATTTGGCAATTTCTTTGACAAGGCTGGATGATATGGGTTGCAATGTAACATCGGACATTAGGAATAGCGTCTCGACATCGCTCGCCATTTGCGCATTCATACCCGTCATTTGATATTCATATTCAAAGTCGATGGAAGATCGCAAGCCGCGCACCAAGACAGATGCGCCTTGCTGACGCGCAAAATCCACCAGCAATGAACGAAAACCAACCACCTCTATATTCTCGCCAAAGCCAGATACCTCACGCCGCACCATCGCAATACGCTCATCATCGGAAAACATCGGCGATTTACTGGCATTGGTGGTGACACCAATCACCAACCTATCCACCAATTTGCCCGCCCGCGCAATAATATCAACATGACCCAAAGTGATCGGATCAAAGGTTCCTGGATATACGCCTATTTTCATCTATCCCTCTCCACAATATAGCGGGCTATGGCGCGCAATAAATCGGCTTCTTTGCCATAATGATTCAAATGCTCAATCGCTTGATCGACCAAAATCTGCGCTTGTTCTTTTGCGCGCTCAAGCCCCATCAACGATACAAAGGTTTCTTTGCCCGCAATCGCATCTTTTTGCAGGGCTTTTCCTGCTGTTTCAGCATCCCCCTCTACATCGATAATATCATCGGCGATTTGAAAGGCCAATCCGATATTTTGGGCATAACCGCGCAAATGCACACGGCCATCTTCTTGCACATGGCCCAATATCGCACCCATTTCGACGCTAGCATCTATTAGAGCCCCCGTTTTGAGATGTTGTAAGCGCGTGATGGTTGCCAAATCAAAGCTAGATTTTTCGGCTTCTAAATCCATCATCTGCCCGCCCGCCATGCCATTAGGGCCGCTTGCTCTGGCGAGAGTCGCAACCAGCTCGTTGCGCACAAATGGATCAGGGTGCAGCGTAGGATCGGATAAAATTTCGAACGCCAATGCCAGCAAAGCATCGCCCGCTAATACCGCTGTTGCTTCGTCAAATTTCAAATGAACGGTGGGCTTGCCTCGGCGCATGGCATCATCGTCCATACAGGGCAAATCATCATGAATTAGCGAATAAACATGAATAGCTTCTACGGCTAAACCAGCAGAGGTAGCCGCATTATGGCCCACGTTGAACATAGATGCCGTCGCGCTTAACAGCAATGGACGCAGCCGTTTGCCGCCGCCTATAGCGCTGTAGCGCATAGCGTCATATAATCGGTTGCGTGCATCGCCTTGGTTTTGTAATAAAGAATCAAAACCAGAATCTATTTCGCTGGTTATTTGCGCAATAGCAGATTGCAAATCAATGGATTCGCTTGCCATTATTATTCGCTATCAAATGCTTCGGTTGATTGGGCATTCCCATCATGGCCAACGCTAATTTTTTCTATTTGCGCGCGCGCATCATCCAAACGCTTTTGACAATATTCACGCAGCTTATGGCCCTTTTGATACAGCTCTATTGATTGCTCCAGAGGAACTTCGCCGCTTTCTAATTGGCGAACAATATTTTCTAAATGCCCCAAAGCATCTTCGAATGCTGGGCTGTCATAACTATCTTGATTATCTGGCTTGTTCATCGTTTTACAATGCCCTTGCTAAGTCATTGGGTCAAGTATGGTTATGACGAATATTGTTCATAATATGAACTGGTAAATTCAACAAAAATATAAATATATTCAAATATTCGTTGCAAATCTCTGCACAGATTGCAATAGCGCCGCTTATGAAAAAAACATCTTTTATTATCACATCAGTCTGCACGTTAGCGTTAGTGGCGTGTGGCCCCGGTCGAACCGAACAAGCGAAGCTAGATAAAGCCGCTGCTGAAGCTGAAAAAGCAGCAAAACCAGTGGCTAAACTTCCTCCGCCAATCACCAACAGCACTGTATATCGCTGTCGCGGTGGTAGTGTGCTTTATGTTGATTATTTCGGCGAAAACGAATCCGCTCAAGTGCGTATCGACGATAAAGTCTCTATTCCAGTTCGTTTAACATCTACAGAAGGCGGGCCCTTCGCATCAGAGGATGGTAGCATCACCCTCAAAGGAAGCGGCGATAAAATCACGGCAACATTGCCTGGCAAAGGCTCTCTTGCTTGTAATAGCTAATAGTATAATTCTTTAGGACAGAATGAAAGAGGTCGGCTGCGTGCTGGCCTTTTTTATACCCATAATATTTTATACGCACGATAAAATAGATTGCATTCTAAAACTCACCCTATAGTCTAACCCTGAAATAAAAGGAGGCTAAGCAATGTATATTGGTCATTTTGCGCCTGCATTCATTGCCGCAGCGCACCCAAAGGCTCCTAATTTAGGCCTGCTGATCATAGCATCGCAATTGATAGATTTTGGTTTTTTTGGATTAGCTCTTTTCGGCATTGAAAATTTTCGAATAACGCCAGGCATTACAACCATGAACCCGCTTGACCTCTATGATATGCCCTATACGCATAGCTTAGTAGGCGCATTATTATGGGCTATAGCATTTGGCGCAATAGTCTATGCCTATAGCAAAGATTGGATAGCCGCTCTAATCGGTGCGGCGGTGGTCGAAACGCATTGGTATTTAGATTTAATCGTCCACACCAAAGATCTAACGCTTGCTGGCTCAGCACCAAAATTTGGCTTTGGCTTATGGAATTACCCAGCCATAGCAATGCCATTAGAATGTATCTTGATATGTGCTTCTGTCGCTTTTTATATCGCCAAAACGCATAAAAATATCGGCAGCAAATCACACGCTCTTTGCGCAATGATTGGACTATTATTGGCGTTCCAAGCTTTTGATTGGTTCGCGCCAAAACCAGAAAGCGCAGATGCAAGCTTTATGATTATGGCATTGCTCTCATTCTCAATCGCAGCCGCTATCGGATGGTGGCTGGGTAATAGCCGCAAGGTGGTAAGATGAGATGATACAAAAGATTGTCGCTTACATCATCGCGCTGATTATTTTTACACTGCTAGAGGCTTTGTGGCTCTCGCAAGCGGCCTCTCATGTCTACGCATCCCTATCTCCCATCATGATCGAACAGCCCAATTTGCTGGCTGCTCTATTATTTTTCCTAGCCTATCCCATCGGCATTTTATATTTCATCATTTTTCCAAACTTAGGCAATAATATCAGAATTTTCAGAGATTCTGCTATGCTTGGTCTATTATGTTATGGCACCTATAGCCTAACCAATTTAGCGACATTGAAAGGTTGGAGCATAACCATAAGCCTGTTTGACATTGGTTGGGGAATGATTTTAACCGCCTTAACTGCAAGCGGCACAGCAATATTATATGGAAAAATATATCCGCCTGCCTCAAAATAACTGTGCATAAATATAGCCGCAACGAATAAGGACTAGCCGCAAAACGCCCCAGACGCTAAAGCAAAAATATGTCTGATTCAACGCAAATACAAAACCCTAAAATCACCCCCGAAATTATTGCCGAACATGGCCTTGATGACGCAGAATATAAGCGTCTATTGGCGGCTATGGGCCGCGAACCCAATAGGGTGGAATTGGGGATATTCTCAGTGATGTGGTCCGAACATTGTTCCTATAAATCATCGCGTTTTCATTTGAAAAAACTCCCCACAACAGGCGAGCAAGTGATATGCGGCCCTGGCGAAAATGCGGGCGTCATTGATATTGGTGATGGCCCAAATGGAACAAAGCTAGCCGCTATCTTCAAAATGGAATCGCATAATCATCCCAGCTATATCGAGCCATATCAAGGCGCGGCCACTGGTGTAGGCGGCATATTGCGCGATGTATTTACAATGGGTGCGCGCCCCGTTGCCAATCTGAACGCGCTGCGTTTTGGGCGTCCTGAACATCCGAAAATGAAGCATTTGGTCAAAGGCGTTGTCGCGGGTATCGGCGGTTATGGTAATTGTGTTGGCGTGCCGACGGTTGGCGGTGAGACCAATTTTGATGCCGCTTATGATGGCAATATTTTGGTCAATGCCATGACAGTGGGCGTGGCCGATCAGGAAAAGATTTTCTATTCCGCCGCCAGCGGCGTGGGCAATAGCATCGTTTATGTTGGTTCAAAAACGGGCCGCGATGGTATCCATGGCGCGACCATGGCATCGGCTGATTTTGGCGATGATATAGAGGAAAAACGCCCAACGGTTCAGGTGGGTGATCCCTTTACTGAAAAATTGCTGATTGAGGCATGTTTAGAATTAATGGCGACCGATGCGATTGTCGCTATCCAAGATATGGGGGCGGCTGGCCTCACATCTTCGGCGGTTGAAATGGCCACCAATGGCAAGGTTGGAATATGCCTGAATATGGATGATGTGCCGCAACGCGAAGCGGGCATGACCCCTTATGAGATGATGCTATCAGAGAGCCAAGAGCGGATGCTCATGGTATTAAAACCGGGCCGCGAAGCCGAAGCCGAAGCCATCTTCAAAAAATGGGAATTGGACTTTGCCGTGATTGGCGAAGTGACCGATACCAAACATATGATATTGGAATGGCAAGGCGAAGTGGTGTGCGATATTCCGCTTGGCCCGCTGGCGGCTGATGCCCCCGAATATGACGAGAATGATCGCCCTTATTTGTCAGAGGATGACTATAAAGCATGGGCCGATGTTAAGCCTTTGGGCGATATGCCATTATCCACCGATATTGGCGCAGATTTGCTCAAACTCATGGCATCGCCTGCGCTGGCCTCGCGGGCATGGATTTGGCAACAATATGACAGCCAAGTTGGCGGCGATACCGCCCAACGCAGCGGCGGCGATGCAGCCGTAGTGCGCGTGCATGGCACCAACAAAGCATTAGCGATGAGCACCGATTGCACTCCGCGCTATTGCTATGCCGATCCTTATGAAGGCGGCAAACAAGCGGTCGCAGAATCCTATCGTAATATTAGCGCGGTGGGTGCAAAGCCGCTTGCCATCACCAATTGTCTGAATTTTGGCAACCCACAACGCCCCGAAATTATGGCGCAATTTACGGGCTGCTTAAAAGGCATGGGCGATGCGTGCCGCGCGCTCGATTATCCTATCGTATCGGGCAATGTCAGCCTCTATAATGAATCCAAAGCCACAGGCGGCGGCAGCGCGATTTTACCAACGCCTGCTATCGGCGGTGTTGGCTTGCTAGAAGACATTGATACAATGGCAACCATTGGATTTAAGAATGAAGGTGATATGATTTGGCTAATCGGTGGTCATGGCGATCATATCGGCCAATCAATCTGGCTGCGTGAAATACATGGCATGGTAGCAGGCGATGCGCCACATATCGCGCTAGACAAAGAACTTTCCAACGGAAATATGATCCGCCGTTTGATCGGTGAAGGCACAATCAATGCTGTGCATGACATTAGTGATGGTGGTTTATTGGTCGCTCTTACCGAAATGGCATTAGCAGGCGGTATAGGCTGTTCATTGGATGATGACCTAAACGCCATGCAAGCATTTGGCGAAGATCAAAGCCGCTATATTGTTACAACCCCATCTGGAACACATATCGAAGGTGCTAGAGCCATTGGTAAAGTTTCGGGTGATATGATTGCAGGTCAGTCAATTACTGAATTAAGAGCCGCACATGAGAGCTTTTTCAAAGATTGGATGGAAGATTAGCATCTTGTCTTTTCTCTGATATAAGCCATTATGCTACAATCCTTCATTCATTATAGTGCGCACTGGATTTTACCATTTGCTATGGCCTATCTGGTCTGGGGTCGCAACAATACAAGCGATGATAATCGGCTCTGGCTAAAAGCGGGCCTTATCATGATAGCCTGTAATTTCATCGATATAGATCATCTACTCGCATCGCCCATATTTGATCCACACCGCTGCTCTATCGGCTTTCACCCGCTGCACACATTATGGGCGGCTGTTCTTTATATGATCCTGCTATTCGTGCCGCGTTGGTGGATGCGCGCGATAGCATTGGGCTGTTTGTGGCATTTGATAACCGATGGCGGTGATTGCATCATGCAAGCCCTTTGAAAAACGCCATCTCTTTATCAATGATTAGGATCAAACCCTAAGCAATGGCCAAAATTTCATGCGGGTCAACGCCTGCGCTCTTATATATATCATGCGCCATATCATAGCTAAAGGGTTGCGTAATATTCAGCATTGCCCTTACTTCATCTAGCTGCATTGGCAGCAGGGCCGTAATATCTTGATAGCCAATATTAGCAGCAACTTTGCCGTTGCGCTGTGCTTCTCTTATGGCTTTGAACACTGGTGTTTTGGTTGGCGCACGGCGTTTTACCTCGATACCGCCTGCATAAGCGATAAACAAAAAGCCCAAGCTTATATTTTGGCTGTAGGTGAATGCCAATAAGCATTGTTCACCCAGAGGATCGCGCCCATAGCCCGTTAAAATATGGGCAATATCGTGCGTATCGCGCATGCGGTTATAAAACCATTCTATACGATCATCATAAGAGGGTATTTTGGACGAAAATTTCTCATTTTCTTCAACCAGCCCATGGGCGCTAATTTTTTCGCGCTCCATAAATTCGGCATAGGTGCGACCCAAGGAACCCGATGGCATTGCCAATAATGTGTCATGATCGTCCAAAATATCAGGAAGAAATTCGTCGCGTGCATAAAGCTGCTCACCCAATGGAGTTTTGAGAAATTTTAATGCTTTACTAATATAACGTCCATCGCGCAGATTATTTATGATATGAAATACTTGTTCTGTATCTTCTTTGTCAGCAATTAATTTGCGAAAATGATGCAATGCCTTAAGCGGACGAATATTTACTCTTTTACGGCCCGTGTGAATATAAGGAATGTTAGTCATATTAGTATCCATGTGTAACGAATCATTCTTTAGTAATATTCTATTATATTTACTTACATTAATGTCAATAAGCTTTGTGCTTTTAATTTAGGCTTATATCGTTAAAGTCATATCATGAAAAAGCATGACACTCTTCCCTATACTGCTCTGCCTGAATATGATGATGCAGAGCGGATTGCGCGTTCCAAAGCATTTTATGAAGCGATTAAAACGCGCCGTTCCTGCCGTTATTTCAGCGATGCCCCTATAGCGCGCGCTGTGATTGAAAATGCCATATTGGCTGCTGGGACTGCACCCAATGGGGCCAATCACCAACCTTGGCATTTCGCAGTGATAGAAAGTATGGACAAAAAAACAGCATTACGCGCTGCCGCCGAAGCCGAAGAGCGTGAATTTTATGAAGATAAGGCCAGCGAAGAATGGCTCGATGCGCTCGAACCGCTTGGAACCGATAGCGACAAACCATTTTTGGAGATTGCACCTTATCTCATTGTGGTTTTTGGGCAGCGCAAAGGCGGCCTGCGTTCAGGAGAAATGAAGCAAAATTATTATGTGAATGAAAGCATTGGTATTGCCTCGGGCATGCTCATCACCGCCCTGCATGATGCGGGACTCGCAACCTTAACGCATACGCCCAACCCTATGAAGTTTTTGAACAAGATTTGTGATAGGCCCAGCACTGAAAAACCTATGATGGTCTTGGTGGTTGGCAAGCCTGCAAAAAATGCCACTATCCCCGTACATGCAACCTATAAAAAACCTTTGGATGAAATTTCCAGTTGGTTATGAAACACCATATTATATGACGGAAACCAACAATCAAAAGCAACGATATATTCATCTCGATGCGCTGCGTGGTTTTGCTGTCATGGGTATAGTGACGATGAATATCATCGCTTTTGCCATGCCGCAAAATGCTTATTTGATGCCCAATTTATTTGGCCCTGCTCGTGCATCGGATGCGGCAGCGTGGATTGGTAATTTCATTTTCTTTGATGGTAAAATGCGCGGCCTATTTTCGCTATTATTTGGTGCCAGCATGATGCTGATAATCATGCGAGCAGAGGATAAGGGGGACAGCAGTGCTAAAATACACTATAATCGTATGCTTTGGCTTATCTTATTTGGATTGCTGCATTTCACCTTTATTTGGTATGGCGATATATTATTCCTCTATGGCGTAATGGGCTGCTTTACCTATTTTATGCACCATTTGGACGCGCAAAAATTGCTCAAATGGGGTTTGGGCATATTCATATCTTTCACGCTTTTACTCACGATTGCCTTGGGCGGATTATTATATCAAAAATATAGCGCAGAAAGTAGCGATGCGACTAGCGCAGAAATAGCTGATTATCAGCTTTTCAAAGATGAATTTAAGCCAGATGCGCAGGCTACAGTGGCTGAGTTAGATGCCTATGATAAGGATTATGCTGATATAGTGAGATTCCGAATCGCAGAGGAATGGACTACACCGATATTCTCTATTTTCATTGGTATTACCGAAACTCTCCCTTTCATATTAATCGGCATGGCTTTGCTCAAAAATGGTTTTTTATTGGGCCAAAGTGATACTATTACCTATAAAAAAACAGTGATTTATGGGCTTGGCGGCGGGATCATACTCAATAGTTTGATTGCCTTTATAATCTTCAAAAATGGTTTTGATATTGCGATAATCTTTAATGCGATACAGGGCTGGAGCAACATCCCGCGCCTGATGATGACCATGGGCTATGCAGCGCTTATCATCCTCTTTATTTCTAAAAGCCCATTTAATAGATTGCTTCAACGAACAGCAGCCGCTGGCCGTATGGCATTTTCCAACTATATCGGCACGAGCATTGCGATGAGTTTTATATTCTATGGCTATGGTTTGGGATATTATAATGAGATTAGCAGAGCAGGGCTTTTCCCAATCATTCTCGGAACATGGGTCATCATGCTCTTATGGTCAAAACCATGGCTAGAGCATTTTCATTATGGCCCACTAGAGTGGCTTTGGCGTTCTTTAGCGCGCCGCGCGTTACAGGACTTTCGGCGTTAAACACAATAGGCGCAAAAGCCTAGCTCTAGCTATCATAAGTATAATTAGCAAAACCGCGATTACTATTCACGACACGGCGTTCAACCAATGGATTGGATTCTTTTTCAAGTGCTTCAAGCGTCGTTTCGAATAAAGGTCGCAATAATACTGCTTTTTCTAGTAGATCTTCGGGATCTTGTTGGATTTCAATATAGTGACGCGCCGTCATTTCAATCTCTTCTGCCAATTCCGCTAATTTCTCAGCTCCGAATTGCCAAGCTTCACCTTTCAGAGTGTGCGCTGGAATGACGAGTTTGCTCGAATCACGCACGCGCAATGCCTCTTCTATTTGTGCCAATGATTTTATACCATCTTCACGAAAATAACCCAAGATTCTGACAAAGCCAGGCCCCAGTAATTCGCGCGTATTGATATAGGTCTTCCAGTTAATAATTTCACTGTCGGTAAGGGTCATATCCCGTTTCTCCTTGCTGAATTACGACCAGAACAAGAAGTCACTATACAACGGATTAGTAAACGGAGTGTTTACGCTCTAAAATGAAAAAACCAAATTGGATTAAAAGATAATCATAGTATAAAAATATTGATACTCTCAATTTTACATATACGACTATGCCTTAACTCTTGATATATAGTGCTATATATTAATCATCTGCGTAAGGATTATTGGATGCACGCATGTTCATGCGCACTGGCACAGCCCCAAAATCTAAATCTCGGCGCAATCCATTAATTAAATAACGATTATAGCTTTCGGGCAATTTATCTACTCTGGTGCCAAAAACAGCAAAGGTAGGCGGCCGATTTCTAGCTTGGGTAATATAGCGTAATTTTATGCGTTTCCCCCCAGGTGCAGGTGGCGGGTTTACCTGAATAGCCTGTTCGAACCACCGATTTAACTCACCAGTGGGTACGCGGCGGCTCCAGGCATCTCGCGCTTTGAAGGCGGCGTCTATTAACGAATCCAATCCTTTGCCCGTCATAGCAGAAACAGCGATCATCGGTACGCCCTTTAATTGCGCTAATCCCTCATCTAGGGCCGCTCTAATACCATGGAATAATGCGCTACCATCTTCGGCAATATCCCATTTATTGATAGCAATAATCAAGGCTCTGCCTTCTTGAATGCAATGATCCCCAATTTTCAAATCCTGCAATTCTAGGCCTTTTGTCGCATCAAGCATCAAAATTACCACTTCGGAAAAATCAATAGCGCGCCGTGCATCGGCAACCGATAATTTCTCTAACTTGTCTTTTACCCGCGCTTTTTTGCGCATCCCAGCAGTATCAATGATGCGGATTTCACGGTGTTTTAGCTCTGGGTCGCTTGAATCAGGATTATCCCACAACCAATCAATGGTAATACTATCGCGCGTAATACCTGCCTCTGGCCCTGTTATGAGTCGATTTTCACCGAGCATCTTATTTATCATGGTCGATTTGCCAGCATTGGGACGGCCGACAACGGCCAATTTTAGAGGTGCCGTCGGGGACTCCAAATCATATTCTTCTTCTTCGCCGTCCCATGCATCAATGATAGGCCGCAAAGCTTGATATAGATCGGCCATGCCTTCGCCATGCTCTGCGCTTATGGCAATAGGCTCATTAAATCCCAAGCTATAGGATTCCAATATAGTAGAATCGGCGCGGCTGCCCTCGGCTTTATTTATCACCAATTCAACGGGCACATTGCTAGCACGCAGCCAACGCGCAATCTCTTCATCAAGCGGCGTTAACCCCGCGCGACCATCGATAATGAAGATAGCCGCAACAGAGCCATTCAAAGCCGCTTCGGTTTGCGACCGCATCCGACCGGGCAAGGTTTGCGGATCTTCATCCTCATAACCAGCGGTATCGACCGCAATGAATTTCAAGTCAAACAAAGACGCATCGCCTTCGCGCCTGTCGCGCGTAACGCCTGGTTGATCGTCAACCAATGCTAAACGTTTGCCAACCAATCGATTGAACAATGTTGATTTACCGACATTAGGTCTGCCAATTATGGCAATAGTGGGCTTCATTATGCCATAACTCCCTTAAATATAGGGTGCAAACCCCAATTATTATTGAAAAGCGCTGATCGTGCCGCTGTCATCCAAAATATAAAGCATATTATTGGCAACGATTGGCGCCACAGAAATGGGGGCCTTAACCTCTTGTATCTTAAATGCAACGCCTTCCGCAGGCTCTATCGACCAAATTTCACCCTCTGAATTGCTGGCTACCAGACGATTCCCCGCTAATATAGGGCCGCGCCAAGTGATTTCGCCTTTCTTTTTCTTTTCATTCGCAAATTCTGGTAATTGGGCAATCCAACGAATCTTTCCACTTGAGCGTGAGATGCAGAGCATCCTAGCATCATCGGTTAAAACAAAAACCCATTCACCCGCTACCACTGGGGTTGCGATACCGGCAATATTAAGCTCCCAAATACGGCGTCCTTGATCCAAATCATAAGCAGCCATGCGCCCGCCCTGGCCCAAGGCATAGACTTTACCGCGATCAATGACGGGAGATGCGTCAACATCAGACAATTCAGACACTGACAATGACATGCGCGTACGCGACAAGGTATCGCTCCAGAGGCTACGGCCATTTTCATACCGATAAGCCGATAATTCCCCCGAAGAATATCCAGCCACAACGGTTCCATCGGATGCGGCAGGCGATGCCACACCGAAAATACCAGATTCACCAATAGCACCCGCTTCATTCCATTCGGTTGCGCCCGTTCGGGCATTCAAAGCATATATTTGATTATCTTGTGTCATGACATAAAGATTGCCATTTGATAATGTCGGCGAACCGCGCAAAGGCCCAGCAGGCCTTGATTTCCATAGCATAGTACCATCAGCAATATTGAGAGCCACCACATCGCCAATTCCATTTGTAGCGTAAATATTGACGCCATCAGAGGAAACACCGCCACCAAATAATGTCGATTTTTTCTCGACTGATTTGCTAAAATTAGCACTCCAAAGTCGCGCGCCATTTGTTGCATCAAAGGCTCTTACAACCGCATCGGTACCGATAGCGAATAATTTTCCGTTTACAATAATCGGCGAGGACGCCAACCTTGCCCGAGAGGTTGACCCCAAAATTTGACTGCTCCAGTTTCGGCTTAACTCTGCCCCAAGCGCCACATGACCAGGAGCATTAGAAGCAGCACCGCTCGGCTGTTGCCAAGCATCATTAATCCGCGATGTTGGTATAATTACAGATTGTCCAGATAAGGCGGGATCAGCTTCTGTATCTATGCGCGTGCCCAAAATATCGACGCGATTACCGATTGTTGGGGTGACTTTTGAATCGCTACTGCCGCCCAAAGCGCCGCATGCAGTCAGCATTGATAAAGCAGCTAAACTTAAGATATATTTAGAAGTTTTATGCACGAAAATATTCTCCAATTTTATAATATCGCGCTGCGCAACCTTTGCAGCAAACTCGATGATAATTCATTCACTTGTTTTTTCTGCATCATCTTCGCTTTCGCTATTCTGAATAGCATCGATTCCCAATACACCTGCCATTTGACGGGCACGGCCGCGCAGCGATTCTGGTAAATCTTCTTGGTCAGCAATTTGGGCAAAAATAGGCCCCGCTAAATCTTCTTTGTCCTGCCGCATATAGGATATGGCTGTCATTTCACCAGCACTTCCGAACCACGGATTACCTGGTATAGCCAAGGGTTTAAGTTGATCTATAATATGCTGCGGTTTCACATCATCAAATTGCGCCATTGTTTTTCTAATCAATGCAAAATCACGAAATGCGCTGGACAGTTCTTCATCTTTAATCACGTCATCATAATGTGCAATGGCCTTTTTCTTATCGCCTTTTTCAATCGCAATGTTGCCTTCTAAAATTTTTGATAGAGCACGATAGCCTGCTTGTTCTGCATCTTTGAAAGATTTGAGCTGCTCTAATGCCTCATCATTTTTACCCGCCTCTAATATATCTACAGCTTTGATAAAAGCTTCCCCTTGGTCGCCAATAGCTTGTGATTTTTGATTTTCAAAATAAGCCCAAGCACCTAATGTCCCAAATCCAACAATAAGCGCAATCGCTATCCAGCGGCCCCATTTGTTCCAAAATTGTTTAAGGTCACTATCGCGCACCGCATCATCGACTTCGCGTAAAAATGCCTCATCGGCTAAATCTCTTGTATCTGTAGGGCTTTTAGCCACCGTTACCTCCATTAAAAATGCGCAAATTATCGCACCATTCATCATCCATTAGCCGCGAGTGAGGCGACATACTAGCCCCCAATATCAAGCGACGCTGCACAATAGTATAAATTACAGGATAATCGCTATAAAAAATAAATTTTATGCGTCAATCACTCTTATATTGATCCATATAATTGGTCTCGACTGGGAAATGTTCGGCTGCGGACTTCATCCGCATATTGACGCACAGATTTTTGAACAGTCTCTGACATGTTACCATACCGTTTCACAAATTTCGGCGTGCGATCGAACAGACCAAGCATATCCTCTGAAACTAAGACTTGCCCATCGCACTGTGCAGAGGCACCAATACCAATAGTGGGACAGGCTACTTTCTGGGTAATCTCAATCGCAATAGGCTCTAACACGCCTTCGATAACAAGGCCAAAAGCCCCCGCTTCTGAGAGAGCAACCGCGTCTTCGACAATGACTTTGGCTTCTTCATCGCTCTTACCGCGCACACCATAGCCCCCCAATATATTGATAGCTTGGGGCGTTAAACCAACATGCGCCATCACTGGAATACCGCGTTTTGTTAGAAATTCCAATGTCGGTGCTAATATTTTACCACCCTCAATTTTAATCGCAGCCGCACCAGTATGTTTGAGCAAATTAGAGGCATTTTCAAAGGCTTGTTCGGGCGATGCTTCATAGGAACCAAAAGGCATATCAACAATCACAGCGGCATGATAGCTTCCCCTAACCACTGCCGCACCATGGGCAATCATCATATCCATGGTCACAGCAACGGTATGCGGCAGCCCATAAATAACCTGCCCGAGCGAATCACCTACCAAAAGCATATCGCATTCTGGATCGAGCAATTGGGCCATGCGTACCGTATAGGCGGTGAGCATGACCAAAGGTTCACCGCCTTTGCGTTGGCGAATTTTTGGTACTGTCAGCCTTTTCATCGGCTTTGGTGTTGGGTTCGCACGGCTGGTAGACGTATCGAATGTGAGCGTTTTTGACGTGGTGGACATAAAGAAACATTAGCGACAAATGCTCTGCTTAAAAAGAGTATATTATAATGATTTTCATATTATAACTATATTATAATTGACTCCATGTTAACAAAATCTAACATAACAGATATATTTATTAACATGGAGTATGGAAATGTCATTTCGTGAAAAAATGCTGTGGGTCGCCTTTATCGCTATGATCGGCGGCTTTGGGTTTTATTTTCTCACATTATTAACCCCAATAGGCCAAAATGCGTCGCCCGATTATTATTTAGGGCTCTTATTCTTCATCATCGGCCTGACAATTGGCAGTATGTTGGTCGCCACACTCATATTATTCATCCGCAATCGAAGCGAGGTGACGTTCAAAGAGGATGAGCGTGACCGTAACATCCACAAAGCCGCCACCCAAATCGCCTATTATCCTCTATTATTGGGCGTATGGGGCAGCGGTGCTTTATTTCATAATGGCGTTTCCACATCAATAATGCTCAACATTTTATTAGCAGTCTTAGTGGGTGCAGAATCTATTCGCTTGGGGTATCAAATCTTTCTCTATCGCCAGGCATAGCGTATGAAAAAATTAGCTTTTAACAATAATATCAAAATTTTGCGCTTCATGAGCAATGAGATGACTCAAGCTGATTTGGGCGAAAAAGTCGGCGTTACGCGCCAGACCATAGCCGCCATTGAACAGAGCAAATATTCGCCTTCATTAGAAGTTGCATTTCGTATCGCCCACATATTTGGCAGGCCATTAGACGAAGTGTTCATTTGGAAAGATTAGCGGAAAATAGCACCAATACTCTGACCCTAATGCATCTTTTGACAATAAATTAGGCACCATGATATTTGCTTGACTTCACCTGCAAGGGCCTATTCATTCTCGCCCTGATGTATCAAGAGGATACCAATGAGAGCCGTATGGGTATTATGGGTTCGCTGGCCCTAATCTTGTTCATTGATACAATGGGGCTTGGCTCTATCATTGGCCCTATTGCGATGACCTTTACCTTTGGTGTTTTTACAAAAAATAGAGGCGATATTGCTGATTGTCCAAGCGCGCCATTTCTGCTCTGGGCCTTGTTGGCCATAATCGCCATCATATTATCTGCGCGTACAATGAACCAATATCATCAAGGCAATAACTATCAAGCTAGCAAGTATCAAAACAATGAAAATACTGAAAACAATGAATGCTGGCCAATAGCTTGTAAAATATTATTATACTATGATAAGCGTGTCATAGTCAGAGTATATCTACAAGAATATCCAAAAAATAGTAGAGAGAGAATATCATGCAAAATTTCATGTCTATTGCTTTATTGAGCGCAGCAATAATGGTTTTGGGCGCATGTGGTTCGGCAAATATCGCTGCACCAGTACCAAGCATTTTGCCACCACCAATTTCGAACCCAGCCACGAATGCACAAACCCCGATTGAGCGTTTTGGCGCATTATCCGTAACTGGCAATCGCATAACCGACAGCCAGGGGCGTCCTATTGCCCTCTCTGGGATGAGTCATTTTTGGTCCAATACAGGCTATGGCCAAGAAGGATTATATAATCCGCAAGTGGTTCAATATTTATCCGAAAACTGGAATGCATCTCTGTTTCGCGCTGCTATGGGAGCCGATGAGAAGGGCAGCTATCTTGATGAACCAGAAGCCAATCTAAAGCGCGCCCAAAATGTTGTAGATGCTGCCATTGAGATAGGGGCCTATGTCATCCTTGATTTTCATTCTCATCATGCGCATGAATATCCCGAAAAAGCGGTCGATTTTTTCACCCAAATGGCTAAGAAATATGGCGATAAACCCAATGTCATATATGAAATTTACAACGAACCTCTGGATAGTGCTGATTGGGCTAGGGATGTTAAACCCTATTCGCAGAGACTCATATCTACTATTCGCGCAATTGATCCTGATAATTTGATTATTGTTGGCTCGCCCAGATGGTCACAAGATGTCGATATTGTCGCTAAAGATCCCATAGTTGGATATGATAATATCGCCTATACTATGCATTTTTACGCGGGAACGCATGGGGATGAATTGCGCGCTAAAACCGAAATAGCCTTGCAAGCGGGTCTCGCTATCTTTGTAACCGAATGGGGTACGATTAATGCCAATGGCGATGGTGATGTAGCCCATGAATCGGTTGAAAAATGGACCAAATTCATGGACAAACATTGTTTGTCAAATGCCAATTGGGCGGTTAGCAATAAGGCCGAGGGTGCATCCATGTTTAAGCCAGATACATCGCAAAGCGGTCCATGGAGCGAGAGCGATTTAACCGAATCGGGCAAAGTCGTGAGAGAAATAGTCAGAAATGGGACGCGAATCTGCGAATGATAGAGCGTCTATATTATTGCGCTTGATATTCTGTCAGAGCGGTAACAGCCAATTCGGGATGGTCAGTGAAAAACCCATCGACCCCAGCATCACGATATGCTCTAATTTCAGATTTCATATCGCCCAATTCGCTATGGTCTAACGATGATTTCAATCCTTCGGGCAAGAAGTAATTTTCGGCTCTAAATGACCATACATGCACCAATAATTCTATGGCTTTGGCATTTTTTATCAAATCAGTGAAACCGCTTAAACGTCCTAAAATATTTCTATCGATGACATAGGATTTATGAACACCAACTCCATCTGCATATTTTGCAATACGCGATAATCCGGCAGGCGTTATCATATCAGTAAATAATAAATTAGGGCGGTCGGGGGGTGATCCATCTGGCCCAATGAGCTGGATCAACCTAATATCGGTTGCTTCAGCTAATTTCTCCAAAATGCCTATTTCGAATGATTGGATAAAAACGGCATCGCTGGAATCGCGATACCCAAAAATATTCAACTGTTTCAATAATATATCTTGTTGTGGCAAACCAATTGACTTGAAATAGCTGGGATGTTTTAGCTCGGGATAAATGCCTATCACCCGCCCAGTTCTTTGTTCCAATCGCTGAATAAGTTTTAACAATTCTTCAAAGGATAATATCTCAAATTCATTATCATAATCTCTGTTACCAGAGCGCAATTCCGTCAAACTTTCTTTGGCCCGCAATGTTTTCAATTCATTATAAGTAAAATCTTCGGTGAACCAGCCCGTTACTTCTCTGCCATCAATAACTTTCGTCGTATAGCGCGATGCAAATTCTGGCTTTGTTGCAACATTGGTCGTGCTGCCAATCTCATTTTCATGGCGCACCATCAATATGCCATCTTTGCTCACGACTATATCGGGTTCCAGATAATCAGCGCCTTGTTCAATCGCCAATCTATAGGCCGCTTCTGTATGCTCTGGTCGCTCTCCGCTTGCGCCTCTATGCCCGATAATGATTGGAATGGCTGTATCTGATGAAAAACCATCTGCATCATCGCTGCATCCAGTGGTTGACAAAGACAAAGCTATTATCAAGCCTTTCAATAATATTGGTACAATACGGAGCATTGATTAGTTCGCAGTGATCCGTTTAGAATAATATCGCAAAATAGAGCAAAGAGCCAAACCATTCGCTCTTATATTAATTGTAGCATCCATAATATTCACTCCACACGCGCCATTATAATATCATCATGGCGATTCTATTATAATCCTAGCAATAAGGCCTAAAGCTTCAAGATGAATCATCTTAAAGAGACATAACGATATTATATTTTACAAGAATTTATACTATAAATATAGTGAATAAATTAATTTGTGCAAATATTAATTTACTAATGCAGCTTCATATTCTGATGATTTGAAGCCCACTAACAAACCCATTTCTGTCTCTAATATCGGGCGTTTAATCATGCTGGGATACTCCATCATCAACATGATAGCTTTGGATTCATCAATATTTTCACGGTTCGCGGCAGGGAGTTTTTTGAAAGTGGTCCCGCGCTTATTAAGAAGCGCTTCCCAGCCCAGTTGCGAAATCCATTCTTTGAGCATTTTACCATCAACGCCCGCTTTTTTATAATCATGGAAATCATAAATTATATCGCGTTGCTCCATCCATTTACGCGCTTTTTTGATGGTGTCACAATTTGAAATACCATATATTTTCGTAGCCATATCGATGATCCCGTAAAAAACTATATCTATGATTGAGATGCTCTATCTGCAAACAATCGCTATTGGTCAAGGGCTATCGACTTTCTAAATATTCTATTGAGGTGAATGGTGCAAAATAGCGTACATCATTTAGGCTATAACAAAACCGCGCCAGTGCAGCCATCTCAGCATTGGCAACGCCCTATCCGATACATTATTAGGCCGACATAAATTGGATCATAAGATTTTTGCGGGCTATTAATCATCGTCCCCAAAGCCCTTGGTGTCATTGCATATGATATAGGGTTGGCCTAATATAATGTCTCCATATATTCTCTAACTCTCTAAAATTTAATATCCTCTAAGAGAATTTCTTTTTAATTTTAGGCTGGGTTTTTCAATCACATACCATGATAATATGGCAAATCCTATGGTCAGTATCATGGCATATATAAAGCCAAGCGCGCCCTCTATACCAATGTATAGAAGATAATTAATGATAGGCATATGCGCAATATAAATGCCATATGAAAAATCATTTCTTTTCAAAATAGTATCTGAAAGATTTGGAAAGGTAAAAGCACATTTAATAACCAAAGCTAAAAGAGCAATATATGCAATAGGATTTATACCATTATCCCATCCCAAATTGCGGGTATAATAATATATGATTGCAAATAATGATAGAGTGATGAAAAATGGGACTTTCATCACATATGCTATAATTTGTTGATGCTTATAACATAGTGCGCCGAGGACAAACATATAGAGCCAAGGGATAAATGAGACTGTGAACAATTTTTCAATCATCGTTTCTGTTTCATTCAAATGCGTATTCAAAATATTGGCAAAGACAAAAATTAAAACCAATCCATATATTATATATCTGCTCCAATATTTGAATGCTAAGAAAATCAAGGGCGTCAACATATAAAATTGTATTTCAACAGAGATTGTCCAGAGGCTGCCATTCAAAACGCCAACACCATAACCCCTCAAAAAATCTGGGTTGTAAAATTGAAAAAAAGTAGATTGGGCCAAGAACCAAGAAACAAAATTTAGAGATTTTATATCTGTCGTTTGAAAATATCCGCTGTGCCAAACTGACAAGATTGACACAATCAAACATAGTAATAGCGCAGGATATAGGCGCAAAATTCGTTTGGTGAAAAAATTTTGTATAGGTTTTGGGTTCGCGCTGGATTTATCATAGGATCCATAGATCAAAAACCCGCTAACAAAGAAAAATATGGGGACTCCAGGAAATAAAGAAAAAATTTGTAGAAAATCATTATCATATCCCAAATGCTTTGCGCCGTGCAATATTGCGACTTGCGATGCTGCAAACAGTCTAATCAAATCAAAATTATTGGTAACACTAACGTTCATTACCGCTCCTTACGCTAATTTATACATCCCTGAAAGCTGTAACTATGATACTATTACCATCTAATCGTATAATATCCAATAATATGCCTTAAACGGCCGATACTCAATCATTTTGAAGATATTCTAAGGCGCGGTAAGGCGCAAGCTTGCTCCCAAACTCTGATTTCCGCCCTATAATTTTTGGGCTAATAGCAAGATTTACAACCCTTATTCTAAACCCCATTCGCTCTTGCCTCTAACCATATTCACCCATAAATTATTCATCCATCATATTGGATCACAATTTTTTGCGCTGCATCTGCCGCCAATTTTCTGGCTTGATTGCTATCGCCATTATCGCAGCGCGCTAGCGTCACACCCATACGGCGATACGGCCGCGAAACGGGTTTGCCAAAGATGCGAATATCCGCATGATCGCTCTTTGATATGCGCAAAGCGTCTGCCAGACGCGTATATGCAAAATCATCGGAATCCCTATCCGCCAATATCACAGCACTTGCCGATGCGCCTCGGCATTGGATAGGCGGAATAGGAAGGCCCAATATCGCGCGCGCATACAAATCAAATTCGCTTAAGTTTTAAGAGATTAAAGTCACCATCCCTGTATCATGCGGGCGCGGCGAAAGTTCAGAAAATATAATCCTGTGCTGCGCTTGTTGAAGGAAATATTCCCAAAAAGAATTTCCATTTGTTCCTTAAGGTTTGTTTCTTAAAGAATGCGAATGGAGGTTATGGGCCGCCAGACCGGCTCTTGAAAAATATGAAAAAATGGATAAAAATACTAGAATAATACAATAAATCTCCTATGCTAACTCCTATAATTTATAGTTGTTTGGATATTCAACAATAAACAATATAGTAAAAATAGTTTTTATAGGAGTAAAATTTAATCATTAACAATCCACAAAGCCCCTCATTCTCTTTATACGCTGAGTACTTAGGGCCGATATTTAAGCTTGAGGAAACCCTATCAAAATACGGACAGAATTTGATTTTTGCTCGTAATGGTGTTGGTAAATCTTTCCTCTCACGCGCGTTCTATTATCTTGATCTTCACAAACAGGGTAAGAAAATTGACGATGCAGCATTTAATCTAGTCTCTGAAGAATCCCCCAATGCGCAAGCGAAACTGATATTCCGACACGGAAACGATGTGCTTGGTTCATTGGATTTGAACAAAATTACCACGGCTGTATCGGCTGCGTGTAACGATACAATTTTTCATGTTTTTTCAGACGACTTTGTACAGACAGAGTTAAGGGTAAATAGGTTTAAGATAAATAGTGACATCCCGAATGAAATTGCGGTCGATAGTGACAAAATTGATCTTAAAGATGCCCAAAAGGCAGTGAATAAGGCAGATAAGGCTCTTGAAACCAGCTTGAAACAGCTTTCCGAACAGTTTACCAATAGCAAAGAGCAGAAACTCGTTCACCAAGCTAATGTAAATCGCAATTTACGAGAATTTCGCGATATTACATTTGAAAAGCTAGGTTCTAGTTTCCCAACCAAACCAGAAGCACCAGCCAAAACATTTCAAGATCATGTGACAGAATTGGATAAGCTCAAATCTGTGCCAACTGATCCAAATTGTCCAAATTCACTGAGTGAAATTGAATATGCAGCTCTTGAATTATCAATTCTCAAAGAGCAACTTGAGCTTGAAACTTCCCTGTCATCTGTAGCCGAGGAAGTAAAAGCAAAGATTGAAAAGGATACCGAATTTTACAGAGCTGGCATCAAGCATACTCATGAACGGCAAGACGAAGTGTGTCCATTTTGCGAGCAGGACGTTAGCGCTGCCGAGCCAAAGGCAGTAATTGAAGCTTATATTGCGTATTTCGACGACAATGAACAAAAGCACAAACAGGCCCTCAGTCAGTGTTATAAGCGTATTACAGCATTTGCAGATACTATAGACAATTTCCGAAAAACCAGTAACTCACAGCGTAAACTCTTTGACGATCTCAAGGCGTATTTCCCATCAACAAAATCAGATATACTTTCTGATGTTGAACAGAACTGTCTTGCGATTGAGCAAGCCATTGAGTCACTTAAGTCCACCGTTGAGAAGAAAGCTGATAATCTCGCTAATGCCATTTTATATGATATAGCGACGTTGGAGAGTTTAGTGGCCCAATTAAATGATATTATCATTGCCAATAATGTGCAAGTGACTGAGCTTATCACAATTACTCAGAAAGTTGATGAAGAGAGAAAAACCCTACAGCGCGGTGCATGTCGCGTTTTCCTTGTCGAATTTGCCATAGAATATTGGGAGCAGCTTGAAGCTTTTGATTCCTATCAAATTGCAGCTCGGGAGAAAAAAACAGAATTGGCAGCGGCTGAGAAACGCCAACCATCGACGCAAGCTAAGAAGAGGGTCGCAGATACGTTCAAGCTTGTTTTGAGGCATTTTTTTGCCGAGAAATATACGTTTGACGAAGATGAGTTTGTTGTCAAACGGGATCACAAGACAATGTCGAGAGGCCCTGATCGGACCCTGAGCGATGGAGAAAAAACCGCACTGGCCTTTTGCTATTTCATCGCCTCAATCCATCGAAAGGTAGCAGCAAATGCGGATTATAAAAGGCTATATTTGGTCTTTGATGACCCTGTCACATCAATGTCATTTGATTATGTCTTCGCTATTGCTCAGGTGTTGAAAGATTTGGGTATATCTAATCAGGGCGACATAGAAATTAATGCCAAAAAAATAGCAAAAAACAAAATCGCAAGGCCAAAGCTCTTAATGCTGACACACAGCAGCTATTTTTTTAACATCGCTAAGAATAATAGGGTGGTGAAGTCTGAGGCCGCTTTCTCACTTTCAGTATCGCAGAATAAGCATCGGATACATTCTGCACACACATATGTGGCCCCGTTCAAAGACCAACTTAGAGACATTTATGAAATTGACAATGGTACAAAAGAGCCTGATCATCACACAGGCAATTCTATCAGGTCAGTACTAGAGGCAATCGGTAGGTTTTGTCAGCCAGATGAGTGCGACCAGTTTACAAACTTTCTTTCATTTCTCATTGCATCAGATGATATTCAAATAAAAGGCACTATGATAAATTCTATGAGCCATGGAACATATGTTGAAGAAACGCCGACCAACGAAGATATCAAAATAGCTTGCCGTGAGACTCTGTTGGTTGTCAAAAAATATGCGAAGGGCCAGCTTGCGGTCATTGAGAAAGAAGTGCAATAATTGGGTGACTGAGCTTTCACCCAGCCACCCACGCCTTAGATAAGGAGTGTCGTTTGGCTACCCTCTGCGCTCCAGTCTTAACTGAAGCCAGTCCACTCTGTTTGGGCCAAGTTGAAATGAGTAAAGCACAATCTCATTAAGCTGACACGTCGATAATATCCGCATCGCAACATTCTCCAGCTTCGCAGGCGCAGGCCTTGCCGTCGTCGGCTCGGTCTGGCGCGGACGGCAGGCCAAAAGACTCACCACTAATGAGGCATCCCGCTGGTCAAACACGCGCGACTTAATACGCGCTGGACTTTTTAATTCAAGTGGCATCTTTCTCGGCCGTACAGAAAAGAATTATCTGCGTCATGACGGGCCGGAGCGTGAGAATAATCCGTTCCGTTATGAACTGGCACTAGGTTTTGCTGCACAGAGGGGAGCGTTTAATTATGCGCAATTCATACAAAGTCAGGCCGCAGGCATTGACCCCGCCGTATATTTGCCCAGCGACCCTGATGTTAATACCCTAAATAAGGAAATACAGTCAATTCGAAATACGTTCACCAATATCCTTGTAAACTCTCCAAAGGCCCATCCGCTTAATTCTATATTCGACAAGCTCTGGCGAAGCTCTAGATATTTCGCCAATTTGTGACGCGGATTGTCCTTGTCGGACATAATCTTCAACTGACTCCGCCGGAAGCAGTGTTGTTGAAGCGAGGTAAAAGGCGTCATGCTCTTCGGAACTTTCATAAGTGCGTCCGTAAGCATTTCCAATCTTGGCTACTTTCGTAAGTTTGTGCCTTAGGAATATGTGCCAACAAGACTAGGGTCGACATTCTTAATCTCAGAGGGAACAAAAACCGCGACGCCCTCAATTTGCAGCCCTAGCGCGTTGAGTGGATCAACATTTGTTAGGTAGAGATCCTCGCGTAACGAAGAGGCCATATCTTCCATTTCTGGTTTAGACAAAGAGAGAGCAGGACCTTCACCGCTATCAGAAACGGGAGTTGAATCGCTCGTTTCTGGGTTATTTTTCCAATATCCGTTTTTAAGTGATTGAACGATAGTCAATAAGCACTCAGTCGTTTTAGATCGGACATTCTTCGAGGCCCGAAAATGTACCAAAGCGACATTTTCCATTTTTAGGCCTGCATCAGCTCCGTCAGCGCCCAGCCAATTCAAAATCCTTATCAGCGAATTATTATCAGGCTCGCCGACACCCCTCTCGATTCTTGCGAGCGTTGAAAAGCTCTTACAGATTCGAAGTCATGGGCCTTTGACTAAAATGGGCCTCATTTTTGGAATGGAAGATTTATAAGTCATTAAAAATAAAAAATATTTTAATTTTCACGCTCTTGGCCCGCTCCAATTATCATAAATTGATAGCATGATGTGACGCTGCGATAGCCGCATGACCGTTCAGTCTTCTTTGTCAAATAAATCGCCTTGTAGGCTTTTCGCTTGATTGGGCGAATGCGAATTATTGCGCCTAATTTTTATATCTTTAGTTTTTATGCCTTCAGTTTTTTTGGGCATTATCTTTTTGGTGCGCCGCCGCGAACCATGTAAATCTAAGACACTTTGACTGGCTTTCTTACCTTCAAAACTGCGCCTAATAGCAAATATTTGATCCTTCATTACTTTGGCACATGGCTTAAAATCTATGATAGGTGCGGGATAGTCCCCCAAGATAATATCTTCATAATTTTGAATTTCTGCGGGGCTAAAACCGGATAATTCATCAACCCATTGTTTGATAAAAACACAATCTGGGTCTTGGTCGATAATCTGTTTGGTGGGGTTATACACTCTGATCGTATTGATACCCACGATGCCAGCCTGCATTTGTAATTGAGCGATATGAATGCCTGGTTCATAATCAAGAAATATCTGCGCGAGATGCGGATGGATAGTTTTCCAGCTAAGATGCAAGCCAAAAATAGCAAAGCTAACCACCATCGCCCGCATCCGAAAATTAAGAAACCCAATCGCTTGCAAACATCGCATGCAAGCATCGATAATCGGAAAACCGGTGCGCCCATATTTCCATGCTTGTAATTTAGCGGCATCATCTTGATATATAATATTTTCATACGCAGGATTGAGGCTTTGAAATTCCATCTCTGGCGCGGATTCTAGCCGCTGTATGAAATGATCGTGCCAATGTAATCGCGATGAAAAAGCCCTTAGACTGCGGCCCCATTGGCCCGATTGCGCATCATCTTCCGTTTTGCGCTTCATTTTTGCTTTTTGCGTTTCATGAAATATTTGGCGCAGGCTGATAGTACCCCATGCAAGATGAACGCTGAGCCGTGAACCATGGGTGAACGCGCTATTGGGTGATGATATTCCGCCCGAATAACCTAGGCCACGCTGATCCAAAAAACTATGCAAGTCTTGATGGGCTGCGCTTTCGGATATAATTTGCATCTTATCCCATTGGATATGAGGATATACATGCATATCAAAAAAATCCTCAACGCATGGAATAGGGTGATTAGCGCATATATTATTGAATTGGTCAGGAAATTTAATGTTTTTAGGGGCTAGCAGCGGATCACTCTCGAATAGACGTTGGCGAATGATGGTCTGGCGTTTATCTCTATTTTTGAGGCCGCGAATTACACCATTTTGCGGAATTTCGTGCCATATAATATCGTTTGATTTGCACCATTTTGCTACTGATTTATCGCGCTCAAAAGTCCAGCCTATGCCTGTTTCCGCGTGGCTGTAGAGGTTATCAAAATCATATTTTTCACGCAAAGAAGATAATATATCTATTATATGGCCCGTCGAGACCAATATATCAGCCCCTATATTGCGCAAACATATTTGCATGCCAGACAATGCGCATTGCCACGCCCAGATGTGCATCGGCGAAATATCAGGCTGCTTTATATAGTCAGGTTCAAAAACAAATAGAGGTAGAATCTGTTCATTTTCAGCGATAGCGCGATATAATGCCATATTATCATTCAGGCGAAAATCACGCTTAATCCAATATAATGCTCTCATTTAGTGACCGAGAATATTAACGGCCACCGCCGCCGCCAACACCAGGCGCACCCACTGTACCAATATTGCCAAAAATATCTTGAAAGAAACTGCGATCGCGACCCAATGTTGGTGTTTTATCGCCATCAGGGTTTATTTTAACAATAGTTTCAACGCCGCTTTGCGCAACGCTTGTGACATTACCAACATCATCAAAGCTGATTTTCATTAGCAGTTGCGATTTAGCCTTGGGGCGTGAAAACGCCAATTGCTCTGTGTCGCGTGCGATATAATACCATTGGTTTTTATCAAATTGGCTCGCAAATGTTGGGCGGCCAAGCGTGCTTTGCACAGATTCTTTATTATCAACGCCAACGGCCACTGTTTCTGTCAATACTGGATCGACGATATAACCTTGGTGCGTGCGCAAACGCGAACAGCCTGAAACTGCAACGACGCTGCCGATAAGCAACATATAACCAACTGTTTTTAAGCTAATGAAAGCCATTAAGTCTCTCCGAAACCAATAAATCTATAAAAATATAAAGAGGCCATTGCATCCTTATCGTGTAAGATCAATATATAGTGTTAAATGAATATATACTGACCATGTCGCTAAAGCGCAATTCAAAAGACTGAAAGATAAAAATTCTATGTCCCTATTCTCGCGCAAGTTTTTTTCAAACCTGTTTAACCCACCCCAACCCAAAAATGCCTTAATCCCGCTCTATCAAAAAGTGGTTGAACAAGGCCGAAACCCCTATTGGTATATAGACGGCGGTGTAAAAGACACCCAAGACGGGCGATTTGATATGATTATTGCCATTTTATCAATTATATTGCTGCGTTTGGAGAATGACACAGAAATGATGCAAAATTCGGTCTATCTTACAGAGATATTTGTCGATGATATGGACGGTCAAATGCGCGAATTGGGCATGGGCGATGTCGTGGTTGGCAAACATGTTGGCAAGATGGTCGGTGCGTTGGGCGGACGGTTAGAGGCCTATAGAAACGCTTATAATGCGGGCGATTTGGATGATGCACTCATCCGCAATCTTTATCGTGACGAAGCCCCCAGCGATGAGCAATTATACAAGGTGCGA
Source organism: uncultured Sphingomonadaceae bacterium (assembly GCA_938050045.1). Taxonomy (GTDB): domain Bacteria; phylum Pseudomonadota; class Alphaproteobacteria; order Sphingomonadales; family Sphingomonadaceae; genus Sphingorhabdus_B. The sequence goes on from CALLJS010000014.1 coordinate 42,020, forward strand.
AATGGATTAATATCTATATATGAGCAAGTGCACGCTATGGAGTGTGCTCAAATAATAAATGCAGAAGTGGCGTGGTAATGGCCAGCGAAACACCCCAAGAAAAAATCCTTATGCAAGCCCCGCAAGGCACGTCATTTGGGTCTGAATTTAGCTATATAATCACTCTTGCAGAATTAAAGCTCACTCAAAATATAATGGCTTTAGAAGCCAATGATAAACAATGTGCTGCGCTGGCTATTCGCTTTGATTTACCTGCTATCTATAGCCTTAAAGCCAATATTATTATGGCGGATAATCCGATCCAAATGCGCGGCCAAATGAACGCCCAAATTGACCAAATATGCGTGGCTACGGGTGCAACTATTAAGAGCGTAATAGAAGAAGATATTATCATTAATTTTATGGAAAATACTACCGTTGATCCCAAGGATAGCGAAGTCCAATTAGAAGATGAAGATTGCGAAGTGATGTTCTATAATGGCCGCGAGATTGATATTGGAGAAGCCATTGCTCAGAGCCTTTATTTGGCGATTGACCCTTTCCCCCGTATCGACGATGCCGACGCAATATTGAAAAAATTAGGCGTCATTAGCGAAGAAGAAATGGCGGCAAAAATGGCGCAAGAAAAACAAGATAATAATCCATTCGCCACCCTATCAAAGCTAAAAAAATGAGGCCATCCTCTTACACCTTGAGCATAAAATATGTTTGATATAGCCCTGCAAAAATATCTTAAACCTGCGGTTCATAAAATAGGTGAAATATTAGTATCATTAGGAATTAGTGCAAATATAATAACTATTACAGGCGCATTATTGGTGGCCCCTGCGGTCTTTGCTATCGGGCAGAAAATGTATATGCTTGGCCTATGTTTGATAGCGATGAACCGTATTATTGATGGGCTGGATGGCGCAGTGGCACAGATTAATGGGCCGACACAATTTGGCGGATATCTGGATAGCCTTGCCGATTTCTTTTTTTACGCAGCCATTCCGCTTGCCTTTGCATGGGCAAATCCTGAAAATGCAAAATGGGCGGCTCTATTGCTCGCAAGCTTCATGGTCACAGGGGTTAGCTTTTTGGCCTTTGCGGCCATTGCCAACGACCAGAAAACAGCCGATGAAGGGCGCGGCCATAAATCATTCCTCTACACTATCGGTTTGATGGAAGGCGCAGAAACCATCGTCACCTTTGCGCTGATGTGCTTTTTTCCTGCCTATTTCGCATGGATTGCTATCGTAGCAAGCCTATTATGCGCTCTCACCATAGCGCAGCGGCTGAAAATGGCGGCTAATTTACTCGATTGAGAATGTAAAAGGCAGCCCGAAAGCTGCCCTTTATATTTTTAACCTAAACGCCACTTAAAGAATTTAGCGGCATATTTTTGAAGCTTTTCTGGTTGGCGATCCAAACGATATTGGCCCGCTGCATATTTATTAGACTCGCTCCAAGTCGGATAACTATGCACCGTCGCCATAATCTTACCAAGGCCCATATTATGGCGCATGGCTAGCGTAAATTCGGTGATAATTTCACCCGCATGGCTGCCCGCTATCGTTGCACCCAAAATTTTATCCTTACCTGGCACGGTAAGCACTTTCACAAAGCCTATTGTCTCGCTCTCTGCAATAGCGCGGTCGAGGTCGTCCAAATGATAAATGGTCACTTCATAAGCTATATCTTGCTCATTCGCTTCTGCCTCAGTCAAACCGACGCTAGCGACTTCGGGGTCGGTATAAGTCACGCGCGGTAATACTCTATAATCCGCCTTAAACTTGCGAGCAAAGCCAAAGAGCGCATTAACGGCAGCAAACCATGCTTCATGCGCTGCGCTGTGGGTGAGTTGGTAATGACCCGCCACATCGCCCGCTGCATAAATATGCGGCATGCTGGTCGCCAAATATTCGTCAACCACAAGGCCGCGATCAACCTCTACGCCAATATTTTCGAGGCCAAATCCATCCAAACGTGCACGGCGGCCTACAGCAATGAGCAAATCATTATGGGCCAGTTTAACCTCACCTTCGGGGCCTTTAATCATCAATGCTTTTTTACCTTCGCCGCGTAATGCTTGATGTCCCACCAACACATTGACGCCATCTTCTTCTAGGCTATTTTTAATGATTTGCGCTGCATCGGCATCTTCTTTACCGAGCAAACGATCGGCCATTTCAACCAAGGTCACTTGCGAACCTAGACGCTGAAAGCTTTGCGCTAATTCACAACCAATCGGCCCACCGCCCAATATGGTAAGTTTTTTAGGGGCCGCTTTACGTTGCGCCATAGCATCCCACACAGTGTCGCTGGTGAGATAGGCTGTATCTTCAATAGCAGGAAGCGGCGGAACAAATGGGGCCGCACCCGTAGCCAAAACAAATGCTTTACTGGTGAGGCGCTGAGTCCCGCCATCATTTTTGGCAATTTCAATCGTCCAAGGATCAATGAATTTTGCATAGCCTTTGACCACATCAACACCAAGCCCAGTATAACGTTCTACGCTGTCATGCGGTTCGATGGCTTTAATCACATCTTGAACGCGCTTAATGACGGCTGGGAAATTCACCTTCGCGGTTGTTTTCTCAATGCCATATTTATCGCTATGGTTGACGAAATTGGCTATCTTCGCGCTTTTAATTAGAGCTTTTGAAGGAACGCAGCCCGTATTCAGGCAATCGCCGCCCATTTCATTTGCTTCTACCAATGTCACATTGGCCTTTACCGCCGCTGCGATATAAGAAGAGACCAATCCGCCAGCACCGCCGCCAATAGCGATTAAATTACGGTCAAATTTCTTGGGTTTTTTATAGCCTTTATAGGCTTTGTTACGCTTAAGAATGCTGAGGAAGAATTTTGCAATCCAAGGGAATATAGCCAAAATGACAAATGACAAAATCAAATTGGGCGTTAAAATAGCCGCCGTTGATTCAATCTTTGATAATTCGGTACCTGCATTCACATAAACAATAGTGCCAGCCAGCATCCCCAATTGACTGATGAAAAAATAGGTCAGCGTATTAATTTTGGTCAATCCCATAACCAAATTCACCGCAAAAAATGGAACAGCGGGTACTAAGCGCAATGTAAAAAGATAAAAAGCTCCATCTTTTTCTAACCCTTGGTTAATCCCTTTTAAGCGATCACCAAATTTATCTTGCACCCAATCGCGTAGCAAAAAGCGTGAGCTTAGAAACGCCAAAGTAGCCCCGATAGTGGATGCAAAACTAACAAGGATCGTGCCGACGATTACATCGAATAAAGCCCCTGCTAATATTGTCAGAAATGCAGCTCCTGGAAAAGAAAGCGCGGTTGCAATAATATAGGCAAGAGCAAAGCCACCAATGAATAAAGCCGGCCTATCTGCATAAGCGGCTTGAAAACTTTCTTGCTGCGATTTCATATATTCGAGCGATAAATAACTTCCCAAGTCATAATAAAAAAATGCAGCAACAGCAGCTATGATAAGGGTGAGCAGGATAAATTTCTTTGACATGGTTTATCTTTCGCAATTATTTATAAAATAGTTACGCTGATAACCACGCTATCAATAAATATTGAATTTTCTTATTTATTTGCCGCCCTAATATCATTTTTATATCATGAAGTAGAAATTACCATATAAATGGTGCGATCAAAATGGGACGTCATCGTCCAAATCATCATCAAAACCACCCCCTGAATTTCCGCCCGATGAACCGCTTGTTTGACCCCAACTGCCAGAGTGTCCGCTTTGGTTTCCACCCTGATTATATCCACCAGATTGGCCACCGCCTGAATTTCCGCCCCAGCTATCACCGCCGCCGCCAGATTTTGCGCCATCGAGCATGGTCATAACCGCGCGCGGCCCTGATAAAACAACCTCGGTTGCATAACGGTCATTGCCGCTATTATCCTGCCATTTGCGGGTTTCGATTTGCCCTTCTAAATAGACTTTACTCCCCTTGCGCAAGAATCGCTCAGCAACGCCAGCAAGGCCCTCGGATTTAATCACGACTTGATGCCATTGGGTTTTTTCTTTTTTCTCACCCGTTACACGGTCATTCCAGCTTTCCGATGTAGCAACTGCGAGATTGCAGATCTTACCGCCATTTTGAAATGATTTAACCTCTGGATCTTTACCCAAATTACCAATGATAATGACTTTATTGACGCTTCCCGCCATGATATAACCCCTTATATTAATCCTATTTGGTCGCTAATTTATAATATTATCCCAAACCAAATGCTACTGCGCTCCAATACGTAGCTGCCGCTGCTACATAAGCAAGTGCAAATAAATATGTCAGCATAAAAATTGGCCATTTCCAGCCGTTGGTCTCGCGCCGTGTCACCGCTATCGTCGAAATACATTGCGGAGCAAAAACAAACCATGCCAAAAATGCCAATGCTGTAGCGAGAGACCATTTGCCCGCCAATCTCTCACCCAATTGCCAAGAAACCTGATCTTCATTATCGCCATCAATAGCATAAGCCGTGGCCAATGCCGCCACAGCCACTTCGCGGGCCGCCATAGCGGGGATTAGGGCTAATGCTATATCGCGGTTAAACCCTATCGGTTGCACCACAGGTTCAATCGTGCCCGCAATGCGCCCTGCAATGCTATAATCCACCTGCGACACCCCTGCATAGGCGGGATCATTAATCGGCACTTTGGGATAGGTCAGCAAGAGCCATAGCACCACGGTCGCGGTGAAAATTATCGTGCCAGCGCGGCGCAAAAACACCCATGCTCTTTGCCACAGGCCGATCAAAATATCGCGCGAGCGCGGCCATTGATAGCGCGGCATTTCCATCAAAAACCCCGCGCTTGCTCCTTTTGTCACGCTGCGCCGCAGCAATAAAGCTGCTAACATCGCGCCCAATATGCCGGCAATATAAAGGCCAAATAATATCAAACCTTGCAATCCAACACCGCCGCCAACATTTTGCGGCGGAATGAATGCTCCGATTATCATGGTGTAAACGGGCAAACGCGCTGAACAGGTCATCAGCGGTGCGATCAATATCGTTGTAAGACGGTCTTTTTGGTCGGATATGCTGCGCGTTGCCATAATACCAGGGATCGCGCAGGCAAATGACGAAAGTAGCGGGATGAAGCTATGCCCCGAGAGACCAACCAAGCCCATCAGCCGATCCATCACAAAAGCGGCCCGCGTCATATAGCCCGTGGATTCGAGCAGCAATATGAAGAAAAATAGAATTAAAATTTGCGGCAGAAAGACCAACACTGATCCCACACCCGCGATAACCCCATTGACCAAAAATGATTTGATAAACCCATCATCCATTGCGCCATTCACAAAGCCGCCAGCGGTCTCAAATACCGCTTCGATAAGATCCATAGGCGGCCCAGCCCAAGCATATACCGCTTGGAACATTAAAAACATAATCGCCAATAATATTAATATACCGCCAACCGGGTGCAGCAATATTATATCCAGATTTCGCGTCCATTCGCGCGTCAAAGTCTCGCGCACAATAGAGCCATTCGCCAATTTATTGGCTTCGGCCTTATAGGCCTCTCTTGCCGAATCAGAAATAATAGCCTGCAGACCATCATCATCAACAGCTTCAACAGCATTTTGCGATGATTGTGAATTGAGCAGCGTTTTTTGACAGGCATTTTTGAGAGCATCGAGGCCGCGCCGCCGCACCGCAACCGTTTCTATTGCTGGCATGCCCAATTGATCGATCAAATATTGCGACGATAATTCCAAACCATCGCGCTCTGCCAAATCTGACATATTGAGGATCAAAATCATCGGTCTATTGAGGGCTTTTATTTCTAGAGCAAAGCGCAGTCCGCTCTCCATATTGCTGGCATCCAGCACCACGGCCAATATATCGGGACGGGCCTGCCCCTCTTGACGCCCCAAAATCACATCGCGGGTGACTTGTTCATCGAGGCTGGTCGAATCAAGGCTATAAGCACCTGGTAAATCAAGCAGATCAGCCTGTGTATCGCCCAGTATTATTTTGCCAGCCTTGCGCTCCACCGTGACACCAGGATAATTACCAATTTTTTGCCGAGCACCCGTTAAAACATTGAATAATGCGCTTTTACCAACATTGGGATTGCCGACCAATGCAATGATAGGATTATCCATGGCTAACATTATCCTCATCATTTTCTAACATAGCTTCTATGGCAATTGCAGCGGCCGTTTTTGAACGCATCGCAATGCTCATTCGCCCCACACGCACCGCAAGCGGGTCGCGCCAAAATAATATACCGCGATGCAGCGCCTCAATTATCGCACCAGATTCTATACCCAGCGCGCGCAAACGGCGGCCTTCATTATCCGAAATTTGCGTCCAATCGATGGAGGATATGCGCATTTTTTGGCGTAAGGGGAGTGTATCTAAATGCATCTTGTCTATTTGCAACCGATTCGCATTAACATCAAGGAAAGAATCGGCGCAAAAGCGACTATTGAAATATATTTATTTTTCAGGATAGCGCAAACGGCCAATAAATCGCGATAGGCTAGGTCTATTTTCTGTGCGCGATAAAAAATCAGCCTTGGCTTTTTCAAATTGCATCACATTATCAATCCGCCGATCAACAAAGGCCCGCGTATCAGCAAAATTTTCGCTATCGTCATTGATGAACCGCATCAAAATCGCTGTATATATGCTGCTTAATATCGCCCGTTTGGTATAATGATTATAATCAGTGGCCGTATCGCCCGCCAATTTCCACATAATATCTGCGCTATTCCAACCTATTTTCATTCCAAGGCGTATATTCGCAGGAAGGGCCATTACAGATATAGCCCGCCGCTGCGCCTCTCTATGCGGTGCAGATATTTCTAGGCGTGCGATAAGCAAAGCGGTTATACGCTCGCGTATTTTCATGCTCTTCAGCGTTTCAGGGGGCAAAAGCCGCCGCATTTCATCATCAACAGAACTGATCCAGCTTTGCACCAATTGCATAGCAAGGCCGCCCTTCATATCAGAAGTTTCAAAAGCCAATTTGGCAATATCATACTCTACGCCTGCTTCATCGGCTGCCGATAATAAACAGGCCTCATTCCAGCCATCAAAAGCCGCATGTGCGGGCAATTTCGGCGCAAGAAAAGCGATTATTTCATCCAATGTCATATCATCGGGTGATGGACTAATTTCTTGCAGCTCTTGTTTTGCTTGATTCATATTCTTTAATTAGGCTATTTTGCTAAAATATCAAAATATAATCGCCAATATGCTGGCGTAACTATAAGTTAGAGCAGAGTTTATGGATTTTATCACCAACAATATTGCGCTTATAATTCCAGCCACATTATTTTCTATCTTGGCATTGGCAGAGGTTTTTTTTCCGCGCCGCCATAGAAATTTGCCGCGCAAATGGCGCTGGATTACGCATTTTATATTTTTGGGTACCAATAATATTATCGGTAAATTATTGGTATTTATCATCGTCATTCCTGCCGCCGCAAATTGGGCAGCAGACCAGCAATTTGGCCTATTCTATCTGATAAAGTTACCATGGTGGGTAGAGGCCGTAATGGCCGTAATAATATTGGATTTTGCGGTCTGGTTGCAGCACCTTATCATGCACCGCTATCCGCTATTATGGCGGCTGCACAGCGTCCATCATAGCGACCGCGATTTGGATGTGACATCAGCGTTGCGTTTTCATCCACTAGAACTCATCCTATCCACCCTCTATAAATCTGCATGGGTCGGGTTGCTTGGCGTACCGCTATTGGTTGCGCTATTTTTTGAAATTTGGCTCAATGCGTGCGCCATGTTCAACCATAGCAATATCAAATTACCCAATAAATTTGACCAAATAATGCGCCGCTTTATCGTCACACCCGATATGCATATTGTTCACCATACGACCAATATGGACGAACAAAATAGCAATTATGGTTTCGCGCTCAGCCTGTGGGATCATGTGTTTCAAAGTTATAATGACCAGCCAAGACAGGGGCATAATTCTTTGAGCATTGGACTGGTTGAGGCGCAAAATGAATCACCCTCTAGGCCGATTTGGAGCCTATTACAGCCATTCCGTAGCGTTAATTAACCGCAATAAGCCCTTCAATATATAAAGTTTTGATAATCTTGACCTGCGTCCTACTTTGGCGCACATTATGGGCAGTAATAGGGGCATTAATAAAGTCTGGGGAGAGAATATTATGAAAAAATCTGCGCAATATATAGCAGTCGCTCTGGGAGTCTTAGCCATAGCAGGCTGCGGCAGCACAGACAAAGCCAAAGATTCAGGCCATGTTGAAAATAGCGAATATCCAGAACAAGTTTATTGGGGCGATACTCATGTTCATACCGATAATAGCATTGATGCTTTTGGGTTTGGCAATAGATTAAACACAGAAGCCGCCATGCGTTTTGCCAAGGGTGAGCCTGTTACATCGACCAAAGGCGTTGAAGCACAATTATCCCAGCCGCTTGATTTCATAGTGATTGCCGATCATGCTGCCGCGCTCGGCGCTACCAAAGCACTCTATAATGCGCCACGCATTGCGCTGTTGGGGAATGAATTTTTACTGCGTTGGTATGATATGATGCACGAGAGCGAAGCGGGCAGCTTGCGCGTTACGGCTGAGCTTATAGATGGTGCAGCCAAGGGCACCTTACCCGATAGTTTTACCGACCAAGAATCCCAAGCAGAGCGGGTTGGTGAATTATGGGCCGAACATGGTAATATTATAGAGCGTTATAATGAGCCTGGTAAATTTACCGCCTTCATGGGGTTTGAATATACGCCAATGCCTAGTGGTGATAATCTGCACCGCGTGGTGATGTTTCGTGATAATGCTGAAAAAGCTACGCAAGTCATTCCTTTTTCATCACAGCAATCTCTAGATGTCGAAGATTTATGGGCTTATATGAACGCTTATGAGAAAAAAACAGGCGGGCAAATGCTGTCTATCCCGCACAATAGCAATGTCTCCAATGGACAGATGTTTGCTATGAACAAATTTGATGGCAGCCCCATTGACGCAGCTTATGCCAAGACCCGCGCTTTACGCGAGCCTATTATCGAAGTCACACAAATAAAAGGCGATAGCGAGACGCATCCCTTTCTCTCGCCCAATGATGAATTTGCATCTTATGGCGTTGCGGGCTGGGATAAATATAATTTGAGCGCGACTAAGCCTATGCCAGAATCAAGCTATGCGGGCAGCTATGCGCGTGAAGCATTGAAGCGCGGGTTATTATTAGAGAGCCAGACAGGTACTAACCCCTATAAATTTGGCGTAATCGGCTCCAGCGACACCCACACTTCTTTGGCCGATGTCCGCGAGAAGAATTTCATTGGTAAACATACTGGTAACGAACCCAATGTAAAAGAACGCGCCTTAATGCCTCAAAATTTGGGGACGCGAGAAGGTCGTTTTGGGTGGCACTATCTGTCCAGTGGCTATGCAGGCGTTTGGGCGACCAGCAACACGCGCGAAGCGATATTTGACGCCATGATGCGCCGCGAAGTTTATGCCACCACGGGGCCGCGTATGCAGGTTCGCTTCTTTGGCGGGTTTGACTATAGCGCAGATGATATCAGCAATTTAGTCCCCAATGGTTATGCCAAAGGCGTCCCCATGGGCGGCGACATAAAGGCGCGCGATGGCAAGGCCCGCATTGGCAAGGCACCAACATTTTTAATATCAGCATTGATGGACCCAGAAAGTGCCAATCTGGATCGTGTTCAAATCGTCAAAGGCTGGATTGATAGCAATGGCCAGACCAATGAAAAAATCTATAATATAGTGTGGGGCGGTGACAGAAAAATCGGCAGCGATGGAAAGCTCCCCGCCGTCGGCAATACTGTTGATTTAACCAAAGGCACATGGCGCAATGATATAGGGGCAGCCGAACTTTTGGCATTTTGGCAAGACCCCGATTTTGCAGCCGATCAAAATGCATTTTATTATGCGCGGGTTTTGGAAATCCCAACACCCACTTGGCCCGTTTATGATAGCATTAAATATGGATTTACTTTGGGGGATGACGTGATAAAAATCCAACAAGAACGCGCTTACACCTCTCCTATTTGGTATAATGCCAAAGGCTAAAGCCGTCTATAATCAATTCATAAGGACGTTCAGTCAGTGCATAAATTGCTAAAAGAACCTTTGGTCCATTTTTTGGCTGGGGCGGTGCTAATCTTTGCTTATTTTTGGTTATCTGGGGCGAGCCGCGATCCATCTAGCTATGCAATAAATATTACAGCCAGCGATATTGATCGTATTGCCGCCGATGCTATGCGCACATCAAAGCGATTACCCACCCACGACGAAATATCCGCATTAATCGATCAAAATATACGCGAAGAAATTTTATATCGAGAAGCCTTGCGGCTTGGTTTAGAGGATGGCGATGCTATTATAAAACGGCGATTGGCCAATAAAATGCGCAGCCTCAACAATGCTGATATTGGCGAACCTAGCGACAGAGAATTAGAAGAATTTATCGCGCAAAATCCAAAACAATATCAAGACTCTTATCGCTATGCATTTAACCAAATCTATATCGGCCGATCATCAACCAAACAACAGCAGCAAAAATGGCTCAATGGTCTGCGCCATGGGAATATAAAGCCTGATGATATAAGGGTCAGCCTGTCTCTCGACAGTCAGCAAAAATTGGCAGATGAGGCCGATATTAGGCGCAAATTTGGCAAAAATTTTATCGATTCTCTTCACCAATTAGAGACGCACCAATGGACAGGGCCCATTGAATCTGGATTTGGGCAACATTTTATTGCGATATATGAAAAGCAAGCCGTTGTTCATAAAATTGACGATATACGGCAACGCGTAACCAATGATTGGCGCGCCGCCCAAATAGAGCATAATGAAAAAATTGCCTTTGATGAACTAGCCAAACATTATGCCATAGAAATCGCACCCTTCAAATGACACGCCTCATTATCGCGCTATGGTTATTAATTATGGCAATACCGGCGCATGCTGATGAATTGCGGCCCGCCTATATCGAGCTCAATCAGAAATCACAAAGCGGATGGGATATAGTCTGGAAAGCTTCGGCGCAATCGCCGCTAGCCGAAGGTCAAATCCACTTGCCCGAAAATTGCAAAATTAAAGGCGAGCCGCAAAAAAGATTTGACCAAAATAATATCATCACCCGTTTTTTTATGACGTGCGATGGTGATATTTTTAATCGGAGCATCGGCCTGAACGGCCTGCAATATAGCAAGAGCGATGCCTTGGTGCGCATCTCTCATTTACACAGCAAAATTCAGATCATCCGTCTTACTCCCAATGCTTATAATGCCATTATTGAGCCAGAGCAACAAAGCATCATCACCAATGTTGCAAGCACATATATAATATTGGGCTTTGGGCATATTTTAGAAGGCTATGACCATTTATTATTCGTTTTAGCATTGGTTTTATTAATCCCATCGCTGCGCCTTATTGCCTGGACAGTGACCGCTTTTACGCTAGCGCATAGCATCACCCTTATTAGTACAACTTTGGGTTATTTATCTTTGCCATCGCAACCCGTTGAAACGGTTATTGCGCTCTCAATCCTATTTTTAGCGTTAGAGATTATAGCGGCAATCAAGGGAACGAGCGATCAACAGCGACTATCGGAACGCTATCCTTGGCTCGTAGCTTTCTTATTTGGGCTATTGCACGGTTTTGGATTCGCAGGAGCACTCGCTGAAATCGGCCTGCCGCCAGACGACATGCCGCTGGCATTATTATCCTTTAATTTGGGTGTAGAATTGGGACAATTGCTGATCGTTATAATCGCTTTGGCACTGCTGCGCTTCGTTGGTCATATCAAACCCAAATTTACCATGCCAGTACGATTAATATTATCCTATACGATCGGTATCATCGCTACTTATTGGTTTATTGAGCGATTATTGGGATAATTATGCGCTGCTTTTGCGCATAATATCAGGATCAGCCGCTACCATAATGCGCCGCATAGCCTTAGCCGCCAGATTTTGCACTTCTAGCTTGCGCCGTGCAGGAGCCAAAGCGACTCGCTTAGCTGGCCTTATCATTTCAGCATCATAGCTATCGGCTACTATTAATCCGCATCGTTCTGGCATAAATAATATTTGTTCAAAAGGGCTAAGATCAAACCCAATAGGAACCGCCCAATAATATTGGTCGCAATGGTCCAAATATTCTTGCCATTTTCGATCACTCAGCAAATCAGAGCGCGCGCATTTAATCTCAACAATCACAACATCGCCCTTAGCTGTGACGCCCATTAAATCGGCTCTGCGATGCCCCTTTAAGGTTACTTCGCTTTGGATCATAATATCATGGCGATACAACATGCGGCTAACACCGCGCGCTACTGCTGCGCTTCCAATAACAGGATCAATATAGGAATTTGAGGTCATAGCTGCCTTACCATCATCATTAGAATCAATATTTTTGATTCCATTTATTAGAACATAGTAAGAACAAAGAAAAGTATTTTATTGAGCGCAAAAAACCCCAAACCCGATAAAGGTTCAGGGTTATTCAAGATAATATATTTTTAGCGATAAAAAATATGTTTGTCGACGCGGCCCACGCGCTTTAATTTCCAGCCTGGTGAAACATAGGTCGCATGAAAGAATAAAGCACCTTCAACCCTGCTTTCCCAGAGATCTTCCGTTGCTATTTTCGATATAGCAACAGCATTGCGCCATGTCTTGCGGCTCTTATATATTTTGGGCATTTTTCCATTGCGTACGAATGAAAATTGTCTGCGTTGATAGACGACGCTACAGATAGTGTTGGGAAAGCGTCTCGAAGCAACGCGCTCTAAAACAACTTTAGCCACCGCTAATTGACCATCAAGCGATTCGCCTTTCGATTCAAAATAAATTGTCCCAGCAAGGCAGTGCATTTCTTTGGATAATGAACCGCTGGTATTTTGTTGGCTTACTAGCTCGCGCAAAGAGGATGCAACTCTATTTTTCTCGGCTTCTAAAGCTGCAGCTTTTTGATATTCTTCAAATTCCGCTGTGCCAACTTCTGGATTCACTTGGTCAGGGATTTCTTGCACAAAATCACCAGTCCCATCAACAAATTCTATAGTTTTATTTGCTGTTTCTGCGGATGTTTCATCTGGAGATTCGCTAATCAAATTTGCATCAATAATGATGTCAGATGCATTAATAATATCGGGATCAGAATTTAGTGCAAACCCAGATTCACCATAAATTGTACCCACAGCAAGAATGGTAGCGGCTACGATCAGCGCTTTAGAAGATATTGTCATGTATCAAACTATTTATGCGGCTATAATAAAGGCTAAGAATTAATCTATGAACGGATATTATGTCCTAGATATAATCCTTGCTTATTAAATCCGACTTGCGTGTTTACCAAGACGATAATCTGTCTCTTATAGGGCAACCTTCGCTATCAATTTCCGCACATCTATGCGCTAGTGTAAAATTGTCAATCATTAAGAGCCAAAATTCGGATGAGGCGTTGTTCATCAGAGACGTTCAACTCAATTAACCATAAATCAGGGTCTCTTTGAACCAATTTAGCCATATAATTAGAAAAAAACTCTTTATTATCAATATCTTCTAATACTCTTTCCTCCCACTGCGATGGGCCATTAAACATAGGGGTTTTGGCATAGAATCGTTGGAATTCTCCCCTTATGAAGGCGTTAATAAATATCTCGCCCGATGTTACATCTCCTTTGCGAATCACCATCGCGCTATCGCCAAATTCATTGGCCGCCCGAATTAACGCGCTCACTTGAAATTCACTGGTAAGACGAGGCTCTATCATAATATGCCCAATAATTTAATGATATGATGCGGTCGCCGCTCGATCATGCGCTCATAGCTTTATAAGGATCGTGAGGCTTAATGAACATGGAGCTTAATAGGATATTAATAGTGGTTACGGGGCTTTAGGCGGCGTTAAGCTCGCTATTCATCGATAATAATGCAAAAATCGAATCGGCATTGTCGGTACCGCGCAGTTGCGCACAGCTTTTTTCATCGCGCAATAAACGCGACACTTCTGCCAGAGCATGGAGATGCGCAGCACCATTATTAACTGGCGAAATAAGGGCGAAGATAAGATCAACCGATTCATCATCGATGGCATTATAATCTATGGCTTTGTTCAAAGATAAAAAAACACCCATAGGCCGCTCGATTCCTGATATTTTGCAATGCGGAATAGCAATGCCCCTACCAAAACCTGTGGACCCCAGATTTTCGCGCTCTTGCATAGCGTCCAACACTTCGGCCGAGGCCAAACCATATATTTCAGAAGATAGGGATGCTATTTTTTCTAAAATATCATATTTTTTTACGATATTTTGTTTGCAAGCAATAGCTTGACTGTCGATGTGGCAATTAACTTTCAACATATATAACCTTCTAACCCCCAATAACACGTGAGGTGAACCAATATTCAGAATATAATATATTATCTGATAGATTATTCGTAATGGCCGAGTTCTAAGATGTGGGTTCCACCCATCCGATCGTGCCATCTTCGCGCCTGTAAACCATATTATGGCGTCCAGTTCCAGTGTTTTTGAAAAAAAGTGCATTTGTATTGCGCAAATCCATCATCATCACCGCATCTGAAACACTCGATTCTGGAATATCAATCTTTGTTTCGGCGATAATTACAGGCGCATCACCAGAATCTGGCGCATTATCTTCATCGGGTGCGCTAAAAATCGTATAGGCGGCTTCTTCTTCTTTTAGTGCATGCGCAGCTTGTGCATGATGATCGTGCAAACGGCGCATATAGCGGCGTAATTGTTTTTCTATCTTATCCGCAGCACCATCAAAAGATTGATGCGCATCATTGGCATCAGCGCGCCCTTTTAGCACGACGCCTTGCATCACATGCGCGACAATATCACAGGAAAATTTATCATGCGGGGCCTTACCAAATGTAACATGCGCAGAAATTGCTCTAGAAAAATATTTATCTGCAATAGCGGCTAGCCTATCTTGAACATGGGTTTGCAATGCTTCGCCCGTTTCCATTTGATGTCCTGATACCCGTACGTCCATATATATTCTCCTTTTGGTTGATATGGTGATAAACCTTGCTGAGGGTTAACGCATTAATTTGCGGCGATGATATAAGCCTAAGATTGCCAAACTGGATTCGCTATTGTCGCCATGAATTTTTCATGCTGCTCGCGTTCATCTGATGAAATTTCAAAATGCCGTATATCTCTTAACGGTTTTGATTCATTTTTTTGAACATCGGCTTCTTTCTCTTCCTTTGCTTGAGCTTTGATTTCAGGAGTCAACCCCAGACCAATTTGGCGACCGCCGGTTAATTCTATGTAAAGCTGCGCCAATAATTCTGCATCGAGCAATGCACCATGTTTGACTCTATGGCTTCTATCTATACCATAGCGCGAACAAAGCGCGTCCAAAGATAATTTAGCACCAGGATGAAGCTTTTTAGCCATAGCCAAAGTATCCACCATCCGATCCATAGAAATAGGGGGTAATTCACAGCGCATAAGCTCTGCGTTGAGAAAACCAAAATCGAACGATGCATTATGGGCTATCAAATTACTATCTTGAATAAATTCCAGCAATTCCGCTGCTTTTTCAGAGAATAATGGTTTTTCCGATAAAAATTTTTCTGAGAGGCCATGCACCTGTTCAGCTTGGACGGGCATATTGCGCTGTGGGTTATAATAGCAATGATAGCTATTGCCCGTCGCTACACGATCAATCATTTCAATACAGCCCATTTCCACCATTCTATCGCCAGAATGCGGGTCAAATCCCGTGGTTTCTGTATCAAATATAATCTCTCTCATAGTTTAATATATCGGCTTATATTTAGAATTAAGCAAGGTTTTGGCGTAAATTTTTTATGATATTTTTAATCTGCATCCGCATATCATCCAATGGTTTGGCGCTGTCGATTATATAATCAGCTTTCTCTCTCTTTATCGCATCGGGTGTTTGGATGGATAAGATATGATCGAATTTTTCCGCGCTCATATTGGGACGTGAAAGCGCACGTTCGCGCTGAATCTCTGATGGTGCCGATACCACCACCACCTTATCAACATTTTTTTCGCCGCCCTTTTCAAACAAAAGCGGTATATCAAATATCAATATATCATCCGCTTTATGTTCCGCCATAAAATCACTGCGCAGCTTAGCCACCATCGGATGCAATATCGATTCCAACCGTTTCAAATTATCTGGATTACCCAAGACATATTGCGATAATTTTTGCCGATCTACTCCGCTCTCATCGCAAGTCCCAGCAAAAGCAGACTCTATGGCATCGGCCGCCGCACCGTTGGGATAATCGCCTTTTGGGCCTTGCAAGATATGGACGGCAGCATCCGCATCAAATATCGCTATCCCCGCATCTTGGAACATAGCAGCAGCCGTTGATTTTCCCATCGCAATAGAACCTGTGAGAGCAACAATGAGCGGTCTTTTTTCATTCATAAGACGCTCACCAATGCAGCGCGCAGCTCATCCTCGCAATCCGGCGGAGGCGGGGCCCCAAAAAATAGCTCAAAAGCAATGGCTGCCTGCCCGATTAGCATATCCAAACCATCAATCGCCAATAATTGGCGGGCTCTTGCTTGTTTCAATAGCTCGGTTTTTAATGGCGTATAGACAATATCATAGACAATCGCACCGTCGGGTAACGGCGTTAAATCAATCTCTAATGGCTCTTGACCAACCATCCCTAAAGGACTGCTGTTCACTAATAAATCAGCGTCAGGTAGGGCTGCATCCATCGGCAATATCTCACCTTTAAGGCCAAATTGCGCAAGCAGACCCATGGCTTTTAATGCATTGCGCGCCAAAATAGTGACCTTACCAATAGCCGCTTTTGAGAGCGCAAAAAGAATTGCCCGCGCCGCGCCGCCCGCGCCAATGATAATTGCATGTTTACCGTTCCAATCATCTGCTGCAATCGGAGCATAAAAACCACCCGCATCGGTGTTCGTACCTGTTAATTGAGTGTCTTGGCGAAATACAGTATTCATTGCGCCGATAGTAGATTTCAAACCCCCAGGATCGGCGACCAAATCCATCATCGCAATTTTGTGCGGTAAGGTGATATTACAGCCGAGCCAATCTGCATCTTTGGCACGTATTTTAATATAGTCTGCTAATTGTGCGGGCTTTACATGATGGCTGTTATAGTGCGCATCAATGCGCAGTTTTTTGAGCCAAAAATTATGAATGATCGGGGATTTGCTGTGCGCAATAGGATCGCCTATCACTTCGGCATATTTCATGATTTTAATAACCCTCTTATCCGGCAATAATCCAATATTGCCAATAATGGCAGACCCATCACCGTAAATAAGCTGCCATCTATTTTACGAAAAAGCTGTGCGCCTTCATCCTCAATAGCATAACAACCCACATTATAACGCACCATATCCCAATGCTGAGCAATATAATCGCTTATAAATGCGTCGCTCAAAACCCGCATATCCATTTTTGCACTATCTATATGGCGCCACACAGCCTTTCCGCCTTCGCAAATTACCGCAGCACTAATAAGCCGATGTACCTTCCCCGACATTCGGCCTAATTGGGCAATAGCTTCTTCTGGACTTTGCGCCTTATCGAGCATTGTTCCATCATCAAGTGCCAATATTTGATCGCCGCCCAATACCAATATATCAGGGTTTTTCATCGATATTTTAAGGGCTTTTTGTTCGGCCAATGTATCGGCTATCATCCGCGCATTAGCACCTTCTTGACGCATCGCACATTTAACGCTGTCTTCGTCAAACAAAGAAGGGTGAGCCATAACATCAACCCCAGCGCGTTTAAGCATGGATAATCGGCTCTTGCTCTGAGAGGCAATTATCAACATTTAAGTTTTGCTCTCCTGCCATTCTTGGTAAAATTTACCAATAGCAGCCGCGCTTTCCTCTATCGAACGGCGCGTTACATCTATGACAGGCCATCCATTATCGGCAAAAATCCGACGTGCATAAGCTATTTCTTCTTTCACCTTATCAACATCTACATAATCTGTTTCGGGCGTTTGATTCAATGATAATAAGCGATTACGCCTTACTTGTACAAGCCTATCGACGCTCGTCACCAAACCAACCACCATCGGATTTTTTAGAGCATAGAGCGATTCAGGGGGTGGAGATTCGGGCACCAGAGGAATATTGGCGGTTTTATAGCCGCGATTGGCAAGATAGATGCTTGTCGGTGTTTTTGAAGTGCGCGATACACCCGCTAATACAATATCGGCCGCCTCCCAATTCTCCCAACCAATACCATCATCATGCGCAATGGTAAATTGAATGGCATCAACTCGGGCAAAATAGGCTTCATCCATTAAATGTTGACGGCCAGGGCGTGATTTTGCTTCTTGCCCAAGCATGTTAGATAATGCATCGCTCACAGCGTCTAGGGCCGCTATCGATGGAAGGCCAAGCGATCGGCATTTAAGTTCGAGTTTTTGTCTGATGTCACCATTAACCAGTGTGAATAAAACCAAACCAGGGTTATTGCTCACATCCTCTAAGATACGCTCTAAATGCGTTTCAGAACGAACCATCGGCCAAAAATGTTTGACAATATTTTCAGCACCATCAAATTGTACCAAAGCGGCTTTGGCCAAATTTTCTAATGTTTCACCAGTAGAGTCAGATAAGAGATGAAGATGATATTTTTGGGTCATAGGACTCTTTTGTGCATTGCTTGGGGATAAATCAAGGAAAGATCGGGGGATAATATAATTGCACCCACTAACCATGACTCAATCCGATAACATCCCACAAAGCTTCAACAAGCGTAAATCATTATCAACATGGTGAGGATAATTGGGATAAAATAATAGAATCGCGTAAAATATGACAATTTAGCGAGTCAATATGTTGGCATTTTTGGTAAAAGTCGATATTTGGTTTTTTATCAACGTCCCATCATCTAACATCATCTTTATACTATAATATATGTTATAATTATGCTTCTCGAAATTTGAACTATCCTATGACCATGAAAAAATTGCTTAATGTCTTAAATGGCAATCAAGAAAGCCCCTTACCGATATGGCTTATGCGTCAAGCGGGTCGTTATTTGCCTGAATATAGGGCGTTACGCTCTGAAAAGGGTGGTTTTTTAGAATTGGTGCATGATAGCGCAGCAGCGGCAGAGGTTACATTACAACCGATTAAACGTTTTGGCTTTGATGGTATAATCCTATTCTCTGATATTTTGGTCATTCCCCACGCTATGGGACAAGATCTTTGGTTTGTGGCGGGCGAAGGCCCTCGGCTTGCGCCAAAGCTCTCAGAAGCGAAATTAGAGGATTTAACGCCAGACCATTCGCGCCTCGATGATATTTATGAAACGGTGCGTTTGGTAAAATCACAAATGCCCGAAAATGCGACCTTCATGGGCTTTGCAGGAAGTCCATGGACCATTGCAACCTATATGGTCAATGGCCAAGGCAGCAAAGACCAAAATGAAACGCGGCGCTATGCCTATAATGATCCAGAGAATTTTCAAAAATTAATAGATTCTATCATCGATATTAGCGTTCAATATTTATGTGGACAGATAGAGGCTGGCGTTGATGCGTTGCAATTATTCGATAGCTGGGCTGGATCATTATCACCTGCGCAATTTGATCAATGGGTGATTGCCTCTAATAAAAATATTATAGAGCGCATAAAAGCAAGGCATCCCAATATTCCGATTATTGGTTTCCCAAAAGGTGCTGGCGGAAAGCTGATTAAATATGCACAGCAAGTTGGTGCCGACGCAATTGGTATTGATGAGGCCGTTGATCCGCATTGGGCGCATGAAAATCTGCCCAAAGATATGCCCGTTCAAGGTAATTTAGATCCGCTCGCGCTGGTTATGGGTGGCAATGCTATGGAGAGCGCGGTGCAAAATATTAAAGATGCTTTTCAAACGCGCCCGCATATTTTCAATCTGGGTCATGGTATCGTCCCCGATACGCCTATTGCACATGTTGAAAAGCTGATTACATTGATACGGGATTAAAACAGAAATATAAAAATTATGATTGAAATTTTATCTATGCTCTATCTTTGGTTAAAAACTGCTCATATCATCTTTGTTATATTTTGGATGGCAGGATTATTCATGCTGCCGCGTTTTTTTATCTATCACCAAGAATGCGAAGTCGGCAGCGAAGAAGATGGCAAATGGATAGAGCGCGAGGCGCGTTTGCGCAAAATCATATTGACACCATCGCTTATCATTGTTTGGTTATTAGGGCTTGCTTTGGCCGCAACATTGGGGGCGACGGTCGCGGGTGGCTGGTTTGCTCTAAAAATATTGGCGGTATTGGGTTTGACCGCATATCATGGAATTATGGCGAGATATGCTAAAAAATTAGCGCGCGGTGAGCGGCCCTTTTCGGACAAAAAATTGCGCTTGCTCAACGAAGTTCCAGGGGTAGCGGCTGCTATCATTGTAATTTTGGTGGTGGTGAAACCTTTTTAGTGAGATTCCTATTTTTCATAGTTTGACATAAAAATCTCTACTCTCTATACGGCTATTCATATTCTCGTCCTGAGATGTTTTGCTTTACATAAAGCACTAATAAATTTTCAAAACTTATTATTTTGGCTTTTTACGCTACAAATGGATTTAATATGCATTTACAAGACCTTAAGAATAAAAAACCCGCTGAATTAGTTGCTATGGCAGAAGAATTAGGCATCGAAGGTGCATCAACATTGCGTAAGCAAGATTTGATGTTTGCGATCCTCAAAGAAATGGCCGAGGATGGCGAACAAATCATGGGTCTTGGCACGATCGAAGTATTGCCCGATAGTTTTGGTTTTTTACGCTCGCCCGAATCCAACTATTTAGCGGGCCCCGATGATATTTATGTATCACCTAACATGGTGCGCCAATATGGTTTGCGCACAGGGGATACGGTCGAAGGTGAAATTCGTGAGCCGCGCGATGGCGAACGTTATTTTGCGCTGACCAAATTATTGAAGATTAATTTTGATGAACCCAATGTGGTGCGTCAACGGGTTAATTTTGATAATCTGACGCCGCTCTATCCCGATGAGAAATTGAATCTCGACACGCTCGATCCGACAATTAAAGACAAATCGGCACGAGTCATCGACATTATATCACCGCAGGGAAAAGGCCAGCGCGCGCTTATAGTGGCGCCGCCGCGCACGGGTAAAACGGTATTGCTGCAAAATATTGCCAAAGCGATTACCGATAATCATCCTGAGGTTTATCTGCTCGTTCTTCTTATCGATGAACGCCCCGAAGAGGTGACAGATATGCAGCGCAGTGTGAAGGGTGAAGTGGTAAGCTCTACCTTTGACGAACCTGCAACGCGCCATGTTCAAGTCGCTGAAATGGTTATTGAAAAAGCAAAACGCCTTGTTGAACATAAACATGATGTGGTGATATTGCTCGATAGTATTACTCGCCTTGGACGCGCTTATAATACGGTTGTTCCATCCTCGGGCAAGGTTTTAACGGGGGGTGTGGATGCGAATGCTTTGCAGCGTCCCAAACGCTTTTTTGGTGCAGCGCGTAATGTAGAAGAAGGCGGCTCGCTCTCTATCATCGCAACCGCGCTTATTGATACAGGAAGCCGTATGGACGAAGTTATCTTTGAGGAGTTCAAAGGCACGGGCAATAGTGAAATCGTACTGGATCGTAAGGTTGCAGATAAGCGTATCTTCCCAGCGCTTGATGTTGGTAAATCGGGTACGCGCAAAGAAGAATTATTGGTCGAACAGCAAACATTGTCGAAAATGTGGGTGCTGCGCCGTATATTGATGCAAATGGGTACTATCGACGCGATGGAATTTTTGCTTGATAAGATGAAAGATAGCAAAACCAACGAAGATTTCTTTGACAGTATGAACCAATAAGCATGAACCAGTAATTTGGGATTTTTATATGTTTGAGATTTTATCACAGGCTGCTGGTGGACTGGGTTCTCCCGCTGAAATGTGGGACGCTATAGTCTATGATTTTAGCAATTTAGGCGCACCTGGCGCGATGCAAGCCTTTATAACTGTATTGTTCATCGATCTTGTTTTGGCAGGGGATAATGCAATAGCCGTTGGGGCTTTAGCGGCTGGTTTACCAGCGGATCAACGGCGTAAAGTTATCATTATCGGCGTCGCAGCGGCCTTAGTGCTTCGGGTGATATTTGCGCTCACTGTCACTTATTTATTGTCTATTGTGGGTCTGAAATTCGTTGGCGGATTATTGCTTGTTTGGGTTGCATGGGGCATGTGGCAAGAGTTTAAGCCGCAGAAACCCGCGCTAAATGACGATGATGAAATTACTCCGATAAAGGTGAAAAGCTTTGCAGCGGCGGCTTGGGCGGTTGCCATTGCCGATGTTAGCATGAGCCTTGATAATGTGTTGGCCGTTGCGGGAGCAGCAAGCGATCATCCTGGAATTCTGATCGTTGGCCTCATTATCGCGGTTATCCTTATGGGTGTAGCAGCCAATATCATCGCCAAATATATCGAACGTTATAAATGGATAGCCTATTTGGGCATTGCCGTGATTGTCTATGTCGCGGGTAAAATGATTTATGAGGGTATATTTGACCCAAACGTAGGTATTTTAACGCTCTTTGGGTGATATAAGAATTGAAATAGACTCATTTCATCGTAGAATTAGGTGTTTTAGATTCACTTTTGATTCAAGTTGCGTTCTTGTGAGCTGGGGAGTTTTAAAATGACTGAATCATTGAAAAATGAAGTTGATCAAAACTATGATTTTTTCAACCTAATTTGAAATCTTTCATTGAAGATAGAGCAGGCCAATATGCTCTATTAAAATCTAAAAAAGTAATTGAATTTTATGATGCCGTTGGGGATGCTTACCGAGCAGGTATAGAAAAATTTCCAGATAAACTTTTTTCTATTCAAAAAGTTACAGATGAACCTGTAGAATTGGGAATGATGACGCTTGCGGTCGATTAAAGGTGAACATAGAGGACAAACTATAACTTTGCCAGTTGCAGTATTGAAGTCTGATAACTCTCAAGACCTTAGTTTTATAACGGCAAAAGCTCTTTTAGATACGGGTGCAAGTAGTAGCGGCCTAGCTCCTAATATTATTAGCTCTCTTAGTTTAAGATCAATAGGAAAAAATAACTTAGTAGTAGCAACAGAACTTCGATCTGTAGATTATTATCTTTTCCGTATAGGTTTATTTCAAGATAAATTTGGCGATTCTCAATATGATGAGTTTCCATTTATATTTGCTGAAACAACAAGTTTTAAGATCACCCACAAAGAAAATTTTGATATGGTTCTGGGAATGGATGTATTAAGCCAATGTGATTTTGATATGAAACGTAATGGAAGTTGGAAATTAATTTTCGGATAACTAAACTCTATTCTTTTCCAACATTGCGGCCATTTTTTCCCAGATTTTGTTCATCGCTTTCATCGGGCGGACAAGGACTTTGAATTTTTCAATCTTGCCCGCTTCGTTCCAATGGATAATATCAATACCATTGATATGGATCCCGTCAATCTCACAGGTAAATTCCAACATCGCTTTGCGGCCATCGACGGATAATATTTCATCGCTATATTCAAACCCTGAATTAGCAAAGGCGCCTTCGGCTGCGTTTAGATAAGCGAAGGTCATAGCTTTACCTTTTTGTGGGCTATGGACAACAGGCGAGTGAAACACTGCATCGTCGGCTAACTGATCCATTAATCCTGCATCGCTTTGGGATTTCATATAATCATACCAAATATCCAAATTAGCGCGTTTTTGAATTTCCATAAAATCACTCCCCTTCATCAATTCATTTGTGATGCACCGATAATGCTATTACACAATAGTTATTGTTAAGGAAATTGCCATGAAAATGAATATTGAAATAGACTGTACCCCCGAAGAAGCGCGTCAATTATTGGGGCTACCCGATGTCAGCAAAGCCAATGAAATATATGTCGATAATGTAACAAAGGCGATAAAGGGCGTGACTAGCCTAGACCAACTCGATGAATTATCCAAGCAAATTGCACCTATGGGACAGATGGGGTTGAAACTGTTCCAAGGCTTGGCTGAGGCGGCACTGTCAGGCGGAAAAAAAGATAGTGGATCCGATAAGGATTGAAAATGAACGACACTATTTATGCCTTATCCTCTGGCGCACCACCTGCTGCGCTTGCTATCATAAGGATAAGCGGGCCAAAGGCATTTGATACGGTTCGGTCTTTATGCGGCGGCTTGCCCCCACCGCGAAGAGCATCGCTGCGAACCTTAAGAGACAGTCAAGGGCTGCCGTTGGATGAATCCATCATCATCATCTTTCCAGGCCCAAACAGTGCCAGCGGCGAGGATTTAGCAGAATTGCATTTGCACGGGGGTAGGGCTGTGGTTCGCGCTGTTGAAAATACTCTATCCTCTATCGATGGTTTGCGCCAAGCCGAAGCAGGGGAATATACGCGCCGAGCCTTTGAAAATGGCGTTATGGATTTGAATCAGGCGGATGCATTATCCGATCTATTATATGCTGAAACCGAAAGACAAAGAAAATCGGCTATCACTATGATGGATGGATTTGGCAGTAAAATATTGGAATGGCAGCAGGATTTATTACAAATATCAGCTTTGATAGAATCAGAATTAGATTTCTCCGATGAAGATGATGTTGATAGCGGAAGTATTGATATATTACGATTGAAAGCAGGGGGCTTAGTTCAGCAGATTGAGACTTTGTTAAACGCTCCGTCTGTTGAACGTCTGCATGATGGCGTTAAAATAGTATTGGGCGGCCCTCCAAATAGTGGCAAGTCGACGCTGCTTAACGCATTAACGCAAAGAGAAGCGGCGATAGTTTCGGATATTGCAGGGACAACGCGCGATATTATTGAGATTCCTATCTCTATTGATGGGATAGCATTTCTATTGCTGGATACGGCTGGCGTCCGCACAGGCAGCCGCGATGATATAGAGAAGATTGGAATAGAGCGCGCTCAAAAAGCATTTGCAGCGGCCGATATTATTTTGTGGCTTGGCGATGAACATCCAATAAGCGAGGCAAAGATCATCCCTATTGCTGCTAAGTCAGATATTAAGAGCAATCGCCATACCAAAAAATTATCATTATCAGCCAAAACAGGCGAAGGATTGGATTTGCTAAAGTCGCTATTGGTCGAGATGGCGCAACAGATGATTCCAGCAGAGGATAGTTTTGCTCTAAACAAAAGACAGGGGAAAGCGTTAAGAGAAATCTCTGAAACGTTGACCGCGCTGACGCGGAGCGATGATTGGTTGATTATGGGAGAATATGCGCGGATAGCAAGGCTTGCTATGGATAAATTAACGGGCAAGGCGCATACTGAAGAGCTTTTGGATTCTATATTCGGTCAATTTTGTATCGGAAAATAATATAGCGAACAGATTGTTTCACGTGAAACACCAACCTTTCTTAATAATCATGAAACTCTTTTGACCTAATGAAATGACTCGTCTATGCGAATGGCATGAACGATGTTGATTTTGATGTTATAGTAATCGGTGGTGGCCACGCTGGCTGCGAAGCCGCAGCGGCAGCGGCGCGGATGGGCGTACGCACAGCATTAATCAGCTTTGATAAAAATAAGATTGGTGCCATGTCGTGTAACCCAGCGATTGGGGGCTTAGGCAAAGGTCATTTGGTCAAAGAGGTTGATGCCTTTGATGGACTTATGGGCCGCGCTGCTGATGATGCTGCGATCCATTATCGGATGCTCAATGCTTCAAAAGGTGCAGCAGTGCAAGGCCCGCGTATTCAAGCAGATAGGCGGTTATTCAAGCAATCGGTGCAGCGCCAATTAGCAGAATATGATAATTTAACCATCATAGAAGGCGAAGCCGCAGCATTATTGTTTGTCGGCGATACAAAGATAGCTGGCGTGAAATTAGCCGATGATAGTCAAGTTAGGGCTGCATCGGTCATATTAGCAACAGGTACTTTTTTGGGCGGTAAATTATTTCGCGGCGAAGAACGTCTCGATGGCGGCAGAATAGGTGAGAGTAGTGCTCATATATTGGCGCAGCAAATTCGCGCAGCAGGCTTGCCTATGGCGAGATTGAAAACAGGCACACCGCCACGCCTAGATGGTCGGACTATCGATTGGGCAATATTGGACGAACAACCATCAGATGATGGATCATGGACGATGTCGTCAATGACTCAAGGTCGGATTAATCCGCAAATCTTCTGTTCAATTACCCGAACCAACGCACAAACGCACGATCATATCAGAAAGGGTCTCGACCGTTCACCTTTGTTTGGCGGCGCGATACAAGGCGAAGGCCCGCGCTATTGTCCTTCGATTGAGGATAAAATATTCCGCTTTGCCGATCGAGATAGCCATCAGGTTTTTCTCGAACCTGAAGGCTTGCACAGCGCGCTAATTTATCCCAATGGTATTTCAACCTCATTACCCACAGATATTCAACTGGCGATGATAAATTCAATGACAGGGCTAGAGCAAGCCCAAATGGTGGTGCCTGGATATGCTGTTGAATATGATTATATCGATCCAAGGTCTTTGGATAGCCAATTGGCAGTCCGTGGATTTGAAGGGCTTTATTGCGCTGGGCAAATTAATGGTACAACGGGGTATGAAGAGGCTTCCGCGCAAGGGTTGGTGGCTGGTTTAGCCGCTGCTAGCAGGATGGTGGGTAAAAAATCGGTCCTGTTCGATCGCTCTAATAGCTATATAGCTGTGATGATAGATGATTTGATATTACAAGGCGTTACCGAACCTTATCGGATGTTGACGGCGAGGGCGGAATATCGATTGAGGCTGCGTGCTGATAATGCAGCAGCCCGCTTAACGCCGATAGCCGATGAGATTGGCGTTATTCGCAAAAAACGCAAAGAGAGTTTTGCCAAATATTTATCATTAAAGTCTAAGGTTGAAGCTGACCTTACTATCGATGTTGGTGCAGAGCATTTAAGTGATTTTGACATAAAGCGCGATGCTGGCAAAATGTCTCTAATGGAATGGTTGCGTTTCCCAAGCGTTGAGTTAGCAAAATTAGATCGATTCATTCCTAGTATAGCGCAATTGGATAAGAGCCTTCTTAGTGAAATTGAACAAAATTGCCGTTACGCGCCTTATCTGAAACGGCAAGAAGCAGAGATTAAGGATGTGGCTATGAATGAGAGATTGTCAATTCCAGATGATTTGCGTTATGAGGATATAGCGGGGCTTTCCAATGAAATGACCGAGAGACTCACCAAGGCGCGCCCTGAAACTTTGGGGGCTGCTGCAAGGGTTCGTGGTATTACCCCAGCGGCATTGGCTGCGATATTGGTCCATGCAAAACGGGCTAGTACAGCGTTATGACCGAAGATGACGCTCGCGCGATATTATCCGAAGAATTTAATGTTTCACGTGAAACCATAGAAAAAATAAATATTTATATAGAGATGCTCAAACAGGAAATGCAAAACCAGAATTTAATATCTGCGGCGAGTTTGGGGTTTATATGGGTTCGGCATATATTGGATAGTGCACAGCTATTGCATCCAGAAATTTTTTCAGCAGAAAAAGCCAAGGGATTGCAAACCAGTGCTACGGGAGCCAGTTGGTTAGATATGGGAAGCGGCGCTGGATTTCCTGGCATCATTATAGCATTGATGAGCAATTGGAATGTGACTTTGCTCGAATCGCGCTCGCGCAGGGCTGGGTTTTTACAATCGGTAATTGATGCGCTTGATCTTGATGCGATCGTTGCTTGTTCACGGGCAGAAACCTATGATAGCCATAAATTCTCAGTTATCAGCGCGCGCGCCTTTGCGCCATTGCCCAAATTATTACGATTAGCCGCTCCATTTTCCACTAGAAAAACCCAATATTTATTGCCAAAAGGGCGCAATGCAGAAAATGAATTGTTGGAAGTCAGGAAAAAATGGTCCACAAAGATAAAAATCATCCCTAGTATGACGGATAGCGAAGCGGGAATCTTGGTAGGAACAGTTAAACAGCATGATTAAGATAGCCATAGCAAATCAAAAAGGCGGAGTTGGTAAAACCACGACCGCCATTAATATCGCCACCGCTTTAGCAGCGAGCGGCTGGCGGACATTGTTGATTGATTTAGACCCGCAAGGCAATGCTTCAACGGGCCTTGGCATCAAGCAGTCGGAGCGTGAAAATAATAGCTATAAACTATTGATAGATAACACTATTTTGGTTGAATCTTACAGAGAGACTAATGTCCCAGGGTTGGATATAATTCCAGCAACGGTCAATCTGTCTGGTGCGGAAGTGGAATTGGTTGATTTTCAAAACCGAACGCATCGTTTGCAGACTGTTCTGGGTGCTGCCGATGCGCAGCAATGGGATATATGCATAATAGATTGCCCGCCATCGTTAGGATTATTAACAATAAATGCATTGGTAGCGGTAAATTCAATCGTGGTTCCTCTGCAATGCGAGTTTTTTGCATTAGAGGGCCTGAGTCAATTATTGCAAACGGTTGACCGTATTCAACAAAGGTTCAACCCTGATTTATCTATATTGGGCGTAGCGCTTACTATGTATGATAGACGCGCGCGTTTGACCGATCAGGTAGCCGATGATGTGCGCTCTTGTTTGGGTGGATTAGTATTTGAAACAGTCATCCCGCGAAATATCCGCCTATCGGAAGCCCCAAGCCATGGTATGCCCGCGCTCGTTTATGACCATCGCTGCGCAGGGTCAGAGGCTTATATAAGCCTTGCCCGTGAATTAATGGCCCGTTTACCAGAAAAAGACATGGTAGCATGAAAAATAATGAATCTCCAAAAAAACCAAATAATGTTCGTCGCAAAACTGGATTAGGCCGTGGCTTAGATGCTTTATTGGGCGAAGCTATCAACGATAAACCAAGAGATGAAGGCCATAATAACCAAAATGCGCGTGATGATGACCAAGGAGGTAGCGGCAAGAGCAATATTTCCATGGTGGCGATTGCTGATATTAGCCCGCATCCCGATCAGCCGCGCCGGCAATTCAAAGAAGAGCAGTTAAATGAGCTGGCGCATAGTATAGCGCAGCACGGTATTATTCAGCCCATAGTATTGCGACCTTATAATGGGAAATATCAACTGGTCGCTGGTGAGCGGCGTTGGCGAGCCGCCCAAAGAGCACGTTTGCACGAAGTCCCCGCGTTAGTTCGGCCATTTACGAGCAAAGAAACGATTGAAATTGCGCTTATTGAAAATATTCAGCGCGAGGATCTCAATCCTATCGAAGAGGCCGAAGCTTATAAGAAATTAGGCGATGAATTTGGCTATAATCATAATGAACTAGCTAAATTAGTCGATAAATCGCGCAGTCACATCACCAATATGCTGCGTTTGGTGGATCTGGATGATGATGTTCGGACTATGGTTATTGATGGTGATTTGAGTATGGGGCATGCACGCGCTCTATTAAAGAGCGATAATATGAAACAGCTTGCTAAGCAGGTTGTCAAACAAGGCTTATCAGTGCGTCAGGTAGAAGCTCTTACCAGAAAAGCTAAGCCTAAACGCAAGGGTCTAAAGCCTGTTGGCCTTGTAGCAAACGAGAATTCTGCCGATGTTATGGCCATAGAAAATCATTTGGGCGACTTATTGGGTCTCAAGGTTAAGATAGAACAAAGTGATGGCGGGAGCGGAGTTGTTGCCTTTGAATATAAAAGTCTCGACCAGCTTGATATGCTGTGCCAGCGTTTAACGGGTGATTCATTTTAATCGGTTATTTGTCAGGCGATAGGCTGGCAATGCGTACATTTTGATATTAGAAATTACCTCAAATCAAAGATATTTATTATTTATAGCATATTCTATCGGTTGCTGCTGTGGTTTGTGCGGGCGCGAAAATGATATGATGGGCCGAACTAGCGCGGATGCGGGATAATTATATTTTCTGCTAATGACAGGGATGGTCTCTGTTCAAAGGGCAATGATACTAATGTTAGAGAGTTGGCCCGCGTAACTTTAAAAGCCCAGCAATCGCATCCAAAATCACGATTGCTAGGGTGATTTAGATAGTGAAGGAGAGGCGCAACAAACAGCCAGCTAAGGGTTTACAGCTATGCTAAGCTTTACTTTGCTACAAAATCTGCCGCTTTACGCCAACCAGACAATAAAGGCTCGCGCTTCTTTTCATCCATAGTGCAATTAAAGCTCTGAACATCACCAATCATCGCGCTTGCGGCCTGCAAATCGGGGTAAATGCCAGCGCCTACGGCGGCAAGCATGGCCGCACCGAGCGCAGTGGTCTCTACAAATTTTGGCCGATCGATTCGCACATTTAATATATCTGCCAAATGCTGCACCATCCAGCCATTATTGACCATAGCACCATCGACACGTAATTCACGCCATGCTGCGCCATCTTGGGCAAAGGCGGATTGTAAATCATAGCATTGATAGGCCATCGATTCTAAAGCGGCACGGATGATATGCTCTTTACCGCTGGCAAAACTAAGACCGCATATCATCGCGCGGGCCTTGGCGTTCCAATGGGGAGCACCCAAACCCGATAAAGCAGGCACGATGTAAACGCCGCCATTATCCTCTAATGATTTGGCTATCTCTTCGCTTTCATAAGCTTGCTCGATTAATTGTATATCGTCGCGCAACCATTGGATTAAGCTGCCAGCAACAAATATTGATCCTTCGATAGCATAGTGGCGAACCCCAGCTATTTGCCAGGCGATTGTTGATAATAAGCGATTTTTTGATCGATAGGATTCGCACCCTGTATTGGTGAGGATGAAAGCCCCTGTGCCGAATGTTGCTTTGCTTTGACCAGGGTTAAAACATGCTTGGCCAATGGTTGCGGCTTGTTGATCGCCAGCACAGCCCGTTATTTTTATGGGATGCCCCACCACATTGGGATCGCAAATTCCCAAATCACCAGCGCAATCGGTTATTTGCGGTAAAATTGACTTGGGAACATCAAATATTTTGCATAATTGCGTATCCCATTCTCCGCTGTCAATATGCATTAAGGCTGTGCGCGATGCATTTGATGCATCGCTAATATGCGTTCCATTGGTTAAACGGAAAATCAAATAGCTTTCCACTGTGCCAACGGCCAAATGTTCGCCAATAGCCTTGAGCTGCGGCCAGTTTTTTAAGGCCCAACCTATTTTACTACCTGAAAAATAAGGATCAAGCCTAAGACCCGTGCGCTCATGCACCCAATCTTCACGGCCTTCATTTTTGAGAGCATCACAAATATCGCTGGTGCGCCGATCTTGCCAAACAATGGCTCTGCTGAGCGGTATTCCCGTACGCTTATCCCAAAATATAATCGTTTCACGCTGATTGGTAATGCCGATGCTGATAATATTTTTGCCGCCGCCAGCCTTTTCGATCATAGCCTTGGTGCAGCTTAGGCTATTTTGCCATATTTCTTCTGCATCATGTTCAACATAACCAGGTTCGGGGTAATATTGGGTGAGCGGTAATTGTTTGCTATCTGTGCATTGTCCATCTGTCGTGAAGAGCATGGCCCGCGTCGAGGTTGTGCCTTCGTCAATGACTAAAATATATTTACTCAATTTCTTACCCCTTATCTATCCTTCTTTCAGCATGCCAAAAGAATTAATTGTAGGGGCTTATCTATGCGCTTTTATGATTATATTTCAAGCCATGAGTTGCGGCTTTAGATGCACGGCGGCGATCATACATCTGATGCTCCCTCCCGCCATTTCAATGGTTGTAACATCTATGGGTTGCAGTTGCGCATGCGGCGTAATCAAATTTACTTGATCGTCATGCAAAGCCTCATAACTTGTTTGTGACAAGATGAGATTACGCCCGTTGGCCCCTGTTAATTCAATAGTATTGCCCGCAAATTGAAATATTTGTTCCTCGGATAAGGCGATGATTTCTTTGCCTGATTGTTCCAATGATTGGCGCAGCTTGTTGCGTTCTTCTTTGTTGGTTATCATGTCGAGGGCAACGAGAGCATAGTCGCTTGCTATACACATCATTACATTGGTGTGATAAACGGCTGTGCCATTTTTATCTTGCGCATCAAATAATATAGGTTGATAGGAAAAATCGGAACAAAATCTATGGAAAGCGGTTGCATTGGCGCGGTTTGACCGCACCGCATAGGCAATTTGATGCTCATGATCCAGCACCATCGCTCCTGTGCCTTCTAAATATATATTGTCATTCTCCATATCGCTATAATCGATTATTTTATGAACCTGATATTTATTTTTTAGTAATGCAATTATATCATCACGCCTTTCATTGCGGCGATTAGGGATAAACATAGGATAGGTCACGATGCGGCCATCGCTATGCGTCGAAAACCAATTATTGGGGAAAACCGAATCTGGAGTATCTTTTCCTTCATCTTCAAATAGATGCACGGTAATTCCCAAATTTTCTAATGTCGTTGCGGCTTTCGTGACTTCTGCATAGGCCGCTTTTGCGATAGCTGCATGATGACTATTATCAACATTATGTTGAAATCCATTATCTTGCGCGGTCATCGGATTGGGGTGAAAATGATGCGGTCGCACCATTATAACGGAGTTGGGGGCTTGCATTAATTTATTCATGCCATTGCTATTCGTGAACATATCCTAATATGCACAAAGCGGCGTTTAGCGTAAAGTTAGCTAATTGACAAAATAGTGAGTTATATTATGCATAATGATAGGGTAGATTATACATTATGTAATATGGGTGCGACTATGCTCGATGCGTTAGATGATAAATTATTGGTACTGCTCGAGCGCAATGCACGAGCATCGGTTGCCACTATTGCTGCTCAAATGGGGGTGTCGCGGGCGACCATAAAAGCGCGGATTGATAAGCTGATAAAGCGTAATATTATAGAAGGTTTTACCATAATAAAGGGTATAGAAACCCGACAAAGCACGGTAAGAGCTATGGTTCAGATCGAAGTAAAAGGGATCTATGCCGATCAAGTGGCAGCAGTCTTGAAAAAATTTGATGCTGTGCGCGAATTATATAGCACCAACGGACGGTGGGATTTTATAGCGCAAATAGAGGTGATTGATCTGCCATCTTTTGATGAAGTATTACGCAGAATAAGGCTGATAGAAGGAATTTCATTGACAGAAAGTAACATATTATTGTCAAAAAAATAGACAGTGCCGTTATGGCATTCAAGGCACCAAACATAGAATAAATTATCATATATCAATATATTATTAGGTTTCGAAGATAATGGAAAATGCAGAAAAAGCTCGCTTAACGTTAAAATTGCAACATTGGCGTGAACAGATTGGCCATTATCTATTACTGCCCGATTTGGCGGGGCAAATAGGAAAAGAATTGCGCGAACAAGTGCAGTCTGATGGAAAATCAACGCCTGGCTATATGCTCATGTGTGGTATTTCTGCCGGTATCGCTATACTTGGTATGTTACAAGGCAGTGTGGCGGTGGTCATTGGTGCGATGTTGGTCTCTCCATTAATGTCACCGATTGTGGCATTGGGCTTTGGCTTTGCCTCATTAGACGGCAAGCGTATCAAAGATGCTGCTCGCGTTGTGATGGTGGGGGCCGCCATAGGTATATTGGTTGCCGTATTATTGACGGGGTTAAGCCCAATTCGCAATGCAACACCAGAAATTATAAACCGTACCGAACCTAGCCTGTTGGATTTATTGGTGGCTTTATTATCGGGTGTGGCTGGGGGCTATGCTGTGGTGAAACGCCTTGGCGCAACGGCTATTGGTGTGGCTATTGCTACTGCGCTGATGCCGCCGATTGCGGCGATAGGCTATGGATTAGCGATTTGGCGGCTTGATTTCGCTGGTGGTGCTTTATTATTATTTCTCACTAACTTAGCTGCAATCGCATTTGCAATCACAGTGGTGGCACGATTGAGCGGTGCAGCCCGTCCTTTATCGCATGTTGAGAAAAACCCTTATTTTTTCATTGCAGGTATATTGGCTTTTTTAAGCTTAGCCGCGCCTTTGGGCCTGACTTTGGCTCGGTTATCAAACGAAGCAGGCCTGCGCAGTGCCAGTCAGCTCGTTATAACTAGCGCGCTTAATATTAATCAGCGTAGCATTAGCCAATTGGATGTTTCGTGGCCATTAACGGGCGGCCCAGAGGTCGATGCCATTGTTATTGCTCCTAAATTTAGCGAAGATGGGCAAGAAGCCGTGCTCAAAGAATTAACCAAAAAAATTGGTGAGGAACCCAAAGTGAATTTGCAGCAAATTATTGCTGCCGATATAGAATCGCAAACGCGCGCTATCGTCGATGCAGCGATGGATCGCACAAGCGCAAGCCTGATTAAGGATGTGCCGCCTTTTGATGATATTCGCGGTGCTATTGGTATTCCCGTTCAATCGATGTGGCCCAATCGTTCCGAACGGACTGTCGATATTGTACCGATATTTGTCGATAGTTGGTCGCTAAAAGACTATTTTGATGCCGAAGCATTGGCTCAGGAAAGCGCGGGCGGTTGGAAAGTGAGAATCATCCCGCCATCACAGCAAAGGTTGCGCATATCTATGACACGCGGCACAGCAGTTGCTGGAGAAGCTGTTTCGCAATCTGATAATGAAGCCAGTAATGTGCCAAATAACAATCCAAATAACAATATAGTGCCGTCTTTGGCAATATGGGCGATTGAACGCTGGGGATTGCGACATGTTATAATTGAGCGGCCCATCAAACAGGATGAAGAAGGGCTATCAGCCGAACGCGCTATATTCGCAGATGTCCGATCGCAAATGGCCAAACGTTTGGAAGCCGCCGGCATCAGTTCTGCCTATCAAGATAATGATGAATTAGCCGAAGAATCCATAGTATCGATAATCACTTATGGGCTGAAGCCATCCGAACGTTAATTGATGTTATACCGCCATGATGATATAATAAGATATTGAACATTAATGTTTTTTAGCAATCCATATTATATGGCGAGCGCCCTTGCCATTATTCCGCGCCCTAACAATATGCGTGCTTATATCAAATCCACATTGCTCTAGCCGTTTGGTGAATTTGGGTGAAGGATGCGCTGACCATATCGCCAGCACTCCGCCGCTATTGAGCGCAGATTTAGCCCTCATTAAGCCACTATCGCTATAGAGGCTATCATTGCCAGCTTTGGTCAAGCCATCGGGGCCATTATCAACATCAAGTAAAATGGCATCATAGCGTCTATTGCCTTGGGTTATCAATTCTTTCACATCGGCTATTTGCAGCGTGATACGATTATCATCAAGCGTATCTTGCGTCAGACTTTTCATCGGACCTTTGGCCCATGCAATGATGTCGGGAATTAATTCAACAATGGTGATGCTTGCATCCTTGCCCAAGACGCTTAGCGCGCTGCGCAAGGTGAAACCCATTCCATATCCGCCAATTAAGATATGCGGCGCGGCTATACTTTTAAGAGCGGCACAGCTTAATTTGGCGAGGGCCTGTTCAGATCCATAGACGCGGCTATTCATCAGCTCATTACTGCCAATGGTAATCATAAAGTCATCGCCGCGCTGATATAATTGTAAGGCACCCTTTGTTTCACCCATTATATCTGTAGCGGCGGGTATATCGGCAGTGGCAAGCAGCTCGCGTCTAATCATAGAGTTCGGCCTATCATTTTCTGGGGTTTAGAGTTTATCGGGCTGTAGGTCTCAGGACGCTGGCATTTAGGGCGGCCCTCGGCTCGATTTTTGATCATAGCGAGCAGATTGTCATGAATATCACCTAACATATATGCACCCCATAGCGCAGCATAATCACTCAATGGCACTCGCCAATGTCAATATAGCCACTCCTATACGAATCCATGCGGATGAAACAGGGTAAAGATCAATCATATCTTCATCGCTACTCGTTTAATTTAGATAGCCGCAAAGATAAATGACGTCACCTATTTAATATTTGGCAGCCGTGCTAATATCATGGCTCTTGATGAGATTATCGAGCATCGATGATATGTGCGTTATAGTACGGATATTGGTCATATTGGCAATTGGCTTTCCGCCATGAATGACATAGACTGTTGGCATAGATCTGATCTGATATTGCTGCGCAATAAATTCTTCTTTATCGACATCCACTTTGACCAGCCTGACACCACGATCCGCATATTGATCTGCTATCTCCTCTAAAATGGGGGTTAATTGTTGACATGGCCCGCACCATTCTGCAAAAAAATCTAAAATCACCAATTTGCTCTGCGATGGGATAACGACTCTCTCTTGAAAGCTTTGTATGGCTTGTTTCTCAGTGAGGCTCAGGGCCATATTTTCATCCTTTGGTTATGCTTATAAATATGAGTGCTGCTGCTGTTTCTGCAATTCCCTCTATTTTGTTACATATGGTCTTTATAATATTTGATAGATAGATTATTACAACATTTACTAATTTCATTACAACGCCCTATCCGATATTTGATACACTCTGATTATTACAGGAAATTTATGTCACTTTTACCCTCTCATCTCGCTATGGTTCCCTTTGTATCGGTCGATAATATGATGAAGCTCGTGCATCATATCGGCCTAGAGACTGCTTTAACCGATATAGCAGCAGCGCTCGAAAATGATTATAAGCGTTGGGAATTATTTGATAAAACACCGCGCGTAGCGTCTCATAGCGATGTTGGGGTTATCGAATTAATGCCAGCATCAGATGGAACGCACTATGGCTTTAAATATGTCAATGGCCACCCCAGCAATACAAAACAGGGGCTGCAAACCGTTACGGCCTTTGGTCTATTGGCAGATGTGCAAACAGGTTATCCAATATTATTGAGCGAAATGACAATGCTAACGGCGCTGCGCACAGCGGCTATGTCGGCCCTTGCAGCGCAAAACCTGGCTCCTAAAAACGCCAAAACCATGGCGATGATCGGCAATGGGGCGCAAAGCGAATTTCAATGCACAGCGTTTAAGGCTTTGCTCGGAATAGAGAATGTTCGTCTTTATGATATTGATAGTGATGCGATAAAAAAATGCGCTGCAAATTTGGCGAGCAGCGGTCTTAATATTACCCAATGCAGCAGCAGCGAAGAGGCGATCGAAGGCGCGCAAATTATCACTACGTGCACCGCCGATAAGCAATATGCGACGATATTGACCGATAATATGGTGGGGCCTGGCGTGCATATTAATGCCATTGGCGGTGATTGCCCGGGCAAGACAGAGCTGCATAAAGATATATTACTGCGCAGCGATATTTTTGTCGAATATACCCCGCAAACCCGTATAGAAGGCGAGATTCAGCAGCTTGATAGCAACCATGACGTCACTGAATTATGGCATGTTATTTCTGGTCAAGAGGCCGGGCGAACCAGCGATAATCAGATTACATTATTCGATAGTGTGGGCTTTGCCATCGAAGATTTTAGTGCGCTGTGCTATATCCATAAAATGATCGAAAATAGCGACTATTACATTGATTTGGATATGCTGGCTGATCCCGATGATCCGCGTGATTTGTTCGGGATGCTAGAGCGCGCTAAATAATTTTAGAGACCGTCCCATATATATTAATATATGCTGTAAAGGAGTGCTTATCAAGCCAAGGCATTCAAGAATGTTTGAGTGAATATTTTGTTGCAGGCATGATAGCAAGACGCGCTGCCGAATTTGTATCGGGTCTCTGTGCGTAAATTTAATTCTGTGCTAAGCTTGTCGAAGGAGCTTTGCCGCAATATCAATTTGTGCCTTATCATTATTTGGAAGTTTTTCTTGTCAATTTCCAATCGTCGCCATAATCATGCGGCATGGAGACGGTTCAAACTAAAGCAATAGCACCGCAGGCTGTGCTATTGCCGTGGTGGGCGGTTCAGCTCTTGGGTTGGATGCTCTATTGCGTTGTAACATTTCTATCGTTGACCTTATGGTATGGAGACCCGCAGTGGCTTCATGTCGTGCAAATATCTGCCGAGGCTTGTTTAGGGGCGGCTTTGACGGTGCCGCTTGGGCTGTCCATAAAATATGCGGCGCGCGGCTCTATAGCTAAGCGTTTGATTATGCATTTGTTGATCGTCGCCATTACCGCCTTTATCTGGAATATAATGCGCATGTATATGTTTGCCACATTATTCCCAGGATCGAATATTTGGCAAGAATTTGGCGGTTGGTATTTTGCCTCTTTTCTAATTTTCGCATTATGGACGACCCTTTATTATAGTATAAGGGCTTATTCGGCTGTGGCTGCAGAGCAAGAACGGGCCATGAATGAAAAATTCCGCCGCATCACAGCAGAGAGCCTCTCGCGCGATTCGCAGCTTCAAATGTTACGCTATCAAATAAATCCGCACTTCATATTCAATACGATGAATAGCATCAATGCCTTGGTGGCAACCGATCGTTCGCAAGAAGCCCGCGAAATGATTAATCAATTTAGCAGTTTTTTGCGTATCACCCTAGAAGGCGATAAAAATTTATTTGTACAATTAGACGAAGAAATTGATGCGATTGAAGGGTATTTGACTGTTGAAAAAATGCGTTTTCATGAGCGTTTACAGATGAAAATCGATATTCCCGCGCATCTATCGGATATTATGGTGCCGAGCTTAATTTTGCAGCCTATTGTCGAAAATGCGGTGCGCCATGGCGTTGAGGGGCAACGCGAATCTTGCTTGATTAGAGTCACAGCTCAGTCAGAAGACGATAGATTGATATTAAGGGTCTCTAATAATGGGCCTGCGCTTAAAAAGGACGAAGAAATTGATAAACCCAATGGCCGCAAAGAGGGTGGAGTAGGTTTGAAAAATGTAAGGTCGCGGCTTGATACTGTCTATGATGGCGATTATATTTTCACGCTTGAACAAAGCGATGAAAAAACTGTAACGGCCCTTATTTCGGTACCATTAAGCATTGATAGGGAAATTTCATGATTGGGGCTATGATTATTTACTGTGCACAGTATATTTGGCGTAATAGCGCATGACCTATCGCATAGTCATTGCAGAAGATGAAAAATTAAGTGCAATTTTATTAGAAAAAATAATATCGGAAGTTAGCGATTCCATTGGCGCAATAGATGTTGTGAGCATTTGCCATTCTGGTGAAGAAACCATCGAAGCCATTAAAGAGCATCAGCCCGATATATTATTTTTGGATATCAATATGCCGCAAGGCGATGGATTTAGCGTTGTAGATGCTTTGGAATATGTCTCCATCCATGATAAACCAGCGATTATATTCACCACGGCGCATTCGCGCTTT
Organism: uncultured Sphingomonadaceae bacterium; assembly: GCA_938050045.1. Classification (GTDB taxonomy): domain Bacteria; phylum Pseudomonadota; class Alphaproteobacteria; order Sphingomonadales; family Sphingomonadaceae; genus Sphingorhabdus_B. Next base: position 81,148 of record CALLJS010000014.1, read on the forward strand.
GCGGTGCGTGCTTTTGATGTCGATGCCGTTGATTATTTGTTAAAGCCACTATCTAATGATCGCGTTATTAAGGCGCTGCACAAAGCGGTTAAATCGCAAATGATGGTGGATGAAGACCAAGTCATTAAAGTGCCAACCCGAGAAGGCGCAGAATTTGTCAACGCTGCTAATATTGATGCAATGGAAGCCAGCGGTGATTATATTTATATATATGTTGGCGATCGCAAATTGATGCTGCGCGGCGCACTTCGTGATTATACAGAGAAATTAAAATCGCGATTTTATCAGGCGCACCGATCTTATTTGATCAATATAGACAATATTCGATCGGTTAAAAATAACAGCAATGGCAGCGCAATTGCTGAGTTAAAATCAGGAAAAGAAATCCCGGTTAGCAGAAGATATAGGTCTGGATTGGTGAAATTATTACCCAATATGCTGTGACCTTCTTACCGCTTACAGCAAAATCCATCCCTTTTGCATCAAAATCATTGCCCCAGATTAACAGTGTATGAATATGAGCTTTCATTGAGTCTGGGAGACTTGATATTCTTTGATGACAACGCATTCGTCTAAGAAAATACTAGGAGGGTATAATGAAAAATAATAAGTTCTATGTTCGCAATATCATGTTGAGTACGACGGCAATTGCAGCTTTGTGCGCAATGCCAGCTATGGCACAAGAAGCCCCTGTTGATGAAAAAGATGCAGCGGAAGTTGAAGATGAAGATGTCATCATTGTTACAGCAGACCGCCGTGAACAATCTTTGCAAGATTTTGCTGGGACAGCCTTTGTGGTTTCTGGCGATGATTTATTGAAAATTGGCGCGCAAAATTTTGCTGATTTACAACAAAGCATTCCAGGTCTGTCCGTTGCCAATAATGGCGGCAATGTAGAGGTTTTCATTCGCGGTATTGGTAGCACCAATAACACCGAATTGGGCGATCCAGCGGCATCATTCCATTTTGATGGCGTTAATATTCCGCGTCCATCAGGTATCGGCAGTGCATTTTACGATATTGAGCGCGTTGAGGTTAATGTTGGCCCGCAAGGCACATTGCGCGGGCGCAATGCGACGGCTGGTTCGGTCAATGCCATTACCTTCAAGCCAGGACTTGGTATTTATGATGCATCGTTCGAAGCAGAATATGGTAATTATGACACCCGTTCATTGCGCGGCGTTTTGAACATTCCATTGGGCGATAAAGTCGCGGTGCGCTTCGCGGGCTTATATTTGCAAAATGATAGCTATTACAACAATGTTGGTCCCAATACAGGTATCGATGTTGCCGAGGCGCAAGAAAATTATTCTGGCCGTGCGCAAATTTTGTTCAAGCCTACAGACCGTCTATCTATTTTGGTTGCCGCGGATTATATTTCCGAAGGCGGCACGGGTTATACAGGTTCAAACTTTGCGCTTGCTCTGGGTGAAGTAGAGGCGGGTCGATTAGAGAGTCTGGATCAAATTGATAATCCGCGCGATGTTATTGCGCGCGGTATTACCCCTGACCAAAATACCGATCATTGGGGTGTAAGAACCACTATCACTTATGAAGCCGATCCCTTCACCATCGAATATACGGGCAGCTACCGCGATGCAGTTTATGATTATGAAGCCACAACGCCACTAACGCCTTTTTTCCCAGGCGTTATTCAAGCGCTTTCTGGTGGGCCAGATGAGCCTAATCCCGATGCTATATTGGCGCAGTCATTGGATAATTTTTCTCGTTTTCGCAGCATTTCGGATTCGCGTTCGCATTTCCATGAATTGCGTATTTTCAATAATGAAGGGTCATTAATCTGGAGCTTGGGCGCGCAATATATACGCGAAGATCAATTCGCATTCTTGGCTTCGACGGGCGATAGAAACCCATTTTTCCAAGGCGTAGAATTTAATACGAACGTTGATACGGACTCATTGGCTACCTATGGTGATTTAACCTATTCTGTAACCGATAAATTTCGCTTAACGGGCGGCGTGCGCTATACGGGCGATCGTAAAGAGCGTACAGGTGTTGCTGCGCGCTATGGCCTGGCGCTTGGCGATGATAATTTCAACTGTTGTTTGGGCGTGCGTACTGGTACCGAAGGGTTTGAATTTGCAGCGCGCGGCCGTACCATATTTAATCCCGACACGGATGGCGATGGCATTATCAGCGATGCTGAGGTTTTCCAATTCCAGCTTAACGGTGTTGCCCAATTTGGTGCGCGTGATAATTTGGGTGAGATTTTATCAGCGGGTCCGATTGCAGGCCACTTTTTTGATGTTCCCAATGGCATTCCATGTTTAGACACTAATATTGATGATGGTTTGACCTGTGATGGTTTCGCGGCGACAACGCAATTCACATTCTCTGTGCCGTTCCAAGGTCAAATTTTCCGACAAGATGGCCGTGTGAATGAGAGCTTTGTTGATTGGCGTGTTCGGGCAGAATATGACATTAATGATGACCATTTATTATATGCTTTAGTTGCTAATGGGCATAAATCGGGTGGTTTTAATGATAATCTTGGCGATTTAGGCGTTGCCCCTACATTTGATACAGAATCTGTGATTTTGTATGAAGTGGGTAGTAAAAATGAATTTTTCCTAGGCAATGTGAAAACACGGCTTAATGCCTCGGTTTTTTATAATGACTATGAAGACCAAGTGTTCACTTCATTACTATCTGTAGAGCAGGCACTAAATTTTACGAACTCATTTGGTGGGCAAAATATTACCGTTCCAGATGGTACGAGTACAGCCTTGGTGGTATCTTTCAGCTTCAACGCTGCGGATTCCGAAATCTATGGTGCGCAAATTGATGGTGGATTTGATTTGCCAGCGAACATTAAATTAGATTTCAGCGCTCTATATTTGGAAGCCAAAATCCGTGAAGCCGAACCCATTCAAGATTTCCGTTTCCAAGCCGATGTTGATTCTGTAAATGCTGTGTTCCGACCAATCACGGATCGCCGTTTACCGCGCACTCCGCGTTGGCAGCTCAATGCAAAATTATCGCAAGCTTTCGATGTCGGCGATGGTCAATTTGATTATGTGATTTCCGCTGGATATCGTTCTTCACAATTCCATACCATCTTCAACAGCCAAGAATTTATCAATACGCCTGAAAGCATGATGGATACTGTGTCCGCAGATAGCGAGGAAGTAACCAGCGGCCGTCTGTTCGATCGTATCGATGGTTTCTTTACCATGGACGTAGGTGCTGGTTTTACTTTTGATGCAGAGGGTAAATATCGGTTTGAGGCCTATGCCAATAATATTACCAATTCGGTCAATGCCGCTGCGATCATCATTACGCAATTTGATAATACGCGCTTCTTTAACCGCCCACGCACCTATGGTGGACGGTTAAGAGTACGTTTCTAATTTAAGCAAAGTTTCCGGCCTCCTAATGAACTGGAAACACTCATTGCCACCCCTGAACACATATACTTAGGGGTGGCATTTTTTTTGACTAAAAAGGTGATTGCCATGGTTGTTAAATTAGCATTCTCTTCAATTTTAATGCTATTGACCGTTAATCAAACGATCGGGAATGAACAAAAAGATTTGACGAATCCAATTCATGGCGCACCATCTAATGGTCAACCAAGCTCTACAGCGCAACAAAAGACAGATAAAAGAGTTGAGGTGCATCACGCCCCTGAAGGTTATCAATTAGTTTTTCAGGATGAGTTTTCAAAAGGCAGGATGCTCGATGAGAGCAAATGGGATTATGCAACCGAGCGTAATGAAGAGGGTTGGTATAATAATGAGAAACAATATTATTCGCGCGCGCGCGCTAAAAATGCGCGGATTGAAAATGGCCGTTTAATTATCGAAGCCCATGCCGAGCAACTCGACAAAGAAAAATATCCAGACTGGTCAGGACAAAAATATACATCAGCCCGCATATTAACGCGCGGCAAGGCATCTTGGAAATATGGTTTTTTTGAGATTAAAGCCAAATTACCCTGCGGGCGCGGTACTTGGCCCGCGATATGGACTTTACCAGAAGATCCCGATGTGGTGTGGCCCAATGGCGGTGAAATAGACATTATGGAACATGTTGGTTTTGAGCCAGGTGTTATCCATCAGACAATTCACACGAAAGCTTATAATCATAATATAAATACAGAAAAAACTAGCCAATTTGACGTACCCGATGCGTGCGATACTTTGCATAGATATCAAATGCTGTGGACACCAGATTTTATTTTATTCGGTATGAATGATGCGCCCAAATATCTATATAAAAATGAAACTAAGGGCAAAACTACTAAAAAAGCTAAGGCGCGTTGGCCCTTTGATAATGAGCATCATTTGTTGCTTAATATCGCCGTTGGCGGTAGTTGGGGTGGACAAAAAGGGATAAGTTCAAATGCATTTCCTGCCCGAATGGAAATAGACTATGTGCGCATTTATCAACTTAAATCTGAGCTCAAAGAAGCTATAGATACGGCCGTAAATTAATCATATGGGCCTTGGCATAATAGCAATATTAGAATTTATCTCTACCGCTATCTTATCGGCGTAGATAATTATCCCTATACATAAAATAGAGTATAATCATATATAATTAGAATGATATTCTAGTAAGTCACTATAATATTATGATTATTTAGAGGGATCAATATTTTATTAGTCAATTATTAACCATAATATCCTAAGTGATTCGATGGATAGGATGAATATGGATAACATGCCCACTCTAATTTGGCTTTGCATTGCTGCAATATTGGTCGCCTCCATGCAAATAGGCTTTATGTTCGTCGAAGCTGGCTTTGTACGGTCAAAAAATAGCATCAATGTGGCTATGAAGAATGTGGTTGATTTTTCTATTGCCTTTTTAGCATTTATTTTGGTGGGCGCTGCCTTAATGTTTGGTTCTTCTGGTGCTGGATTTATCGGCTGGGATAGTAATTTATTGGGCCTCAATTCCATATCACCAAATATTATTCCGATGTTAGTTTTTCAGGCCATGTTCTGCGGCACTGCTGCTACGATATTATCGGGCGCTGTTGCTGAACGGGTGCGCTTTCCGGCATATTTGCTCATTGCTGTTGCGGTGAGCACTCTCGTTTACCCAATCGTCGGCCATTGGATATGGGGTGATACGATATTGGGCGATCAATCGGCAGGCTGGTTGCAAATGCGGGGCTTTGTGGATGCTGCTGGCTCTACCGTTGTGCATGTCACTGGCGGTTTCGCAGCTCTTGCCGCAATAATGGTGGTTGGTCCGCGCGTTGGACGATATGCCGAGGATACTGGGGATTCCCAGCATATTCAGGGGTATAGTCCAGTTCTGGCAGCAGCGGGTGCTATGATATTATTCACGGGCTGGCTTGGTTTTAATACAGGCGGCCTTGCTCCTGGTAGCTCTGAATTTTCCTATGCATTATTAAATACGGCCATAGCATCATGCGCAGCGACCTTAGCGGCTACTTTTCTTGGTTATTTCCGTACGGGCGTCTTTCGCACAGAATATATGATAAATGGCCTATTATCTGGTTTGGTCGCTATAACGGCAAGTGCGCCTTATACGATGCCGTTAATGGCATTATTATTGGGCATTAGTGCAGCTTTGCTAAGTTTGCTCTGTTCTGAATTTGTCGAAAAAAAATTAAAATTGGATGATAGCGTCCATGCATTTTCTACCCACGGTGCGGCGGGTATATTGGGGACAATTGCAGTGCCTTTGATGGCGCGCGCAGGAACCTTTGAAATACCATTATTTAAGCATCTGGCAGTTCAGATTTTCGGGACATTTATTGCTGCGGGTTTTGCTTTTTCTGCTGTATATGCGATTGCCTCTTTGCTCAATAGATGGTCTTTGCTGCGCGTCACAACAGATGAAGAAGTTATGGGTCTAAACATTGTTGAACATGGCACAGTATTGGGCACGGCCAATCTAGAAACAGTATTAAAACGTCTGAATGGAGGTGATATTGATTTGTCTGCGCGCGTTGATTTTGATCCATTTGATGAAGGTGCAGAATTAGCCCATGGATTTAATGATTTTTTGGAGCGTGTAGAGAAATCAGAGCGATTAGCGCGGGGAAAATTATTGACGGAACAGGCTGAAAATGAGAAAATTGAACGCGATCTATTGAAAAAAGTAGGCGACCAAGAGCGCGAAAGAGCAGAAGAGATTAATGCTACTTTGGCGCGTTTTCAATCGGCTTTTGAAAATCAAGTCCATCAATTACAAAATCAAGCTTTGCAATTGGCGTCGCAATCCGAACAATTGATGGTGCAGTCCGAAACCTCAGAAGATAAAGCTTCTGATGCGAACTCTATAGCATGCGAAGCTGCAGAAATTGCCCAACGTGTTTCACAATCAACCAATGAATTAGCGACGACTTTGCGCGATATGTCGCTCGATATGGGCAGTGCTAATCAATCTGTGCAAACAGCAGCGCAAGCGAGCGTCAAAGGCAGAAATGCTGTCAGCTCATTAGAAAAGGGTGCTGAAAATATTGGTAAATTGGTGGCATCGATCAATTATATCATGCGTCGCACCAATATATTGGCTTTGAATGCAACCATAGAAGCGGCCCACGCGGGCGAATATGGTGAAAGTTTTGGCGTGGTGGCCAATGAAATTCGGACATTAGCGCAGCAAACCAGCGGTGTGTCGATTGAGATTCAAGATATAATAAGCAATATCTCAGGCTTAATCGGTGAAGCTGTGGCCCGCTTTAGGGTTATTGATGAAGAGATTAGCGGTTTAACGGTTATTACATCAGAGGCACAAAAATCTGCGAATCAGCAAGCATCCAAAGGCGATCAATTAGGCCAATTGGTAAAAGGGGCTGCTGAATTATCGGTGCAGGCTGGGCATAATGTTGATTTGGTAGCCGAACAAATTGGTTCGACAGCGACTTCTGCTGAAAATCTCGGTTCAACAGCCAGCGTTTTGAAAAATATCGCCTCTGATATTGAGACTAATTTTAACGTTATGCAGAGTAAAATCCGCCAAAATTAATGTATGATTGCGGTAAATGGTGCGGGGTAAAATTACTATCAATACCTCTCTAAACATCAAATTTCATACAATAAGGATTTGACCCTATCATGAATTAATGGCGGACACGGTGTCCGCAAATGCTTTATCCAGTAATGTTCGATGATAATTATTTCATCTATAATAATCATGATATTATGTAATTACCTTCCACTATTGTTTTTCTAGATATTGACGTGTCCAGTATTTGTGTGGGACATAATGAGGGACATCTTATTGATGACTTTGATTTATGGAACACAGAATGGATATTTCTTATGGGTAAGCTTTCGACAACATTCGTCCGTAATGCGAAACCTGGCAGATATGCAGATGGTGATGGTCTATACCTATATGTTAGACCGA
>CALLJS010000015.1 GCA_938050045.1 uncultured Sphingomonadaceae bacterium
GCTGTATATTGTGCCGCCCGTTCTTGCTGTTTTGATGCGCAATCGCACTGCGCAAGCGATGGATTGTTGAAAGTCTCTGGTCGAGATTATTCGGCCAGGTGGCCGTTATGTATGTCCAGGGTTCGCCTAAAGGTGGCGGCCTCTGTGATGACGCGGGGTTTTCAACGCCTGGCTTTTATCGCTTAAGGTTATCGCCGTTCTGCTTCTTGAGAGAGGGAGGCAGATTATGGACAGTCCCGATGATGATATGAATAAGCGCAAGGCAGAGGCCGCGCCGAATAAATGCAATAGAGAGGAACAATGGGACGCCGCACGCGCAAAAGGTTGGCACGGCACAGCATGGGAAGACCGCACTGCGGACGGCCCACCCGAGCATAGAGCCGATCCTTGCTATTTATGGCTAGCGATTGGGGTTGTTATGATCGCTATATTATTGCCGCTACATATTGGGTTGTGGGTTTTTTTGTGATGCTGTAAGGGGTGATTTGTTCGTTTATTATGCTAATAGTCATTCACTCATATACTATATCTATCGTCATTAAACACCCCCGTCGTCATGCTGAATTTATTTCAGCATCTTGTGCGTATGAGAACCGACTTATCAAAGAGATACTGAACCAAGTTCAGGATGACGAAGTTTATAGAAAATATGAGAATAGGTCTAAATATTGATCTCTCGAAAAATACTAACGGGGTTTAAACCGTATGCATCGGCGGGTCTACCAAATAATCCCACAATAGGTGTTATTATTCCTGTAATAGGTTCGATACCCGTGGAGAAGATACGTTTCTCGCCGAAACTTTTCATCTCATTTTCTAGGGTGTAATAATCACTTGGCAGCGCATCTATGATACCAGCAACATGCCATGTCCCTCCAATTTCAAGAGGGAATTTGAGAGGAATATCCAAATCTTGTAACTGAAGATATTCTCTTTTTATGTTAAACCAAAAAGCATCTGTTTTAGTTATCAATGTAAATACAACACCCAAAGGTAATGTTTGTATAAAATCTCGTACAATAGCAGCTAAGTCTTTTTTATTCTGATTTTTAGCTTTTGAACTTCTATTTGCATTGTCCTCGGTTTCCATTCCTTGAGCAAGTTGATTTATTATTGATGGACTTCTGAGCAGAGCATTAAAAATTGATTGATCCATGCACATTAGTTTTCCTGAAATAATTTTCAAATCACCATAACTATAATCAATAAATTGTTTATCTTCATTCCGATTTGAAATTTTATTTATTAATGTTTTTGAGTTTATCCATAACGGGTCATATTCTTGACGAAGTTCTTTATTATATTCGGTATCTGTTGTTTTGTGGCCAGAAGTTATTTTTATACTAGCGGATACTTTTGTTTCCTTACCTTTTGTTTTACTGGACACACGTTGCATGGATCTCAGGTCTCCAGCTCCATCTAACTGAGATAAGATGGATGCCACTCGAGTATGGTCGGAATATAAAAAGTCAAAAATTTTATCATTGATACCAGAAGTCATAGATAAGTTCCGATTATTAATAACCGGCCAAAGTAATATTTTAGCCGAAATGCATCATTCAGCGGCAACGCCCTCGAACATATCGGCACCATCTTCGTCATGCGCGGCGATGCTATCATTCGCCGTTTTCTTTTTGCGCTGGTCAAAGCTGTCCCAAACATTGTTCCATTCGCCCTTGGTCGCGCCCTTGCTATATTCGGTGGCGCGCGCTTCAAAGAAATTGGCATGTTCAACACCATTGAGCAGCGGCGCAAGCCACGGCAGCGGGTGATCTTCGACCATATAGATGGGCGAGAAGCCAAGCTGTCCCAAGCGCCAATCGGCGATATAGCGGATATAGCGTTTAATCTCTTTCGCGGTCATGCCATGCACGGGCCCGTCTTGGAACGCCAGATCGATGAAGGCATCTTCGAGCCGCACCGTTTTTTGACAGCAATCGATAATATCTTCGCGTACCGATTTGGTCAGGCAATCGCGCTCGGCGCAGAATGTGTGGAACATTTTGATAATGCCTTCGCAGTGCAAGCTTTCATCGCGCACCGACCATGAAACGATCTGCCCCATGCCCTTCATTTTGTTGAAACGCGGGAAATTCATCAGCATAGCAAAAGAGGCAAAAAGCTGCAGCCCTTCGGTAAAGCCGCCGAACATAGCCAGCGTCTTGGCGATGTCTTCGTCATTATCAACGCCAAATTGCTGCATATAATCATGCTTATCGCGCATCGCATCATATTCAAGGAACATTGAATATTCGCTCTCGGGCATGCCGATGGTGTCGAGCAAATGCGAATAAGCGGCGATATGTACCGTTTCCATGTTGGAAAATGCGGTCAGCATCATTTTAACCTCGGTCGGTTTGAACACGCGGCCATATTTGTCGTGATAGCAATCTTGCACCTCGACATCGGCTTGGGTAAAAAAACGGAAGATTTGGGTGAGCAAGGTGCGCTCATGATCGGTAAGTTTTTGCGCCCAATCGCGGCAATCTTCGCCCAAGGGGACTTCTTCGGGCATCCAGTGGATTTGCTGTTGGCGTTTCCAAAAGTCATAGGCCCATGGGTATTGAAATGGTTTATAGGTTTTACGGGCTTCTAATAATGACATTTTTTCTTCTTCCTTGCTTCTTATGGTGCGCCGCGATGGCGGCTTATTTTTGAACTTTCGTTCATAATCTTCATTTTCGTCATGCTAAATATATTTCAGCATGGTGTGCGCACGGATACTGATTTATTCAACAGATACTGAACCAAGTTCAGGATGACGATATATGTTCCAATATTAAGTAATGATATTCAGACCTATTATTATTCCAACTATGATTATAATCTTCTTTTGTGACGGGCTAAATTTCTCTTTAAAACCATTACGAAAGCCTTTGCCAAATTCATTGAATATCGATTTGAAATTACCGCTCACCACTTTTCTCTAATCGCGTTCAGAGTATCACTTCGATCGAAATATTTCACTGACATGATAGGCATTCATCATAATCGGTGGTTTCGGCGGTCATCAGCTCAACCTTTTTCGGATCGAGCGTATTGTCGCCTTCTACGCCGCTGCCATGAATCGCATCATCGGTATTGGCAAATCCAGCGCGCTGGATGGATTTAGACCGTAGATAATAGAGCGATTTCACACCGAGTTCCCATGCGCGGAAATGCAGCATTAATAAATCCCATTTCTCCACATCAGCAGGGATAAACAGGTTGAGGCTTTGCGCTTGATCGATATAGGGCGCACGGTCGGCCGCCAATTCAATGAGCCAACGTTGATCGATCTCAAAGCTGGTTTTGAAGCTGTCTTTTTCCTCGGGCGTAAGAAAATCAAGATGCTGTACGCTGCCGCCTTTCTCTAAGATGCTGTTCCATACATTATTGCTGTCTTTTGATTTTTCGCGCAGCAATTTTTCCAGATGTGGGTTTTTGACGATAAAGCTGCCCGATAGCGTTTTATGCGTGTAAATATTGGCGGGTACAGGCTCGATACAGGCCGATGTTCCGCCGCAAATGATAGAAATAGATGCGGTCGGCGCAATCGCCATTTTGCAAGAGAAACGCTCCATCGCGCCTTGATCGGCGGCATCGGGACACGGCCCGCGCTCTTTGGCCAGCATCATCGATGCTTCATCGGCTTGCGCGCGGATATGTTTGAATATTTTCATATTCCATGATTTTGCCATAGCAGATTCAAAGCCGAGGCCGCGCGCTTGGAGGAAGCTGTGATAACCCATCACGCCAAGGCCAACGCTGCGCTCGCGCATCGCGCTGTAACGCGCCCGTTTCATTTCATCGGGGGCGCGCTCGATAAAGTCTTGCAGAACATTATCGAGCATCCGCATCACATCTTCGATAAATTGTTTCTCACCATTCCATTCGTCCCATTTTTCAATGTTGAGCGAGGATAGGCAGCAGACGGCGGTGCGATCTTCGCCCAAATGGTCAAACCCAGTGGGAAGCGTTATTTCGCTGCAGAGATTGGATGTGGAAACTTTGAGGCCAACATCGCGGTGATGCTTGGGCATGTTGCGGTTCACCGTATCAGAGAAGATGATATAAGGCTCGCCCGTTGCTAGGCGGGTTTCGACCAATTTCTGGAACAGACTGCGCGCATCGACTTGGCCGCGCACTTCGCCAGTTTTGGGTGATTTCAGATCAAATTCAGCACCCTCGCGCACCGCTTCCATAAATTCATCGGATAGCAATACACCATGATGCAGATTGAGTGCTTTACGGTTAAAATCACCCGATGGTTTGCGAATTTCGAGAAATTCTTCAATCTCGGGATGGTTAATGTCGAGATAGCAAGCCGCGCTACCACGGCGTAATGATCCTTGTGAAATAGCAAGCGTGAGCGAATCCATAACACGCACAAAGGGAATGATGCCCGATGTTTTGCCATTGAGGCCCACAGGCTCACCAATGCCGCGCACGCTGCCCCAATAAGTACCAATGCCGCCGCCGCGCGATGCCAGCCAGACATTTTCATTCCATGTATTGACGATGCCGCCCAAGCTGTCATCGACGCTGTTGAGATAGCAGGATATTGGCAAGCCGCGCCCTGTGCCGCCGTTTGAAAGAACAGGCGTTGCGGGCATGAACCATAATTTAGAAATATAATCATATAGGCGTTGGGCGTGCTGCGCATCATCGGCATAAGCATCGGCCACGCGAACGAACAAATCCTGATAGCTTTCGTCTGGCAATAAATAACGATCGGTCAGAGTCTCTTTGCCAAATTCCGTCAGCAGAGCATCGCGGCTATCGTCTTTTTGAACATTGAAGCGTTGCGGGTTGACGGTTTTGCTATCGCTATTGGGCGATTCAAGCTTTGGCGATGCATCGGCTGCTTTGGGGGCATCCACGGCTTCTTTCGCATTTGCTTTTTCTGAAATTTCGCTGTCTAGCATGTCGATTGCACCTTGGTTTGTATCTCTAAAATCCATAATATTCTTGGCCCCAAATTATTTTTATATACACCAGCCAAACTGGTCTTGACTATTATGTGTCGATCTCATGCTGTAATGTTGTTTAATGCCAGCTATTTATAGAGCTGATACGCAATTACTGTTTATTCGACTACTGTTTATTCGACTACTGTTTACTCGATTCAGGGATTACTGCTTCCCTCATAGCATTTTTGGTTGATCGTGGGGGGGTAAAAATAGCATATTCTCCAATTAATTTAGAGCAAAAAGACCGCGCCCGCAAAATTGCGGTTAAAAATCAATCATACTATCTATGGTATGCCCCCGTTGGCCAACCGCTATCTATAGTGGCTTATTTTGAATTTAACGCAAGAGGGTAAATGCATATTAACCCCAAAAATATGACTCAACTCGCCGCACTTACGAATCGCTTCATCGCGCTGCTATTGCCTGCTATCATGCGCGACGCATGGACCTGCTAAGGCTCGAGCATTTTCAACTATTAATTTCGATTTTTTTTCGATTTTTTTTATCCCTAGCTTATGCACAATATATTGGCCGCTGTTATAAAGTGTAACACCATATAGAGGCGACTTTCTGTTTGTCACCGAGCAAGTGAGGGCAATGCGCAATTTCTGGGCCGAGGTTATTTATCAGTAATTATGCAAATTATGGTATATCTGAATCAAAAAGGATGCACTGAGGGGCAAAATACTACATGATAGAAATAAGTAGATATTTTGACCTCATAGGAGATAATTATGCCCACCATCATTAAAGAATCCGATGTCATTGAGAGCGTGGCAGATAGCCTGCAATTCATCAGCTATTATCATCCGATGGATTATATTCGGGCGCTTGGCGAGGCTTATAAAGCGGAACAATCTCCCGCCGCTCAAGATGCCATTGCGCAAATTTTGACCAACAGCCGTATGTGCGCAGAGGGGCATCGGCCTATTTGCCAGGATACAGGCATCGTCACGGTTATTGTGAAATGGGGTCAAGATTGCATTCTTAAATCAGATATGAGTTTGCAAGAGGTGGTTGATGAAGGTGTGCGCCGCGCTTATCTGTATCCAGACAATAAACTCCGCGCATCGATATTGGCTGATCCCGCCTTTACGCGCCGTAACACCAAAGACAATACACCGTCTGTAATTCATATCGATATGGTGCCAGGCAGCAGCGTGCGTTTTGATGTCGCGGCTAAGGGCGGTGGTTCGGAAAATAAATCAAAGTTTAAGATGATGAATCCATCCGACAATATAGTCGATTGGGTGCTAGAGATGATCCCGCAAATGGGCGCGGGTTGGTGTCCGCCCGGGATGTTGGGTATCGGCATTGGTGGTACAGCCGAAAAAGCAATGGTGTTGGCCAAAGAATCGCTGATGGGCAGTATCGATATGGCGCAGCTTAAACAGCGCGGAGCAAAGACCGACATAGAAGAATTGCGGATTGAATTGTTTGATAAGGTTAATGCGCTGGGAATAGGGGCGCAAGGATTGGGCGGCCTATCGACTATATTGGACGTTAAAATCATGGATTATCCGACCCATGCCGCGTCTAAACCAGTGGCGATGATTCCCAATTGCGCCGCCACGCGCCATGCGCATTTTGTTCTAGATGGCAGCGGGCCAAGTTATTTGGAGCAGCCCAAATTATCCGAATGGCCCGATGTGCAGTGGAAACCATCCTCCAAAGCCAAACGTGTTTATCTTGATAAATTAGACGATGCCGAGGTGAAGACTTGGCAGCATGGCGATCGTATTTTGCTCAATGGTAAAATGCTAACCGGACGCGATGCGGCGCATAAACGCATTAAAGATATGCTCGATAAGGGCGAGGAATTGCCCGTGCAGTTCAAAGATCGCGTGATTTATTATGTTGGCCCCGTTGATCCTGTCGGCGAAGAAGTGGTGGGGCCAGCAGGCCCAACGACCGCAACGCGCATGGATAAATTTACCGATATGATGCTCGACATGGGTTTGCTTGCTATGGTGGGTAAGGCCGAACGCGGGCCCATGGCGATTGAAGCGATTAAAAAACATGGCAGTGCCTATTTAATGGCGGTGGGCGGCAGTGCTTATCTGGTTAGCCGTGCGATCAAAGCTAGCAAAGTCGTTGGCTTTGAAGATTTGGGCATGGAAGCTATTTACGAATTTGAGGTCGAGGATATGCCCGTCACCGTTGCCGTTGATAGCAATGGTGATAGCGTCCATCATCTTGCGCCGCTCGTGTGGCAAGAGAAGATTGCCAGAGAGAAGTTATTGGGATAGAAGAAAAAATACTCAATTTTAAATATCATATAAAGATATTTAATTCTATTATTTTTCTTGAAAAAAATATTACACTATGATTGATTATCTATCATAGGGGTATTTTATGATTAAAATTAATAAGATTATTTGTACGGCATTATTATTAACGTGCGTCCCGACAGTATCAATCGCTCAAGATTTGGGTGGTTTATTTGGCCCTTCTATGTCAAAAAAACAATTGAAGAAGGCGATCGAAAAAGCTGACAAAAGCCCATTAGGTAGCACCGATAACCCAGTGCGTGTTCATATGCCACAAGGCCAGCGTGCTTATTTATCCAAATTACGGTGCAGCGATGGCAATGCTCCAAAATTCCACCGAGAGGGCAGCACAGGGATGAGTCCATTTGGTAATATTATGGATGTTTACCGCGTTGTTTGCCAGAATGCGCAACCAGAAATCACGTCGATTTATTTTGATATGTATCATCCCAAACATAAAGAAAAACGACCCGTTGATGGGTTCACAATGTCATAATGATAGCGATATGAAAATAACAATCGCCTTGGTCGTTAAAGACTGTTGAATTATATATTTGGTTGAAGCATGGACATTATATGTATCCTAGCACCATTAAAAAACACCGTATCGCCGATTTCATCGTTCATTTGATCGGCTTGGCCGCCACTATCATTGGCGGGACGGCGTTGCTGCTGAACATTTCCGCGATACAATCGCCATCGGTTGTGATTGCCGTTGCAATTTATTTGCCTTGTGTTGCCATTTCTTTTTTGGCGTCATTGGCCTATCATTTTTTGCCGCAGCATCACTGGAGGCAAAGATTGCGCCGTATTGACCATGCGGCGATATACCCCTTTATCGCAGGAACATTCGCGCCGTTACTAATCTATATTGGAACCGATTATTCGCGCTATATATTGATTGCGGTTTGGGCGTTAGCAATACCCGCATTGCTTTATAAAATTTTTGGCAATCAGATCGAACCCAAATGGTCATTATGGTCTTATATAGGATTGGGATCGATGGGGCTTATTGCTATGCCAGACTTTATCGACTATTTATCGCATGGTGCGCTTATCGCCATTTGTTGCGGCGGGTTATTTTATGTAATTGGGACGATATTCTATAGTAGTAAAACGATGGCATATCGCTATGCGACTTGGCATTTCTTTGGCTTTTTGGGCGGCGCATCCTTTTTCACCGCGATATGGCTAAGCTTGGTTTAAGCTCATTTCCATTCTTTACCGTCTAACGCTTTTGTAATCTTCTCTAGTGAAATATCATCAGATAAAAATATGTCGGGGATAGTATCATATTTATCTGCCTCGGATTTCCCTAAATCAAAATAGCGATGCCCTTGGATGCCTCCGTCTGAGATTTTCTTATAATTGGTTGGTAAAAATTTCTCGACTATTGAAAAGCGAATAACTTCATTTTTGAGATCATAATAATCAGTTGATTTTACGAGCTCACTGATTCTTTTTTTCCATTCCTCTTTGATCGGAATAAGTTCATTATTATTCCAACCTAAAGCAAAGTTTTCTAAAATCTCGACTTCATAATTACTATTCACTCTTACTAGACATATTGCTTGAACCTCACCAATATGCCCAACTTTTTTATCTTTATATAAACCTAAATAACGGCATGGTATTTTGGAACGGTTGGGTTGATCATGATAAAGATCATATAAAATATTATTCTGATAATATTCGGTACTATGATTTACTATGTCGACACCGTTCGCTGCAATAGATGACATTGTCCCAATCGCGCGCCCATTTTTTGCGCCAATTGAACGGACGTTCGCACACGGGACACGTCTTGCTGGACAGGTTTGATTTTTTATGCGCCATTACAATTAGCGTATGTCAGGATAATTTATTGGCCGCCGCGTAGCTGTGCTTCCAATTGTGCTTGGAGCTCAGGAGGAAGACCTTGGGGGGCTCCGCCTGATGCTGCCCCTTGCGGGCCGCCCTGTAATTGTTCGGCTTGTTTGCGAAATTCTTCAACTTCGGCTTGGGTTCTGAAATCGAGTAAATTGACTTCAAAGATGAGCACAGAACCACCTGGAATAGCGACTTCACCCGTTTGCGGGTTGGTTTGATCGTCTGGGCCATAGCCCAAATCTGATGGAATCCAGATTTTATATTCGCCGCCTTTTTGCATTTTTTGCAAAGCTTCGGCAAAACCAGGGACCACTTGTCCAACAGGAAATGGCGCTTGCGGGGCTTCATCAAAAACAGTGCCATCGATTAACATGCCTTTGTAGCCAACAAGGGCTATATCTGTGGGTGTAGGGGATGCACCTTCGCCAGCTTTAATGGTTTGAAATTGCAAACCGCTCTCTGTGGTTTCAACGCCGTCATTCTTGGCATTTTTAGCTAAGAATACATCGGATGATTGAAATTTATCGTTGATGTTAGAAACACCGACATAGGCCAAAGCTGCTGAGCTTATTGCAAGAAGTATAATACCAATCCATAATTTGATGAGCGTGCCTTTGGCTATTGGGCGAATGGGAACGGTTGTGACTGACATATGGATACCTTTTTAAAATCAGAAATGATTTAACATCGATGGTTTAGAAGGCTTATTGATTATATTGCCATAAAAATAAAGATAAAATGGTGATTTGGCAAAAAAAGAGCGCCAACAACGGGCGCTCGCTTTTCATATTACATCAAATTAGGCATTTAATATCGAATAGGTCTTTAATATCAGCTCGATAAATATCAGTTAGCAATGCCATCTGTGATATTTTGACAGTTACGCAGGTTTTACGCCATCGCGTTCCATGCGCTTACGCTCTAATTTACGCGCGCGGCGAACGGCAGCAGCTTTTTCACGGGCACGTTTTTCGGATGGTTTTTCAAAGTGACGACGCAATTTCATTTCACGATAAACGCCTTCGCGTTGTAATTTTTTCTTCAGCGCACGCAGCGCTTGGTCAACATTATTATCGCGTACTAAAATTTGCATATAGATTACACTCCGAATTCTGTGATATATTTGTCTAAATGGCTTAGGCAAACAAAAATAGCCGCATCGCTGCGGCATGTTTGTCGGTGCATTAGACTTGCTTTGTAAATAATTCAAGAAGATAAAGCAATATTCGTTACATTCGCATAAAATAGAGCGGTTTTAGCCGTTAATAGGCTTTTTTTTAGCCAGCTTTCCGCTAATTGATAGGCTGTTTTAGCGCAAAAAGCGAATCTATCCATTTTAGCGCGATTCTAAAAATTCTTTTGATTGTGCTTTTTAAGCAATATATGCATTTTCTATAATGCTTGCGATATTCTATATTATTGCCCATATTGTTCTCTCTATGAAAGGGCAAAGCAATAACAAAATTCACCGTCAATGATCGCCCTGTGCAATATATTATGAATCCTGAAACACCGCTTTTGTGGGCGCTGCGCGATGCATCTAATCTAACAGGTACAAAATTTGGATGCGGTGATGGGGATTGCGGGGCTTGTATGGTGGAAATCGATGGCGAAGCCATTCGCTCTTGCCTTGTGACTATTAGCGAAGTCGAAGGCCGGTTTGTCCGCACGATAGAGGGTTTGAGCAATGATCGATCGCACCCTTTGCAACAATCTTTTGTAGCGGCTAATGTCCCACAATGCGGGTTTTGCACCCCTGGTTTCATCATGGCGGCATCAGCATTATTGCGCAAAAACCCAAACCCTAGCGATAAAGATATTGATGAAGCGATTACCAATATCTGCCGCTGCGGGGGGTATAATGCCATGCGCGGTGCGATAAAGAGAGCGGGCCGTGTGATGCGAAAATTGGAAACTATTTCGGCTGCGCCGCCGCCTGGTATCACACCCGAAGATGCGGCCAAAGCAGTGCCATCGCTCAATGATGGAAAAGCCCGCAATAGCGAAAAAGAGGCTAATCAGTAGGCACTTAGCTCTCTAATTCCAAATCCCAATAGAGCCAATCACGCCATGTTTCATGTAAATGGTTGGGCGGGAAAGCGCGGCCACAATCTTGAAGCTGCCAATTGGTTGGTTTAATCGGTTTTTTGGCTAATTGCATATGCGCTTGCTTTGGGTTGCGCCCGCCTTTTTTGAGATTGCATTTCAGGCAAGCCGCCGCCACATTTTCCCAGCTCGTGATGCCGCCAGCGCGGCGCGGGATGACATGGTCAAACGTCAGATTTTCGGGCGAGCCGCAATATTGGCACTGAAACCGATCGCGCAAAAATAGATTGAAACGGGTAAAAGCAGGATATTCACTCGGCTTTACATATTGTTTGAGCGCAATGACCGATGGAATTTGCATATCAAGGCTGGGGCTATGCACTTGTCTGTCATAGCTTTCAATCACATCGACTTTCTCTAAAAACACCGCTTTAATAGCGGTTTGCCAAGGCCAAAGGCTTAGCGGATAATAGCTTAAAGGTGTATAATCAGCATTGAGGACAAGCGCAGGGCAGCTTTCTGGGTGGCTCTCGCTTTCATCATAATCAAGCGTTTCTGCCTCAAGCAACATTTCTCTCTCCTTCTTTCAATATTGCCCCAGCAAGAGTAAGCGGCAAATGGCGACAATGATATATTCTAATCTCTTCAGCCGACATAATTTCTATCAAATGGTTTGATAGCATCACAAACTATCCTAATGAATAATAATATGACGTCAAATAGCGATATGAAAAATATGGATATAAATGCACTTATCGAGCCATTCGATATTGGTGATGCGCCTAATGTTCGCACCCGATTTGCGCCAAGCCCCAATGGATTTTTGCACCAAGGACATGCTCTATCGGCTTTGCTAAATAGGCAATTTGCGCATCATCATGATGGCACTTTCATGCTGCGGATAGAGGATATTGATGCCACGCGCAGCCGCCAAGAATATTGCGATTCTATTATCAATGATTTGACGTGGCTAGGGTTGGTTTGGGATGGCGCGGTCATTTATCAATCCTCTCGAATCGAATCCTATAAAGCGGCTTTTGATGCCTTAAAGGCGCAAGACTTATTATATCCTTGTTTTTGTTCGCGCAGTGATATTGCCGCTGCGCTTGTTGCCAAGCCTGTTCAACATGGCCCCGACGGCCCGCATTATCCAGGAACTTGCCGCACGCTAAAAAATAGCGCGCACCGTATGGAAAATGAAGCCCATGCATGGCGATTAGATATGAGCAAGATAGTGCAAAACTTACCTTTGCTGACTTGGCATGATATGGAACATGGAGAGCAAATTGCCGATGCTTCAATCTTTGGTGATGTGGTGATTTGGCGCAAAGATGCCCCCGCGAGCTATCATTTGGCTGCAACTTGCGATGATGCGGCGGATAGAATCAGCCATGTCATTCGGGGCATGGATCTATTTGCCTATAGCGCGGTACATAGAGTATTGCAGCATATGTTAAATCTGCCTAGCCCGCACTATTGGCATCATAGATTGTTGACAGATCCAAATGGTGAGAAATTATCGAAAAGCAGGGATTCGTTCGCGCTTATGCAGAAACGGAAATTGGGAGTATTACCCAAAGAAATTCTTAAATTTACGCAATATAATAAAATCAGCACTAGAATTTAATAATATAATGCCTATTTTAGCCGCATCATTGCACGGCTATTGGGCGGTGTAATATGATGCTTAGGAGCAGTCATGGGATATATCGTTACCATTGCCATTATATTAGCCATCGCTTTGGTGGTATTTGCGCTTGTCAAAGGATTGGTTGCATTCGCCAATATGAAACCAAATGACGTTGATGAAAATGGTGTTCCCAAATCATTGAGAGTGCAAAATAAGATGATGTTTGCGCGCGTTAAATGGCAAGCAATCGCGGTTATATTGCTGGCGCTCCTCATGATAATCGCGAATGCAGGTTAAGCTGGATTATCGCGTCAAGCTGTTATAGTCTCTCAACCAATGGTGAAAATAAACAAAATTTATACGCGCACCGGCGATGATGGTACTAGCGGCCTTGTTGATGGTTCGCGCGTTGCAAAATTTGATAAGCGTATGCAGGCCATAGGCGATGTCGATGAATGCAATAGTGCATTGGGATTGGCTATCAATGCGATGCTGGTGCGCTCGGATTTTAGCGATATTTGCGCTTCATTGCGGACTATTCAAAATGATCTTTTTGATCTGGGGGCTGATATAGCAACGCCTGCTCAAGCGCATGAGAGCGGTGAGCCGGATTATACCCCCAGCGATAGGATATTGCGCATTACGGCCGAGCGTACATCATGGTTAGAATCGCTGATTGATAATGCCAATGACGCGCTAGAGCCGCTTACAAGCTTTATATTGCCTGGCGGAAGTGCTGCATCTTCGGCGCTGCATCTGGCGCGCGCTGTTACGCGAAGGGCAGAACGTTCGATGGTTGCGGCGCATGATGAATATGCGTTAAACCCCGCCGCGCTGACCTATATTAACCGTCTGTCTGATCTATTATTTACGCTGTGCCGCGTCATGAATGATAAGGGCAAAGATGATATTTTGTGGATACCGGGAGGCGCGCGTTGAATCAGCATCGTCAGATTATTTCCAATGCTGATAAGCTGTACAATAGATTTATGGATTGCCGTAAATTGAGCGAAGCTCTGTGCGCTCCGCTCAGCGATGCGGATGCTACGGTGCAATCGATGGAAGATGCTTCACCCGCTAAATGGCATTTAGCGCACACCAGTTGGTTCTTTGAAACGTTCATTCTGCGCGATATTTCCGATTATAGCCTATATGATGATGATTATCCCTATTTGTTCAACAGCTATTATGAGGCAGAGGGTAAACGCCATAGCCGCGATGCACGTGGCCTCATAACGCGCCCTTCGCTGGATGAAATAAGCGAATATAGAAATTATGTGACGCGGGCTATTGCCGATAGATTTGGTGATTTGACTAAAAATGCGCTGCAATTGATAGAGCTTGGCATAAATCATGAGCAGCAGCATCAAGAATTGCTGCTCACCGATATATTGCACCTTTTGTCCTGCAACCCGCTTTACCCAGCATATAGGGCGGATAAGCCTGCAATCGCCCCAGCAACTCAACCCATCTCTTGGATGGAAGGCCCATCGGGTAAGTCTAGCATTGGCCATGATGGCGATGGTTTTGCTTTTGATTGCGAGGGGCCAGCCCATGATATTCTACTAGAGCCTTATGCCATAGCGGATCGCACTATTACCAATGGTGAATGGCTGAAATTTATTGAGACTGATGGTTATAGCCAGCCAGAATATTGGCTCTCCGATGGTTGGGCTTGGGTGAATAAAGAAGATATTAAGGCTCCTTTATATTGGGTGAAGCGCGATGATGGTTGGTATGAATTTTCATTATATGGCCTGAATCCTCTCGACATTAACGCCCCTGCTTCGCATATCAGCCTCTACGAAGCCGATGCTTTTGCGAGCTGGGCGGCGCAAAATTTGAGAGGCTGTAGCGATGTTCGATTACCCACAGAAGGTGAATGGGAAGCTCTTGCTAATCAGCAATGCGATGCTTTGGAAGATTCGAAAAAAATATTCTCTACGCTTGAGGGCGATACTGATTTTTTTGATGAACGCTGGGATAGTAGCCGCTGGGAGTGGACAGGCAGCGCCTATCGACCCTATCCTAGATTTAAGGCCATAGAGGGCGCGGTTGGCGAATATAATGGTAAATTTATGAGCGGACAATTTGTTCTAAAGGGTGGGAGTTGCGCAACGCCACGGGGGCATTTGCGCACCAGTTATCGTAATTTCTTTTACCCGCACCAAAGATGGCAATTTACGGGTCTAAGGCTTGCTAAATATTTATAAATTCAAGGGCATATTATGACAATTTCAGCGACAAGCGCGTCTCATCACGATCGCGCAGTTGATCCACAATTTAAGCAAGATGTCCTAAATTGTTTCCGTTCTGAAAAACGAGCAATACCAGCGCGCTGGCTCTATGATTATGCAGGCTCAGAACTATTTGATGCCATTACGCAGCTACCCGAATATTATCCAACGCGCACAGAAACAGCATTGCTAAAACAATGTTTGGATGAAGCCGCCGCCTTGATTGGCCCCGATCGCAATATTATCGAATTTGGTGCGGGCAGTGTGACTAAGACGCCGTTGCTGATAGAAGCTACAAATCCTGCGCACTTCATTCCCATTGATATATCAGGGGATTTTTTGCGCTCATCGGTAGAAACGCTCAAAAAACTATTTCCACAACTGCCCATTCTTCCGATTGAAGCCGACTTTATGGGCGCGGTCGCATTGCCCGATACGATAGGTAAATCTAATAATATTGGTTTTTTTCCAGGATCAACAATTGGCAATATGATCCCAATGGTGGCCACAGATTTATTGCGCTCTATGCGCTTTACGCTGGGTGATGATGCCATGTTGATGATTGGCTTTGACCGCATTAAGGACAAAGATGTGTTGGTCGCAGCCTATGATGATAGGGCAGGGGTGACGGCCAAATTCAATCTAAATTTGCTCACAAGAATTAAGCGCGAGTTGGCGTGTGATATTGATGCGGGCCAATTTCGTCATATAGCATTATGGAATGCATCAGAAAATCGTATTGAAATGCATTTAGAAGCGCAGAGCGATATGCAATTCACGATCAGCGGCGAAGTTTTTTCAATGGATAAAGGTGAGACTATCCATACAGAAAATAGCCATAAATATGGTATATCAGATGCCCAGACATTATTGCGCAGTGCTGGATGGACGCCGCTCGAAGCTTGGAGCGATAGAGATGATTATTTTTCTATCATTTTAGCGCAAGCCAAACCCATTCCATTCGCGCCATAAAAACCCCCATCATTGCCAAGCAAGTTTGCGCTCGCATGGCCCGATTGAATCTATCACTAATTTATAATCAGACAGCAATTTTGCACGATCTTTCTGATTGCTTGATTCGATGGTTGATGGATTTAATGTTCGCGGCAGAGAGCAAGCCAATCTAAACCCTAATAAGCTAAAGCGTACGGGTTCGGTTGCATTTATATCTATAACTTCGCTAGTCGATACCGACCATCTGCGGTTTTGGTCGCGCTTACTAATCACAGAAATCGCCATCGGTTGACCAAATTCGGTTTCTAAAAATATTTGTGATTCTCCTTCATCAATGATCGTGCCAGGCGAGTGAAAGGCGCTGCTGATAGATGTTATTTTTTGAGGGGCTTTCGCCGCATTGGCCTCTCTAATGCTGCTGCGCACCCTATCATTCAATCTATCACTATATCGCATCATAGAAGCGGTTCGCGTTAGCCTAATAAAGTCACTGCGCCCTGTCACATGACGACCAAAGGCAATGAATCGTATCTTTTTGAGCTTGGGAATCTTGCCGCGCGAATCAATCGGTGCATCAAATAAGAATCGCACTTCGCTGTTCAAACCATTCTTACCGCGAATCAAGGATTGCACTTCGCCAATAATTAATATTCTTTTCCGATCAGGACGCACCCCAATGCTCTGGCTAGCAGGTAAATTTTTTATTTTTTTAGCTATTACATCCACCACCAATTCCGATTCGAGTGTGATGCTCATTATGTCATCATAGCTTATAGAGCTTTGGATATTTGCACCATTCTTTGGGGTTTGATTGTGTTGCGCAAATGTTGTTGAAGGCAGAATTGATAAGGCGAAAAATAAAATTAAATACTTAAATATTAATGGTTTATAAATAATTAACATGCGCTTTGCCCTTTTGGTATGACAGCGGAGTGACGTTTTTAGGTTTTAATATGCAATTTAGAATATGCTTGCATATCATGACCATAGCTCCTAAATTTTATGCTATCGTTAATAGGCACAGCGGACATGAATTATCCATGAATTTTTACGTCAAGATGAAAAATGCCATTGCTTGCTAAGAAGTGGGCCGCTAAGTGAATAAGCAAATTTGGAGTTAACAATCATAAGGCTTGCATAGGTTATGAAAATAATCTTTATAAGCGGCTGATGTGATAAGAGGAAAGTAAGGAGAGTTGTTTCTGCATGGCTTATGCTGATTCAAATGAGATGTCCAAAGGTCGATTGACTTCGATTGTGTTGGTTATCGCTTTGCACGTATTTTTAGGATATGCGCTTGTAACCGGCCTCGCGCATGAGGCTATCGAGAAAGTTGCTAAAACTATTACTGCTGTTGAAGTGGATGAGGATATTCCTGAGGAGGAAGAGCCGCCGCCGCCGCCCGAGGAAGAAATAGAGATAGTGCCGCCGCCGGTATTTGTACCCGACCCACCGTTTACGCCGCCGCCGCAGCCCAATCAGCCGACAATAACTAATGAACCGCCGCCAGCAGCACCGCCGACACCTAAGGCAGCCCCTCCAGCGCCTGTTCCGCCGCCGCCGCCGCCGCCAGTGTCAGAACGGCCTAATCCGGTGCCAAAAAACAGCCGTTCTCGTTGGGTGACTACCAATGATTATCCAACGCGCGCTTTGCGGGACGAGAGAGAGGGGACGACGCGCTTTAGCGTTGTCGTGAATGCCAAGGGCAGGGTGGAGAGTTGTTCGGTTACCCGCTCGAGCGGCCATGCCGATTTGGATAAGGAAGCCTGCGATAATGTCAGAAGGCGTGCTCGTTTTCGTCCGGCACTGGACACAAGCGGTAATCCAATCTCTGGCTCTTATTCACACAGCGTGCGCTGGCAGATACCAGAATAATCTATTTAACTAATTATATATCTTTTCTGAGAGGGAATATTAAATGTCTTTTGTAATTTTAAACCAAGCAGTTTCTGCTAAAAACTTTGGCTTGATTGCCGCACTCGAAGAAGGTGGCCCAATTTCATGGGCGATTTTCGGTAGTCTTGTGATTATGTCTATTTTCTCATTCTATATTTTATTTACTAAATTGTTCGAACAAAATAAAGTAAACAAACAATTTGACGAAGTGAAGGCTAAATTTTGGCAAGCTGGTGGCCTCAAAGAAGGTGCTTCCAAGCTTGATAAAAATAGTGCTTATCGTCAGTTGGTTGACGATGGCATCGATGCCCGCGATAAGCATGGCAAATTATCTGATCCCGTTGAAGCGCATGATTGGTTGCACAGCGCGATGAATCGCTCAGAGGATTCCATCAACACAAAATTAAACGGTGGTTTATCATTCCTAGCGACGGTGGGTGCTACTGCTCCTTTCGTTGGTCTGCTGGGAACGGTTATCGGTATTTACAACGCTCTTATCAAAATTGGTATCCAAGGCGATGCTTCTATTGAAAATGTTGCTGGCCCCGTTGGTGAGGCGCTCATCATGACAGCCATTGGTCTGTTTGTGGCTGTGCCTGCTGTTATGGCCTATAACTGGCTGCAATCGCGTAACAAGTCTATCGGCCGCGATCTTTCAAAATTTTCTAACGATGTTTTGGGTTATATCACTTCAGATGGTAAAGTTAAACCAGCCGTAAAAGCTGCTGCACCTGCTAAAGCGACTGCTAAACCAGCAGCTCCAGCGCGTAAGTAAGAGCAATGCCCAGCATAATCTGGGCTAATATTGATCATATCTGGGCATTGTTCATATTTGGCATTGACCATATTTGGTTGAGATAATGTAAAGAGAGGTTATCCAAATGGCATTTACTATGGCAGGCGGTGATGACACGCCACTAGCAGATATTAACACAACGCCACTCGTGGATGTTATGCTTGTGTTGCTCATCATCTTCTTGATTGCAGTTCCGGTTGCTTTGCAGGCTGTTGATTTAGAAATACCAGTGCAAACATTCGATGCAAATGAAAATAAAGCATCGAATGTCTTATTATCGGTTACAACGACCGATGTTGCTGGGAATGATCCTGGTGATGATGGTTATGCTGGTGCAAACCCAAATGGCGACTGCCGCATTTATCGGAATACAACACCAATAAATACCGCAGAGCTGCTGGAATGGTCTGAAAAGCATATGAAAAAAGAAATAGACGCATTAGGCGGAGAAGCAGCATTTTCATCGGGTGATATTGATATTGCTGACCTTCCAGAGGCGCACATTCGTGGTGATATTAACACACCGTATAAATGTATTGGTGGTGCTATCACAGTGATGCAGCGCGCCGGTTTCTTTAAGATTGGATTTGTATCCGATCCCGTTCGTTGATGATTATATTTATCTATCCCGCTCTTTGCTGGGATAGCAATAGATAAGAAATATTTTAGGAGTAAAAATTATGGCTATGAGTGGCGGCAAAGACGATGGTTCACCGATGGGAGAAATGAATTCAACACCGTTGATTGACGTTATGTTGGTTCTGCTCATCATGTTCATCATTACCATACCACCCGTTACCCACGCGGTGAAAATTGACTTACCAATTCCTGATCCCGAAGAGAGTAATGAGCCTGTTGTTGATCCGGTGATTAACAAGATTTTGATTTTGCCGACCAATGAATTATTATGGAATGGTACGCCGATTTCTTTGGATCAAATGGAACAATATTTGCAACAAACCAAAGCGATGAGCCCTGAACCAGAATTACAATTTCAGCCAGCCCCTACAACGGGTTATGAAATTGTTGATTTCGCTCTGGCGCGGATCAAAAAAGCCGAAGTTGAAAAATTTGGCTTCGTTGGCAATGAACAATATTATAATTTTGACAAAGCCGACAATCAGCCTTGATGGGCTTTTCTATCTCAGAAAAATTGGGGTGGTCTTCGGGCCGCCCTTTTTTTAACGCTTGTTATGCTCTTGCTGATAGCTCTTTTTGATGACTCTCTGTTGCGTTAATAGGCTTGTTTTCAGTCGCATCATGATGGATTTATACCGCCACTATAGATGCATTTTCGTTATTGCCTTGCTGACTATTAATTACCCGCTGGGTCTTGCTGCTATAGGGCGTTACTATATTGGGTCGTTGCGCTCATGGGCCTTACTCAGAGAGGATTGATAGAGGATTTGGTGCACAATTATTGACAATATGGAACTGCCAATTGGCGAGATGAATATGACGCTCCTCATAGATGTGATGCTCGTTTTGCTCATCATGTTCATCATCACCATACCGCCGCTCAACCATGCGGTGAAAATTGATATGCCTATCCTTGATACTCCCGCGACAATAGCTCCAGATCCAGTCATAAATAAGGTTATGATACTGCCCGATAGCCAGATATTATGGAATGGTGGGCCTGTATCACTGGAAAAAAATGACACAATTTATAGAATAAAGTAAAATCTATTCACCATAACCTGAGCTGCAATTTCAAACGGCACCAACGGCGCGTTATGATATTGTCAATTTTGCATTAGCACGGATAAAAAAAGCATGGATTAGTAAATTTGGTTTCGTCGGTAATGAACAATATTATCAATTTGCTAAAGCCGATAACGCTATTTAATCCGCGATAGAGGATAGCAGATTTTATTGATTAAATTGTAATTTAGCAAGGCTAGCATAAAGGCCATTGGCCGCATTAAGCGCATCATGCGTGCCTTGCTCGACGATTTGTCCTTCCTCCATGACGATGATCCGATCAGCACTTCTAACCGTGGCCAATCTGTGTGCAATGACAATAGTAGTGCGGTTGAGCATCAATTTGTCGAGTGCATCTTGGACGAGCTTCTCGCTCTTGGCGTCTAGGGCTGATGTGGCCTCATCGAGCAATAATATAGGCGCATCGCGCAATATGGCACGTGCTATGGCGATGCGTTGACGCTGACCACCAGAGAGCCTGGCCCCATCTTCGCCCAAAAATGTATTGAGGCCCTCGGTCAAGTTTTCCAAAAATTCGGTAGCATTGGCTTGATTAGCAGCTTCCCATATTTGTTCATCGCTGGCATTCCAATTGCCATAGCGTAAATTATCGCGTGCTGATGCAGCGAACAGGATTGTATCTTGTGGGACATAGGCCATGCGCCTGCGAATCTCGGCAGGGACGGTAGAGGGCAAAGAAACGCCGTCTAAACGCACAGAACCGCTCTCTGGATCATAAAAACGCTGCGCCAATTGGAACAATGTAGATTTACCAGCCCCCGATGGCCCGACAACAGCAACGGTTTCACCTGGTGTGACTTTCAGAGAAAAGTCTTTAAGAGCCAATGTCTCGGGGCGCGTTGGATAGCGAAAATTAATCTTATCAAAATGTAATTGACCGCGCGGCGGAGATGGCAATAAAATAGGCGATGCAGGTGCCGCTATTTGCGGAATTTCCTGCATAAGTTCTGCAAGGCGGCTCGCCGCACCTGAGCCGCGCACCAAATCTCCATATACTTCGGTGAGAGCACCAAAGGACCCTGCGACTAATCCGCCCGTGACAACAAAGGAAAATATTGTTCCTCCCGTCATTGTGCCGCTAGCAACAGCATTGGCACCGCTCCACATTAACAAAGTAATTCCGCCAAATATTAAACCTATAACGATTGAGGTGAGCGCAGAGCGCAATTTTATGCGCCTAATTGCCGTGGCAAATGTTTCATCAACCTTGGCATTGAAACGCTCATATTCGCGTTTTTCTTGGCCAAAGGCTTGGACGATTTTCATCGCGGACAAGGTTTCGGATATAATGCTGCCAACATCGGCCACGCGGTCTTGGCTTTTGCGCGATGTTTTTTCCAATTTACGGCCAATGAAAACAATCGGCAATATGACAATGGGGATACCTATCAACAAAGCGGCGGTTAATTTGGGGGCCAGATAGAAAAGAACAATGACCCCCAATATCCCCAATATTATATTGCGAAGTGCCACCGAGATAGTTGTCCCGACCACTTGTTCGATGATGGCGGTGTCCGATGTCATGCGTGAAGCTATTTCAGATGGGCGATTTTCTTCAAAAAAGTGCGGGGCAAGACGTAAGAGGTTCTCATGAACTGCAAGCCGTATGTCGGCGACTACGCGCTCACCAAGCCAACTGACGAAGTAAAAACGCACCGCCGTTGCGATGGCCAAAATCAAAACAATTCCCAACAGACCTTGAAAATAAGGAGCAATATTGCCGCCGCTGCTCGAAAAACCTTCATCGACTATATAGCGTAAACTTACTGGAATTGATATTGTTGCAAGAGCCGCCACAAATAAAGCGATAGCAGCAGCAAAAATTTGTTTGGGATATTGTTTTACAGCGTCCCAAATCATGCGAAGATTAGCCAATTTCTTTTTAACGGGCTTTGCGGCCGCTGCATTTTGATTTTCGTGCGATTCTGCTATAATTTTATCGTTCATACCGATGCATCTAGCACTGGATATGCGCTCTCACAATGGGACAACAGCCGCTATTTGTCGAAAATGCATAATTTATATGGTGCAGTGCAGCATTATAGGTTAATAAAAGCGTCATGTTGACCTTTAAGGATATTATCCATGCTCTATCATGCGTATGAATTTCAAAAATTAATGCTATCTGGCGCGGGTATGATTGCACATCAACAATCAAAATGGCTTACCAATCCAATGAACCCCATAGGCTATAGTCCCAATATGGCGCTGTTATCTTCGGCATTAGAAGTATTTGCCCATAGCGCAGAAGCAAGAGGTAAGCCTGAATTTGGGATTGCACAATGTTTTATCAATGATGTTACGCATCAGGTCGAAGAGACGATCGAAGCGCGCAAGCCTTTTGGTCAGCTCAAACATTTTAAGCGCATAGCACAGGATGGAAGGGCCATAGACGGTGATCCCAAGCTGTTGATTATTGCGCCCATGTCGGGTCATTATGCCACGCTTTTACGCGGTACCGTTGAACGTATGATAGCATCGCACGATGTCTGGATTACCGATTGGCGCGATGCCCGCGATGTTCCAATCAGCGATGGGGCATTTGATCTGAATGATTATGTCAATTATATCATCGAATTTTTGGACTATTTAGGCCCCAATACACATTTATTGGCGGTGTGCCAGCCATCGGTTCCTGCACTGGCCGCCGCCGCTATTATGGGGCGCGATGAGAATGAATGTCGTCCCAAAACGCTTACGATGATGGGCGGGCCAATTGATACGCGCAAATGCCCAACGGCGGTTAACACACTGGCGGTGGATCGTCCGCATAGCTGGTTCAAAAATACCGTTATTGCGACCGTGCCTGCGCATTATTCTGGTGCTGGTAGGCGCGTTTATCCCGGCTTTATGCAGCTTGCGAGTTTTATGTCGATGAACCTTGGCAATCATATGAAAAGCCATTGGGAAATGTTCAAACATTTGGTGAGCGGTGATGAAGAGAGCGCCGATGCGACCAAAGATTTTTACGATGAATATCGCAGCATATGCGACATGACGTCAGAATTTTATCTGCAAACCGTCGATGTTGTTTTTCAGCGTCATTTGCTGCCCGATTCAAAATTTGAACATAAAGGCCGCTTGGTCAAGATGAGCGATATTAAAGATACCGCACTCCTGGCCATAGAGGGCGAGCGCGATGATATTAGCGGTATCGGTCAAACAAAAGCTGCACTCGACATCACAACGTCTTTAGACGCAGAGCATAAGAAATATTTACTGGCCGAAGGGGCGGGCCATTATGGTATTTTCAATGGCAAAAAATGGCGCAATACTATCGCGCCCGTTGTTGAGCAATGGATATTGGATCATAATGATACTGTGTAATGGTCTACACTCTTATCATTGCTTATTAGTCTAATTTATCATAGCCACGGGGCAAAGGGGGATGGCGATGCAAATATCTGTTGTAATCGAGCGGTTTCCAGTGGCGGGTTCTTTTAACATATCGCGCGGAGCCAAAACATTTGTTGATGTCGTTGTGACGCATGTCTGCGAGGGTTCGGCACATGCTATGGGTGAGAGCACCGCCATATATTATGAAGGCGAAAGCGCAGAGAGCGCAAAGGCACAGATTGAATCGATCATCCCAAAAATTAGCTCTTTATCGCCACAGCAAGCCCGCGAAGACGTGCAAAAATTATTGCCCGCAGGTAGCGCGCGCAATGCAATAGATGCAGCCCTTTGGAGCTTGCACGCGCAATTAAGCGGACACAGCGTTGCAACTTTGGCGGGGTTACACAATCCAAAGCCATTGGTGAGTGCCTTTACCATTTCGCTGAATGACCATGATAAGATGCGCCGTGATGCCGCCGATGCCACAGCTAATGGCTTTGGACTGCTAAAATTAAAACTGACAGGCGAAGGCGATACACAGCGCGTTGCCGCCGTGCGCGATGGCGCACCCGATGCGCGGTTGATTGTTGATGCGAATGAGAGCTGGGCCAAAGATGGGGAATTATCATTGGACATTGCATTACAAGCTTCTGAATTGGCTGGCTTGGGGGTCGAATTAATCGAGCAACCTGTGCCGCATGGCCAAGATCATTTGCTAGCAGGGGTAAAATCGTCTGTGCCTCTATGCGCCGATGAAAGCTGTCATAGCGCCGCCGATGTCGCGATGTGCGCGCGCACTTATGATGCGGTGAATATCAAGCTTGATAAATCTGGAGGGCTCACCGAGGCCTTGAAAATTGCAAAGGCCGCGCAAGACTATGATTTGAAAATCATGGTCGGCTGTATGCTATCGACTAGCCTTGGTATCGCGCCCGCTTTTTTGGTCGCGCAGATGGCCCAATGGGTTGATTTGGATGGGCCAGCGTTACTAGCCAAAGACCGCGCAGATGGATTTGTTTTCAGAGACGGCATGATTTACGAATTGTGAAATGATTATGCAGATAGATCTATAGAGTCGGCACAATCATTTTACTGAACGCGAGGGCTTTACCCCAGAGTTTAACTAAATGCTATATTGTGTATACCCCTATCCACAATATAGCCTTATTCCTAAACTTTTAATATTCTTCTACATCATGTGCACGCAACAATACTGCCATATGGGTCGAGCTTAATTTTTGGGAATAAAATGTGGTTCATTGCGGTGCATAAAGAAAAACAATGCATTCTTATCGCCAGTTGTTGTATAAATATAAATGTAGCAATTCCGCTACTATTTAACAGGAGTAAAATATAATGTTAATTGCAACATGTTCACTGCTTGGGACTTTGATTGGATTCGGGATTCTTATAATTGAGATTCTTAAATTCAACAAACCCAAGGAGTAAGCTTTATAATGGAGGGCAGGCTGCAACCTGTCCTCTTAATTTTAGCCCCTTAAACGATTGAAGCCCAACCTCTGCAAAGGTTGAGCTTCGTATCTATCAGAATAAATATTCTGTTAATTGCATTATTTGTATACACATAGAATCTTAACAAATCAAGAATTGTTTATCGGGCTGATTAACAGCCCTCATTATTGACCATCAAGTATTTCCAAATGCGGTACGCCTGCCATATAAGGTGCTAATTTAGCCCCTGCTGCTTTGAAATAGTCGGTTGCGCCATGGGCCTCTAATGCGGCCTTGTCGGTATAGCTTTCCAATACTTTATAGACGGTATCGCTATCCTTTGTTTGAAACAGCGCATAATATAAACAGCCGTCTTCTTTGGCATTCACTTGTTCGGCCAGATCAGCGAAAATTGCTTCAAACTCAGCATTTTTACCGTCTTGGATGGTCAATGTTGCGATAACACCAATGCTCATATTGTTATCCTTTATAAAATTTCGAATAGGCCAGCCGCGCCCATACCGCCGCCAACGCACATAGTAACAACAATATATTTCGCGCCGCGCCGTTTGCCTTCAATTAAAGCATGGCCTGTGCAGCGTGCGCCTGTCATGCCATAAGGGTGGCCAATCGAGATAGAGCCGCCGTTCACATTGAGCAATTCATTGGGAATGCCCAATTTATCGCGGCAATATAAAACTTGCACCGCAAAAGCTTCGTTCAGCTCCCACAAACCAATATCATCCATTTTGAGGTTAAAACGTTCCAATAATGCAGGGATTGCATAAACAGGCCCAATGCCCATTTCATCGGGCTTTGTACCCGCAACGGCCATACCAATATAGCGGCCAAGCGGGGTTAGTCCGCGCTGCTCGGCTAATTTGGCTTCCATCACCACGGATGCCGATGAACCATCGGAGAGCTGGCTCGCATTGCCAGCGGTAATGGTCATATCAGGGCCAAGAACGGGGTTTAATGATTGCAGACCTTCGAGCGTGGTTTGCGGACGATTACCTTCATCTTTGGTCAGAGTGATTTCTTTTTGAGAGATTTCTTTCGTCTCTTTATCCATCACATTCATGACGGTGGTGGTGGGTATAATTTCATCATCAAAATAGCCAGCTTCTTGTGCTTTGGCCGTGCGCATTTGCGATTCTAGCGAATATTCATCCATCGCGGAGCGGCTTATATCATAACGTTTTGCAACGACTTCGGCGGTTTGCAGCATCGGCATATAAATATCATTATGCATCGCCACCAATTCTTTGTCGGGTGAAATGCGCATTTCTTTGGTTTGCACCATTGAAATGGAGTCTTGGCCGCCAGCCAATACGATATCCATATTATCAACAATCACTTGCTTTGCGGCGGTCGCAATCGCCATGAGGCCAGAAGAGCATTGACGATCCAATGTCATACCTGGGGTGCTGATAGGAAAACCAGAACGCAGCGCAACATTACGTGCCAAATTTCCGCCTTGCGTGCCTTGTTGCAGGGCACTGCCCCAAACACAATCTGCTATTTCAGCAGGTTCAACGCCGGCGCGCTCAACGGCGGCCTTGGCTGAAAAACTGCCCAATGTCGGGCCAGCGGTATTGTTAAAGGCCCCTCGATAAGCTTTGCCAATGGGGGTACGGGCGGTCGAAACGATAACTGCATCACGCATGTTTATTCTCCTAAAATATGGTTATTATATAAATATTTGGTTGATCCAACTGGCGATGAGGGCAGGTTTCTCTTCGCCTTCTATTTCGACGCTACATTCTAATGTTTGTTGCCATTGGCCAGGGCGTTTTTCGAATAATGCGCCCAAGGTGAATACCCCGCGCACGCGCTTGCCGCTCTTAACGGGGGATAAGAAGCGCAATTTATCAATGCCATAATTGACGCCCATTTTAACGCCATCGATGGAGAGTAAATCATTGGATTGCGCCATCATATAGGGCAATAATGATAGGGTTAAAAACCCATGGGCAATTGTGCCGCCAAAAGGGGTCATTTTGGCTTTTTCTGCATCTAAATGAATGAATTGATGATCGCCCGTGGCATCGGCAAATTGACTGATCCGATCTTGTTCAACGGCAACCCATTCGGATGTACCAATAACTTCGCCTACTTTTGCAAGCATATCATCGGTTGAAACATATGGCATAAATTTTCTCCTCTTCATTCGCAATTCTAGGGGCAATGTGGCGGTTATTTTGCCAATCGACAAGTGTTTTGCGCTTGTCGCTACGGATTTATGCCATCCGCAATGCTCAGGATGCTTATAATATGTATAAATTCAGCATCCATGATAACGAATCCTAACACATGAGGATGAGAATCGCAGCTTAGCTTAGAGCTTGGATTCACCTTGTTTTAACTTCTTTATCTGGTGTTTTTATCTGGCCCGCTTATGTGCTGCACTTATTTAGCGCCGGGCATGACCAATTTCCCATCGGGGCCAGCGGTGAATTGCGTATTGGTAGGATAGGCAAAATCAATACCTTCATCGTTAAATAATTTTAATATTTCTAAGCCTAATTTATGACGGCCGTTAAATACCTCTTCATAATCGGCGCTCAAAATATCATAATCCAATTGAAAATTCAGCGCACTATCCGCAAAATCGATGAAACCGCAGCGCAAAAATTTATGGCCATTATCAATCACTAATTTTTCCAGCATTTCAGGAATTTTCAGAGCGATCTCTGGCGGAGTCTGATAGGTCACGCCAATGATATGGCGAGTGCGGCGACGTTTCAGGCGCGCATAATTGGTTATCTCAATATTGAGCAAATTCACATTGGACATGATTTTGCGTTCACCCATAACGCTCGTAATGCGGGTAGAGCGCATTCCGATTTTATCCACAGTGCCAATAGTACCGCCATATTCTATCGTATCACCGCGTTGAAAAGGGCGATCAAATATGATTGATATAGTTGCGAATAAATCTGCAAATATGCCTTGAGCGGCCAGACCAATGGCGATGCCGCCGATACCAAAGCCAGCGATGAGGCCCGTTATATTAACGCCCAAATTATCTAAAATGACGATAGATGCTATGGCAAAAACGGCAAAGCTGATGAACAATTGAATGATGGTCATTGCATTGTTGATTGTTTCGCTATCCTCATCATCGCGCTGAGAGCGATATTCGACCATCCCAAATAATATCTGGCGCACCCAAATAGCGACTTGAAACACGGCTGCTACGGTGAATAAAAAACCGATGACAGATGATAATTGCTGCGGCGGTTTTGTGAAATGATTGACCAATTCTATCGCGACCATGACGCGAAAGAAAAAACTCATCTTGCCAATGGTGCGTCCAACAATAGAGCGCAAATCTAATGCGCTGTTGGATTTGATCGAAAATTGACTGGCTTGTTTTTGAATTAAATTCAGTAATAAAAAAAGAGCCGCTGCTGCTATGGCAGTAGCGCATAATAATAATATATTCTCACCTAACCATGTTAATATAATATCAAAATATTGTTGCCAATCCCCTGGAAACTCTCCTGATAATGGCTTTGATATAGGCACAGGCTTGTCCTCGCGTGCAAAGGATAGAGATGGTATAAGCTTATTTATCATAAAAACTCATTAGGTAATTGTAATAATATTACAAGGCAAATATCATATAAAAACCTGCGCTATGCTCAGTCTAATTGTTCATCGCATTAGCTTTTTGAGCCAGTCTCAAGCGTCCTTTTGTAATAGGCACAAAGGCCGCCTCTTTTCTACGGCGCGCCAAATAAGTGTCCAATCCAAGTTGCATAGCGATAAGCATATACACAAAGGGTTGGAAAGCTATGCCAACAAATAAACATCCAACAAGGAATATGATTTGTCCATTTTGTAACGCCACGGCTAGCGGGGCCACCCATTCTTCATCTTCTCGATTGCGTTTATTATAGAGCCGCCTGATAACTTCCATACGCCATACACCGCCCACATGGATGATGAGCCACATAATCAGCCCAGGCCATCCATTTTCGCCGAGCATCTCAAAATAACTGCTATGATAAGCGCGGCCCTCGTCAACAACTTCGCGTTCATCTTGACCCGTGATGAAACCATTATCATCAACAACATCAATATCATAAACGACTTTATTTTGGCGATAAGCATCAAATCCACCGCCCAATGGATTTTTGTCAACATAGTCCAATGTCCATTTCCAAACGGCGATGCGCGTAGAGGCGGATTCATCGGCTTCGTAATTTTCGATAGTTTCCATGCGATCAAGAAAGGATTGCGGTAAAAATGGGATAGAAGCCATACCAATGAAAATCACACCAAATATATATATTAATATGAATCGGAATTTGACAAAGCGAAGCTGTAATATGGCCAATACAAAAATACAAACCAAACCAGTGCGCGCCTGTGTCCCCACTGGGATTAGCAAGCATGAGAATATTAGAGCTATGCTGTATAGATTAACGCGCCAATCGGGTTTGAAAATTGTCCCATATTTACGCAGCCATAAAATGAGCGGAATTATCATTATCGCGACGCACGATATGATGCTGCTTTCATAAAGACCGCTGTTATCATCAATTAATAAAACAAGAGCACCATAGCCGCCGCCGCCAGTTGCGGTTTTAAGTCCGCCAGTTACAATCAATGTTGATGCGCATAACACCAACATTAATCCGAGCGCCTCTATGCGTAATTTGGTCTTGAGAAGCAGCGGCAGAAATGCTGCAAAAAAGAGAGCTTTCCATACCCACGCCCATTTTTCTGCAGCGGCAACGGGTTCATCGGCCATCGAAGTAGTATAGCCGCAATAGATGAGCAGCAGCACGATGACAGAATGTCGCGGCGATATTCGGCTGTCGGTTTTTTTATCATAGATTAAATATCCCCCCACAGCTAGACCAAACATGATAAGCGATAAGGGAATAGAGTTGAGCAAGAAATAGCTAAGCCGCTGGGGTGCAACTATATCGATATAGGCATAGATAAGCGTAAACAAAAAAGGCCGCTTAATTGCCAATAATGCTATTAGACCTAAATATCCAACAAAGACCAGATCACGCACGAATATTCTCATTTTTACGGTTGGTGCTTTTTGTAGGCCCAGCGAGATTGCGGCGCATCTGGCTTTCTTTTTGTTTTTTAAGCGACGCCGATGGCTTTCTTAGAAAAGCTTTTTTTTCCTCATCTGGAACGGGTGGATCTTCACCATCCAAATCATCGCGGCTAAGAAGAAGGTAAAACATCAATGCGATTAAGACATGGCTGAGCAATATAGAAAAATTATCAATCATATAATGGCCTTCATTGTCAATAATGCTATATCATAATGCTTTTCAAACATAAATAAATGTATCCTTACAGCCCTTAACCATATTTCACAGCTTGTAAGCAATCTTGCCTTACCCTAGTTGAGTTGACGTTGCGTTAATATTTTTATGGTTAATAGTAAGTATGAATGATGTTTTACATGTATTAGACCATAGCCTGCCTCTGCACAGCGGTTATACGTTCAGAACGCGCGCTATTATGAAAGCACAGGTAAATGCGGGCTGGAAGGTTGCGGGCATTACTGGCGTGCGTCAATATCAAGGCGGCCAGACATTAGGCGATGCGCAGCAAAGTGTAGAAGGGTTGCATTTTTACCGCACTATGGCAGAATCTAACGGTCCATTTTTGTGGCGTGAATGGCGTGAAGTTAAAGCGCTAAGAGATGCTATCATTGAGACGCATAAAAAATCGCCATTTAAGATTATACATGCCCATTCGCCCGCGTTAAATGGACTAGCAGCAGCGCAAGCCGCGTCGATACTTAATATAGCATTTCTCTATGAGATTAGAGCGTTCTGGGAAGATGCAGCGGTTGGAAATGGCACTGGAACCGAGGGTAGTTTGAAATATAAATTGACCCGTGCTCTAGAGGATTATGTGATAAGTAAGGCCGATCATCTTGCGGTGATTTGTGAAGGGTTGAAAAAAGACTTAATGCTGCGCGGTGTGGCTGAAGATAGGATTACAATATCGCCTAATGGCGTTGATATGGGCGTTTTTGGTAAAGCTAAACCGCGTGACAAGCTATTGTATGAAAAATTAAATTTACACGGCAAAGATGTGCTGGGCTTTATTGGAAGCTTCTATGATTATGAAGGGTTGGATGATTTAATAACGGCTATGCCGTTGCTGCGCGAAAAAGGCAGCAATGCCGCCCTTATCTTGGTTGGTGGTGGGCCAATGGAAGAACAATTAAGGGCGCAAGCAAAGGCGTCTTCTGCGGCAGAGCATATCCACTTTTTGGGCCGCGTTCCCCATGAAGAGGTGGAGAAATATTATTCGCTAATCGATATTTTGACCTATCCACGCAAACATATGCGCTTAACGGATTTGGTTACGCCGCTTAAACCCCTAGAAGCAATGGCGCAGAGTAAATTGGTGGTGGCGTCTGATGTGGGGGGGCATAAAGAATTAATAGAAGATGGCGTGACGGGCTCTTTGTGCGCAGCAGATGATCCAAAATCTATTGCAAATGCCTGCTTTAGGCTATTATCCCGCAAGGATGAATGGCCAAAACAACGAAAAATAGCCAAGCAATATGTTGAAAAACAAAGGAATTGGGAAATAAATATACGTCGTTACGATCCTGTTTACCATTTTTTGCTATTAGGTTCATAATTGGATTAGGTTTGCTGAGCCTATTCGAGATATTACGGAGCGTAAAATGGGAATTGCCAATCAATTAAATATGGAAGCGTGGGCCAGCACCGCGAACACGCTTCTTGCACAGATTAGTAATAAAGCAGCATTTTTATTAGCTATTGTCGGAGGCTTAATCGCTGCCGCATTTGCCCTCTTAATCCCTATATCAGCCTTAGAAGCTTTTACTGGTGCTTCAGGATTATCAGAGATTATTCCAGCCGCTAGAGCCCCATTAGGAAGCAGTGCGAGGACATTATTCATACTCTTTACCGCACTTCTTGCCGCATCAATAATATTTGTTCTGCTCTTGACCTTACGCACAAAATCAGAGGATAATTCTCTTGATTTTGACGATGACTATGTCAATGCAAAGGCGACGCAACGCAATCGCATGCCATTGTCTAAAGATGATTCAAAATTAGCAGAGCAAATCTATTTAGAAGATAAAGATAATTTTCAAAATTTTCATCACAATAATGATCTAGATTATGATTTTGATGTGGAAGAAAAGCCGCAGTCAAAGAGAGGTTTTACCGCTCTTGCTGGTACCGCTATAGCAAGCGGAAGCACAGGAATGATGGGCGCGGCCAGCTTTGTAAAATCGACCATAAACAAATTACCGTTCATGGGCGGTGACGATAGCATAAAAAGTTTTGATGATTTACCAAAATTACGGGGTGCAGATAAACATCCCGATGCGCCTGCAAGACGTCCTTTATCGGCGCATGAAGATTTAGGTGAGAGAATTTTAGATAAAGAAAATGGCATTGATAATCAGCTAGATAGTAATTTATCCCGCCATGATGAAGGTTTGCAGCAAAGTAATTTTGCCGATGATTCACCAAGCCAAAAAAGCGATCAAGGCCAATATGAGAGCCACAATATGCAAGAGGATATTTATCTTCAATCGCAGAGTGTAGAAGATGCCTTGCCGCAGGCTAGGGATGAGGCTGAAATATTAGCCGATGGGGTGAATAGCATCCCTGTTGCGGCACCGCCTCATAATATCGATCAACCCGATGAAGCGCGCTCATTTAGAGATCGCTCGCATGAAAATCGCGATGAAATTGAGGTCGCTGATAAAGAATCTGCGATCAGCGATGACGATGCATTACCGACGATCGATCATTTAATGTATCGCCTTGAAGCTTTGGTAGAGAGGCGTGCGCAAAGATTGCAAGGACAAGAGAAATTGGCGGTAACATCGGTAACTGAAACTGAGTTATCTGAAATTGAGCTATCTGGGCCTGAGCCTTCTGAAATTGAACTTTCTGAAATTGAGCTTTCTGAACCGAAGCTATCTGGGCCCGCGACTGGGGTGTCTAGGGCAAATTCAGCATCAGAGCCACAACCAAAATTACAGCCGAAATTACAGCCAAAATCACAGCCGAAATCACCCGTTAAAAAAGAAACGCAGCTTGATGATTATGCAGATGTTATTGACCATGTCGCTATCAAGCGGGCTGAAAAATTTGCGCGTGATAATGATGAGTCCCAGCGCGATGAAAAAACAGTAGAAAATATTGAACAGCCTGAAGCAAGATTAGTAGCTGCTGTTTCATCGACCGACACGCTTTATGGCGAAAATGGTGGTGACGAAGCCGGTGGTGAAGAAGCCAGTGGTGAAGAAGCCAGTGGTGACGATATTATCGTGACCAAAAACCAAAAAGCAGATATGGATAATGCGCTCAAATCTGCATTGGACACTCTGCATAAGATGACAGAGCGCAGCGCATAAACGCTATTCATTCTTCAAATATTATGATCGCTTCTATGGCTATATCGCTATAGCTAGCTTTGCCTTCTATGCTTTTGATTTCAATCGCGGCAACAAAGGATTTTCTGAGCATAAATTCATGCGCTGCTAAGGCTGTATTGAGCGCACTATAATCGATATTTTGCCTGACATTATTTTGTCTGGTATCATTTTGTTTTCTATCTTGTGCAATCTCATCGCTCGATACTCTGAAAATATAATTATGGACGCGCCCTTCATATGTTGAACTATGCCAAGCTTTGCTGGCCCATTTTCTTTTTTCAACAATCGATTGCGGATTATCAGAATGCTTACCAATATGCGCGCGCATAAATTCTATCAGTTGAGCCGTAAGGCTGCTATTCTGTGTGAAATTATGGCGTATCTCGGTCATCATAAATGCTCCATAATTGGACGATAATCGTCAATATATTTTAATATTTTCTTCTGCATAGGCAGGCGTATTTCGCGGCCTAGACGCATATCAAGAACAAGACGCGGATCACCAGCGACAAGGCGGCCAAATTTGGTCGGGGCTATGTTATTTTCGCGCAGAAATTTTTCAACAATCCTAAGCATGTGCATGTTTATCTCCTTTGGTTTGCGGTGCGATTGATAAAATTATCGAATCAATAAGAACAAAGTAAGAACATAAATGATAGGTAAAATCCTACTTGTCTAGGAAAAATCCTATTGCTATAGAGTTTTCATGAAAAATATCTCAAATCGGCAACCATCACG
This sequence comes from uncultured Sphingomonadaceae bacterium, assembly GCA_938050045.1. Taxonomy (GTDB): domain Bacteria; phylum Pseudomonadota; class Alphaproteobacteria; order Sphingomonadales; family Sphingomonadaceae; genus Sphingorhabdus_B. The sequence continues at coordinate 34,324 of CALLJS010000015.1, forward strand.
GATAGTAAATGACCCTATTGGAAATGAAGATGCGCGAGAAACATTGCGCGAATTGATAAAAACCAATGGTGATGATTATAAAGGGATTTCAGAGCTTATTGGCCGAAACCCATCCTATATTCAGCAATATATAGAGCGTGGGACGCCAAAAATTTTGGCTGAAAAGGATCGTATTATTTTAGCACGCTATTATAGCGTGAATCAGAAAATCTTGGGTGCTCCAGCCGAGGCTATTGCGAATCAAGGGCTTGAAATCATCTCCAAACTCTCGGTTGGTGTATCTGCGGGGGCAGGCAATTTGGACCAAATGGAGAGCCTTGCAGGTAAAATTGCTTTTGATCCCAAATGGTTGCGGCAATTTCCCTATGACAAAAAACTATTATCTATAGTGAGTGTTGAAGGTGACAGCATGATGCCGACTCTCTCAAATGGCGATGACATCATGATAGCGCGCTATGACGGGCAGCGCCGCAAAGATGGTATCTATATATTGCGCATGGATGATAGCTTGATGGTCAAGCGGCTTTTTTTTGGGCCAAAAGATAGGATAGATGTTATTAGTGATAATCCATCTTACAGCGATTGGCGCGATGTTGATGGGGATAGTATCACGATCATTGGTCATGTTATCTGGATTGGCCGTAAAATAGCGTGATAAAGACTATTGCTTCATATCCAAAATAGCTTCAAATATAAGCAATGAGCAATGTTACCACAAACCCGCCAGCGCAGCCTCCTCTTAAAGCTGCTATCATCCCCGTTACGCCATTACAGCAAAATTGTACGCTGATTTGGTGTACCAAAACCAACAAAGCTGCCTTAAGCGATCCGGGAGGCGATTTGGATAAATTACGCGCTGCGATAGAGCAAACGGGGGTAGAGATGGAAAAGATCATTATCACCCATGGTCATATCGATCATTGCGGTGAAGCGGGTATATTAGCCAAAGAATTGGGTGTCCCCATAGAAGGCCCGCATAAAGATGATATTTTTTGGATAGAAAGGCTGAGCGAAGACGGAGCCAAATATGGTGTGAATGGCCAAATATTTGAACCAGACCGCTGGTTAGAAGATGGCGATAAAGTGACGCTGGGCGCATTGACATTGGATGTTATACATTGCCCTGGGCATACGCCTGGGCATGTTATTTTTTTTCATGAACCGAGCAAATTTGCCATTGTTGGCGATGTTATTTTCCAAGGTTCGATTGGCCGAACCGATTTTCCGCGCGGTAATCATCAAGACTTGATTGATGCTATCACGCAGAAATTATGGCCGCTGGGCAATGATGTGACATTCGTTCCAGGGCATGGCCCGACCAGCCAATTTGGCTATGAACGCAAGAATAATGCTTTCGTCGCCGATGATGTTTTAGCCAATCGATAATTAGAATTATTTGTTTCCAGATTCTAGCTTTCCTCGAAGAGTTTATTTCAAGACTTTCAAGTAATTGGCTCTCAATTATAATGTTAAACGCGCGGCAATTTTATCGGGCCCAAGACGCGGTAGCTTTGTTGGTGGGCGTAAATCGCAATAGTGTGAACGCTTTTTACCATCGTCTGTGTGTCATCATCCATGACAAATTATTTGAAGCGATGGAGGAATTAGCGGGCGAGATTGAGGTTGACGAAAGCTATTTTGGAAGGGTTAGAAAAGGCTATCTTGGGT
>CALLJS010000016.1 GCA_938050045.1 uncultured Sphingomonadaceae bacterium
TCTGGTTGTAGTTTAAATTCAAGACAATCGAGCAATTAGTACTGGTTAGCTTCATACCTTACGGTACTTCCACATCCAGCCTATCAACGTGGTGGTCTTCCACGGCTCTGATAGGGAATTCTAGTATTGAAGGAGGCTTCCCGCTTAGATGCTTTCAGCGGTTATCCCGTCCGAACATAGCTACCCTGCGGTGCCACGGGCGTGACAACAGGTGCACCAGAGGTTCGTCCACCCCGGTCCTCTCGTACTAGGGGCAGCTCTTCTCAAAATTCCAACTCCCACGGCAGATAGGGACCGAACTGTCTCACGACGTTCTGAACCCAGCTCGCGTACCTCTTTAAATGGCGAACAGCCATACCCTTGGGACCTGCTACAGCCCCAGGATGAGATGAGCCGACATCGAGGTGCCAAACAGCGCCGTCGCTGTGGACGCTTGGGCGCTATCAGCCTGTTATCCCTAGAGTACCTTTTATCCGTTGAGCGATGGCCCTTCCATGCGGAACCACCGGATCACTATGACCTGGTTTCCCAACTGTTCGACCTGTCAGTCTCACAGTAAGGCGAGCTTATGCCATTGCACTCCACAGACGATTTCTGACCGTCCTGAGCTCACCATCGCGCGCCTCCGTTACTTTTTAGGAGGCGACCGCCCCAGTCAAACTACCCACCATACAGGGTCCCGGATCCAGATAATGGACCGCGGTTAGACATCAAACAATTCAAGGGTGGTATCTCAAAGTTGGCTCCCATAAGACTGGCGTCTCATGATCAAAGCCTCCCACCTATTCTGCACATAAATAATCTAATGCCACTGTAAAGCTGTAGTAAAGGTTCATAGGGTCTTTCCGTCTAACCGCGGGTACCCCGCATCTTCACGGGGAATTCAATTTCGCTGAGTCTACTGTGGAGACAGTGGGGAAGTCGTTACGCCATTCGTGCAGGTCGGAACTTACCCGACAAGGAATTTCGCTACCTTAGGACCGTTATAGTTACGGCCGCCGTTTACTCGGGCTTCAATTCAGAGCTTGCACTCCTCCTCTTAACCTTCGAGCACCGGGCAGGCGTCAGACCCTATACGTCGTCTTGAAGCCGACTTAGCAGAGCCCTGTGTTTTTGCTAAACAGTCGCTACCCCCCATCTTGTGCCCCCTACATAAAGTTGCCTTCATGCAGGGCCTCCTTCTCCCGAAGTTACGGAGGTAATTTGCCGAGTTCCTTCAGGATACTTCTCTCAAGCGCCTTAGTATATTCTACCTGACCACCTGTGTCGGTTTAGGGTACGGTCATTATTGGTGAGGCTATTTCCTGGAACCCCTTCGAAGCATGTTCAATCCAATAAGAACATACAACATACGGGATCCGTCACACATCACCTGGCCCACGAATATTAACGTGGTTCCCATCGACTACCCCCTTCGGGCTCGTCTTAGGGGCCGGCTTACCCTGCTCAGATTAGCTTTAAGCAGGAACCCTTGGTCTTTCGGCGAGAGGGCATCTAACCCTCTTTATCGCTACTCATGTCAGCATTCGCACTTCCGATACGTCCACGAACCATTACCAGTTCGCTTCATCCGCTTACGGAACGCTCCGCTACCGCTCATAATAAATTATGAACCCTAAGCTTCGGTACATCACTTTAGCCCCGATACATTTTCGCCGCAGGAACCCTTATTTAGACCAGTGAGCTGTTACGCTTTCTTTAAAGGATGGCTGCTTCTAAGCCAACCTCCTGGTTGTTTTGGGATTCCCACATGCTTTACCACTTAGTGATGATTTGGGGACCTTAGCTGTAGGTTAGGGCTGTTTCCCTTTTGACGACGGACCTTAGCACCCGCCGTCTGTCTCCCAGACTTGTCTCTATGGTATTCGGAGTTTGGTTAGGTTTGGTAGGTCTCGCGACCCCCTAGCCCATCCAGTGCTCTACCCCCATAGGAAAACATCTGAGGCACTACCTAAATAGTTTTCGCGGAGAACCAGCTATTTCCCGGCTTGATTGGCCTTTCACCCCTAAGCACAACTCATCCGATAATTTTTCAACATTAAACGGTTCGGTCCTCCAGTGCGTGTTACCGCACCTTCAACCTGGTCATGCATAGATCGCCGGGTTTCGGGTCTAATTCATCATACTCAGTCGCCCTATTCAGACTCGCTTTCGCTGCGCCTACACCTAACGGCTTAAGCTTGCATGATAAATTAAGTCACTGACCCATTATGCAAGAGGTACGCGGTCACTCCATAAAGAAGCTCCCACTGCTTGTAAGCATTCGGTTTCAGGTACTGTTTCACTCCCCTTATCGGGGTGCTTTTCACCTTTCCCTCACGGTACTTGTTCGCTATCGGTCATGTACGAGTATTTAGGCTTGGAGGGTGGTCCCCCCATATTCAGACAGAATTTCACGTGTTCCGCCCTACTCAAGTCCTATTGTCTCATTTTCGCATACGGGACTGTCACCCACTATGGTCAAATTTTCCAAAATGTTTTGCTAATTAAACAATAGGCACTGGCCTAGTCCGCGTTCGCTCGCCACTACTAACGGAATCTCGGTTGATGTCTTTTCCTCCGGTTACTTAGATGTTTCAGTTCTCCGGGTTTGCTTCACCAAAGCTATTTTATTCACTCTGGTAATATCTTATCCACCTCTCTCTGGCCTTACTAGCAAGCTAGCAAGAACAAAAAGAAATGGTGAAGATGGGTTGCCCCATTCGGAAATCATAGGATCAAAGTCTGCTCACAACTCCCCTACGCTTATCGCAGCGTGCCACGTCCTTCATCGCCTGTACATGCCAAGGCATCCACCAAATGCTCTTACCTCACGCTCGAGAGTCCACACCACCAACAATAATATTGGATATTAAGAGCAAGCTCAAAACATCTTATACCATGGTCGTGCGGATAAATTTATATCTCAGCTAGATATTATATTTGATTTTGTGTTGATATTACCCAAATAGATACCGAAATATCATAATTGGCCAATACCACCACGGCATCGATTTAAAAAACCCATTCACAATGTCAAAGATCATTTAAGAGGCCAAATACCACTTAAATATAATCCAACTAAAAGTTGGAAACTATATGTCTTCATTCTGGAACAATTAGGAGATTACAAAAACCTCGACTAATTAAAATGGTGGAGCCTAGCGGGTTCGAACCGCTGACCCCCTGCTTGCAAAGCAGGTGCTCTACCAGCTGAGCTAAGGCCCCCTACCATGTTAGATATAAACCACTGAGATGGTGGGCCGAGCAAGATTTGAACTTGCGACCTCACCCTTATCAGGGGTGCGCTCTAACCAACTGAGCTACCGGCCCATTCTCAACAGCTAGGCCACAATCGGACCGCAGGCGGTGATAAGGCCAGCTCAGATATACAAACCAATATGGCTTGCTTTCCAGAATGAAGGGACATGAGGACGACGGCAATATTCTTTGGAATAGAGGAAGCTCTTTCCTGAAACAAGTTCAAGACGCTTTCCGCTAAAATCCTTAGAAAGGAGGTGATCCAGCCGCAGGTTCCCCTACGGCTACCTTGTTACGACTTCACCCCAGTCGCTGAACCCACCGTGGTTAGCTGCCTCCAGTAAACTGGTTAGCGCACTACCTTCGGGTGAATCCAACTCCCATGGTGTGACGGGCGGTGTGTACAAGGCCTGGGAACGTATTCACCGCGGCATGCTGATCCGCGATTACTAGCGATTCCGCCTTCATGCTCTCGAGTTGCAGAGAACAATCCGAACTGAGACGACTTTTAGAGATTAGCTTGCCCTCGCGGGTTAGCTGCTCACTGTCATCGCCATTGTAGCACGTGTGTAGCCCAGCTTGTAAGGGCCATGAGGACTTGACGTCATCCCCACCTTCCTCCGGCTTATCACCGGCAGTTTCCTTAGAGTGCCCAACTAAATGCTGGCAACTAAGGATGAGGGTTGCGCTCGTTGCGGGACTTAACCCAACATCTCACGACACGAGCTGACGACAGCCATGCAGCACCTGTCACTGGTCCAGCCGAACTGAAGGAAATGGTCTCCCAAATCCGCGACCAGGATGTCAAAAGCTGGTAAGGTTCTGCGCGTTGCGTCGAATTAAACCACATGCTCCACCGCTTGTGCAGGCCCCCGTCAATTCCTTTGAGTTTTAATCTTGCGACCGTACTCCCCAGGCGGATAACTTAATGCGTTAGCTGCGCCACCCAAGCCCTGTGGGCCCGGACAGCTAGTTATCATCGTTTACGGCGTGGACTACCAGGGTATCTAATCCTGTTTGCTCCCCACGCTTTCGTACCTCAGCGTCAATACATGTCCAGTTAGTCGCCTTCGCCACTGGTGTTCTTCCGAATATCTACGAATTTCACCTCTACACTCGGAATTCCACTAACCTCTCCATGATTCTAGCTATCTAGTTTCAAAGGCAGTTCCGGGGTTGAGCCCCGGGATTTCACCTCTGACTTGAATAACCGCCTACGTACGCTTTACGCCCAGTAATTCCGAACAACGCTAGCTCCCTCCGTATTACCGCGGCTGCTGGCACGGAGTTAGCCGGAGCTTATTCTCTAGGTACTGTCATTATCATCCCTAGTAAAAGAGCTTTACAACCCTAAGGCCTTCATCACTCACGCGGCATGGCTGGATCAGGCTTTCGCCCATTGTCCAATATTCCCCACTGCTGCCTCCCGTAGGAGTCTGGGCCGTGTCTCAGTCCCAGTGTGGCTGATCATCCTCTCAGACCAGCTAAAGATCGTCGCCTTGGTAGGCCTTTACCCCACCAACTAGCTAATCTTACGCGGGCTTATCTTTAGGCGATAAATCTTTGGTCCGTAGACATTATGCGGTATTAGCACAAATTTCTCTGAGTTATTCCGCACCTAAAGGTAAATTCCCACGCGTTACGCACCCGTGCGCCACTAAATCCGAAGATTTCGTTCGACTTGCATGTGTTAAGCCTGCCGCCAGCGTTCGTTCTGAGCCAGGATCAAACTCTCAAGTTTGATTATAGTTTCAAATGGCACGGATAAATCCGCAAACCATAAGAAACGAATTTCAAGGAGCCGTTCCTGCACAAATCTTAAATTACGTATATGGATACATAGTTAGGACATGTTAAAATCATAAACAGCAAGCTGAATATGATTATTGGAACGACTTAGCTTTAACCAATCCTCCGGAACCTTGAAGTTCCCGGTGACTGGAGCCGTCGCCCACATGTCCCTTCATCAAATATAACAATGTCAAAGAACAAACCAACATAACAAGCGGACAACAAGTAATCCCCGATTCTTTATGTATCGGGGGACTGATTGTCCGTTTATGTTGGCTACCGTAGCGTTAAAAGCTTTTTAAGAAGCCCCGTTTGCGTCTGGTGAGAGGTCTCTAAGCCGAGCCAATGATTCCGTCAATGCCTTTTTTCAAAATTATTGTATTTTTTTGATTTTTTTTAATAATGCATGCTTTAGTAACGCTAATTCTCTATAGGGAAGCATAGTTAGCAAGGGCTTACACCATCAAAAACAATGACCAACAATTTGGCGATCGCGTAAAATCGGCAGTTTACTGGCGTTCTGGGACACAAATACTCTCGCAAGTCATTAGCTGGGGCGTGACCTTGGCTATATTGCGCATATTAGACCCTGGCGATTATGGTCTATTCGCAATGACCTCGGTTATTTTGGTGTTTTTGAATTTTTTGAACGGCTATGGCTTTGCCAGCTCGCTGATTCAATCTGAAACAGTCGAGCCAATGCAGATTCGCCAAGCATTTGGTATGTTATTGATTCTCAATACGGCACTCGCGCTGGTACAATTATTCATCGCCCCCGCGCTGGCTGTACAATATTACCAAGAACCTATGGTTGGCGAAATGCTGCGCTGGCAAGCACTGATATATCTATCGACACCTTTCATGGTTTTGCCCGAAGCCCTTATGAGTCGGAATCTAGAATTTAAGAAGCCCGCTATCATCAATTTGCTCTCAGCCTTTGTTGGTGCTGCTGTTTCTCTCTATATGGCACTAGATGATTGGGGGGTGTGGACATTGGTGTTTGCGCCAATAGCTATTTTCTGGACACGGGCCATCGCGCTGACTGTCGCTACTAAATTTTATATCTGGCCCAGCTTTGATTTTAGAGGCGCGGGCGCCATGTTCGGATTTGGCACAACATTATTGGTGAGCCACGGATTTTGGATAGTACAAAGCCAATCCGATATTTTCATTGCGGGACGTTTTCTCGACCCCCATGATTTAGGCTTATATGCAGAAGCATTATTTTTAACCTCTATCTTCGCAGCAAAATTTGTCCCGCCGCTCAATGAAGTCGCCTTCCCTGCTTATGCGCGCATGCAGCATGACAAAAAAGCCTTGGCCGCAGGTTTCTTAAAGACCGCCAAATTAATCCTCTTTATCGCTTGCCCCCTCTATATAGGGATGGCCGCAACGGCAGAGCCTTTTGTTGCCGTTATCATGGGCGATAAATGGCTTGAGGGCATTCCTTATGTACAAATATTAGCATTATCTATGCCCTTTATGACGCTGCAAATCATATTTACCCCTGCCCTCAATGCGCTTGGCAAACCTAATTTAACAGCGCGTAATTCCATGTTTGGTGCAGTGTTGATGCCAATCACTTTCTTATTTGGCATTCAATATGGTGCTATAGGGCTAGCATGGGGCTGGCTGATTGCATTTCCTATTCTACTATGCTTCACTTATTATAATGCCAAAGATGTGATTGGTATTAGCTGGCGCGGTTTACTCGATTCAATCTGGCCCGCTATTTTTGCGTCTATCTCTATGGCGGCTGTCGTAATGTTGGTGGATATATATATCGGCAAAAAGATAATGCAGCTTGACTATAGTATATTTGGTCATGAATATGATATTTATTTGCGCTTTCTATTGCTCGCCGCAACTGGGGCAATAGCCTATTTTGCTCTTCTTTGGTATTTTGCCAGAGATATATTGGAAGAAGTCATCAATCTGATAGTTAAGCGCAAGCCCCCAGTGATTGATATTCCCGACACCAATAGCGAAACTGCGTCTAAAAATTAAACGGCCTGAATATAATCGCGCATAGCCGCTGCTTCGGATTCGATTTTATCGATACGATATTTGACCAAATCACCAATTGATACAAAACCCGATAGCACCCCAGCATCAACAACGGGCAAGTGCCTGATGCGTCTTTTGGTCATGAGCGACAAAGCAGTCATGATATTCATATCCGATTCGATGCATATTGCAGGTTTGGTCATGACATCATTCACGCGCTCATTCAGAAAATCAGACCCTTTTGCAGCGACTCCATACACCAAATCGCGTTCAGAAAAAATTCCAACAACCTCACCATTATCAACGATCGGCAAAGCACCAATTCTCTTTTGGGCCAATAATGATGCTATCGTTGATACGCATTGATGCGAATCCGCCATCACAATATCTCCATCATGCTTTTCTAAAATATGTGCGATTGTCATTTTTCTTCCTTCTCCTCTTGCTCTTTTTCCTTTAGCCACAATATTGGCATAGCACATTAGCTCTGAAGGACGAAATATGGTCAACCCATCTCCCCTCGATGATCCTGAATATGCAGCCTTTGCATGGAAAAGATATTGGCGTCAGCTTCGCGCAATGGCTTGGTTTTCACTGGGATGCGTTGTGGTGGCTTTGGCTCTATTATTTTGGAAAAATGGTTTTGTGTCCATTCACTTTTACATCGCCGCTACATTGGGCATTGGGTTTACCGCATTATTAACAGCCGCATTGATGGGATTAGTCTTTCTTTCTAGCGGCAGCGGGCATGACGAATCTATCGACGATCCTTTGAAGGGAAGCTATGATGGAGATGACTAAACAAGAAATAGAATTGCTGTCCCAAAAACAGCCCATATTGCGCGTTGCGCCCCAAATGCGCGATCTTAATAATAATGGCCATATATTTGGTGGCTGGGTTTTATCCCAAATGGATATTGCAGGCGGCATAGTTGCAGCCCAGGTTGCGCAAGGGTCGACCGCAACCGTCGCTATCGAAGCAATGGAATTTATTTCGCCTATATTAGCGCGCGATTTGATTTCGGTATATGTCGATGTAACAAAAATTGGCCGTACATCGATTACATTATGCATTGATGTCATTGCAACGCGCAATCGCGGCAATGAACAAATAGCCGTTACGCGCGGAACATTTCATTTTGTTGCACTGGATGAGAATGCGAAACCGCGCCCCATTCCAGATGAATCGCGCGCTATATTTATCCATGAAAAATAAGGCTTATTTCTGCTTATTGCCGTTCTAATTTAACCGAATATTTCAAAACAGCTTCGCCGTTCGCTGCGACAGTGACTGCCCATGTTGCTATACCATCAATTTTCCTAATATCTTTATTGCGATCAGACAATATGTACGGAATTTCAATTTCAGCACTTATTGCATGATGAGTAGCATTGCTGAGCCTCGCTCTATAGTTTTGACGGCGTTTGCTCTTTTTGATGCTCTCAATTTCCAAGCGAACATCTGCTACTTCAGGCATCAATAGCTCAACCTTTCCATCGATCGCACTATCATCTATTGATCCCTCACCAATTAATAATGGCCCGTAATTGCTATTTTCAAAAACCGCAAAACGGCCTTTTGGTAGTGGCAGCCCAAGACCCGATTTTTTATCATTTTTGCTGCGCAAGACATATTCGAGTGCGACTGTTTCACCGTCATCAAATTCTGACACATCACCCACAAATATCCGGCGATATTGTGCATCTGGCTGTACTATCATCGCGACTTGCTTTTGCCCCTTGGCCTTTACATTTACACGCTCTGGGATTCGATATAATTTCAGATCACCGAGATTTTCTTGTTCAGCTTTAATAGCGGTCAAAGGTGTCAATGTTTCGGCCACGCTTGTTCTTTTGCTAGCTGTAACAAAGATGACATCGCAGTCATCACATTTCCCATCTTTAAATCCGACTGGAGACGGTGGGGGCGGCGGGAAATTAGCGCGCAAAGGCACTTGATGCGTGCGTCCTTGCGGCCAGCATTGCAAACGAAGTTCTTTTCCTGTTGGACGAATTTGTCTGCCTATATTCTCGCGATTGGGGCTGCCCGCTATCGCTATCAAATTGGCATTATCAAAGCTTTGATTGCTGCCATTAGCCACCGTCAGCCATGCGAATAAATCCATCTTCTTATCGCCAATGAGAGCCGCATCAGGCTCAATATTGGCAATATAATTGGCCTGCCAATCAAAACCGCTTGCCAAATAAGTCAAAGTAACGGTTACACGAACTTCCCGCTCGGATTGTGTGATAATCGACAAAGTCGGCTTCGCAGACAAATCATCGGGTGCTTTGGGATAGATTATCCGTTCGGGAAGTCCCGTACAGCGCAATGCTTCAAATCCTTCATCGCTCTCAAATATCACGCCGCCAGTTGGGCCAGCCGTTATAAAAACTTCTTTTTCTAAGGTTTCACCCGTTTCTGCGCTGGTGCGCTTTATCGTGACGCGGCGTTTTAAGTATGCATCCACCAAACCATGAGGCGATAATAATCTCTCACCGCGATTCTTTTCGATCACCCCATGGGGTAAAGCCGACACCACTGCGCTCTCGGGGAGCATCCCTTCTGACACACCTTCGAATCTTATTTGCGTTTCACCCGCTGGAATAGTGATGGTGCGCTGTTCACTAATCAGAGCATAGCCCCTCGGCCAACTGGCATTAATAGCCCTGTCAAAACGATTGGGGTCTTGGTAAATGGTTATATTTACGGCGTCTCTATCACTGGAAATAACGGTTTCGCGAGCTATGGCTTGGGCATTTATCAGCAATATTAGGGCCGATAAAAAAAGTCCCCGCGTAGAAATAAGTGGCAAAAAAGAGCGCATTATTAATAGCGCGTATCGAATGTCACGGTTAAGCTTGCTTTGCCATTGGCAGGCACAGCCACTGGCCATTCCATGCGATCAGCCGAGACTCGCTTTCCTTTTATTGACTGATTTTCAATCCGAACATCACCCCACAGGCCCGATTGCACCAAATCAACCATAATCATATTGCTGCGCGCATTGGTAAAATCATAGCGCATCGTCGTTTGCCAACGACTGCGATTGATTCGTTTGCGTACCTCAACCACAGACTTGACCTTCACATCAAAGGCATCCCCTGTTTTAATCGACATAGAGGATCCCAGCGGCGTTGATTCGATAAGGCTTTCACCAATGAATTGCGGATCACCACGCCTGTCTTGCATGTAAACGCGCATAACACCTGCGGGTAATTGATCGCCAAGGCCACCGCTTTTTGAAGTTGTGAATTTCAAAACAGAAGATGCGCTGGCGAAATCTCGATTATTAAACCGTCCTACATTAAATTCATAGGTGTTTCGTGCGGGAGCGCCTTTTACATCCATAAAGCTCACTTGTTTTTGCTGCGCATTAGCAACGGTGGTGCGACTGCTTAGCGGATAGAGATAAAAATCACCCAACCGCTCGCGGCTATTGGACTCTGTTCCTGCTTGCTCAATAGTGGCTGTGCCGAGGCGGCCAAAACCACCAAAATTTCTGCGGCCCTTGCCTGGCGCTGATTTGCCCGCAACCAACATAATATTTGCATTACGATAAGATGTTCCTGTCTTATTGGTCAGTGTGACCCATCCTTGCACATCTATTGTCTGTTTGGCTTCATCGAACAGGGTGACATAATCGGCCTCCCAACCCAAATTTGGCGTTAGATAACTTAATGTAGTAGGCGTTTGACCGCCATTTTGCGATTCTAATGTGACCGACAATGTTGGCCTTGCTCGCAAATTAGGCGGTACTTTATCAAATATCACCCGCACCGGCAGACCATCATCGCGCAGCACTTCGATATTATTACCAATTTGCAAAACCACGCCGCCATTTGCTGCTAACACTTTAGCACGGAGGCGCGTCTCTTTTCCTGATGCTGGGTTGGTGCGTATCAAAGTAACGGTTTGCCCTACGGCTTTTTCCATCAATTTTGCAGGCGTAAGCAAATCGAAATCAAAATTTTGCTCAACAATGCCAATGCCTGGACCTGATAAAGTGACTGTCTCGCTTCTAATACGTGCTGAAACATCAGGAAATTGCTGCTTGCTGCGCCCTATGGGCAGATTAAGCTGACGCTTATCTTGGATAAGGGATTGGCCATTATTATAAATAGTGATGGAAACATCACCTTGTGCATTGGGTGCATCACCTTGTGCATTGGGTGCATCATTTTGATGGCTCGATGCGCTTGATTGTGCTGCGAGCGACATTGGCAACAAAACAGAAGCCCCAACCAATAGGTTAAAATATTGTATAGACGCGATCTTTTTCATCATTACCCCCCTGATTAACGCTGCAATATAAGAAATATATTGCCCGCAATGACTGGGAGATTAACAATTTAACGAGGATTAAAAGCTACTGTGAAAAATCACTCTGCAGCAGCTATGTCTTCTGCATTATCGTCGCTCGATTTTTGGGCGACTTTTTTGACGACCCTCTTGCGAGGCGCCCGCTTTTTAGGCTTTGCTTTACCCTCTTCCTCAGCCGATAAAGAAGGTGGCAATACGGCAATATCTATGCTGTTAGCCTCGGCATCGGTGGATTTAGCATCGGCGGCCTTAGCATCGGCGGTCTTAGACTTAGCGGCGTCATTTTTATTACGAGAATTTGATTTATGCGAGCCATCGGCTTGATTTCCATCCGACTTTGGCGAGCGTTTAGCGCGCCGAGGCTTTTCATCGATTGGGCTGTCTTTGCTATTATTCTCATCGCTTTTCGCATCATTCTCGCCATTCTCTTGGCGTTCAACTTTGCTATTTTGCTCGTCATTGCGCCCTTCACGCGCCTCTTGCTTAGCTTCTTGACGGCTTCGAAAATCTGCCAAGACGCGGAAATAATGGTCAGCAAATTGCAAATAATATTCCGCATTAACCCGATCGCCATTTAATTGCGCATCATTGGCTTGCTTCTTATATTTTTCGAGCATTTGATTAGCATTGCCGCGCGAGCGATTATCAATAGTATTTTGATGATCGAAACCACCGCCGCGATTATTTTGTGGGCGGTTATTGCCTCTACCGCGCCTGCGATTGGACTGACGATTATTCATAAAGACTGACCTGCCTATATTATAATTAAACTTAGATTGTTATTTAGCCGCGCAATACCAATAGGTTTAATCGTTAAATTTTGTACGGAAAATATCAAATGTCATTGGCAAAACCAGTGAATTTGACAATCTAATCATTGTCTATACGTTAAATAAAATAAAACCAAGCAAAATCTAGTGTTATCAAGATCTTGATAACATTAAAACTCTATCCAATCCCGCAAGATCTTGTTTTATTTGAACTTCATAAGAATATTCATTCGCAATTTCAGTGACAGATTGCGCTTGCGATTGCCCAATTTCAAAGAATATACGCCCTTTATTTGATAATAATTTGTGCAAATCTGGAATCAACCTTTGATAATCGCGCAGCCCATCATCACCAGCATAAAGGGCCTGTTTTGGTTCATATTTAGCCACATCATCCATCAATTTCTCATCATTGCAAATATAAGGCGGATTAGAAATGATAAGATCAAATTCAGCTTTACACTCTTTATCCCAATCAGATTTTGTCCAATCGCCCATGAAAAATTCGCATCTTACCGCCATATTATTCATCTCTGCATTCTCACGCGCTACTAAGAGAGCAGCTTCACTATTATCCATAGCCATGCCTTTTGCATTTTGGAAAACAGAAAGAGATGCCAATAATAATGCTCCCGAACCCGTCCCTATATCCAAGATATTGCGCGGCGGATTATCAGCATAAATTTCTGAAACCCATTCTATAATCGTTTCGCTATCGGGCCTTGGTATCAAAACATCTGGCGTTACTTTTAGCGTCAAATCCCAAAAATCCTGCTGACCAATGATATAGGCTATGGGCTCATTGGCTGCTCTTCTATCCACTAACGATTGAAACGATGATGGTGCCTGCAAATCATCTCTGTGCAACAGCATATCAGCCCTTTCTATACCTAGCGCATGGGCCAGCAATAATTCTGCATCTAGTCGCGGGCTATCTGATGTTGCTAATAATTTTTGTGTTGCCTGTTTCAGAGCTACCGTGATGCTCATTTACGCGCTCAAAGTAGCAAGACGAGACGCTTCATCCTCGCTGATAAGAGCATCGATCAACTCCGCCAATCCATCGCCTTGCATAATCTCAGGCAATTTATGCAATGTCAGATTGATGCGATGGTCAGTCACCCGACCTTGGGGGTAATTATAGGTACGGATGCGTTCCGATCTATCGCCCGAACCCACCATCGATTTGCGGGCATCGGCTTCTTTGGCATCAACCTTTGCTCTTTCAAGTTCAAACAATCGCGCGCGCAAAATTTTCATTGCGCGATCTTTATTCTTATGTTGAGATTTCTCATCTTGCTGGCTGACAACTAATCCTGTTTCAAGGTGCGTGATGCGCACGGCACTATCCGTGGTGTTCACATGCTGCCCGCCTGCGCCCGATGCTCTGAACACATCTATTCGAATATCATTATCATGAATTTGAATATCAACATCTTCAGGCTCGGGCAGAACAGCAACCGTAGCAGCGGATGTATGAATACGCCCTGCGCTCTCAGTTTCGGGAACGCGCTGCACCCGATGCACACCGCTCTCAAACTTAAATTTAGCAAACACCCCGACGCCTTTAATAGACGCTATTACTTCTTTATAGCCACCAATATCGGCTGAACTAAAGGATAATATATCGACTTTCCAACCCTGTAATTCGGCATAGCGTTGGTACATCCGAAACAAATTACCCGCAAATAGGCCCGCTTCATCTCCGCCTGTGCCCGCCCTGATTTCTAATATTGCAGGCTTAGTATCGGCCAAGTCTTTGGGCAATAATCCTATCGCTAACGCATGCTCGGATGCAGATAATTCTACCGATAAATTTTGCAATTCTTCAGCCGCTAAATCGCGTATTTCAGCATCAATATTTTTGTCGAGTCTCATTTCATTCAAAGAATTTATTTCGGCGCGTAATCGGCGCACATTCGCGCTCTGTTTGGCTACCAGTTCTAATTGTGCATATTCGCGCGATGCAGAGACAAATGCATCCCCTTCTAATGTACCCGATGCCATACGCGCTTCTAATTCTCGAAAATTAGATTCAATCTGCGCTATATGTTGATTGGAAATCTTGCTCATAATGATTATATCTTTTGCAATGCTGCTATAATATTTTCAAGTGCAACGAGTTCCTGCTCTCCTGTAGACAAATTCTTCACAGAAACTTCGCCTCGCTCCAATTCATCTTCGCCCATGATGATGACGCTTTTGGCATTTTTTGCATTGGCTTTTTGCATCCGCTTTTTCATAGTACCTTTATAGGCCATATCAGCGCTAATATGGTTGCGCCTAATATTCGCCAAAACCCCACTAGCGGCTGATTGTGCTGATTTGCCCAAAGGTATGATAATCGTTTCTGGCCCAGATGTTAACGGTGTTTCTATCAACATAGCCAAGCGTTCTATGCCCGCAGCCCAGCCCACCGCTGGGGTCGATGGTCCGCCAAGGTTTTCAATCAAACCATCGTATCGGCCGCCGCCCAAAACGGTTCCTTGGGCCCCCAAACGATCGGTAATAAATTCAAAAGCGGTGTGACGGTAATAATCAAGGCCGCGCACCAAAGATGCATTGCGTGTCCATGATATTTTTGCGGCATCAAGCTGGCTCGTCACTTGCGCAAAAAAATCTTGTGCTTCGGCTGTAAGATAGTCATCAATCACTGGTGCATCTTGGCATATTTTTTGGTCATCGCTGCTCTTGCTGTCCAATATCCGCAGCGGATTGCGCCCTAGCCTGTCCAAACTCTCTCTCGACAAGCCATCTTTATACGTTTGAAAATATTCAATAAGAGCCGAGCGCCAAGCATCACGGCTGCTGGCATCGCCCAGCGTATTAAGGTTCAAAGTCACGCCATCGGATATTTTGAGTTCGCGCAATAATTGATCTGCCATGATAAGCAATTCAGCATCTGCAAGCGGCTCTGCGGCCCCAATAATTTCCGCATCAATTTGATGAAATTGGCGATAGCGGCCCTTTTGCGGACGCTCATAACGAAATAATGGGCCATGCGCTGATAATTTCATTGGCGCATGCTGCTGCCACCCATTTGTTAGGAAAGCACGCGAAATTCCAGCCGTAAACTCTGGCCGTAAAGTGATGCTATCACCACCGCGATCTTCAAAACTATACATTTCTTTGGATACGACATCCGTACTCTCGCCCAATGAGCGCGCAAATACAGATGTTTGCTCAATCGCTGGAACTTGAACCGATTCAAAGCCATAATATTTGCTGATACGTTCGAATGTTTGTACTACATATATGAAACGCTCTTGCGCTTCGCCAATGATGTCTTGTGTCCCGCGCACAGCATTAGGTGTTTGCATATTAGCCATGATTTAAGCATCTAACAATTTTTCACGACAAACAAAGTAAATAATGAAAAAATCACCTTAATTTAGCATTAAATTCGTTTATTTGCAGCTAAGCTTTTATGAATTTCAAGCTACATCATAATTTTATATAGACGTTATAGAAAATTTAATTATGCATGATGGCTATGAAAAAAATATTGTTACTGTCCGCTGTGCTAGCCCTGTGTAATAGCTTTCCATCACTTGCTCAAAATAGTGCGCCAACGCCTATACCTATTATAGATGAAATCCCAACATCGCAGGATAGAGCACCACCAGCCCCCATGACCTTATTGGTAGATGCCACCGACACTCAGCGCGCTATTTTTCGTGTGAAGCAAAATATCCCAATTGAAAAAACGGGTATCAATTATTTATTATACCCCAAATGGCTTCCAGGGAAACATGCACCGCGCGGCGCTATTGATGCGCTATCTGGTCTAAAAATAACGGCTAATGGCAAGCAATTAACATGGACTAGAGACCCAATCGATGTTTTCGCTTTTAAGGTTGATGTTCCGCAAGGCGCGCAAAGCTTAGATATTGAATTTCAATTTCTCAGCCCCATTCAAAGCCGCGAAGGCCGCATTGTCGTGACGCCTGAAATGATGAACATTCAATGGGAACAAGTCGCGCTTTACCCCGCAGGATATTATACCCGCAACATTGACGTCAAACCTTCGATCCTTTTGCCAACGAAATGGACGGGCGTTGCCGCGCTCGATGGCGCAGTAAAAACTGGGAATCGCATTGATTACGGACTAACGAGCTTTGAAACATTAGTTGATAGCCCCATGTTTGCAGGCAAGCATTTTCGCAAATGGGATTTGGGAAACAATGTCACTTTAAATGTTTTTGGGGATGAAGCCAAAAATCTAGAAGCCAAGCCAGAGCATATAGCTGCGCATAGAGCCTTGGTTGATGAAGCCTTGATATTATTCGGGTCAAAGCATTTTGATCGTTATGAATTTCTCTTAGCGCTCACCAATAAATTGGGCGGTATTGGGCTAGAGCACCACCGCAGCAGCGAAAATACGCGCGCGCGCGACTATTTCACAAATTACGACAATACAGCAACAAGTCGCGGTTTATTACCCCACGAAATCATCCATAGCTGGAATGGCAAATTCCGCCGTCCTGAGGGGTTATGGACACCCGATTATCGAACACCGATGCAGGATAATTTACTCTGGTTATATGAAGGTCAGACGAGTTATTGGGATTTGGTACTGGGTGCACGCTCTGGGTTGCAAGGCAAAGATATTGTCTTGGGTGAATGGGCCAGACATGCTGCTTATTATTGCAATCAAGCTGGACGGCAATGGCGCAGCGTAGAGGATACTACGCACGATCCGATTACGGCTGCGCGTAAACCAAAGCCTTTTGCGAGCTGGCAACGCCGCGAAGATTATTATAGCGAAGGTTCGCTAGTCTGGATGGCGGTGGATATGACATTGCGCGCCGAGACAGCTAACGCCAAATCGCTTGATGATTTTGCAAGGGCTTTCTTTGGGATTAATGATGGCGATTGGGGTACGGTGACCTATAATTTTGATACTATCGTAAAAACGCTGAACGCTATCCACCCCTATGATTGGGCTAGCTTTCTGGACAAAAGATTGCGCCAATCGGGGCAGGCTGCACCCGTTGAAGGAATTGAATTAGGCGGCTATCAATTGGTTTGGAAAGAAAAACCAAATGCTTATGAAAAAGAGGTGATGGCCAATCGAAAAAATCTCTCTTTATCCTATTCATTGGGGCTATCATTGGCCGCTAATGGGGGTATCACTGGCGTTTTATGGGATAGTATCGCATTTAATAAGGGCATAGTGGGCGGCAGCACAATAATAGCCGTCGATGGTAAAGCTTATAGTCATTCGCTGATGCAAGACGTCATAACCAAGGCAAAAGCTGATAAAAAACCGTTCACGCTGCTAATTAAACGCGGTGATCTCTATAATAGCTATGAAATGGACTATTATGATGGCCTGCGATTCCCGCATTTAGAACCCAAAAGCGCGGGCGAACAAACCCTAGACAAGTTGCTCCTGCCACGGCGGTGATTTTGTCATCATCTTTTTCTGAAATATGCGTAAATAGATATAAAGGGGCTGCACTTTTGCGGCCCTTTTTTCATTTACTATATTGCGCAAATAGCCGTTTTATATATTAAGCGGCAATATTCTCTCACTATAAGGATAAGATAATGGATATTTCTAAAATACCTATCGGCGTAAACCCTCCTGAAAATGTGAATGTCATAATCGAAGTCCCCGTTGGCGGCGAACCCGTTAAATATGAATTTGATAAAGAATCAGGTGCTTTATTTGTCGATCGCATTTTGCACACTCCTATGCGTTATCCAGCCAATTATGGTTTTATACCGCACACATTATCACCCGATGGCGATCCTATAGATGCATTAGTGGTCGCACGCTCCCCTTTCATGCCAGGCTCTGTTGTTCGTGCGCGCCCTATTGCGGTGCTCAATTTAGAAGATGAACATGGCGGCGATGAAAAATTATTGTGCGTTCCAGTTGATGCGACATTCCCATATTATCGTGAAATCGGCGAAGGCAATGATTTACCCAAAATCGTGATGCAACAGATTGAACATTTCTTTACCCATTATAAAGATTTAGAGCCTGAAAAATGGGTTCGCGTTGGCAAATGGGGTGATAAAGATGAAGCCCAAAGATTATTATTAAAAGCTATAGAGGCCGCTAAAAAAGCCAAATAAACTGCGTTAAAATAAATTTATTAGACAGGGTGCGTTAATTAAGCGCGATATAATTATCGTGAACTGATGATATATAGGAATTTGGAAAATGCGCATGAAATCGACATTGATACTCTTGGGCTGCGCCATGCTGTCCGCGTGCGCAACGCCTCGAGCTCAAATCAAAAATTCATTGATTGATAAAGGGCTATCCGAACCCATAGCGGATTGTATGGCTGGGCGCATGGTCGATAGATTATCCACGGGTCAATTACTCAAAATTCGTAATCTTAAGAAGTTTGAAAAAAAAGACGCAGGCGACATTAGCGCGAATGAATTTGTTCAATATACACGCGCTCTGCAAGACCCAGAGATTATCGGCGTTGTATCTTCATCTGCAATCGTCTGCGCATTTTAATTTAACGCAATAGAGCGGCCTGCCACATTTTTATGGTGCTTATATCTGCTTGGCTATTCGCGGGCTTAGGCCCTGCAAGCGCAGCACACTCCAAGCACTGAATCTGCGCACCTTGCACCTTGGTGAGGCCGAATAGATCATTCCATAGGCCATTGCGTGCCAATTCTTGACCAATGGCAACGCGCGCGAACATATCCAACGAACCATATTCTTTTGGTGCCGCAACACCAAAGCTTTGCAACAGAGCTGTTAATTCATCGGGCTGTGGATCAATATATTTCGCGTGCCACCCCCCCTCTTCGAGCTTTGCTAGCTTAGCCGCTTCTTCTATGGCTTCCTCTAAACCGCCCAATTGGTCAACAAGACCCAATTGACGCGCAGTGCCGCCAGCCCAGATACGGCCTTGGCCAATTGTATCGACTTGCTCAATCGTTTTACCGCGTGCTTTTGCGACCCGCGTCAAAAACATGGCATAGCCTTGTTCAATGGTGGATTGCGCCACACGATCAAATTCAGGATCAAAACCGCCCAGAACATCTGGTTCACCAGACAATGGAGATGTTTTTACCCCATCAGCATTAACGCCATATTTGGCAAGGGCCTTCTCAAAGCTTGGAATGACGCCGAATATCCCTATGGATCCCGTTATAGTTGAGGGCTCTGAGAATATTTTATCGGCAGATGTTGAAATCCAATATCCGCCGCTCGCCGCCAGATTGCCCATCGAAATTACCACAGGTAGTTCACGATCCTGCGCTTCTTTAATAGCAAGCCTGATTTGCTCTGATGCGGTCACACTGCCGCCTGGTGAGTCAACCCGCACAACCAAAGCTTTAAGATCATCATTTTCCAATGCATCATAAATTAATGCGCTTACGCTATTACCGGCTGCTGTTCCAGCACCCCCAAAACCATCGACGATGGTGCCTGCAACGGTGACGATACCCACGGCATCGCCCGATGTATCATCGCCAACATCAGCCAAAAGTTGGCCCGGTGTCGTAGCAGCATACCCCCCAATTGTTTCATCATCATTTGCACCATGCTGTTCCGCAATATATTTACCAAAGCTGATACGATCACCAAGCTTATCAACCAAACCATTATCCAATGATAATTTTGCAATATCGCCCTTTACCGATTCAACGCTTTCGCCTGGGGCTTGAAGCATGACATCGATTTTAGCATTCGGGCGCGCTTTGCTTACTTCGCTACGCCAATTGCCCCACATTTCAGCCAAGACAGCGGTTAGCGCTTCTTTTGCTTCTGGTGACTGGCCATTGCGCGTAATTGGTTCAATCGCGCTCTTATAGGTGCCCACCTTATAGATGTGCGGTGTAATATCGAGTTTCTCGATCAGTCCAGCCATATAAGGTTGCGAACCGCCTGGCCCAGTGAGCATAACGCCTCCAAGAGGGTTAAGCCAAATCTCACTCGCTTGCGCTGCCAATTGATAGCCATCGTCGGTGTAGCTTGTCGCATAAGTATAAACAGGTTTGCCTGCTTTTTTAACCGCCGCCAATTTTGCACCAATATCAGAGAGGTTTGTTTGCCCGCCCCCAAGAAAACCATCAAGATCCAATACAACCGCCTTGATACGTTCATCGGTTATAGCAACGTCCAAAGAGCGTGTTAAATCACGCACCCGATATTCTTTAATCGGTGCGTTGCCGCTCAGTAAAACCTCTAAGGGGTCTGACGCCGAGGGTTGTTCTGATACAAATCCATTAAGATCAAGCAATAAAGTGCCATCGCGCACTTTAGCGGGATTAGGCGCAGAGCTGAATGCTGCAAATAATAGCGCAAAGAATATTAGCAACAACAATAAAGCGAGGCCATCTTTGATAGCCACCAAAATCTTCCAAGCACCATAGACAAATTGCATTATATAACCCTTTTAGAATATTGACTTTGCTGATCTGATTAGACAGATAATAGAATATTACAATGACAGGATTATAAACAAACGATATTTTTCTGCAAACTTTGTTTTCAGCCAGTATCAATCATGAAAAAAGGGAGACACAATTGGTGCCTCCCTTCTCTATATGGGTCAGCGATTGGATAACCGCTGCTGGAAAAACTAATATGATATTAAATCATCATTCCCCGAACGGATAAACCCAACCCCTTAACTGAACCATTAGACATTAGATCACCTCCTCTCGATTGTTGATAAAAAATTTGCATCGGCTTTCTCCTTTGCTAATTCTAAATGCTTGAAAAAATATTATTAATCAAGTCTTGTAATTATTTTCTTTGCTGCAAATATATCGCACATACTGCAAACAATGATATAGGAATTTCAAATTGCTTTAACGACAATCTTCGATAACATGCGCTATTTCTGCCCAAGATGGAACGGCAATAGAGACCATACCATCTGTCTCAACGGCAAATCGTCCGCGCGTATAGACCAAAGCATCCAACATTCCATCGCTAGGGGTAATGGCAATCACCGCATAAGCAGGAACGACACCCGTTGGCGATACATTATAGCTCTTGAGAGTATGGCTGGTACGGATTGTCATCTTCGTTCCATTTTGCGGGTTTCCAGCGCGGGAGAAAAAGAGAATATTCTCTTTTTTATCGCATCTCAATGTCAAGAGCGCATCTTGACCTCGCTCTCCAAATAAAGCAATCGAACCGCGCGTATCTTGGCGATACACCCAATCTCCTCGGGCTATTGGCCAGTCGATCCATGCTCCTGCGGGTTGCGTAATTACAGACGCAGCAGGTGCGGCCTGAACTATTGGATCAGGAGCTGGTTGCGCGATAGATGGTGCTGGCGATGTAGCATTTTTCGTTTCTGGTACGCTGCAAGAGGTTGAGGTCAGAATAGTGAATGCTGCTATAATTTTTTTCATACTTCTTCATGGTCAAATCAGATAAGATTGGCTAGTCTATAAATCATCATGTCCCAAAAGAAGATTAGAATTGACCAAGCTTTACATGAACGTGGCATGGCCGAGAGCCGCACTAAGGCCCAAGCTTATATTATGGCGGGGCTCGTTTATTGCGGCGATAAGCAAATAGTGAAATCAGGCCAATTTATCGCATATGATGCTGAAATTACGCTAAAAGGTAAAGACCATCCATGGGTATCGCGCGGCGGGATCAAATTAGATCATGCCCTATCTCGCTTTGCAATCAACCTCTCGGGTTTGATCGCCATTGATGTCGGGTCATCCACAGGCGGTTTTACCGATGTTTTATTACAATCGGGAGCGCGCAAAGTTTTTGCCATTGATAGCGGCACCAACCAATTGGCATGGAAATTACGCCAAGATGATCGCGTAAAGGTTCACGAGCAAACTAGCGCGCGTATTTTGACGCGCGAACATATTGATGAAGCGGTTGATTTAATCGTTTGCGATGCAAGTTTTATTGGCCTCGCCAAAATATTAGAGCGCCCTATGGAATTTGCCAAAGAGGATGCGCAATTAATAGCGCTCATCAAACCACAATTTGAAGCGGGCAAACATGAAGTCGGTAAAGGCGGAGTCGTGCGCGATAAAACAGTACATAAACGTGTATGCCAAAACGTAAGAGCATGGCTAGAAGACCAAAATTGGCATGTGAAAGGTCTAACACAAAGCCCAATCACTGGCCCGCAGGGCAATATTGAATTTCTGATATGGGCGCAGAATATGGCCCATTATGAAGAGGGTGCTGCCCCCGATTAATCATTCATCATTATATTTTGATTATGATGCCTTATACAGGGAGCTCAATAATGTATCGTATCGGTCTCTAATCATATGGCGTCTTATCTTCATCGAAGGCGTCATTTCTTCATTCTCAATCGAAAATGGTTCGTCGGTAAATTCAAAGCGGCGAATTTTTTCGGTGACTGTCAGATTTTTATTCACCCTATCCACGGCTGCGCTAATTTTTGATTTAAATGCTGGATCGGCTTGTAATTCAGCGAAATCAAATTTCTTACCTTCAGCCCGCGCCCATTCTAAAGACCAATCTGGGTCTGGCACAATCAAGGCTGTCATATAAGGACGCTTATCGCCATAAACCATGGCTTGTAATATTTCAGACTGTAATGTGAGCATGCCTTCGAGCTTTTGCGGCGCGACATTATCGCCTTTATCATTGACGATAAGATCTTTTTTGCGATCCGTTATTGCGATACGCCCAGCCTCATCAAGATAACCAATATCGCCAGTGTGCAGCCAGCCGCCTTGAATGGCGCGGTCGGTTTCTTTTTTATTGCGCCAATAGCCTTTCATGACCAAATCACCGCGCACCAAAATTTCACCATCTTCGGCAATACGCACCTCTGTGCCTAGCATTGGCGGGCCAACCGTATCCATTTTGAGGCCCGCTGCAGGGCGATTACAGCTTATAATTGGGCCAGATTCGGTTTGCCCATATCCTTGTAATACTGTGACGCCCAAGGATTGAAAGAATATCCCAATATCTGGATTGAGCGGCGCGCCACCCGATACCATAGCCTTTAATCGTCCACCAAATCTCTGGCTGATTTTGGGCTTCAGCGTTTTGGAAAGCACAGCTTTCATCGGCAAATCGCGCTTGCGCTTTTTATCGCTATATTCCCGCGCACCAATTTCAAGTGCCTTGCCCATCAAATAAACCGGCGTCCCACCTTGTTTTTCAATCGCTTTAATTATCCGTGTGCGCAGCACCTCGAACAATCTAGGCACCACCACCATGATAGTGGGCTTAACTTCTTCGATGTTCGAAGCTAATTTCTCAAGCCCTTCCGCATAATATATTTGCGCGCCCAAAGCGATGGGCAAAAATTGTCCCCCGCTATGTTCATAGGCATGCGATAAAGGCAAAAATGATAGAAATACTTCATTTTTTATCCCAAAATCCTCAGCCACAATCGTCCCCGATCCTATACTGTTATGCAATAAGGCTTTATGTTGCTGCATAACGCCGCGCGGCGCGCCCCCTGTGCCGCTCGTATAGATAATACAAGCCACATCTTCGCGGGTAATATCTGCGGCTAAATCCTGCAATTCTTGTTGATAATTTGTAGCATGACCAGACACCATCTCGGCCCAATCATAATAGCTAATCTGATTTTTTTGCGATAATTTTATCGATTCCATGCCAATTAAAACCTCAGCATGAGCACTGCGCATCAACGCGGGTAAAAGCGTTTTTGATAACGCAACAGTAGATACAATCACAGCCCGCGCACCGCTGTCATCAATAATGTGCTGATGGTCACGCTCAGTATTGGTGATATAGGTTGGCACTGTAATCATACCAGCGGCCATTATCCCCATATCGGCGATACACCATTCTGGACGGTTTTCGGAAACCAACATCACCCTATCGCCTTTTTCAAGGCCTAATTCTTTCAAAGAATTTGCAAATGCTGCAACTTGACGTGCTGTCTCAGCCCAGCTTATCGCCGTCCACTCACCGCCGACTTTACGGGATAAGAATGGATTGTCTCCACCCTGCTCTGCTCTGCGTACAAACATAGAGACTATACTCTGAAATTCGCTACAATCACTAAAATCGATCAAAAAACTGCTCCTCTATATCCATTGGAAATAATAGCCATGGAATATCCCTATCAGAGATTAGCGTGACGTACTGGCCTTCGCAATGAAAATATTTTTGTTCAATTTCAATAAAATGATGTTTAATATTAAATGACAATATTATTCGTTAAATGCAGCCCCAGGGCTACGTGGATCAGCGAAACCAACCCATTTTCCATCAATAAATTGCGCGCCATTCACTTTAGAGCCAATATTAGATGTCAAAACTGTCCGTCCATAGGCCGACAATTCATCCGATTTATCAGCCAAAAATGTCCCGCTTTCAATCTGCACAGCATCGCGAGCGAAATAAATATTGGGTAAAGCAATCGCTTTATCAAGCGGTAATCCAAAATCTAAAACACCAATCAATGTTTTTGCCACATGCATGATAATTCGTTTACCGCCGGCTGAACCAAGCGCCAAAATAGGCATCCCATTTTTATCGAACACAATAGTTGGCGACATAGAGGATAAAGGGCGTTTTCCGCCTTGGACATGATTTGCAACTGGTGCGCCATCCTTTTCAGGAACAAATGTAAAGTCGGTCAATTCATTGTTCAAAAAGAAACCACCCGATAATAATTGACTGCCAAATGGCCCCTCAATGGTTGATGTCATGCTGACCAAATTTCCATCCCCGTCAGCGGCAACAAAATGTGTGGTGCCTGGAATCTCGCGTTGCTCGGCCGATGTGCGCTTTGCTGATCCGGGCGGCGTCCCAGCATCATAGCTGTGCATAGACGAATCAACCTTTATGAGATTAGAACGTTCCGCAAGATAATAGGGATCTAATAAACCTTGAATAGGCACAGACACAAAATCTGCATCGGCCAAATATTTCGCTCGATCGGCATAAGCAAGACGCATTGATTCATGAATCAAATGCCAACTTAATGGATTTTCAGCACCGATATTCCCCAAATTAAAACGCTCTAATTGCCCCAAAATTTGTAGCACAGTTGAAGCCCCAGAAGAAGGCGGCCCCATACCGCATATAATATATTGATGATAAGAATTGCACACAGCATCGCGCTGAATGGCTTTATAAGAAGCCAAATCCGTTAATTGCAACTCCCCTTTATTGGGATGGCCGCTTTGTACTGTTTTAACAATATTTTCTGCTATCGCGCCTTTATAAAAAGCATCTGCACCGTCTTTGGCCAAAATCCGCAGAGTTTTCGCCATTTCTGGATTTTTGATAAGCGTTCCAACAGGAGCAGGCTTTCCATCGCGCCAATATAATTTTTGCGCAGATGGAAACGCGCCCCATGCGCGGGCTAATCTATTCAATCTACTATGCAAAACTTCATTAACCACAAAGCCCTCTTCGGCCAATATAAGCGCAGGCGCAAATAAAGCTTCCCACTCTAACTTGCCCCATTTTTCATGGGTTTTGGCCATCAATCGCATATTCCCTGGAGTACCGACGCTGCGTCCACCCAACACAGCCTCGACAAAGCCTAAAGCCTCGCCATTTTCATTGAGGAACAAATCATCTTTTGCGCTTGCAGGCGCGGTTTCCCTGCCATCTATAGTCGTTAATGCGCCATTATCGCCCTCAAAATGCAACAAAAAACCGCCGCCGCCAATGCCGCTGGATTGAGGCTCTACAACCGTTAGTGCAAGCATCATCGCCATTGCAGCATCAGCCGCGCTTCCACCTTGACGCAATATGAACTCACCTGCGGCTGTTGCTCTGGGGTCTGCGGAAGAAACGGTGCCAATGGATTTCGTGCTAGATTTCGTCGCAGCATCTTCCTCCATGATAGCGTGAGCAGGCAGGGCCATAGCCAGCATCATTATCGGCGCAATATGAACCAATGTCTTAAACGATAATATAGCAGATGGTTTTTTCATAAATACTCGCTTTTTATAAAGTGGTAATTTGATAGAGTTTTACAGTCAAAGACTCAATGGAGAAGATTCAAACACCCTCATGATTCTATGTCATCTCATGCTTCTATGCCAATAGCTTCTGTTATGGATTCAAAACCATCGTGTTTCAATAATTTGACCAGCCCATTCGCAATATTACGGCCAACAAATGGGCCTTCGTAAACCATAGAACTGTATAGCTGTACCAAAGATGCACCCGCTTTTATGCGCGTATAAGCATCTTGCGCCGTCGCAATACCACCCACTCCGATCAGCGCAATTTGACCGCCCGATGCCGATCTAAAATCCTTTAGGCGTTGCAAAGCTAAATCCTGCAAAGGCGCGCCCGACAAACCGCCGGCTTCCAATTTATATTTAGAATGCAGCGTTGGACGCGAAATCGTCGTGTTCGATACAATGATAGCATCAATTTTTTGATCCGAAACAACTGCGCAAATATCATCAATATCATCGGCATGCAGATCAGGGGCAACTTTCAAAAATATCGGCAACGACTGCTTTTCGCTTTTAACCAGAAAATTACTGCGCTCAGCCGTGACCGCGCTCAACAAATTATGCAGCGCAGTCTTGCCTTGTAAATCGCGCAATCCTGGTGTGTTAGGTGAGCTGATATTCACGGTGAGATAATCAGCAAAGGCCGCCATATTACGCACGCCCAATCGATAATCATTGATCCGATCATCGCTGTCTTTATTGGCACCAATATTGATACCCAACACTCCATTTAAGGGGCGTTTTAATCCTTTTTTCAATCGGGCAACCGCCGATGCTTGCCCAGCATTATTGAATCCCATGCGGTTAATCACCGCCCGATCCGCTGGCAGCCGAAACAATCGAGGCTTGGGGTTTCCATCCTGAGCAAGAGGCGTCAGCGTACCGACTTCGGTAAAACCAAATCCGAAATTTAAGACTTCACGAAAAACCTCTGCATCTTTGTCATAACCGGGCGCTAATCCGACAGGCGAATTAAAACATAATCCAGCAAATTCACTTGATAATATAGGGTTATGAGTAATCGGACTAACAGATAGTGCGTCTAATATTTTTAAGCCTGTCAAGCTCAATTTATGAGCATTCTCACCATTCAGCTTAAACAGGAACGGACTCATCGTTTTGTAGAACATTATATTTCTTTAGTTGTTTATAAGGTCGCGATCAATATTAATTTTCGCCCGTTGCACAGCCTACAAAAGCTTCGTAACCGATAGAAGCCCCATAGCCAATAGAAATGATTAATCCTATGCTATTAAATAGTGTATAATAAACTTAACTAAGTGATTAATGACAAATAAACAAATTAATTATTAGACATTATGATTATTATACATATAGTTGAGAGGCGACCCAAGGGCTCATTATGTGCAGCTCTTGATACTATTGCCCCGCCGCTTTACAATGCGGGGCATTTTTTTCATAATGTCATAAAATATTTTAGTGACGGTATGTAATATAATATATTCATGGTCTTGTTATATTTTCTGGCCTTTACGTTTGCGCAAATTTTTGCGCAACTCTTCTTTTAATCGCTCTTCTCTGGTTTGATTTTGTTTATCCGCCCTTTTTTTTGAATCGGCTTTGCTGGCTCTCGGTAGAGGCGATAGATTATCATCATTCATAAAAATATGCTGCCAAATTTAATTAGTTTATGCAAGTGGCTTGACACAATGGCCCTCCTGTCGCCATAGGGCTGCTTGGTTAGCTGCTGTAGCTCAGTGGTAGAGCGCGTCCTTGGTAAGGACGAGGTCTCCGGTTCGACTCCGGATATGGGCTCCAAAATTTTTTTGGTTGTTCACTTTTGTGCGCGCCATCCCACGAACGCATAGGGGTTTCTCCTGCATGTCCAAGGAAAAATTCGAAAGATCCAAACCGCACGTCAACGTAGGCACCATTGGTCACGTTGACCACGGAAAAACGACGCTGACAGCTGCTTTGACAGTAGTTCAGGGCAAGAAATTTGGCGGCGAGACACGTGCGTTCGACCAAATCGATAACGCTCCTGAGGAGAAAGCGCGCGGTATCACAATCGCCACTTCTCACGTTGAGTATGAGTCAGAGAATCGTCACTACGCTCACGTTGATTGCCCGGGACACGCTGATTACGTCAAGAACATGATCACCGGTGCTGCGCAGATGGACGGCGCTATCTTGGTTTGTTCTGCAGCTGATGGCCCAATGCCACAGACTCGCGAGCACATCTTGTTGGCACGTCAGGTTGGCGTTCCATACATTGTCGTCTTTATGAACAAGGCAGACATGGTCGATGACGAAGAGCTTCTCGAGCTGGTAGAGATGGAAGTTCGCGAGCTTCTCGACATGTATGAGTTCCCAGGCGACGATACGCCAATCATTCACGGTTCAGCGCTGAAAGCACTGGAAGGTGATGAAGGTCCTATCGGTGCTGAGGCGATCGCTAAGTTGATCGACGCACTAGATAATTACATCCCAATGCCTGAGCGTCCTGTCGACAAGCCTTTCTTGTTGCCAATCGAGGATGTTTTCTCTATCTCTGGTCGCGGAACTGTTGTGACGGGTCGTGTAGAGCGTGGCGTTGTTAAGGTCGGTGAAGAAGTTGAGATTGTTGGTATCAAAGATACTATCAAGACAACGGTTACCGGTGTTGAGATGTTCCGCAAGCTGTTGGACCAAGGTGAGGCTGGCGATAACGTTGGTGTTCTTATCCGTGGTACTAAGCGTGAAGAAGTTCAGCGTGGCCAGGTTCTGTGTCACGTGAATACAATTCAGCCTCACACGAAGTTTGAAGCTGAAGTGTATGTTCTGAGCAAAGACGAGGGTGGTCGTCATACGCCATTCTTCGCTAACTATCGTCCACAGTTCTATTTCCGTACTACGGATGTGACTGGAGCGGTTAATTTGCCAGAAGGTGTTGAGATGGTGATGCCTGGTGATAACGTCAAAGTGACGGTAGAACTGATCAACCCGATCGCAATGGAAGAAGGGCTGCGTTTCGCGATTCGCGAAGGTGGTCGTACTGTTGGCGCTGGTGTTGTCGCCAAAATTTTCGAGTAATATTTTCTCGAAATAAGCTGGAGAGCAAGCTGCTCTCCAGCAAAAGTTTTGCAAGTTGATAGGCCAGTAGTTCAATTGGTAGAGCACCGGTTTCCAAAACCGGCTGTTGGGGGTTCGAGTCCCTCCTGGCCTGCCATTTTTCTCAAAATAAGATTTTGAGAAGTGTTAGTTCCTCCCCGTATGCTCAATGATTAGGTCTTCGCCTTGTCAAGTGTTGAGATGCGTCGTATACTTAAACAGATAATCTTTTGAGGCGTGGCTAACATGGTGGCCAAAGTTGACGACGGCGCTGTTCGTGGTGACAAGTTAAAACTGCTTGCTGCGTGCGCTATAGTTGCTCTTTCTGTGGCTGGCTTTTA
>CALLJS010000017.1 GCA_938050045.1 uncultured Sphingomonadaceae bacterium
GAAGCGGCCTGCTCCAAGCGATTGCAGCTTATATTATCTGGGGCTTCATGCCCCTGTTTTTCAAACAATTGGTTGATATTAACCCGCTTGTGGTGGTGGCGCACCGCACAATATGGGCTGTGATATTGCTGCTCATTGTGCCAAGGGCCTGTGCGCAAATATAGAATATCCCATTCAGCACCCGCTGGTCATCCCGCCGCAAGAGGACCGCGCAGGGCCGTGTTTGGCCGCTGGTAACAAAGGCTCAATCACCGCCCATTCTTCATCCGATAAATCAAAACGCATAGCCCAATCGCCGTTACAAGAACATTGAATCAATCCTTTGCAATAAATCAAGACTATAATATGGGGTCATACCCTAATGAAATACAACAAGTGACTGGCGGTCATGAGGTTGTTGTTTGTCTAGAAGAAAATGGTGAGATTCAATTTTGGGACAGGCATGGGAGATTGAAAGGATTATCAGTCTTTTATGCGGTTAAGATATTCAAAACGATCGCATAATCAGACGAATAAATTGCTAGAACAGTTTGTAACGGGAACACTGGCTCTTACGGCGGCTTTATTGGTGGGCGTAAAGCGCAATAGTGTGAACGCTTTTTATTATCGCCTGCGTGTCATAATCCATGATAAGTTCTTTGCTGACAAACAAAACCACATCAACGGCACCCACAAACTGCTGGAACCAAGTAAAGCGCCACTTACGCAAATATAATGGTATCCCCAAAAAGAATTTCGACCTATTCCTCAAAGAATGCGAATTTCGTTTCAATTACGGACCGCCAGACCAATCTCTTGAAAACTATCAAAATATGGCTTAAAGCATATCAATAATGACCCATCTCTTGGTCAGCCCTAAATTTTATGTTGCTGGACTCATAACAATATATTCCATATCAAGAACAAATAGTGAATATAGGAGCAAGACTATCGTCGCACTCGTATCAACAGTGGCCTATCTGGGTTTGGAAGCGCGTAGCATAGAGGTGCAATGCCAAATTGCACCAGGTATGCCAGCCTTTGTTATTGTAGGTTTGCCCGATAAGGCCGTTGCTGAGAGCCGCGAGCGAGTGCGTGCAGCCTTATCTGCTATTGGCTTATCGCTGCCGCCTAAACGTATCACCGTTAATTTATCACCCGCTGATTTGCCCAAAGAAGGATCGCATTATGATCTGCCGATAGCCATGGCATTATTGGGGGCTATGGGGTTGATTGATGCAGAAATATTGGCGCAATATTTTGCCGTTGGAGAACTTAGCCTAGATTCGCGCCTTGCACCTTCGCCTGGTGTATTGCTAGCCGCGCTTCATGCTTCATCGCACGCAATGGGGCTGATATGCCCCGCGAGCCAAGGCAGCGAAGCGGCATGGGCTGGGGAGATAGATGTATTAGCCGCGCCCGATTTATTATCCTTGCTCAACCATATGAAGGGGCAGAGCCTCTTGAATCCACCAGTGCCATTGTCGGCCGATGCGCCGAAGGTTGCGGCGGACTTGCGCCAAGTAAAAGGGCAAGAAACGGCCAAACGCGCATTGGAGATTGCAGCGGCTGGAGGGCATAATTTGCTGATGTCGGGGCCACCAGGTGCGGGCAAATCGCTCATGGCGACCTGTTTACCAGGCATATTACCGCCGCTATCCCCCACAGAGGCGTTAGAGGTATCGATGGTTGCATCGGTGGCGGGTACATTAGAAGGCGGAAAATTAATCCGATCACGTCCTTATCGTGCGCCGCATCATAGCGCATCAATGCCTGCTTTAGTGGGCGGTGGATTAAAAGTGCGTCCCGGTGAAGTGAGCCTAGCGCATTTGGGGGTATTGTTTTTAGATGAGTTGCCCGAGTTTCAACGCGGTGCTTTGGATAGTTTGCGCCAACCCTTGGAAACTGGAACGGTCAGCATTGCGCGGGCCAATACCCATGTGACTTTTCCAGCGTCAGTGCAATTAATTGCGGCAATGAATCCATGCCGCTGTGGTCATTTGGCGGATGCAGCATTGGCATGCGCGCGGGCACCGCGCTGTGCTGCGGATTATCAGGCCAAAATATCTGGCCCCTTACTTGACCGTATTGATTTGCATGTCGAGGTAGAGGCGGTGAGCGCAGCCGATATGATATTGCCGCCGCCCGCAGAGGGGTCAGAGCAAGTGGCTGCTAGGGTGGCTGCAGCGCGTGCCAAACAAAGCGCGCGCTATGAAAATAGTGAAGCGCGGACGAATGCCGATATTAATGGCGATGATGTGCAAAAATTTGCTAATCCAGATGAAGCTGGACAGGCATTATTAACCCAAGCCGCCGATGCGATGCGATTATCGGCACGCGGCTATACGCGGGTGTTACGGGTTGCGCGAACCATAGCAGATTTGGCAGGTCATAAGGATGTATCGCGCATTCATATTGCCGAGGCATTATCCTATCGGCGAACATCCCCAAGAAATTAAGCTTGCAAAATTCAGTAAGAAAGGAATTTTTGCAATAAATAGTATAACCAATTAGAGCTGGCTATTCTGCGATGGTCCAGCGTTGCTTATCACTAATGGCCAAATGCATATATTGCCGCTCAATTAAAAGATAAATGCATGCATTTTGAAGATCCAAATGTTGCTATATGCATCAGAAATTCCTCAAAAAGAAACTCTGAAGCCTTTATTTGCGAGGTTGATAGTAAGAATATGATTCATTTCCTACTTCATCCTCATTTATTGAGAACATAGTGTTACACTCATTAATAGCTAATTGCCGCAAATATTAATATGCCGAAGCTTTGATTATGTATCTTCATTTGTTAATATTAGAGGGTCTTGTATGGCCTCAGCGTCGCGATTGATAGTAGATTTTGCAAGATTGGGTGTGTCTCCACCAGAGACATGTTTGAATTTACCCTCTACTTTGCTGCCTTGTTCAATCGTTAAAGTTTCATAATGAATATCGCCAGAGATATGAGCACTTGCTTCTATGATGAGGTCATGTGCTTCTATTGAACCATCAACTGTCCCCGCAAGCCGAGCTTGTTCAGCAATAATCTTACCAACAATATTACTAGCGCTGCCCTGAACCAATGAACCGCATGCAATATCCCCTTGCACAGATCCATCGATGTGAATGTCTATTTTCGCCGCAAGATTCCCAATAATTTCTACATCCGATGCAATGATCGAAAATGTGTGGTTAGAGCCGCTCACCTTATTATTGCTTTTTGGTGTTGGCGTTGGCGTTTGCTTTGTTTTTGAGAACATTGGGATTAGCTTTCAGAAATTTGTGGGGGTTGATTGCGCGACCGTGATGGCGAACTTCAAAATGTAGATGCGTACCCGTGGATCGTCCCGTGCTTCCCATCCGACCAATTTGAATGCCACGCTCTACTTTTTGGCCAACTTTGACATTTAGACGACTCAAATGCGCATAGCGGGTCATTAGTCCATTACCATGGGTTATTTCAATAGTTTTACCATAGCCGCCCATCCAACCAGCTTTTGTAATGGTGCCATCGGCTGCTGCCAAGATAGATGTTCCATAAGCTGCTTTGAAATCTAAGCCGCTGTGCATCGCGCCTCTGCCATTAATTGGATCGCGTCGATATCCAAACGTGCTGGATAATTTATAGGCCTGTGCTGGCATGGCTGATGGTATGGAGGCAAGACCTGTTTCCAATGCTTTCATATATTCCAACGCTTCGGCCATTTTGGTGAAGCGCGGGTCTTCTGCTCGTCCATCATCGAAAAACGGAATATAAGGACCACCGCGCGATTCTGATTGGGCGAATTGTTTTGGGTTCAAACCATATTTACGAATCTCGGTTTCTGCACGTTTTGCTCTGATTTGCGCGATCTTGGTTACTTTTTGAGCAAATGCTAATTGGCGTGCTTCTACTTTGGCCAATGAAACCGCTTCTTCAAGCACTGCGCCAACCTTATCAACCAATTCATTTGTTTGGGCCGTTTCGTCTTGGGTCGAAATATCGGCTTCGTTAAAGAATGGAGCGACCGTAGCTTCTATCAAGTCTTGGCGTTTATTGAGATCATCGGTTACTTTATCAATATCATTTTTATAAGCTGCCACCCGTTCTGCTTTGCTTTGAATGCGCTGTTCTTTTTTGACAAGCGCCAAGCGTTCGAGGGATATGCTATATTGGTTCGCAGCCATGAATAAAGTAGCAGCAACCCACATAAATAATATTGTTGCTATTATCATAGCGACAATGCGCTGCAATTTTGCAGAAATTTTTAAGAATTTTATCTGACCATTAGACCGCATAAAAAAATCGCGGTCTATAAACAAGCCAGCGATACGGTTTTTGAAACCGATTAGCTTACGGCCCATGACATTATCCACCCAATAGTTTAATTTGGCACTTTTGTACCTTCATTAAAGATTGCTTGCGGTATCAGAAGCAAAATGATGGGGCGAACCATTTAACGATGAACCGAAATTATACTGCGATGAATTGAGTGATTAACCCCAAATAATTGAATATGGTATAAGAATTTACAAGTTTCGACTCGCGTAATTTCATATGGTAAGGAATCGATTTTATGTTAAATTTTGAAATATTATTCGATTATTCAACCGCTAATTATAAAAATTTACTGCAAAAATAGACGGGACATGGGTAGATAGAATTTGATGTATTATCCTATCGCTATTAGAGCTTTTATATGAACCACAAAATAATCGAAACCCTTGCTCATAATGCGCGTAAAGCCGTTAAAAAAATAGCAATTGCTTCAACCGATGAGAAAAATAAAATTTTGCGCGCTAGTGCCGAAGCTGTCCGGCGCGCAAAAAATGATATTGTAATGGCGAATAAAATTGACCTAGCAGCGGCCAAAAAACGCGGGCTAGATGCGGCTTTATTGGATCGCCTGATGCTGAATGAAGACCGTGTTGAATCGATTGCAATCGCAATAGAAACTATAGCATCATTGCCCGATCCCATTGGCCAAATCATTGATGAATCGCAACCCTTAAATGGCTTGCAACTTAGCCGTGTTCGTATAGCGATTGGTGTGCTTGGGATTATTTATGAAAGCCGCCCTAATGTGACGGCAGATGCAGCGGCGCTAGCAATTAAATCTGGTAATGCGGCTATTTTGCGCGGAGGCAGCGAGGCGGTGAATAGCAATCATGCAATTCACAAAATTTTTCATCAAACATTATCCAATTCAGATATACCAGCAGATATTGTGCAAATTGTCGGCGATCAAGATCGCGCGCACGTTGGCGATATGCTGCGTTCTCAAGGCTTGATTGATATGATTATTCCGCGCGGCGGGAAGTCATTGGTAAAAAGAGTGCAAGATGAAGCGCGCGTACCCGTTTTGGCTCATCTTGATGGTATTTGTCATATCTATGTTCATGCATCTGCCGATCCTGATATGGCAAGAGAGATTATACTCAATGCGAAAATGCGGCGTACAGGGATTTGCGGTGCGATGGAAACATTATTAATCGATCAAAACTATCCCAAACCTGCGCAGCTTATAGATGCATTAATAGAGGCAGGGTGCGAGGTACGCTGCGACGATATGATTATGGAACTGGATAGCAGGACTGTCTCTGCCGAAACGGTGGATTGGGAAACAGAATATTTGGATGCTATTGTGTCAGCCCGTATCGTTAGCGATTTGGATCATGCATTGGAACATATCGAACAATATAGCAGCGGGCATACAGATGCAATTATTGCACAGGATGATACAGCGGCACACCTATTTTTGCGCAGCGTAGATAGTGCCATAGTGATGCATAATAGCTCAACCCAATTTGCCGATGGTTGCGAATTTGGTCTGGGGGCTGAAATTGGCATTGCAACTGGGCGTTTGCATGCGCGTGGGCCAGTCGCATTGGAAGGGCTTACTACCTATAAATGGATCGCGCGCGGGGATGGGGCGGTTCGTCCATGATAGCACTCACGATAGTCATTATGAGATGAGAAACGCTGTTGGTCTATTGGGCGGTTCGTTTAACCCTGCTCACGGCGGGCATCGCTCTATCAGCCTGTTTGCTATCGATGCGCTGCAGCTCGATGCATTATGGTGGATAGTGTCGCCGGGTAATCCGTTAAAAAGCGATAAAGGCATGGCCAAATTATCGCATCGTATGGCATCGGCCAAAACGCAATCGCGCCGCAGTAAAATCAAGGTGAGCGCGATAGAAATGCAGTTGGGCACATTATATACGCTTGATATGGTGCGGCGGTTAAAGCGCAGATACCCAAAGCATGATTTTATCTGGTTGATGGGGGCCGATAATTTGGCGCAATTTCATCGTTGGCACAAATGGAAGGAAATTGCTCATACGCTACCCATCGCGGTTGTCGAGCGACCTGGTTATAATGATCGCGCCCGTTTTAGCCCAGCCATGGCATATTTTCGGAAATTTCAAAAACCAAAGAAGTTTTTTCAGGGCGGCAATAGCGGCAATAATCCCACAGCACCGCTATTAATATTTTTGCGCTTTCGTCCCGATAACCGTTCGGCTACTATGGTGCGCATGGCGAATCCTAGATGGTTTGATTGCTATCGCAATCTCTCTATCAAAGACGATATCACGCATAGATTATATGATTAAGGAAAAATTTTGACTCAATTGGACACTGCCGACGCCGCTGATAATGATGCGCAAGGTTCGGTAAAATTATCAGCCACGCAATTGCATGATCTCGTTATGCAGTCGATTGATGATGATAAAGGGCAAGACATTGTCTCTATCCCTTTGGCAGGCAAAAGCAGCCTTGCCGATTATATGGTGGTGGCATCGGGCACCTCGACGCGGCAAGTTGCTGCTATGGCTCAAAAATTATCCGAACGCATCAAAAAGCAAGGCGGTACATGCCGTATAGAGGGTATGGCCAATGCGGATTGGGTGCTAATCGATGCTGGCGATGTTATCATTCATCTGTTTCGCCCCGAAGTACGCAGTTTCTATAATTTAGAACGGATGTGGGCTTTTGATGAAGATGGATTATTGGAGGATATATCGCACGATGAGGAAAGCGCGTAAATATTTGCTTTTTGCGCTCCGATAAAATGTTAATGCTATGGTGTGGATGGGGTCATAGGCGTATAAGGCTGGCCAGTTAAAATATTTGAGAGTGATATGCTGCTTCATATTATTGCGCGAGGAAAAATAGGCAATTCGCCCGAAGCGCAATTGGTTGATCGCTATATGAAGCGCGTAAAATGGCCTCATAAAATTACGCAATTACCAGATTTTGGTGGAAAAATACCATCAGATGTTGCACAAATGAAATTGATTTTGCTCGATGAAAAGGGTAAATCAATATCATCTATGGACTTTGCAAAAACATTAGAAAGTTGGCGTGATAATGGAACGCATGAAGCCCGCTTCATGATCGGTGCTGCTGATGGGTTCGGCGATGAAGAACGCGACCAAGCCGATATGCTGCTTAGCTTTGGTGCTATGACATGGCCGCATCTCATGGCGCGTGCTATGCTCGCTGAACAATTGTTTCGGGCCACATCAATATTATCCAACCATCCTTATCACAGAGAGGGTTAATGCGCATTGCCATCCTCTTTATTTGTCTGATAATGGCCAGCTTTTTCACCGCTGCATTGCTGGGCCAAAATGTTGACCCGCAATCGGTTTCGATGCAAGTGATCCAAGAACAGCGCAAATTACGCGCGGCCAAAGAGCGCAATAAAATATCTTTGGATAGGAGCAATAGGCTTCGTAACAAGGCGATAGAATCGAATAGCGAGAGAGAGCGTTTCAATTTCGAGAGGCAAGCCATAAATGCCGATATTGAAGCCGCGCGCGCCAATTTAGATGCGGCTAGGGCGCGCATCGTTATCATCACGCAACGTCAAAGCATACAGCAAAGAGAATTAGCGCAGCAGACTTCGCCCATTTTGCACTTAATGGGGGCCCTAGAAAATATGACTCGCCGTCCCGCGACGCTGATGATTATGCAACCACAAAGTCTTGATGACTATGTGCATTTGCGCGCAATCATGGCCTCTGTCCAACCCAAGATAGAGCAGCAAACCGCCGGGTTGCGCGCGCAAATAAGTTTGCAGCAAAGTTTGCGCAGTCAACAAAAATTAGCATTGGAATCTTTGGAAGATGCGCAAAAAGACTTAGCCGCGCAACAGGCATCGCTCGCGCAATTGGAAGGCAGTAGTCGCAATCAGTCGGGCGAATTAAATGCTACTGCAGCGTTGGAGTTTGAGCGCGCGATAGCCGCTGGCGAACGCGCTCGTGCTATTGTAGAAAGTATCGATAATATTCAACAAGATGATGAGGCATTGGCGGTTTTGTCTGTGCTGGATGGCCCCAAATTGCGCAATGGGGATGGCGTCTCTCGCAGGGCTATTAAAAGGTCAAATAAAAATAAGATGCCAAATTCTATGGTTTCAGATTCTATGATGTCAGAGACTATGATTTCGGCCTATATTTTACCAGCGCGCGCTCAAATTCGATCGGGTTTCAGCGAATTGAGCGTCAATGGATACCGCGAACGCGGGATAAGGATGATGGTTCCAGCCTCTTCCGCTATTAAAGCACCAGCGAGCGGCACCATAGAATATGCAGGCGTATATCGTAATTTTGGGCGCATAGTGATTATTGAGCATGGTGGTGGCTGGGCTACTTTAATTACTAATATGGCCGCCGTTTATGTTGATGAAGGGCAGACTATTAATCAAGGAGATGATATTGGAACAGCCAAATCGATAGATAATGAGATATTGATAGAATTAAGGCGCAATGGCCGACCTATGGATATTATGGCGTTGGTGTTAGGGCAGTAAATATTGACCCTAATTTAGAGGCCTCATTTTGCGGGTCTTAATCTACA
The DNA here is from genome assembly GCA_938050045.1 of uncultured Sphingomonadaceae bacterium. GTDB lineage: Bacteria > Pseudomonadota > Alphaproteobacteria > Sphingomonadales > Sphingomonadaceae > Sphingorhabdus_B. The sequence continues at coordinate 8,819 of CALLJS010000017.1, forward strand.
GCTTCTATAATTTTAGGGTTAGCGACAAAAATTCACGCAAAGATGCTTGTCTGTCGCGCTATTTTACCTATGTTCATATAATAGATATTACCATCTATGGTTAAGATGCTTTCACCATCATCACTAACACTCTATAAGCTATAATGCGACTCATCTGAGTGAGAAGAGGTATAAATATCAAATGAGAGTGACGATATTTGTGTATGCGTAATTTTAGGATCGGAAAATGAGATGAAAAGACTGAAAATATTACCGAAAATTGCACTTTGGAGTTCTTTGGCTTTATTGCCGGTGGGATCGGTTGCTTATGTGAATGCGCAGCAATCAACGAACCAAGATCAATTTCGTAATATGGAAGAATTTCTCTCGGTCTATCAAAAAATCCGTTCAAGCTATGTTGATGAGGTGGACGATCAAAAATTGATCGAAGGTGCTATTCAAGGGATGCTCTCTAGCCTCGATCCGCACAGTGGTTTTCTAGACAAAAGCGATTTTCAAAGCCTGCAAACCCAAATCGATGGCGAATATGGTGGCCTTGGTCTCTCTGTTATCCATGAAGATGGCGCGGTGAAAGTGATTGCTCCGACCAAAGATACGCCGGCTGATCGCGCGGGTATGAAAAGCGGTGATTATATTACTCATTTGGACGGAAAATTAATTGTAGGTGGTACATTAGATGAAGCGATTGATCTAATGCGCGGTAGACCCAATACTTCTATCAAACTCACCGTGGTTCGTCCAGGCCGAGATGCTCCATTTGATGTGACGATTACACGTGCGATTATTGATTTGAAACCTGTGGATTGGGACATTAAAGATGATATTGGCATTATCAATATTACAGCTTTTTCAGATAGAACAGGCGTCGATGTTGTCAATGCGCTCAATAGCGTTAAACGTTCTTTGGGCAAGAAGCCATTGGGTTATATTGTTGATTTACGCTCTAATCCTGGTGGTCTTTTGAACGAGGCCGTTGAAGTGACCGATGCATTTTTGGAACGCGGCGAAATTGTATCGGAGCGCGGGCGCACGAACCGCAGCATTGAGCGTTGGAATGCAACGCCTGGTGATTTTGCGGATGGTTTACCTATCATCATTTTGGTGGATGCGGGCAGCGCATCCGCATCTGAGATCGTGGCGGGGGCTTTGCAAGACCACCACCGAGCTTTGGTGATGGGCGAGCGCAGCTTTGGCAAAGGCAGCGTGCAAAATGTATTGCCGCTCACCCGTGATACAGGATTGCGTTTAACCGTTGCGCGGTATCACTTGCCATCGGGTCGTTCGGTGCAAGAGGGCGGCATTACGCCAGATATTAAAGTGCCGCAAATCTCTGACCCTGATTATGCTAAGCGTGTGACCATTCGCGAGTCGGATTTGCGCCGTCATTTGGTCAATGATTTGAAACAAGATGATGAATCTTTGGAAAAAGATAAAATGCCAGATCCCAGATTCTCGCAAAGCATTGAGGAATTAAAGGCACAAGGTATTGAAGATTTTCAATTGCATTATGCTATGGAGACGCTGCGGCGTCTTGGGAAAGGTACAATCGGTCTCGCCCGCAACAAAGGTGCGACTATCAGCCAGAATTAACATAATGATTGCGCTAATTACTTAACGCATTACATTTAACAGGGATGATAAGGGTAATATTATGAGAATGGCGATATATTGTGCGATTGCCATTCCAGCTTTTTTATTGGGCGGTGCCTATATTTCTCAATATGGCTTTGACCTTTATCCTTGTGAAATGTGTTGGTGGCAGCGCTACCCCCATTTTGCGGCTCTCGCATTTGGCCTAGCTGCATTTTTCACGCCTAAATATGCAAAATTTCTAACCCTATTGTCGGCAATATCCATTGCTATCAGCGGTTTCATTGGCGGATTTCATGCGGGCGTAGAATATGGCTGGTGGGACGGTATTACGGGTTGTGCTGTGACCGCCAATCCTGATTTGGATATATTGGAATCGATTATGAATGCGCCTTTAGTGCGCTGTGATGTTGCGCCTTGGGATTTATTCGGTATCTCTTTGGCTGGATATAATTTTATTTTTTCTATTGTGGCTGCTATATTGATTATCAAGACAATAGTGAAACGCTAAAATATAGAGGATGATATATGCCGCAAGACCCCATTCCGCAGGATAAAAACTCCCTACAAAAAGAAGCGACCGATTCAATGATTAGGGTGAATCAAGCTGGCGAATATGGGGCAAAGCAAATTTATGCGGGACAGCTTGCTATCATGGGCAACCGCACACCCGCCGCGCGCAGCATATCGCATATGGCCGAACAAGAGGAACGGCATTTGCAATTTTTCAATGAAATGATTGCAAAGCGCGGCGTGCGACCAACTTTATTGCAGCCTTTTTGGGAAAAAGCAGGTTTTGCATTGGGGGCAGTGACGGCGGCTCTTGGCCCAGAAGCGGCGATGGCCTGTACCGTGGCGGTGGAAACGGAAATTGATAATCATTACCGCGAGCAATTAGAAGAATTGGGCGAGAGCGATAGTGAGCTATCCGAGAAAATTGAAGAATTTCGCCAAGAAGAATTGGACCATAAAGAAACCGCATTACAATCGGGGGCCGAGCAAGCCCCTGCTTATCTTTTGATGAGCATGGCAATTCGTATGGGCTGTAAAGTGGCAATTGGTCTATCTAAGAGGATATAAGCGCGCCCTCTATTGAATAATAATGCAAGAGGATTTCTAGTTTGAGAAGCAAGGCAGAATTATTTGAGTGTATAAAAATCATTATATTAATTTGTGCTATGATGGCGAGTGTCCATCTTCTCAACATTTTAACAGATGGTTATTTTCTCAACTTTGGCCTCGAACCAAGAGAATTAAGCCGTATTTATGCAATATTATTATATCCCTGGTTGCATGGGGATATGACCCATTTGCTCAGTAATTTATCAATATTTGTGGTATTGGCATTTCTTTGCTTAATGCAAGGCGTTCGATATTTTGTTAAAGCCAGCGCGATAATCATTATCGTTTCGGGTTTGTTGGTTTGGCTTTTTGGCCGCGATGCCATTCATATTGGTGCTAGCGGATGGATATTTGGATTATGGAGTTTAACGATTGCATTAGCATGGTTTGAGCGCAGTTTTTTGAACATTAGCGTCGGTATAGGGGTGCTGATATTTTATGGCGGCATGATTTTTGGATTAGTCCCTACCTCTGCTCCGGTCTCATTCGAAGGCCATATATTTGGAGCAATGGCCGGTGTTATAAGTGCTGCTATATTATCCAAAGAGAGACGTTTAAGGCTAAAAAAAACGCCCAATGGGGAATTGCAATTTTGGTCCGATAATTAATATATTTAATTTTAACATTATATCTTGTAAGCTAAATTTAGCATTGGTCAGCAATGGTTCAGCATAGCTATGATAATTGGTATAAAAATTGGAGATAATTTGTGAAATTTGGATCATTTTTAACATTGAATATTGCGGTTATAGCCTTGACTTTGCCTGCTTATGCCCAACAAGAAGCCCAGCAACCAGAAGCAGAGCAAGAGATTGCTTTTCCTGAAGATGTAAAGGTAAAATTGGTCGATAGATTTGGTGAAGATCCATGCCCAGAAAGCACGGAAGATGAAATAGTCGTTTGCAGCATCTATGTCGAAGGAGACCGTTACCGTATCCCGCAAATTTTACGCAATGACCCCAATGACCCTGCTAATCAATCATGGACGCAACGTGCTGTTTCGATTCGTACATTAGGCGCGAGCGGCACCAATAGCTGTTCACCATCTGGTGCTGGTGGCTTTACCGGTTGTACCCAATCTTTGATTGATGCTGCCTATGCCGAACGGCGCAATGCCCCCAATGTAGAGGCGGGCCGTTTAATAGCGGAAGAGCGTCAAAAACGCCTTGGGCTGATCGATGCTGAAGCCGAGGATGTCGAACGCCGAGTTGTTGAAATTGAGAAAGCACGGGCAGAGAAAGAAGCGGCTGAAATTGCTGCTGCTCAAGCCGCCGCAGAAGCAGCGCTTGATCCTGAACTCAAAGCAGAAACAGAAGAAGCGTTACCCGAGATTATTCCTGATCCATAAAGCTGCATTAGTCTATTTTGCTCGCTCAATTTTGAGCCAATCTCTAACTTGATTTTCTAATATTTCGAGGGGTATCGCCCCTTGTCCTAAAACGACATCGTGAAATTCTCGAATATCAAATTTATCGCCCAAATTTTCTTCGGCTAATGTACGCAATTCGCGTATTTTTAATTCACCAATTTTATAAGCCAATGCTTGACCAGGCCAGCTAATATAGCGGTTTACTTCGGCCTCGATATTGGCCTGTGTCAGCGCGGTATTGTCGAGCATATAATCAATGGCTTTTTGTTTGCTCCATCCTTTGGAATGCAGACCTGTATCGACCACCAATCGGCAAGCACGCCACATTTCATAGGACAGGCGGCCCATATTTTTGGCGGGCGTATCATAAAGCCCCATCTCTATGCCAAGGCGTTCAGAATAAAGGCCCCATCCTTCGACAAATGCGGTAAAGAATGCGCCATTTTTACGAAAGTCAGACAATGGCAATTCTTGTTGTAAAGCGATTTGATGATGATGGCCAGGGACGGCTTCATGCACGCTCAATGCAGGGACTTCCCATAATGGGCGTTGGTCGAGCTTTGATGTGTTGACGAAATAAAAGCCTGCCAGTCCAATCTCTGGCGATCCTGGATTATAATAAGCTGTCGTTGTTCCCTCTGCAATCTCCGCAGGTATTTCTTTTATGCCATAAGGAAGCACGGCAAGGCGGCCAAAGAGAGAGGGCATTTTACCATCAATATCCTTGGTCACACGCGCCACATAACGCATCAATTCCTCTGGCGTTTTTGCATAATATTGCGGGTCTGTTCGCAGATGCTCAATAAAGGCCTCGCGCGTTTCATAGCCTGCTGATTTGGACACTTCGACCATCTCTGCTCTAATGCGCGCGACTTCTGATAGGCCTAAATTGTGAATTTCATCTGCGCTCATCGTGGTGGTTGTCATCTGCCTGATACGGAAATCATAATAATCCGCCCCCGATGGTTGCTGCGATGCCCCTGGCGATGCGCTGCAGGCGGGTTTATACGCATTTAGATACCATTGTTCATGAATTTTGATGGCTGGAAATATTATTTCATCGATGATTTTTTGTGCATCTTTAGAGAGGGATTGCCATTTTTCCGCGTCAATATTGCTGGGTTTAGCTTTGGCATAAGGCGCGTAAAACCTTGTGCTGCGCGGATCATCGGCCAACAGACCCGAAATAGATTTTTCATACCCAAAAATAGCGTCGCATGGCAGCGTGACCTTGCTCGCAATCGCGACATTGGCAACATCGATAGATTGTTTGTTAATACGGTCATATTGCCGCAATCGATCGTTATAGCTTTGATAATCAGAAGCCGTGCGGAACGGTAAATTACCCGCCATGCCTGCAAAATTTTGATGCCAACCGCTGCGATTGGTAAAATTTATCGCACGTTGCGGATATTTCTGGCTCTCTATAGTTTCTTCTAATGTCCGTTTTAATATGCCATAATCGGCTTTTTGCGAAGACGTTAAGCCGTCTACGGATATTGCCGTTAGTTTTTTCAAAAAAGATTGGGCTTTTTTTGCGGCTTTAGCTTGCGATTCCAATGTAACATCGGCCAATTTCCCATCGGCTTCTTTGATGCCCAATGAGCTAGCGAAGGTCGGTGATTGCTCCAAACTATATTGCCAATATTGGTCAATAAGATTTTCCAGTTGCGCGGCATGATGAGAGGCAAGCGTTGGTGAAGTTTCCGATATATTTTGCGCGAAAATGGGGCTGTTGGACGCTGCAATCATCCATGCAATGGCCGCTGATTTTATATAGAATGAAGAGGGTTTCATATTGTCATCCTTAAGACATAAGATCGTGAAAATATTGAGCATATTTAAGATTATTAGCATTACGCATGCGGGAAGTAAAATGGCGAATAAGATTAATGATTTTTTGGAAAAATGAACGCCCTAATCTTTGAATAAAGCAAGTAGCAGAATATAGCGGTAAATAGCGTGAAAAATATTAGGATAATTAGCCATTGATTATTTGATGCGACTGTTAAAAAAAACTGATATTATTTAGGGGCTTTAATAAGGTCGGAAAAATCAATATTTTTGGCCGCATTGATACAATTTTGGCGTATATGGCGTGCCGTTTCCATGGGCACATTATGGATGGTTAAAACGCTTAATCCGCTGCCCCCTGCTATACCAAATTTAACATCGGCAGTTTTCAAATATTGCGATATAGGGCCTTGCGCAAGATCAACTGTCTGCACCTTAACCATGGGCAATATCGTCATTTTTTGATTCCAAAAACCAGACTTCACATAGATTTGCCTATCGTCCATAGCGTGAAAATGATAGCGCCAGCCAATGCAGCTCAATAGAAATGGAAACAGTGCCACTATCCATATCCAATTTATGATAGCCATGCTTGTGGCTATCTTTTGCGCATCGAATATCTTTGGTAAGATGGTCGATAAACAGAAAATAAATGCTATTAAAAAAGCACTGAAAAGCATCGATGCCGCCATATAAGAAAAGTGCGCGCGATAAAAATATGTTCCCTCGGCGGGTGCATCGATAGAAGCGCGGTGCGCTATTGGCCAATATTCTTCATCTTTTGCCAGCGGTGCCATCATATGGCTGCTCTCTTTGCCTGTATCGCTGCCCAGGCTTGTAAATTTTAACGCATACCAGCCAAAGCGTTTGCGGATGGCCCCTGTTTGCACAATAGCGGCTTGGACACGGTGCAGCGGCATAACCACATCGGTTAGGGTCAGTAAACCGCGTTGACGCCTGATTCCGCGATCTGTTGCGGTTAGGCTGAAACCATATTCGCGCAAAAATGTTTGCACTTGGCCGCTTAACATACCCATCACAATCAAAGCGAAAATAAGCCCGACGATGGCTGCTATTTGGGAATAGATGGCTATCCCTTTTATTTGCGTGCTCCTCTCATCATAGGAATCAACGGCATATTTAATTATGTCGCCTAAATCTCTGGGCAATAAAAAGTCGAACTGCTGCGCTGCACCAGCTATGACAGCAAATAGGATAAGCGAGAAATTGAATATACCTAATGTGAAGATGCGTTTTATATCCATTGAGAAAATGACTTCATCTTGCGCGATTGCATCGTCATCACCCGTTGCGATACTCTTGTCTACAGGGCTTATTTTTGCAACGCCAGCTTTGCGGGTGCGAATCAATTGGCGCAGATTTTCTGCTTCATCAACGCTAACAAATTCTAAAGTTCCCTCGTCACCTTCGCTGCCGCCGGTTTCAAATTTTACTGCACTAATCCCCAAAAAACGGGGGATAAGGCTTTGCTCTAGGCTCACATCTTGGATACGCTCATAGGGGATAGAGCGCGCATTACGGCTTAAAATTCCGCTTTCTATGCGAATTTCTTCTGCCCCTATTTGATAGGAAAATCGCTTCCACGCCCAAAATATAAACCCCAATGAAATGAGGGTGAAGATGCCAAAACCAATCAATAGAAATATATAACCAACTTTATCACCCAATGCAAAGAATGCGGCTAATATGGGGAATATCAAGCTGCGCAAACCTGTTATAGTTTTGGCAATTAAGGATAGGGGCGAGAGATGAAAAGCTGTATTATCGCTTGCAAGGTCGCTCGCATTGGCCTTATTTTCTGGTGCGGATTTCAAAGCGTCATCAAGCGGGGTGCGAATGCTATTATCCATATCAGAGCATATCCGCCTTAATATAGTCACGGATGGTATCGCGCATTTCCTCAGCGATTTCGCGTTTGAGGCCAGGTAATACCACGGTGCTATTATGCGTGCCTGCTGTATGTAAAACTAATGAGGATAGCCCAAAAAGCCTTTCCAATGGCCCTTGGGCAACGTCAATATGTTGAACGCGGTTAATTGGAACGATAGTGTCGGTATAGAATAAATAGCCGCGTATGATTTGAATTTGACCATCGCTCATATCATAACCCCATCGATTATAGCGGCGGCGCGGCAATAAGAATATCATGAGCAAAAATAGCATAGAAATTGGTGCAGCGATGACGAAAGGCTTTATCAACCCTTCATTGGCTATAGCAGCATCGCCAATGAAAATAGGGATGGCCAATAATATTGCCCTTATGAAGGCAGAAAGGCGCAAAAGTAAAATATAACCAGGGTCTAATTGGGTCATGGAATCGCGAATGTCTTCACGCGCATCGCTATCTGGGGATGTTTCAGTTTCGGTTATTTGCGGGGTATCATCGTTCATAAGTTCAATTATGGGCATGCAAGCCGTGCAAGACAAGCACAATAAAATTAACCGCTAATATCATTCGATTAATATCATTGTTCTTAGGCGATAGCGGCTTGCGTTTCGCGGCGCAACGCAGCAATGATGTCGGCCACGCTTTCTTCGGCTTTCACCATCCCGACGGATTGACCTGCCATGATTGATCCATTTTCGACATCGCCATCGATGACGGCTTTGCGCAAAGCCCCAGCCCAAAAATGCTCAATTTGTAATTGCGCTTCCTTCATATCAACCTTGCCTTCATCCAATAAAGTGGCAACGTCGCGCTGTTTGGCGGTAAATTCTTCTGTCCCTTTATTTTTAAGGGCGCGTACAGGGATAACGGGCAATCTTGGGTCAATTTGAACGCTGGCCACAGCATCGCGCGCATTACCGCGAATAAAGGCTTTTTTGAAATTCGGATGCGCGATGGATTCATGCGCACATACAAAGCGTGTTCCAAGCTGCACGCCTGCTGCGCCCATTTCTAAATAAGCGGCGATAGCGCTGCCTCTGGCAATGCCGCCCGCAACAAATATAGGGATTTGCTCGGCAATTTCAGGGAGTATTTCTTGCGCCAAAACGCTGGTTGAAACAGGGCCAATATGCCCGCCTGCTTCCATGCCCTCGATTACCAAAGCATCGACGCCGCTGCGGATGAATTTTTTCGCCAAAGCCAGAGCAGGGGCGAAGGCGATTACTTTTGCGCCCATTTCTTTTATGGCCTCTAAACTGCCCTTGGGCGGCAGCCCGCCTGCCATGACCACATGCGAGATTTTATGCTTTGCGCAGACCGCAATCAGATCAAATAGATCGGGGTGCATGGTGATTAAATTAACGCCAAAAGCTTTGTTGGTGCGCTTTTTGGTTTCTGTAATTTCTATATCCAAAAGTTCGGTGGTCATGGCCCCGCATGCGATCACGCCAAAACCGCCTGCATTGCTAATGGCCGACACTAAATTACGTTCTGAAACCCAGCTCATTGCTCCGCACATAATAGCGCTCTCGCACCCTAGAAATTCTGCGCCGCGTTTCATTAATATATCAATATTTGGCATTATCTTTATTCCTTTGGTGGGTATGGTTCGTGATATGAATGAAGTATTTAGGCGCCGTCGAGACCATAGGTGGTGTGCAAGATTCTCACCGCTAATTCGGTCTCATCTTCATCGATGAGCACGCTGACCTTTATCTCGCTGGTGGTGATTGCCAATATATTGATTTTTCGATCTGCTAAGGCACTAAACATATCAGATGCAACGCCTGCATGGCTTTTCATACCCACACCTACAACCGAAATTTTGGATACTTTAGTGTCTGAAATTAATCGGTTAAAGCCAATTTTTTCTTGGGTTCTTTCTAATATTTCTATGCAGCGGGTGAGATCAGATTGCGGGCATGTGAAAGTAACGTCTGTCTCTCCGCGATCGCGCCCAACATTTTGAATAATCATATCAACATTGATGGCCGCTTCTGATAGGGGGGTAAAAATATTTGATACAGCACCAGGTTCATCGGGCACACGGGTCAATGTTACTTTGGCTTCATTTTTGTCATGGGCGATGCCCGTAATTAATTGCCGTTCCACTTTGCTATTCTCCAATTCCAAAGCTTCTAATTCTGCTTCGCTAATTATCATTGTTCCAGGGATGCTATCTGCTGGTGGGGCATCTTGATCGCCAAAGGACGATAACACTTGAATGCGCACATTTTCTTTCATTGCCAATCCCACAGATCGTGTTTGCAAGACTTTGGCACCGACGCTGGCCAATTCTAGCATTTCTTCATAGGTCACATTGCTCAATTTTTGAGCGCGCGCCACGATGCGCGGATCGGTGGTATAAACGCCATCGACATCGGTATAAATATCGCAGCGATCGGCTTTAATGGCTGCGGCCACGGCGACGGCAGATGTATCCGAACCGCCGCGCCCTAATGTGCTGATACGGCCTGCTTCGCTGACCCCCTGAAAGCCAGGAATGATAGCCACATTGCCAGATTCCATAGAGGCCAATAGCCTATCTGTTTCGATATTTTCTATGCGGGCTTTGGCATGGGTGCCGATAGTATGGATGGGTAATTGCCAGCCAAGCCAACTGCGCGCTGGCGTTCCCATAGCCTGCAAGGTCATTGCTAATAATCCGCTGGTGACTTGTTCTCCGTTTGCGACCACGGCATCATATTCGGCTGGATCATAAAGGGGGTTTGCTTCGCGGCAAAAATTAATCAACCGATCGGTCTCACCCGCCATAGCCGAGACCACAACGGCGACATGATCGCCATTGGCGCATTGCTGCTGGACAATTTGCGCGACCCGCCTAATGCGCTCTGTTCCAGCCATCGAAGTGCCGCCAAATTTCATCACGATACGCGCCATGATGTTTCATTCCTTCATATATTTTTGGTTAAGCGATAGGGTTTCATTACCGCAAAAACCTGCATACTATACACACAATTCAACGCATTAGGGTTGAATTAAAGTCGCCTACTGATAGGGATGCTCTATGGTAAAGGCAAGCAAATCGGACGATATATTGCAAGATAATCACGTATCAAATGATACTATTAACCAAGAGGAAGCAGCGCACTTTGGCGCATTGGCATCGCAATGGTGGGATGCTAAGGGTTCTTCGTCTATGCTGCACGCTCTCAATCCTGTTCGCTTGGCCTATATACGCGGTGCATTGGATGAACATTTTGGCCTAGACTATCGCAACAGAAACGCGCTATCGGGCAAATCCATATTGGATGTTGGTTGCGGTGCGGGATTATTATGCGAGCCATTGGCGCGGCTTGGCGCGGCTGTCACTGGGGTTGATGCTGCGCCAGAAAATATACATGCTGCACAATCACATGCCGAAAAAATGGGTCTTACTATTCACTATAAAGCTGGGGAATTAGCACAGCAAAATTTGGGTAAATTTGATATTATCACCTCTATGGAAGTGATTGAGCATGTTAATGACCCGATGGATTTCATATTAACATTGAAACAGCATCTGCACGATGATGCAATTATGCTGTTATCAACGCCGAACCGCACCATCCAATCAAAAATATTATTGGTAGAAGCCGCAGAACGTCTGGGCAAGGTGCCGCGCGGCACGCACGATCATGATAAATTTATGACGCCCGATGAGCTGACAAAAATGCTAAATGATGCTGGATTATGCGTTATAAATATGCGCGGGCTTGCTTATTCGGTGCTCGATGGATTGCAGCTGAGCGATGATATGCAATTAAATTATATAATGAGCGTTAAAAAACGAAAGACATAAGCCCTAATATTATGGCAATCCGTTCGTTAAAAATCCACCAGTTCATAGTGCGGCGGCGGCGCGATTATGGTCATGCGTTCTGATAATAATGGTCTGAATGCAGGGCGCGATTTGAACATGCTATACCATGCTTTGGTTTGCTCATGCCCATTCCAATCAATCCCGCCCAAATAATCAGCGACCGATATTTGCGCTGCTGCTGCTAAATCAGCAAGGCTCATAGTAGAGCCAGCCATCCATGCACGATGATCGATCAAATAATCAATATAATCCAAATGACCATTGGCGAGACGCATAGCTTCGCGCAGCACTCGCGCATCGGGGGGTTGACGATGCGCAATACGTTTTTGCATTTTTTCATACAGTAATGGCCCTGTAACATCACCGTAAAACTGTTGGTCAAACCAAGCTACAAGGCGTCTAATTTCGGATCTATATTTAGCAGAGCCATTAATCATGCTATTTTTTTCTACAGTTTCATCAATAAATTCACAAATAGCAACGCTGTCTGCCAATACTAATTTAGGGTCATCATGGACGGCAACGGGGGTGCGCCCTGCAGGATTCATGTGTAAAAATTCATCGCGTAATTCCCATGGATCCTCGCGAACAAGGCTATAGGCTACGCCTTTTTCACCCATAAGCAATCTGACTTTGCGAGAAAATGGACAGAGCGGGAATTGATATATTTGCCACATCATTCCTTCATAATCACATGCGCCTTAAATGCAAATCACCATAGATAGTAAAGTGAAATATAATGTGGATAAAATAAGAGGTGATAATCAACCGCAACACGAGATCATATCACCCCATCCCAGATGCGACCCGGGAGTGCCCCATACAAAGCGTGTGATGTTCTGATAAAACGCAAATCAACAGAGCATCATTATAATATTCGGCACCATCATGAAAAAGGTTACGCAACACTATGGATTAAAATTTTTTCAACTTAATCATATGAAAATTAAAAGAATTTTTAATATTCATATAATATTATACGTCACTTTATACCAAAAACGGGTTGTCAGCGGCCCGCCCGACTGCCCCATGATGCCGAGCGTTAGCTTAAGAAGAGACTGACAACCCAAGAGGCACATCCAAGAGGAGAGGGATGGAATGCACCGACTATTCTTCCTTCGTTGCATTGTGATTAGCAAAGCATATATGATATTGAGCTGAATGAACCTGACAGCTTAGCGACAGCATCGTAAATGAATGTAAAATTACCTTAGTTTTTTTACGATGCATATAATTATACTAATATCTATTAACACCAATGTAAGTTTTAAATAAAATATATAATCATAAAATAATATATAAATATATATTGCATTGGGGGGGCTAATTATGTTTTTTATTGCGTGCACGAAATGATTCGTGTTTAACAATAGGAGATTAAATATGAGGATGTTGTCAAACAATGAATGCGAAATGATTAGTGGTGGTCTTGATAGAGAAACTGATCTTGCTGAAGAATTTAAAGAAAAAGAAACCGGTGTCCCGCATGATTGCAAAAGGGTTAAGCACCCAGGAGGTGATTATATTAGTTGTAAGCCTAGACGACCTTCAGCTAATGTGTTTTTGGGTTAATAATTAGGTAAATGACTATGCGCGCATGGATGATATATTTAGCGACTATTTTAATTGCTCTTAACACACAATCTGTGCGCGCTAATGATGACTACAGCGCAAAAGATAAAGCACGCGATTTGGAAAATTCGGCCAAGTGCCGAAGTTTTTCTGATGGATTTTATTTATTAGAAAAAGGATATGCTTGCTTCTCCGGTGATATTGATCCCGTTACTATAATTAAACCGAAAGAGGCCATTGATAGTGAGAGAGTACATACACTATATGTGAATAGTTTAGGTGGCCATACGGTTTCAGCCATGGTTTTGGGCCGGAGCATATTTCAGAAATCTATAAAATTGGTTCTTCACAACGCCTGTTTTTCATCATGCGCTAATTATCTTGCTCCCGCGACTGAAAAGTTGGTCGTACAAAAAGGAACAATATTTGGCTTTCATGGAAGTGTCTATAGAAGCGCTATAGATTATTTATTAGCTTCTCAAAGATTAAGACAGATTCCAAAGGAATCATCTGTTCTAGATAATGTATTGTTTGAAGAAATAAGTAATTATCCTGAGTTTTACAAAAAACAAGCTGTAGATGAAAGTTTATATTTTGTTGAGATTAAAGTGTCTGAACAATATGTAACGAGGTGGTTTGAAATCAACCGCAATCGAGAGTTGTATGATAATGGAAAATGTGGCGAAATACCAACTGTTGCATTGATGGCAGGACCAAAATATTTATATGAGTTTACCCGAAACAGTACTTTGGAATATGATTGGGACGAACAAGCGATAAAAGCGAATCCATTATTTGATGAGATATTCAGACCAACTTACTCCATCATATTTGACAATGATTTATTCCCAACCATGACACCAGAAAAGGGCGAAATAGACCCTTTGGAATGTTTCTCTTTCATCAAGAAATAAGCTTTAATCGGTATTATTTTGATAGATAGCGATACGGTTGCCCGATGGATCAAGACATTCAAAACGCCGCCCACCGGGGTAATTAAAAATTTCGGCAACAATAGACGCGCCGCTCTTTTGTAGCACCGCTAAACTCTCTTCAAGATTATCGCTTTCAAATATTGGCATAGGTGCGGCAGGTTCATCCCCCGCTGCTATGGCAACAAATGTCGGGCCGCGTTCATCGCAGCTATAGCCATCACCATAATCGGTGAAATTCAATCCTAATGCCTTGCTATAAAATGCCTTACTAGCAGGCAGATCATGCGCTTTCATCTCGATATAATTGGGTGTTATTTTGGCCATGAAACTCTCCTTACGGCCAAAATATCATTCTGCTGCTTCAATGGCAATATTGTCCGACATAGGATGGGCCAAGCGGTTTAGCATTTCTTTGGGACAAACCTGCCAGAATTTACCGCGCATTTGCTGCCAATCTTCGATAATGGATTTTGACCAAATACTATCGGTGGCGGCGGCATGCGCTTTGATGGCGTCTAATGCGATATTCTCCCAATGCTCGCTTTCAAAGCGCTGCCAAATGATCGATTCTGGGTTAGCCATTTTATCGAAATTTTCTTCCATATCTAAAATGAAGGCCATTCCGCCCGTCATACCTGCACCAAAATTATTGCCGACGCTGCCCAATATGATAGCATTGCCGCCCGTCATATATTCACAGCCATTAGCCCCGCACCCTTCGACGACAACGGTTGCGCCGCTGTTACGCACTGCGAAACGCTCGCCCGCTTGCCCTGCGGCATAGAGTTGACCAGACGTTGCGCCATAGAGAACGGTGTTACCGATGATGGTGTTTTTGTGCGATTCCAGCGGAGAGCTAACCGTGGGGCGAACAATAATTTTGCCGCCAGATAAGCCTTTGCCGACATAATCATTGGCATCGCCAAAAATTTCCAGCGTAATGCCTTGGCACAGATAAGCGCCGAGCGATTGCCCCGCGCTGCCGCGTAATCGCACATGAACATGATCCTCGCTTAATGATTTCATACCATAGAGGCGGGTGATTTCGGCTGAAAAACGAGTGCCAACGGCGCGATGCGTATTGCGCACAGTATAGGTTAATTGCATTTTCTCACGCCGCTCAAACACGGGCTGAGCATCGTGGATCATTTGCGCATCCAGACTATCGGGAACTTCATTGCGATGCCCTTTGATGTTGAAACGGCGTTCATGGTCGTCCGCATCTACCTTGGCGAGAATGGGGTTAAGATCAAGATCATCCAGATGCTCGGCGCCGCGACTAACCTGTTTAAGCAGATGGGTTTGGCCAATAACTTCATCGAGCGAGCGATAGCCAAGCCGCGCCAGAATCTCGCGCACTTCCTCGGCGATAAAGGTCATCAAATTGATGACTTTTTCAGGCGTGCCTGTGAATTTTTCGCGCAATTTTTCATCTTGCACACAAACACCGACAGGGCATGTGTTGCTATGGCATTGCCGCACCATGATACAGCCCATTGCCACCAATGATAATGTGCCGATGCCAAATTCTTCTGCACCCAATATTGCGGCAATCACAATATCGCGGCCCGTTTTTAGACCGCCATCGGTGCGTAATTTCACGCGGTGGCGTAATTTGTTGAGCGTCAATACTTGGTTTGCTTCGCTCAGGCCCATTTCCCACGGTGTGCCTGCATATTTGATGCTGGTTTGCGGCGATGCGCCTGTACCGCCCGTATTGCCAGAAATTAAGATAACATCGGCATGCGCCTTAGCGACGCCCGCAGCGATAGTGCCAATTCCCGATGCGCTGACCAATTTTACGCATACCCGCGCTTTGGGATTGATTTGTTTCAAATCATAAATAAGTTGGGCCAAATCTTCGATCGAATAAATATCATGATGCGGCGGCGGTGAGATTAATGTGACGCCAGGTGTAGAATGGCGTAATTTTGCAATAAATTCGGTAACTTTGAAACCAGGTAATTGCCCGCCTTCACCCGGTTTTGCACCTTGCGCGACTTTTATTTCAATCTCATCGCAAGACCCCAAATATTCGGCAGTCACGCCAAAGCGCCCCGATGCCACTTGTTTGATAACGCTGTTGGCATTGTCGCCATTTTCATACGGGGTGAAGCGTTCAACAGATTCGCCGCCTTCGCCCGATACAGCTTTTGCACCGATACGGTTCATGGCGATGGCGAGGGTTTCATGCGCTTCGGGGGATAATGCTCCCAATGACATGCCAGGCGTAATAAAGCGTTTACGAATTTCGGTAATGGCTTCGACTTCGTCCAAATCTATGGATGTATCGGTATAGTTAAATTCCATGAGATCGCGCAGATATACGGGCGGCATTTCACTAACGCCTTGGGCGAATTGCAAATATGTGGAATAGCTATCTTTGGTAACGGCGCTTTGCAGTAAATGCATTAACCCTGCGCTATAGGCATGGGTTTCACCCCCATCGCGCTGTTTATAAAAACCACCAATAGGCAGGCGGGTGATTGCGGCATCATAAGCATTTTCATGCCGCTCTTTTGCACTAAGATAAAGCGATGGAAACCCTTCGCCAGAGATTTTATTGGGCATCCCTGGGAAAAAATCATTGACGATTGAGCGCGACAGGCCAACCGCTTCAAAATTATAACCACCGCGATAGCTAGAGATGACAGCAATGCCCATTTTGGACATGATCTTTAACAATCCCTCATCAATCGCTTTGCGGTGATTAGCTATGGCTTGCGATAAAGGCATATCCCCCAATAATCCGCGTGCATGTCGATCATTGATGGTTTCTTCGGCGACATAGGCATTGACCGTAGTTGCACCAACACCGATCAGGACGGCATAATAATGCGTATCCAAACATTCGGCAGTGCGCACATTGATGCTGCAATAAGAGCGCAAGCCATTGCGCACCAAATGGGTGTGGACTGCTGCTGTGGCCAATATCATGGCTAGGGCTATACGTTCACCATTTATAGTTTCATCGGTGAGGAAAATTTCTGTTTTTCCAGCACGCACCGCCGCTTCGGCCTCTTTGCGAATGCGGGCAATGGTATCGCGCATAGATTTAACGCCGCCCTCGGCATCAAATGTACAATCTATCTCTGCTGCAATGCTAGAAAATAATGTTCGTAATTGTTGCCAACGGTGGTTGGATAATACGGGGCTATCCAATACCAAAACATTATCATTTTGGCTCTTATCATCCAAAATATTAGCCAGGTTTGAAAAGCGCGTTTTCAGGCTCATTACATGACGTTCGCGCAAACTATCAATCGGTGGGTTGGTGACTTGGCTGAAATTTTGACGAAAAAATTGGCTGATTAAACGGCTCTTATCGCTAATCACGGCCATAGGTGTGTCATCGCCCATCGATCCGATGGCTTCTTTGCCATCCTCAATCATGGGGGCCAATATGACCTCAATATCCTCTATGGTCATGCCCGCAGCCACTTGGCGCCTCGTCAATTGCGCTTTGTTCCATTGCATAGAAGCTTCATCAGAAGGTTCTGGCAAATCAGTTTCATTCATAAAGCCAGAGGCCATTTTGCCATAATCTTGTTCGCTAGCGACTTTATCTTTTAATTCTTTATCGCCATAGGTTTTGCCTTCTTGCAAATCGACGGCAATCATTTGACCGGGGCCAAGACGCCCTTTTTCGATAATGTCGCTCTCTGTGACGATGACCATGCCCGTTTCACTGCCGATAATGAGCAGATTATCGCTCGTTATATTATAGCGCAGAGGGCGCAGCGCATTGCGATCAACCCCAGCAAGCGCCCAACGCCCATCGGTCATCGCAAGAGCGGCTGGGCCATCCCATGGTTCCATAACGCTGGCTAAATAACGGTACATATCTTTATGATCTTTGGGCAAATGTTCATTGGCTTGCCAGGCTTCGGGGATGAGCATTAATTTGGACGTCGGGGCATCGCGGCCTGCGCGCACCATAGTTTCAAACACAGCATCTAGAGCTGCGGTGTCGGATGAACCTGCGGGAATTACCGGTTTAATCTCATCGGATTGATCCCCAAAGGCGAGGCTCGCCATTTTTATTTCATGGCTTTTCATCCAATTTTTATTGCCTCTGATGGTGTTAATTTCGCCATTGTGGGCAATAGCGCGAAATGGTTGGGCCAACCACCACTGCGGAAATGTATTGGTGGAGTAACGTTGGTGGAATATGGCGATACGGCTTTCGAATAATTCATCGCACAAATCAGGATAGAAAACCGAGAGGCTCTCAGCCAAGAAGAGGCCTTTATAGACAATATTGCGGCAAGAAAGCGAACAGATATAAAAATCATGAATTTGCGCAGCAATCACTTTACGTTCTATTTTGCGGCGCACCAGATAGAGATTTTTTTCAAATTCTTCTTTGCTAGCTTCATCGTCCATTGGCCCAGCAACCATAATTTGCTCTATCTCTGGACGGGTTTGTTTTGCCTTTTCACCAATCACCGACACATTGACGGGAACTTGACGCCAACCATATATAGTATAGCCCGCGTCAATAATTTCGCTCTCGACAATGGTGCGGCAAGTTTCTTGCGCTGCTAAATCGGTGCGCGGCAAGAATATCATCCCAACGGCTAATTGATTGTCCAAAGGTTTATGACCAGAGCGCGCGATGGCATCATCAAAAAAGCGCACGGGCAGATCAACCAATAAACCTGCGCCATCGCCCGTTTTCCCATCGGCGTCAACGGCACCCCTGTGCCATACCGCTTTTAACGCTTCGATAGCACTGCTCACCACGCGGCGCGATGCTTTGCCATCTGTGGCTGCAATCAGCCCAACGCCGCAAGCGTCTTTCTCGCTTCTCGGATCATACATGCCCTCTGATTCGAGGCGTTTATGTTCTGGAGTTGGATAATGTGCGGTTTGATAATGGGACATGTTGGTCATTTCATAAAAGGGAGTAGTTTGATATTTTGGTGGCTTGATTGAAAGAGGTTTTAATTGCTCAGCTACACCATCATTCTTCGTCACGCTTCCAACCATCAGCAATATATTGATTGCGGCTTTTCAGGACTGCTGCGTCATATGCTCCATCATATTGGCTATAAGCTTGCTCGCTAAGTTCGGCCAATTCATTATATGTATCCTCTAATTGAGCAACATTATCACGGGTGCTTTCATCCCAATTATTTATATCGAACCAGGGCTCATTGCCGAGATCATTGGCCATTGCATCATTTACATCAGCATCAGTATCAGTATCGCAAGCTTCATCATCGCCTTGGCACTCTCTTTCGGTGTTTTCCTCATCAACCTTGGGTTCAGTTTTTAAGGCTTCTTCGATGCGTTTGCTCGCGGCTTCTATGGCTTCGGAGTTTTCGATAGTAGCGGGAAATTCTTTTAATGCGGTTTGGATCATATCGATACTAGTCGTGCTTAGCATAAAATCGCGGGCAAATAATTCGCCCGTGGGTGTCGCAAAAAAGGCTTCCATTTCAGTTAATTGTTGAACAGTATATTTACGCGCATAATCTCTCGCCATTGCGCTGGCTAATGCGGGCTCTATTGGCTCAGAAGCAAGCCCTGTGATTTCAGCATAAGCATCCATAATGCTGCTCATTTTTTCACGAAATTGGGGATAAGTTTCAGCCAGTAAGTCACCGATTTTTTTGTCGAGCCTTTCCTCGTCATCACTCAGCGGGTTATACGCATCGGGCAGACCAAATAAATCCATCGCTTCGGTTATAGTGAGCTCTAATGTGCTATCGATAATAGGAATCATCATATTATCAAATGCATCGCGCATCACCCGTTCATTGGTTCCCACAGGATAAAAACGCGCTACAATTTTATTGGCGACTTCCAACCTATCAGCATCAGGCGTAGGAAGCTCTATCAATGGCTTTTTAAGCGCGAATATTTTCAAAAATTCATCAGGGTCAGATAATTTTTCTAACCGTTCAATTTCTTCTAATTCTGCTTGTAATTCTGCATCAATCTCATCATCGACATTTTGCGTATCGCTGGTTTCTTGAGACACTATAGTGTCTTCAGTGTCTTTTGATGCCGCCTGCGCTGCCTTTATCGTTGCTTCTGCTGTTTTTGGTGTTGTTTCCTCTTGGGCATAAACTGGCACAGCAGATAGGGAGAGAGCCACCGCAACTGCGGTGGTTTGGATTAATTTATTTTTTAACATTTAATACCCCTTCTTAAAATTTCTTACTATGACCACTAAATAAATTATTATTAGGCAGCATTTTTTGTATTGCTCGCTTTATGATGCAAATAATTGTGCATATGTTCGGTAACATCGCGGCCATCGCGAATGGCCCATACTACCAATGATGCGCCGCGCACAATATCACCCACAGCAAAAACACCGTCTAAATTTGTCATCATATTGCGATGGTCAACGCGCACTGTACCCCATCGTGTGACGCCCAATTCAGGAGCATCAAATAATGTTGGTAATGCTTCGGGTTCAAACCCTAATGCCATAATCACCATATCAGCACTGAGTGAAAAATCCCCCGATGGATCTGGTTCTGGGGCTCTGCGGCCCGATGCATCGGCTGCGCCCAATAGCATTTTGGCAACATTTACGGTGCGAACATTTTCATCACCATCAAAAGATTTGGGGCCAGATAACCAGATAAATTCTACGCCTTCATCTTCGGCATTGGCAACTTCGCGCTGCGATCCGGGCATATTGTCGCGATCACGCCGGTAAAGGCATTTAACCGATTTTGCCCCTTGGCGAATAGCGGTTCGCACACAATCCATTGCGGTATCACCGCCGCCGATAACGACGACATTTTTGCCCTTTGCATCAAGTTTACCATTGTCAAAATCAGGAACAGTATCGCCAAAGCTTTTGCGGTTCGATGCGGTTAAATAGTCCAATGCTTTTTCGACGCCGCCTAGACCAATGCCAGGCATTTTTAGAGAGCGGCCTTTATAAACGCCCGTAGCGATGAGCACGGCATCATGTTTGGATCGTAATTCTTCGAGGGTTGCATCTTTGCCGACTTCAAAATTTTGGTGAAAAACGATGCCTGCATCAGATAATCTTTTGATGCGGCGCATCACCACATCTTTTTCGAGCTTAAAGCCTGGAATACCATAAGTGAGCAAACCACCCGCGCGGTCATAGCGATCATAGATATGCACATCATAGCCTGCGGTGCGCATATATTCCGCTGCGGATAAGCCGCCTGGGCCTGCACCAATCACGGCGATGCTTTGGCCGCGCGATGGGCCGACTTCTATAGGTTCAACCCAGCCATTGTCCCATGCGCTGTCGGTTATATATTTTTCAACGCTGCCAATTGTGACAGCACCATGGCCGGAAAATTCGATAACGCAATTGCCTTCGCATAGGCGATCTTGCGGGCAAATACGGCCACATATTTCGGGCATAGTCGACGTCATGGCTGACATTTCATAGGCTTCACGCAGACGTCCTTCTGCGGTTAATTTGAGCCAGTCTGGAATATGATTATGAAGCGGGCAATGCACCGAACAATAAGGCACACCGCATTGCGAACAACGCGATGATTGGTCTTGTGCGCTGTCATTATTATAGAGATCCGATATTTCTTTGAAGTCTTGCGCGCGCAATTCAGCCCCGCGCTTATCAGGATATTCCTGTCCAAGATCGACAAATTTGAGCATCGGTTTTTTTTCAATTATCTCTTCTTTGGTCATTTTATATATCTCTAAATTTGCCTTGATGATGGGGTGGCCGTTACATTGATTACGCTCGTTGTGATGTTTTCTTTATTTTCCGATTCATTAGCCGTAATAGAAGGGCATGTCACGCAAAAATCAACCTATAGGTAAGTATATATGACCTAAATAAAGCCATGAATAAGCAAGATACTCTTTTTCACGGCATTGCTTGCAATATTATAGTACCAAATCGGGACTATATAGTATATGCCATACGGCATTATAAAATAACATCGCTTGACTATTAAATAGCAATGGTTTTGGGATATTCGGAAATGATAGGAATAATATTATGACATTCATTCAAATGCTGATTATTGCCATCGTGCAAGGGGTAACAGAATTTTTGCCGATTTCATCATCGGGTCATCTTATCCTTATTCCTAAATTGACCGATTTATCAGACCAAGGCCCGATGATCGATATTGCGGTGCATGTGGGCACATTATTGGCTATCATCACCTATTTCTTCAAAGATGCTTGGGGGCTAGTGCGCGGCGGTGCTGCGAGCGTTGGCATTCAGAGCAATGTTGGCGATGCACCAGCGCAAAAAAAATTATTCTGGTGGATTGCTATCGGCACTATACCTGCTGTTTTGGTGGGTGGTATATTCAAATATTTTGATCTGTTAGACTCGTTTAGATTTACGGATTTGATCGCCGTAAATTTAATAATTTATGGTATATTGCTTGGCCTCGCCGATCATTTTGGCAAGCAGATAAAAAAATATGAAGATCTAACGCTTAGAGATGCGATCATCGTAGGTCTTGCGCAGGCTTTAGCCCTTATCCCAGGGACTAGCCGATCGGGCGTTACTATGACGGCTGCGCGCTTTTTGGGATATTCGCGTGTGGAGGCTGCGCGTTTTTCATTCTTATTATCCATGCCGGCTGTTGCGGGGGCAGGGATACTTATCATCCCAGATTTATTAGAAGCGGATGGAGCATTATTACAAGATGCCCTAATCGCTGGTGGATTGACATTCATCGCCGCTATGTTGACGATGGCCTTTTTGATGCGCTTCTTGCGCAAAGCTTCTATGTTGATATTTGTAATTTACCGCATCGCTATGGGCGTTGCATTATTATATTTTTTCTAACGAGAAATCATTATTATCGCTTTGATAAACTAAGCATCATATTGCTGCAAATTAATGCTTAAGCTCTAGCCGAATCAAAGTAACGGCCATTGCGGCGATATTTCACAAGCCATTCTTGTTTGGCAATTTCCAGCGGCGTTGCTGTTATGCCCAGAGCCTTAAGACCATCTTTATCATTGCTGACGACATTATCAGTACCCAGCATCTTAAATTGATCGCGGGTGATGGGGGCACCGGGCGCCCAGCCTGTTAATGTGGCCATTGCAGATGAAGCGAAATCAGGCATATCAAAAAATACTACACTACGGCCAATTGCTTGGGCAATCCATTCATTAAGACCGCGCATAGTTATCACTTCGGGGCCGCCCACTTCATATATTTTTCCAGCATGATCCATAGCCTTTTGATTGGTGATGATAGCTTCGCTTGCTTTCGCCACGTCGGGCGCAAAAATAGGCTGAAATTTGGTGTCGCCCCCAATGATAGGTACAATGGGCAATTTACTAATCATGCCAGCAAATTGATTGAGAAAATTATCTTCGCGGCCAAAGATGATAGAAGGGCGCAATATAGTTGCATTGGGAAAATGCTCTAATAAGGCTTGCTCGCCCTCTGCGCGGCTGCGGCCATAGGCTGATTCAGAATTTAGGTCAGCCCCAATAGCAGAAATATGGAGTAATTTTTCTATGCCTAGTTGCGCCGCACTTTGGGCTATATTGCGCGGGCCTTCAACATGATATTTTTGAAAATCGCCTTTTAATATACCCACAAGGTTGACGGCAATATCGCACCCTTGCATGGCTGCTGCGACATGTTTGGGATTGCTAATATCGCAAGCAATGAATTGGGTTTGACCAAGACTGCCCATGGGCTTTATAAATTGTGCATTCAGCGGATGACGAACCGCAATACGAACCCGCGCACCCGTGGCAAGAAGGGCTTGTGATACATAGCGTCCCAAAAAGCCGCTAGCGCCAAAAATAACAATTTGTTTACCAGTCATGAGCATCTATTTTTCGCAATATGGTTGTGATATAATGACTCTAATACACTAGCCCTATATGCTTGCAATGCAAAAAAAATCGGCCACCCGCAAAGATGGCCGATAAATATTCGATTATTATTAGAGTCTAAACTTTAGAATCTAACCCGTGCAATCAAGCTATAACGTCTGTCGTTACGGAAGAAGTTACGCGGTGCTGTTGTGCCATCCCCAGAGATAGTTTGCTCGGTTTCTGTAATATCATCCAACAAGTTCACGCCTTGAAGACCAATTTTGAAATTCTCATTGATATTATAGAATATTGAAGCATCCAATTGCCCCGCTGCACGCTGGAAAATAGAGTTGAATGGGAAGATAACATCACGCTGAGTAAGCTGGAATCGGCTGCGCCAATTATATGCTGCGCGTGCTTCAAATCCATATTTCTCGTAGAGGCCAACAATGTTGAAATTATGGCGCGACACCCTTGGGAATACTCCACGATCTATTGGGAAACGCGCAATAGACGGCTGATCTTCGATTGGTGTTCCATCATTGCCTAGCAAATCATCATCAAGCGTATTATCAACGCCATCTGCATCGATGAAGGTATATGTGGCTTGCAGACCTAATCCTGAGAGCGGCCCAGGTAAGAAGTCATAAAATTGTTGATAAGCAACTTCTACGCCCGTGACGGTTCCATTTTCAGAGGTATTAACCTCACCATTGCGCGTTAAGTTACCAAATTCAGTAACATCTGTAGCAATATTTAGCGGCGCAAATGCGATAAAATTATTAATACTTTTGTGGAAACCTGATACTGTTAAAGAGCCACCTTGGTTGAAATACCATTCCCAAGAAATATCAAAATTATCAGATATTTGTGGCAATAATGATGCATTGCCCGTGGTATTACCAATGAAACCACCAAAATTATTGCTAATTTGCTCACCAGCAGCATTAAAATTCTGTCTATCAGGAAGTACATTTAGAAATATACGTTCATTGAGCTGGTCAACGCTTGGACGTGTTAATGTTCGCGAATAACCAAAACGAATGAGATGACCACCGTCAAGTTCAAGCTTTGCATTAAAGCTAGGTAAGAAGTAATCATAACTTGTATCATTGACAGTTTCTTCAAATGTAGCATCAGCAAATTGCATCTGTAATGCTTGTAGAGTGCCAAAGCCAAGATCACAGGCACCAGGAGCAACAAAATTAGTACCCGCAGGCGGCACAAAACCAGGCGCACATTGTGCGACCAAGGCAGATGCAATAAGTTGGTCAAATGGTCTAATTGTTAATGATCTTGGTATTGTTCTGCTGGTGTGGACATATCGTACGCCAACATTACCCTCTAATGCTCCGCCCAATATATTGTCCATTCCAAAGTCAAGGCGAGCATAGGCTGCGAAATTATTGCGATCGATTTCACTAATTTCGGTTGGCAAGAAATTGGTGCCAGGAATGACGCCAGTGCGCTGTGAAAGCGGATTTGCACCCGATGGGCTTCCGCCAACAGCAGCCAGTATGTTGCTTAATACTTGTTGATAACCAGCAAAATCATCGGCACCTGGCCCTGCATAAAATGGGATAGAGCCGCCAAAGCCCACGTCTTGACCGCGCTGGAAATTGGTGAAATTAAATGGTCTGAATAAACCAGCTAAGGCTTGGTCCAATGCTGGATTACCATTACCTTGCAGCAAGAGAATTGATTCATTTCCTGGTGTACTTGGGTCTAAATCTCTACCCGTCCAGACTTCTGAGATATTGCCCCAGTTGAAATCAGACTCGCGAATAGTAGTGCTTTGCTCGTTATAACGCGCACCAGCACGTACAGATTTTAGGAAACCATCTCCAGAGAAGTCATATTCAACATCGCCCTTAAAGGCGTATGAGTCGGCGTCATTTTGCGTATTATGATCCAAGAATGAGCGTAAGAAGAAATTGCTAGGGTCTTGGAAGAAGCCAGCGCTCTGACCAACGGGGAGTTCAAACTTTACCGTCGGCACACCATCTTGCGCAGGGCCAAATGTTATTGGAGCAAAGAAAGATGATGCAAATTGAACGTCAACTATATCAGTGCTTGCATCGATATATTGCGCGTCAAAGTTGAAGCGCAAATTATCGCTTGGCTTAAATTTCAGGTTGAATGAATAATCGGTAGTAATATCGTCTTCGAATCTCTCGCGGAACGTTGCAATTTGTTGCCCACCTGTTCCAGGAGTGAATGCAGGAGGAAGCAATGCCGCCGTTTCATTGGGACCCCGCCATTGATTGTCATCCGAGATGGTTCCGCCCGTAAAAACACCATTTTCATCGAATGTGAAGGCTGAGCTATCAAAATTTGTCCTAGGAGAAGAATTGTCGATAACCGTTTCCACAACATTCTCACCCCAAAGCAATTCTGATTCAGAGCGCAAGAATTGCGCTGTCGCGAGAAAACGTTCGTCATTGCTCTCCCATTGAAATGCTGCTGCATAAGAAAGTCTCTCGCGATCAAATTCTTGAGAGCGGATGCCGCCGCCGCCGGGAATGAATAATAAATCACCATTGTCATCAGTATTGAGCGCAAAACCATCAGGGGTATTCACAGGATTGTTAGGATCAAAAAAGTTATTACCACTTGTGTTATCGGCCCGGAAATCACCAATAGAAACACCGTCTGCGCGCGATAATAAGCGGCTATAAGAAATATTACCCAATAGGCCAATGCGCCCAATACCCGTATCCCAAATGTTGGAATATAGGCCTGATACGGTTGGCGTAGCTTGTTCACGGAAATCACTATAGTTAATTTCACCGCTCAGCGCGATAACTTGCCCATTAGAATCAAATGGGAGGCGTGTGCGAAGGTCAACCGTACCAGCAGCACCGCCTTCGATTAGATCAGCGGTAGCATTTTTATAGACTACGACACTGCCCAATAATTCTGGAGAGACATCTTCGAAACCAAGCGACCCGCTTGGGCTAGCACCAAATACATCGCGGCCATTTAATTCAGAACGTACAAATGGTAATCCGCGAATAGCAACGCCACTGCCTTCTACTGCAAAATGATCGGGATCATCTGGACCCGCGAAGCGAAGGACAGAAACACCTGGAACACGTTGCAATGCTTCGGATACAGAACGATCGGGAAGCGCGCCAATATCGGATGAGGTGATGACATCAACAAATGTATCTGCATCGCGCTTTATATCCGCTGCGCTTTCCAAAGATTTACGGATGCCGACAACAATAATGGCTTCTTCTTCTTCGGTTTCTGCTTCTACGTCTGTTTCTTGTGCATGAACAGTTGTGCTCATAGCAGCACTCATAGCCAGCGCTGAAGCACCGAGTAATAATGCCCGACCCGCAAAATGCGGATTCGTGGTGTTTTTATGTAACTTCATTATATTGCCTCCTAATATAGTCTGCTTATCTAAATTTATAATTCCACAGACGAAATCCAAAATACGCTTCAACTTTTGTTGATAACGTTGTCAGACTGTCAGATTGAAAACTGACGGCCTATTTGTCAAGCGGATTTTTTAACAGATGATAATTGCCAGATAACTGTTGCTGAAATGCCATAAAATACGCTTATCGACGCTTTAGAATTTAATATAAATTCACATTATGTCAAACAATTTTCTTTTATATAATCAAAATGCCCAGGCATTGAATCCGCACCATTATGGATGGCTGAATATATTTGCTCCATTACGTCATTGACTTTTTGGGGGTTGGCTTGATCGGTGATAGGATCATAATATTTCGGGATTATGCCTTGGCCATACATCACGGCAAGCCAGCTTGCGATTCCGAATAAATCATTTCCATTTTCTAATATGCGACCATGCCCCGC
Organism: uncultured Sphingomonadaceae bacterium; assembly: GCA_938050045.1. Taxonomy (GTDB): domain Bacteria; phylum Pseudomonadota; class Alphaproteobacteria; order Sphingomonadales; family Sphingomonadaceae; genus Sphingorhabdus_B. The sequence goes on from CALLJS010000017.1 coordinate 36,544, forward strand.
AAATTGCTCTATTTTGCGGTTGAGCGTTTCTGGCCGTTCGATATTTTGGCAATATCGCCAAAACGGGCTATCATCGCGCTCTGTGAGATTATAATGCAATACCAAAAAGTCTCTCACTCTCTCATATTCATATAAAGTACGTTCGTTAAACGAGTCTATGTCGGCTTGCACAAAGCCTTTGTTTGGGAAATGCGCCATAATGCGCGCTAGCCCAGTTTGCACCAAATGGATGCTGGTGGATTCCAGCGGTTCCATAAATCCTGCTGCTAGTCCCAAAGCGATGACATTTTTGTTCCAAAATTTCTTGCGGCGTCCCGTCGTAAAGCGCAGATGGTTGGGTTCAGCAATGGGCTTGCCGTCCAGATTTTCTAATAAAATATCGGTGGCTTTATCGCTTTGCATATAGTGGCTGCAATACACATGCCCATTTCCCGTTCGGTGTTGCAATGGTATGCGCCATTGCCAGCCCGCTTCATGCGCGGTTGCCCGCGTATAGGGGATGGGCTCTGCTATTTTTTCGCAGGGGATAGCAACGGCCCTATCGCAAGGCAGCCATTTGCTCCAATCTTCATATCCTGTTTTTAAGGCTTGTTCGATTAATAAGCCCCTAAAGCCAGAGCAATCGATGAAAAGGTCAGCATCAAATGTGCGTTTATCATCGGTGGTGACAGATTCAATATATCCTGTTTCAGGATGCTGCGCGACGCTCTCAATTTTACCTTCTATGCGTTTAACGCCCCGCTTTTCCGAATATTGCCGTAAAAATTTAGCATAGAGGCTTGCATCAAATTGAAACGCATAATTAATACCCGCCAAGGCTGATTTGGGCTGGTTGCGCAAAGGCCGCATAAATTTCTTTTTTTGGCAGGCTTGCACCATGAGTGAATAATCAAATAAGTCTCGCCCATAGCCTTTGGCGCGCTGATTGAGCCAATGTTGATGAAAAGGACGAACATCAAAATCTATACCAAAATCCCCAAAAGGATGAATATAGCTATGGCCAATTTTTTTCCAATTTACAAATTCAATGCCCAATTTGAAGGTTGCTTGCGTTTCTTTGATAAATTGATTCTCATCAATCCCCAGCATCTTATTGAATAATAATATAGGCGGTATGGTGGCCTCTCCAACGCCTACGGTACCAATTTGTTCGGACTCGATTAATTTAATATCACACTGCATTCCACTAAGCATATGCGATAAGGTAGAAGCCGCCATCCACCCTGCTGTACCGCCGCCAACAATGACAATTTTTTTAATTTGTTCTGCCATTATTAACTTTCTCCAGCGGTTGTATAAACATCTTGGGCTCTGCAAAATCTATCAATGAAGGCTTGTTGTGTAGGCATGGCTTCAACAGCTTTATCAATCGACATTCTTATATTTGCTAGACTTTGTATAATATTATCATCGCTCAAACTATCGACCATGGGATTATATCCTTTTGGCGTATATCCTTGGCCGATAGCAACAGCCATCCAACTGGTGATGTTGAACAATTCATCATCATATTTGAAAAACCGTCCACGCGATTGAATTAAAGCCATTTTGCGCTGCAAGGTCTTGGGGATTTTCATCGTGCGGACATAATTCCAAAAATCGCTATCATCGCGCTCGGTCAGCGTATAATGCAATATTAGGAAGTCTCGAATATGCGCATAGCCGACATTGAGTAGCCGGTTATATTCATCGCGCTCTACGGGGTTCATGCTCTTATCGGGAAATAAAGCTATTAATTTTGATATGCCCGATTGAATCAAATGAATGCTGGTTGATTCTAGCGGTTCCATAAAGCCAGCAGACAGGCCGATGGCTACACAATTTTTTGACCAAAATTTCTTACGCCGCCCTGTTTTGAAACGCAAATGTTTGGGGCTTGCTAATGGCTTGCCATCCAGATTTGATAATAATGTTTTTTCAGCCTCATCCTTGCTCTGATATTGGCTGCAATACACATAACCATTTCCCGTTCGATGCTGCAAAGGGATACGCCACTGCCATCCCGCCTCGCGCGCCGTTGAGCGCGTATAGGGTATGGGTTCGCCTCTTTTTTCACAAGGGACAGCAACCGCGCTATCAACGGGTAAATATTGGCTCCAATCGATATAGCCCGTTTGCAAGGCCTCCTCGATTAACAAACCGCGAAATCCTGTGCAATCGATGAATAAATCGCCCTTTATCACCTGGCCATCGGCCAATCTTATGCTTTCGATAAAGCCATTATCGCTGCGTAAATTAACCTGTTCGACTTTGCCCTCTATACGTTTTGCACCGTTTCTTTCCGAAAATTTGCGCAAAAATTTTGCATATAAAATAGCATCAAAATGAAAAGCATAGCCAAGCTTGTTAATAATCGGCCCATGCTCGCTTTGGGGGCGGATAAATTTATCGCTATAAGCCGCTGCTGCATTTATTGAATAATCTTCGATACTGCGCGCATCGCCTCGTTCGCGTAATTTGTTCCAAAAATGGTGAAATTCAATGCCTTCTAAATCGAAACCGTGGGTGCCAAAGGGGTGGAAATAACGGTCTCCTTTTTTAGCCCAATCTACAAATTCAATGCCCAATTTGAAGGTTGCTTGTGTTGCGCGAATAAAATCATCTTCATGGATACCAAGCCGTTGGTTAAAGGTCGCAATTTGCGGGATAGTGGCCTCGCCAACGCCAACCGTTCCAATTTCTTCGGATTCAACCAATGTCACATTGCCTTGATGCTCTGGCATGAGTTTAGAGAGCGCGGCTGCGCTCATCCAGCCTGCTGTACCGCCGCCAACAATGACGATATTTTTTACGCGGTCACTCTCCATTTTATACCTTCCGTTTTATAGCTTCCATTTTATTGTTTTTCTATTTTTTATCAGACAATTGCTCTATCACATTGGTAATTGCTACCTGTAATTGCTCGATCCATTGCGCCAATGTATCAGAGTTTATTCTATGCGCTAGCCGGTCATAATTTTTTGCGTTTATGCCCATCGCGCAAAAAGCTGCTATCCATTCAGCCTTGCTATATATTTCATAATCTTCAATGGCTATGCGTCCGCGCGTTTCAAATAATTTTATTTTGCGGGCCAGCGTATTGCTGCAACCTTGCGTTTGTTGCTGTAATAATAGATTCATGTCATTTATATGCAGAGATTGCGATGCCTCTAATCTGTTATATTCAGCAATTTCTACCGCTGCAAATTCTCTATCAGGCCATAGCTTAAACAGGCGTTCCATGGCCATTTGAATACGGTGTAATCGCATGCCGCTCTGATGGTCTAGCATATCAAAACCGCCGGTTATTCTAAGATGGTTGTGCTGCCAAGCGTTTCCATCTGTATAAGTTACATTTGTATTTGTTGCAGCATAATTATAGTGTCGCGCATCTATATAGAGATCAGCTTTGAGGCTCTCGCCATCACAAATAACCTTATCTATCGCGCCATTGCTCTGTTGCAGCGTGATATTATCTGCGGTTATATGCGTTGCTCTGGCTTTGCTTTTTAATAAATTAATATAGCCTTCTTCCTGAAGCATATAGCCATAATTATAAACGGGTGCGCCTTTGGGCGGCTCGGGTAAAAATACAGATGCTTTGTGCATAGCTAATGCTAGATTAAATTCAGATAATGGTTTTTGTGAACCACTATATTTCCATAGATGCTGAAATTCTATTCCTTCGCGATCGATTCCATAATGTCCAAATGGAAGATCAATATGTAAACCATTATCAATTGCGATGCTAGCGGCTAATGCTGGGCGGGCATGCGCTTTGCTTCCTAGGTCATGTTCAGCAATGTCCAAGACATGATGGAGATTTTTCGAAGAAGGTTTTGCCACTATATCGCCGTCTGAGCCCCCAGTATTACCCTTTGTCTCGGCAAGGATAATCTGATAATCATCGCTGGGCAATCGAGCGCAACAATAGGCTGCTGGCAGCCAAGCTTCTATGCTATTTCCCATAACCATTATCCGTCGTAATTGGTTCATGCGACAGCTTTACTGGGGCAATATTGCGCAATATAATCGGCATGCGATGGCATTTGTTGGGCGCTTTGTTTCATTAATTGTTTGAGACCCGCTAAATGCTGCTTTATCTCTTTTTTGGGCAGCAGTGCCACCCGATCATCCCATTTATTGGGGATGATGCGCTGCCCCAAATAAACCGCGATCCAACTGGGCTGCAGAAATAATCCGCGATCATAAGCAGCTACACGCCCTCTGGCTTTGAATAATTCCATTTTTTCGGAGAGGCTATCTGGTATTTTCATCGTGCGCATATAGTTCCAAAAATCGCTATCGTCGCGCTGCGTTGCATGGTAATGGAGTATCAGAAAATCTCTCACTCTCTCAAACTCTAGATCCATCAACAGATTATATTCATCCCGGTCTATTGCAAGCGTATTTTTATTGGGGAAATATTCGAGCAGCTTGGTGATGCCTTCTTGAATTAAGTAGATACTTGTCGACTCTAAGGGCTCTAAAAATCCGCCAGATAGACCAATAGATATGCAATTACGGTTCCATAATTTTTTGCGCTTACCCGTAGTGAAACGCAAAAAGCGCGGCTCGGATAATAGCGCGCCATCTAAAGCATCAACAAGTGCTTTTTGGGCCTTATCGTCGCTAATAAATTGGCTGGAATATACATGACCATTGCCCGTGCGGTGCTGCAAGGGGATGCGCCAGCGCCATCCTGCTGTATCGGCCGTAGCGCGCGTATAGGGGAGCAATGGTCCATGCGAAGAGCAGGGGGCTGCGACAGCACGATCACAAGGCAGATAATTGGTCCATTCATCATAGCCCGTTTCTAACGCGCCTTGGGTTAATAGGCCGCGAAACCCAGTGCAATCGATGAATAGGTCGCCTCTGATAATATCACCATTTTCCAATTGCACAGATGTTATGTCGCCATTTTCGGGGTGGAGATGGACTTGTGTTAATATCCCTTCGATGCGCTTGACGCCGCGTGATTCTCCATGTTTGCGTAAAAATGGAGCATATTTAGTAGCGTCGAATTGATAGGCATAGCGATAGGTGGAATGCACCGATCTCATGTCTTCGGATGGTGGTTTGAATTTGGCCATGCCGCTGGCAATAATTGGTAATGAATATTCATCCAGCGCACCAGTTGCTTCATCGTCCATCATGCTGCGCCAATAATGATGAAAGCCAACTCCGTCATTGGCCAAACCAAATTCCCCAAAGGGATGAATATAGCTATCCCCAACGCGGCCCCAATTTACAAATTCAATACCCAATTTGAACGTTGCAGCCGTAGCGGCCATAAATTCGGCTTCGTTGATACCGATAGAATCATTGAAAAATTTTATATGGGGTAAGGTGGCTTCACCCACGCCAACTATACCGATGGCTTCGGATTCGATTAAGGTGATTTTCAACCCTGTTTCACCCAGCATAGAGGAGAGACCAGCCGCCGTCATCCAGCCCGCAGTGCCGCCGCCCACTATTACGATATTTTCAATCATATCATCCTTATTGATTGTGTCAGTCCCTGATTTGGGGTTTAACAAATCATCCTCCTAAATTTGTGATTTTTGGTTTCTTATGAACCATAAAATCGCCCTGCTTCATCCAGATATAGTGCGAATATTAATTGGAATCGCATTCTAGCTATTGTAACAATTATGTACGAATTACAGCGTCAGGCAAATGAAAAATATAATATGACATCGTTAGACATGGTTGTGAACAATAGCCTTTTGCCATTATCGAAGATTTTAACAGTCAATTTGCGGCAATAGCTGATGCTGCTTATAGAGCTTCTTATACTATAGTATCAGCCGTGTATCTGTTTATAAGGGCGGGTTTGAACGCACTCTATATATCTGGGCACAGTACATAATTATCTGGGAATTTATGGGTTCAATTTACCCGATGAATCTCGCTCAATGAATGAATATTCCAAAGTAATTGAAGTGTCATTTCTCTGTTCGGAATAGCTATGATTAATATTTTTGGACAGAAGATCGACCGCATTGGCCGCTAATTCAGCAATCGGCTGAAGGATTGTCGTAAGCTGTGGGCTGATGATGCTAGCAATAGGTGTATCATCAAAGCCTACCACAGAGAGGCCCGATGGAATGGCGATATTGCGTTTATAAGCTGCGGCAATAACCGCAGCCGCCATATCATCATTGCTTGCAAATATTGCTGTCGGTGGATGCGCTAAATTCAATAATTTTTCAGCACAAAGCAGACCCGATGCATAATCAAAATAACCTTGTGTGATGAGTGTTGCATCCGTTTGAATATTGCGGATTTCATGCGCTTTATAATATCCGTTCATTCTTTTGGTTGAAGCACTATGATCTGGATGGCCTTTGATAAACCCTATACGCTTATGCCCTAATCCAATTAAATATTCGGTCATTTCTGACGATGCTTTTTCATCATCCATCCAGACTGACAAGGGCGCATTTTTGACATCATCGGGTGAAATCAGAACATAAGTACAGTCATTATCATTCAAAAATTTAATAACTTTGGGGTCATCGCATAAAGGGGGAGTGACAATGAATGCAGCGGGTGAAATATTGTGCATCAATCTTTTTATATCATCAACGCCATTGGGGCATTCATCCAAAATTAATTGCATTGATAATTGTTGGCATTTTTTTAACGCCCCAAAATGAATATTTTCCAAATAGCTGCGGCTGGGGTTGTCGACTAATATGGCAAGAATTTGTGCCGCGCCAGAGCGTAAAGTGCGCGCCGCTTGATTTAATTTATAGCCTAATTTGCTGGCCGAAGCCAACACAACATTGCGCGCAGCCTCGCTCACATATTCTTCTTTGTTGAGAACCCGCGATACAGTTTTCAGCGATACACCAGCATCATTGGCGACATCAACCATTGTTACCGATTTGGTAATTTTTCTATCTGACATTATTCCTACCCTTAAAACTATGTATAATCGTCATCGGCGTTAAATCTAGTGATAATTCTTATATTATTCTTGCAATGCTCGTTTACATTATTTTGATGCATATTATCAACGAGGGTGATAAAAATTAACGTTATCAATTCTTATAATGACATCCTTGTCAATTTGTGACATGTGATATTTGTAAAAATAATAAATTATCATAATAAGGTCAAAAGCAGACCAGAAATTAAGGCCAAAAAAGGGGAGTAATTATGGCAGGAGCAGTCGGAGGGCAGAGCGGCGGTAATCATGCGACAGGAAAAAATGTTACATTGGTATTATGCTTGGTGTTCGCAGTATTTTTCATTTTAGCAGGCGTTACCAATATTAATGATGCTTTGGTGCGTAAATTTCAACTTATGTTTCAGCTTACGCACGGTGAAGCTAGTTTGGTGCAGTTTGCATTCTTTATCAGCTATGCACTATTCTCCATTCCAGCAGGCTTATTGCTCAAACGAATAGGTTTCATGCGCGGTTTCATGCTGGCATTTCTGATTATTGCTGCTGCGGCATTATTGTTCATTCCTGCGGCCAGCAGCGGGGCCTATATTAACTTTTTAGGCGCATTATTTCTGATTGGTGGCGGCATAACCTTGCTCCAAGTGGCAATGAACCCGCTTGTGACGACGCTTGGCCCGCCAGAGACATCGCATAGCCGTCTTACCTTTGCGCAAATGTTTAATTCGCTTGGTGCGTTTTTAATAGTTACGTTTGGCGCTCAATATATTTTAGGTGAAAGTAAAGAGATTGATGTCGAGAGTGCTACACAAGCAGAAATGACTGCTTTTAGGGTTAGTGAAGCAGTTGTTGTAACAGATTTATACATTGCTCTTGCGATTGCGATGGTATTAATTGCTGGTTTATTTTTCATTTTCCGCAAAGCATTAGATAGTGCTGAAGTTGAAGACGTTAAAACTGAAGGCCTAATAAAACTGTTTCTAAATGATAAACGCCTGCAGTTTGGTGCATTGTGTATATTTGTATATGTTGGAGCAGAGGTTGCCATAGGGACCTTTTTGATTGCATATTTAGCTGAAGAGCGTGTCATGGGATTGGCAGATAAAGATGCTGCTTGGTTTTTATCATTTTATTGGGGTGGAGCTTTAATAGGTCGTTTCGTAGGCGCTTTCTTGCTGCGCCTATTCAATCCTAGTAAAGTGCTATTAACTTTCGCAGCTATCGCTATATCATTGATTGCCATATCTGCTTTTACTAGTGGGAATCTATCTGGCTATACTCTGACTATGGTCGGTCTATTCAATTCGATCATGTTCCCAACCATTTTCAGCCTAGCAACCGAAGGAATGAAGGCTGATAAAGCTTCACAAGCCTCGGGTATATTGGCAACTGCCATTGTAGGAGGGGCTTTAGTGCCTTGGATTTATGGTAGCTTTTCTGATATAACCAGCTTAACAACGGCATTGATGATACCCGTTATCTGCTATGCGATCATTGGATATTATGGTATTTATACCAATAAGAAACGCGCAATGGCTTAATATCCTAGCTTAATTATCAATTATAAATAAGGGCTGCTCATCATGGGTGGCCCTTTTCATATCGAAATTTCTTATTGCGCTAAAAGCTATATCGGTTTGCCAGCGAGGCTGGGCTGAGCTCATTTAATTTTTTTTGGCCGCTGATTTTTGGTCAAGCTCTCATCCAGCGCGTCCTTATAGAGGCTGGAATAATGGTTCAACAAGTGCATTGGTCAATTTTTACACGTTTCATCTTGTGCAATTGCCGCACCTTTCAGGGCTATGCTCGCCGTAGAAGCCCAACAAATGATGGATTTAATTTTATTAATAGAGCCGTCAAATAGTATAATTTTATTTTTTATAAAACTATCTTTGGCCCAAGAATCTAAGATTGACAAGCTTGTCATAAAAGCTGAATATAAGCGTTGAATGACAAAATATATGAATCGGCCAACTGAAAGCATCTTGTTAATCTCGCATAATTGAGATTAGATGGAATCAAAGCCTTGGGGGAGTTAAAATTGAAAATTAAAAATGAAACTTTTATGCATGGCATAAATATCAAGCGTCTCAAGGGCTTTGTTCCTGCTGCTTTGACGGCAATCGCCTTAATGTCCTGCTCACCATCAACGGATAGCACGCCCGGCGTTATTAATCCCGATAATTGGCCCGAAGCCAAATCGCCATTTGCGGAAGATCCAGCCACAGAAAAGAAAATTGCCGCATTATTGGCAAAAATGAGCGTTGAAGAAAAAGTCGGGCAAATCATGCAGGCTGATATTAACAGCGTGACCCCTGCCGAAGCCAAAGAATATCACCTCGGATCAATTTTGAACGGTGGAAATAGCGCACCAGGCAAAGATAATTATGCTTTGCCACCCGAATGGCTTGCGCTGGCCGATGAATATTGGAATGCCTCAACCGATACGCAAGGCGGCCGAACCGCTATTCCTATCATGTGGGGTACAGATGCGGTGCATGGGCATAGCAATATCATTGGGGCGACTATTTTCCCGCATAATATTGGTTTGGGTGCCGCTAATAACCCCGATCTTATGGAAGAGATTGGCAAAATAACCGCCAAAGAAATTCGGGTGACGGGTATCGATTGGACATTTGCTCCTACTATCGCCGTTGTCCGTAATGACCGCTGGGGGCGCACCTATGAAAGCTATTCGGAAGGGCCTGATATTGTGGCCTCTTATGCCCCGCGATTGGTTTATGGTTTGCAGGGACGCCCAGGCGATGATGATTTCCTAAGGGGGGAGCATGTCATGGCCACCGTGAAACATTTCGTTGGTGACGGCGGAACGGTTGATGGTAAAGACCAAGGCGATAATGTGATGAGCGAGGCGCAACTGCGCGACAGTCAAGCCGCTGGTTATGCATCGGCCATCAATGCGGGTGTGCAATCGGTCATGGCGAGCTTTAACAGTTGGCACGGCAAAAAATTGCACGGGCACAAACCCTTGCTGACCGATGTATTGCGCGGGCGCATGGGTTTTGATGGTCTGGTCGTTGGTGACTGGAATGGCCACGGCCAAGTCAAAGGCTGCGATGCGACGAGCTGCGCGCAATCGGTCAATGCGGGCCTAGATATGTTTATGGCGCCCGATAGTTGGAAAGATCTTTATGCGAATACGCTGAAACAAGTCAAAGCTGGTGATATTTCTATGGAACGTTTGGATGAAGCGGTAGCGCGGATTTTGCGCGTCAAAGTCCGCTCTGGTTTGTTCGATGCTGGGCTGCCATCAACGCGCAAATTATCGGGGCAATGGGATTTGCTCGGCAGTGCTGACCATATGAAAGTTGCGCGTCAAGCGGTGCGCGAATCTATGGTATTGCTGAAAAATCAAGGTGTATTGCCGATTAAACCTGGCGCGACTATATTGGTCGGCGGCGATGGTGCCAATGACATTGGCAAGCAATCTGGTGGCTGGACGATTAGCTGGCAAGGCACGGGCAATAGCGCAAAAGATTTCCCCAATGGCATCTCCATTTATGCTGGCATCAAAGCTGCGGTGGAAGCTGCGGGCGGTAAAGCCATTTTGATGGATGAAGCTGGCGATATGCCTAAAGCTGATGTAGCGATTATCGTGTATGGCGAAGATCCTTATGCAGAGTTTCAGGGCGATCGCGATCATGTTGATTTTGTCCCTACCAAAGCATTGGATATGCTTACCAAAGCGAAAGCTTTGGGTATGAACACTGTATCGGTATTTCTGTCGGGCCGTCCAATGTGGGTGAATCCCGAGTTAAACCAATCCGATGCATTTGTTGCAGCTTGGCTGCCAGGAACAGCAGGCAACGGCATCGCTGATGTGTTGATTGCAGGCATCGATGGCAAAGCAGCCTATGATTTCAAAGGTAAGCTAACCTTTAGCTGGCCCAAATCATCGCAAGATGTGGAACTTAACTATGACAATGATGATTATGATCCCTTGTTCGCCTATGGTTATGGCCTAAGCTATGCGAAAGGCGGCGAAGTTGCGGCACTGCCTACCGACAAGGAATTGGAAGGCGTCAGCAAGCTTGAGATTGGCCAATTATTGTTGGCAGGTGTTGCGCAATCTCCATGGTCTATGCATGTTTATGATGAGCGCGGATTGACGATATTACCCGCCAATAGCGGCGGATCGTTAAGCGGTACTGTCACCGTTAACTCTGCCGATGACCAAACCCAAGAAGATATGCGCTTGGTGAAATTCACGGGCAAAGGATCTTTTGTCCTAGAAACCGAAGCATTTGACTTTGACCGCGAATCGAATGCCGATATGGTGGTCAAATTTAACTATCGCGTTGACGAAGCAAGTGGCGGCAAGCTGGCCGTTGGCGGACGTTGCGGTGAAAATTGCGGTGGTGAATTGGATTTGACCAGAGATTTTGCATCCAAAAAGGGGCAAGGCTGGCAGACTGCCAATATCAAACTAAGCTGCTTAAAGGATGCAGGCGTTGCAATGACAAGCTTAACATCGCCATTCGCGCTTAATTCTGATGGTGGCTTCACCCTTGGCGTTCAAAATATTGAGTTGGTGAGCAATACAGGCGAGGCGAGCTGCACATTATAAGCGGGCAACATTGTGTATAGTTAAAAAGGCTTGAGGCGTAATTCTCAAGCCTTTTTTTTACGGCTCTAACTTTTGGTCGTTATGAATTTTGACATGAGATTATATCTTGTAATAATGGAAATTATGAAAGAAATATTACAATATTAAAGCATGGTTGCGCGCATTGCATTATGCTCTTGCCCTTGCGGCTGCTTTTGAGGCAGCTTGCTAAGCTGGTTATGAAGAAATAGCCGCAAATGCGCAAAAATACTCCAGAGGAACGATGTGAGGGCTCATTTCTGACGTTTAACCTAATAAACGCCCAAGCCTTTGACCTTTAAGGCTATGCGGCCCAATCGATCAGAGGATGTCACATAGAGCATCTTGCCATCATTACCAAATGCGCAATTGGCGGTCGCTTTTTCGGCTAAGATACGGCCCAATAATTTCCCTGTTGGTGATAATATTAATACGCCGCCCGGCCCCGTAGCGAAAATATGCCCTGTCTCGGCGACGCACATACCATCGGGCAAGCCCGGTGCATCATCACCCGCCAATGGGGTGGCATCATAAAATAGGCCATTGTCGATGATAGTTTCGCCCTCAATGCTGTATGATTTGAGGATTTGCGCCTCTGAATCGGATTGGGCGACATAGAGCGTTTTTTCATCGGGCGAGAGTGCGATACCATTGGGGCGGGTTAAGCTTTTGTCGATGACCGATAATGCGCCATCAGAACGCAGACGATAAACGCCGTTGAACGACAATTCTTTCAAGGGGCTGTCATCCTGTTCTTTCAGACCATAGGGCGGGTCGGTAAAAAATATCACGCCTTCTTTGCTCTCGATAAGATCATTGGGGCTGTTGAATTTTTTGCCCACAAATTGATCGACCAATATTGTATCTTCGCGCGTTTCTAGGTTGAGCGATGTGAGCGCGCGCTTGCCATGATTGGCGGTGAGCAAATTACCATCCTTGCCCATGAGCAAGCCATTGGTGCCATCGCCTGTGGCAAGACCCGAGGGTTTGCTTAAAATTTCTAAGCCTTTTTCTTCGGACCAAATATAGGAGGTATTTTCGGGGACATCGGAAAAATAAAGCTGCTGTCTTTTGGCATCCCAAGCGGGCCCTTCTGACCATGTGAATCCATTGGTCAATTCTTCTAATTGCAGTTCGCCGTCGATAATATCGTCTAGAGCATCATCTAATTTTTCAACCGAGCCGAACTTTTTATAGGTGCTTGCTTTGGTCGCCGTTTCGGGCGCGCAAGCCGTGATGGCTGTCATACCCATAGCGGCTATTACTGCGCGTCGATTCATATTAAATTTTGACATAATCTCTCCAGACACTCTATTTGAAAATATTTGATAAATGTCTAACGCGATATGACAAGCTTGTCATTAGGCGAATTTATGCAATGGTTTGATTATTTAGTGGCTCACACTAATTTCATTTGTAACGAGTGTGAAAATATCTATATATTTAATTACGCTCTGAAGAGCTGGCATTATGATAGCATAACCATTATTAGGAAATTTATGACCTTAGAATATATGAGCGGTTTTGGGAATGAATTTGCAAGCGAAGCTGTAGCTGGCGCATTACCGATTGCGCAAAATAGCCCGCAGAAACCCACCTATGGCCTTTATACCGAGCAATTTTCAGGGACTGCTTTTACTGCGCCGCGCGATCATAATAGGCGCAGTTGGTTTTATCGCACATTACCCTCGGCGCAGCATGGGAAATATACACTCTACACGCAGAAATATATTGACACTGGGCCAAGCGAAGGCGCGCCCTTTCCGCCCAACCGTATGCGCTGGGATGCGCTGCCTATGCCCGATAAGCCAACCGATTGGGTGGATGGATTAATCTCTATCGCCACCAATGGCAATGCCGCCACGCATCATGGTATTGGCGTGCATCTCTATGCGATTAACAAATCCATGGTGGGGCGTGCCTTTTTCTGCGCAGATGGCGAATTGCTGTTTGTGCCGCAAAGCGGTGCGTTACATTTAGTGACGGAAATGGGGGTGTTACATGTGCCGCCCAACCATATTGGCGTGATACCTAGAGGCCTTAAATTCCGTGTGGATTTGGTCGATGATGAAGCGCGCGGATATGTGTGCGAAAATTATGGTCAAGCTTTTCATCTGCCAGATTTAGGGCCGATTGGATCGAACGGTTTGGCTAATGCGCGCGATTTTGAAACGCCCGTTGCTGCCTTTCAAGAGAATGAACCAACGCAGATCATTCAAAAATTTGGTGGTGCTTTATGGAGCGTGATGCGCGATCATACGCCTTTTGATGTGGTGGCGTGGCATGGCAATAATGCGCCTTATCGTTATGATCTGTCGCGCTTCAATACGATTGGTAGCATTAGTTTCGATCATCCTGATCCGAGTATTTTTACTGTATTGACGTCCCCAAGCGCGATAGAAGGCACGGCTAATTGCGATTTTGTCATTTTCCCACCGCGTTGGATGGTGGCCGAAAACACATTCCGACCTCCATGGTTTCACCGCAATATAATGAGCGAATATATGGGGCTAATCCACGGCGAATATGATGCCAAAGCGGGCGGCTTTGCTCCTGGTGGTTCGAGCTTACATAATTGTATGAATGCACATGGGCCCGATAAAAGCTCTACCGAAAATGCGATGGCAGCGGATTTGAAACCGCATAAAATTGATGGAACAATGGCTTTCATGTTTGAGAGCTGTTATGCCATTAGACCTACGAAATGGGCGTTAGAAACATCTCTCTTGCAACAAGATTATGACGATTGCTGGAGAGACTTTGCAAAGGCAGAATTACCATGAAATTAGCAACATTAAAAAATGAAACTCGCGATGGGCGATTGGTGGTGGTGTCCAAAGATTTAACGCGCTGTTGCGAAGCGGACAATATCGCACCAACATTGCAAATGGCGATTGATAATTGGGATGAATGCGCCCCTAAATTAGAAGCCTTGTACCGCGATGTTGAACATGAAGTCGTGCCCTGTGAACGTTTTCATGAAAATGATGCGCATTCGCCATTGCCGCGCGCTTTTCAATGGGCCGATGGCAGCGCCTATATCAACCATGTCGAATTGGTGCGCAAAGCCCGTGGTGCCGAAGTACCGACAAGCTTTTACAGCGATCCGCTTATGTATCAAGGCGGCAGCGATGCCTTTCTTGGGCCGCGCGATGCTATACCGCTGGGCGATGCTGCGTGGGGATGCGATATGGAAGGCGAGGTGGCCGTCATTACCGATGATGTACCGATGGGCGTTTCCGATGGCGACGCTTCCAATCATATCAAGCTTATCATGCTGTGCAATGATGTTTCCTTGCGCGGTCTTATCCCCGCAGAGCTTGCCAAGGGTTTTGGTTTTTTCCAATCTAAACCGCCTAGTGCCTTTTCGCCCGTCTGTGTTACGCCCGATGAGCTGGGCGATGCTTGGTCGGGTGATGTGATACATTTGCCGCTGCATGTTGATTATAATCGTGCGCCTTTTGGCCGCGCCAATGCTGGCGTTGATGCAACCTTTTCTTTGGCGCAATTGGTTGCGCATGCTGCGAAAACACGTCCCTTATGCGCAGGGACTGTGATTGGCAGCGGCACCGTATCTAACCGCGATGCCAATGGCGGCCCTGGAAAGCCATGCAGCGAGGGTGGTTTGGGCTATAGCTGTATTGCCGAAATCCGGATGATAGAAACCATCAATGATGGTGCTGCCAAAACGCCCTTTATGGCGGTTGGCGATACGGTGAAGATCGAAATGTTAGGCTCTGATGGCAAAAGTATTTTTGGTTCTATTCGCCAAAAGGTCAAAGCTGTTTAATCTTAACGTCCTATTCTCTTGAAAGACTATATTATGAAAAAAATCTATCCCGATGCAAAACTAGCCTTGGAAGGGTTGCTGTATGATAATATGGTAATCGCCGCTGGTGGGTTTGGCCTATGCGGTATCCCTGAACGGATTATTGATGCGATGGTTGATAGCGGCGTAAAGGGGTTGACGATAGCATCTAATAATGCGGGGATTGATGGTGAGGGATTAGGTAAGCTGCTGCGTACGCGGCAGATTAAAAAGATGATCGCCTCTTATGTTGGCGAAAATAAAGAATTTGAGCGGCAATATTTGGCGGGCGAATTAGAAGTAGAATTTTGCCCGCAAGGGACTTTGGCCGAACGGATGCGCAGCGGCGGGGCTGGCATTGCTGGATTTTATACTAAAACAGGTGTAGGAACGCAGGTAGCCAAAGGCAAAGAGGTGAAGAATTTTAACGGCGAGGACTATATTCTTGAGCGCGGGATTTTTGCCGATCTCGCTATTGTAAAAGCATGGAAGGCGGATGAAAGCGGCAATGTGATATTCCGCAAAACGGCGCGTAATTTCAATCAACCTGCGGCTACTTGCGGCAAGGCTTGTGTTGTTGAGGTCGAAGAAATTATACCCACAGGTAGCCTTGATGCGGATGCCATTCACTTGCCAGCTATATATGTGCAGCGCCTGATTTGCGGAGCGCCCTATGATAAGAAAATCGAGTTTCGCACTGTGCGGGAGAGCGCATAATGGCAAAATGGACTCGCGATCAAATGGCGGCGCGTGCAGCGCAAGAATTACAAGATGGTAATTATGTGAACCTTGGCATTGGTATTCCAACATTAGTAGCCAATCATATCCCCGATGGAGTAGAGGTCACATTGCAATCAGAAAATGGGATGCTGGGCATTGGGCCATTTCCCTATGAGGATGAGGTCGATGCCGATCTGATTAATGCTGGCAAACAAACGATAAGCGAATTGCCGTCTTCAAGCTATTTTAGCAGCTCGGATAGCTTTGCCATGATACGCGGCGGCCATATTGATTTAACCGTACTCGGCGCGATGGAAGTTGCACAAAATGGCGATATTGCCAATTGGATGATCCCAGGCAAGATGATTAAAGGCATGGGCGGTGCGATGGACTTGGTCGCGGGCGTCAAAAAAATCATCGTCGTGATGGATCATTGTGCCAAAGATGGCTCCCCCAAATTCATACCCTCTTGCACGCTACCCTTAACGGGTGCGAATGTGGTGGATATGATTATCACCGATTTGGCCGTGTTCAGACGCGATAATCATGATGTACCGTTCAAACTTATCGAGCTAGCACCAAATGTCACAACCGACGAAGTAGCGGCCAAAACAACGGCAGCATATGAGGTTTGATTGTTATCGCAACGCCTCTTCGGGCGATACATAATCATAGCCTAAATCATCGGCAACGGCTTTATAGGTTATTTTACCATTCCAGACATTAAGTCCATTGGCCAAATGCGCATCGCGGCGTAGAGCCTCTTTCCAGCCCAAATTGGCCATATGCAAAGTGTGCGGCAGCGTAACATTATTGAGCGCATAAGTGCTGGTGCGCGATACCGCACCGGGCATATTGGCGACGCAATAATGGACAATATCATCGACCAAATAGGTTGGGTCTTGATGGGTGGTGGCTTTGGATGTTTCAAAGCATCCGCCTTGGTCAATCGCTACATCGACCAGCACCGCGCCAGTTTGCATCGTCGAGAGCATATCGCGCGTCACAAGCTTGGGTGCAGCAGCACCAGGGATGAGGACTGCACCAATAACAAGGTCTGCTTGGGCAACGCATTCCGCCAAATTGGCACGGTTTGAAAAGCGCGTTTTTGCGCTGGCTTCGAAATAAATACCCAGCTTTTCGAGCGTTTCTGGGCTACGATCCAATAGGGTGACATCTGCGCCCATGCCAACTGCCATTTGCGCGGCATTAAAACCAACCACACCGCCGCCAATCACGGTTACTTTTGCAGGAGCAACGCCAGGGACGCCGCCCAATAATACGCCGCGTCCGCCATGCGCTTTTTCGAGCGCGGTTGCACCCGCTTGGATTGACATACGGCCCGCGACTTGGCTCATAGGTTTAAGCAGCGGTAATCCGCTGTGATTATCGCTCACGGTTTCATAAGCAATGCAGCTCGCACCCGATGATAATAAATCTTTGGTTTGTTCAGGATCGGGCGCAAGATGCAAATAGGTGAATAATATTTGGTCTTCGCGCAGCATGGCGCGCTCGGAGCTTTGCGGCTCTTTGACCTTGACGATCATTTTGGCGCGTTCGAAAATTTCCGCCGCTGTTTCGATAATCTCGGCTCCAGCTTCAATATAATGCTCATCGCTGGCACCAATGCCCAGACCCGCACCGCTCTCGATTAAGATTTGATGGCCATTTGCCGATAATTCATTGACGCTCTCGGGCGTTAATCCCACGCGATATTCATGGTTTTTAATCTCTTTGACGCTTCCGACTATCATGCTCATTCTCCTCTGTAGGGCATGCAAGGATATAAAAGCATGCGCGGATTCTGTGATTTGGCCCTAAATATGGCTATAGGATAGTGTAGGGGATTATTTGTGAAAATAATTCTTAAACTTGCACTATATAATTAAATAATTTAGTATAATATTCTATTATATATAAAATTATAGGATATTATCCCGTGAATAGAATTGATATTCTAATATTAGAAGCGTTGCAAAAGGATTCGAGTGCAACGATAGCAGAAATAGGAAATGCCGTGGGCCTCAGCAATTCAGCGGCGCATCGGCGGGTTCAAAGCCTGCAAGAGAGCGGCGTTATTACCAATTATTCTGCACGGCTTAATCCCGATAAATTAGGGCTAGGCGTTCAAGCATTTATTGAAATTACCCTAACCGACCAAAGCCGCGAGAGTATGGATAAATTTGAAGAAATTGTCAGTGATTTGGATGATATTTTGGAATGTTATTTAATGTCGGGTAGCGCGGATTATATGCTGAGCGTGGCGGCGCTGAATCTTAATGATTTTGATGATATTCACCGCAACTGCTTGTCGGATTTACCAGGGGTAGCATCCATGACGACTAAATTTTTGATACGCCGTATTAAAAATTGGAATGGCTATCCCGTTCGCCGCCTGCAAGATATATTAAACTAGGCCCTTACCTTCACATCATTGCCCTAACAGCATTGCCCGAGCGTCCTTAATGCGCTATGAAGGGAGAATGAAGCGTTTTTTCTTGTCTATTTTTACATTATTCCCTTTATTCGGCATAGCATCCCTTGCTCCGCCTTCGCTGGTGCAGGCGCAATCGGGCGTTGCGATTAGCGATACTATGGATGCGAATGCGGATATAGTTCCAGATTTTAACAATAGCGATGAGATTGATATTGGCGAAGACCGCAATGATCGTATGACGATCAATGTTGATATTCCGCATAATGATATTAGCCGGCGCAATAAAGGCCCTTATAAATTCATTATTGATACAGCGGCCCAAAGGACTATCGTGTCCAATGAATTGGCCGATAATTTAGAGTTTGATTTAGAAAAAGAATTAAAAATAACCACCTTATCGGGTACTGTGCCGATAAGGACGGTATATGTACCAGAATTAACTTTGGGCAAACAAGATACTATAGGATTGATAGCCCCTACCTTTCGGCGATCTGCATTGGGCGCGGACGGCATATTAGGGTTAGATAGTTTGCAAGGGCAGCGCATATTATTTGATTTCAAAGCAGAGAAAATCTCAATTGCGAAACAGGGTGAAAAATTAGCAAAAAATACTGGCCGAGAAAATACTGGCCGAGAAATTATTGTGCGGGCGCGTCGCCGCGATGGGCAATTAATTTTCACCAATGCAACAATGGCTGGGTTTAAGGTCAATGTCATTATCGATACGGGCAGCGATTCTTCTATTGGGAATTTGGCATTAAAACGTAAATTACGGCTGCGCGATAAAAATCTGTCGCATATTAATTTGCTGGATGTGCGCGGTCAAAAAGTTCCTGCGCTTTATGGTGTAACGCATGATTTAAGAATAGGGCAGGCTCGTTTTTCATCGCTGCCAATCGCCTTTGCCGATATTGCCCCCTTTGAGGTACTGAAAATCAAGAATAAGCCATCGATTTTTTTGGGCATGGATGCGCTGCGTACTTTTGAGCGAATAGCCATTAATTTTGAAAATCGGCGGATATATTTTTTATTGCGTGAAAATGTAGAAAAATATAGCCAGTCCGAGAGAAAAACAATCACTATCGATTAAAATATTAGCCGTTCATCACCGCTGTGCCATGGCGGATATTTGTGCATGATGCTCTGAAATAACGGACTGGCTAGATGCCCCGTTAACCAGCACTGTATGTTGGGGATGTCTTGCGCATCAAACCAATCGCGGTCATGATTGGCAAATTGCCGAACAAATGGAAAAATTGCAAAATCAGCCACGCCATTATGCTCGCCATAGAAACAGGGTTTATCGCCAATAATTGCATCCCATTTTTGTAATATATTTAGCGCCTTTGCTTGCTCGTCGATGGGATTAGCATCTTCATAACGCCTATGGTATTTATAACGATCCAAAGCCATTTTGAACGGCCCATCGGCTTGTTCGATGAGCGCATTCGCCTGTTTCTCATGTTTGAGCCAGTGCTGCGGGTCGTTTTGGCGCAATGCCCAGTGCATGATGTCAAGGCTTTGCTCTAAAACTGTGCTATCGGGCAGCACCAATATTGGTACAGTGGCTTTTGGTGACGCGGTTATCATTGCATCGGGTTTGTCGCGCAAAACAACTTCCCGTAAAATAACTTTGGTTTCGCTAATCATGATGCTCATTCGCGCGCGCATGGCATAGGGACACCGCCGAAAACTATAGAGGATTGGCAATGATTCGGTTGCTATAGTCATCATGCAGAGCCTATGTGTTTGACGCCTTTTTGCGCCGCGATTTCCATTTGTTTTTGCCGCTCTTTATAGCGTTTTCGTTGTTCATGATCGCGCGTATCATAACAATGATGACAACTGATACCCTCGCAATATTCGCTATGTTGTAGTTCATCGGGGGACAAAGGCATACGGCAGGCATGGCACTGGATATAATCGCTCTCTTTTAAGCCATGACCGACTGCAACGCGCTGATCGAACACAAAACAATCGCCGTTAAAACTGCTTTTATCTTCTTCTATATGTTCCAGATATTTCAATATGCCGCCCTGCAAATGGAACACATCATCAAAGCCTTGGTTTTTAACATAGGCGGTGGCTTTTTCGCACCTGATACCGCCCGTGCAGAACATAGCTATCTTGGGTGTTTCGCCTTTTTTTCTGATCTCATCGGCCTTTGCATCAAACCATTTGGGAAAATCTCGAAATGTTTTGGTGTTGGGGTTTATAGCCCCTGTAAATGTTCCAATCGCCACTTCATAATCATTGCGTGTATCGATGAGGATTGTCGATTCATCAGATGTCATTATATCCCAATCTTCGGGTGTCACATATTGCCCTGGATTCACCGCGCCATTGAACTCTGGGATGCCCATGGTCACAATTTCTTTTTTTAGCCGCACCTTCATGCGGAAAAATGGTTTTTCCTCTGCGGTAGAATATTTTGCGCTTAATCCATCAAAACCATCCCAAGATGACAGATAGTCAATCACGGCCTGCAAGCCCAATTTGCTGCCCGCAATAGTGCCGTTCACCCCTTCATTTGCCAGCAAAATAGTCCCCATGATATCATGCGCTTTGCACAGAGCCAATAGCGGAGCTTTGCGGGCTTGATAATCGGGCAATAGCGCAAAATGATAGAGCGCAGCAACGTGGCAATATATGTGTGTTTCGGCATTCATACGCCCCCTATAGCTCTGATTTAATGAATTGGGAATAGGGGCTATTTTCTTATTAGTCCTAGCAATGATAAGGCTATTGCGCCATGAAGAGGCCATGATTGAAATAGATTCCTTGATGATTAAAATTGCACTCATCGGATTGCTGGGCGTTGGGGCCCAATGGATAGCGTGGCGGATTAATAAACCCGCTATAGCATTGATGTTATTTGCTGGAATTATAGCTGGCCCTATATTGGGTATATTGAACCCCGAGGAAGATTTTGGTGAATTGCTCGAACCCATGGTCAAATTGGCGGTCGCGGTTATATTATTTGAAGGCGGTCTAAGCCTTAATTTTAGAGACTTGCGCCACGCTGGCAGCGGGGTTTTGCGCCTAGTGTTCATTGGTGTGCCCGTTGGTTGGATGTTGGCAACGGCGGCGGTTCATTATGGTGCGGGGCTGCCCTTAGCAGTATCGGCATTATTTGGCGGTATTTTGGTTGTAACAGGCCCTACGGTCATTGGGCCGATGTTACGTTCTTTGCGCGTTGGAAAACGGGTGCGCGATATTTTGAAATGGGAAGGCATTGTCAATGATCCTATTGGCGCAATGTTGGCGGTATCTATTTATGCTTATATTCATTATGCGCAAACGCATGGCCCACAAGTTGATGTGGCCGAGGTTGGCTTTAGTGTTTTAGGGGCGAGCATGCTGGCGGCTGTGATTGGCGCTGCTTTGGGTTATGCGCTCACTTGGTTGTTTCCGCGCGGATTGGTGCCGGAATTTTTGAAAGCTCCTATTTTGCTCATTGCCGTGATTTTTGGCTTTGTGGTTGCCGATTTGGTGATGCATGAAACGGGCTTAATCACGGTAACAATCATGGGTGTTGTGATGGCCAATCGCCCAACTTATTCGAGCCGCGCATTACGCCGATTCAAAGAAGATCTTGCGGTATTGTTGATTTCGGGTGTTTTTATATTATTGTCGGCGACACTCGATTGGGAAACTATTCAAAAATTCCAATGGCGTTTTTTATTATTCTTATTCATGCTCTTATTTTTGGTGCGCCCAATCACCGTTATCATCAGCCTGATGTTCACCAAAGTACCCTGGCAAGAGAGATTGTTCATTGGTTGGATCGCGCCGCGCGGTATTGTCGCCATAGCCGTGACATCCTTATTTGCGCTGCGCTTAGTAGAGCTGGGCTATGAAGGCGCTGATGCGCTCGTGCCATTAGTATTTGGTGTCGTTATTGCGACCATCATAGCGCATGGCTTTTCGGCTTCTTGGGTGGCAAAACGTCTTGGTATCGACAAAGGCAAAGGCGAAGATATTATGTTGATAGGGGCAAATTGTTGGACCATTGCCTTGGGTGAATTTTTAACCAAAATAGGGCTGAATGTTACCGTTACCGATATGAGTAAATATGCTTTGCGCGATGCCCACAAAGCCAATTTAACGACCCAAAATGGAGATATAACCGAAACGGCGCACGGTCATGATGTCGATATTGGTCAGTTCCAGCATTTAATTGTCTGTACCGAGAATGAAAGTTATAATAAATTAGTTGCCAATGATCTAGGGCCAGAGGTGGGGTATGAAAATATCACCATAGTTTCTGATGGTGGTGCCGGCAATGCGCATATCGGGCATGCGCGTATCTTGTTTGAAAGCGGCGTTCCTTATGATGTTTTGCTCGAGCGTCATAAAAAGAATTGGTATTTTTCTGAGACGAGTTTGACGGAAAAATTCCTCTGGGAAGATTATTGTAGCAATCTGAAACCTGGTGAAGAACCACTGGCGGTTTTGAAAGCTGATAAACGATTATTATTATATGCGACATCGGCAAGGCCAACTATCGAAACGGGTGATAAAATTATCAGCTATATTCAAACAGAAACCCCTGAAGAATTATTGGCCCGTAAGAAATGATGTAAGAAATGATGATACGCTAAGATTGAACTCTCACCCAAGCTTGCCTGTTTCAATATCTCTGACAAATTGTTCTGCTTCCTCGCGATCGACCCCCGAAGATTGATGGATATAATCTATGGCGCGATCAGGGCGTCCTTGTAGTAACATCGCCTTGACCTCGCGCAGCATGATATGAGCTTCTTCATAATCGCTCTCAATTTCTAAGGTGCCGTCAATTACCTCCCCATTATCCAGATTTTGATGAGCAACATTGATGCCTCCATCTAAGCTGCTCTTAATGGGCGTTGCTGGTTCTTTGATGGCTGGATTAATGTTCGTTGGATAGTCAATCTTATGGCTTAGGAAATCGGCTTTAGGTTGCGCGGGGTTATCGGCAGACGGCATTCCGAGATAGCCTTGATTGCGCGAGCGAATCCCCATGATTATGAGAAAAGCAATGCCGCTGGTCAGAAACCCTAATAATATCCATGCATAAACCATATTCACACGATAATATTTATTTATTACTATTTTATTATTCTATTTATCTTTTTGCGCGCGCATTCCAAATAATGCTGTGCCAACGCGCACATGGGTTGCCCCTAACGTTACGGCGATTTCATAATCGGATGACATACCCATGCTGAGCTTGGTCAGCTTATGATCTTTGGCGAGCTTGGCCATGAGAGCAAAAAAAGGAGCAACCTCTCTATCCGCAGGCGGAATGCACATCAGGCCGATAATAGGAATATTGGCGTGAACGGCGGCTTCTAAAAGGGTGGCAATGTCCTGAAGCGCGCACCCCCCTTTTTGCTCTTCATCGCCAATATTGACCTGCAAAAAACAAGGAATATATCTTTGTGCTTGTTTCATTTCTTTGGCCAAGGCTTTGAGAAGCGATATGCGGTCAAGCGAATGGATGACATCAAAAATTGCAACAGCCTCGGCCGCTTTATTAGATTGTAATTGCCCAATATAATGAAGCTCAATGTCATCATATTGCGATCGAAGCGCGGGCCATTTTTCTATCGCTTCTTGCACACGATTCTCGCCGAAACTTCTGTGGCCCTGTTCTAATAAAGA
This sequence comes from uncultured Sphingomonadaceae bacterium, assembly GCA_938050045.1. Taxonomy (GTDB): domain Bacteria; phylum Pseudomonadota; class Alphaproteobacteria; order Sphingomonadales; family Sphingomonadaceae; genus Sphingorhabdus_B. Next base: position 60,653 of record CALLJS010000017.1, read on the forward strand.
TAGTATCGCATCGCTATTGCGGGTTTTTGAGACGGCTATGAGATTTATATCATTTATAGCGCGCTGCGCGCGCTTGGCAGCTAGCGTGATATTATCTTGAACATCAATAAGCATTTTACGGGGTGATTCTGTCATAAGGACAGGCTATAAACTTAGAATGCATGGCTGCCAATCCTCGAATTTGCCCAGTGTGTGGCTGATGACCGATCCGCGTTTTGGAGACAGGCTCTTACCCTCTATACAAAAACTGCCCATGGGGTCAGGCGTGGTTTTTCGGCATTATAATGCCCCCAATCGATTTGCTCTATCTATGGCCATTGCCAAAATATCCCGTCGGCGGGGGTTGAAGCTCATTATAGCGGGCGATGATAAGGGGGGCATGAGAGGATGCGTTAAGGGTTATTATTATGGACGTCCGCACAAATCAAGCAAGCGGCATATGGGTATCATCCTAGTGGGCGTGCATGATGTTCATGAAATAAACCGCGCGAAGAGTTTGGGCGCGGATGCATATTTCCTGTCACCCGTTTTTTCCACCATTAGCCATAAAGGGCAAAGACCCCTAGGCCTATTACGATTTAGACAATTATGCCATCTGTGCGATAAGCCTGTCATTGCGCTCGGCGGCATGAATTTATCGCGCTTTCAGTCGATGAAATATGCGCATGGCTATGCCGCTATCGACGGACTGATAGATTAAATCTGAATGCAATTAGAAGCGGATTTTGGTGCCGACATAAACAGCTTCGCTATCCTCGCGATTATCGCTAGAGGAGAGCGGAATATCATTTTGACGATCATAGCGGACGCCAGCGGTCAAATCGATACGTTTTGAGATTGAGAAGCTACCACCCAAATTCAATATATAATCTTCGCCAGCAGCATTACCAAGCGGGCTTGGCACTGCATCGGCAGGTTTAGCAATCTTCACAGAAGTACTAAATTTGCTGGGCTTATCATTTTTGTCGCTTTTCAATTTATACTTAATGGTGGGCGTTGAAATTCTGTTCAACCTTCCAATGCTATCCGCGATGGGCAATTTGGGCAGGGCTGTTGATTCAAAACCTTTCCAGCCTTTGTCTTGCTTCAAACTATATTTGGTTGTTTGTAATGCTGCCAAAGGCCCAGAAGCTAGCTTATCCTTCGCCAAAATATTGCGAACGGTGATAGCTTTGGATGTTTCATTTGTACGCGCCGCAACGGTTAAAGTGCGGTTGGAGATTTTATCTAAACCAGCAGGTGTGAAGCGAAATAATTTATTAGTCTTAACCGCATTTTGATCGCCAATACGTTCTTGGTGCAATTTTGCGATTCGGCTATCAACACCAGATGGTGTGAATTGAATGTTCCAATCGGATATCGCAACGCCGCTGTTCGATGGTTTTGCTGCAAATGCAGGAACGACTATCGGTGAAAAAGCCATTGATATTGCTGTTAAACCGACGATGGCTGGCCCCACAAACCCATTATGCACCGCTTTATGCTTTGCATCGGCAATTACGCCGTTTGAGAGTGATGCTTTACTATCCATAGATATAATCTACATGATTACATCTTATGTAAAAGCAAATAATCACATTTTTGCTGTATAGGATAGATAATTTTTCAATTTAGCGTTATTCTGTTGTAAAAGAACATCATAATATAGTTGAATATAGCGTTACAGCTCTTTTTTAGAGCAATTTGATCAAAAATATCTTCAAAAATGAAAAAGCTATGCCATTCAGGTCGTTGAAAGCTTGATACCTGCATCAAAGGCGATATAGAGACTATATTAGTGAATTGATAATCATCATAGTTCACGCTGAAATTAAGGATAAGCCATGCGCAAAGATAAAATTGCAACCAATATATTAACTGCCACAGCGCTTGGCGCCATGTTTATGGTATCAGCTTGCGGGGGTAGCAAGCGTCCCACAGCAGATATAGCTGCCAGCAAAATTACGACTATTGGTGTGAATAGCTATATGTGGCAAGCGTCTCTTGACGCTTTGTCGTTCATGCCCCTGTTGCAAGCCGATTCAAACGGCGGCGTTATTATCACCGATTGGTATGTAAACCCCCAAACACCAACGGATCGGGTCAAGCTAACCGTGACTATTTTGGACCAAGATTTACGCGCTGATGGACTGCGCGTTGCCGCATCGCGCCAAGTTGCGCAAAATGGTCAATGGGTCGATGCTCCCGTAGAGGCAGCTACGGTTCAAAAATTAGAATCTATCATTTTGACGAAGGCCCGTGATTTGCGCCGCAGCGTCATAAGCGGATAATTTTATGGGCGAACCGACACGTTTTAATCCGCACATTGCCGATGCGCGGTGGCAAGAGCATTGGGAAAATGATAAGACTTTTCATGCCGATGATAAGAGCGACAAACCCAAATCCTATATCCTAGAGATGTTCCCCTATCCCTCTGGGCGTATCCATATTGGCCATGTGCGTAATTATACTATGGGCGATGTTCTGGCGCGTTACAAACGCATGACGGGCCATGAAGTGCTGCATCCAATGGGGTGGGATGCTTTTGGTATGCCCGCTGAAAATGCAGCGATGGAGAAAAAGACGCACCCTGGCGCATGGACTCGCGAAAATATTGCCAACATGCGCGCGCAGCTCAAGAAATTAGGGTTTGCTCTGGACTGGAGCCGTGAAATAGCAACGTGCGAACCCGAATATTATGGCCAAGAACAAGCATTGTTTCTGGCTCTTTACAAAGCGGGTTTAGTGTATCGCAAAGAAAGCAGCGTTAATTGGGATCCCGTCGATATGACGGTGCTTGCCAATGAACAGGTCATTGATGGCTGCGGTTGGCGCAGCGGTGCTCTCGTTGAAAAACGCATGCTAAGCCAATGGTTTTTGAAAATCACCGACTTTTCTGATGATCTGCTCGATGGTTTGGGCGATTTGAAAAATTGGCCCGACAAAGTGCGCTTGATGCAGGAAAATTGGATTGGTAAATCCAGCGGTCTGCAATTTCATTTTGCCCTCGAAAATAGCGTTGAGAGCGATGATGGGGCAATCGGTTCAGTCGAAATATTCTCAACGCGTGCCGATACAATATTTGGGGCGAGTTTTGTGGCGATAGCTGCCGATCATCCGTTGGCCCAAAGCCTAGCCAAAGACAATCAGCAGCTCAGCAATTTTTGTGATGATTGCCGTAAAATGGGTACGGCAGCGGCTGAGCTTGAATCGATGGAGAAAAAGGGTTTCGATACAGGGCTATCCGCATTGCATCCGCTAGACCCAAGTTGGAAGCTACCGGTCTTTGTTGCCAATTTTGTGTTGATGGATTATGGCACGGGCGCAGTATTTGGTGTGCCAGCGCACGATCAGCGCGATTTGGATTTTGCCCGCAAATATATGCTGCCCGTCACGCGCGTCGTTGCCAAAGATGGTCAAGATGCGCCGATTGAGAATGAAGCCTTCACAGGCGAGGGGACAATCATCAATTCGCGTTTTTTAGACGGTATGGACATTGAAGCCGCCCAAAAGAGCGTGATTGATCGCGCGGAAAGCGAAAATTGGGGCAAAAGGCAAGTCACGTGGCGATTACGCGATTGGGGCGTTTCGCGGCAACGCTATTGGGGGACGCCGATACCTATCATCCATTGCCATCAAGAAGATGGCAGTGGTTGTGGGCCAGTGGCCGTCCCTAACGATCAATTGCCAATCGTCTTGCCCGAAGATGTAAGCTTTGACGTGCCAGGCAATCCGCTAGAGCGACACCCAACATGGAGCAAGATTAATTGCCCAAGCTGCGGTAAAGCGGCGCGGCGCGAGACCGATACGCTCGATACATTTGCCGATAGTAGCTGGTATTTCCTTCGATTTGCAAGCCAGCCAGCGGATAAACCCTTTGATCGGGACGTGGTCAAAAAATGGATGCCCGTCGATCAATATATTGGCGGTATTGAGCATGCGATTTTGCATCTGCTCTATGCGCGTTTTTGGACACGGGCCTTGGCGCATATTGATATGCTGGATGTCAAAGAACCATTTGAGAGTTTGTTCACGCAGGGCATGGTGACGCATGAGACTTATTCGCGCCAGGCCGAGGGGGATGCTAAACCGACCTATTATAGCCCCAATGACATTAGCCGCACATCCACAGGGGCAACGCTCAATAATGATGGTAAAGCAGTCGATATTGGCCGCGTCATTAAAATGTCCAAGTCCAAGAAGAATGTTGTCGATCCCGATGAAATTATCGATCAATATGGGGCCGATGCTGTGCGTTGGTTCATGCTATCGGACAGCCCACCCGAGCGCGATTTACCCTGGTCAGAGGCGGGGATAGAGGGGTGCTGGCGCTTTGTGCAGCGGCTATGGCGTTTGAAAACCCTTATTAGCGATGACGTCAGTTGTGATGATAGTGGTTCTGATGATAAAGATGTTGCCGATAGAGATTTGCTGCGCAAAATGCATCAAAGCATCGCAGGTGTGGGCGAAGATATTGAAGCCTTAGCCTTTAACAAAGCGGTTGCGAAAATATATGGTCTGGTCAATGCGATTGAAAAAGCAAAACCCTCTGCTAGCCGCAATGAAGCGATAAAAATAGCGTTCATGTTGAGTGCACCCATGGTGCCGCATATCGCAGAGCAAGCATGGAGCGAGATGGGTGAAATGGGCCTTATTGCCAATGCCCCATGGCCCGATTATGATGAAAGCCTGCTGACCGAAGATGAAATTACGGTGGTGATTCAGATTAAGGGTAAGGTGAAAGACAAAGTGCAAATTGCCCCTGGTATGACCAGTGATGCATTAGAGGCCCTTGCGCTTGGACGCGATAAGGTGCAGCATATCATTGATGGTGCGCCGGTACGCAAAGTGATTGTCGTTCCCGATCGCCTGGTTAATATTGTAATATAAGGTTTAGCATGCGCAAATTATATGCATCCGTTTTGATAGTCTTGCTTTTTTCTTTCTCTGCTTGCGGCTTAAAACCGCTTTATGGCGATGGGCGCAATGGTGCTGTGTCATCGGTATTGGGGCAAGTTGTGGTTGACCCAATCGAAGGCAAAAACGGTTGGCTTATGATGAATGCGCTCAATGATCGCTTGGATGCCACCAAAGATAGGGATGCTCTCTATAAATTGGTCATTGTTTTGGACGATCAAATCGAGGGATTTGGTGTGCGCGCCAATGATACAGTTACGCGCGAGAGGCGCACATTGCGCGCTCGGTATCAATTAGTGGAATTGGCCACGGGCAGCATATTGCTGGATGCAACAGCCGGCAGCGATGCGGGTATTGATGTGGTGAGCAGTGAATTTGCGACGATTGCCGCCGAAGATACAGCGCTCGAAAATCTATCGCAAAATGTAGCCGACAAAATCATATCGCGCTTGTCGCTCTTTGCTCTTGAACGTTAATCATGGCTGATGGGCTATCCGAGCCGCAGTTAATGAATGCGATGGACAAGCCCAATGGCCCGCGCATGCTGTTGGTTTTTGGTCCCGATGAAACCGCTGCTCATGCCATCGCCATGAATATGGCAAAAAAATTATCGTCTATGGAGCGCGTTGATTTAGATGGAGATATGCTCAAATCTGAACCTGCATTATTGGCCGATGAAGCATCTTCTCAATCTTTATTTGGCGATAAACGCTATATCCGATTATCCTTGAAGCGCGATGAAGCCATGCCCGCGATAGAAAATCTGATGCATGTTGAGACAGCCGAAAATATCGTCATTGCCACGGCGGGTAATTTGACCAAGGCCAGCAAGCTCAGAAAATTAGCACAAAGTTCGCCGCACATTGCTTACCATATTTGCTATCAGACCAATGCGCGTGATTTGGTTCCATTATTGGTTGATGATGCGCGGGCAAAGGGTTTGAAACTTGATCGCAGCCTAGCATCACAAATAGCCAAAAGCTGCAACAATAATCGTGTATTGGCCCTGATAGAGATAGAAAAATTATCGCTCTATTATGATGCTCCCCGCTGGGGCGCATCCCCAATGAATGTTTCTCCCGAGGCTGTTTCCAAATCTAACGGCCGCTCGAACGGCGATTTGATCGAAGCCCTAAAAGAAGATTTTGAAAAATTATCTGCCGATGCTGCCGCCGATAATCAAGGGGATTTGATTAATGCAATATTGAGCGGCAATATCAAGCAATCGGGTGAACAGCTATCAGAAGCGCGCGCAACGGGGCTTAATACTATATCAATCGTTCGGGCGTTGCAACGCAGAATAACGATGCTGGCGGCGATGCGACCACAGATAGATGGCGGGCGCAGTGCCGCTGAGGTCGCCAAGAGAAATCCTGCTGTTTTTTGGAAGGAAGAGAGCATCGTGGCGTTACAATTAACCACATGGACATCGCAAAGATTGGCCGCACTGATTACGCATTTGCTCAAGATGGAGGGTGAAATTATGGTTGCTAAAGCCGAATTTTCGTCAATATTGTTGGAACAAGAATTGATGCGAATAGCGCGGGCCGCCGCAGCACTTCGGCGCAAAAATAATGCTTATTCATAATATTGATCCATACTATAATATAGTGGCTATGCCCCCTAATAAAATCTACATCTTGATTATAATGAATAATGGCATATCCTATAATATATGAAAGATAAAAATATCACAGATGAACAATGGCGCGAACGATTAACGCCGCAGCAATATGCCACTTTACGCCAAGGCGGAACCGATAGAGCTTTTACGGGTCTGCTGCTCAATGAGAAAAGAGAGGGTGAATATATGTGCGCAGGCTGCGGCACGGCATTATTCCATTCGGACACTAAATATGACAGCGGCAGCGGTTGGCCTAGTTTTACAGATGTCATGAACGAAGAGCAGGTCACTTTGATTACCGATCAGAGCCTTGCTATGGTGCGTACCGAAGTTAGATGCAGTAATTGCGATGGTCATTTGGGGCATGTATTCCCCGACGGGCCAGCAGAAAATGGCCTTAGATATTGTATCAACAGCAGCGCATTAAAATTTGATGATGATCAGCGTTCATAATAGGGCAATGTGAAAAGATTAATCTGCTTTAAGTTATATTTTATTTGTAACATATAGGGTTAAATTAGCTTGTCGTGGGCGTTATAATATTTAATGGTGTTTGAATGGGGAAAGCTAAATCAAAAAAATCCTCGAGTGGGTTTATAGGAAGATGGTTTAAGCGCCTCTTTATTTTGGGACTGTTGCTTGCCATCATAGCCGCAATTGTGGGCGGTTTATTTGTATCTCTTGCGCGCTCTGAATTACAAAGTTTTGAAGAGTTAAAGCAATCGCCCAATGGACAGATGATCCGCGTACGGGCCGCTGATGGCACTATCATACAAACATTGGGGCCAAGCTTTGGCCGTTGGCTATCGATCGATGATATTCCCGAAAATATGAAAGATGCGATGGTGGCCGTTGAGGATCGTCGCTTTGCATATCATTATGGCGTTGACCCTATTGGTATAGCGCGCTCATTTTATGAGCGTTTTCAAGCGGGCCGATTTACCCAGGGTGGTTCGACCATTACCCAGCAATTAGCCAGAAATCTATTCTTGAATAATAATCGGACATTTACGCGGAAAATCCGGGAAATGATTTTAGCCACAGCGATGGAAGCCAAATTTTCCAAAGAGCAAATCTTGGAACTTTATCTGAATAAAGTATATTTTGGGGGCGGGGCTTATGGTGTTGATGCGGCTAGCCGGACTTTTTTTGACCATAGTGCTACACAGCTTAGTCTAGCAGAATCTGCTATCATTGCAGGGCTTGTGAAAGCACCGTCAAATTATGCGCCCACTGCTGATGCGCAAGCCGCTATTGATAGAGCCTCTGTGGTTGTGGAAGTGATGCAAGATGCGGGTATGATTACAGCGGCTCAGGCCAATGAAGTAAAACCGGCAGAGGTTAAATTGGCGGCGGATAAACCGCAAAATAGCGTGCGTTATTTTACCGATTATGCGCTGCCATTATTGGATAATTTAATCGATGAAACTGAAAAACCAATCGATGTATGGACAACGATTGATCTGCGTATGCAGCGCGCTGCGACCAATGCCATTCGTTCTAATGTGCCGCGCGGTGTCCAAGGCGCATTAGTCTCTATGGATCGTGATGGTGCTGTATTGGCGATGGTTGGAGGGGCTGATTATGTTGCCAGCAATTATAATAGGGCGGTCACAGCAGTGCGCCAACCTGGCTCTTCATGGAAATTATTCGTCTATTTGACAGCATTAGAGGCTGGTTTGCGCCCCGATGATTTGGTTGTTGATGAGCCCGTTGAGATTAATGGCTGGGTGCCGCGCAACAGCGGCGATCGCTATGCTGGCACGATTACATTAAAAACAGCATTCACATTTTCTAAAAACACCATTGCAGCGCAAATAGGGAATGAATTTGGCACATCAACCATTGCGGCTATCGCGCGGCGCATGGGAATTTCAACGCCGATAAATACCAGCCCCTCTATGGTGCTTGGTACGTCGGAAGCGCGGGTTGTTGAGATGGTGCGAGCCTATGCTATTGTCGGCAATGATGGCCGCGATGTTGAACCTTATTTTATTACCAAAGTCACAACCATAGACAATGATATTCTGTATCAACATCGTAAATCAAGCTCTAAACAAATTTTAGAAGATTGGGTTGCTGCTGGAATTGCCGAGTTAATGGTCAATGCGGTAGAAGTTGGTACGGGCCGTGCAGCACAAATCGGCAGGCCTACTGCTGGTAAGACAGGCACAACATCGAGCAATAAAGATGGTTGGTTTTTAGGGTTTTCTAGCGGTATTACGACGGGCGTCTGGATGGGGCGTGACGATGCCAAACCAGTGGGCGGGTTAGAAGGTGGCCGATCGCCAGCGCGTGCTTTTTCTTCTTACATGCGCGTTGCCGTCTCGGGCCGACCAGCTACACAATTTACTGTGGTGGAATATCCAGAGCGCGAAAATGACGCAGGATTAGCTTTTGGAAATAAAGAAGATAATCTATTCATGGATGAAAATGGTATGCCATTAGAAGGTATTCCTGAATTAGGGAATGGCAACATATTGGAGGGAATAGAGCCTGAATTGCTCGATGAAGGCTGGATAGACCGCGTATTGGGCAAGCAAAATGATGTGCCTGATACGCCTGCTGAGCCCGATCAGCCAGAACCACAAGCCTCTAAACCAGAACAGTCTGTGAGACCGCAATCGATTGATGACTTATTAAGCGATCTGCAATAAAACCCATCTCTTTTTCGCGCTACGCATTCGCATATTCTCAATAGAGAGATTTTGGGATAATACTTGATTTTCAGGCAATATAAGCCCAAATGCTAAATACGAGTGATTCATTCTGATTATGAAACGCTCTGTTAATCACTTTGGGAGCTTGGCATGCGTTTATCTAATATGGCTGATTATGCTGTCGTGATTATGTGCGCTGCTGCGCGTCATTGCGGCACGGTGCGCGTCTGCGCAACCGATCTAGCAAGCGAAACGGGCATTGCGTTACCAACCACTCAGAAATTGGTCACTTTATTGAGCAAAGCAGGGTTATTAACCTCTGTTCGTGGCACGGGTGGCGGGATTAGCCTTGCACGGCCTGCCGCTGCGATAAATTTAGCGGACATTATAGAGGCAATAGAAGGGCCAATTGCGCTAACCGTCTGTGTCAATGGCGATGGTCAGTGCAGCATGGAGAATAATTGTATGGTTAAGCCGCATTGGGCTCTTGTAAATGCATCTATCCGCAATACATTGGTCAATATCAGCTTAATTGCCCTCTCAAAAACAGGCGTAACGCCAAAAACTGGCGCGGCTGTTCTGGATCCGCACAAAGCTACGCACCAAATTTCCGCCTAAATTATACCAACGCCAATCATGCCGTGGACAAGAAATTATGAACGATAAACTGCTAAATGAAGAACAAAGACGCGCCGAAGAACGCGCTGAAATGAACGCCGAGGCGCAAGCGGCGGCTGATGCAGTAGCGACCTATGAGCATGGCTGGTCATCCGATATTGAGCAAGATTTTGCCGAAAAAGGCTTAACCGAAGACACGGTGCGTTTTATCTCGGGCAAAAAGGGCGAGCCTGAATGGATGCTCGACTGGCGATTAAAAGCATTTTATATGTGGGAAACTATGCAAAGCCCCGATTGGGCCAAGGTCAATTTTCCCGCTATTGATTATCAAGATGCTTATTATTATGCCGAACCAAAGGCCAAGCCCAAGCTCAATTCGCTGGATGAAGTCGATCCAGAAATTTTGCGTATTTATGAAAAACTGGGTATTCCCATCGAAGAGCAAAAGGTTCTCGCTGGCGTAGAAGGTGCGCGTAAAGTGGCGGTTGATGCCGTGTTTGATAGCGTGTCGGTGGCCACAACATTTCGCGAAGAACTTGAATCTGCAGGCGTTATTTTTCGCAGCATTTCCGAAGCCATCAAAGAATATCCCGATTTGGTGAAAAAATATCTCGGCAAAGTAGTGCCGATGAAGGATAATTATTTCGCGACGCTTAATTGCGCGGTCTTTTCTGATGGGACATTTGTTTATATCCCAAAAGGCGTGCGTTGCCCGATGGAATTGTCCACCTATTTTCGGATCAATGCGGAAAATACAGGCCAGTTTGAGCGTACTTTGATTGTCGCCGATGAAGGCAGCTATGTTAGTTACCTTGAGGGGTGCACCGCGCCGATGCGCGATGAAAATCAACTGCATGCCGCCGTTGTTGAATTGGTGGCGATGGATGATGCGGAGATTAAATATTCTACCGTGCAAAATTGGTATCCTGGCGATGAAAATGGCAAGGGCGGTATCTATAATTTCGTGACCAAACGCGGCCTGTGCCAAGGCAAGAATAGCAAGATTAGCTGGACGCAAGTGGAAACGGGTAGCGCGGTGACGTGGAAATATCCAAGCTGCGTTTTGAATGGTGAAAATAGCGTCGGTGAATTTTACTCGGTCGCGCTCACCAATAATTATCAGCAGGCCGACACGGGTACGAAGATGATCCATAATGGCAAAAATACCCGCTCTACCATCATTTCCAAAGGGATTAGCGCGGGTAAGTCTGACAACACCTATCGCGGCCTTGTGCGTGTGGGTGCCAATGCAGAAAATGTGCGTAACTTTACCCAATGCGATAGTTTGCTGCTGGGTGATAAATGCGGGGCGCATACTGTGCCTTATATAGAGGTGAAAAACCCAACTGCGACGATTGAGCATGAAGCAACAACGTCAAAAATCTCGGACGATCAAATGTTTTATGCACAGCAGCGCGGCCTTGATGAGGAAGAAGCGGTCGCCCTGATCGTCAATGGTTTTGCCAAAGAAGTGTTGAAAGAATTACCGATGGAATTTGCCGTCGAAGCGCAAAAGCTTCTCGCGATTAGTTTGGAAGGAAGCGTGGGTTGAGAAAATCTCTAATATTTGGCTGCTGCTTACTTTTATTGGGGTGTTATTCTGACCAAGGTTCAGAAACTAAACCATCAAAAGCTGTGGATGCCTGGTTAGATATAAAACCTAGTCAGTATCCTAAAGCATATGAAAAATTAGGAGCCATTAGGTTCCAAGAAATTAATTCCAAAGCTCCACAAGCCCTAGAATTGATGGCCTCACAATCCGCTTGCAACGGAGTGGAGCTAGCAGGGATTTCTGAGCAAGCCACCAAGAAAGAACTTGTTTGGTACGGCCATTGTTACAACGGTGAAAAAATTGTCATTCACGAGAAATACTTGAAAGAAAAAAATGTTAAAAATTGAAAATTTACAGACCAATGTTGGCGATACGCAAATTCTAAAAGGTCTCTCGCTTACTATTAACGCAGGTGAAATCCACGCGATCATGGGCCCCAATGGTGCGGGTAAATCGACGCTGGCTTATACGCTGGGCGGACGTCCCAATTATGAAGTCACGGGTGGCAGTGCCCATTTTAATGATAATGATTTGCTAAATATGGACCCGCATGAGCGCGCGGCTGCTGGCATATTTCTGGGCTTTCAATATCCCGTCGAAATCCCCGGTGTTTCCAACCTGCAATTTTTGCGTGAGAGCCTGAATGCGCAGCGCAAGGTTCGCGGCGAAGACCCGCTATCAGGCGCGGAATTTATCAAACTTGCCAAGGAAAAAGCAGGCTTGCTGAAAATGGATATGGAGATGCTCAAACGCGCGGTTAATGTTGGCTTTTCTGGCGGCGAGAAAAAGCGCAATGAAATGGTGCAAATGGGTATCATTGATCCCAAGCTTGCGATCCTCGATGAAACCGACAGCGGATTAGATATTGATGCGCTGCGCATTGTTGGCGATGGTATCAACAGCATCATGCGCAAGCCCGATAAGGCCGTATTGCTGATTACCCATTATCAACGTTTGCTGGAAATTGTTAAACCCGATTTTGTGCATGTGTTGGCGGGCGGCAAAATTGTTAAAACAGGCGGCGCTGAATTAGCATTAGAGCTAGAAGAACATGGCTATGAGGCGGTGGCGGCATGATGTTGACGTCGCTTCTTTTTCTATTTTCTGCAGCATTAATTGAACCGCCATCGACGGTTGAACAAGAAATTGTCGTTATCGGCAAACGCTTGGAGAGTATAACAGTTTTGGTTGGTCAAACTCCAGAAGGTAAGCTTAGTTGCTCGGTTGACCGTAGTTCGGGGAGTCTGCGGTTAGACAAAAGATTGTGCAAAACGGCAGCTAAATGTGTGCGCAAAAATAGAGAAAACCCCTCAGACAAGCTCATCAAGTCTTGCATTGATAAAAAGAAACCAAAGTTGCTCGCTCAACTTCGCAAAGAAATGAGGAGTGAGCGGTGATGACTATTTCCCAACCCCTGCCAACCAAAGGCGATGAAGCATGGCGTTATGCTGATTTGAAGTTGCTTACTGATGTATGGCAAGACGTGCCTGCGCCAGAGCAAATCACTGTTAAAGCGGGTGAGAGCATGGCGCGTCAAATTTCCGAAATTCCCGCCATAGGAAATGGCGTTGCGATTGCTGATCTGGATGTAACAATCGAGGATGGTGCGACTTTTACGCTGCATGTTTTGGCGGTAGCTGCGCAATATGGGCGTATCAATATCAAAACCACATTGGGTAAAGGCAGCCATTTTGAACTGGGCGGCGCTATCCTTGGTAATGGCGATCAGTCGCTGGAAATTGTAACCGAAACCATCCATGCGAAACCCGATGCGACATCGAACCAAGTGATCCGCAGCGTTTTAGGCGGAAAAGCAACGGGGACATTCATGGGCAAGGTGCATGTGGCCCGCGATGCGCAGCGCACCGATGCCGAGCAGTCGGTGAAATCTATGTTGCTTGATCGCAGCGCAACCGCGAATAGTAAGCCTGAGCTGGAGATTTTTGCCGATGATGTTTTATGCGCGCATGGAGCCACCGTGGGCGAGCTTGATAAAGAAGCGCTTTTCTATATGGCGAGCCGCGGATTAGACTCTGAAACAGCCAAGCGTTTGATGCTGCAAGCCTTCATTGGCGATGCTTTTGTCTCGGTGGGTGATGATGTGCGCGAGACAATTGAAAGTAAAGCCTTGTCGATTTTGGAGACGCTGTCTTGAAAGAGCATCTGCGCTTTGCAATATTTCGTCATGCCGAATTTATTTTAGCATCTAGGGTGCGCAAGGTGGCAAGGGTATGCGCCTTTATATCGATTTTCAGCTATGTTCAGAGTGCCGAATATAAGAAGGCTTTGCTATGAATAAAATCACCTCATTACGAGCAGACTTCCCAGGGATAGCTGCGGGCTGGCATTATTTGGATACCGCTGCCACCGCGCAAAAACCACAAGCTGTGATAGATGCGATGGTGGATGTTATGGGCCGCGATTATGCGACTGTGCATCGCGGTGTTTATGCGCGCTCCGCCAATATGACGATGGCGTTTGAGGCCGCGCGCGAGCGTAGCGCCAAATTTATCGGCGCGGCGTCTGATACTGAGATTGTCTTTGTGCGCGGTGCGACCGAAGGGATTAATTTGGTTGCCAATAGCTGGGGCGATGTCAATGTCGGTACAGATGATCGCATCATGCTCTCTCAGCTAGAGCATCATAGCAATATAGTGCCGTGGCAAATGTTGGCGCAGCGCGTTGGCGCGCATATTGATGTTTGTCCGCTCACCGATGATGGGCGGATTGATTTGGATTGGTTAGAAGCAAATTTGACCGAGCGGCACAAGATTGTAGCTCTGGCCCATGTCTCCAATGTTTTGGGCAGTATATTGGGTGTGCGCCGCGCATCCAAAGCCGCGCATGCTGTGGGCGCAAAATTATTGCTCGATGGATGCCAGTCCGCGCCAAGAATGCGCCTTAATATGGCGGAATTGGATTGTGATTTCTATGTCTGGTCTGGCCATAAATTATACGGGCCGACGGGCGTTGGTGTGCTCTGGGCGCGTCATGATATATTGGATGCTATGCCGCCCTACCAAGGCGGCGGTGCTATGATTGATCGGGTGAGCTTTGATGGCACGACATATGGCCCTGTGCCGCAGCGTTTTGAAGCCGGTACGCCGATGATAGCAGAGGTTATCACCTTGCATGCGGCGATTGATTATGTGGAAGCGCACGATATGGAAATGATATTCGCGCATGAAGCGGCGTTGGTAGCAACAGCACGCGATGCCTTGTCCTCTATCAACAGCGTGAAACTATATGGCCCGCAAAAAGCAGCAGGAATTTTATCTTTCATAGTAGAGGGGGTGCATCCGCACGATGTAGCCACTATATTGGATGAAGAAGGCGTTGCTATTCGCGCAGGGCATCATTGTGCACAGCCATTGATGGACTATTTGAATGTGCCAGCGACCGCGCGGGCGAGCTTTGGCATTTATAGCGATGAGAATGATATTGATGCCTTGGTCAAAGGCGTTGAAAGAGTAAGAAAGATATTCGGATGAGCGAACGTAAAATTAATGTCGAAGAAGTGGATAGGGTGGATGCGCCGCCAAAGGTGCGCGTTGGCGATATGCCAGATCATATCATTGCACCATCGCCCGTCGAGGCCGAGGCTATGCAAAACAGCGAAAGCATCCTAAAAGCTGGCCCTGAAACTGGCCCTGAAAATATCAGCGATAAGCTAGAGCGCAAGCGCGATTATCTGGAGGGATTTTTGGCGCAAACCCCCACGCAAACTCCGCCCAATGAGAGCGGCGGCGCGCTATATGATGCCGTGATTGATACGCTCAAATCCATTTATGATCCTGAAATCCCAGTGAATATATATGATTTGGGTTTGATCTATGGCGTAGAAATAACCCCCGATAATCATGCCATCGTTACCATGACGCTCACCACGCCGCATTGCCCCGTTGCCGAGAGTATGCCTGGCGAGATTGAACTGCAAGTCGGCAGCGTCCCAGGCGTTGGTCATAGCGAGGTGAATTTGGTGTGGGACCCACCATGGGATCCGCAAAAAATGAGCGATGAGGCCAAGCTTGAATTAGGCATGTTATGAACGCAATCACTCTCATACGCGCTGATTATAATGTTCCAAAGCATGCCGATGATATTATCACCATGATGCGCGATTATGCGATGGACCCGATGGGTAACAGCGCGGATTTGCCAAAAGATGTGCAGGAAAATTTAGTTCCCGCTATGGCAAAAACCAATGGCTATACTGTGCTTGCCTATAAGGGTGAGACGGTGGTGGGCTTGGCTAATTGTTTCTGGGGCTTTTCTACCTTTAAAGCACGGCCCTTGGTAAATATTCATGATATTGCCGTGCGTAAAGGGCATCGCGCTATAGGTATTGGCCGTAAATTATTTGCGGCACTCGAAGAAATTGCGCGCCAAAAAGGGGCGTGTAAGATTACTTTGGAAGTGCTTGCAAAAAATGACAAAGCTAGAGGATTATATGCTTCCCTAGGATATGGCGGCGATTATAATTTTTGGCAAAAGGAGCTGTAATGACCAGATTAAGAGAACGCCCAGCAGCAATTATTTTGACACCAGCCGCCGAAGAGCGGGTTAAATATCTTATGTCGAAAGCTCCCGATGACGCCATTGGCGTGAAATTATCCACCCCAAGGCGCGGTTGCAGCGGCCTTGCGTACAGCGTCGATTATGTCACCGAAGAGGCGAAATTTGATGAAAAAATCGAAACCAGCGGCGGCACATTTTATGTCGATAGCGCCAGCGTACTCTATCTGATTGGTTCGACCATGGACTGGGAAGAAGATGATTTTGTCGCGGGCTTCACATTCAACAACCCGAACGCCAAAGGCGCATGCGGTTGCGGTGAGAGCTTTACGGTTTAATATTTTGGTATTAATATAGTGCGGGACGCATGTAATATCCATGGATCATAAACAATTCCATGATTGAAATTGAAAATAAATAGTAACTTCCAGAAGCTTTCATCTTCATACATATCAAAAGCTATTGATTTCCATGTATCCTGTGCTTGTACGATGTATTTTTCAACTGTAAGAGGCTGCTTTAACTCTCTGTCTGCGTGTGTTATACCATCAAAAATTTCTTCATTTAAATCCATATCAATAGTAGGCGGATTCTTTTTAATATAATCATGGTATTCAGATAATGATTCAGGGCGATAAAGACCATCTTTTGTTTTTGACATGTCAGGATCATGCCATCTTCTTATTATGAAATCGTCAATTTGGTCATTTGTAATTGCTCCAAAATCTCTATCAGATAAGCCACTACCAACGAATGCATCTTTGAACGACCAGTCATGTTTGTCTTCTTCATTAAAAAGCGGATCACTATGATTAGGTAATATTCCATAGAGAGGGGAGCCAATATCGGTGTCAAAATCTAACCCTGATTTTTGTGCACCTCTGAATATCCATTCTAATGTCCTATCAGACAATCCTGTTACAGGGCCACCGCCTCCTATTGCGCTGTGTGTGCCGGGGAATATCTTTTGTTGATATGGTTGATTATCTCTACCCTCATTTAATTCATCTAAGTTTGTCCAAAGACTGGGCTTAAATGTATTCCTTCTCTCATCTGCAGCCACAGCATGCCTAGCTGATCTTACAAATGCCGAAAGGCTTGTGTCGTGAAAGGTATATTTATCGTTTATCGCTGCGGCTATACCAAAGTTTTCAGGAACTCCTAGTGCTCCAACTGTATCCCAAACACCTAAAAAGTTGACTTTAAGTTCTACGGTCGGTCCATCGAACTTCACTTGTGTTAAGGATCGCCATTTTTCGTCTCCTGGTAACAAAAGATTAGGATTGTTTTCATATCTAAATGCGCAACAATCATGCGAACTTGGGTGATCTTCGGGATTCCGACTTATGTATCTTTCAACAGCTTCACGTATATTGAACAGCCTTCTTTTTGTTAAGATACCGCAGTTTCTTATCATTCCAACAAATGATCGTGCTGTAAAAGCACCTCTGGAAAAGCCAAATACATATATTTCGTCACCAAGCTCATAATTTAAAATTAAGTGTGTATATGCTTCAATTATATTTTGTTTAAGACCAAAGCCTAGAGCGGCAGAAATCTTATTCACAATAAAACCAGTGTGTTCTCCTAATTCGTGCGTCCCAACACCTTCATCATAATAAATTAACTGAGGAACATATTCACCAACTTTGTTTTCGCCAGTTGACTTAATTGAATGGGCTATTTTAGATACATTTGTAGGATAGCCTTCTGTGACTTTATTCCAAGTACCATCAAAACAATATATTAATCTTTTCATAAGAATATCTCCATTGATTGGAACATTAGAAGAACAAAAGAGTATTGTCGAGTCTTTAGCCTACATTAATATGGTCCAAAATAGATTATTTGGTTTTTATACACATTAACGTTCGCTGGATTCCCGCCTGTGCGGGAATGACGAGAGTTGAAAATTGATTGATAATAATAATGTATAATCGCGAATTATAATATCTTGAGGGTGACAAGGATGTTTGAATATTACCTTATCATAAAAAACCCCAGACGCTCTCACGCTGGGGTCTCGTTTATTCAAGATGATTTTGCGTAAAACGCCTCACAATCCAAAGGTAAAGCGTATTGCCGCGCCAATATCATCGGGCGTATTTTCAAAATGCCCCGGTTCTTGACGATAGAATAAATTGGTGGAGACCGTGCCGCCCTTAATCGGGAAGAAATAGGATAGCTCGGTCGCAATTTCGCGTCCCTTTGGTGCTAGGTTTAATTGCCTAACGCCAAAGGTTGCACTCTCGGTCGCAAAATCAAAACTGACAGGAACATTAAGGTTTAATCCGCCGCTGGTCACGCGGGTGGGCTGGGCGATGCGCAAACCAATCCGATCCCAAGGGCCAAAAACACCGGCTTTGCTGACATCGAATGAAAAGCTGTTGCTGCGGATTTGCCCGCTGCCATCAATCGTGCCGCCGCTGTTTAATGTGCTGCGCGCATCGGTCCAACCCTCGCGCCAAGCTGCATTTAGATTAAAGCCCTTGCCCAAATTATAACGGCCATTGGCATTCAGGAAAATGCTTTGCGCCCCGCCGCGCCCAATCGCGCTATTGAAACGCGCACCAAGTACCGTTTCTTCTTCGTCGAGCAAGTTCGCACCGAGCGATAGCCACGCATTACCAATGCTGCGATCCAGTGCAACACCGACATTGCCATAGCCATAACGATTATGGATGGGCGAACCAAATTGTAGCTCATTACGTTCAAGCACCCGCGCTTGCCCTGTTTCTGCGCTTAGCGTTAGGCCAAAGCCATTGATATTTTGGCGCAGCGCGAATGATCCATCGGGGCTGCGGGTAAAACCGCTATCAAAATTAGCATTGCGTGCGACAAGGAAGCTGCCGCCTCTTTGTCCTTGAAGGACAGCCAATTGCGCTTGCGCGCTTTGTCTAATGCCCAGGCTGACGCTGGTATCTGTGGCGAGTTTCGCTGTGATACGCCCCGCAATGATGCGCGCGGCGCGTTCATCATTTTCGCTTAGGTTTAGACCGCGAATGGGTTCGCTCGAATCTTGCCTGATATTAAATGCTATTTGCGCAGGGCCTGCATTGAGGGCGACAGCGCGTCCATTATTGATAAGCCCTTGGGTAAGACGCGGGTTTTGTTGTGCGGTGATGATGCCCGCCCCTAAATTCACCTCAAAAGGGCGATCAAAATCATCGGTTATAATGGCATTTAGCGGTTCGTTTGAAAGACCTGCATCGCCCATCGCAGTGCCAGTTGTACCTGCCGTTGTTGTTCTAGGCAAAGGAATGGATGTAGAGGCAAGGGCGGTGGTGCCAATGGGTTGAAAGGCGGAAGCGATGTTCAATATACCGCGCCCAAAGACTGCGTCCGTTCCTGCATCGCCTGCATCATCGGCAGATCGCAATAATATTTCAACAATCTCCACGGCGCTCAGGTTTGGAAAGGCTTGCGCTAATAAAGCCGCCGCTCCTGATATTTGGGGCGCAGAAAATGATGTGCCATTGAATACATTTACAAAACGATTGCCATCTTCATCAGTAGTGATACGAATTTCATCATCTTCGAATAAGCAGCAGATTCTTGAACCTAGGGCGGATAATACAGAATCTTGAGAGCTTCCAGCGCGGTTGCTGAAATCAGAGATTTCACGATCATCGTTGACAGAGGTTGATATGATAATATTGCCATTGCCAAGCGCCAAAAATGCTTGCGCAAATGGGCTAGGATTATCGGGGTCAAATTCTGGTTCTTCGTCTGGGTCAGGATTACCTTCGTTACCAGCAGAGATGACGATCACTATGTTTGCGGCTGTTGCTCTTATTATGGCCGATCTTAAGGCTGCATTGACACCGCCAGGACCACCAAGCGAGAGATTAACGATGCGCGCGCCAGCATCGACGGCTGCGTTTAATGCCGTTGCCAATGTGGTATTATTAAATGTGCAGCCTGGTTCATCATCGTCGGTGCCTTCGCATGTACCGTCGGTATCGCTGCGCAGCGTTAATATGGTTGAATCAAATGCTATACCATGAATGCCGCTGCCATCTCGTGCAGCACCAATAACGCGAGAGACCGTCGTGCCATGGCCATCCAAGGACTGTAAGCCTCGGTTTAGGCCAGTCGCATCGATGGAATCGTCGGAGATACGCCCAGCAAAATCACGGCTGTTTGGGTCAATGCCAGTATCGATTACGCCAACGATAATACCATCACCCGTTGCACCGACTTCATAAGCGGCAATGGCCCCATGAAATTCTGGGCCATCGGAGCGGCGAAATTCTGTTGTGTTAAAATTTGTTCCAGGCGGCGGCGGCGTTGTTACAGGTCCAGCAGGCGGCGGAGGAGGAGGAGGGGGCGGCGGAGGCGGCGCCACAGGCGGTATGGTTGGAGATGTTCCAGCGCCAGTACCGCTGCCTGATCCGCCGCACGCTGATAGTGCCAATACAGCAATCAAAGCTGATATTGCTGGAATATTTTTTTGAATATTATTTTTCATATTGGGACTCACTTTACGCATTACTAATTCCCCCAGATAAATAAGTTAGCAGTATGTGATACTATATTTCAAGAGGCGGCTGCGATTTTTTACATTGGTATCAAAAATATGATTTATTGTTAAATTATAAATTGTCATAGAGACGATGCTCAATTAATATTTCTTTAAGCCGAAGCGACAATGTGAAATATCATAATTGAATTATTATAATTGTCTGGTTTCACTATACGATAATAAGGCATGATATATGGATGTGGAAAAATTCGACCATTGGGTGTTTGATTTGGATAATACCCTCTATCCATCGCACTTTGCTTTTTTTGATCAAATAAGCGCGCGAATCAGCCAATATGTGCAGCGTCATTTGGGCTGTGATACTAATCAAGCGAAGGCGATTCAGAAATCATATTTCACAAAATATGGCACCACTTTGAACGGATTAATGCGCCATGATAATGTCGATCCGCAAGAATATCTGCAATATGTCCACGATATAGATTTATCCATTTTGGATGAAGCCCCTAAATTAGCACCATTAATAGAGTCTCTTCCAGGTAAAAAATATATTTTTACCAATGGCGATTCCCCTTATGCACAGCGCGTCATAGAAAGGCTTGGTTTGGATGGCTTATTCGATTCTATATGCGATATATGCGCTTGTGATTATCGGCCAAAGCCTGAGATGGCGGCCTATAGAACGCTATTAAATAAAACGGACATTGACCCCTTGCGGTCTGTCTTTTTCGAGGATATGGCCCGTAACTTAGAAACGGCAAAATCATTGGGTATGGCGACGGTTTGGGTCGATGGTGGTTCTGATTGGGGGCAGCCCCATTGGAATGATAGCCATAAGAATAAGGACGATTTTATCGATGTGACCACCAACAATATCGAAGCATTTTTAACGGACATAGCGACAAAGATTGGGAATTAAATATGGGCAAGCAATTAGAGCAAATAATCGAAGCCGCATGGGATGCGCGCGATGGATTAAGCCTCTCGACCACGGGCGAAGTGCGCGATGCTGTGAATGAAGCGCTCACTATGCTCGACAGCGGTGCTGGGCGTGTTGCTAGCCAAGAAGGCGGCGAATGGGTGGTGCATCAATGGCTCAAAAAAGCAGTGCTGCTCTCCTTTCGCCTCAATGATAATGTCATTATGGATGGCGGTGCGGCGGGCTTCCCTGCTTTTGATAAAGTGCCATCCAAATTTGAAGGTTGGGGTGAGAGCGATTTTCGCAGCGCGGGTTTTCGCATAGTTCCCGGCGCGGCGGCGCGGCGCGGCAGCTATATCGGTAAAGATGTGGTTTTGATGCCAAGTTTTGTCAATATTGGTGCTTATGTTGGCGATGGCACGATGATCGATACTTGGGCATCGGTGGGTAGTTGTGCGCAAGTCGGCAAAAATTGTCATATATCGGCAGGCACTGGGATTGGCGGGGTTCTCGAACCTTTGCAAGCCAATCCCACTATCATCGGCGATAATTGCTTTATCGGGGCGCGCAGCGAAATCGTGGAAGGTGTGATTGTGGGCGAAGGATGCGTAGTTTCGATGGGCGTGTTCATCACCCAATCGACCAAAATTGTAAACCGCGAAACGGGTGCCATCATCAGCGGCCATATCCCGCCCTATTCGGTTGTTGTGCCTGGCACGCTGCCTGGCAAGCCTCTAGCCGATGGCAGCGCAGGGCCAAGCCTTGCATGCGCGGTAATTGTGAAAACGGTGGATGCGCAAACGCGCAGCAAAACAGGCATTAATGAATTGCTACGCGATTAATCTAAATAAGCTAAGAAAGAGGCTGAACATATGACGCATAGATTATTTGACCCCATTAAGCTTGGGACGATTGATGCTCCTAATCGCATATTTGTTGCCCCTTGTACGCGGCTAAGATGCGATCAGAGCTTTACCCCCGTTCCCATGATGGCCGAATATTATGCGCAGCGCGCATCGTCTGGCGTCATTATTTCGGAGGCGACAGGGATTAGCCAAGAAGGGCTTGGGATGCCATTTGCACCAGGGATTTGGCGCGATGACCATGTCGAGGCTTGGAAGCCCATTACCGAAGCCGTCCATAAAGCGGGCGGGCGCATTATATGCCAGCTATGGCACATGGGGCGTATCGTTTTATCGGCTTATAATGATGGTAAGCCGCCCGTATCTGCATCGGCCACCAAAGCACCTGGATTGGCCTATGCCCCCGATATGTCGCGCCAAGAATATGATAGAGCGCGTCCCTTAGAAATAGCAGAAGTACCGCGCGTTTTGGATGATTATGCGCTGGCTGCTGAAAATGCCAAAAAAGCAGGTTTTGATGGGGTGCAATTGCATGCCGCCAATGGTTATTTTGTCGACCAATTCATCCGCGATGGAAGCAATCAGCGCACCGATGATTATGGCGGACCGATTGAAAACCGTTTGCGTTTATTGGGCGAAGTCACCCAGCGATTGATCGATATTTGGGGCAAAGATAGCACCCATGTGCGCCTCTCGCCCAATGGGGACAGCCAAGGCGTGAATGATAGCAATGCCGTGGATACATTTACCAAAGCTGCCCGATTGCTCGATGGCCTTGGTATCGCGTCGTTAGAACTGCGCGAGCCGCCGCTCGATGGCACATTCGGCCGTAGCGAATTACCGCCGATAGCGCCCGATATTCGCAAAGCTTTCTCGCGCACGCTCATCCTCAACAGCGATTATTTGCAAGCACGCGCCGAGCAAGAGATGGCAGCGGGTGTTGCCGATGCGATTAGCTTTGGCCGCACTTATATTGCGAACCCCGATTTGGTGGAACGTTTCAAGGCCAATGCCCCGCTCAACCAAGACGTTATGGCAACATGGTATAGCCGAGGCCCAGAGGGTTATTTGGATTATCCCTTAATGGGGGACTGATGGATTGATTGTCTGCTCTTTTAAGCTTTTAATTTATATTTTGCGATGATACGCAATCCAATAATCGCAAAGCTCAAAAGCGTCCCGATAAGGCCAATCCATAAGGTTTTAATGTCGATCATTTTCCCAAAATAGCTGGATGCATAGCCAAACCATATCGTATAGCTGCCTATCCAATGCAAGCGTTGCCAATTGCGTCCGAGTAGGTGCATAGACATGGTATTTGATGTCAGTGCCATGAGTAAAATAAAGCTATAGGGTATCAAGCCCGCGCCAAGATTTTCTATGGAGATTGGCCTATCATTCACTTGTAAAAAATAGAGAATGAATATGAAATGGATGGCATGGCTGAACGCAAAGGCCAGTCCCCATTGCCGACGATAGCGGATCAGCGATGCGCTCATTTTATTCTTGGATAGTTTATAAAATGCGCCCGCGCCAAAAGCGATAAGGAATATAGGAAATCCTGCGCGCGCCGACCACCGGGTTGTATAGAGCGCGCTTTGCTGCACATCACCGCTTAAATTAGCCAAAGAAATAGCGATAGTTTGCAATAGTATCACCCATAAAAATGGCGCAAATATATTATCATGAAAAAAATCAAATTTCATTGGCTATAGCGTTTCATATATATGCGAAGAGGATTAAATAATTATCTAGAGATAAAGGGACGCAACTATATACGCCCCTAAATATCAGCCCATATTCATTTTACAAAAGCATAATTTATTGCCGTCCAAATCGCGGAAATAACCGCCATAAAAAACCTCTTCCAAACGCCAGCCCGGCGCGCCTTCGTCGCTGCCGCCCAATGCTATAGCTTTTTTATAATAAGCATCGACTTCTTCGGTGCTATTGCAGCTAATGGCGATCATCCCGCCATTGCCCACGGTGGCGGCTTCTTCGTTATAGGGAAAACCGACGCAGACCATAGGTGAGCCAGAACCTCTGCCGTAAAATTGTCCGCCATGCGGTGTTTTGAACAGCGGCTTTACATCCGTTCCCTCGAACAAAGCATTATAAAATTCATGCGCCTTTGGCATGTCGTTACAGCCAACCATTGTATATGCGATCATCATATTTCTCCTAATTAATACCAACCTGTCAATATTGCTCTATATTGCGCCGCTGGGCAATGGATAAAATAGGGTTTTGAATCATAAAAGCTATTATGGTTGCAATTAATCCCGTGACATATTGGGCGATAATCACCATATTTAATTTATGAGCGAAATTATCATCAGACGCGGACTCGATGAACCTGAAACAGGGGCTGAATTTGTGGCGCATAAACCCGAGCGTCCTGCAAAAATTGACCCCGGTAAAAAGTTTAAGCTTGTTTCAGAATATTCCCCCGCAGGCGATCAACCCAGAGCCATTGCCGATTTGGTTAAAGGCGCGCAAGAAGGCGAGCGCGACCAAGTGCTGCTCGGCGTTACGGGATCGGGCAAGACCTTTACCATGGCCAAAATGGTAGAGGAATTGCAAAGGCCAGCTCTTGTTTTGGCGCCGAATAAAATATTGGCAGCGCAGCTTTATGGAGAATTTAAATCCTTTTTTCCCAATAATGCGGTCGAATATTTCGTCTCTTATTATGATTATTATCAGCCCGAGGCCTATGTCCCGCGCTCTGATACTTATATTGAAAAAGACTCAAGCGTGAACGAGGCCATCGATCGTATGCGCCATAGCGCTACGCGATCCTTGCTCGAGCGTGATGATGTGTTAATCGTCGCATCGGTATCGTGCCTCTATGGTATCGGCAGCGTTGAAACCTATAGCGCGATGATTTTTGATATTAAAAAAGAAGAGACTATCGAACAGCGATCGATAATCGCTAAGCTGGTGTCGCTGCAATATAAGCGCAATGATACAGCCTTTGTGCGCGGTAATTTTCGGGTGCGCGGTGATAGCCTCGAAATTTATCCATCGCATTATGAAGATATGGCGTGGCGCATTTCATTTTTTGGCGATGATGTTGAATCAATCTGTGAATTTGATCCGCTGACAGGCAAGAAAGGCGAAGAGCTGGATTATGTGCGTGTCTATGCCAATTCGCACTATGTGACCCCTGGCCCCACCATGAAGCAGGCGATGGAGGCGATACGTTTTGAGCTCGATGTCCGCTTAAAAGAATTAAATGCGGAAGGGCAATTATTGGAAGCGCAACGATTGGAACAACGCACCCATTTTGATTTAGAGATGATAGCGGCCACGGGTGCTTGCGCGGGGATTGAAAATTATTCGCGTTTCTTAACGGGGCGATTGCCGGGCGAACCGCCGCCGACATTATTTGAATATTTACCCGATAATGCCTTATTATTTGTCGATGAGAGCCACCAAACCGTGCCGCAAATCGGTGCTATGTCAAAGGGCGACCATCGCCGTAAATTAACGCTAGCGCAATATGGTTTCCGCCTGCCAAGCTGTATTGATAATCGCCCGCTGCGCTTTAACGAATGGGATGCTATGCGCCCGCAAACGGTGTCGGTTTCTGCGACGCCCGGTAAATGGGAGATGGAGCAAACAGGCGGCGTTTTTGCCGAACAAATCATTCGCCCGACGGGGCTTATCGATCCACCGATTGAAATCCGCCCTGTCGATAGTCAGGTGGAAGACCTTATCAATGAAACGCGCAAAGTGGCTGCGCAAGGCTATCGCAGCCTTGTCACGACTTTGACCAAGAAAATGGCCGAAGATTTGACCGAATTTATGCACGAGGCGGGTCTGCGCGTGCGCTATATGCACAGCGATGTTGAGACGTTGGAGCGTATCGAGCTCATCCGCGATTTGCGCATGGGCGTCTATGATATTTTAATCGGGATTAACTTATTGCGCGAGGGATTAGACATTCCCGAATGCGGATTGGTGGCGATATTGGATGCCGATAAAGAGGGTTTTCTGCGCAGCGAGACATCTTTGGTGCAAACCATCGGCCGCGCCGCGCGAAATGTCGATGGGCGCGTTATTCTCTATGCCGATAAAATCACAGGTTCGATGGAGCGAGCGATGCGCGAAACCGATCGCCGCCGCGAAAAGCAAACCGTCTATAATTTAGAACATGGCATTACCCCGCAGACGATTAAGCGCGATATTGCTGATATTGTCGGCGATACCGCATCGCGCGATAGCGTATTGGTCGATATTGATGACGATATATCGCATCTGGTTGGCCATAATTTGCGCAGCTATATCAAGGATCTGGAAAAAGATATGCGCACAGCAGCGGGTGATTTGGAGTTTGAGAAAGCAGCCGAACTGCGCGATAAAATCCGCACATTGGAATCGCAAGAGCTAGGATTGCCGCCCGAACACCAAGTCGCTGGCCCCGCAGGTCGTTCGAGAGAAGGCCGTCCAGGCACGCGCAAAAAATATGGCAAAACCCAGCGTAAATTTGGCTAAATTGATACGTTTTTGATATATATTATATGGGCCTATGGCCGCCATTAATGACCCATAACTCTCATCTTAGTTGAGTTTTGCCATTCGGTTTTATAGTTAATATGCTGATAAAAGCGCGTTTCATAATGGAGCATTTTTATAGCTTTTCTATTCCCTTGTCATTGGAGTATCATGGAGCGTGCATGCGCATAATGATGTGAAATGCCATGCTAAAATAATGAATATATATCCATGCTTCATTTGAAGATTTCAATGCAAGCATCATTCATTGGTAAATTTATTGCGCTGCACAATCAAGCATTTACGCTAAATTACACTAATTTACCAATGCATATAGTTTACCTTTACGTTATATAGCCGTATATAAAAAGTATAAAAGAATAAAATATTGTTACAAATTTATAGTTGGATTAACGCAATGGGTCAGGGAAATATATCTAAATCATTATCTAGCGCGCCTCATGGGAAGTTGATTGATTTTGAGTATGCCGAAATTAGATCGTCACAATTTAATGATGAGGATTATCTTTATGTTGCAGGTGCGAAGCCAGAAGATGGTTGGAAAGCTATACTCGCACCGTGCATACATCATGCTATGCCAGACTATGCAGATGTCGAGGTTTTAAAGGTACGCATTCGGGAAAATTCTGAAACTTTGAATGCAGAGAATGAAGATGGGTATCAATTATCTATTCCCATCAATAGCATCAAAGGATCAAAAGGAATATTGCTGATCGGTGCAAATGGCAACAAAATGATCGATATTTAATCAGGGTTTAAGCTCTGATTTCAAAGTCTTAATACTTAGTACTTGCGGTAATATCTTCTCTTCTTGGTTGGGCGCAAAATAGATATAAAGCGGAACACCAGCTCGACCATATTGGTTTAACATATTGGCGATTTCAGGCTCTTTGAGGGTGAAATCCGCTTCCATAACGATGATTTTATTGTTGGTGAAATATTGCGCCATTTCTTTGCGTTGAATGGTCGAGGCTTCATTTATTTTGCACGTTACGCACCAATCGGCCGTGAAATAGAGGAATATCTTTTGTTGCTGAACTCTAAATTCCTGTAATTTTTGTGCATCATAAGAAACCACCTGCACCCATTTTTTTGTATCAATTATTGATGGTGGTTTTGCTTGCGTCATGAAATAACCGCCTAGGAAAACTGTACAGAAAAAGACTATAAATGGCCATATTGCGGTCTTTTTATTGTCTATTTGATGGCGACGAATGATAGTGATGAGGGCAATGCTGAAAATGGCCATTATCGTTGCAATCGTCAATGCTTGGATGCCGCCCACTCGATAGAGTAGCCAAAATAATGCAATCGCGGTGATAGCCATTGGGATAGCCATGCTCTTGCGAAATATTTCCATCCATGGGCCAGCTTTGGGCATTTTGTTGCGCAATGCTGGGATATAGGCGATGGCTAAATAAGGCAGGGCAAGCCCAAAGCCCAATCCGAAAAATATCAATAAGGCTTGGTATATGGGTGCTATTAGAGCTGCGCCCAATGCTAATGCCATGAACGGGCCAGTGCAAGGCGTAGCAACAAAAGCAGCCAATACACCTGTCCAAAATGAACCCCCGCTACCTTGGGTTAATCTTTGCCCCATCGTGATGCTAGAAAGTTCAAATACCCCCCACAGGTTGAGCGCGATAAAAACCATCAGCAAGAATAATAGTAACAGCATGACAGGCGATTGTAATTGAAAAGCCCAACCGATTTGTTCGCCACCAGCGCGCAGCAGTAACAGCAAAGCTCCCAATGCTACTGTGCTGAAAATAACCCCTGCGCTATAGGATAGGGCTTCTCGCTTGGCGGTTTTATCATCATTGCCAAATTTGGCCAAGGACACTGCTTTTAGACCGATAATCGGAAACACGCAGGGCATAAGGTTGAGGATAAGGCCACCCAATAGTGCCGATGCCAATAATATCCAGATGGATGTTATATTTTCAGCAAAACCGCCTTCAAATCCGCCTTTGACAATGCCAGCTTTGGCGATTAGCTCGATACCGCTTTCAGAGCTAATCTGCAAAATAGCGCGCATTTCGCTATTAAATATAGTCTCTTTATCGCGATATTGATCCAAAGCAGTGGTGATGATGATTTCAGTATCACCACGTTTTATTTTTTGAGGAGCTTGATAGTCAAATAAAGATTGGACAACGGGGAAAAAATAGAGATTATTAATCTCTACGCTGCTGGGCATTGGGATAGAAATAGCAATTTCTTCGCCTTGGATTTGATAGGTTGCTTTTTGATCCAATGGCGATGCTAATTTGGCGCGATACTCGCCAAATTGCGCTAAGCGCGCTGGCGTAATAGCACCATCACCTGTCACCAGATTTAATTGCAATTCATCTTGTTCTGGCACGCATATCCGATCGGTGCATGCCAGCCATTGCGCGTCGACGCTGATCGCAAGATTACGCCCAATCGCTATAGTGTCATCGATTTTTAGATCGACCAAAAAGGCATGTTGCCCTTCATAGGTGAAGTTCATCAAATCGCTGATAATCAGCCTTTCTGGGATTGGAAAGCGTGCTTTTCCTGCTGTTACGCCCTCGGGTAATTTCCAATCTAATTGCAAACCAACACCCGCATCGCCAGGATTTTCCCAATAGCCATGCCATCCATCAGCAGGGGTCATCACTATGGCAATGGTGACGCTGCTCCCTGGGCTAGGCACGGGCGTTTCGGATTTTAATTGCGCTTGTATGTTGAGCGGAAAATCTGGTAATTGTGCGGAAGCTGCATTATGCAGCGACAACATAGCAAGCATGATGATTAAATAGCGCAATATGGTCATAATTCTCATATTCGCAATCTAATCATCTTCGTTACAAATGCATAGCATATTGCGCAAATTATAGCAGATAATCGCATCAGAGATGCGTTTGCGCGGCTATCTTTCTTCGTAACGCTGAAGCTGTGGCCCCAATCGGTTGGATTGCAGCGCAATGGAATCGCGCGACCAATTGGCTAAAAACACAGTCTTGCGCTGAACGCCAGGTGCGATGCTTGCGTCATTATTGGTGACTTGCAAGCCATTGCTGCTGTTGACGCGGCCCTCGGCAGCGATAGCGATAAAGGCGCTGTAATTTTCTTTGTTAAGCCCTTGGACAAAATAGTTGCGATGGATTTTGCCCACCGAGCCCGCTGGTAGGTCAATCATATAATTGGTGGCGCGACCGCGCACATCATCAAAGGCATTATTGCTAATGTTGACACGGGCGCTACGGCTTTTGACATAATGGCCACCGCGACCTTGTTCAAAGCGTGAGTTGGTCACGGTTAATGCGCCATAATCACCAATATAGATGCTATGCGAACAAGCGAGACCGCGATCACAGCGCCCTAAACTAGAAAATGTAGAGCGATCAATGCGGATAGAGCCATTTTTATCATTAGCGGTTAAAATGCCTTGCTCGCTGTTACGAAATACAGACCGCGTGACGGTTAAATTCCCTTTTTCGAGGCGAATACCAGCGCCATTACCGTCTGTAACGCCAATATTTTGGAAAATAATGCCATCTACGCTGCCGCTTTGTCCGCGCATGACCAATGTGGCTTTGCCCTCGCATACAGCCTTATCAAAAATTACGCGGCCTATATTTCTTGCTTTATAGGTGACATTACCAGCTATCTGAACGGCGCAATCGGCATAGCGACCATCGGCGATAATGATGGTTCCTGTGCCGCCGCCAATGGCTTTTACGGCAGATTGCAAGCTATTATAGCTTTTACCCGTTTCGGCCACTTGGAAATCACGGACATTGCCTTGCGCTGATGCACTGGTGACCAAAGTGCCAAATGTTAGAGCTGAAATTATTGCAATATTTTTAGCCGAGAGATTGAAATTCGCCATCATATTATCCTTTATATTACGCTACATCAGGCCTGAAAAGCTTCAGAAATTGATTTGAAAATCTGCTTCAGAGACTGTGGCTTGATTCGATTTATCACAATCATGTATAAAAACTAGCTGATTAACCAGATATTACAAATAGCGTAACATTATCGGACAATAGCAGCACAAAATATTTATAGGCGGATTAATCGTTCAAATTAGGCCGTAAATATTGCTTGGCTTTGTCGATGGTCAAATCCCGTCTCTTAGCATAATCCTCGACTTGTTCTTCATCGATCCGCGCCACACCAAAATATTCGCTTTGCGGATGCGCAAAATAAAATCCAGAAACAGCGGCAGTTGGTGTCATGGCAAAGCCGCTCGTCAATTCAATGCCTGTATTATTTGTCGCATCTAACATATCGAATAATATTGGTTTCAAGCTATGATCGGGGCAGGCCGGATAACCAGGGGCGGGACGAATACCTGAGTATTTTTCTTGAATCAGTGCTTTATTGTCAAGCTTTTCATCGGGCGCATAACCCCATAAATCGGTGCGCACATGATGGTGCATCGCCTCGGCAAAGGCTTCGGCCAAGCGATCGGCCAATGCTTTTAGCAAAATAGAATTATAATCATCTTTATCGGCTTCAAAACGTTGCACATATTCCTCTATGCCATGCCCCGTGGTGACTGCAAAGCCGCCAATCCAATCATCCGATGTATCAATAAAATCGGCCAGACACATATTGGCTTTGCCGCCGCGTTTGATGACTTGTTGCCGCAGCATTGATAGGCTAAATTCGTGATTATCGGGCGAAACAAAAATATCATCGCATTGTTCGCCTTTGCCGCGCCGTGCGCGCCACAGGCCAACCACAGCTCTAGCGGTGAGCCATTTTTCAGCAATGATTGTATCGAGCATTTTTTGTGCATCTTTGAACAAATCGCTCGCGCTTTCACCAACCACATCATCGGTCAAAATAGCTGGATAGCTTCCCGCCAATTCCCAAGCGCGGAAAAAAGGTGTCCAATCGATAAAATCGCGCAGATGATTAAGATCCCAATCATCAAAAACATGCAAGCCCGGTTTATTGGGCGGTGCTGGTTTTTGCGCCATATCGATAGAGAATGCATTGTCGCGCGCATCGGCCAATGCGGTCAATTTTTTAGCAGTTTTACCAGCACGCGCAACGCGCACTTCTTCATAATCTATGCGCGTATCGGCGATGAATTTATCGGCCAAAGTATCGCTCAAAAGAGTCGATGCAACGCCAACCGAGCGGCTCGCATCCAATACATAAACAGTCGCCCCGCTATAGGCTGGTTCGATGCGTAATGCGGTGTGTGTTTTTGATGTTGTTGCTCCGCCAATTAGCAGCGGAATAGTCAGGCCTGCGCGTTCCATTTCCTCGGCAACAGTCACCATTTCATCCAGCGAAGGCGTGATTAATCCTGATAAACCAATAATATCGGCATCCTGTTCTTTGGCGGCTTTGATAATCTCCATCCACGGCACCATCACACCCAAATCAATAATCTCAAACCCATTACATTGCAGCACAACGCCGACGATATTCTTGCCAATATCATGCACATCGCCTTTCACAGTGGCCATGATAATTTTGCCCTTACCCTTAGCTCCTTCTTCCTTGGCGGCTTCGATAAAGGGCAGCAAATGCGCCACAGCTTTTTTCATAACGCGCGCCGATTTCACCACCTGTGGCAGGAACATTTTTCCCGAACCAAATAAATCACCAACGACATTCATGCCATCCATCAATGGCCCTTCGATAACCTCAATAGGGCGCGGTTTTAGTAACCGTGCTTCTTCGGTATCTTCGATAATATGCGCATCAATGCCCTTGACCAATGCATATTCAAGCCGCTTTACAACGTCCAAACTGCGCCATTCCGCTGCTTCTTTCTCGGCTTTCGCATCTGTACCGCGATAGGTTTCAGCCAAAGCGATCAGATTTTCTGTGGCATTGCCGCCATCTTTGGGCGCGCGGTTTAATATCACATCTTCGCACGCTGCGCGCAATTTTGGGTCAATCGTGTCATACACATCCAATTGCCCCGCATTCACAATAGCCATATCCATGCCCACGGGTATCGCATGATAGAGGAAAACCGAGTGCATGGCGCGGCGCACGGGTTCATTACCTCGAAAGCTGAAAGAGAGGTTGGATAGTCCGCCCGATATATGCACATGCGGGCAAGTGTTGGTAATTTCATCGGTGGCTTCGATAAAATCGACGCCGTAATTATCATGTTCTTCGATGCCCGTTGCCACGGCAAAGACATTGGGATCAAAAATAATATCTTCGGGCGGAAAGCCAATATCGGTGAGTAATGTATAAGCGCGCTGACATATTTCGACCTTGCGTTCTTTGGTGTCGGCTTGGCCCACTTCGTCAAACGCCATCACCACCACAGCAGCCCCATAGCTCATGCATAAACGCGCATATTTTAAGAACTCTTCTTCGCCCTCTTTCATGGAAATACTATTAACGATAGGCTTACCCGAAACGCATTTTAGGCCCGCTTCGATCACGCTCCATTTTGAGGAATCGATCATCACTGGCACGCGGGCAATATCGGGTTCCGCTGCAATCAGTTTCAAAAATGTCGTCATCGCATGATGCGCATCGAGCAAACCTTCATCCATATTAATATCGATGATTTGCGCCCCATTTTCGACCTGTTGACGCGCGACTTCTACGGCGGCTTCATAATCATCATTGAGGATGAGTTTTTTGAACCGCGCGCTGCCCGTTACATTGGTGCGCTCGCCAATATTAACGAAGCTGGATCCAGATTGTGCATTAGTCATTTTATTGTCTCATTTATGTC
Organism: uncultured Sphingomonadaceae bacterium; assembly: GCA_938050045.1. Lineage (GTDB taxonomy): Bacteria > Pseudomonadota > Alphaproteobacteria > Sphingomonadales > Sphingomonadaceae > Sphingorhabdus_B. Next base: position 94,001 of record CALLJS010000017.1, read on the forward strand.
ATTGCGCAGAGGCTATATTTCCGTGGCAATTTAGTATTGATCTGGATTGCTTTACCATTGCATTGGGCTTGCAATGAGGTGATAATATTTATGATTATCATTGATGGGGTGGAAGGAGCAGATATTGCACTTTTAGAGTATTTTTCATATTCGCACGCAGCTTGTTTTGCGGGTTCATCATTGAAACGGAACATTAATCTCTCCCTAAGCGTGCATGTTAAATGGCTCTAGGCCCGATAAGCGCGTTGCAGTGGCAAGGTTGGGAATATGGCGAACAGGCTCGCCCTTAACGCGGTTGGCAATGGCGGCAATATGCTCTGGGGTGGTGCCGCAACATCCGCCAATAATATTGACCAAAGCTTCTTGCGTCCATTCGGAAATGAGCGCGGCCGTTTGTTCGGGCAATTCATCATATTCACCCAAATCATTGGGTAATCCAGCGTTGGGATAGGCCATAATCAGCGTATCGGCATTTTTGGATAGTTCGGTTAAAAATGGACGCAGTAAATCAGCTCCGAATGAGCAATTCAAACCAATGGTGAGCGGTTTGACATGGCGAATAGCGTTCCAAAAACCCTCGACCGTATGGCCCGATAGATTGCGGCCCGCCATATCGGTGATGGTCATGCTAATCATCAAGGGGACATCGCGCTCCGAGGCATCGCCCGCCTCTTTAGCCGCCATAGCGGCGCATTTGGCGTTGAGCGTATCGAATATGGTTTCAATCAATAAAAAATCAACGCCGCCTTCTATTAGGGCATCGCATTGTTCGCGATACACGCTTTTTAGATAATCAAAATCAATCTCGCGAAACCCAGGATCGTTGACATCGGGCGATAATGATAAGGTTTTGTTGGTTGGGCCAATCGAACCCGCTACAAGGCGTCTAACGCCATCTTTGGCTTGCGCTTCTGCGGCGGCCTCGCGGGCCAATTTGGCGGATTGAATATTCAAATCGCGCACCAAATGTTCGCACCCATAATCGGCCATACTTATCTGCGTTGCGCTGAAACTATTGGTTTCAATAATGTCAGCACCAGCCTCTAAATAGGCCCTATGGACGGCTTTGATAATGTCGGGTTTGGTGATAGAGAGCAAATCATTATTGCCTTTTTGATCCATCGGTAAATCCAGATCACCGCGATAATCTGCTTCGCTTAATTTATAGGCTTGAATGGCGGTGCCATAGCCGCCATCAAACAGCATGATGCGTTCTTGCGCAGTTTGACGGACATAATCGGCGGGGCTGATGGTCATATATTTGTTCCTATCGCAGCGGGCCGCTTACCCAATAAATGGCATATTGCATAAGATAATTCGGCGCGATTTAGTGTGTAAAAATGAAAATGCCTAACCCCACCTACATATAGGTTTTGGCACATTTCAGCGGCTATGGTCGCGGCGATTAATTGGCGGGCTGCTGGGTGGTCATCTAGCCCTTCGAACAAATCATTCATCCATTGGGGGATTTGTGCAGCACATATAGAGGCAATGCGGCGCGTTTGGCTGACGTTCGATACGGGCAATATCCCTGGAACTAATTCGGTGTCAATATGCGCCGCTGTGGCTGCTTCTCTGAACCGGAAAAACGCATCGGGCGAAAAGAAAAATTGCGTGATAGCGCGGCTTGCCCCAGCGTCTAATTTACGTTTTAGATTATCAATGTCGCTTTGCGGGCAATCGGCTTCTGGATGGGTTTCAGGATAAGCGGCCACGGATATATCAAAATCGGCTATTTCTTTTAAGCCTTTGACCAATTCGGCCGCGCTTGCATAGCCATTTGGGTGGGGTTCAAATTTTTGCCCCTCGGTGGGTGGATCACCGCGCAGCGCAACAATATGGCGCACGCCCGCTTCCCAATAGGCTTCGGCAATTTCGCGAATTTCGGTTTTGCTGGCCTCGACACAGGTAAGGTGTGCAGCGGCGGCAACATTGGTTTCTTTGGCAATTCGTGCGACAGTATTGTGGGTGCGCTCTCGGGTTGAACCGCCAGCACCATAAGTCACAGAAACAAAGCGCGGATCGAGCGGCTCTAATGTTTTAATGCTGTCCCACAATGTGGTTTCCATTTTTTCCGATTTCGGGGGAAAAAATTCAAATGAAATTTCAGCATCGCCAGGCAATCCTGCAAATAGAGGTTGATGGCTATTATTTTGGTTCGCGCTCATTTTATGACTTTCAATTTTTGGGGCAATTCTCTGGTAGTTTTTTTATTTTTATAATCGGTAATTTTATTGCTTTTTGCTCCCATTTTTTGACCAAGCCAAATCGATACCGTTAATGCATCATCGCCATCTTTGCTCTTGGCTTCAGTATTGGAGAGATCAGTGTGGTGCGCTAAATATAATCCAGCGTTGCGAAAATTTTGTTTCATCATTTCATTGGAAAACCCAAGACGCGCATGGGCATGATATTTGCGCAAATCTTCGACATTATGCGACGAAAAATCGACAATCATGAGGCGGCCACCCTCGGATAATACGCGCGATGATTCTGTGATAACGCGCTGGGGGTTTTGGGCATAATGCAGCACTTGATGCAAAATAAGGGTATCAAAACTGCCATTGTCAATCGGCAGATTATTAAAATCACCGAGCATCATTTCAACCTTATGGCCAACAAGACGATCAATTTTGGCGCGCGCAACGCGCAGCATTTCCGGGCTATTATCAATGGCGGCTGCATGCTCGCATTGGCCAGCGAATAATTCGATTATCCGCCCTGTACCTGTGCCCACATCCAATAAGCGTCCGAGCGAATAGGCACTCAAAATCCGCTGCATCTCTTGTTCTACATCTTGTTCGGCAATATGTAAGGATCTGATTTGATCCCATTCACAGGCATGATTGGCAAAATAAGTTTCGGCCATTTCAGCCCGATCAGCGCGCACTTGTTCCAATTTTTCCATGTCTGATTTGACAATGTCAGATTGGAAAATCTTAGTCGATTGCAAAAGCGCATTCAATTTATCCATTTGAGCAAAACTGCCATTGCGCAAAAATACCCAACTGCCTTCTTTGCGCCGTTTAATAATACCAGCTTCATCCAAGATACGAATATGGCGAGAGACACGCGGTTGGCTCTGTTCGAGAATCAAGGCCATTTCACCGACCGATAATTCCATAGCGCTGACCAATAGTGCCATCCGCAGGCGCGTTGGGTCGGCTAGGGCCCGCATTATGTTGAGTAAATCATCCATCGTTCTAATGATATAAAGATATCTTTATATGGGGTCAATCAAAGATATGCTTTTAAGCAGATATAATATTATAATCAGAATATTTAACCCTAATCTAGCAAGTAGCTAGCTTCATTCTATCATTAAATAGAGTAATTTATGGATAGAGGATTGATATGCTCATTACCTCATGGCATATATCACCCAATAATAACATTATGAGGCCTTTTATGAAAAAATCAGCAATCATCCTTTTACTGTCCAGCAATTTAATGCTTGCCGCGTGTAATAGCGAAGAAGAGGTGATCGTTGAACCAGAGATTGAAGACGTAGCAACAAGCGAGCAAGATGCGCTAGAAGATGCTATTGAAAATGCAGAAAGTGCGGCCGATGCAATAGGCAAAGAATTATCCGATGCAACTGCACCCGAAGTTGCTGCCGATCCTGTTGCCCGCTCGAGCGAAAATGAAGCAAAATAATCCCAGCAAATTATGGATCGCCCTTGCGGTATTTTCGCTGATGTCATGCGGCGATGACAGCACCGATCTTGTATCAGAGCGCGATCAAAAAATGCTGGATGAGGCGGCTCAAAAACTGGACGAGCAAATGCCAGAAGCCCGCGCCGAGCGTGTTTCCAAGGAACAACAGTAATTTATGGATTAAATGACAGTTCGGATTGTCATTATAACGCGCTATTTTTCATAACGCTTCATTATCTATGGTGGCGCGCTACGGCGCGCGCAACCGATTGCATAAGGCGCATTCTCTCTGGCACGCTGGCCGTTGTATCGGCAAGAAGCACAGCCACAGCATAGCGCGTTCCATCGGGCGCGGTCATGATACCAATATCATTATAACCCGTTGAAACTGGCGGCAAGTCTTGGCCAGTGCCAGTTTTGTGCAAAAACTGCCATTGCGCAGGCACACCCGCTTTAAGACGGCGCGGGCCGCTCGTGACGCGGGTCATAAGATTGAGCAATAATTTGGATGATGCCGATGTTAATAAATCATATTTTGATAATCTATCAAGGGCATTGACCAAAGCATCTGGTGTGGCCCCATCCACTGGATTGGCCAAATATTTGTCCAAAGCCCGTTTGCGTTCTTCGCGCGGTAAATTGGCTCGGGCGGTATAAAATTTGCGACCTTCGCTATATTCTTGGCGCCATTCTATGCCTGCGATACCGCTCTGTAATAGCCGTTCACCAGGCCCAAAACGAATGCGTCCTAATCTTTTCTTTGCGATAAATCGGCGCACAGCTTGTGGCCCGCCAACGGTTCGAAGCAGGCTATCATTCGCTGTATTATCGCTTTTGATGATAGCACGTTCCATCAGACTGCGTATAGATTCGGTCACTTCGCCATTGCGCAATATGTCGGCCCGTATGGGTTGATGGAATACGGCTAAATCTTTTTTAGTAATCTTTACTGGCTGCGCCAGAGATAATTGTCTTTTATCAACTTGATCTAATATCGTCATTGCAACCCAAATTTTGGATACGCTTTGCTGCGGGAAGAGATCATTAAGACGCCTACCAATGGTCCAATCTCCATCGATGCGCCGCACCGCTATACCAGTTTTGCCTGGGAATTTGCGCCATAATTCATGGATATCGCTCTCTAATGCAGCTTTGGCGGCGCGCCTCTCAGCAGCAATATCACGCTTTACCTGCAATGGGTTCGATAAATTATCACCGCTTTTGGAGGGTTGAGAATGCGAGGAATCCAGTTTATTCCCCGTTGATGCACAAGCACCCAAGAGCATAGAGACGGTAAATATTATCGCCCAATATCGCACCATATTCATAAAGCTTTTTCCATATTAACACATATACTAATCTTTTACGCAACTAAATAGTGGGATTTTCACTGTGTAACCATAATTGCGATGAACGATTCATGACAAACGGTAAATTGCTCTTAAGTATATTATACAGGCTTTTTACGCCCTGATTATATCAAAACATTTGTACCATCATCGCTTTAGCGGCATGGTGCATCTATTCAGAGTCGCTTAATAGCAATAAGCCAATAAATTGAGGATAAGATGGATAATCAAAGTGAAATATTTCTGGGCCTTGGCAATGGAGAAAAACAAAGCTTGAATCTGAGCCGCGCTAATCGGCATGGTATGATAGCGGGGGCAACTGGTACTGGTAAGACTGTCACGCTCCAAGGGTTAGCCGAGAGTTTTTCGGCACAAGGCGTTCCAGTATTTTTGGCTGACGTAAAGGGCGATCTATCGGGCATAGCGATGGAGGGCAGCAGCAATTTCAAACATGCCGATACATTAGAAGGTCGCGCCAAAGAATTGGGTATGGAGGATTATGCCTATAGCGATAATCCCGCGATATTTTGGGACTTATACGGCGAACAAGGCCATCCTATTCGCACGACAATTACCGAAATGGGACCATTATTATTGGCGCGGTTGATGGATTTGAATGATACGCAAGAAGGCGTGCTTAACATTGTGTTTCGCTTTGCCGATGAGCAAGGGTTGCTCTTGCTTAATCTGGACGATTTACAATCTATGCTGGCCTATACAGCGGAAAATGCCAAAGAGCTCTCGGCCAAATATGGTAATGTCACCAAAGCCTCCGTTGGTGCTATACAGCGCCAGCTTTTATCGCTGGATAGCCAAGGCGCGGGTAATTTTTTTGGCGAACCAGCATTAGAAATTGATGATTTTTTGAAATGCGATGAACAAGGGCGCGGTTATATCAATATTTTAGCCGCCGATAAATTGATGCGCAGTCAAAAATTATATGCGACATTTTTGCTCTGGCTCTTATCGGAATTGTTCGAGACATTGCCCGAAGTTGGCGATCCTGAAAAACCCAAATTGGTGTTCTTTTTTGATGAAGCGCATTTATTATTCGAAGATGCCCCGAAAGCATTAGAAGATAAGATTGAGCAAGTGGTGCGTCTCATTCGTTCCAAAGGCGTTGGCGTTTATTTTGTCACGCAAAATCCGATTGATATTCCAGAGGATATTGCAGGACAGCTCGGTAATCGTGTCCAACATGCTTTGCGTGCATTTACGCCGCGCGATAAAAAAGCGATCAAAGCTGCCGCCGATACATTTCGTATCAATCCAGATTTAGATGTTGAAACGGCCATCACCGAACTGAAAGTGGGTGAGGCCTTGGTTTCGACATTATTAGAAGATGGCGCGCCCTCTATTGTGCAGCGTACATTGATTAAACCGCCGCGCTCTCGCCTTGGCCCGCTGACGAAAAAAGAGCGCGCAATCATCAACAGCATATCGCCCTATGACGGCAAATATGATGAGATGATAGACCGCGAATCTGCCGAAGAAATTTTGCTACAAAAAGTCAAAGATGCCACCGAAACAGCAGCAGAAGTAGAAGAAAAAGGCGAAGAAGAAGTCGGCAAGCGTTCGCGCAAAAGCAAATCTATCTGGCAAAAAGCTATGGAGCGCGGGTCTAAAGCTGCGATGGGGAGCGCGGCTTCTTTAGCAGCGGGCGCAGTTCTCGGCAAAAAATCACGCGCCAACCCTGGTAAAACGGCGGCGACATCTGTGGTAGGCTCAATTGTTACCGATTTAGCTGGGCCCATTGCGGGCCGTTTTGTGCGCAATTTAATCGGTGGTCTAATGCGGTAAATTAATAGCTAAGAGAATTAAATATGTATAAGCTTTTTATTGTTTTTTTACTTTTAATTACCTCAAGCGTGGTTGAAGCACGTTGGAAATATAATGCTGACCGAGACCCATTTACTGACGAAAAAGCAACGACGGCAATAAAAACTAACCCTGGTTTTTCTGGTGGTTCTATTATAGTGCGCTGTAAGGATGGTTATTTAGAGAGTTATTACATCCCCAGTGCTTATTTGGGATCAGATAATTATAGTACAGTTCGATTCAGATTTGATAAAACTGAAGCAGAACAAGAGGTCTGGTCACTATCATCTGGTGGTGAAGCTGTTTTTGCAGAGGCTGCTGTTGAGTTTGCACGACAAATAATAGCTAAATCTAACTTGGTAATTGATGCTGAAGATTTTTCTGGTGAAAAACATATTTCTAGATTTTCATTATCAGGTTCTAGTGGGCCAGTCAGCAAAGTGTTGGCTGACTGCAAACTTATGAGTAGAGATCCAAGGAGTATTGACCCTGATATTTGGCGAAGAGTTGTTCAAGATATAGATAAGAGAGACGTTAAGTTATCTGAATCTGTATCATTAGTATTAAAAAACATATCAAGTTCAGAAGAAAATATTGGCGATAGAAGTAGTATAAAAATATACAAAGAATTATCTGATTTTTACAGTTTAGTGATATTTGGATGCAAAAACGGGAATGTTTTTATTTTAAAACTTGATTCTTGCATTAAATACAGGAAGTTAATTGAAAATGATGAAAATGCGGATTACCCATTAGAAGCTATTGCAATGTTAATTGAGTTTATGAATTCGGATAATTAGAGGGCTTGCATGTTATGAGATATGATATGATATTTTTGATCTCTCTAGGGTTGTTTTTGAGTAAGTCTCTATCGGCGCAAGATAATGATGATGTTGAGGCTACGGTCAATCTGACTATTTGCATAGCTGCAGGCGAGGATGCTTGCTCAGACAATGAAGTCAATTATTGCAAAGACAATGATGACATAAAAGTCGAGGAATTAGAGGATGCAGAAGCATCCGAAGAAAAAGACTGCATCATCGATACCCGTACCGAAGAAGAAAAAGTCGCCGAAATAAAGCGTAATAATACCATCAAAGCTCTCAAAAAACTCTCTTTCAAATATGAAGAAGAGGAAGAATTTGAAAAGCAATTCCTTATCTATCAACGTTGGGCAGCATTAGAGGATGGTGCAGGGATATTCAAATTGGCTCATGCCTATCAAGCGGGAATTGGCACCAAACCAGACAAAGCCCTAGCCTATCAAAATTATAAAAAAGCGGCCGATCTCAAATATACAAAAGCCTATCTTGCCCTTGGCAAAGCCTATGCCAAGGGAGAGGGTATCGCCAAAGATATGGTCAAAGCCAATAAATATTATCTATTGGCTAGCGATGATGATAATTTGGAAGCGCATTATTTATTATCACAAAGCTATGCCAAGGGTGACGCTGTGAAGAAAGATTTAGACAAAGCCTTTGCGTTGGCCAAGAAAGCGGCCGATAATGAGTATCAAGATGCAATGCTCTATGTTGCCCAATCCTATGAAATTGGCGAAGGGGTAGAGGCTTCTATCGAACTATCCAATGCGTGGTATTTGAAAACGGCCAGCCTTGGCAATGCTTATGGGCAATATCATTTGGGCAACCATTTTGATGATGCCTATGGGATGGTAGAAAATAATGATTTAGCCAATCAATGGTATTTGATGGCGGCCGAAAATGGCGCGTTAGAGGCCATGGATGCGCTCGGCAGAAATTATCGTGATGGCGAAGGGTTTGATAAGGATTTTGAGCAGTCCGTTGAATGGTTCACCAAAGCCTCTGATCTTGGTCATAACCCATCAAAGGTTCATTTGGCTGATCTCTATCTCAATGGTATTGGCGCCGAAAAAGATAAACAAAAAGCTCTGGCTCTCTATAAAGAGGCTATAGAAGATGATAGCAGCTATGCGATGATAGAGCTGGCGCGGTCGTATCAATATGGATTGCTCAAATATCGCGGCAATGGTGAAAAATTCCGTCTTTATCGCAGGGCCGCCCAATTGGGTGATGTCAGGGGCATGCGTCTGGTGGGGCAGGCCTATCATTATGGCAGCGAAGTAGAGAGAGATATTCCCGAGGCTATCACATGGTATCGCAAGGCAGCGGCAGCGGGTGATACTGTTTCTGAGCGGCGGTTAAAACGCATATTTGAAAAAGAAGAGGGAATAGATGAAGAAGAGGCCATCCAAGCCTTATTAGATGCTTTAGAAGCGGGCGCATAAGAATAGTTTTTGATATATTAAGCGATAGAAATTTTGAAAGCTTCAAATTTTAATCGCGGCCCAGGTTGGAATTTTTTGAACCCCAGCCCATTAATTTTATCGAGCATTGCATCGCATGAAGCTGTGTCGGATAGAGATGCATAATGATCTAAGGGGCGTTGCAGCATCCATAAGCTATAGGGTATGGCTATGCGCTGGCCTATAATGGCCTCAACCGCAAATTTCGCCATGCCAATGGCGCGCGGCATCTCTGTATCTGGGTTTTGCTTTGACCATTCACGCAGCATATTGGCCGTATTTTGCAAATAGGGAATATGTTCATCCATCATTCGTGCTAAGATCGGAAATAATGTTTCAGGGATCGCATCATCGGGTAAAAAATCACCCGATAAAGGGCTTTCCACATTGACCATGCGTTCGACCCATGCGGCAAGTTTTGGGGCCAATCTATGCATGATTTCACCAGAGGCTGGATCGCGATAGAGGTGCGCATAGAGCGGCCCGATTAGGCCATAATCACCAATAGAAGGCCGCGATCCTAATAGATAGTCATAGCGGGTGAAATGCGCGTTGAGATCGACAAGCAAGGCTTCGTAGGATTTTTCTATCGCTGGGATTGTTGCATCATTAATGCCGAGCATGGGCACGAAACCACGGAAGGTCGCGCCTCGTTCTTTACCGAGAGCATATTGCGCGGCTTTATCGCCACCGGGCAGGGCTATTTTGCCAAATTCGCCATAAACCCATTCTTCATTATAATTCCAGCGATAATGCATGGCGGGAATGACAAGCCATTCATCGCCATAGGTTTCGAGCAAAAGTGCCACCAATTTTTGTTTTGGCGTTTCAGGGTAAATAGAAGGCCCATCGGCAATCGCTTCATAATGATCGATGATGGGTGTACTATCTTGGAGGATAGAGGAATCTGCGGTTTGCACCACAGGCATAACAGGGCGGCCAACGGCAGGAATTATGATGTCACGATAAATATCGGGGTGCGCTAATTGTTCGCGATAATCGATATTTTTCCAATCCATATAGGCGCGCACTTTACCAGAATAGAGCGATAGAGGGGCTGCGTATAAAATATCAGTCATAGCTATCTTCTATTATTGCCTTTATTAGGAATGATTTATGGCGTTAATCTATTGTATGAAATGTGCCGAAATATCTTTGGTGATGCGTATTGGCCGTTGGGTATCGGCGCAAATGCAGCACCAGTTAGAGGTGATTTCGGCGACGACATCTTCGCCACGCCGAATGACCGTTTGGTAAAATGCCCGCGCTCCGTGGATTTTTTCTAATAATATATCGACGATAATCTCATCGTCTAAAAAAGCAGGTTTTCGATAGGTTATTTCATGTTTTAGAGCGACCCAAAGATGATTGGTAACGGCCTCTGCTGGAGCAAATTTTTTCCAATGCGCTATCACGGCATCTTGCACCCAAGTCAGATAATTTGCATTATTAACATGGCCCATGAAATCAATGTCACTGGGCATTACAGAGATGGGATGCTGATGTTTATTGGATGTCATTACACTATACTCATAAGGATTTATTCTCAATAATGTTAATTGCATAAAATTGATAGAGCTAATTTCAGCCCTTATTAATTGCAGTCCTTATTTATTTCAGCCATTTTACGAAATCCTGTCAAAAATTATGGTTTGAATATTATAGTATGATATGAATGAGAGCGCTCTGATTAAAGGGCTATTATCCGCGTCCACGATACGCTTGCACCGCTTGATCGGGCAGCCATAGACCCTTAGGCGGTTCACCCGACTGCCAAAAAACATCAATGGGAATGCCGCCGCGCGGATACCAATAGCCCCCAATACGCAGCCATTTTGGTTGCATTTCATCGAATAATCTTTTGCCAATACCCACGGTGCAATCTTCATGAAAGGCGGCGTGGTTGCGAAAAGAACCCAAAAATAATTTTAAGGATTTGGATTCGACTATTGTATCAGCGGGGGCATAATCAATCACAATATGGGCAAAATCAGGCTGGCCCGTAACGGGGCATAATGAGGTAAATTCTGGCGTAACAAAGCGCGTTAGATAGAGCTCGGCAGGGCGCGGATTTGGGACATAATCCAGTATCGCTGCTGCGGGTGTTTGCGGCAATCTGCTGTCTTGACCCAAATATTTCGGATTTAATTTATCGCTCATTGCCTATCCTCTTTATTGGTTTAACTGCTAGGAACTACTGTCTCAAAGCTGGTTATAATATCGCGTATAGAGCTGGGTAAAGGCGCGCTTTTTTGGGCCTTCATATCAAAATAAACATAAGTGACATGCACAAGGTTGATGGTTTCACCCTCTTTCATCATGGCCGTTTGAAGCGTAAAGCTGCTTTTGCCAATGCGCGATGTGCGTATTGCTAAATCCAAAACATCATCAAATTTTGCTGGCGCGCGAAAATCTACATCGGCATGACGCGCCATTATCTCGCCGCCGAAACTCTCAAATAATTCCATAGTTTTATGGTTCTCGCCTGGATTTGCAAAATCATTGAGCGCGCGGAAATAATCGGTCGATGCAATATCGGCATAGACCAGATAATTGGCATTAAAGACGATATTTTGCATATCGGCTTCGTGATAGCGCACCCGCAGTGGCGTGATAACGCGAAAATCTTCGCGGCTTATTTTTGAAATTTCAGTCATGGCGTTGCCCTCGCAAGCTCTTAATCGCTTGTCAATAGTAACAGCCCGATAGATCGCATTACCCCATGTAAAAAGCGTTTAATTTATTACCATCTGGGTCTCGAAAATAACCCGCATAAAATCCTTCTCCGCGCGGCCCAACAGGGCCTTCATCGCTGCCGCCATTGGCCAGTGCAATGTCATAAAGGCGTTTCACTTGCTCTTGGTCTTTGGCCTCTAACGCCAACATTACACCATTGCCTACGCTTGGTGCATTGCCATCATGAGGTTTCATTGCTGCTATGCCTGCACCGCCGCCATGGTCACCCCATGCGATAAATTCATCATTTTCCATCATGCGGCCAACGCCCATTTCCTTGGCAATCGCATCATAAAATTTGGCTGATTTTTCCAAATCATTGGTACCGACCGTTACATATCCTAGCATATTTTCTTCCTCCGTTAAAGCGAACATAGATAGAACAAAGCGAGTCTGTCAAGGCTATTAAAGAGCTGCACATATCTCTTTTAGCCATGTTAAATCATCGCCCAATAATTGCGGGCCAATTTTTTCTAATACTTGTGCATGATATTTATTCACCCAATTTATTTCTGATGCGTTGAGCAAGGATGTATCAATCAATCTTGGTTCAAGCGGTGCAAATGTAAGGTTTTCAAATTCCAAATATTCGCCTTCTGCCCCTTTTATATCAGCCTCTTTAACCAACACTAAATTTTCAATCCTTATGCCAAATTCACCGGCTTTATAATAGCCAGGTTCGTTGGATAATATCATGCCTGCTTGCAATGGTTCGCCTGTTCCAGCTTGTACGCCTGCGCTTAATCCAATGCGTTGTGGCCCTTCATGCACCGCCAAAAAACTGCCCACGCCATGTCCTGTACCATGGGCATAATCAACGCCATCGGCCCATAGATGCTGACGCGCGAGGACATCCAATTGCCCGCCGCTTGTGCCTTTGGGAAATTTTGCAACAGCCAGCGCAATATGGCCCTTTAAGACCTGTGTATAGCGCATCCGCATTTCATCGCTAGGCTCACCAATGGTCAGAACGCGCGTGACATCTGTGGTGCCATCCAAATATTGGCCGCCGCTATCGACTAAATAGAGATGTCCATTTTCAACGGGGATATTGCTGTCTTTATCGACCGAATAATGGCACAATGCTCCATGCGCTCCAGTGGCGGAAATCGTGCGAAATGATAAATCTTCTAACACGCCAGTGGCTTGGCGAAATTCGCGTAATTTGGCTGCTAATGATAATTCATCATGGCCGCCTTTGGGGGCTTCGATACGCGCCCAACGCAAAAATTTTGACAAAGCAGCCCCGTCTCTAATATGCGCCGCTCTTGTACCTGCTTGCTCGGTTTCATTTTTGATAGCCTTTGCCAACACGGCAGGATCGCGTAATTTGATAATGTTTGCCCCAGCATTGTCTAGGGCTGCAAAAATAGCCGCTACCGAACGCTCTGGATCAACAGCTATAGTTTTGCCATCCATATTAGCGAGCTGTTCCGTCAAAGCATCATAAGCATGCAAGCTCACTTGATTGCCTAAATGCGCGCGCACCTCGTCGGTCAATTTATCGGGCGCGACGAATAAATCGGCACTGCCATCTTTGTGAACGAAGGCAAAACTCAGCGGGACGGGGGTGTTATCGACATCAGCACCGCGAATGTTAAACGTCCAAGCCACAGAATCCAGCGCCGATATGATGCAGCTATCAACATGATTATTTTGCATCCATCTGGCCATATCAGCACGTTTGTCCGCCGATGATTTACCCGCATATTGCGCGCTATGGCTGCGTAATTGAGCATCGGATCTTTGCGGTTGATCGCTCCATACTGCGTCAATGGGGTTTTGCTGTACTGCAAGCAATTTTGCGCCCGTTTGTGCAGCGGCAGCTTTGGCTTGCTTGACCCAATCGGAAGTATGCAGCCAGGGGTCAAAACCGATGACATCGCCCGCGATACTATTCGCTTTAATCCAATCAATTGGGCTGGTTTCAGCAACGCTAACATAATCATAAAATTTGCCATCGACTTGATCGCGCACTTGGATAGTATAGCGGCCATCGGTGAATATCGCCGCCTTATCCGCCATCACAATCGCGCTGCCTGCGCTGCCGCCAAATCCCGTGAGCCAGGCCAGACGTTGGGCATAATCGCCAACATATTCGCTCATATGTTCATCGCAAATTGGCACGATAAATCCGCTTAAATTCTGACGTTTTAATTCTTCACGCAAATCATATAATCGCGATTCATATGTGGACATCAACATGGCTATGGCTTTCTGCTTAAATTTAATTACTAATGATAATATAGTGGATAATCGTCCGTTATGCTAGAGGCCATAAACTATAATAATCAACAGCAAGAAAAGAAGCATATTCTCTATGAAGCCACCTATTGCAGAGCAAATCCCACATAGTTTTACGCATCATGGGATTACAATAGATGACCCATGGCATTGGCTGAAAGATTCGAGCTATCCTAAGGTCGAAGACGAAAATATCCTCGCTTATTTGCGCGCGGAAAATGCTTATTTTGACCATGAGATGCGCGCTCAAAAACCACTGATTGACAGATTATTTGCTGAAATGAAAGCACGCATCAAGGAAGAGGATAGCAGCGTACCCCAAAAAGATGGCGATTATATATATTGGAGCGCATTTGATACAGGCTGCCAATATCGCAAACATTATCGCAAATCCGTCAACGGTGGCGAAGATATATTATTGCTCGATGAAAATGCGTTAGCGGATGGTAAAGAATATTTTCGATTGGGTGCATTATCGATTAGCCCCGATGATAATTTAATGGCCTATGCATATGATGACAATGGTTCGGAACGATTTGAGATTCATGTAAAAGATTTGCGCAGCGCAGAGGAATTACCCGATGTCATTCCTGGCATGTTATCCAGCATTGTCTGGGCAGCAGATAGCGGCGGTTTTGTCTATGGTCTCGCCAATGAACAATGGCGTACCGATAATTTGCAATATCATCGTCTAGGGGATGCCCCCGATAAACCAACCGAAATTTTCCGCGAAGCAGACGAGGGTTTCCGCGTCGATGCGGGCCTATCTGCGCAAGAAGATTATATCATTATCAATAGCAATGATCATATCACCAGCGAGATATATTTTGTACCAACCTCTAATCCGCTGGCGAAACCCACCTTAGTCAAAGCCCGTAAAGAAGGCCATGAATATAGCGTCGATATTCGCGATAATATTTTATATATTCTTAGCAATGCAGACCATGTTAATTTTCATATGGCCGTTGCCGATATGAAAAAGCCAGAACAATGGCAAACCATCATATCGGGCAGTAATAAAACCTATTTAACAGGCTTTGAGCTGTTCAAAGATTTTTTTGTGACCGAGAGCCGCGTCAATGGCCTCGATCAAATCACCATCCGAAACTATAGCGGCGGCAATGCGAAAGCCATTCAATTTCCCGAGGCAAGTTATGAAGCGTCAACGGGCAATAACCCCGAATATGACTGTAAGAAATTACGGCTTTCCTATGAAAGCATGGTGACTCCCAGCACCATATTTGATTATGATGTAGCGGCGCAAAAACTGGAAACATTGAAGATTCAAGAAATTCCATCGGGTTATGATGCCAGTCAATATGATACCGAACGCTTGATGATTACCGCGCGCGATGGCACTAAAATTCCAGTCTCTATAGTCTATAAAAAAGGCTTTCAAAAAGACGGATCACAGCCGCTGCATCTTTATTCATACGGAGCTTATGGCATCGCCATTCCGCCAGGGTTTAGCACCACCCGATTCTCATTGGTCGATCGCGGTTTTGCTTATGCCATTGCGCATATTCGCGGCGGCGATGATTTGGGGTATCAATGGTATTTGGACGGCAAGCTGAAAAAACGCACCAATACTTTCAATGATTTTGTCGATGTTGGCAAAGGGTTGATTGATTTGGGCTATACCAGCGCGGGCAAATTGACCGCGAGCGGCGGATCGGCGGGCGGCGAGCTTATGGGTGCGGTGGTCAATCAAGCACCAGAGATGTTTGGCGCGGTTGTGGCGCATGTGCCGTTTGTTGATGTGCTCAACACTATGCTCGATGAGAGCCTTCCCTTAACGCCGGGCGAGTGGCCCGAATGGGGTAATCCGATTACCTCGAAAGAGGATTTTGAACTGATCCAAAGCTATTCGCCCTATGACCAAATCGAGGCCAAGGATTATCCGCCGATGCTGTTGACAGGAGGGCTTAACGATCCGCGCGTGACCTATTGGGAGCCTGTTAAAATGACCGCGAAACTGCGCCATTTGAAAAGTGATGATAATCTGCTGCTCATGAAAATTAATATGGACGCAGGCCATGGCGGCAAATCTGGCCGCTGGAACAGCATCTATGAAACCGCCGAAGAACAAGCATTTATATTGTGGCAATTGGGCGTTGAGGGATGAAACCCTACACTCGCAAATTCACCGCAGAAGCGCAGCATATTGACGCGCTTGGGCATGTCAATAATGCGGTGTGGGTGCAGTGGATACAAGATATTGCAACCGCCCATTGGAACGCCAAAGCCGCGCCTGCACATCTGGAAACTATCATCTGGATGGTGACGCGGCACGAGATTGATTATCGCAGCAATATCACATTGGGCGAGAGCGTTATGGGCGCAACTTGGATCGAAAAACCGCCGCGCGGTGCGCGTTTTGATCGCCGCGTTGATTTTACCGATAGCGCTGGCAAAGTGATGGTCAGCGCCAATAGTACTTGGGCGATGATCGATAAATCCAACCATCGTTTATTGCGCGTGCGCGAAGAAGTTTACGCGCCTTTTTATGCGCCCAATAGCGAATAATTGCGGCTACGCTAAACATATAAGCATCAGAATTTTCGTGATAGATTGTCGTAAAAAAATGACAAAATGTCGATTTATAGTGACAAATTGTCGAAACAGCCGCGTATTTCACTCACAAATATTTCGGGTTGCTCCATGGCGGCAAAATGCCCGCCTTTTTCAGCCTCTCCCCAATAATATAAATTCTTAAATCGCGTCTCAGCCCATCGGCGCGATGGTGCCATAATTTCGTGTGGGAAAATGCTGCACCCCGATGGAATATATATGGGATCAATATTGGGATTGGCAAAACTTTCCCAATAAAAACGCGCCGATGATGCACCGCTATTGGTCAGCCAATAGAGCATGACATTATCGAGCAATCTATCGCGATCAAAAGCCGTTTCAGGATTATCCGCTTGCGCATCGCTCCAACCTTGGAATTTCTCGACTATCCATGCCATCTGACCCACGGGGCTGTCGGCCAAGGCATAACCCAATGTTTGCGGTTTGGTGCGCTGTATTTCGGCATAGCCAGAACCCTTGCTTTGATATTCGCCAAAATGCGCGAGAGAAGCGGCTTCCTCGGGCGTTAAAGAGCCAGCAATTTCTGCACTGGGCGGCCCAACTACGACAAGGTTGACGTGAATGCCCGCACAATGCCCTTGATTGTGAACACCAATCATAGATGTGACCAAAGACCCCCAATCGCCGCCTTGGGCAAAATAGCGATCATAGCCAAGCCGCAGCATCAGTATATCCCATGCTTTCGCGGTGCGCTCTGCCCCCCATCCCGTTTCTGTTGGGCGGCCCGAAAATCCATAACCGGGCAAGGATGGAATGATAAGATGATAGGCGGGCGCATCGCTCTCACTTGGGTTGGTAAGCGGCTGAATGACATCCATAAATTCTAATATGCTGCCAGGCCAACCATGCGTCATGATAAGCGGCCTTGCATCATGGCGCGGGCTTTTTATGTGCATGAAATGCACATCAAGTCCGTCAATTTCGGTGATAAAATGGTCATATTGATTGAGCAAATTCTCGCAGCGACGCCAATCATAGCGATCGCGCCAATAGCCAGCTAATTCCTGCACATAATCCAGCGGGATACCCTGTTGCCAATCATCAGCGGGCGATCTTTCAGGCAAACGCGCATTGCCAAGGCGGCTGTGCAAATCATCCAACTGGCTTTGCGGGATGGAAATTTCGAACGGACGAATATTATCATTTGCCACTTATATTTTCTCCTTATCTGTCTATCATGGCACCTTCATCAGATAAGGACAAGTTATGAACGCATGGATATATTTAGCGATTGCTATTGGCTTTGAGATAGTAGGGACGAGCTTGCTGAAAGCATCGAATGGGTTTGATCGTATCTGGTATGGGCTTGGATCGATAGCTTGTTACTGGATCTGCTTTATCGCTCTATCTTATGCGTTTAAGAGCATCCCCATTGGCGTGGCCTATGCAGTTTGGTCGGGTGTCGGTATTGCGGCGATTGCAGTCATAGGTTGGTTTGTTTTCAAACAAAATATGAGCGCATTACAAATAGGATTTATGCTGATGATTTTGGTTGGCGTAATCGGATTAAATTTAACCACCCATAGCCCAACAGAAAATAGTTCAGAAGAAACAGCCTAATTCACCGCGTTGGCACGGGCGTATCGCCCGAATAATCATAAAAGCCGCGCCCTGATTTGCAGCCATACCAACCTGCCTCGACATATTTTTGCAAAATCGGTGCAGGGCGGAATTTGGGATCGCCCGTGCTTGTGAACAACACATTGGTAATTTCAAGGCAAGTATCAAGCCCGACAAAATCAGCTAGCGTCAATGGCCCCATCGGATGGTTGAGGCCAAGCTGCACCGCACTATCAATATCGCGGATGCTGGCCACGCCTTCGCCCAATGCAAAACAGGCCTCATTAAGCATCGGCATTAATATGCGGTTGACGATAAAGCCGGGGGCGTCTTGCGAAAACACCAATTGCTTGCCCAGCATATCGCCATAGGCCGTTACCCGCGCCAGCGTATCATCGGAAGTGGCTAGGCCGCGAATGATTTCGATAAGGCCCATGAGTGGAACGGGGTTGAAAAAATGCACACCAATAAAGCGCGCGGCATCGGGCGAACTTTGCGCAAGGCGGGTGATGGGAATGGAGGATGTATTAGACGCCAAAATAGCATTATCGTGCATCATCTTGCCCGCTTCTTCGAAAATTACGCGCTTAATGTCTTCGCGCTCTGTCGCCGCTTCGATAATCATATCGCAATCGCCGATGCTCTCATAAGTGTCGATAGGGATAATTTTATCCAATGCGCCACTGGCATCTTGCGATGAAATTTTCTCTTTTTCGACCAGCCGATTTAATTGTTTGGCAATGCCCGTTTTAGCATTTTCGGCTATGGCAAATGTGCGATCAGCAAGCAGCACCTTTATGCCAGCATGGGCACTGACTTGCGCGATGCCTGCGCCCATTTGTCCAGCGCCGATTACGGTGATTGATTGCATGATAAGCTCCTTAAAGATATGAATTTGAGAAGTGTCTAGCCGATAGGATGATGATGCGCTAGTTTGTGTTTTTAGTTTTTGCAAATGGATCAACAAAAATAGTCATAATCATAACTATCTTGCATCCCTGCATCTTATACCATAGGGGCAATTCTATAGCCTCATGACAATAAAAGAATAGAAATAGATATGAATAAACCATTGAATATTGCGCTTGCTGGCCTTGGGACTGTGGGGATTGGCGTGATCCAATTGCTGCAAGAGAATGAGGATATTATCACCAAAAGAGCAGGCCGCCCGATCAACATTATATCGGTGAGCGCGCGCGATCGTAATAAAGAGCGCGGCGTTGATCTATCGTCTTATCAATGG
Organism: uncultured Sphingomonadaceae bacterium; assembly: GCA_938050045.1. Lineage (GTDB taxonomy): Bacteria > Pseudomonadota > Alphaproteobacteria > Sphingomonadales > Sphingomonadaceae > Sphingorhabdus_B. The sequence goes on from CALLJS010000017.1 coordinate 113,484, forward strand.
GTTGATGATATGAGCGCGATGGCTGGCGCCGATGATGTTGATATTGTGGTCGAGCTGGTCGGCGGCAGCGATGGCCCTGCATTATCATTGGCCCGCAGGGCGTTATCAGCGGGTAAATCGGTGGTCACGGCCAATAAAGCAATGGTGGCGCATCATGGCTTTGAACTTGCACGGCTGGGCGAAGATCATGATTGCACGCTGAAATATGAGGCCGCTGTTGCTGGCGGCATTCCGATTATCAAGGGATTGCGCGATGGTGCGGCGGGCAATCATATTGACCGTGTTTATGGAATTTTGAACGGCACATGCAATTATATTCTAAGCACTATGGAGCGCGAGGGCAGCGATTTTGCCGATGTTTTGAGCGCAGCGCAAGCCAAAGGCTATGCCGAGGCCGATCCTAGTTTTGATATTGATGGCGTCGATGCGGCGCATAAGCTGGCGATATTGGCGAGCCTATGTTTTGGCACGCAGATTAATTTTGATGCAGTGGAAACCAATGGTATCAGAAAATTAATTGCATCTGACATCAGCCAAGCAGCGGCACTGGGCTATAACATCCGCTTGCTGGGCCTTGCCGAAGTCGATAAAGCCGATGCGCAAGCTGCATTGTTTCAGCGGGTGCAGCCTTATTTGGTCAAACGCGACCATCCATTGGCGCATGTGATGGGGCCGACCAATGCCGTCGTGGCCGAAGGTAATTTCTCGGGCAGATTATTATTCCAAGGGGCTGGTGCTGGTGATAAGCCTACGGCATCGGCAGTGGTAGCCGATATTATCGACATAGCGCGCGGCGACGATGGCGCTGTTTTTGGTATGCCGATTGATGAATTACGCAGCAGTTTGCGCGCGCAATCGGGCAAACGTATTGGCAAATCTTATATCAGAATGATTGTCACTGATAAACCGGGTGTCTTGGCGCAAATAGCGGCCGTAATGCGCGATTCCAATGTATCTATTGAGAGTTTGATTCAACAAGAAGCAGGACAAAAAGAGGGCGAGGCCTTGATCGCTATGGTGACGCATAGCGGCCCTGAAAGGGCGATTACGCAAACTATCGAAACTTTATCGGGTTCTGATAATATGATCGATGAACCAATGGTGATGCACATATTGGGGGATTGATTGGGCGGACATCATTATATATTTTGCGGTCGCTTTATATAAAAGTACGGATATGCTCTCGACTTTGGCGAGAGTCTGGCCTATCCGATGCGCTATATTGTTCGCGCGGATTATTGCCCGCCGCTGCTGACTATTGCACAATATGATGGAGTTAATTTATTCATCCATAAGACGTACTTGTGTGTATAGCGATTATAAGGCGCAAAAAATTTTGCATTAAGGAACTATTTATGTCATCTGAAAAAACAGAAAATTCTGAATATACGGGTACAATGCTTGACCGTGTTTTGGTGTTAGAAATGGTTCGCGTGACCGAAGCGGCGGCTGTGGCGGCCTCTGCTTGGATTGGCCGAGGCGATGAAAAAGCTGCCGATGCTGCTGCGGTAGAGGCAATGCGTATGGCGTTTAATGATTTATATATGGATGGCACCGTTGTCATTGGTGAAGGCGAGCGCGATGAAGCTCCGATGCTTTATATTGGCGAAAAAGTTGGCGGTGCTCCCAATAAAGGCCCCAAAATTGATATTGCATTAGACCCGCTAGAAGGCACGACAATTACAGCCAAAGCTGGCCCTAATTCATTGGCGGTCTTGGCTGCTGCTGAAGAGGGTTGTTTGCTCAATGCGCCCGATGTTTATATGGACAAAATAGCGGTTGGCCCTGGTTATGCCCCCGACATTGTCAATCTAGACAAAAGCGTTGCCGAAAATGTGAGCGCAGTGGCCTCGGAAAAAGGCGTTAAACCATCGGACATCATCGTATGTGTGTTGGATCGCCCGCGCCATGATAAAATCATTGCAGAGCTGCGCGACATTGGATGCGGTATTCAGCTTATCCCTGATGGCGATGTCGCTGGTGTTATTGCAACCACTAACCCTGAAACCACGATCGATATTTATATGGGCAGCGGCGGTGCCCCAGAAGGCGTCCTAGCCGCCGCCGCTTTGCGCTGCGTTGGCGGGCAATTTAAGGGACGCTTATTGTTCCGCAACGATGATGAGCGCGCGCGCGCGCGCAAATGGGGCATAGAAGATTTAGATAAAATCTATGACCTAAGTGAGCTTGCGAAAGGCGATTGTATTTTTGCCGCAACGGGCGTTACCGATGGTTCGCTATTGGGCGGTGTAAAGCGGCTTCGCGGCGGCGTTATGACCACCGATAGCGTTGTCATGCGCTCTTCTTCTGGTACGGTTCGTTGGGTTAAGGGCGAGCATAAAATAAAATAATTTGATCATATTGGGTTCATCTCAATATTTTAATTAGTATCATAGATATAATTGAGACTATGGTTGAAATATGAAGAAAAGAATCCGATCTTTTTTGCGCATTATAGCAGCGGCATCGCTGTCGGTGATGACCGCATCCTGCATCACGCCTCCCACTTATGATGGCGGTGATTGGCGTAACTTTGTGGGCCAGGACAATGCTTTATGCGCTCTGCGTAGCCAAGAAATATTGTCACAACGCAGCGCAGCATCTTTGCCTTATTATTTCATAAGCAGCCGATTGCCCTATTGCGCGGGTAAAATCCACATGACGCTGCAGCGCACCGATAAATTGCGTTATGGCCGGATTGATATTATAAAAGAAGGCCGTAAATTTGAGAAAAGAGAGATTCTATTTGCTAATAGCGATACTATCATACAAGATTCAAATATATGGTGGCAGCAATTAGCAGCGCATGCCGCAGCGCAAGATGGACGTGTAATCCTCTATACGCATGGTTATAATGAATCTTTTCTTGAGACGGCTTCGCGGGTTGCGCGGTTCAAAGCAATTGCGCAATTTAATGGCCCGATTATACAATTTAGTTGGCCATCGCACCGCAAAGCATTGCGCTATGCAACCGATGGAACAAATCTGCAATTATACAAACCACAATATGCGCAGATTGTCCAAACATTGGCGGCATTGCCAGAAGTCAAAAGCCTGATATTGATTAGCCATAGTTTGGGCAGCAAGCTTTTGCTGCATGGCTTGCAAGAAATTGATATTAGAGCCAAAAATAATAATGGTATCGATTATAGTAAAAAAATTACCAATGTGATTTTAGCCGCCCCTGATATTGATAAGCAGATATTTGAAAGCATCGCATCGCAGCATATAATGACCGATGAAAAAGTCGCGAATGGACGCCGTATTACCATTTATAGCTCGGCCAAAGATAAAGCGATTAATCTTTCGCACATCATTAATGGCTATCAGCGGCTTGGTGGCACTCGGTGCGATGACCCTTATGCAATTGCCGATGATGATTTAATGGCAATCGATCGTAAAGCTAGGGCAAGATGCTATGCTATTTTACCCGAAAGCATGAACGCTGAACGCCGCAACGGCCTGCATATCGTCGATACATCCGAGGTGAGCAATAGCAATAATGGGCATAGCGATTTCGTAAATTCGCCAGAAGCATGTAGCGATTTTAGCGCGGTAATTAACGATAGGCCTCTAAGCAATGCGCATCGCCGCTCGATTGGCAAAGGCAATATCTGGCGTCTCAACCAAGGGCATGCCATCGCAGATTGCACCTATGACAAATGATATTGGCTCTTTATCACAGCATATTTCGGCGTGCATATTATGCAAAAATTTACCGCTAGGCCCAAAACCAATCTTTCAAATGGGGTCATCGGCAAAAATATTAATCGCTGGTCAAGCCCCTGGTGCAAAAACGCATGCCAAAGGCCGCCCCTTTGATGACCAAAGCGGCATAAGATTGCGCAAATGGCTTGGGGTTAGCGATGCGCAATTTTATGACCCAGACCTATTCGCCATCGTGCCAATGGGTTTTTGTTTCCCAGGAACTGGCAAGGGCGGCGATTTACCGCCGCGCACAGAATGCGCAACAGCTTGGCGGCGGCCTGTGCTGAAATTATTGCCCAATATAGAATTGACGCTTATTTTAGGGCAATATGCATTGGATTGGCATGTCGGTGATAGGAAATCTAAAACGCTGACCGACACTGTGAAACGCTGGAAAGAATTTTGGCCAGCTAGTCTGCCGCTACCGCATCCTTCACCGCGCAACATGCGATGGTTTAAGGCTAATCCTTGGTTCGCAGAGGATGTAATTCCGCGATTGCAAAACAGGGTGGAAAATTTAATCGCAAGCGGCTCTTAAAATAACCCCATATCAACTCCTATCGCCATGGCAGCCCCTCTGTCATAGCATTTTTGCAAATCATCGGGGCTGATAATTTTCTCGGCCATAATCTGCTCTTGCGTTTGGGCATGGGTGCAAATGATGATAATATCATCAATCATCTTGAGCCGCCAACCTTGGCAAATCCGCATCGCTTGACGAAGCGCATTTTCGCCATCGCTGCCCGCGCATATCATCATCGCATAGGGCCGCGCTTCTATGCGGCCAAGACAGGGATAATAGCTACGGTCAAAATAGCTTTTCATCGGCCCAGAAATGGCGGCTAACCTCTCGGGAAATGCAAAAATATAGCCCGCAGCAGCCAGCATATCAGCAGCATCAACATCATCGGCGTGCAATATTTTTACGTTTATCGGGCAATTGGGGGTATTGCGCGCACCCTCAGCGGCCGCCTGCGCCATGGCTTTTGAACCGCCCGTCATGCTGTCCCAAATGATGAGAATATATTTGTCGCTATTATTTTGCATATTAAGAATGAATGGGTATATTCATAATGCTAGATTGTAAATGATTGGAGTATGAATATGCGTAAATTGGTTATTGCTGCGGCAGCAGCTCTCTTGGTGGTTGCACCCACTATATCCTCTGTAACTATTCCCTCTGTGGTTGCCCAGCAAGATACCACCCAATTACCGGGGTCGGTTGACCCAACTAAGGTCGTCGCTGGCACTTACAGCGTCGATCCTTCGCATAGTTTGGTTGGTTTTCGGGTCAACCATTTCGGTTTCAACGATTATTTTGGTATTTTTGGCGATACCACTGGAACGCTTGAAATTGATCCTGCTAATTTGGCGGCGGCCAAAGTCGACATCACGATCCCTGTGAATAAGCTGACCACGGCTAGCGCGGGCCTAACGCAGCATATGAAGAGCGCAGATTTCTTTGAAACCGAGACGCATCCTACAGCGCGCTTTGTTTCCACCAAAGTGACCGTCGATGGCAATGCTGCAAAAATTGACGGAAATTTGACCATCAAAAATAATACCAAGCCCGTGGTTTTGGATGCGAGCTTTACTGGCGTTGGCTATAACCCCTTTAACAAAAAACTGACCGTTGGTTTTGAGGCCGATACCATTATCAAGCGCAGTGATTTTGGCGTGAACGGTGCACTTCCGTTGGTTTCCGATGAAGTGCAATTGGGCATTACGGTCGCTTTTGAAAAATAAAATTTGCTGAAATATCGCTTATTTACGGGCAAAAGAATAATGAATAATAGGCTTGCGGCTTCATGGTGCTGGGCCTAATCTGTTATTTATGAGCAATATATTAAATATTGAGAAATCGCTATCTGGCCAAGCATGGCACTGGCGCGCCACGGGCGCGGATGCGCGCGATCCTGATTTTAGACCCGATGATCTCACCGATCAATTGCTGATAGCTCGGGGCGTTGCGCGCGAAGATTTGGCGCGGCATAAAGAACCGACCATCAGGGCATTTTTACCCGATCCCTCTATATTCAAAGATATGCAAAATGCCGCTCAGCGGATATGCGATGCTATCGAGGCGCAAGAAAAAATTGTCATTTATGGCGATTATGATGTCGATGGCGCGACCAGCGCAGCTTTGTTGATACGCTTGCTGCGCGATCTGGGTGTCGAGGCAGGCTATTATATCCCTGATCGCCTTATGGAAGGCTATGGCCCATCGGGCGAGGCCTTGGTTAAATTAGGGCAGCAAGGGAGCGATTTGGTCGTCACCGTTGATTGCGGGGCGATGGCTTATGACGCGCTCTCGCAAGCCAAGCAATCGGGATTAGACGTCATTGTGGTGGATCATCATAAATGCGCCGCCGAGCTGCCAGAGGCTTTGGCTTTGGTAAATCCAAATCGGCTCGACGAAAATGACGAAGCGGCATCGCATGGGCATTTGGCGGCTGTTGGCGTGGCCTTTATCTTGGCGGCAGAAATTGTGCGCACCTTGCGCGGGCGCGAATATTTTGAAAAATGCAGCGAACCCAAATTGATGAAATTACTCGATATTGTCGCGCTTGGCACGGTGGCCGATGTCGCCAAAATTCAGGGCCTCAACCGCGCCTTTGTCGCCCAAGGCTTAAAAGTGATGGCGATGCGCGCTAATGTCGGCATATCGGCGCTCATTGAAGTGAGCGGATTAAACCGTGCGCCAATGGCATCCGATTTGGGCTTTGCTTTGGGACCGCGTATCAATGCTGGTGGGCGCGTTGGCGCGTCTGATTTAGGCGTACGCTTGCTGTCTACCGAGAGCCGCGAAGAAGCGATGGCGATTGCTTTGCAGCTCGATCACCATAATAAGGAACGCCGTGCTATTGAGGCTATGGTGCAAGAAGAAGCCGAAGAAATGCTGGCCAAACAATCGAACCAAGCCGTGGTGGTCTTGGCGGGCAAAGGATGGCATCCAGGCGTCATCGGCATTGTGGCAGGGCGTATCAAAGAAAAAACGGGCAAACCCTCTATCGTCATTGCGCTCGATGATGAGGGGGTTGGTAAAGGCTCTGGCCGCAGCATAAACGGCGTTGATTTGGGGGCGGCTATTATCGGGGCTAGAGAATTAGGATTGTTGGTCGCGGGCGGCGGTCATGCAATGGCGGCGGGGCTGACTGTGAATGCCGATAATATTACTGCATTGCGCGCATGGTTGAACGATAAATTGGCCGATGATGTCGGCAATGCAGCCGATGGCAGAGCATTATTATGCGATGCGATATTATCACCGCGCGGGCTTAACCCCGAATTTGTCGACGCATTGGATGGCGCTGGCCCTTATGGAATGGGTTGGCCTTCTCCGCGCATCGTGACGGGGCCAGTGCGGATCATTAAATGCGACATAGTCGGCAAAGATCATGTGCGGGCCATAGTATCGGGCGGCGATGGTGCGTCGTTTAAGGCGATGGCATTTCGCCAAGGCGAGAGCTTACTGGGGCAGACATTATTGCATGCCGATAAAGATAAGCGTTTTTGGTTGGCGGGCCGCGCCAAGATTGATGATTGGGGGGCGCAGCGTAAAGCCGAACTGCATATTGATGATGTAGCAGAGGCATAATCAGCGCATGGCAGGGAATATAGGGGAAAACCAGTTTTCATGCTTCTTTACCGATCGGCCCTTAAAATAATTAAAAGAAGTCAATAAAAGCCATTATAAGCCAATAAAATAGGGTTGACCAGAATCATCTTTGCCCCTATCTGCGCTACTTCCAAAGCATTTCATGCTATGGCCCCTTCGTCTAGCGGTTAGGACGCGGCCCTTTCACGGCTGAAACACGGGTTCGATTCCCGTAGGGGTCACCATCTGTTAAAATTTAGCAATTAACCAGGATTGATGCTTTCACTACAGCTTGATTGCGATAGGTATGCAGCGGCCTAATATATCATTTCATATCCTTATATGATGCGCTGCAATCTTCTATATTGTAATCATTTAGCCGTGCATTATAGTCATCTATGCTAATTAGATTATTAGCACCCTCGCTCTAGCGATTGATGGAGATAGTATGACCGACACTCAAAAGGCACCCAGCCTGCCAAAGCGTAATCGTTTTACTCGGTTTTTGGATGGTGTCGAATGGTTGGGGAATTTGCTGCCGCATCCGGTAACCTTATTTGCGTTGCTGGCGGTTGGTATCGTCTTGCTCTCGGGCCTATTGGGTTGGATGGACATTGCCGTTGCCGATCCGCGCCCTGCGGGTGCAAAGGGCGTTGCCGAAGATGGCATGATACGTGCCGTTAGCCTATTAGATGGCGATGGCGTGCGGCGTATCTTCACAAATTTGGTAGATAATTTCACGGGCTTTGCGCCGCTTGGCGTTGTTTTGGTGGCTATGCTGGGCGTGGGTGTGGCTGAAAAATCGGGGCTGTTGTCGGCGGCTGTGCGCGCGATGGTTTTATCCGCTCCGCCCTATATGGTGACGGTAGCCATTGTGTTTGCGGGCATCATATCGAACACAGCATCTGAACTTGGCTATGTGGTTCTCATCCCGCTGGCTGGGGCGATTTTCTATGCCTTAGGGCGGCATCCATTGGCGGGGATGGCGGCTGCTTTTGCTGGCGTATCGGGGGGTTATAGCGCGAATTTGCTAATCGGGACGATTGACCCATTATTGGCGGGCATCACCCAAGAAGCGGCGCGGTTAATCGCCCCCGAATATGAGGTTGTTGCGACCTCAAATTGGTATTTCATGGTTGCCTCAACATTTTTAATCACCATCATTGGTTCGCTCATTTCGCTCTATATTGTCGAGCCAAAGCTGGGTCTATATGATGCATCGCGCGCTGATCCAACCATCCTTGATGATCGCATGATGGATAAAATCAGCGATACCGAACGCAAAGGCCTGCGCTGGGCAGGCGTTGCGGTGATTGGGGTGCTTGCTTTTATGGCGCTCACTTTGCTGCCCGAATGGGGCGTGCTGCGTAACCCCGAAACGGGTGATCGGATGAAATCGCCGTTTTTTAAAGGCTTTGTCGTATGGATTTTAATCTTCTTTATCAGCGTGGGCTATACTTATGGCCGCGTCACAGGAACGATGAAAAGCGACCGCGATGTGATAGATGCGATGGCAGCGGCGCTGGCATCTTTGGGGCTTTATATCGTGCTGGTATTTTTCGCCGCGCAATTTGTCGCCTTTTTTGGATGGACCAATTTGGGGGCTATCACCGCTGTGACAGGCTCTCAATTTTTACTCAGCACGGGGATGACAGGGCCATTGGTGTTTTTCGCCTTCATATTAATTTGTGCGATTATCAATCTATCCTTGGGTTCAGCCTCTGCGCAATGGGCCGTTACCGCCCCCATATTTGTGCCGATGATGATGCTGATCGGATATTCACCAGAGGTGATCCAAGCCGCCTATCGTATCGGCGATTCCACCACCAATATCATCACCCCGATGATGAGCTATTTCGGCCTTATCCTCGCATGGGCAACGCGCTATGATAAGAAATTGGGTATGGGCACGCTGATTGCGATGATGCTGCCTTATACTATCGCCTTTTTAATCTGTTGGTCGATATTCTTCTTTATCTGGGTGTTTGCATTGGGGCTGCCCGTTGGTCCAGGATCACCCACCTATTTTGCGCTCTAGCGCAAGAATTAGCGGCCCAATGGCGAAAACGCCCCCTAAAGCGAGAAACGCCCCCTAAAGCGAAAAAGCCCCCTTAAACGAAAAAGCCCCTAAAGCGAAAAACCCCCTAAAGCGAGAAACTGGGCCGCTGCGCCATCCGCGCGCGCCATGCCACTATATGCGCATGATCGGCGGGTGTCACGCCCACCACCTTGGCAAAATCTACCGCAATAACCGCGCTAATATCGGCGAGGCTGAATGCATTGCCCGCAACAAATTCACGGCCCTCTATATGCGCATTGAGCATATCCATAAAGATATTCAGCCGCTCTTTACCGCGCTGGGCAAGCTCTGGGATTTGGGCAAAATTATGCACGCCAGGCAGGGCGCGATCCTTCATGGCGGGGTTGCTGTTGCGCAAGGCTTCGGCAATGGCCATGAATCCCGATTGTTCAATTTTCGCATTCCAGCTCGCCACTTCGGCCTTTTCAAGCGGGGTGTTTCCCAGCAGCGGCGGATTTGGATAGCTCGCCTCTGCCCATGCAGTAATCGCCGCATTATCGGTGAGAATATGCCCATCTTCTAGGCGCAGCGCAGGGAGTGTGCAATCGGGGTTGATCGCGCGATAGTCTTCGCCCATTTGCTGCGCTTTGCGCATATCGATTTGCACCGTTTCATGGGTTATACCCTTTTCGGCTAAAAATATCCGCGCGCGGCGCGGGCTAGGGGCCATGCTGTAATCATATAATGTAATCATGGTTTATCCTCTTAAAAAATAACAACGCTGCGGATGCTCTTGCCCGCGTGCATCAGATCAAAGCCTTGGTTAATCTCGTCCAATGTTAGGACATGCGTTATCATTGGGTCGATTTGGATTTTGCCATCCATATACCAATCGACAATTTTGGGGACATCGGTGCGTCCTCTTGCGCCGCCAAAGGCTGTGCCTTTCCACGTGCGCCCCGTAACAAGCTGAAACGGACGTGTGGATATTTCTTTGCCCGATTCGGCAACGCCAATCACCACAGATACGCCCCAGCCTCTGTGACAGGCTTCGAGTGCTTGGCGCATGACAATGGTGTTGCCCGTGCAATCAAATGTATAGTCGCCGCCGCCATCGGTAAGCGCGACAAGATGTTCGACAATATCACCCTCTATTGCGTTGGGGTTGACAAAGTGGGTCATGCCAAATTTGCGGCCCCACTCGGCCTTGTCATTGTTAATATCCACGCCGATAATTTTATTCGCGCCAACCATTTTGGCCGCTTGCAGCACATTGAGCCCTATGCCGCCTAGGCCAAATATAATCACATTATCGCCCGCTTGAACCTTCGCTGTATTGACCACCGCGCCGACGCCCGTGGTAACGCCGCAGCCGATATAGCAGCTTTTGTCAAAGGGCGCATCGCTGCGGATTTTGGCGATTGCAATTTCGGGCAGGACGGTGAAGTTGGAAAAGGTTGAACAGCCCATATAATGATAGATGCTCTCGCCCTTATAGGAAAAACGCGACGTACCATCGGGCATTACCCCTTGGCCTTGGGTGGTGCGAATGGCGGTGCAGAGATTGGTTTTACCCGATAGGCAGCTTTTGCATTTGCGGCATTCGGGGGTGTAGAGCGGGATGACATGATCGCCCACCGCAACATCGCTGACGCCCGCGCCAATTTCGCGCACTATCCCTGCGCCTTCATGGCCGAGTATCGATGGGAATAGCCCTTCGCTGTCATTGCCATCCAGCGTATAAGCATCGGTATGACAGATGCCCGTGGCCATAATCTCAACCAGCACCTCGCCCGCTTTTGGCCCTTCGAGGTCTAGTTCGACAATCTCAAGCGGTTGTTTGGCGGCAAAGGCGACGGCGGCACGGGTCTTCATAATCCACGGGTCTTCATAATCCAAGGGTCTTCATAGTCAATGTCTTTCTTAACAGATGAAAAGGCCATGATACATGAAAGAATCAAATTGAAAAACCATTATTATCGATGGGGGTGACGGGCTTTGGTATCGAAATTAACCAGAGCAGCGCAAGATGGACAAAGATGCGGTGATTATCCGATAATAGGATGGTTATTCAGCCGATACGCGCGACAAATTTAGCCAAGCAATTTTAATTTGCGCATGATACGCCATGCCGTAGCGGACATCATATTGGTTGCGGGAAAGGCTTTGGGCGGCGTTGGATTTAACCCAAATTTGCGCAAAACAGCATTTAATGCATGGGTGTCGGCGGCGCTATAGCTCCATTCAGATCGCCATGTAATCGACAAAGATATGGACGGTACATCACCATTGCGGACAAAATGCGGGGCCATGACAGGCACATAGACCGCATCGCCTGGGCTTAGGCTTTGTAGGGTTCCATGCTCTAAAAAACTATCATCCCATGGCAAATTGCGATGGCCGCCGCGATGATAATGTTCATGCGCTTCCCATTGGGCAAAGCGCGGGTCATCAGGCGGAAAGACGATCATATCTTTTTGGCCGCTTAATTGCAGCAAAATATTATGCTCTGGGTCAAAATGAAAAGGCGTCATGGATTTGGGGGAAGAGATGAAAATATAGCATTGCGGCCGCAATATTGTGCCTGTGCTTTGCGTTATGCTGGCCGATAGTTCGCCCAAGAGCTGGTGCAATAGATCATGATAGGCTGTAATTTGCTCAACATTTTTTAGCACAGCCCATGATTGGGATTTATCAATCTGGCGGATAGTGTCGGCAATAGTGCGTTGATTATGCGGTACGTCTTGCGCGGCGATACCAATGGGTAAATCACCAAGATTATACTCAACCGATGATGCAGGTAGCGTTGCCGATAATGTCGCTAAGGCATCCAAAGACAAAAGCGGATGATCGCTAAGTTGGTGCATCAAAAGATGCGTTTGATTGGGATAATGATGCTCAAATTGTCGTTTATTTTCATCGGAAAAAACATCATCATAGTGAGATTTTTGGTATGGATCGGAAATGGTCATGCGCCTCACTGATGCCTTTTTGAATGATTATGTCTTTTATCCATCTGCCGTTCTGCAAAACGGACTATCTTAAAATAGCCTCTGTTTATGGCCCCCGATAATGCAATGGAGACGCTGCCTATTGTGCGCCGCTCTGACCAAATCTTATCAATCATTGGGTGGTTTTCGTCGGCGCAGCTATCAATATAATGCAGCCCATATTTTTCGTACAACGATAAATTTTCTACTTGTAACAACACGCCAGGCGAATAGCGCGCATAATCTTCATCAAAAGCAGTCTTAAATGAAAACCCTGTTTTATTATCGATTAAACTTATCAGCATGGCCAGCGGCTGGCCATTCAAGCGCATTGAGGAAAGATGTAATTGCTGCTTTGCGTGGAGAGCCCACATAGCATCCCAAAAAAAGGCTTTAGTGTCGGCATTGCTCTCTAAGGAGGAGCCATTTTCTCCTTTCCAGCCAGCATGTTCTAAAGTTAAAAAATCGCCCAACCATGTATCGACCTCGTCATCGGATTTTTCATGGGATAAGCTCTCATCAAATGTAATGTCGCCCAATTCATCCAATCTGTTGCGCAGCCGCTGTATTTCTTTGCGCTTTTTCTTGCGTATATTTTGGGCATAATATGCCTTGCTAGACTGGGTGGTTTGAAGCTTGGCCCGTTCGCTTTTTTGTACGATGTCAAAACGCTGATTGCGTTTATGGCTTATGGTTTGAAGAGCATCAAATATGCGGCCATCGAGCGATAATTTGTCGAGATACACAAAATTAAAATTGGGAATATCATCATTGCTATAGTCTAAAAATTCATTCCAAAATACTTCCTCATATCCTTGCCAGATTAGCGGATTACCCAAAAAATTATTGGGATGCTGTGTATTTTTATAATGCGGTATTGGCCATCGGCTATATTGGGTCATTTTACTAAGCGGCATGAGCGCGATCAAAATGTCTTCATCATCTTTTGGTGCAGGATTATTGGTTTTGCGCCAAAGGGTAAAAAATTGCGTCGCGTCAAAAATAGATAAATTCTTGATAGCTGATATGCACAGAGCACTGCGGTAAAATATATTCATTGTATCGCAATTATCGGCTAATTGATCCCAATGGGCTATCAATCTATCGGAACAAATTTCTGATGGAGCTAATATTTTAACGTTCAATTTTACCGCATCATGCCCGCAATCATGATCAAATGATTCGATGATATTTGCTTCAATATCTCTTTGATTATCAGCAATCTTGTTCATGATACGCCTACATTTTTGTAAGATTGATTATGTACACCCAAAGTTTATGGCCTGATAATAGGCGGATATGGCTAATAAATCTAGCACATAACATATAATAAGAAGTGATAAAAATCTCGTTAAGTTGGATGAAAAATATTAAGTTTCAAAACCTTCTTATGTTACAATCTATGTTGTATTTTAGCGTCACTTATGGAATTTAATTATGCAATTAATATGTGCAACCTATTTTGAACGGAAGATAATTTTTTCCATTATTAAATTATATCAATATCTTAAATCGGCATGACCTGATTTTTCACCTATTTGATAATATGGCGATGGGATTGACATTATTGTTAATTGAGTTACCAATTTACTCAAACATGAGCTGAAAAATTCAGACATGTAAGAGAATTAACGGGAGGGAATATTATGAGAATTATGAAATCTGCGATGGTTGCCATGCTATGCAGCAGCGCGATTACTATGCCAGCTTATGCACAGGATGCACAAGAAGGAGTCGAAGAAGATGATTCAGATGTCATCATCGTTACAGCGACGCGCCGCGCGCAAGATGTCCAAGACATTCCGCTAGCGGTGACTGCGGTCAGCCCAGAGCAGCTCGAGCAACAAGGCGTTGTGAACGTCCAAAATATTACGCAGGTTTCACCAAGCTTCTCTACTTCGAATGCGCAAATCGCATCGGGTTCGGTTGTGCTTCGTATTCGCGGTGTTGGCACGACTTCGAACAATATTGGCTTTGAGAGTGCGGTTGGTATTTTCATCGATGGTGCTTATCAGTCGCGCCCAGGGATTGCTTTGTCAGAATTTGTCGATGTTGAACGTGTAGAAGTTTTGCGCGGTCCGCAAGGCACATTGTTCGGGCGCAATACCTCTGCGGGTGCGCTAAACATCACCAATGTGCGCCCAGATTTGAACGAATATGGCGGATTTGTGAATGCGACCTATGGCAATTATGACACTTTCAGCCTGCAAGGTGCTATCAACGCCCCGCTAGTGGAAGACACATTGGCGTTGCGTTTGACAGGGGCTTATCGCAAAGCCGATGGTACGGTTGATGTGGTCGATCGTGATGGTAATTTTATTGGCGATTCCAATGATATTGACCAATATTTGGTGCGTGGTCAATTGGGCTTTGAATCGCCGAGCGGTATCAGAGGCCGTTTAATCGGTGATTATTCGAAAAGTACATCTAGCTGCTGCGTTGCGGTGGAAGTGCTGAGTGCTAGCGTTGAAAATGCGGGTTTCTTTAATCTTGTTGGATTGGGCCCAAGAGGCGGTCAAGCTGGCCCCAATGTACCATCCAATCCTTTTGATACAGCCGGCCTTAAAGATGCATTGAATGATCGCACAGCAACATCCAATTTTGTTCCTATTGTCGATGTCGATCAATGGGGTATTACGGGCGAGTTGGAAATTCCACTCGGTGATAGTGCCAATATATTCTATGTTGGTTCTTATCGTGATTTTGAATCGCGTGAAACATATGACAGTGATTTTACAGGTTTGGATATTTTTGATATTGATTTGCTCAATACGCAAATTCAAACGCAAACGCATGAGCTTCGTATCCAAGGGGAGGCCCTTGATGATAGGTTAGATTGGTTGGTCGGTGTTTTCTATTCGAATGAAGATATTTTCTCGACCACTACAGCATCATTGGGCAATGATTATGATGCGCTTGTAGGGGCATTATTTGGCGGTGCGGCTGGCCCTGCGCCATTGACATTATTCTCTGGTGGCATCAGCCCAGCGACTGTCTCTAATACTAATCAATTTACCCAAGATAGCTCAAGCTTCTCTATCTTTACGCACAATACGTTCGCGCTGACCGAAGGATTAGATTTCACATTCGGTCTGCGTTATTCGGATGAGAGTAAAGAAGGCAGCTTCTCGCAACCTGCGCTTAATAATACTCTGTGCTCAGCTATTTTGAGCAATTTAACGGGTAATCCACCAGCGGGTGCGCCGCCTGCGCCGCCATTGGGCACAGCTTTGGGTAATGGCTTATTTGGCCTAGGCTGTTTTGCCTTTACCGCTCCTGCTGATCTACCGACTTCTGGTGTCATACCAACACCCATTACATTTAATGGCACAGGGGATGATGAGTTTAACGACGATGAGCTGATCTGGACGTTGAAATTGGGTTATGAATTTCAAGCTGTTCCTGTCAATGTTTATGCCAGCTTTACGCATGGTTATAAATCGGGTGGTTTCAACTTGGATTCTACAGCGGCCATTGGCGGCGCAGATCCGCGTTTCGCATCAGAAGAAGTCGATGCTTATGAGATTGGTCTGAAAGCTAAATTGCTCGATGATGTCGTCACCTTGAACATTGCAGGTTTTTATGAAGAGTTTACCGATTTCCAAGTCTTGGAATTTACCGGTGCTCAATTCCAAACCTTTAACGTGCCGCGCGCAGTGTCGCAGGGCGTTGAAATTGAATCTGTGATTAAACCCAGCGATAATTTCACAATCAATGCTGCATTAACTTATACCGATGCAGAATATCCTGATAATTGTGCGGGTTCGCAAGCCAACGTACCCAATGTCGCAACATTATGCGGTAATTCGCTCACCAATGCTCCTGAATTTGTGGCTATTGCGGGGGCTACTTACAGCAAAGATTTCGGCTCTAATTTGAATTTCTTTTATAATGCGCAAATGCGTATGGAGAGCGATCGCCGGACATCGACGCAAGCAACGGTTGTGCCTAATGCAGCCGCAATTGCAGCAGCAGGCGGTAATTTGCAAGCGGCTATCGCAGCCTCGCCATTGGTTCCATTTGATGTTCAAGACAGTACGGTGCAATTTAACATGCGCGCGGGTATTGGGGCGCAAGATCAAAAATGGGGTCTGGAATTCTTTGTGAACAATTTGACCGATATTAATACGCGCGGTGTTACTTTTAACACGGTGCTTCGCGGAACATCGCGTTCGGCATTTTTGCAAAATCCAAGAACATATGGCGTTACATTGCGCAGCAAATTCTAAAACTAATAATATAATTTAATTGAGCGGGCTATTGGCAACAATAGTCCGTTTTTTTATGCGTAATGGATTATGTAGCGGCAGCATGATTGTTTTTATATTCTGCTTTTATTTGTGATGAATATTGCGCATAGTGATGAAAGATTGTGAAATAAAATTTCAAAAGAGGGTTTTTTATGATTAAAGCATTATTTTACAGCGGCGCGGCTGTTATGGCACTGACTGCCCCCCAAACTGCTGTCCTTAGCCAAGATATTGCCGCCGCTGAACCAGCAGAAAGCAGCATAGTTAAGCTTGATTATGAAAAATTCACGCTGGACAATGGCCTAGAGGTTATATTGCATGTTGATAAATCCGACCCAATAATAGCTATGACGACCGTGGTGCATGTCGGCAGCAATAGAGAAAAGCCAGGGCGCACTGGTTTTGCGCATTTTTTTGAACATATGGCGTTTAACGATAGCGAAAATGTGCCGCGCGGATGGAACAGGAAAGCAATCCCTGAATGGGGTGGTTTGCGCAATGGCGGGACATGGCGCGATGGAACTATTTATTTCGAAGTCGTGCCCAAGGATGCGTTCGATAAGCTTTTATGGATTGATAGCGATCGTCTGGGTTATATGATAAATACTGTCACCACCGCCGCTCTTGAGCGCGAAAAACAAGTGGTGAAAAATGAGAAACGCCAGCGCGTTGATAATGCGCCTTATGGTTATACGGGCGAGGTTATCAGCAAGGCTCTTTATCCCGAAGGGCATCCTTATAATTGGTCAGTAATCGGGTCGCTGCCCGATTTACAAGCCGCGACATTGGGTGATTTGAAAGAATTTTATGGGCAATATTATGGCCCCAATAATGCGACTTTATCGATAACGGGTGATATTGATATTGCGCAGACCAAGGCAAAGGTTCAGCAATGGTTTGGTGAGATTGAGCGCGGTCAAAAAGTTGAAAAGCTCAAACCTCGGCCAGTATCATTGGAGCAGAGCAAAATCCTCTATTTTGAAGATAATTTTGCCAAATTACCCGAATTACGCATGACCTTTCCAACCGTTGAGGCAGGGCATAAAGACGAAGTAGCCCTTGACTTATTGGCGCAAATAATTGCGGGAAGTAAAAATGCACCTTTATATAAGAAAATAGTCGATCGAGATAAATTAGCCCCGCGCGTTGCCAGCTTTAATAATAGTGGTGAAATAGCGGGTGAATTCACCTTTGTCGTGCGCGGCAAAGCCAATGTTGATTTGGACGATGTGAAAAATTCACTCCAATCGGCTTTGCGCGATTTTGAACAAAATGGCGTTGATCCAATTGATCTGAAACGCATTAAAGCCGAGCAAGAAACAATAGTTTATAATCGATTAGGCACTATATTGGGTAAAGGCCGAGCGTTGGCGCAAGGCAATGAATTTAGCAATGACCCTGCTGATAGTGTGAAAAGCATAGCGCGTATCAATGCGATTGGTGCCGATGATATTATGCGCGTTTATAATCAATATATCAAAAATAAACCATCGATTATCACAAGCTTTGTGCCCAAAGGACAAGCCGCTCTGGCGGTCAGCGATGCTGCGCTTGCGCATGTTTGGATAGAGCCAGTGAAAGCCGATGTAGCGAGCGAAGAAGTGAGCGCGGGCGCGGTTGCCAAATTTGATAAAACACCGAGTAAATTTGATCGCAGCGAACCGCCATTTGGTGAACTGCCTCTCATCACAACTCCCGATATTTGGGAGCAAACTCTCGCTAATGATGTGCGGTTATTGGGCATCACTAATGATGAAACACCCTTGATCAATTATGACATCACCATCGCTAGTAATAACCATGGTCAACGCGCCGAGAAACAGGGTATTGCCAATCTGTTAGGGCGCATCTTAAACGAAGGTACGGCGCGTAAAACACCAGCGCAATTAGAGCAAGCGATAGGGCTATTGGGCGCAGGAATTAGGGCTTCCTCTGGCGATGAAGATACGGTGATTAGCGTGACGACACCCAGCAAGAATTTTGAAGCTACCATAGATTTAGTGCATGAAATGCTCAGCAGCCCGCGCTTTGATTCTGCGAGTTTTGAGCGTCAAAAATCGGCGATGCTGACCCAAATTACGAGCAATAAAGGATCATCGGGGGCTATTTCGGCGCAAGTCTTTGATATATTAATTTATGGCAATAAAAGCCCGTTGGGACGCAGTGTGTTGGGTACGCAAGAGAGCGTGAGCGGATTAACCTTAGAGGATGTGAAATCGCGCCATGCACACTTACTCGACAGCAAGGCGCGCATTCATATCGCCGGGAATATAGGGCAAGATCAAGCCAAAGCCTTTGATAAGATTGCACAGCTTTTTTCTGCGCAGGATTCTCGCGCAATAGATTTGCCTATAGAGCCGCACTTTCAATCGAAAATTTATTTCATTGATGTGCCTGGCAGCAAGCAAAGCATATTGCGTATCGGCAAATTGGTGCCATCAACCAGCGATGCTGATTTCAACAAGATTGATTATACCAATGAAAAATTGGGCGGCGGGATTAGCGGTAATTTATCGCAGGTGTTGCGCATTGAAAAAGGCTATACCTATGGTGCATTTTCGGGCGTGACGCGCGGTAATTCAAAACAAATATTCCGCGTTACAACTAGCGTCAGAGCCAATGCGACCAGAGCTTCGCTCGATATTATTCATGATATGCTGGCCCATTATGGCCATCTATTTTCGGATGAAGATGCAGAAATTACCCGTCAAAAATTGCTAAAAGACAAGAGCCGTGCTTTTGAGAGTTTGGGGAATAAAAATTCTATATTGCGCACCATTAGCAAATTTGGAAAAGATAAAAATTATATTGAGAAAGAACAGCAAGAATTGCTCGCTATGACCACAGCCGATTTTCAAAATATTGCGCAGCACTATCTCAAAGAAGATGAGATGATTTATTTGATTGTTGGTGATAAAGAAACGCAATTTTCAGAAGTCCAAGCCTTTGCTGATGAAACAGCAAAAGGTGAAGTGATATGGTTAGATATTGATGGCGCGCCAATATTCTCAATGCCTATTGATTCTAAGAAAAATGAGAGCAATAAATAATGATAGGCGATAATTTTGTGCAGACCTATGCTGGCTTGCTGCCCATTTCAATCACAATAGTGTGCGCCGAGCCATGCGCGAGGCATTTATACTGAAATCTTAAGGACGGTTATGAAAAGATTGGCGGTATATTGCGGCTCTCGCATGGGGGCAAAACCGCACTATGAACAATGCGCGCACGCGCTGGGTACGGCAATGGCAGAGCGCGATATTGATCTGGTTTATGGCGGCGGCAAGCTGGGACTTATGGGCGTGGTTGCGGATGCCGTTCTGTCCAATGGCGGGCAAGTCTTTGGCGTTATTCCAGAGGCTCTGCGCGATTATGAAGTGGCGCATCAAGCTTTGAGCGAATTATATATTGTCAAAGATATGCACGAGCGCAAAGCCAAGATGACCGAATTAACCGATGCTTTTATTGCAATTCCAGGCGGTATCGGAACGCTTGATGAGCTATTCGAGGCATGGACTTGGCGGGCTTTGGCTTATCATCATAAGCCTTTTGCGCTGCTCGATGTTGATGGATATTGGCAGCATTTGAGCTTATTTTTAGATGGCGTTGCGCAGCAAAAATTTATGTCCGACGCACGCCGTGCATTGCTGATTGAGACGGATGATATTAATGATGCATTGGATCAATTAACACGCGCTTGCGATGGTAAAAAATCACAGTTCATTTGGTGAATTTAATAGGTCAATGAGAGAAGAATGTATGGCAGAATTATCGTCTATATCGCTTGATTTGGATCAGAATAATCTGCCCATTTTGGCGCAAAAATTAGGGCAATCTTTTCACAATACGGGTTTTGCTCTTATCGACCATCATGGCATTGATGCAGACTTAATTGAGCGCGCCGAAGGCATATCGCGCCAATTTTTTGCGCTGCCAGAAGAGGTGAAACGCCGCTATCATCAGCACAATGGCGGCGCTCGCGGATATACGCCTTTTGGTATGGAAAAGGCCAAAGACGCTGATAAGGTGGATCTGAAGGAATTTTGGCATATTGGCCGCGAATTACCAGCGGGGCATGCCTTTCAGCGCCTAATGCCAGCGAATATTTGGCCCAAAGAAGTGGATGAATTTCGCGCGATATGTCTGGAATTATTCGCCGCCTTTGACCGTTGCGGATTAAGAATTTTGCGCGCTATCGCGCTATTTTTGAATATGGATATAGACTATTTTACCGATACGGTGCGCGATGGTAATTCTATTCTAAGATTGCTGCATTATCCGCCTGTGCCTGCCAATTCGCCGTCCGTTCGGGCGGCAGCGCACGAAGATATAAATTGCATCACCCTATTGTTGGGGGCGCAAGAGGCAGGGCTAGAATTGCTCGACCGCCATGGAGATTGGCAGGCAATCAAACCCACCGTTGGGCAATTGGTGGTCAATATTGGCGATATGTTGCAACGATTGACCAATGATATACTGCCCTCGACAACGCATAGGGTTGTCAATCCAACGCCTGAGCGGGCATCGCATGCGCGCTATTCTATGCCTTATTTTCTGCACTTTAGACCCGATTTTATGATCGAGACATTGGAGAATTGCAAAGCGGGTGGGATTAATCATTATCCCGATCCGATCCGCGCGCATGATTATTTGTTGCAGCGATTAAAAGAGATTAACCTGATATAAATGCTGCGCAGCATTTGTGCAGCATATTGATGCTTGGCTTCATCATCATACTCTGTCACAATATAGCCCATATAGAGCGATTATAAAAATATTTTCAAAGCTTTATGGGAAGAAGATATGGTGAGCAATAAGGAAGATTCTAAAGCCACACATGCTGGCTTTACGCTGCCTTTTTGGAATAAATTTGCTTATGGCATCGGCTCCATTCCCTATGGGATAAAGGATGGTGGTTTCAGCTATTTTGTCCTGATATATTATTCTCAAGTCTTGGGATTACCCGCACAATATGTTGGATTAGCACTATTCATTGCCATGCTATTCGATGCAATATCTGATCCTTTAATTGGATATTGGAGCGATACTATAAGCAGTCCGTTGGGCCGCAGGCATCCATTCATGTACGCAGCGGCTTTGCCCATTGCGATAAGCTATTATTTTTTATGGATACCGCCCGCAGGGTTAAGCGATGCGCATTTATTTTTATGGCTCTTAATTTTGTCGATAGCGATACGCACATTGATAACATTATATGAAATACCCTCATCAGCTTTGAGCGCAGAAATGACCAATGATTATGATGAACGCACATCGATACTCTCTTACCGGCAATCATTTGCATGGATAGGCGGAACGGTGGTTGGTTCCATTGGTCTCGCTTTTTTCTTGGTGCCAACCGATATGATTGATCGCGGTATTATGAATGCAGCGGGTTATCAGAGCTTTGGCTTAGTGGCCGCGATAGCGATATTTATCTGTATTATGACGAGCGCGCTAGGCACGCATAGGCTGATCCCATATTTGCGCAATGCTCCAAAAAAATCGAGGCTCACGCTTAAACGGACATTTGCAGAGATTTTTGAGACATTATCCGACAAAAATTTCATCGCGATATTTTTGACCACATTAGTGGGGGCGACGGCGACGGGTCTTTCTGCTGGATTAAATTATTATATCAATAATTTCTTTTGGGAATTTTCCACCGAGCAAGTGTCATTATTGCAAATTTCGGTGATAATTTCTGCGCTATTTGCTCTATTTATTGGCCCCTGGGCTTCGCGCAAATGGGGCAAAAAGCGCGCCGCTATCGGCATGGGTATCATTGCATTTAGCACAATGCCTATGCCCGTTGCTTTGCGCTTGATGTCGCTGATGCCAGCCAATGGCGATCCGATATTATTTCCGATTATTGTCTCTCTCGCGGTGATTGATTTGACCCTAATCATTTGTTTCTTGGCGCTGAGCCAATCTATGGTTGCCGATGTGGTAGAAGCCAGCGAATTGCGCACCAAACGGCGCAGCGAGGGTGTATTATTTGCATCTATCACCTTTGCCCGTAAATTTTCACAAGGCAGCGGCGTTATGTTCGCATCGGTGATGCTCGCATTGATAGAATTTCCGCGCCAATCAAGCCCAGGGGAGATCCCAAGCGAGAATATCTATAATCTAGGGCTAATCTATGCCCCAACATTATTCATCATTTGGATGGTCATGCTGTTTATGCTCGCGCGCTATAAGATTGATCGCGATAGCCATGCAAAAAATGTGGCCCTATTATCCGATCAGCCGTGATGCTATATTCATTGTTTGAGCAATTTCGGGCGCAGCGATAGCCAAAGCAGCACCATATTTAGCATAATGATAATGAACAGTGCAGGCAAGCCGCCCAAATTGGATAGCATCCTAACTCCATCGATTCCTGAATGGCTGACCATCACCCACGCAGCAATACCGATTAATCCAATCCAAATGGTTTTGATGATGACGCCTAATTTATTGCCGCTTTCTGTGTCTTCAGAAAAACTCTCCCCGTCCGTATCTTGCCCTTCTTGTTTTTGGCAAATCATCCGAATAGCTTCGCTATTGCTATCGGCGGCGGTGACATAAGAAATAAAGGCCAGCAGCAATAGCGAGGCGATTAACAGGCCTCCCAATGGCAAAAATTCGAGGGCTGCAAAAGCAACCGATTCCGCTCCATTGGTATCAAGGCTATGTTTTAATATCCCATCATTGGCGTCATTAATGGACATAGAAAATACGCCGAAAATGCTCATCCAGACGATGCTAAATAGGGATGGTAATATCAAATTCATTATGATGAAGGCCCGCACGGTATAGCCGCGCGCAATCTTGCCCAAAAACATGGCGGTCACTGGGGCCCAAGCGAACCAATTGGCCCAATAAAATATTGTCCAATCATTGGCCCATGCGCGATCATCCGCCACGCCCAATAATAATGATCTGGGAATAATCTCTTCGACATAACCGACAAGCGCGCGCGACCCTTCGCTGACTATGGCCGCCGTTGGCCCAAAAATTAGGATGAATAATGCGAGGGCAAAAAAATATTTAATGTTGATGTCGGATAAAATTCTAATCCCTTTGGTGAGGCCCGTTATCGATGAAATAAGGACGGTTGTGACGATTAATAGAGCGACGATGGCCATAATGAGGGGAGAGCTTTCTACGCCCGTAATTTCACCAAATCCGCCAGCTAGCATCAATAGGCCCGTCCCCATAGAGGCGGCCATGCCCATCACTAATGAGATGAGTATCAGCGCGTCCAATATA
The DNA here is from genome assembly GCA_938050045.1 of uncultured Sphingomonadaceae bacterium. Lineage (GTDB taxonomy): Bacteria > Pseudomonadota > Alphaproteobacteria > Sphingomonadales > Sphingomonadaceae > Sphingorhabdus_B. Next base: position 137,304 of record CALLJS010000017.1, read on the forward strand.
TCGGTTATGTATTGCGGTATCTGGCCAAACAAAACCGATAATGGCCCTGATAATGAAATGTCTTTGCCTAGATTATAGATGGACAAAGCAAAGGCAAGCGATGCTATGGTATAGATAGCATAGGGCGATAATGTCCAATGCATGAACAGCGATATAAGACTGAATTGCCGCGCCGCATCGCTTTGCGCTTCTAAGCCTCTATTGCCGCTATCATAGAGATGGAACATAGGTTCTGCCATCGACCAAAATAATATGCCCGTTGCTATTGTTGTGCATAATGTGATGGCGAACCAATTCCAGCGCGATAACATCGGCACTGCTTCTTTTCCGCCGATTTTAATTTTACCAATGGGCGAGATATATATCCAAATACAGCTTAGCAAAAACCCAAAAACGGCATAAGCAAATAGCGAACCAAAACCGTCTAATATTGTGCTATTCAGAGCATTGGCAAAGGCAAAGAAACCAGCGCTATCTTTTAGCGACCAAGCAACGGCTGCGCATAATATGCTGATGGGGATGAAGAAAACGATAGGGCGAATAGATTGCATTGCAACATGGTAGCGAATTTATTGCAAAGTGCTAGGCCCTGACCCTAAATCAATAAAAAAGGGAGCTCGAAAGCCCCCTCTAATTTTAGAGATATATGCATTTAGAATTTATAGCGAATAACACCGCCATAAGTACGCGGTTGGTTAGGATAACCAGAAATTGTTCCTTGTTGCGCAACACCATCAAAAATGGTGCTGATGAATTGTGAGTCGGTTAAGTTACGCGCCCAAATACCAATATCAAAACCATTTGCGAGCGATAAGGTTGCAGTAGCATTTAACAGATTAACCTCGCGGCGGAATGGCTCTGCCGCTGCACGCGCAGGCGCAAAAGGGTCGGCCAATGAGAAATCGATAAATGCAGGCAAACCATCTGCGATTTGAACATTGCTCTCATGCTGATAATCGGCATTCAATGTCAATATATTATCGCCGCCCAGTTCAATAGCATAGGTAGCGCCGACAGTGAGAGCAAATTCGGCTATACCGGCTGGGCGCAGACCAGAGAGATCACCAACCGCAGAGTTAGGGAAATCATCATTTTCAGCATCAAGATATGTCAATGCCGCTTTGAAGGTTAAACCATCGGTTGGTGATACAGAGCCATCAAATTCAAAACCACGTACCGATGATTCGGGAGCATTGGCCAACACAAAGCCCGTACCCGTAAAGATGTTGCTTTGGAAATTGGTCAATGTTTGGTCAAATAAGGCAAGATTGAATGCAAACCCATCCCATTGGCCTTTGATACCAACTTCATAGACTTCGGCTTCTTCTGGTTCAGCAAACCGCGTACCGTTAGAACCATTTGTAACCGCAATACCAGCATTGGTAACATTGGATGGCGGTGCCGCAAAGGCACTGCCGCTTGGGCCTGGAACAAAGTCCGATGGTAATGGACGCGAATCGCGTGAGAGGTTGATTGACGATGCTTTAAAGCCCGTTGCATAAGTAGCATAAACATTAATATTATCATTCACTTCATAAGAAGCGCGAACGGAATATGACAAATCAGTATCGCTGGTACGGCCATCTTCTACCGCATTAGGAATAGCCAAGAACGGCGGTTGGAATTGAAACGCTCTCAAGCCGAATAGCGGGTTTGCCGCACTTTGCGCCGCTGCTAAGAGCCCAGCTTGCTGCGCTGCGGGTAATGCTTGGAACTGAGCGGGCGTCGTTACCGCGCCCATTGTCGCCCCAGTAATGAAAGCATCGACGAGATTGACCTGACCCAATTCATCCAATGCATTAATTTCTAGCGCAGATGATTTGCTATCGTCGGTATAGTTTGCGCCCAATGTAACGGTGAAACGATCGGTCAATTCAAAATCAAGCGTCCCAAAGATTGAGAATGCTTCGTTGCTGAATGAGAAAATTTCATCGGTTAGTAACCCTGGGCTGAAGACACTATTAGCAGGAAGGCCCAGTCCAGCTTCAACGCCTGAGAATATATCGGCTGGCGAGCCAGCAGGGCCACCGCCCGCCAATAGGCTGAAGAATGACCGTGTGTCTTGGCCTGTGATTAACTGGCTGGTTTGATCGATATCCTCGTTAAAATAGAAACCCCCTAATAGAAAGTTTAAGGGGCCATTAAAATCAGATGCTACGCGAAATTCAGTGGTAAAGGTTCTAAATTCTTGCTGCTGCGCTTCATTAACAATGTCGGCGCTAGAGAAATCAACATCTTGGAGCAAATCACGGTCAACCCCACGATAAGATGAGATATTGGTGAAGGTTAAATCCCCAGACGTATAATCTGTTTGTAAAGATACGCCATAATTGTCAATTTCATTGGTTGGTAATACGTTCAAAAATGTACTGAAACTAAATGGTGCTTCTGGATCAAGAGCACCACCGACGCCAAAAGTTGCGGGAACTGTCGGGCCTGCGGAGAGGTTTGCGGCTACGCAGCATTCCTCGTCAATACGGTCATAATCGCCGATTAAACGGAAGCTTAAATCGCTGGTCGGTTCCCATAATAATTGGCCGCGTCCACCATAACGATTACGGTTATTGACATCATCGCCTGATGTTTGTTCGGTGACATAGCCATCGCGGTTATTATATGTTCCGCCAAGGCTGAATGCTAATGTATCGGATAAAGGCCCAGTGATGCTGGCTTTTGCGATTACGGCATTGAAATTACCATAACTAAATTCAGCTTTGCCGCCAAATTCAAACTGGGGTGCTTCGGTGATGATGCTGATAACGCCAGCCGATGCGTTTTTGCCGAATAATGTTGATTGAGGACCGCGCAATACCTCAACACGTTGAATGTTGGGAAGATCACCAATTTGCGCCGCTGAACGCGAACGATAAACACCATCGATGAAAACACCCACAGAAGGCTCAATGCCTGCATTATTGGCACCATTACCAAAACCACGGATGATGAAATTGGTGTTTGATGAATTTTGTAGCTGGTTGACACGCAGAGAAGGCGCAACAGATTGCAGATCTTGTAGATCGCGAATAGCGGCATTCTCAATTGTTTCGGCACTGGTAACAGATACTGAAATAGGTAATTCTTGTAATGTGGTTTCACGCTTAGAGGCGGTAACAATGATAACATCGCTATCGTCTTCTTCTTCGGCAGCAGTTTCTTGGGCTATTGCGGTTGAAGCATATCCCACCGATGCCATGCTGATGGATGTCATCAATGCCGTTTTAATGATTGATTTTCTAATTCTCATAATTGCTCTCCTTGTGTAATGGGCATTTTTATGCCTCTTTCCCTTGGGGTACCTAAATCAAACTGACAACATTGGCGCAATATACAAGCATTTTTATGCATTATTGGCACAGACGGATAAGATATGATGTACTTGTGCAACTATAGAGGAGAGTTTTAATAAGATTGCATTGACCAATATACGCTACGTCAACATGGCTTTTCGCTATTGAATTATAGAGTAAAGCCAATGGCGGGGTTAAATAATATTGACCCCAGCGGAGGCTCTGGATATTAACATTTCGACCTTCTGATTATCATTTTTCTTATAGTGGCGGTGAATGGAATCGATAATATCGGCGATATGCTCATGCGGGGCGAGCGCAATGACGCAGCCCCCGAAGCCGCCGCCCGTCATACGCGCACCGCCTCTTCCATCGCAATAGTGCGCAATCGCATCGTTCATAATATCTGCTAATCGATCAATCTCAGCCACTGTTATTTCGAAATCATCGCGCATCGATGCATGCGATTGCTGCATCAACTGGCCTAGCTTGCTCAAATCATTTTGCCGCAATGCAATGGCTGCGGCCAATGTGCGCGCATTTTCGGTGACGACATGGCGCGCGCGCCTATAGCTTATATCGTCTAAGCCTGCTTTGCCCGCCTCTAACTGATTTTCATCAATATCACGCAGGGCTGCGACACCATAATGAAGCGCGGCTTTTTCGCATTGTGCGCGTCTTTCATTATAGGCACCATCGCTATTACTATGGATGATACCGCTGTTCACGATTAAAAGGCTAATATTTTCAGGGATCGGAATGGCGCTACACTCTAATGTTCGGCAATCAATCAGCAAGGCATGCTCTGCCGACGCTTTTGCGGATATAAGTTGATCCATAATGCCGCAAGCACAGCCGACAAATTGATTTTCTGCCTCTTGTCCAATCATCGCCAAATCGGTAAGTTTAATCATCTGCCCTGATTGCTCTATCAAAGCTCTGCCAACCGCCATTTCAAGGGCGGCTGATGATGACAGACCAGAACCAAGCGGGACATCGCCGGCTATGCTAATCCGCGATGGTGCGAGGCTGTAGTCGCCAAGTAAGAGATGTTTGGCCATGCCGCGCACATAATTGGCCCATAATTGCGGCGATTCCACAATATCTCCATCGATTGAAAATATATCGTGAGCATCATAATCAATCGATAAAGCTTCAATAATATCACCATCATGACGGCCAATAGCAACAACCGTATCTTTATCGATCGCGCAAGGGAGGACAAAACCATCATTATAATCGGTATGTTCGCCGATGATATTAACCCGTCCTGGGGCTCTAATTATATGCTCGGGTTTCTTATCATAGGCGCGAATATAGGCGTCTATGGCCCGTGTTTTTGCATCGCTCATAATCGGTCTCTTTGGTGGCCTTCTCTTAGACGACTAGCGGCTTGTTCGGGGGTTATGTCGCGTTGGCTTTCCGCCATCATTTCATAACCCACCATGAATTTGCGCACTGTAGCAGATCGCAATAATGGCGGATAAAAATGCGCATGTAATTGCCATGCCTTTGTATCGCGTTCATCAAAAGGCGCGCCATGCCACCCCATAGAATATGGAAATGAAACACCAAATAGAGCATCGTAGCAGCGCGTAAGTGATTGCATAATAGCCCCCAAATTATCGCGCTGAGCGTCGTTTAATTCATCTAATCGTGCGGCTGAAAAGCGCGGCAATAATAATGTTTCAAATGGCCACTGCGCCCAATAGGGAACAATGACGATCCAATCATCATTTTCGATCACTAATCTCTCTTTTTTCTCCCTTTCATATTGAACCACATCCAAGAGCATAGCGCGGCCATGCGTCGCGAAATAAGCGCGCTGCTTGTCATCTTCGGTCTGCGCTTCATCGGGCAGAAAATCAGTTGCCCATATCTGCCCGTGCGGATGCGGGTTAGAGCATCCCATCATCGCGCCTTTATTTTCAAAAATTTGCACCCATTGATAATCCTTGCCCAGCTTTTGGCTCTCATCGCACCAACTATCGACAATTTCGCGCATAGCCGTGGGCGTTAAATCAGGCAGGGTCTGGCTATGGTCTGGCGAAAAGCAGATTACTTTGCAAACCCCAGCAATATTTTGAGATTGGAATAGGGGGTGCTTAGATGGTTTTTGGCCTACGTGCGCTATATCCAATATCGCTGGAAAATCATTATCAAAAATATAGGTGGATTGATAATCGGGATTTTTATCGCCGCCGATACGCTCATTATCCGGACACAGATAGCATTTTGGATCATAGCTTGGTAAATCGCTGGCTTCGGCTGTGTCTTCTTGTCCAAGCCATGGGCGTTTTGCGCGGTGCGGTGATACCACGATATGACGCCCGGTAAGCGGGTTTAATCGGCGATGGGGGTGCTCGGCAGATGTTTCATTCTCATTATCGCTCATATATTTGTTCCGTCTGTAGCGTGACTTATGTCGAATGAATATTTCACTATATTATAGGCAGCAATATAATGCATAATTTGTGCTGTTATGAATTATAGTATAAAAATAGGCGAGACATTTCTGCCCCGCCTATCAATTTTATCAGATGAAATTAGAAGTTAGCGCGAACGCCAAACAACCAACGTGCCCCATTATCGATATATGATTCTAGGAAAGAATCACGCTCTGAGAATGTGAAGCTTTGTTCGTTAAAAATATTGATACCTTCACCAAATACAGTGAAATTCTCTGTGACATCATAGCTTAGCGAGACATCAACTTGTGTGAATGTATCCACAATCTCAGCAAAGCCACCTTCACCAGCAGTGGAGCCTAAATAGTCACCGCGTTGATTGACAGAAGCACGCGCTTGAATGCCATTGCCTTCATAAAATACAGAAGCATTGAATGAAACATCAGAAATATTTTCTAATTGCGATGACTCGCCGCCTTGCGTTGAATTACTATCTGCTAGGGTTATGTTTCCAGAGACACCAAACCCATTATCCAGCAAATATTGCGCTGACATTTCGAGACCAAATACTTCTGCAGTATCACCATTTTGCGGGCCAGAGATAAGGAAGTCAATGGTTTGATCGGGCAAAGCAGCGCCTGTAACAGCGTCGGTTGCATTGGGAATTGTGAGCGGCGTTACCGTGTTCACATTGGTGATGAAATTGCTAATATCTTTATAGAAGCCTGCGGCTGACAATGATAGTCCATTATCACCATAATATTCTATTGAGAAATCCAGATTGTTAGACAAGACAGGGTCCAGCAATGGGTTCGAACCCGCGGCTTGCTCTTGTCCCGCATTGATCTGTGTTACCGCAAATACGGTTGACAAATCGTTGAAGGTTGGACGGCTCAATGAGCGTGAAAAACCCGCACGGATAAAGATATTAGGCGTCGCTTCTAGGCTGATGTTAAACGTTGGAAGGACCTCGAAATAATCATTATCCTCTACGCGAACCGATGCGGTATTTTGCGTAATATTATTATTACCAGATACATCATCGATTACGATAGCGGTTAAAGCCGTTGCTACACCAGAGGATTGTAAATCGGTGTAGGCAAAGCGCACGCCAGCATTTGCTTTAAATGGTGCATTGCCAATATCACCTTCAAAATCAGCAGCAATATAACCAGAGAAAATTGTTTCATCAATTTGGTTAGATTGCGTCGCATTAAATACGGGTGTTAAGAAACTTGGTTGGCCAATTTCACCACCAAGGTTAGCAAATGCGCGCTCTACAATGTCAATATTGACCGTTTGGAAATTACGCGGGATACTAGCATTTGAATTGCTCAAAAAGCCTGCTGCCTCGCCATCAAATGGCGTAAGAAGCTGTCCTAATTCTCCCGCTGATAAGAAGTCAGAGAAGAGCAATGAACGATCACAAAAGAATGCGTTCGCACCAGCGCCAAGACGCGGAATTGCTGCAGTGGTATCACCGCAAACGGTATTGCTATTATCAAATACGCTATTGTCTTTGCTGCGATCGGTATAATTCACACCAAATTTCAAATTGGAACTATCGCCAATTTCATATTCGAAATCAGCGCGCGCCGTGAATACTTCATCAACAATATCATTCGATGAATTGCGCGAGAAGTGCATACGCGCCCCGCTTGCTGGTAATTGATTGAGCGCGACAGTAGATGTAGCCGCAACATCTGGTAATGCGGTAAAGCTTATATCAGGAACACGATTGCCTGTATTGGTTTGGGTGAAATTGGCACCAGGAAAACTTACCACAAAAAAGCTTCCGCTTCCTGCATCTGATCCAATATTATCGCGTGTACCGCTGGCCCGCGAATATGAAACGTCCAGATTAGCCTTTAGATTATCCTGTAAGGTTGCTTTTACGTTACCACCGATTTGGAATGTATCCGTATCTGACTCGGTACGGCGTGCCACAAAGTCAAAAATATTGCTAAATGGGTTGGCAGGATCGAAATTAGCTGTCTGCGCCGTTACATCATTATTTCCATCAACCGTAGCATTGGTTACAATGCCTGGATTGGGGAAATATGAATAGGATGACGATAATGATGGGCTTTTATAGCTTGTATAAAGACCATCAATGGTCACTTCTAAATCTTCATGCGGTGAATATTGCAGCACTAAAGTTGCACCAATGCGTTCACGATCTTCTTCGTTGATGTTCGCATTGAATGAATTTAGACGGTCATCATCGTCATCGCCATTAAAATCGGTTGATTGGTCAATAGCAATGGATTCCGCTGTATCTGTGCGAATATCGCGTTGTTGATATGCAAATGATGCCAATATACCAAAAGTATCTCCAGCCCAAGTATTGCTTATCAAAGCCGAGCCTTTGATGCCCACATCTTCACCCAAGCTCTCATATTGACCAGCCAATGATCCTGCTAGTTGAAGTCCTGGGTTACTAAGCGGTTTAGGCGTTTGAATATTGACCAAACCACCAATCGAGCCGTCGACTTGATCGGCCGTGGTAGATTTGAAAATTTGCGCACCCGAGATGAGCTCTGACGGCAACACGTCGAATGAAAATTCACGGCCTTCATTCTCTGTGGCAAGGCGGCGACCATTATAAGTGAGAAGGTTAAATTCTTGCCCAAGACCACGAACCGTGACAAAACGACCTTCACCACCGCGATCGCGGGTAATAGCAATACCCGTTATACGTTGAAGCGATTCAGCGACATTTGTATCTGGGAATTTGCCCAATTCTTCTGCTGAAATTGCATCAACAATCGATCCAGCATTCCTCTTAACCTCTAATCCACGCTCAAGCGAGCCGCGAATACCAGTGACCACAATAGCATCATCTTCATCTTCGATAGATGCGTCCTGCGGTGCCTGTGTCTCTTGAGCATGCGCTGGCATAGCCAATGCTAAACCAAATGCAGCCCCTATTAATAGTTTTGATTTTATTTTCATATCTTCCTCCAACTCAGATTCATAGAAATTCACGCAACATTTTTAAGAGAAAACCGATTTGATAAAGTTTTGATTTGCTCTGGGTTCATTTGAAGCCCGATTTTAGATCGGCGCCACAAAATATCTTCTGCACTTTGTGCAAATTCATATTGGATCAAATAATTGATCTCTGCATCATATAAGCCTTGCCCATAATGTTGACCAAGGTCAGATATGCTACTCATTCCCGTTAAAATAGCGTTGACCCTTGTCCCATAGGCATCGATCATACGGTGCAATATATTTTTATCTAACCACGGATATTCGGCTTCCATGCTCAATGTATAGGATGATAATGCCTCATATTTAATATCACCCCCTGGCAAAGATGCATCCATTGTCCAATCACCTGACATTGTCGGGAAAATATGGTTTATTTTTTCCATAGCATGTTCGGAAAGTTTTCGATAAGTTGTTAATTTCCCGCCATATATTGACAAAATAGGCGCATTATCCTGCTCGTTAAGATCAAAAACATAATCGCGCGTGACAACGCTGGTTGATTCCGAATTATCATCATATAATGGCCGAACACCCGCATAAGACCATCGAACATCATTGGGTTCAATTTGCTTCTTAAAATATTCATTCACAGCAGAGCATAGATAATTTGTTTCTGCATCGGAAATAACCACAGGGCCATTATCTAATTCCCATTTGGTCTCGGTGGTGCCGATAAGAGTATAATCTTTTTCATAAGGCATCGCAAAAATCACGCGGCCATCGGCGGATTGGAATAAATAAGCATGCTCGCCATCGTATAATTTATCGACTGCGATATGGCTTCCTTTTACCAAACGGACGCTGCTTTGATTTTTGATCTGCCCCGAGAGGCCCAAAATTTTATTGACCCATGGACCCGCTGCATTGACGAGTAATTTGGTCTCGCAATATGTGGCAACGCCATTTTTGTCTCTTAATTCTACTTGCCAATGGTCAACATGCCTTTTTATCCCAACGCATTCTGTATGCGTCATTATATCGGCGCCTTTTTCTTGTGCATCCATGGCATTTAGCACGACCAATCTTGCATCATCTGCCCAACAGTCGGAATATTCAAAGCCTATTTTCAGATGGTCTTTTAGCCCTTCACCTTGGAGGGATTTGCGTAGATTCAATGTTTTAGTCGCTGGCAGCAAGGCTCTTTTTGCAAGATGGTCATATATAAAAAGACCCGCGCGCAACATCCAAGCAGGGCGCATATCTTTTTCAACAGGCAGGACAATCCTAATAGGCCATATGATATGCGGAGCAGCACGCAACAAAGTTTCACGCTCGCCCAGCGATTCCCTCACTAGCTTAAATTCATAATTCTCTAAATAGCGCAAACCGCCATGAATCAATTTAGAGCTGGCCGAAGAAGTATGATTGGCTAGGTCATCTTTTTCGCACAATCCAACTTTAAGGCCGCGTCCAGCAGCGTCGCGGGCAATACCCACGCCATTTATGCCGCCGCCGATGACCAAAATATCATACATATTTGTTAAAATCGCTCCTCACGCCTATAATTACTTAAACGAACATTCCATGTTCGCAATCGAAATTTACAAGAATTGATATTTTCTAATTATTTTGTGACATTTTTGCATAAGCGGACGTCGACATTATTATGAGCGAGAAGATCTTCATAATGTCTATTGGGTATAGCATCGGTGAATAATCGTGTTATTTGGGATAAATGGCCAAATTTTGTCATAGCACGCCGACCAAATTTACTATGATCTGCGGCTAATAATGTTTCATTTGAATTGGCAATAATTGCTTCTGCATTGCGCGTTTCTTGATAGTCAAAATCGACAAGACTGCCATCTTCGTCAATACCGCTGACGCCGATAACCCCGAAGTCGAGTCTAAATTGTTTGATGAAGTCGGTTGTCGCGGGGCCGACAATCCCGCCATCGCGGCTGCGTAATTGGCCGCCAGCGATCATAATTTCAAAATCCTTATTGTTGGATAATATGCTGGCTACGTTGAGATTATTGGTAACAATTCGTAAGTCTTTATGGTTCAATAAAGCTTTGGCTACCATTTCTGTAGTCGTGCCAATATTTAGGAACAGGGAGCTGCCATTAGGAATATAAGTGGCCAATATATGCCCAATATTTTTTTTCGCCGATGCCAATGCATGCAAACGATCGGTATAGGGCTCATTCTCTGTACTTTTGACCAATCCTGCGCCGCCATGGAATCGCTGTAGTAAATTTTTTTCGCACAATATATTAATATCGCGGCGGATCGTTTGCGGCGTGACATTAAATATTTCTACCAATTGATCCGTCGCAACAAAACCTTGGTCTTTAACAAGGTTCAATATATCATCTTGGCGTTTGCTAATTTCTATAGACACAATCAATCCTCTTTTTTGAGATGCAATAGATGGACTGTTTCAGGAAATGAAGGCGGTAATTGCATCCCTAAATTTTGCAATATTGTTCCACTATAATATCCGTCAATGCTTATTTCTTTTCCAACTGATATTGGAGTAGATTTAGAATTATTTGGCCATATGGCGTTCATCTTATAATTATAGCGGGCCTCCAGACCCAAAAAGGGCATCATGATAGGGTGGGTGTCATGATAGCCCGTTAAAAAGGCCACAGAATATAGAGCCTCGCTTTTGTCGCGCGATACTATTCCCATTGCATTGATATATTGGGGCGTATCAATACGATAGAGATCGCCGCTATGGATGAGCGCACGATGTTTTTTATACAGCGCAATGGCTATTGCAAGCTCTTCCAAATCTTCTTGTGGTTCGGTTAAGAGATTAAGCTCTGTTCCCATATGGCCCATTAAGGCCGTAGCGGCGCGCATAGCCATAGAGATAGTGCGGCCCGTTATATGGCATTTTTTCGGCCCAACATGCGATCCTAATATATTAAGCGGCAAGAAAAAACTCGCGCCTTTTTGTATATTTTGCCTGTCAATCGCATCATTATTATCCGATGTCCAAACACGGTCTGTATGCGCTAATATGCCAAAATCAGGGCGGCCACCACCCGATGCACAGCTTTCTATTTCCACAGTAGGATGGGCTATTCTGATGCGTTCAATTAATGCATATAGGGCCAAAACATGCGCGTGCGGGCGGGCATAACCCTGTACATTGCCTGGATGATTGAGGTCGCGATTCATATCCCATTTAACATAGCCAATATCATGATCGCGCAGCACGGCATCAATTTGCTGAAATAAATAATCTGCAACATCTTGCCGAGAAATATCAAGCACATATTGATTGCGAAAGGGCAATTGCTCTCTTGCCCGCAGATGCAATACCCAATCAGGATGCGCCCGATAGAGGGCGCTGTCAGGGTTGACCATCTCGGGTTCAAACCAAATACCCATTTCCATGCCCAAGCCCGTCACATGATCTATCAAGGGCTTTAACCCATCGGGATATATTGCGTCAGACACGACCCAATCACCAAGGCCAGATTTTTCGCTTCTGCGCGATCCAAACCAACCATCATCAAGCACAAATCGCTCAACGCCGATGGCGGCGGCTTTGTCGGCCATGGCCTTCAACTCTTCTATATCATGATCGAAATAAACCGCTTCCCAGCTATTATAATGTACGGGGCGAGGGCGTTCTCTAACCGCTGGGGCGATGAGGTTTTGGCGCACATGGTCATGATATTGCCGGCTCAAGGCTGATAAGCCATTATTGCTATAGCCAGCTATAATAGTGGGGCTGTGAAATGTTTCACCCGCTTTGAGCCTAATCTCACCAGGGAAAAATAAAGCCCCCATAGAGGCTAAGAGGCGGCCATCCATTAAACTGTCGACGCGCACACTATGGTTTCCGCTCCACGCCAGATGCAAACCATAAGCTTCGCCTGATTTTTCGCACGTGTTGGGGCGCGCCAATATAACACCAGGGAAGCTATCATGAGATGTTCTTCCGCGTTTATTTTCGCGCACATAAGACCCTGAAAAACGCTTGATTCTCTCGCGGCGAAATTCATCGGCCCATCGTCCTGAAAAACCAATCAGCTCTGTCATGCGCCCTGCAATGGGCAGCACAGCGGTTGCCATTTTATTGATTGTCAAAATAGTATGATGGTCATCGCCTGTCGCTAAATTGGTAACAGAGGATGAAAATTGGATAAGCCCTGTTTTTGGATTGACCTTAATATCATATGTTAATTCTATTTGTGTTTCTGTATCGCGGCATTGGATTTGCGCGCTATCGTTATATTTTATGGCTGAAAATACAGTGAAATGGCTGTCCCAAGCGCGTCCTTCGCGGTGAGCCTCAAACCCAGAAGGGGCGCAATAGCCCAGACCAACCTCCATTGCTAAAGAGGGTTCGATGATAATATCGGCTCCGCCAGAGACAATTTGCCGCTCGGTCAAAGCGCGAATATCATCGATATTGCTGCCTTCATCCAATATTTCCCCCCAATAGGCGACAGCCGGCGCCGAACCAACCTTGCACGCGATTATTAAGGTCATCTCACCTGCATCAAAGCGGATATAGTCCATGGGCTGTTCCTTAAATTCTATAATAATGATTTAATGTTCGAATTTGATACTTGTGTTTTCGAAAAAGGAAAGTAGCTTTATGCCATTATGCTCAAAAAAATGAAAATAATATAAGAGCAACATATCGGGAGAATGGGCCAATGCCAGAAAATACAATGCCAGAAAATACAATGTTAGAAACAGGCAATTTTGCGGTGCAATTTGGTGTTTTTGTCTCCATCATGGTTTTTGTTGCCTATTTGACATGGCGCAAAGTGCGCCTGCAAAAATCAGCGAGCAAAGGCAGCGCAGATAAAGGCAGCGCGGATAAAGAAATATTTTTGGCGGGCGGCGGCCTTAGTTGGTTTTTTATCGCTGGGGCTATTACATTAACCAATCTCTCCACCGATCAATTGGTGGGGATGAACGGCGCGCAAATGTTGCTCTTAGCGTGGTGGGAAATCGCAGGTTTCATTGGGCTTATGATGCTCGCCTTTATTTTTGTGCCGATCTATTATCGTAATAATTGCACGACCGTGACAGAGCTTTTGGAAAAACGGTTTAATGGCGCAAGCGTTAGAACGGTGATTTCTGGACTATTTCTATTAGGGAATATCCTGATATATCTGCCGGCTGTAATATATAGCGGTGCCTTATTCATGCAGAGCCTCTTTGGCATTACGACGTCGATCATTGTAATCGCTGGAATATTCGCACTTGCGGGCGCAGCTTATGCCATATTGGGCGGCCTTCGTGCTGTTGCTGTGTTGGATACATATAGCGGTTTAGGCATATTGGCGCTGGCCCTTGTCGTTGTCTTTTTGGCCCTACAAGCGGTTGGCTTTAACCTTAGCGATGGCGTGCCATCGGAGCGTGTTTCGATGATTGGCGGACAAGATTCGCAAATTCCATTTCATACACTGTTCACGGGTATGATCTTCATTCAGATATTTTATTGGTCAACCAATCAAAATATCACGCAAAAAGCATTGGCCGCACCGACGGTAAAAGAAGCCCAAAAAGGCATTATAGCCGCTGCATTTGTGCGTATTTTAATAGTCCCCCCCATTGTTGTGATACCAGGCGTGGTGGCTTATAAATTATACGGGCTTGTGCCCGATGATAAAGCTTATGGACTATTGGTGGGCAATATTATGCCATCGTGGACGGCGGGTATTTTTGCGGCGATGATCGCGGCGGCGGTGTTGACCACGTATAGCGCGATTATGAATGCTACTATCACGCTATGGTCGGTTGATTTTCACCGCAAATTTATCGATAAAAATGTCAATGTGGTCACGCTTAATCAAGGCGTTGGCATCATCGCGATGCTCGTTTCAATAATATTGGTGCCAATTTATGCGGATGCCGAAAGTATCATTGATTTGATTCAGCAATTAAATGGTCTTTTATCTATGCCGATATTATCGGCCTTTGCCGCCGCTTTATTATTTCGCAATATGGATGCAAGAGCGGCTGTGGTTGGTCTCGTCTATGGTGTGATGATATATGCAATCCATACATTTTATTTGGGCAAGGATAAAATAGTCATTGGCGATATAGAATATAATATTTGGGGCGGCGGCGATTATTATGACAGCATTGGCCTAAATTGGGTGCATTATATCGATGTGATGGTGTTTGTATTATTCTCATCGATTGGCGTGGCGCTGGCGACTAACCGCTTCCTATTTGGCCATCGGGCGGTCTTTATGTTCAGCGCAGAGGGCAAAAAATTGCGTGCGCAAGAAGATGCGGGCTAGAGGCGCGTCAACAGTCAGAGCGTTTCGCTAAGCTTGCTACGCTTTGCCCCAAAGAAATGGGCAAGCAATGATGTTGCAATTATCGTGATTTTGCATTGAGTGATGAGGGTGGGGAGACGAATCGTAATTCAAATATTGAAAGAGCAAAGCGTTGACTCTGATGGAGTGGATAGAGGATTTTAGCGGATTAATACCTTTTTAACGCATTTTTTAATGTAAAAGCTTCTATTCATTACTCCGTAATTTGCGCCGATTTCAAATATTTTGTGTTATATGAATAGCTATAAGTTGGCATGTGTAAATTAATGATCGTTGCGTTATGCATGGAATTTCTTACTAATAAATTTTGTCTATTTGCTTGTTATTGTGCAAGGTTCGTTCGCCATAATAATAATTAATCTACATATTAATCATAACATTGCTTTACAATATCTGTTGGTATCAAATGTATCAAATGTATCAAGGGGTGGATAAATTTTGCACTTTAGAGAGGCAGCAATGGGAAAATAACATTTGAAATGCAAATTGACTCTTTTTTTTTTGAGTATAATGGTTATACGCAAGCAACAGAAATTCAAAAAATTAAGGTCAAAAATGACAAAAGTACGTATTGCAGTTATCGGTCTAGGCAACTGCGCAAGCTCTCTTATTCAAGGCCTTAAATTTTATCAAAATTCTGATAAGATGGACGGTTTAATCCACAAAAATATCGGGGGCTATGGTGCAGAAGACATAGATGTTGTTCTTGCTTATGATATAGATGAGCGCAAAGTGGGTAAGGATGTCTCGGATGCGATTTTCGAGCCTCCCAATAACACATTTGAATTCAACAGAAATCTCCCATCCATCGGCACAAAGGTTCGTATGGGCGCTGTGCTTGATGGTGTGGCGCCGCATATGCTTACGGCTGGTAATCGCGGTTTTTGCCTCTCTGAAGCGGCGGAGCCTGCGGCTGAAGAAGTTAGGGATGCACTCGTAGAAGCAAAAGCTGATATTTTGCTGAACTTTCTTCCTGTAGGCTCTCAAAAAGCAACCGAATTTTATGTTGATTGTGCTTTGCAGGCTGGCGTTGCAGTGGTTAACTGTATTCCTGTATTCATAGCAAGCGATCCTGTATGGGCGGAAAAATTTAGAGCCGCCAACCTACCGATTGTAGGGGATGATATTAAGGCGCAAATCGGCGCAACAATCATTCATCGTAGGCTGTCGGATTTATTTGCCTCTAGGGGGGTTACGGTGAATCGCACATATCAGCTCAACACCGGTGGTAATACCGATTTTATGAACATGTTGGACCGCTCGCGACTTCAGAATAAAAAAGAGTCTAAAACCGAAGCTGTGCAAGCGGCATTGGCGGAACGGCTTGAGGATGAGAATATTTTGATCGGTCCGGCTGAATATGTTCCTTGGCAAAAGGATAATAAAATTTGTTTTTTGCGCATCGAAGGTGAGCATTGGGGTGGTTCTAAAGTTGATGTTGAAATGCGGCTCTCTGTTGAAGATAGCCCAAATTCTGCCGCCTGTGTCTTTGATGCCATTCGTTTTGCCAAGCTGGCGCTCGACCATAATATAGGCGGCCCCTTGATCGCGCCATCTGCTTATTATTGTAAGCATCCACCAGAGCAGATGGATGAGGGGGATGCGTCTCGACTGCTTGCTGATATGATAAGTGAAAAACTTTGAGTGTCTTGCTAAAGCGAGAGAGGTTCATTAATGGATAGCATAATAATTGCAGCAGGTCTTGGCAGCAGGCTTAGAAGCGTTGCACAATCAAAGCCTTTGGCGAGAGTATGCGGTATTTCATTAATAGAAATTGCAGTGCGGCAATTGGCTGTGGCGGGTGTAAGCCGCGTGGTTGTCGTTACGGGCTATATGGCTGATGAAATTGAAGCTGTCCTTCCTGCATTGGCGGTTTTGACAAAGGTAGAGATTGAAGCGGTTAGAGTTGAGGATTGGACATTGGCCAATGGACATTCCGTAATTGCGGGGGCTAAGCACGTTGAGGGAGATTATCTTTTGGTAATGGCAGATCATATTTTAACGTCTGAAATCTTTGATGCTCTTTGCGCTACAGACGTACCAGTAGATGGGGTCGTTTTAGGTGTCGATCATAAGTTGGAAAACCCTCTGGTAGATCCTGATGATGCGACATATGTTTGTATAGATGATTCTAAAAATATAACGGAAATTGGCAAAGGAATTGATGGGGCAGATGCTATTGATTGCGGTGCTTTTTTTGCAACTTCGGGGCTTGCTGATGCCATCGCTGCGACAATTGTTGATGGCAAACCAGGCAGCCTTTCTGATGGAATGCAATGGTTAGCCGATCGCGGGAAAGCAAAAGTTATAGATATAGGTCAATTATGGTGGATGGATGTAGATGATCCTGTCGCCCATTCTGTTGCGCAACGTGAATTGCCGAGTCAGTTGCCGCATCTGCTTGAGGCGTGATGACCCTAACTCGGCCTATATTATTCGACGTTACCCGGTTAATCTCGACGGGTTGGGTGAAAAGGCACCCCACAGGCATTGACCGTGTTTGTGATGCTTATTTGTCGCACTATAAAAAAAATGCGCATGCCGTTATTCAGCATAAAGGTGCGTTTCGCGTATTATCCGAAAAGCATTCCGATAAATTATTTGCGCTATTGGCTGATCGCGCAGGTGGGTTTCGCTATAAATTGGCAAAATTGCTACCTAGCATCATGGCAGCAGATCGCGCGATAGTTCGAGGGGGCGGTCGTAAATATCTAAATGTTGGACACACGGACTTTGACTTGTCGAGCCATCAAAGATGGGTAAAGCGTTGTGATTTAAAGCCTATCTATATGATACATGACTTAATTCCTATCAACGCCCAACCTTATTGTTTGCCGCACGCAACCAAGCGCCATAAGGGCAGGGTAATCAGCTCTCTCAATAATGCTGCTGGTATTATCGTCAACTCAAACGCAACTGCGTCCGAGCTTAACGATTTTGCTGCGCATCAAAAATTAAATATACCCCCAATAATTGCCGCGCATTTAGGGGTTGAAGATTTTGGCTGCGCTGTCGATATATCTGAGCAATCGAAGCCGCATTTTGTTTGCATTGGCACAATTGAACCACGCAAAAACCATTTGATGCTTTTGCGGGTCTGGAAAAAATTAATTTCACAGATGCAAGATAAAACCCCGCAATTAATTATTATAGGGCGCTGGGGACGCCAGTCGAAGCCAGTTAGAGATATGTTGAGTTCCGACCTTCGATTGTCTAAACATGTTACTATGCTTGATGATTGTAATGATACAGATATGTTGGAATGGACCCAGTCGGCAAAAGCTGTATTACTGCCAAGCTTAGCAGAAGGTTATGGCTTGCCTTTAATTGAAGCTATGGCCATGCAAACGCCTGTGATTGCCAGCGATTTGCCTTGTTTTAGAGAAATTGGGAAAAATGTGCCTTTGCTTTTATCGCCTCATGATGAGGCTGCGTGGAAAGATGCCATCATTGCTCTTTTTACGCAGGATAAAGAGTTGAAAAGGCAGAAGCGGCTATTGCAGAATTTTTCTGCGCCAAAATGGGCGCATCATTTTGTAAAAATTGACCGCTGGCTTGAACAGCTCGATAATGAGGAATTTTTGGGCAATGCAAAGCATCTTTCCATGCTTCCGCATGCGAGCAATAACCACAGCCTGGTGCCAGAGGGCGTTGGCCATAGTGAAGGCCTCTCAGATGAAAAAGTGTCTTCATTATGACCGATAAATTAGAGGACATAGCATCGGATAATGATGGCTTCATGAATAGAAAGACTGGAAGTAGTGAGTTTTGGTCGGTCTTTTTACGCCCGTTGTTTTTAATAATTGTTGCTTTCCCAACGCTATTATCCATACTTTATTTCGGTGTTTTGGCCAGTCCAATCTATATTTCTGAATCTAATTTCGTCGTTCGTACGCCTGATCGGGCTAAGGCCTCTCCCTTAGGGGCCATCTTTGGTTCGACGGGTCTTTCTTCATCTAGTGAAGAGACCAATGCAGTGATGGAATATGTGAGGTCGCGCGATGCTATGGACGCAACCAATACCGATGATTTAGTCAGCAAAGCTTATAGCGCAACTTATATTAGTTGGTTTGATCGATTTGGCGGATTATTCGGAAATAATAGTAAAGAGCATCTCTATTCTTATTTTCAAGACAAAGTAGCGATTACGCTGCAACCAACGACGCAAATTGGCAAATTGACGGTTCGCGCTTATTCTCCCAAAGATGCATTGATGATAAATCAGCGCCTCTTGAGCCAGTCTGAAAATCTAGTAAATCAATTATCTCAGCGCGCGCAAAAGGATGAAATATCGGTCGCTGAAAAAGAGGTTGAAGAAGCAAAAAAACTCTCACGTGATGCTTCGATTGCTGTGGCCCAACTTCGTACAAAGGAAGGTATAATAAATCCAGAACAGGAAGCAGCCATTCGTTTGCAAATGATCTCTAAGCTGCAAGATGAGTTAATTTCAACTCGAACTCAATTACAGCAAATGAGAGTATTTACCCCAAAGGCTTCGCAAATCCCATTCTTACGCGCTCGATTAAAATCGCTTGAAAGCGAAGTTAAAGAACAAACGAGTTTGATTGCTGGTGGTGGCCGTTCTTTGTCGCGGTCTGCTGTGCGCTTTCAAGAGCTGAGGCTTGCATCGGAAACAGCGGACAAATTATTAACCGCAAAATTGACTTCGCTAGAACAAGCGCAAGCCGATTCTCGTCGCAAGCGAGCTTATGTGCAGCGCGTTTCACAACCCAGTTTACCCGATTATGCGCTTGAGCCAAGACGTATAAGGGGCATTTTAGCGACGCTATTGTTAAGTCTTCTCGCTTGGGGAATATTATCGACATTATTAGCGGGAATTAGGGAGCATCGGGACTAGTGGCTGATAGTCCTTACAGCGTAAATCAAGGGTTTCGGCATAGTCTAGCTGTGCAAATCCGCGTTTTGGGCGCTCTTTTATTGCGCGAAACGCTAACGCGCTATGGACGGCATAATATAGGCTTTCTATGGTTATTTGCAGAACCAATGCTATTCACTTTGGGGATAACCGCATTATGGACAGCAACGAAGTCAGTACATGGCAGTGATTTACCTATTGTTGCCTTTGCCTTGACGGGTTATTCTAGTGTATTGCTGTGGCGCAATATGCCAGGGCGCGTTATAGGTTCATTAATGGCTAACTTAGCCTTGATGTATCATCGGAATATTAAAGTCTTTGATATATTTTTAGCCCGAGTGATCTTAGAATTTGGTGGAGCGACGATGTCTTTTGCCATTTTAGGGCTATTATTTGTGAGTATAGGGATTTTGGAGCCTCCAGAAGATATTTTAAAAGTATTTGCTGGTTGGCATTTGCTCGCATGGTTTGGAGCATCGCTTGCGATATGGCTTGGAGCTTTATCGCATGAATATGAAATCGTTGATAAATTATGGCATCCCTTCTCTTATATATTATTTCCGCTATCGGGAGCTGGTTTTTTAGTGGCCGCTCTCCCTTATGCTGCACAGGAAGTTATTTTATATTTTCCGATAGTGCATGGCACTGAAATGATAAGAGAGGGCTGGTTTGGAGAACGAGCAAGGGCTATTTATGATATTCCATATTTAGCTATTTTCAATACTATATTGACGAGTTTGGCGGTCTTGCAAGTTCATAAATTATCATCGCGCGTGGTGCCAGAATGATTTGTGTCGAAGATGTTCATAAAATTTATAAAACGCAACTTGGCAGTAATCATGTGTTGAGCAATGTTTCTTTCAAACTGCACAAAGGAGAGAAACTTGGTATTATTGGACGCAATGGTGCTGGTAAATCAACATTAGTGCGCTTGGTGAGTGGTGCGGAAATGCCGACATCTGGGATAATAACGCGCAGCATGTCTGTATCTTGGCCACTGGCTTTTGGCGGCGCGTTTCAATTGAATCTAACGGGTAAAGATAATGTTCGATTCATTAGCCGGATTTACAAGCAAGACTTTGAGCATAATCTAGCATTTGTAGAAGAATTTGCTGAATTAGGGGCATATCTTAAAGAACCAGTCCGTACATATTCATCTGGTATGCGAGCTAGGCTCGCTTTTGCTATCTCAATGATTACTGAATTTGACTGTTTTTTAATCGATGAAGTTGGCGCGGTTGGAGATGCGCGATTTCATGAAAAATGTAATTATGAACTATTTCAAAAACGCGCCGATCGGGCAATGATTATTATTTCTCATGATGCAGCCTATATCCGAGATCATTGCACTAAATATGCTGTATTGCATGATTCAAGATTTACGCCATATGATGATTTTGAAGTCGCCTATAGCGATTATGCGGATATGGTAGCAATAACCAAGGTGCCTGTATCAAAAAATATTGCACAATATAACCAAACATCACAGCTTGATGTGCGTTATCGTGCTTCAATTGAGGATGAACGTTTTCGCATATTGGTTCAACGAGGTGATTGGGCAAGAGATAGAGGTGATTGGGAATTAGCGCAAATCGAGTATGAGGCAGCCTTAGACCTACATCCCTATGAAAGGACATATTGGGCGCAGCATGGTCATGTTGTTAGGGCGCAAAAAAAATATGTTGCAGCAGAGATATCCTATCGCAATGCATGCGCTCTTGGCATACCAATATTGGATGTTCGTCCGTTCTTTCGTGATGTTATGAAGCACCAGTCCATGGATGAGCAAGAGTTTCCTCTACATCCGCTGGGCAAAGGAAATGTTAGTTTACAGCCACCATCTTCGCAACATATTAAAGTTTTGGCAAAGGCAATTTGGGGTGTTCATTCGCTTAACCTTTCCGAGACATTAGACTTGATGCGCAAAAATTCAAGCATGGATAACCTTGTTTATTCCATGCTGACGAACAAGGAAAAATTCACCTTCTCAGCGCCCTTAGAAGAAAATGATGATCCACCACATTCCAAGACTGTTTCGGAAAAGGATAGCGATTGGATTATAGAATTATGTCAAATAGCACAGCCTAATTTGAATTATAGTAATCCTGAAGCAGCGATAGCACAGTTTCAGCAGTTGGATGGGGTAATTTCTACCATTATTAGGGCAGGCGGTTTCAATGATTGGAAGAAGGTGCAGCAGCTATTTATGACTTAAATATGGAATAGTTTCGCTAGAGTGTCCCTGAATTTATAAGATGGTATGTTGATTATATGAATGATTTAAAAAAAATATTGTTAAACCAAGCAAGGCATAAAGCTGAACGCTATTTTGCAAACAACACACGTTGTGAATATTTAGGCAATGATAGGGTTATTTGTCAGATTTTGGGGAATGAAAAGATATTTGCCATCGGAAGCGATGTCGGTTTAACGCCACATTTGATTTTTGAGGGCTATTGGGAATTTTGGCTTACATTGCACTTTGCCAGAATGATTAAGCCTGGCGATACCGTTATCGATGTTGGAGCAAATTTGGGCTATTATACTTTATTAGCAGCCAATTTAACAGGCCCTGAAGGATATATTCTAGCGATTGAACCTAACCCCCATATTCATGGTCTGTTGCAAAGCAGCATAAGAGTGAATGGTTATAATTCCTATGCAAGAGCTGAAAACATAGCAATCTCTTCGGCCACATCAGGAGCCAAGCTCCCATTTTTTGTGCCAAAAGGAGAGCCGAAAAATGGACGTATTATCGGTAGCAAGGACAATATTGAACATTTAGAAAAGCATGGCAATATATCCGAAGTACGGAGCGGTGCGCTTAACATCGGTCAATTTTCCAAAGTTGACTTTATCAAAATTGATGTGGAAGGTGCTGAATTGCAAGTATTAGAGCATCTGCGTCCGATAATTGAGCAATTTTCTCCGCATATCATATGCGAAGTTAATTTTCGCAGAGGTTATTCTTATGAAGATGTTCAGCAGGCATTAGGAACAAATCAGATATTGCAATTCCTTGACTATGATGGGGAGGTTAAACCCCTTAGTAAATCTCAAGTTAAGAATGAGCGTGTTGGTGATGATTGGTTGATCGCTTATGGTTAATTAATAGATAAATTTATTTATTAATAACAATGGCTTAATAGGTTCTTGACGAAATGCAAATTATATATATATCGAACAGGCTGAACGAGATGGCTGACACCATCAAACATGTTCAAAAATATATGCAATTTATCAGCGATATTGTAATCTTTTTTCTGCCATTCATGATAAATAGTTTTAATCTTCAATTGCCTAAACTTTAAATATAATAAAAATGGACTTCTTGGTAGCAAAAAAGGAATTAATGATGAAAAATGGTAAGGCATTGATTGGGGCGATAGGTAATCGTGTCGACAAAGCACGCGCGAAGACCATAACAGCGCCAGTCTTATTGTTAACCAATCGCGCCCATTGGATTGAGTCATCCCAGCATGCTGCAATGGCCGATAACGATTTTAAGGCATTTGTCCTACGAGGTGATGAATTTCGTGACCAAGGCCGTTGGCAAGAAGCTGAAGCTGGTTATGCTGATGCGTTGCGGCTTTTTCCGTATGAGCGATCCTATTGGATTCAGCACGGACATATGGCAAAGGAACAAGGCAAACATGACCGTGCAGAGTTATCTTATCGCACGGCTTGCGCCCTAGGAGCACGACCTTCCGATGTCTTGCCACATTTTAACCATGTGATGGTGCGGCAAAATGTGGACCATGGCAAATTTCCTATGCACTTTTATCGCGACGGTTCAACCGCAAATCAGGTTCCTGCTCAACCCGATATCATGTTATTCGCTAGGCTATTTTGGGGCGTGCGCGGAATGGCTGATGAAGACATGTTGAGCTATCTTCGTCGGTATAATAGATGTGATGCGTTGGCCTCAGCCATGTGCTGCGATCCAAGGTTTGAACGCGCAAACAGGGTATGGCTCGAAGTTGTACAGGAGAATGAACTATGAATTTATTTCTACCTAGTGATGAAACACCAAGCTTTTCTGTGGTTATAAACACATTTAATCGTGCTAATCTGTTAGGCGATGCGATTAGTGGGGTTCTTCAACTTGACTATCCTAAGTTTGAATTGATTGTCGTAAATGGGCCTTCTACCGACAATTCTGAAGAAGTGCTTAAGCGCTGGCATGGCCAGATCAAACATTTGCATTGTGACGCGCCGAACCTATCTGAATCACGAAACGTAGGCATTGAAGCAGCTTCTGGCGATATAGTCGCCTATCTTGATGATGATGCTGTGCCGCATCCACTTTGGCTTCGTTATCTAGCACGCCATTATGCCAATCCGGCTATTGGCGGCGTAGGGGGGTTTACAGTCGATAATACTGGCATGCGTTGGCAAGTTCGTAAAACTGTTTGTGATAGATTTGGCAATGCACATTACCCCGACGATTTTTTTGATGAACGAGCACTTAATTTTCCAGGGACACCATATTACCCAAGTTTGTTAGGCACTAATTCCAGTTTCCGCCGGAGAGCTCTCTTTGAGATTGGTGGTTTCGATCATACATTTGCCTATTTACTCGATGAAACAGATGTTTGTCTGCGGCTGGTCGATGCTGGTTGGCAAGTGGTTTATGAACCCTCTGCTATGATTTTTCATCAATTTGCCGAGAGTCATATTCGCTCGGTAAATAATAAACCCAAAACACTCTATCCATCAGTGGTCAGTAAAAGCTATTTTATCAATCGGCATGGTCAAGTCGAAGGATATGGTGAGGCAGCCGATGCGTTAAGATCGTATCGTGAAGAGGTTTTTAGGGCCAATGCTTGGCTGGAAGAGCATGGTAATATCTCTTCTAGTCACCGTGTAAACCTCGATAATGACTTGGAGTCTGGCATGTCCGCAGGGATTGAACGTGCCAATCATGCAACAATCGAAAATAAAATGTTTGGGGATATGGATGTTGACAATATTGCCGAACCATTTTTACAAGCCGAGCGAGCGGATCAAATGCGCATTGTGTTGGTATCGCAGGGATTACCTCCAGAAAATGACGCAGGAATTGCGCGTTGGACAAAGCTGTTAGCGCAGGGGTTGCGTGATCTGGGTATCGCAGTGCACCTCGTAAGCAGAGCGCAATCCGAGCCGTTGCGTCGCTTTCGCGATGGCATGTGGTTTCATGAAATCGTTAGAAATACGACGGATATGTCCCGGATAGCAGCCCAATATCAGGTGCCGGAATCGGGAATGGCGGACTGGATGTCGGCGGTTTCGCGTGAATTGGACTTTATCAAGACGTTTGGATTAGATTTGGTATCCTTCCCTATATGGGATTTAGAAGCTTTACCTGTTCTAGACGACCCGGAACTGGCTAGTGTGATAAGTTTGCATACTACCTACAAGCTAGCAAAGCAGTTTAAACCCGAATGGAGTTCGCGTGTCATCTATGGTCGAACCTTTGTTGATAAAGTGATTGCCGCTGAGACCCGCGCACTAAAACAAGTACCTGCAATTCTTGCCAACAGTCAGGCCGTTATCGATGAAATCGAAAATGGCTATGATATCGAAATCGCTGACAAGTGTCGCATTGTTCCTCATGGCACTCCTGATATTCTCAAGAGTCAGAACATCACAATAGCTGACAAAGTTATGCGGCACGAATATGATGGAATAATACGTGTTTTATTTGCTGGAAGGTTTGAACCGCGAAAAGGGTATGACCTCGCTCTTCAGGTAGCTGATAAATTACAGGAGGAGAGGCAAATTGAATTTGTTTTTGCGGGAGCAGAAGTAAATCCTGATACTGCTAGGGGAATTAAAGCTCAATTGGGGATTGATCCTATGCAACTAAGTAATGCTAAGTTTCATGGTGAAGTAGATCGTGCTACTTTAGACTCCCTATTTGCAGAAAGTGATGTTGTGTTGATGCCAAGCCGGTTCGAATCATTTGGTTTAGTCGCAATTGAGGCTATGTCAGCGGGCTCACCTGTATTGGCACTCGCTTCTGGTGGATTGAAAGAAGTTGTTACAGAAGGTGTGTCGGGCTTCCTCTACAAGAACGATCAGCAATTTGTGAAAGGTGCGGTAGAAAAGCTCGTTGAATTGGCCAACAATTCAGTGCAGCTTTCCCGCTTACAAGAATCGAGTCACGTGACTTTCAGCGATCATTTCTCCATTGATGTGATGGCCAAAAGTGCGGCTCAATTCTATCGTGATATTATAATTAAGCGAGAGGAAACCGCATGATAGACCGTAACTGGTTTGAACAGGTAATCTGTATGACTGAAGCGAAAGTGCCAAGTGATATGATTGATCATTTATGTCGTGAATTGGGCGATGAGGCTGAATTACTTCCCTATATTCTACTTAACTCAGAGGCTTTTTCAGCATGGCCAGAAACGCTTGAGACTCTTCGCCAAGCAATTCGAGGAGTAATACGTCCTCGTGTTTTGCCAATTCGTAAAGGTCATGAAGCAACAGACGTAGAGCGCGAACATCTGCGTAACTCACTGTTTAGCCTTTTTGAAGCATCCGAGAATGATAGTGAACATAAGCCATCAACTTGGGCTGCTGTGTCCGTCATTGGGAAGTTTCGCTCTTGCCAGTCGGGCGCAAAAAAAGACCCGCGTTGGTTCATTGACTGATGCTGTATATTGCTAAATGTTCTTTGAGATTTTTTTGAAGAGCATATTGAATATAATATTAAAAGATTGGAAAGTTCATTGGAAGATGAGAACGAGAAATTAGTTTCACCAACTATTGAATCCCTTGATAAAAAAATAGATTTATTAAGCGAAAAAATATCTGAAATCCGTCAATTGGTTGGCCCCTTTTCAGCATTTCTTCCTGATGGTTCTGTGCTTACACAATCTATTCATGGAGTAAAATATTTCGTGGATCCTGATGATTTGGTGATTACGCCGCAAATGATTGTCTATCGTCAGTGGGAAGCAGACTTATCTCAGGCTTTTCGGCATATTTGTGGAAAAGACACGGTGGTAGTCGATGTTGGTGCAAACTTTGGTTATTTTTCAGTCCTTGCGGCAAATCTAATTGGAAACATTGGAAGTGGCCAAATATATGCATTCGAACCCAATCCCAAACTTGCTAAATTATTCCGACGTAATATGGAAATAAATTGGTCCATTGCGCCTATTACTCTGCACGAGGCTGCAGTGACCGATAATGATGGTGAGGTTATTTTGCATGTTCCAGAAAGCCATGGCGCAAATGCAAGTCTGTCGGCACCAGAAGAATATATATGCTCTTCAGTAACTGTCCCTGCAGTAAGGTTAGATGACGCTATTCCTGAAGATATAGTAGTCGATTTGATTAAGATTGATGTTGAAGGCCATGAAGCCTCAGTATTAAGGGGTGCCCAGTCCATAATTGCAAGAAGCCCGAATTTGCGTCTTATTTTGGAATGGTCACGAAAGCAAATGGAGCAAGCAGAGATTGACCCTGAAGAGATTATTACACTGCTCGATGGGTTTTTGCCATATCGTATAGAAGTTGGTTCAGGTCTATATGACCATCCTGAGACGTTTGATTGGCTTCGGCAGCAAGATTATACGGATGTGCTATTTCAAAGACCTTAAAAAATATTGATATTATAATGAAAATTTCTATTGATGCCTATAATATCGCGCTAACGCATGGCACTGGGGTCGCCACCTACGGCCGTAATTTGGCGCGTGCCGTGGGAAATATGGGGCATGATATTTCGGTGCTCTTCGGAACGAAAGCCAGTCATTCAAAGGTGCCGATCCTTAATGAAATAGCAATTGCCGATGATATCAATACAGGGGATAATAATACTAAATTTCATATGTTTGGTATTGTTGCGCAGGCCGCTCAAGGCGTGATTACATCGCGAAAGGCCCATGAGATAATAGTCTCTGGGCAAGTAATCATGCCCAAAGGGTTGCAATTGGATGGTGCTCAATTTTGGAATACACAGCGGCTCTATAGTTCTGCAAATGGTGCTTTTCGTGCCACCGGGGCTTTTACCAATGTTTCGCTACCAAAAACTGACATAGCGCATTGGACATATCCGCTTCCGCTTAAAATTCCAGGAGCCTGTAATATATATACATTGCATGATTTGGTTCCTTTGCGATTACCCTATACAACCGCAGATACTAAGCGCGCTTATTACAAATTATGTAAGAAAGTTGCGCGGGATGCGGACCATATTCTTACGGTGTCGGAATGTTCGCGCCGCGATATTATTAATATTTTGAATGTTGATGAAGCACGGGTTACAAACCTATATCAATCTAGCAATATAGCCAGTGTGGTAACAGATGTCCCTCGCAAAGAAATGGTGCGCCGAATTAGAGGTTTGATAAATGTCTCCGATAGAGAATATTATTTATTTTTTGGTGCGATCGAGCCTAAAAAAAATGTTGCCCGTATTATTGAAAGTTATTTAGCAAGCGGTTCATCATTTCCCTTAGTGATAGTTGGAGCGCCAGGTTGGGGGAGCGACAGTGATATAAAGCTTCTCAAATCCTTTAAATCATTTGATAAGTTAAATAGAATAATCTGGCTTAACTATCTTCCGCGTGATATGCTAGCGATGATGATTATGTGTGCCAGAGCTACTCTTTTTCCATCGCTTTATGAAGGTTTCGGTCTTCCCGTTTTGGAATCTATGGAGCTTGGTACTCCAGTCATTACCAGCAATATATCTTCGATTCCAGAGGTCGCAGGCGATGCTGCTTTGCTTGTAGATCCTTATGATGTTCAATCCATTACCCGCGCCATTATCACATTAGATAATGATGCAGATTTACGGGCGGATATGCAGCAAAAAGGTTCGTTGCAAGCAGGCAAATTTAGCACGGATGTCTACCAAAATCGACTTATCGAATTTTATAAACAATTTTGATATTATGATAATATCTATTACGATTATGTGCCTTATTAGAGGAAATTTTTTACGATGATGAAAGCTATGGCGCACACAATTCGGATGGAATCTAATAAGCGGCGGGTATTTTGGCAATCGCTTGTTGCAGTTATGATGGCTTCTATAGTATCGGGCTGCGCTAGTTTTGGTGCCTCTGGTCCATCGTCAAAAAATATTAATAAAATTGATCAAACAGAATATGCCAACCACCCTATATCTTTGGTTGATCTCAACAAAAGTGCGGTTAATCGTATTGGATTATTTGAACAGTCGAGAAGCTTTTCTGCCTTGTTGGGCGATGCTACCCAACGGGCACCAGTGATCGGAATTGGTGATACAGTGGATATTTCAATTTGGGAAGCACCACCAGCAGTATTATTTGGTGCCGCTGGAGATACATCTGGAATAAGTGGGGGAGCGCAAAATAGAACAATATTGCAACGCGCTGTTGGTTCCGATGGCACATTGGCAGTGCCGTTTGTTGGACGTATTAATGTAGCGGGACGATCATCGGCAGAGATTGAGCGTGAGATTATTCAAAAGTTAAATGGGCGAGCCAATGACCCTCAAGTATCTGTTCGTGTTACAAAGAATGACGCAAGCAATGTTACGGTCCTAGGCGAAGTGGCCTTAAGCAGACGTGTCCCTCTGGGACCAAGAGGCGAGAGATTGCTTGATATTATTGCTGATGCTGGTGGGACACGCCAGCCTGTTGGGCAGACAACCGTCCAACTTAGCAGAGGGACGACCACTGCTGCTATGGCTCTTGAAAGAGTCATACAAGATCCATCACAGAATATCCGCATGCAAGCCAATGATGTGGTTACGGTCTTACATCAACCATATAGCTTCATAGCTTTGGGGGCACTCTCGCAAAATGCAGAGATACCATTTGAAGGAAAAGGGATATCATTGGCCCAAGCCCTAGGGCGAACTGGCGGTTTGCGTAATGATCTTGCCAATATCAAGGGTGTGTTTATTTTTCGTCTTGAATCTCCAGACGCCCTTGACCCAACAGCCGCAACTAACGCACAGCAAACCGAAGATGGAAAGATCCCAGTCGTATACCGGCTTAACCTAGCCGATGCCAAGGGCTTTTTTGTCGCACAAGACTTTGAAATCCGCGATAAAGATGTATTATATGTCTCAACGGCCCCAGGGGCGGATATCCAACGTTTCTTATCAACAGTAACCAGTTTGGCATTTTCGGCAATTTCAATCGGCAATGTCGTCGATGGAAGAAGAAATTAAACCATGCTAATATATATAAATTAACGGCTCAATAATTGTGCTAAATCAAATAGGTGATGATTGAAACGTATATGTATTGATTGTCGCTATATTAATGGCAGGCCTAGCGGTATTGGTGAAATGGTATCTGCATTGATAGAGCATGTTCCCCGGCTAGCTCCCGATATATATTTTCGTTTTCTAGTCAGCCCCGATGCTAGAGATAGTCTTAGTGATAATAAAAATGTTGAACATGTCACGGTAAATTCTCCGGCAAACGGCCCTGGAACAATGTGGTGGTTGCCCACTCTGACAGATATTAGTGATGTTGATCTGTTCCATGCAACCTATAATATAATGCCTGCTGGCTTGCATATGCCCTGTCTTACAACAATCCATGACCTGATGTGGGTAAATCAACCCCATTGGTGCGATGATAGCTGGAAGCGTTCTTTTCGGAAGATATTTTTTAGCCATGGTATCAATCGAGCACTTAAATATTCTGATGCCATTGCTACTGTCAGTAAAGCCACTCTTCAATCGGTTGTTGCCGCGCGACCAGATGCCAAGGAGCGCAGTTTTGTAACGCAGTCCGGAGTTAGCGATATATTTTGTCCCGTGGCAAGAGACCATAATGCTCTCGCATCTCTTGGATTGAATCCTAATAATAAAATAATATTAACCGTTGGACAATATGCACCTTATAAAAACCATGAAGCGGTTATTCAATCATTTGCCCATTCCTGTTCAAATCGACAAGATGTTGATCTTGTGTTGGTGCAGCGCCAAGGCCCTCAAGCCAATAGATTATTGAATATTGCAGAAAATTTAGGCGTGCGCGATAGAGTATATATCTTGCGCGACCTGCAACTTGATGAGTTAATTCATTTATACTCATCGTCAGCCATATTGCTACACCCCTCACTGTGCGAAGGTTTTGGTAATCCGCTAGCAGAGGCCATGGCATGTGGTTGCCCGATTATTACCAGCGATAGATCCGCTATGCCAGAGGTCACAGCAGGTGCTGCATTGTTAATAGATCCAGAAAATATTGTTGAAATTGCTTCGGCAATCAACCGTGTATTGGATGATGCTAGTTTAGCAGCATCAATGGTCTCCAGTGGTTATGAACGTAAAGCTCAATTGAGCTGGGATAGTTTTGCAAGGGCAAACCTTAAATTATACAGACATTTATTGGATGGAAATTAATTTAGATGACTATATTGTAATTGCATCTTTGAAACGCTTTATTGCGTGCTTATGGCGTCTTAAAGACCAGAGAAAAATAATATTAAGTAATATGATCTCATATAAGAAATATAATAAAGGATGGCCTAATATCATAGCGATTCCGAGAGCAATTGTGCGATAATTTGCACTTAACAAAGTGATGGATTTCAGATGAGGCAGTAAGTGGTTGCGTAACGCTTTTGATACTATGTTTCGCTTTTCAACACTATTTTTGGTTTCGCCAAGCAATACATCTATGTTGTCCGAATAAGAATTGTTTCGACTTGCGATGACCATATATAATTTTGAGACCCAAATGGCGATGCTCTCCCACATATTATGTGCTTGTAATGGCTTATGTTTTAGCCATGATTTGCCATAAGCCCACCATTGATATTGGCGTCGCGATACTTCGTAATGATTGGCTTGCATTATCCGACTAAGTCCAGCCCCTATAGCGGCGGCCCATGCAATCAAAGGGCCAGCTTGCGCCGATAAAGAGTGGGCAATCATACAATAGAGAATGATATGCGATAGATAATCACTTAATCCATCGACTATTTCTCCAAGAGGCCCTGATTTACCCGTTAGATGGGCAAGATCGCCGTCTGTTCCATCGATTACATGCCAAGACATGTGCAGCAAAAGAGCCAAAACAGGTGATAATGCCCAATTTGATATAGTATAAATATAAGCGGATAAAATGACAATTAAACCACCAGCGACCGAGACTAAATTGGGCGTTATACGCGTTTTAGATAGTTTTTGTGCTAATTGAAATGCGAGGGGATGATATAAATTTCGATTCAGCCAATCTTCGATTTCTTCATGACGCCGACCCTTATTTTTTGCTGTGTGAGCATCGCTATCGATTTGTAAGTTATGAGGTTCTGAATCATCCATAAAGCTTATATCACTCTCTGCTACCCGCTAAACACGCCCTATTAAGATGCGTTGCCAATCTATAATTATCCATGTAAATTATGAACCAAGCGGTTTAATCGGCTGGATTATAATATCCATTAAAAAGCTATATGGTTCAAATGAAGCCATTATCTAATCACGTATAACCGTAAAGATAGCAACCAAAAGCCATAATATTGAACCGACCGCAAATATTTGTAAAAATATAATGCCCATTCCTAAAACAACCATCACCGCGCTTATTAATGCTAAAAAATCGCGCATTGTGATCCATATCAACCAATCAGCAAATGGTATTTCCCTCTGGCGAAGCATATGTTTCAGACCATCAAAATTAACATGTTCCCCAGAGGAAACTGCATTTCTACCCAGTAAAAACATACCCAGACCTAAGCAAATAGACCCTATGAGCGACATTGTAATAGCATGGTCTGATCCTTGTACAGACAGGCTGATGCCTAACCCTATTATAAAGAATAAATTTGTTGCAGCATCAGTCATTGAATCAAGGGATGCACCAAATTCACTGCTTCGAAAAGTAGCGCGTGCGATTTCCCCATCTACACCATCAAGCATAGATGCAGTTTGGAATAAAATGGCACCAATTACCATGCCTTCATAACTTCCCGTTAAGAAGTAAAACAGCATTATAATTGCGGTAATGGCTGTTGCTATTGTGGCATGAATTGGGCGAATAAAATTGCTGCGGAGAAGCAAGCCGCTTATGGTCATAGATATGGGTCGATTGATTTTACGCGATACGATTCCATCGCTCGTTTTGCTTGTTGCCCGCAATATTATTTTGCTTAATTTACGCGATTTTCTAATTAATTCTTCGACATTATTAATGCTATAATATGAAATTATATCATCATAATTATTTGAAATATCGCTTTTTTTATCTGATATATGCATATTGGCTTCGATAGATTTAGCATCATTTAAGCTCTCGCCAATAATCAAAATATCATCAGGGCTATTATGAAATTCATCGATAGTGCTGATATGTTGCGCATTGGGGGCCAAACGATTAATCTCGGAAAGACACCAATCAGATAGTAAAGAACCATTATAGATAAAAAATTTTACATTGGGGCCATTGGGCAATGATTGCGCAGCAATATGCGCCTCTAACATTGCGCGCGCTGCTAATGGGATGCCTGCAACTTTTGCCATTGCTGTTTGCTCAGAAGCAAAGAAAACAATGATATGCCGCATATATTACCTTCTGCTATATGGGTATAAATAGCATTTAGAGACTATGATAAAATTCTATTGAGAATGATGAACACCGCCTATAATCCTTAAACTTATACGATAATATTATCAAGCATACATATTATCATATCCTGCACCATTGGTATTTTTAATGAGGGGTGATAGCTGGATCGTGATTTCTAATATGCTATAGTAAAAATATAGGACATATAATTGTTGACTATGTTATAGCTGGACCGTGATTTCTAATATGCTATAGTCGAGCACATTCAGGCAAATTTGATTAAGCAGTTATAGCTGGACCGTGATTTCTAATATGCTATAGTGTTTTGTTGAGTAGGTCACGTATTAATGTAGTTATAGCTGGACCGTGATTTCTAATATGCTATAGTTCAAATATTCGCGCACTTTGATGCCAAGCGGTTATAGCTGGACCGTGATTTCTAATATGCTATAGTGAAGCGGCTGCAAAATATAACAATATACCAGTTATAGCTGGACCGTGATTTCTAATATGCTATAGTGTTGCTTGGTGGGACATCTGCCGTTGCTAGGTTATAGCTGGACCGTGATTTCTAATATGCTATAGTTTCGGATATACCGTAGCACACGTGGTATTTGTTATAGCTGGACCGTGATTTCTAATATGCTATAGTGTTTCGGATATACCGTAGCACACGTGGTTTGTTATAGCTGGACCGTGATTTCTAATATGCTATAGTGTTTCGGATATACCGTAGCACACGTGGTTTGTTATAGCTGGACTGTGATTTCTAATATGCTATAGTTCAATATTTCCATCTAAAAACCCTGTATCAGTTATAGCTGGACTGTGATTTCTAATATGCTATAGTAGCCTGTAGCAATACATCCTCATAAAATGGGTTATAGCTGGACTGTGATTTCTAATATGCTATAGTGGATATGGTACTAATTCATTGATATATAATGGGTTAATATCATATTCACTTAGCATGAAATGCATCGAATCACCCTTAAAATAATGCAAGTTGACCCGGATTTTTCCGCTGTCTTTTGCGGCTCTGCCCTGAAAAGCGTATGATGTTTGCATATTGTTTGTCCGTAAATCCTAAAATATGGATGTCGCCTTTATCGGGTAAATTTGATTCTATGTGCCGAATATATGTTTCAAACTGTTCTTTGCCCGAACAGAATCGGGCATAAATAGAAAATTGCGCCATTTCATAGCCTTCGTCCAGTAAAAATTCACGAAATTTTGATGCCGCTTTGGCTTCCTCGCGGGTTCCAACGGGAATATCGAACATGACCAAAATCCACATTATTTGATAACCGCTATAATGACCAGTTTCGACTGGTGGGGTAGTTTTCGGCGCGCTGAATTTTGCGGAACCATTCATCTGGTCTCCCCATCGGGAACATGCCTTGCTATTGCCATCCAGCCTAATGCTGTTGGTGGCTCGAACAAAGCGAGTGATAAATTATTATTGTCAAAACTTTTTGCTAAGCTTTGGCATAATCTTTGTGCCGCAATTGTTGTCGGTGACGTCATGCCGTGCAATGTTAAATCAGCGCAAATAAGCGCAGCAAGCCGTTGTTTGACTATTGAGTCTATATCTTCCAGTCCCTCTTTTATCATTTGATACACAAGCGCGTCGACCAGGGGACGAAAAGGCTCAACCAAATCATCTGCAAGGGCAAAAGCGTTAAGCCGATTGGCGTGATGCAGCCCAATGGTTGGGTGCAAACCCGATGCAACAATGTTACGTGCAATTAAGGAGCGCATGATCGTATAACCATAATTTAGCATAGCATTCGCGCCATGGGCATCGCGATTGCGCCGAAAGTCTTTGCCCATAAGAGCAGGCCAATAGCGGCGGGCTGCTTGCGCCTCCATATTATTGGGATCGCCCGATTTTACGCGGCCCGCCATAAAATTAAGCGCCTCGGCCTCGGGGTGATTATGTGCGGCTAGTAGGCTGGCTTGCATCTTTATTTTTGCAATGACGATGGCTTTCCAAGCCCGTTTCATCAAAGGTCGCGAAGCATCCCATTGGGCCCTGAACCGAGCATTTTGTTCATGATTGCCATCAATGGGAATGGTCATGGCAACGGGGGCATGATTGGCGGCGCATAACACCATCATCGCGCCGCGCTCTGCCAATTTCACCACCAAATTGGTGGTCCATGTCACGCCGTGGGCATGCACTATGATGGCGGCGATGTCGTCTAATGCCACCCGTCCAATTTCACTATGATCGCGCGATAATATTAATAGACCGCGATGCACAGATAGATGCACCTTGTCTGTTGAGACGTCAACAATACGATCCATAAGTCACCATCCTCAGTGATAAAGATAGCAATTTATGGATAATATTTGGTTAATCGAGCGGTCCAGGATCGAATATATGGCCCAATTCATTAATGCCTATTTGCCGGGCCTTCATTTTTTGCAGGCCGCTAGCCGAAGTGTTTATATATTTAAAAGGATCGATAGCATCTGCATCTCTTGCTTTTAATGAACCTGCTTCATTATCGGGGGCAAGCTGGATAGCCCCCGATGCAGCAAATTTGACCACGCGGGCAATAATATTCTCGCCATCGCGTTCGATGGCCATCATATCATTTTGACGCAGGCTTAAGATGCGTTTGGCTGCGGGATGCGGTTTTATCTCGGCCATACCGCTCTGATGGGCATCAAACATTGATATGATGCTGTTATGCGCCGCGCCATCACGGTCTTTCCATTTGGTGATCCATTTGCCATTTGGCATTCTCCACACATCAAAGCGTGCATTGGCATCGCCTTTATACGCTTTATAGGCTTTGCCATGCTTGTCTGTAATCGGAATGACTTTGAGCGCTTCACACAGCCTTACCCGCCTAATCCCTTTATAGGGGCCATCGCGCTTAGCAAAGGCGCGCAAGGCACTTTCAAACGCTTTGCCGCTGGTATCGCGTGTTGCAGTGTATAAGGCGTCTTGCAGGACATGATCGCTCATACGCTCTGGGTTGGTGAGATCTTTGGGTTGGAGCGATAATAATGGTTTGCGCGTCACCACAATCGGCGCGCCCTTGGCATTGGTGCGCCCTGTTAAACCATAAGCGGTTTCATTGTGCAGCCGTCCTGAAGTATTATCTTTACCGGGTTCAGGCTTTTTTCTGCGGCCATGATCGGCTTTGTGGCTGATTGTCGTGGCCAATAATGCAGTGCGTAAGTCGTCTCGAAATCCCTTCCAAGGTTGCGGCAGACCATCAAATTTTTTATCTAAATTTTGGGTTTCGGCGCGCCCCGCAGCGGTCGCAATTTTTTGAATCATGGCTCGGTCGGTCGCGCCAACAACGGCGGCATCAATCGCATGGTGGCGATGATCGAGCCGGTTTTTGGGCGCATTGCTATGTTCATTTTCGACCCAATTATGATCGGCTAAAATATCGTTTAATCCCCACAAACGGCGCAGCATCGATGTCATACGGCCCGTAACAGCATAGACGCGGCAGCCTTCGTCGGGTGTATATAATGCACCGACATATTTGGCGGCAAGGCGCGCCAGATATTGGGTATCGGTTAATTGGCGCGCGATGAACCCGCCGTCTTTTTCAACTTTTTCCATGGCATTAGGGCCAAAGCGCCATTGCTTTGATGTGTGCATACGCGCCACTTGCGCTTGAATTATGGGCCAGCGATCCGTTTTGCCCCAACGGCCCCACGGCGTTTGTTGTCCTTTTTCTCTGTTGCAATGGCTATGGCAAATGATTTTATTCGCCGCGCCATCATCCAAACATTTGGAATAGGGAATGATATGATCAACATCGGCTTCGCTGTTCATCAGCATTTCTATCGTCACCTGCTCGCCGCAATAGGGGCAACGGCGGTCAAGAGCGTTTTTAGGATTGAGTTCCTCCCAAAGGCGCAGCAACATGCGGTTGCCGCCATTGTCGCGTTGCCCCATCGATTCTAATATTTCCCCGCGTGCTTTCGCAGCATCGGTATTGCGTTTAATACGGCGATTTTGTTCGGCCTTTTGTTTGTCGTTTAACTTTAATTCGCGGGCGAGTTCGACATAAATATAATCGGGCCGTCCATGGATTTTGATAATCGCATTGATAAGCTTGCGCAATTGGTTCATGCCAATATGCACGGTGGGGTTGGTTATTTTGCCATATTGGCGTTCGGTATCATCCCTATATTCCTCTTTACCAGGGGCAATGTCGCGCGTTAATATTTCCCCATAATAAGGGAGCTGCGTTATATTTTTGCCCGTGCGCTGATCGCTATGGTTAAATCCTGCGCGCTTTGCAGCCTCGGCATAGGTTATCACCTCTTGTTTCAGCTCTTTGAGCAGCATTTGGGTGGCCATAATTCCAAAACGGCCATAACCCTCTGGCAGGCGAACATTAGCAATATTGGTTGCTGTTTCTGCGTCTAATTGATGCTGCTCCATCAACCAATGGAGCAATTTTTCTGTATTTTCCTCTTCTGTTAATTGATGGATAATCGCTAATTGGTCTTGGGTGGAAAAAGCACCCCATTGGCCATTAAAACATTTTTTGGCGTTCATGGCGGCGCGCACTTCATCGCCCAATAGGTCTTTGCGGTTTTCGCTTTCTTTGTTAAATCTCTCGCCGCTGGCCAATTTAAGGGTCTTGGCCAAAGATTTGAAAGTGACTTTTTTCGAGTTTTGCAACTTCATGATTAACGCATCGCGCTCATCCATTGTCAATTTGCGCGATGATGCGCCGGCTATTTCAATTTCTAGCTGATTTACTTCCTCATATAATCGGCGCTGCTGGAACAAAGGATGGGCTTTGGCAATGCGCCGCTCATCAGCAGGGACACCGTTCCAGCCTGAAAATGTGCAAAATCCGACTACTTGCGCTTTTAATGGCCTTTGAAAAAATATTATGCGCGCAATGGCATCATGCGCTTCTTGGGTTAATATAGCGCGATGATATTTTTGCTGCGCTTGCCAAATTTGGGCAAATTCATCTTGATAATGTCTGCGATCGGGATAAAAATCATAGCCATCGCCTTCGGGTCGCATGCGCACCCGTTTGCCGATGCTTATTGTTTTTGTTTTACCGTTTTTGCTCGCTCCTTTGACGGTTTGGCTGACATCGCGTTTCAATAAAAATTCGCCCAAGGTGCGTGCTTGTAATCGCTCCATTTCGGCATCAAGGGCTTTGGTGCCGCTGGCGATTTTACCATCCTCTCCCGCAACACGGTCTGCTTTACGATTAGACTTAAAACCGCGCCGCTGGTTGAGATGAAATAGCGCGCGGCCAAGCTGATGCAGCGTGATTTCTTCATCCAATGCTGTGACGCGCAATATATAAGGATCAAATATCTCTAATGCCTTTGCCGCCATTTGATCGCGCGGCAACAGGCCATAGTGCCGTAATGCTTTTAACAGGGCAGTACGACGCCCTTTATAGCGGTCTCTGCGGCGGCGCATCGCGCGGGCATCGCGCCGATCAACCGCGAGGCTTGCCCCTGATTTGGGATCGCGGCCATCGGAAAATATACGAACCCCGATATCACGAATAATATCACCATCATAATAGCACCAACCGATTGAATTGGTCCCAATATCCAGCCCAAGCTTTGTGCTAACCATTTTCACCTCCAAATTTAACACCCTACAATAAAAATCAATGCCCTACAATAAGATATACATTGACTTCTGACTTATTATAGTTTAGGCAGCTTTTAGTGCTAAGAAATTTACTCACTCTCAGTAGGATTCAAACCTAATTGAGAGTGAGTTAGCAATCATTTAGAAGTGTTGTGAAAGAATATTAGCACAAGAGGATGGTGTCCACAACTATCTTCGAACATACAATATTTGATATTATACGATTAATTAGTAGACATCTTATTGTAGTTTCAGTTGGGCCGTGATTTTTATTTGACAATAATGGTCAAATCT
Organism: uncultured Sphingomonadaceae bacterium; assembly: GCA_938050045.1. Lineage (GTDB taxonomy): Bacteria > Pseudomonadota > Alphaproteobacteria > Sphingomonadales > Sphingomonadaceae > Sphingorhabdus_B. The sequence goes on from CALLJS010000017.1 coordinate 176,566, forward strand.
ATAGTTATAGATTATTAGAAATCACGGTCCAGTTGTTAACAAGCAGCTTGACTGCACCAAATAAGGCAGAGGCTACGGCCTCTGTTTTCATATTGGCCTGATATTTTTATCATGACATGTTCGTTCTAAACAGTGCAATCATTCAAATTGACGCCGCTTCATTGACGCCGCTTCATTGATCCTGTGGTATTGTTTTTCGTATGCCCTTCCGTGCGGCTCTTGCGCGCGACATGCCGATATTCTGTATGAATTTTGATGAAACTCCGTGCATGAATATGCCAATGGGCCTTAATCAGACTTATATGGGAGAGACAGGGATAGGAAAAAATGGTGCCGAATATCCGACTCGAACGGATGACCTACCGCTTACAAGGCGGTTGCTCTACCAGCTGAGCTAATTCGGCACATAAAACGGAAAATCTGGTATATTCCGATTCAAACTTTATGCATGCGCCCTTAGCCTTAAATCACACCAAAGGTCCAGCCCTCTTGTGCAGCAATTTCACTTTTCATCGCATTTGGTGACCAAAATTGATGGTTTGAGGCGGCGAGACGCATCCAAGCTGCGGTAATGATCGCATCGGTGCTATGATCGTCATAGTTGGTTAATATTTCGCTAATGGGGCTATGTAAATTTATCAGCGCCGCGTCTAAATGTGCTTTATCGCGTATTTTGCTATATCCTTTTGGCACGCCCGCAGCCCGAGCGGCGATGCTGGTATAAATTTCGACAATCATCGGGCCGTGTTTTGGAATAGGGTCAAAGGGCCATATCGGGATAGCACCGCTCAATTGATGCAGCACGCGCATCCCCGTCAGGCTAGATTTTCCGACTTGCGCTGCACCTACGAGATTAAAGCAGCTCGCGCTCTGAGCGCGTGAGGGGGCATGGGGGGTAATGCGTTGGTGTTTTTCAACGCGGCGCAGGCGTCCTAGCCCTTTGTTATGCGCTTTAGGATCATCCCCAAATAAATCACCGACATATTCTTTGCTATGGCGAAAATGCCGAGCAGCCTCTGGATGGCTCAGCATTGAGAAGGCGGATAGAAAGGGATCATCGGCGCATATTTTATCGACTAAGGCCCATAAAGATTTGGGGTCGCTTGGGCTGACGTTCCATTGCGGGAAATAAGCGCCTTTATCGGCAAAGGGCAGGGCGAAGGAGAGATCAAGGCCGATGAGTATGTCATTGCTCTGAGCGGCTTGTTTGAGCATCCAATCGCGCAGTTCCGCGCGCGACCAATATTTATGCTGCGTGGGGCGCATCAATTGCGGGGCATTATCCCCGCTAGCAACAGCAAGGGCCAATCCTTTTGGATGCGCGACATTTTGCCCCGACCAATCGATACAAGCGAAAGAGGAGAAATTTCTGTTCATTTTGCAGTGATAAAGGTCAATGCGCGTAAAGCCTAGAGTAATTGGCTGTGATGCACAAGAAATGCTAAAATTGCCCCAAAAAAGACTTCTGCAAAAAAGGCCCGAAAAAAAAGGCCCAAAAAAAAAGGCCCAAAAAAAAAGGCAAGGCCTAAGCCCTGCCTCTCTTTACTATAGCCGATGCTTATTTCTTTTTAGCCGCTGGTTTTTTAGCCGCTGGTTTTTTAGCCACTGGTTTATCACCTTGCATATTATCTAATACTCTAGATGCTGCATCGCGGCCACCAAGACCAAAGGCGATGGCCCCTGCAACCGTAGCACCAATGATAATCGCTAATGGGCCATATTGCGTGATTGGCCCGCCGACTTCCATATAAGATAGGCCCATTGCTGCGAATACGAATACTGTACCATAACGAATGATCTTAGCCGAACCTTCGCTTGCAAAATTCGCAAGGATGTTGGCAATAAAGAAGCCTGCTGCGATAATTACCGCACCAAATAATACTTTGCCGCCCAGCGCCAACACTGTTTTCAATATGTTGGTCAATTCTGGGAAGTTAAGAAGTTTGGTTGCTGCAATCGCGCCAAAAATCATAATGGCAACGGTAACGGCTTTGCTGATAAGGCTGCTTGCTGTCATACCGTTTGGCAAGATACCTATTGCGCCAACGGATTGGTCAAGGCCTAGGCCTGGCAATACATCTTCGATAAGATCCGCAATCCAACGCGCGATGAAGAATGCAATTCCAAGGACAAGAGCCGCGCCGATGACCAATGGAATAGCACCAGCAATGGTTTCTAATAATTCAATGGCTGGCCCGCTGATGGATTCAATACCCAATTGATCGAGGGCTGCGATAGCCACTGGAACAATGATAAGAACATAGACAATTGTGCCGATAACACCGCTAATTTTGCTATTGCCCGTGACATCATCAACGCCGCCTTTATTGGCCCATTTGTCGAAATTCACTGTGCTTAATGTTGTTTCGATCAATTGTTTAACAATGCGCGCTACCATAGCACCCACAAAGAAGATCAATCCAGCACCAATTAAATTAGGGATGAAGCCCATGATATTATTGAGCAGCGTTTGAACGGGTTCAATCACGCTGGTGAGTTGGAAAATAGTCAAAACAGCAATCAGACCAAAGAGCCAGATTAACAGACCAACTATTTTACTGAGCGATTGTCCGACGGACTCGCCAGAGCCAGATACATTTTGAAGAAATCCAATTCTGTCAACCAAACGGGCAAATACCCATTTGGCGACCTTGGCCAAAACCCATGTTACCAAGATTGTGATAGCCGCTAATGCAATTTGTTTTGCCGTTGCTGGGTCAAATTCATACCCACCAAGCGCCTCTAGATTAAAATTATCTAACATTTTATCCCCTTACTTTTATCAAAAAGAACAGACTAAGTCCATGCGAGAGTGTTAGCAGCTTCTTCAGAATTTGAATAGGTGTAAATCTTGTGATTCAGAGTATGGTAACAATATCATGCGTAAAGAGTTGTAAACTAAATCGTTTGCCGTTGTGATTTTGATCAAAAGCCAGCGATACAGCCGATAAATTTATCGCAGCTATGCATAAAAAGAGCAAGATAGCGGGAAAAGTCTGCAAGGCAGCCGATAAAGCTGTATCATTTGCTCCAATCGGCGTTCAGATACCCAATTAAACCCTGCAAGGGCTGCACATCCGAAGCAAAAGGCTGTTGATATTTGTCATCATCGGGATTGCAGGAAAATGCCACTAAGGCTTGAAAGGCTGGTGTTTGCGCGCGTTGCCATTGCCCAATTTGAAATTGAACATCTGGATTTTCTATTATGTTATTATCTTGGTCATATTGTTTAAGGCTGCGTATTGTATAAGATTGTGCGTCGCAATTTATAGTCACCTTCATTCGGCTATCGATAATGACCATTTGCAAATGTCTATCGGTTTTCACTTCACCAAAATTTAAGTTAGAAATCGATAGGCTTGGATATTCCGCCGAGCCGCTTAAGCTATTTTTATCGGCAAATAATAATTGGCTAGAAAGATTATTGCTCTCACCACTCATGCGCTCATCTATCAATAACCATTGGCTCATGCTCTGATAAGCTGAGACGGCGGACATAGGAAATTGCAAGGCGGCTATTAAGGCAGCGCTTCCGATGCAATATTTAGCTTTGTTTTTTTGCACGTAATTCGCTCCAATAGTTTAATCTTTCTCGGACTTTTCTCTCAAACCCTCTGGCAACGGGTTGGTAAAATTCGGCACTGTCCATGCCCTCTGGCCAATAATTATCGCCAGAAAACCCATCGTCATCATTATGATCATAGCTATAATCTTTACCATAGCCAATATTTTTCATCAATTGGGTCGGCGCGTTCAATATATTGCGGGGCGGGATAAGCGATCCAGTTTCTCTAGCGGATTTGAAAGAGGATTTTTGCGCGGCATAAAGCGCATTAGATTTGGGCGCGGTGGCACAATAGAGACAGGCCTGCACAATCGCCAATTCGCCCTCGGGCGAACCAAGAAAATTATAAGCCTCTTTGGCAGCGATGCATTGGCTTAGGGCATTGGGATCGGCCAACCCAATATCCTCGCTGGCAAAACGCACAATGCGGCGTAATATATATAGCGGTTCTTCGCCCGCGACTAACATTCGGGCTAGCCAGTATAGCGCGGCTTGAGGGTCGCTGCCGCGCATGGATTTATGCAAGGCGGAAATAAGATTATAATGGCCATCACCGCTTTTGTCATAGACCGCGACGCGGCGTTGCAGAAATTTAGCTAGAGCAGCAGAGTCGAGCGGCGTGTCAATTTTGACCGAAAATAATGTCTCCGCTTGGTTGAGCAAAAAACGCCCATCGCCATCCGCCGATGCAACCATAGCATCGCGTGCTTCATCGGTGAGCGGCAATTTTTGCTGCATCAATGTCTCGGCCCGCACGAGCAGACCCGATAATGCAATAGGGTCGAGCCGATTCAATATTACGATTTGAGCGCGGCTTAGCAAAGCTGCATTGAGTTCAAAGCTAGGGTTTTCGGTGGTAGCCCCAACCAATGTGACAATGCCTTGCTCGACAAAGGGCAGAAACCCATCTTGCTGCGCTTTGTTAAACCTGTGGATTTCATCGACAAATAATAGGGTTTTTTTACCCGTCAGAGCTATTTTCTCTGCTTCGCTAAATGCTTTTTTGAGATCCGCGACCCCCGAAAAAACCGCACTCAGCGGCTTATAATGCATATGCGTTTCGGCTGCTAATAATCTTGCGATGCTTGTTTTGCCAGTGCCAGGAGGCCCCCATAATATGATCGAAGATAATTTCCCAGCGGCCACCATACGGCCAATCGATCCATCCTCACCTGTGATATGGTCTTGGCCGATGATTTGCGATAATGAATTGGGCCGTAGCCTATCCGCCAGCGGCGCATCATCGCGCAAGCTCTCGGCATGGCGTGTGCTTTGTTCGGTTGGCGGATCATTTTGGAACAAATCGCTCATATATTCGTCTGTAAATATTTACGCAAAAAAATCCAGCGGCAAGTCGGCCAAACTATCATGAAGCATGAAAGATAGCGGCACTTAGATACGCTATTATCTGTTTCTCGCGGATATAATTTTAATATATTTATCGGCCAACACTTGGTTGATATTATCCCAATCATAGGTGCGCGATAAAGCCTCGCCTGCTCGACCATGCGTATCTCTGAGCGCAGGGTTTTCGATATAATTTTCTAATGCGTGCGCAAATTTTTGGGCTTTCCCAGGCGTTATCAACATACCATTATGATTATCAACAACCAAGCTCACACTGCCTGCCGCGCGCGCCGCCACTATGGGAACGCCGCTCGCCATGGCTTCTAATGTGACATTGCCAAATGTTTCGGTAATGGATGGATTGAATAATATATCCATCGATGCAACCGCGCGGCCTAAATCTGACCCGCTTTGAAATCCTACGAAAATAGCTTCGGGTATTTTTTGCGCAAACCAATTTTTGGCAGGGCCTTTTCCAATCACCAAAATTTTGAACTTGTGCGGGCCGCTGCGCAATTTCTCAATCGTTTTGGCAAAAATGTCCAATCCTTTTTCCATGACCAAACGGCCCAAAAATCCAATGACAATATCACCCTCTTTTATGCCAAGAGAAGCGCGCCATGCATCGCTACGTTTGCTGGGATCAAATATTTCACGGTCAATCCCGCGCGACCAAATGCTAATATCATCGTGCATTTTTTGTTCACGCAATATGGTCGCCATGGATTCTGATGGCACAACCAACGCATCACAGCGCTGATAATAGCGTCTTAGCAATGTTATCATTAATGGTTCGATAAACCCCATTCCATAATAATGCGCATAGCTATCAAAACGTGTGTGCACAGATGATAATATCGGCAGCGCCCTGCTACGCGCCCATGTAACGGCCCGATGCCCGACCAAATCAGGGCTCGATGTATGGACTATATTGGGGTTAAATTCGCTTAAATTCCTTTTAATATGGGGTGTAATCGCAAGCGGGAAACGATATTCCTCTCGGCCAGGTATGGCAAAGGATGGGATCGAAATAAGCTCGCCTGTTGCGCGAAATGCGGGTTTTGAAATTGTGGGTGAATAGATTCTGACCTTTGCGCCTTTATTGAGCAAATAACCCACCAATTGATTAAGTGCTTTATTGGCTCCATCTCGAACATAATTATAATTACCGCTGAATAGAGCAATTCTTAGTTCGTCGATTTGCATTCATACAGATCCTAAATAGAGTAAGCCCCAGCCAGGCCTGACCCTAGACTCAATATCCATCATTTCAATAGTAATTTTTACTGAATCGACTATGGCTGCTGCATGATAAAATCAAAAATATCGCATATATTTATAGGCCAGCCGCGCCGCTTTCGCGCTGATGTGTTTAGCAGTATGAACAAAAAGGAATGCAGCGACCCCATATTATTAACGCATATGGGACTAGAGGGCGATGCATGTGCCGATACAGAAAATCATGGCGGCGTCGATAAAGCACTGCATATTTATCCATCGGAACATTATGCTCTCTGGCACGCGCTAATCGGGGATCATCCTATGCTCGGTAAAGGATGCGCTTTTGGCGAAAATATATCTGCGCGTGGTATGACAGAAAATAAGATAAAAGTAGGCGATAAATTTACCATAGGCGAGGCTCTTATAGAATGTTCGCATGGCCGCCAACCTTGTTGGAAAATTGAACATAATTTCGGTTTGAAAAATATGGTTATTAAAATCATCAAACATGGCCATTGCGGATTATATTTTCGGGTGTTGAAAGACGGGCTCATCAAACAAGGGGATGTCATCGAACAAGTGCATAGCCCTGCGCATGATTGGACAATTTCAAAAATATTCTCTTTATTATTTCAAGGCCGCCATAAAAAACACCCAGAGCAATTAGAGCAATTAATCGCGCTTGAGCCATTGGCAGAGGATTGGAAAAGGCGGGCCAAATCGTTAATCATGTGATGATATTTGCCCAGAATATAGATAAAAATCGGGCAATTTTTTGTAACAACTCTTAATTTTATCTAAAATTTTGTATCATTTTTAATTATTTTCAAATTATTTTTTTTCAATTTACCCCGCTTAAACCCGCAGAAATGAGTCATTTATTGGCCTACGTGATGCTTGCGACTCGCTAATTTACCTTAGTTAACGAGAAATTAACCTTTTCAGTTCATCTATCTTATGGTTAATTAAATATAAGGATTAACGCGCAGCTAATTTTTTTTACGTGTTAATTATGGTTGAAGAATAAAAAGGATTGCCAAATGCGGGTACTGCTAATTGAAGATGAGCCATCGACGGCGAAAGCCATTGAGATGATGCTCACAACAGAGGGCTTTAATGTATATACAACCGATCTGGGCGAAGAAGGCTTAGATTTGGGCAAGCTCTATGATTATGACATTATTTGTCTCGACCTTAATCTTCCAGACATGCATGGCTATGATGTTTTGAAAAAACTACGTGTAGCAAAAGTTCAAACGCCCGTGCTCATTCTTTCTGGTATCAGCGAAATGGACAGCAAAGTGCGTTCATTTGGCTTTGGCGCCGATGATTATGTTACTAAACCTTTCCATCGTGAAGAATTAGTTGCTCGCATTCATGCCGTTGTGCGCCGCTCAAAAGGGCATTCGCAATCTGTTATTCGTACGGGCAAATTATCAGTCAATTTGGACGCTAAAACTGTTGAGGTTGATGGCGTGCGTGTTCATCTGACGGGTAAAGAATATGCGATGCTAGAATTATTATCGTTACGCAAAGGCACAACACTCACCAAAGAAATGTTCCTAAACCATCTTTATGGTGGAATGGACGAACCTGAATTAAAAATCATCGATGTCTTCATTTGTAAGCTACGCAAGAAATTAGTCCTTGCTTGTGGTGGCGAAAATTATATCGAAACCGTCTGGGGTCGCGGCTATGTTCTGCGGGATATAGAAGAAAGCGAAGACCATGCGAAAGTAGCATAAAATAAAATACCCACGCATAAATATTCGAGTGGCAGTGCTTTATCGTGCTGCCACTTTTTTATCGGCCCTATCCTAATTATCTGCTGCGTTGTGGCAACCCTGCAAAGGTGATGATGCTCTCATGCCCCTCTGGCGAAACAGACGCTACCCCAAAAAACATATCATCGACGATCATATTTTCAAATATAGCACTGCTGCCAGTAACTAATCGGCTTCCAGCCCAATCGCGCTTATCATTGCGGCGATAATAGACGCGATAATGTGTCGCATCTTTGACGGGCGTCCATGATATGGTGGTGTCAGATGATAGCGCACCAGCCAATGATGCGCTGCTTGGTGCTGTTGGAGCATTGCCAAGCTGCTTTATGGTTGCGATATTGAGCGCGGTTACGCGGCTAAGATACTCAAAATCCATCCTGTCTACGGTATCGCCATAGTCGATACCATCTTCGGTACGCAGGTCTTGATGCTGATATTTATAATTTTCAGCACCTACGCTAAACCGTATAGCAGGAAACCCCATTTGCAAGGCTGGTAAATGATCGCCGCCACGGCGAAAACGGTCTGGACGGCGCACGCCAAATACGTCTAAATTTAAGGCAGGATTTTTGGCACTCACCGCTTTAACCGCCCGCATTAAAGAACGCGATGGTCCATCATCTTCCCCGCCGCTGCCGCGCCGCGCGAGATTTTGGGCATGATTTTCTGAAATTCTTATACCTTCGCTAAATATGCGCACACGATCATCGACAATCGTCCCATTGTTAGCAACTGTATTGCCGACAATGTCATTATTGAGCATGGCCGAAACATTCCATCCGCGCGCCCGTGCCGTTTCGGCCAATAATGTGCCGCCCCATAAACCCTGTTCCTCGCCCGATAAGAGGGCATAAACGATCGTGGCTTTGAATTTTTGTTTGGATAAAAGGCGCGCTGCTTCAATCACTAATGCTGTGCCTGAGCCATCATCATTGGCACCCGGGGCATCTGATTCGTAATCGAGAGCATCTGTTACGCGGCTGTCAATATGTCCTGCTATAATGATAACATGATCAAATCCCGCGCTCCCTTTTTGAATGGCCAGCACATCCACTACAGTCACGCCATCGGGCGCACGCGGCCCTGTAAAGATGCGCGATAAATCTTCTTGGATCAGACAATTACCGCATTTTTTAGAGAATTTCTGAAATTCAAGCGCAGCCCATTTTCGTGCAGCTCCGATACCGCGTGTGGGGTGATCGGGCGATGATAATGTATGGCGCGTGCCAAAGCTGACCAATGTCTCAACATAATTTTTCAGCGATGCTGGGTCGGGCGTATCCATGCTTTGCGCATGCAGGGAGGTGGGGAATGCAATAGCAGATAGAGCCATTGGAGCGGCGGCGCACAGCGCGATGGTTTTCAATAGCGTGGTCATGATGGTAAGTTTGTATCATGCGCAAAAAATATTCAAGCCCAGAATTATAAGCCCAGAATTATAAGCCCAGACTTACCAGAATTATAAGATGAATCGAAGGATGAAATAAAAGAAGGTTATGCGTCTAATTGCGATTGTAGATACCAGCGTTCATCGCCTTCAAGGCCAATCGCCGTCAGCACTCCATTTTTATAAGCCCCCGTATCAATCCCAATATATGTGTTTTTCTCTCTTACGTCTTCAAAAATAGTATGACCAAAAATAATGATTTTACCGTGAGAGCCTCTATGGTCGATGAAATCCTCTCTTATCCAGCGTAAATGTTTTGGTTCTTGTTCATCGAGCGGGACGCCAGGTTTCACCCCCGCATGGACGAACATATAATCACCAATTGTGATATGGTCATCAAAATTTTCAACGAAATCGATATGGTTTTGTGGGACTAATTGCGGGATATAATCGCATAATTCGTCTATATCCATATTGATGAAATCGGATTTTAATATGTCATAGCTTAGCAAAGTTTCCGTGCCGCCAATACGCAAAAAGAAGCGCATTATTTTGGGCTGTCTTATCGTAACGGCATCCAAAAATACCTCTTCGTGATTACCCATTAGAAAATGAATATTGGCATTCACCTTTTTCAGCTCAATTGCCAAATCTAAAACGCCAGCACTTTCTGGGCCGCGATCAATTAGATCGCCCAAGAAGATAATATCGGTTTTGGCCAGGCCGCGATCGCTATTATCCTCTTCTATTTGGCGCAGCAAATCTTCGAGCAAAGATTTACAGCCATGCACATCGCCAATGGCATAGACGCGCCTGCCCTCTGGCACAGAAGGTTTTTTCTTTTTAACAGGGGGTTTACTCTTGAATAATTTACCAATCATAACAAGACTATTCTATCATCCCTCTAAGGTAAAAGTAAGTCCTGCATTGGCTTCTAAGCGCATGATTAAAGGCTCGCCCAATGCTGATCCAGGCGTGTGAATACCGCCAGCACAATCGCTGTCTAGCAGCGCCATTGCCGTTTCGGCTATCATTTTAGAGGTAGAGCCATATCCTGGGTCTTTATCGCCCTTTACGGATAACATTGTCCGCGCTCCATCTGCCATTTCTGCGATAAACAAAATGTCATAAAATCCATTTTCGCGCTCTTCTTTGCTTGGGCCTTCGCCGGGTTTGGGCGCATCATCACCGCCCATTGGGTCTGATTTGGTAACAAAATTAGCCATTTTTTCGCCTTGTTCACCATCACCAGTGAGCATCATTTCATCATAGACAAAATCTTCGCCATATTCATGGCCAAGCAATGCATTGGTGCGATGCACATTTTTGGTATTGATGGGGGCCATGATGAATGGTGCGGCCCAGCTTTTCAAATCTTCTTCATATAGCGGTTTATTGCCCAATGGTTGCTCTGGCCCATCAAAGCCAGGCGCAAGGCTGAACGGGTTGGTGAGATATTTTATCACCATCGGGTCTTTGGCCGCAGCGGCCATCGTAGCTTTTAAGCTTGCTGCTGTGCCGCCAGAAAATGTACCCTGCATAGCGCGAACACGGCCCTTTATGCGCGGGGCGGCTTGGCCATAGCGGTTGAAACATTCTTTTTGCAGCATCAACACACCCAAATCAAAGGGGATAGAATCAAAACCGCTGGAAAATATGATACGTGCACCGCTCTCTTTGGCTTGCGCTTCATGCGCATCAATTTTCATGCGCATCCAAGCCGGTTCACCAGAAAGATCGCAATAATCAGTGCCATATTCTGCGCAAGCCGCGACCAATTCATTGCCATAAAGTTGATAGGGGCCAACGGTGGTAATGATAACCTTTGCGCGCTTTACCATAGCTATCAAAGAATCGGCATCGTTGGCATTGGCCACGATTAGAGGTGTATCAGATGGAACGCCCATTTCATCGCGCACCGATTCTAATTTCTCTTGCGAACGACCTGCCATGGCCCATTTGGGTGCATCGTTGCCATATTGGTTTGACAGATATTCGGCGACCAAACGCCCCGTAAATCCAGTGGCACCGTATATAATGATGTCAAATTCGCGTTCTTGTGTCATAATGATTTCCCTGTTCAATTTTGCCCGATTATGCAGTTAAGTCAGCATAAGTCACGCATAAAACATAAGCTATATCCCAAAGCCCCAATGCCCTATGGGAAGCTGTTATAATTTGGGCAGTGTGACGCCTTGCTGACCCATATATTTGCCCGCTCTATCAGCATAGCTGGTTTCGCAACGCTCATTGCCTTTTAGGAATAAAAATTGGCACGCGCCTTCGTTTGCATATATTTTAGCAGGTAGCGGCGTTGTGTTAGAAAATTCTAATGTCACATGTCCTTCCCATCCTGGTTCGAGCGGCGTTACATTGACGATGATACCGCAGCGCGCATAGGTGGATTTGCCCAAACAAATGACCAATATATCCTCTGGGATGCGGAAATATTCCACAGTTCTAGCGAGTGCAAAACTGTTGGGCGGGATAATGCAGCAATTCGTTTTTTTATCGACAAAGCTATCGGGGTCAAATTCTTTGGGATCGACTATCGAAGAATTAACATTGGTGAAAATCTTGAACTCATCGGCCACTCGCGCATCATAGCCATAGGATGAGAGGCCATAGCTTATGCATCCATCGCGCCTTTGGGCCTCTGTAAAGGGCTCTATCATATCGTCGTTTTGGGCTTTGCCTCTAATCCATTTATCCGATAATATGCTCATTATAATCCTCTAAATTTAAGCTAGCGTATTGGGGCCAAATGCATCGGGTAATATTTCCGATACGCTATAGCGTCTATAGCCGCTCTGGTGCAGACAATAAATGGGTGTGTCGATATTTGTCGCATCCGAGACTTCTTTGATGATCTGTCGACACCGTCCGCAGGGTGTGTCGGCTATTTCATTTAGCACCGCTCTCCCGCTTTGGTCTGGTTTGCCGCCCGCAAGCGCAATAGCAATGATATGTTTCAATTTTGATTGGCTGTTTGCGGATGCAATGGCCACGGTTTCGGCACATAATGAGAGACCATAGCTGGCATTTTCAAAATTACTGCCTGTGATAATAGTGCCATCATCCAATAAAACAGCCGCCCCCACATGATAGCCCGAATAAGGCGCATAGGCATTGCAGCTCGCATCATGCGCTGCTTGTAATGTTGTTTCTATAGGGGTCATCGCAGCACAACCCACGGCACAGGCGTATCTATGCCATCGATGGTGCGCGAATCATTCGCTGTCCACATTTTCCATGGCTGGGCGGTATAAGATGGCACAAAATAATTACCTTGCGTCCACATATTGCGGTTGATAGCACCGCTAATATCATAATGGCCCTCGAAATCGGCAGAAATTAATAAGAGGGCTGGTTTTTCAAGGTGCAGCTCAATTTGCCCTAGAAAGGTGCTAATTTCTGATAATATAAGGGCGCGTGTGGGCTTGCTTTTACAATTTTCCGAAAATCCAATTTTGACAGCAGGGGGCAGGGCATTGGGGTCGCGCGGTACGGTAGTGTTAAATAATGTCGCTTGGTCAGTGGCCAACCGGCAAATATCAAAATCATGGATAGCCCCATAGCGTATACCAGCATCTTTGACGCCCGCGATATTGGTTGCAAAACTTGCATCGCGTTTATCCGTGCTTTTGCTCGCGGTTAGATAAGCAAAATCGACGCCTTTTGCGCCGAGGACGGACCAAGTAGGATTGCCATGGCTTTCATCCACCAACACGCCTTGCAAAGCATAAGTATCGCGCGATGGGGCCCAGCCTTTTGCAAGCGCGTAAAATATATAGAGTATCAGCAAAATCACTATGATAGTGACCATTGTTAATTTACCTTTACGCCGCGCTAACATTATATACCCCTCTAGCTTTTGATATGCAAAACACAGATAAGAGTAAACAGGCGTCTTGCCGTTGCAAAATCAACGTTGATTTTACCCGACAATCTCTCAATCAATAATTCAGCAGCCTCATTATGAATGGCTCTTCGCGCCATATCAATGGTTTCTATCTCGGTGGCGGTTGATTTACGGATGGCCTGATAATAACTATCACAAATTGCGAAATAATCTTTTACCGGACGTCTGAAACGCGCTAATCCAAAGATTAATGTTTCTAATCGCTTCTCATCGCTCGTCCTAATGTCCCAAATCAACCGTCCTTCTTGCACGCTTAAGTGCAAATTATACGGGCCAGCATAATTATTGGGATAGGTTTTTTGTGGTTCAAAACTATTGTCTTCGATAAGATCAAAAATTGCGATACGCCGTTCTTGTTCAATATCAGCATTGCGCCACAAAATTGTACTGTCGTCCAATTCAACTTTTGCGATGCGCTTGCTGATGTCTTTTTGGCTCATAGTTTTGTGATAGCTTGTATAGAAATTGTAACAAGTAATATTTGCTCAACATATTACTTATCCACAATTGATGGTCATTTACCCACATAGATTTATAACATACCCACTGGTCATTTTTATCCCCCTTGCATTGCCGATGCGAATGATAGAAGAAACCACATGGCCGAACCAATTAGCATTAATGATAATGTCAAAGACGAACCAACGCAATTGCCGCATAATATAGAGGCAGAGGCGGCGTTTCTGGGGGCTATTTTAATCGATAATCGCTTACTCGAAGAAGTGCAAATTAAGCTGCAACCCGAACATTTTTTTGAACCGTTGCATGGCCGAATCTTCGATCAAATATTGCGGCTGGTTGATCGTTCGATGGTGGTCACACCCATCACGCTGAAGCCTTTTTTCGAATCCGATGAAACCATGAAAGAGCTGGGCGGCGCGGGCTATTTGGTGAAAATGACCGCCGATGGCGCAGGATTAATAGGCGCGCGCGATTTTGCTCAGCAAATATATGATCTGGCATTGCTGCGCGAATTAGTATCGGTGGGCCGCACATTGGTCGATGAAGCATTGGATACGAGCGAGAGCGTTGACCCCAAGGCGCAGATCGAAAATGCGGAAAGCGCGCTCTATAAAGTAGCCGATGGCGAGGGCGAGCAAGGCAGCGTTAAAAGCTTTATCTCGGCCTCTACCGATGCGATTGCCAATGTTAAAAAAGCCCTTGAATCGGGCGGTGGTCTCTCGGGTATTACCACGGGCCTGAACAGCGTGAACACCAAAATGGGCGGGCTGCATAATAGCGATTTAATCATATTGGCGGGGCGACCGGGCATGGGCAAAACCGCTTTTGCTACCAATGTCGCCTTTAATGCCGCTAGCCGCTATGCCCGCGATAAAGCCGAAGGCTTTGACATGGAAAAAACCGTTGGTGCCAAAGTGGCTTTTTTCAGTCTAGAAATGTCCGCCGATCAGCTCGCAACCCGCATATTGGCTGAACAATCGGGCATTAGCTCAGAAGCTTTGCGCATGGGTAAAATCAGCCGCGAGGAATTTCGGGAATTATCGCGCGCTTCGCGTGAGCTCCAAGAATTACCGCTTTATATTGATGACACGCCTGCGCTCTCTATTGCCGCGTTGCGCACCCGCGCGCGCCGATTGCAGCGCCGTCATGATATTGGCTTGATTGTGGTGGATTATCTTCAGCTCTTGCAGGGTTCTGGCCGCGCCAATGATAATCGCGTGAATGAAATTTCCGAAATTAGCCGTGGGCTGAAAACACTGGCGAAAGAATTAAATGTACCGGTAATCGCGCTCTCGCAGCTCAGCCGTGCGGTGGAACAGCGCGAGGATAAAACACCGATGCTATCAGATTTGCGCGAATCGGGTTCGATTGAACAAGATGCGGATATTGTGTTGTTCGTCTATCGCGAAGATTATTATATTAAATCAAAAGAGCCCAAAGAACCCGTGGATGGGGATGATCCGAAAATTCACGAAGCCTATGAACAATGGCGCATTGATATGGAGCGGGTTTATGGCTTGGCCGAACTTGGCGTTGCCAAATCGCGTCATGGTTCAACGGGCAAAGTGCGGATGAAATTTGAAGCGAAAATTACCCGCTTCTCTGATCTGGCGGATGATAGCTACCAAGATGACCATTATGCGTGATATAAGCTTAAATTAATATTAGGGGCTGACCAGCGCTGCAATAGCTTATTTATCGCGGCAGCTTGTATAAGCTTCTTCATAGCTTTTGCCGAAACATTTTTGAAAAGCGATCAAAATACGCAAATTCACGGGCCATTGCTCTTGATCTAATTCCTGTTTTGCGCGCTTTTTGAGTTCTAACGCTTTATATCTCTCGACAGATTTATCCAAAATATCACGATTTTTAACAAGATAAGCAATCGTTCCATTAACATAGTGATTCCAGCCAAAATCATCAAACTCCTGTGGTTCATATGTTAAACTAAATAGATCAATGGCCTGCTGTGTTTGCCCAGCAAAAGCGCGTAATTGCCCTTCATGCCAATAGAGAATATTGTCATGCGAACGTTTGTGGAAACGCCATTCGCGGATTAACTCAGCCGCTTCTGAATGACACCCTTTGCTGGACAGTGCGCGCCACCCGCCTTTTTGATCTTGATCAAATTGCTGCAGTTCTAAAGCAAGCATCGCATCCAAATCATAGCTGCAATCAACCGCTTGTGGTTCTGCGGCCTGCGCAGAACTTAATAGTAGAAGAAACGAGAATATAAATAACATAAGTCAAAAACTAATGTCATTTATGTATTTTGTAAAATTTAATCCTAGAAAATAGGGTCATTTGCTCCATCATCAAGCGGCCTATTGGTCGGTTCGTGAATACCGCATTCAACCTTATCCCAGCCCTTCCAACGGCCAGAGCGCGGGTCTTCGCCTTCGGCTACTTTGCTGGTGCAGGGCGAACAGCCGATGGATGGATAGCCCTGTTCGACCAAGGGATGCGGCGGCAGGTCATGCTCGGCGATATAGCCATCCAATTGCTCTTTGCTCCAATCGGCCAGCGGATTGATTTTGAGCCGTCCTTGGGTGTCGGTCGTATCAATCTCAAAGCGCGGCAGAGCATTGCGCGTTTTGGATTGAAATCCTTTGCGGCCGCTGATGGAGGCATCATATTTAGCCATCTCTTTTTCGAGCGGCAATATTTTGCGAATATGGCAGCAGCCATCGGGATCGAACGACCAACGCAGCCCATTGCTATCTTGCTTTTCTATATCGCTGAGCTTTGGCGTTAAGTTGACAAGGTTTAATCCAAAGCGCTCAACCAACAAATCGCGATATGCTAATGTTTCGGGAAAATGTTTGTCTGTATCCAAAAATATTACTGGAATATCGCGGTTGATTTGCGCAATAAGATGCAGCAAAATTGCGCTTTCCGCGCCAAAAGATGACACAAGCGCAATATCCCCTGCTAATCCGTCTTCGAAAACCGATTGTAGCATTTCATTGGTGCTACGCCCGCGAAACATATTGTTCAAACGCACCGCATCGGTGGGCTTGAAACGGGCGTCGCTCTTTATTGTATCAATAGTGCGTTCTTGCGATGCTATCTTGTTTTCGATGTTCATATCAATTTCCGTGGCGCAAATTCCAAACAGGGTTTTGGTGGCCACCATTTTTTTGGTCAGCAGCGGCCTGATACACGGCATCAAAGCGTTTGAGCACAATATCGACTTGTTCGGCATTTAATGGTTTTTCAGGGGCAAAACTGTCAAAACCACAGCGGTGCATATAGCGGATTTGATCGAGCAGAACATCGCCCTGCGCGCGCAATTCACCATCATAGCCAGCCTCGCGGAGTATCCGCGCTGCGCTATAACCGCGCCCATCGGTAAAGGCAGGAAAGCTGACCTGTATCAATGCAATGCGGTCAAGATAAGGCAATAATTGCCGCGCATCTTCGCCGACTTCGATACGCACCGCCGTCGCATTGCTATTGCCCAAAAATTCTTCGATAGAAACGGGCGTTTCACTTACGGGGCTATCATCGCGTAGGGAAAATATATCAGTCATATAGAGCCTCCTTAAACGGTGCCATGCCAACACGGCGATAGGTATCCACAAAACGTTCATCGCCCTCGCGCTCTTTCAAATAGACATTGGTGGCTTTTTCAACCGCATCGACAATGCCATCTTCGTCAAATCCTGGGCCTGTGATTTTGGCAAGGCTGACATCTTCTGCACCGCTGCCGCCCAATGACAATTGATAATTTTCAACGCCTTTGCGATCGACCCCCAAAATGCCGATATGGCCAGCATGGTGATGACCACAAGCATTGATACAGCCAGAGATTTTCAGCTTAAGCTCACCCAATAATTTTTGTTTGCTAATATCGGAAAAACGTTGGGCAATTTTCTGGGCCACGGGGATAGAGCGCGCATTGGCGAGGCTGCAATAATCGAGGCCAGGACAAGCGATTATATCGCTAATCAAATCAAGATTTGGGGTGGCAAGCCCAGCTTCATCTAATTTTTGCCAGAGCGCATATAAGTCAGATTTTTTGACATGCGGCAGCACGATATTTTGCGCATGCGTCACACGCAATTCATCAAAGCTATATTTTTTGGCAAGATCAGCCATAATATCAATTTGCGCAGATGATGCATCGCCCGGTATACCGCCGATTGGTTTGAGCGATATAGTGACAATCGCATAACCCGATTGTTTATGCGTTTTAACATTCTGTTCGACCCATAGCGCGAAATCAGGATCGCAAAGATCCAAATCATCGGATGCTAATATGTCATAATCAGGGTCTTGGAAGAAGGCGGTGATACGCTCTAACTCGGCCTTTGGCGGATCAAGGTTGAGCGTTTTGATATGCTCAAACTCTGCTTCGACTTGGCGGATATATTCATCTTTGCCCAGTTCATGCACCAAGATTTTGATGCGCGCTTTATATTTATTATCGCGGCGACCATAGCGGTTATAAACGCGCAAGCAGGCCTCGGCATAGCTCACCAAATCATCGGCAGCGACAAAATCACGCACCATCGGGCCAATCATCGGTGTGCGGCCCATACCGCCACCCACAAAGAATCGCGCCCCCAATTCACCTGCATCATTGCGCACCAATTGGATGCCAATATCATGAAGGCGCATGGCCGCGCGGTCTTCTTTGGATGCGATTACGGCAAATTTGAACTTGCGTGGTAAATGCGCAAATTCAGGATGAAATGTTGACCATTGGCGCAGCAATTCTGCCCAAGGACGCGGGTCGGTTACTTCGTCGGCCGCAGCACCTGCATATTGGTCAGAGCTAATGTTGCGAATGCAATTACCCGATGTTTGGATAGCGTGCATTTCTACGCTTGCTAAATCGGCCAATAAATCAGGTGTTTGGTCGAGCTGTATCCAATTATATTGGATATTTTGTCGCGTGGTAAAATGGCCATAATCACGGTCATATGTGCGGGCAATATGCGCCAGCATCTTCATCTGTCCGCTGTTTAATGTGCCATACGGAATCGCAACGCGCAGCATATAGGCGTGTAATTGAAGATATAATCCATTTTGCAATCGCAGCGGTTTGAATTGATCTTCGGTAATTTCCCCTGCAAGGCGCCGTTCCACTTGATCGCGAAATTCGGCAACGCGGGCATCGACGATGCTTTGGTCGTAATGATCATATTTATACATGTTAAACTACCTTATCTATGGCGTTAGCATCATTGGGTTTCAAAGTTAAATCAGGACGCACCGTTGGGCCAAGCGCGCGAACGCGATCCTTGATATGGCCTGGGCGCGGCGCACCAGAGGTTTCATCGCCATCGATAATATAGGCCGAATTAACGCGCTGTGCTTCTTGTTCGGCGGCTAAAATGGCTGCACCATCTTCGCCAACATCAATCGCATCCTCAATATTGATCGACCAATTTTTACCCGTCCACCATGTGACTAGGCCGCTTTTTAAGTCATTGCCCGTGAGCAATTTCATGACATATTCTCCATTTTCTCTATTGCGAAATCATCGGCTTCACCGATAAGTTTGCTAATGCGCGATGCTCTAAAATCATGCTCTGCTAATGATCTGCGCACTATTTCTCCGACAATGATGAGGGCTGGGCTTTTGATATTATGGCGCTGCATCATATCCCCTAAATCGGTGAGCAAGCTTTGATATGCGCGGCTATCGGGGCGCGTGCCTTTTTCTAAAACAGCTACGGGCGTATCGGGCGATAATCCATCGGTGATTAATTTTTCGGATATAGCATCGGCGGTGGCGACGCCCATATAGATTATGAGCGTGCGGCCTTTGCCCGCAAGGCCCGCCCAATTTTGATCGGACAATCCCTTGCATTGTCCCGCAACAAATGAAACTGCGCTGGCATGATCGCGGTGGGTCAGCGGGATTAAATATTCAGCGGCACCGCCCACGGCTGCGCTAATGCCAGGGACTATTTCGACCTTAATATCAGCAGCACGACACGCTTCAACTTCTTCGCCGCCGCGCCCAAAAATAAAAGGATCGCCACCTTTGAGACGAATGACGTCATGACCTTGCAGTGCATATTGCACTAACATTGTATTGATTTGATTTTGGGGAACGCTGTGGCGCGATCTTTTTTTAGCAACCGAAGTTTTAATCGCATCCTTGGGGATTAAATCCATAATAGCTTGATCGACCAATCCATCATGAATGACCAGGGCTGCATTGCTAAGCAATTTGGCCGCTTTAACCGTGAGTAAATCGGGATCGCCAGGGCCTGCACCAACCAAATATACGGTGCCATAGGATTGTTTCGATGCTTCTTTCATTATCCTTATATGATATAGGACTATCATATTTGCAAAACAGGATAATTTTGCATTGCAATAGAAGGGCTTTACTGCATCATATTAATCTAATAACTATATGGAATAATTATAATATTTTATATAGCTAAACTAAATTATTTTATTTAAGCCGCAGCACTTTGTTCATCTTCTTCGCTTTCAGACCCATAATTATCATCTTTCAGACCAATGCCTATCATCGCTTTAGGATGCTGATGTTCCTCTGATGCGACGGGATAAGCGCAATGATCGGCGCTATAAAATGCGCCAGGGCGACCATTGCCCGATAATCCTTTACCACCCACAGGAGCAGAGCTTGAGACTTTATAGGTTTCGGCGTTCCAATTGACTATGCCAGCGCGGCTATTGGCCCAAAATTGGTCATATTGTTTTGCATTTCCGCCCAATAAGGATGCGCTTAGACCAAATCGCGTATTATTGGCTTCAATAATCGCTTCTTCGAAAGTTGAAACTCTGATGATTTGCAATAAAGGGCCGAATAATTCCAAATCGGGGCGTTCTTGCATATCGGTGACGTCGATCATACCAGGGGATACAAAGGGACGGTCTTTGATAGGGCGTTTCATGTGGCAGATTGGTTTGCCGCCGTGGCTCATTAATGCCAGAAAACTCTCGGTAAGGCAATCGGCTGCATCATTATCAATCACTGGTCCCATGAACGGCGGAGGGTCTCCATGCGGATCGTTAATGAGTAAGCGATCGGCCAATCTTTTAATTTCTGGGATGACAATATCATAGAGTTCATCTTTGATTATGAGGCGGCGTGCAGATGTACATTTTTGCCCTGCTGATGCAAAAGCAGATTTAACAACCAAAACAGCGGCGCTGTAAACATCGGTCGTATCCCAAAAGATGATCGGATTATTACCGCCCATTTCTAAGCTCAGAATTTTGCCTGGGCGGTTCACAAATTGACGATTTACCTGAACACCATTATGTGCAGAGCCAGTGAAAAATAAACCATCAATTTCTGGATGGGCTGCAATTTTTGCACCAATATCGGGGCCGCCATGGACGATGCGGACAATTTCTTTTGGAATAGCAGCACTGTGCATACAATCGACAATAAATTGGCCGACAGCAGGTGTGAATTGACTGGGTTTGAATATGATAGCATTGCCTGCCAATAATGCTGGAATGATATGCCCACAGGGAATGGCCGCAGGTTCATTAAAAGATGTTATGACAGCAAATAGGCCATGCGGTTTGTGGCGCAGAGCGGCTTTTGAACCAGCGGCGCCATCCAATCTTCTTTGCGAGCTGCGTTCGGCATAGGCTTTGATCGAAATATCGACTTTACCGATGATTTCCTCAACCTCTAGGCGCGATTCCCAAATTGGTTTGCCCGTTTCTCTGGAAATTAACTCAATCAGAGGCTCTGCGTCTCTTTTTAATCTGTTGGAGAATTTGCGCACTGCTTCGATGCGATCAGAGAGTCCATATGACGCCCATTTGCTCCAAGCCTCTCTTGCAGTAGCGATTTCGCTATCAATATCGCCTTGATGACTGGACCATAACTCGGCACCAGTAGCAGGTTCATATGATTTTATTATACTCAAAACAATGCCTAACTATAAAATATCTGAACGTTACTTTGTAAAAGCAGCTTTCAATTGTAATATACAGTAACTGCACTAATCCTATATGCTTACTATTTTATTAATGAAGCTGGTTATTATATAGATAATAGAATTATTTATTATGCGCTTTACCCATGCGGCGGATCGCGCGTATTTTTTCATTTAAAATGCGCCAATCATCATGTTCAGCGATGCGCGACCAAATATGCTCGACCTCCGCTATATGCATGGAACATGGAGCAGCATCGGCCCAATAATCAAGGCCGCTTTCACGAACTTCATACTCATTAAGTAATTCTAAGAAATGTCTATATTCTATACTGTCATAAGATGAAGTATCGAATTTATTTTGCGCGCGATGATAAAAGAAAAAATCATCAATTTTAATCTGCTCTTTAATCATAGCTTTTTCGGCAGCACTCACTAGAGCAGCGTCTTTATCTTGCGATTCCAACCCTAGGCGGTTCAAAAATTTAATTATAAAA
This sequence comes from uncultured Sphingomonadaceae bacterium, assembly GCA_938050045.1. Classification (GTDB taxonomy): domain Bacteria; phylum Pseudomonadota; class Alphaproteobacteria; order Sphingomonadales; family Sphingomonadaceae; genus Sphingorhabdus_B. The sequence continues at coordinate 198,637 of CALLJS010000017.1, forward strand.
GCGGTTTTAAACCGCTCTGCAAAATTATCTAGCACCGCTATCAAAGGCTCAGAATCGCATATCATGCGCAAAGCGATCGCGAGCTGTGCCAGATTCCAATGCATCGCCTCGGCTTGCCGGCCAAAGGCATAGAGGCGGTTTTCATCAAAATAGGCTGCGGTAAACATCGGATCCCAATATGGGGTAAATCGCCATGGCCCATAATCAAAACTCTCACCCGTAATATTCATATTATCGGTGTTGAGAACACCATGCACAAATCCTGCGACCATATAGCTAGCGGCTTGTTCGGCAATCGCAGAGCTGACCAAATCAAATAATTGTGCGGCTGGATTATCATTGGGGGTTTGATGATAGAGTTCGGTGAGGCAATAGCGCACCAGATTTTCCATCAATAATTTATTATCTTCGGCGGCAATACGCTGAAATGTTCCAAATCTGATGTGACTATGGTTCAGACGCACCATAACCGCGCTGCGGGTTGGCGACGGTTCATCGTTACGCTCTAGCAGCTCACCCGTTTCGATAAGAGATAATGTTTTGGAGGTATTGACGCCAAGGGCTTCGAGCATTTCTGTGGCCAAAATTTCACGAACTCCGCCCTTCAGGGTCAGCCGTCCATCGCCTTGGCGGCTATAGGGCGTCGTGCCGCTCCCTTTTGTACCCAAATCCATTAATCGATCTAAATGATCGCGCATTTGAGCGAATAAAAAGCCGCGTCCATCGCCTATATCGGGATTATAATAGCGAAATTGATGGCCATGATAGCGCATAGCAAGTGGCTGGGGTAAATTATCGGGCAAGGGCTTAAATCGGCCAAAATGCTCTATCCATTGTTCATCTGATAGAGTATCAAGGCCAATGCTTTGCGCCCAACCATCGTTGCGAAAGCGCAACAATGTCTCGGGGAATAGCGCAGCGTCAACGCGGTCAGCTATTTTATCGCCAAGGGTGGTGATTTTTGGTTCTGCCCTGTAAGGGGATGGAGAGCAAGAAGATGCAGAGGATTTAATGTTCATGAACATCATTTGGAGCGAGAATAGATAAATGGCAAGTGTAGCTGATTATAAAGATGGCTATTGGTGGTCAAATGATGGGTTGCGTCTGCATTATAGAGATTATGCGCATGGTGCTAATCAGAGCGATGACAGGCCGCCAATCATTTGTTTGCCTGGGCTTACCCGTAATGCCCGAGACTTTGCTCCTGTGGCTGATATATTTGCCGATGAATGGCGCGTCATCGCTATGGATTTTAGGGGACGCGGAGAGAGTGCTTATGCCAAAGATCCGATGAGCTATGCTCCGATTAGCTATGTCCAAGACTTAGAGGCCTTGCTAGCGGAATTAAATTTAGAGCAATATATCGCACTTGGTACATCGCTGGGCGGTATAGTTACAATGCTCGCTTCGGCGACAATTCAACGCAAGATGATAGGGGCAATCATCAATGATATTGGCCCCGACATTGACTCGCGCGGTTTAGAGCGCATCAAAAATTATGTCGGTCAAGGGCGCAGCTATGAAACATGGGCTCATGCGGCGCGCGGTCTGTCAGAAGGTGGAGATATTATGTTCCCAGACTATGGGCTCAATGATTGGATAGGTTTTGCAAAAAAATGCTGCAAATTATCATCCAGTGGCCGTATAATTCTTGACTATGATAATCGAATTTCCGAACCGTTTAAGGTGCAAGGTGGTGAAGCGGGTGTAGATTTATGGCCTGCTTTTAAGGGTTTATTGGATGTTCCTACATTATTATTGCGCGGTGAATTATCCGATATATTAAGCACCCAAACGGCAGAAAAAATGGTAAAGCAATTGCGTAAAGCGACATTATCAACGATTAAAAATGTTGGGCATTGCCCTGCGCTTGATGAAAAAGATTCTGTTGCGGCCATAGATCAATTTTTGTCGGGTTTAACCAGTAACCCTATCAATTAATCCTACCCTGGGGGCTATCATGAAGCCAGCAAAAATATTACACCTTCATAGCAGTTTTGATCTGGGCGGCAAAGAAGCCCGCGCTGTGCAATTGATGAACAAATTTGGCAAAGCAGCGCAACATACGATTATTTCTGCTGACCCTAATGCCATGGCCGCCGCTAAAGCCATTGATGATGCAATAGCCGTTGATTTTCCCGACGAAAATTATGGCGAATGTCCGCCGCTCCATGGCAAACCTTCGCTGCGCCGCTATCGCGAGATTAGCGATTATATGAAGCAATTTGATCTGATATTATCCTATAATTGGGGGGCGATGGATGGTGTGATGGCGCATAGTATTTACGGCAAGAAAAAGGGGCTAGCGCCGCTTATTCACCATGAAGATGGGTTTAATCATGATGAGATTGAAAGATTAAATTGGAAACGAAATCTTTTTCGTACAATCGCATTGCAGCGCGTTTATAGCGTGATTGTTCCATCGAAAATTTTGGAAAATATCGCTATCACCATATGGAAACAACCCAGCGGACGGGTTATGCGTATTGCCAATGGGATTGCGCTCAAAAGCTATGCAAAAAAAGCGCAATTTGGCTCTTTCCCAGGTTTGAAAAAACGCGATGGCGAGGTCATTGTGGGAACGGTAGCGGGGTTGCGCCCTGTGAAGAATCTTACCAAAATTGTGCGCGCAGTGGCTGCTGCTGGCGCGCATGTTAAACTGGCTATTGCAGGCGAAGGCCCAGAAAAAGATGCTATTTTGATGGAGGCTAAGCGTCTTGATATAGAAGAGAGGGTTATCATGCCTGGCTTCTTGCGTGATCCATCGCGATTTATCGGTTTATTTGATATTTTTGCCTTATCATCGCTGAGCGAGCAATGCCCAATCGCATTGGCCGAAGCAATGGCTGCGGGCGTTCCGGCCCTATCCACCGATGTTGGTGATGTGCGTAATATGGTGAGCGAGGCAAATCTTGATTATATTATAGATCGTAAGGATGATATGGCCTATAATGCAGCATTGCAGGCTCTCGTCAATGATCCCGATTTACGGCAAAAAATTGGCTCTGATAACCAAGCTAAGGCGCACATAGAATTTGACGAAACGATCATGATTGCTAAATATATGAAAATTTACGGTGCAGCTATGGGACGTCCTAATTTTATGGTATAATAGTATCATTAGTGATAATTTGTAATTCTTGAAACCATCTTAATTAAAGCATTGCTTTCCTCTTAAGGACAGGCAATAAGCTTGGCGAATCTATGGGGGAAGCATGTGTTTAAAGGTCTAAAACCTATCCTATATGCGGGCAAAGAAGTATGGCCATTAATTGAGGGCGGTAAAGGCGTTTCTGCCACCAATCATGCCAGCGCAGGTGCTTGGGCAGCAGCAGGCGGTATTGGCACAGTTTCAGCCGTTAATGCGGATAGCTATGATGATAATGGCGATGTCGTTCCGCAAATCTATCATGGTAAAACGCGCGGTGAGAGGCACCGTGAGCTGATTCATTATGCTGTTGATGGGGCCGTAACGCAAGTCAAAAAAGCTTTTGAATTATCAGACGGTAAAGGCGCTATTAATATCAATATTTTGTGGGAAATGGGCGGCGCAGAAGAAATTTTGCGGGGCGTATTGGAGCGCACTAAAGGCATGATTGCGGGCGTAACATGCGGGGCTGGGATGCCATATAAATTATCCGAAATAGCCAAACAATATGATGTATATTATTTGCCGATTATTAGCAGCGCGCGCGCATTTCGCGCGCTTTGGAAAAGATCATATAAAAAAATTCCCGACTATTTGGCCGCTGTAGTTTACGAAGATCCATGGCTTGCAGGCGGTCATAATGGTCTATCCAATGCCGAAGATCCCAAAGCTCCGCAAGACCCAAAACCGCGCGTTCAAGATTTGCGCGATGTTATGCGCAAAGAAGGTATATCTGATGATGTACCGATTATCATGGCAGGCGGGGTTTGGTATTTGCGCGATTGGTCGGACTGGATTGACAATGAAGATTTGGGCAAGATTGCCTTTCAATACGGAACGCGCCCATTATTGACCAAAGAAAGCCCTATACCCGACCGCTGGAAAGACAAATTAGCCAGCATTACCAAGGGCGATGTTTTATTGCATAAATTCTCGCCAACAGGATTTTATTCCAGCGCGGTTAAAACTGAATTTTTGATGGATTTGGATGCCAGAACGAAACGCCAAATACCCTATGGTAAAGAGCAGTGCGATACCTATGCTATGCTATTGGATGTCGGCGTAAAAGGTAAGAATATTTGGGTGAGCGGTGAAGATTTGGGACGGGCGCGTCAATGGGTAGCCGCTGGTTTTACTAAAGCATTAAAAACGCCAGATAATAGTTTAGTATTTGTAACAGAAGAAGATGCTGGGACCATTCGTAAAGATCAAAAAGATTGCATGGGTTGTTTGTCGCATTGCGGTTTTTCATCATGGAAAGATCATGATAATTTCACGACGGGACGCCTTGCTGATCCGCGCAGTTTTTGTATTCAAAAATCGTTACAAGATATTGCGCATGGCGGCGATCCTGAACAAAATTTGATGTTTGCAGGGCATGCAGCCTATAATTTTAGCACCGACCCATTTTATTCAAACGGATTTGTGCCAACGGTGAAGCAATTAGTGGACCGTATTTTAACGGGCGATTAAATATCTTCTTATAGCATCATATTAGATGATCTGCGCCGCGAAGATGTTCGGGCTTTAATTAGCTCTCATATGTCTAATATGCACAGCACAACCCCTACAGAATTTGCATTTGCTATGGATGTTGATGCCCTAAAAGCTGATGATATTGATGTATGGACATTGTGGGATAGAGATATTCTGATGGGATGCGGTGCATTGCATCAATTGAATAAATCTCATGGTGAGATTAAATCTATGCGCAGCCATTTAGATTTTTTGCGGCGCGGCGTTGCGGCTGCATTATTGGATCATATTATATCCGAAGCGCGCGCAAGAGATTATAATATATTATCCTTAGAAACAGGCACTGCGGCAGAATTTGAACCTGCTGTTCAGCTCTATAAAAAATATGGCTTCCAAAAAGGAGGGGCCTTCGCCGATTATGGTGAAAGCCCCTACAATCAATTTTATCATTTAACGCTCTAAGGCCGTATCTAGCTATCAAGATTCCCTATGGCTTAGCTATCAAGATCCCCTAAGCTTTAGCTATCAAGATCCCACGCGCGCTCACCATGGTTGGCAATGTCTAATCCATCGCGCTCATCATCTTCGCTAACGCGCATTGGGATGACCATGGAAACCGCCAGAGCCAGAAGCACGCTGCCGAAAGCTGACCAGAGGGCCACCGAACCGATGCCGATAAGTTGGATAAAAAATTGACCCATCATAGAGCCGTCATCGCCATAACCAACGCCGCCAAATGCCTCGCTCATCAAAAATGCAACCAATAATGAGCCGAGCATACCGCCAACGCCGTGAACGGCAAAAACGTCGAGTGAATCATCAATTTTCATTGTGTTTTTGACCAAGCCAATCGCAAAATAACAGACAATAGCGGCGAATATACCAATTATGATAGCCCCGCCTGCCGATACGTTGAGCGCAGCGGGCGTAATGGTCGCAAGGCCAGCAATGGCGCCCGTGGCCCAACCCACGGTGGTGGGTTTGCCAATCTTGATTTTCTCAATCAATATCCAAACGAGCGAAGCCACCGATGCCGCCAAATGCGTATTCAAAATAGCCGATGAAGCATCATCATTGGCTGCAACTGCGCTGCCGCCATTAAAGCCGAACCAACCAACCCATAGCAAGGCTGCACCAACAAATGTAAGCGCAGGGCTATGCGGTAGCATCATTGTTTTGGGCCAGCCTGTGCGTTTGCCAACCATCATAGCCGCAACCAATGCAGAGACGCCCGCAGTAGTGTGAACAACGATACCGCCCGCAAAATCAACCACGCCTATTTCGGCAAGCCAGCCGCCGCCCCATACCCAATGGGCCACGGGCGCATATATGATCAAACCCCATAGCGCGCAGAATGCCACGACCCACCCGAAGGTTGCGCGTTCGACCCATGCGCCGATCATCAAGGCGGGCGTAATAACCGCAAAGGCCATTTGGAAGATTGCAAATGTGCTTTCTGGAATCAATAATCCCTCTCGGACATTGCCCAGAACGATGAGCATCCATGCATTACCGCCGCCCATGACGCCGCCTCCCACTTCACCAAAAGCTATCGTATAGCCGACAATCACCCATAGCACAGAGGCTATTGCCGCCACTGCGCCGCATTGGATCAGTACCGATAGAAAATTTTTGGATCTTACTAGTCCGCCGTAAAATAGGGCAAGGCCCGGTAAAGTCATCAGCAATACCAGAGCAGTAGAGGATAATATCCAGGCTGTATCACCGCTATCGGCTGCATCAATTTGCGCTAAATCAATAGCATCTTGCGCGAATGATGGCATATTGGCGAATATTATAGACAGCATTATTGCTGTAGATATTTTGCGTAACATGAACTAAAATTCCCTTATTAGACATAATGCAAACGCATGATTATCAGATACTGATTTCAAGGTTATGCTTAAAAATAATGTAATATTATAATTTGGCTTAAACATATAGAATCAAATTATAAAGCTATTTTATAGGGGGCAATGAAAAATTCTGTTGAAAAATGTGGTTATGATCTAGGTCAGACCCTCTAATATTTGATCGGGGGGGCGATGCCCATCGGCCCATACACGAATATTGGTTATGACACGCTCACCAGATGCGGTGCGCCCTTCGAACGTTGCGCTCCCCATATGCGGCAATAATACGACATTGGCGAGCGCGAACAAACGCTTGTCTACCGCAGGCTCATGGGTATAGACATCAAGGCCAGCTCCTGCAATTTGCTCTTTTTCTAAGGCTTCGATCAGAGCATTTTCATCGATAATCTCGCCGCGCGATGTGTTGATGATATAAGCATTGTTGCGCATTAAGGCTATTCTATCGGCATTGATGAGATTATCGGTGTCGCGCGTTAGGGGACAGTGGATCGATATAATATCGCTGCGTGATATGAGGCGATCGATATCCGCTTCATAACTAATTCCTAATTCATCCTCGCTCGATGCTGGCAGTCTCTTGCGTTTATTATAGAGGATAGAGAGGCCCAAGGCTTGTGCGCGGCGAGAGACGGCTTCGCCGATACGACCAAAACCAATAATTCCGAGTGTTTTACCACTAATTCTATGGCCAAGCATAGAAGAGGGGGCCCAGCCTTGCCAAACGCCAGAGCGCATTAATTTTTCGCCTTCGGCTAGGCGGCGCGGGACGGATAATATCAATGCCATAGTCAAATCAGCGGTATCATCGGTGAAGACGCCGGGCGTGTTGGTGATGATAATATTGCGTTTTTTTGCAGCCGCGCAATCAATGTGATTCACACCAGAGCCGAAATTGGCAATGAGTTTCACGCTATTGGGCAATTTATTTATCAAATCTGCGTCAAGCGTATCGGTGACAGTTGGAACCAACACCTCTTTATTGGCGAGTCTAGCGATGATGTCTTCTTTGGTCATCGCATCATCATCTGCGTTAAAATCACAATCAAATAATTGCGCCATCCTCTGCTCAACGGCAGGCAACAGCCTGCGTGTCAGGAAGATTTTTGGTTTGATTGATCTTTTGCCGTGCTTCATTTACCCTATTTTACCTTCTTTAATACAAAGCTATATTTCTCTAGCTTGTGTAATCATGTATTGCTATTTTATAGAGGATATAATTCCAAGGACATAGCTATTATTATGAATATCATCTCTCCCACCCTATTTACTTCACCGATACGGTATGCAATATTTTTATGTGGTGCAATTTTATTTATATCATCACTCACAATTTCAGCGAATGCGCAAAATAAACGCAAGACACCTTATTGGGCGTCTATTGATGAATCCAAAGCAAGGATGCGCACAGGGCCTAGCACCGAATATCCAGTAAAATGGGTGTATAGGCGTGAAAAATTACCCATTAAAGTTATTGATATTCATCAAGACTGGCGCAAGATAGAAGACCCCGATGGCGATCAAGGTTGGATGCATGTCCGTTTGCTCAGCCCCGTGCGCACGGCCATGGTGATTGGTAAATCAAATGCTGAATTAAGAGATGAACCTTCGCCCAACGCTAAGATTGCATGGCGGGCTCAACCGGGCGTTGTTGGCCGCATCGATGATTGCAAAGACGGTTATTGCCGTATGGATGTTGCGGGCCGCGTGGGATATATTGATGTGCGTAAAATTATGGGCGACGAAAAAATCTAATCCGCTATAGCGTTAAGCCCTATAACGTTAAACCATAGAGTGATAGGCTTAAATTTAGCATAAAATTAGACGATTTTAGGCAAGTATAACGATTTTAGGCAAGTATAACGGGTTTAGGCAAGTATAATGGGTTTAGGCAAGTTCAACAGCTATAGCCGTCGCCTCGCCGCCACCAATGCACAAACTGGCAACGCCTTTCGTTTTGCCTTGGGTTTTCAGCGCATTGATAAGCGTTACCAAAATGCGCGTTCCAGATGCACCGATAGGATGACCCAATGCAGTCGCGCCGCCATTAACGTTAATCTTATCGTGCGATATTCCCAAATCGCGCATGGCAAACATAGCAACGCAAGCAAAGGCCTCGTTAATCTCGAACAATTCAACTTCATCGATTGCCCAGCCCGCCCGCTGCAAACATTTTTGAATGGCACCAACGGGGGCGGTCGTAAATGCTGATGGTTCATGCGCATGGGCTGCATGTGATACGATATGGGCGATCGGTTTTGCGCCTTTGGCTTTTGCTGCGCTCTCGCGGCTTAATACGATGGCCGCAGCACCATCAGAGATAGACGAGCTGGTGGCTGCTGTTATCGTTCCATCCTTGGCAAAGGCAGGGCGAAGCGATGGTATTTTATCGGGTCGACCACGGCCAGGTGCTTCATCGGTATCGACGATCACATCGCCTTTGCGTCCAGCGATAGTGACAGGAACAAGCTCATCGGCAAATGCACCGCTTTCAATGGCTGCTTTGGCGCGTTCCAAAGAGGTTATAGAATATTGGTCCATTGCATCGCGCGTTAATTGATATTCATCGGCGGTATCTTGGGCGAATGTTCCCATGGCGCGGCCTTCTTCATAGGCATCTTCTAAACCGTCCAAAAACATATGGTCATAGGCGGTATCATGGCCGATACGCGCGCCGCTGCGATGTTTTTTGAGCAAATAGGGGGCATTGGTCATGCTCTCCATACCGCCAGCAATCATAAAATCTACCGATCCAGCCGCCAGAGCTTCGGCGCTCATGATGATGGTTTGCATGCCAGAGCCGCATACTTTGTTGACGGTTGTTGCTTGTACAGATTTGGGGAGTCCTGCATTTAGTGCGGCTTGGCGTGCGGGTGCTTGGCCCAATCCTGCGGGTAAAACACAGCCCATATAAATGCGATCAAAATCTGCGCCTTTGATGCCCGATCGTTCTACCGCTGCTTTAACGGCGGTAGACCCTAAATGCGTTGCACTGGCATCTGCTAATGCGCCTTGCATGGCACCCATTGGAGTGCGGGCATAAGAGAGTATAACGACGGGATCAGATTGTTTCATTGGAAATCCTCATTAATGGGGGCTAATATTCACATTATATAATATCGCTGACGGGGCTTTGCAATTCATCATTCATATTAATTTGTTTCGGACGTGTTTTTCATTGTCATAAAGACAGTTTCTTTTTGCAATCTTGTTAAACTGCTCTATAAATTCCTGAAGCAGGAGAGAAATTATGAGCGATACCGTTAAAGAAGAAATGCAAAACATATTAGAGAAGCAACGTAAATCTTTTACCGCAGCAATGCCCGAACCTCTATCTTTGCGCCAAGATCGATTAGACCGCGCCATTGCTATGGTGCTGGATCATAAGGATGAATTTGCCAAAGCGGTATCCGCAGATTTTGGCCATAGAAGCGTTGAGCAAACCTTGCTCACCGACATTATGCCCTCCGTCAGTGCTTTAAAGCATGCCAAAAAACATCTTAATAGCTGGTCGCGCAATGAAAAGCGCAAACCAACATTTCCATTGGGCATGATTGGTTCAAAGGCCGAAGTGGTCTATCAACCCAAAGGCGTTGTTGGGGTTATTGCCCCTTGGAATTTCCCCGTTGGCATGGTGATGGTGCCGATGGCGGGGATATTGGCGGCGGGTAATCGCGCTATGATAAAGCCATCAGAATTTACCCCGCGCGTATCAGAAATGTTTGGCCAAATTGTTCCTAAATATTTTGCCGAAGAGGAAATGGCCGTGTTTACGGGTGAGAGCGATGTGGGCGCAGCCTTTTCTGCGCTGGCTTTCGATCATATGATATTCACTGGCGCAACCTCGGTTGGCCGCCATATCATGCGGGCTGCTGCGGATAATTTAGTGCCTGTCACATTAGAACTTGGCGGTAAGTCGCCAACCATCATTGGGCGCAGTGCTGATACTAAAAAAGTCAGCGAACGCATTGCCCTCGGTAAGATGATGAACGCTGGACAAATTTGTCTTGCGCCTGATTATCTGATGGTGGCGAAGGAGCAAGAAAATGACGTTATCGATGGCTTAAAAGAAAGCGTGGCTTCTCAATATCCAACGCTGCTGCAGAATGATGATTATACATCGGTGGTCAATGGCCGCAATTATGAACGGCTGCAAAGCTATCTGGTTGATGCCAAAGAAAAAGGTGCGGAGCTTATCGAGGTTAATCCAGCCAATGAAGATTTTGAAAGCTCCAATGGCAATAAAATGCCGCTCACTATCGTGCGCAATGTCAACGATGATATGAAAGTGATGCAAGAAGAAATTTTTGGCCCTATTTTACCGATTATGACCTATGACAATATGGATGAAGTGGTGGATTATGTGAACAATCATGACCGTCCATTGGGCCTATATTATTTCGGCAAAGATAGAGATGAGGAAAATCAGATTCTCGACAAAACCATATCGGGCGGTGTTACGGTTAATGATGTTATCTTTCACAATGCGATGGAAGACCTGCCCTTTGGCGGTGTGGGGCCATCGGGCATGGGTAATTACCATGGTTTTGATGGGTTTAAGACATTCAGCCATACCAAAGCTGTGTATCGCCAAACGGGCGTTGATGTTGCGGCTATGGGCGGATTTAAAGCCCCTTATGGCAAATCAACGCAATCCACTTTGAATCGTGAATTGAAAAAATAACGCTCTCATGGCGCGCGCGCATCGGATGGGCCATTTTTGCATTGCATCCTTTGCGGCGTCCCGCTAATGAGACGCTCTGTTTCTTATGATAGCATGATTGCTAATATTTCTGAAACGCGCCCCTGTGGTGGAATTGGTAGACGCGCCGCACTCAAAATTGAGTTCTACCTTCAAAAATTAGCCAAAAACCCTTTAATACCAACGGTTTGAGCAAGGACGAGACTTCCAAAAAGACTTACACATGTCTTACACATTTTGGAGTTTCGTTATGACAGCTGAAAGTTACGCTCTGATGGATGGCGCGCTTCACGTTTATCGGCGTGAGAATAGTCGCTTCTGGCAATGCTCAACCTATCTTGGCAGCCGCAATCACCGGCAGACAACCAAAGAGATGAACCTTGCTGCCGCTAAGGATTTTGCGCGCGACTGGTATATGGAAAAATGCGTAGAGGATCGCCAGCGCCGACGCGGCGGGTTTGCCTTGCTGGCCAACCCAGTCCCGGCACAAATGGTTGAGCCCTCACCGGTGACCGATGGTCGGCTACGCCGAACGCCAACTGGTCCCAGTTTCGAGGATGCCGCCAAAGCATTTCTCGATGAGTTCGAGGTTATCACGCAGGGCGAACGCAATGAGGGATATGTGGAATCGAAGGCTATCCATGTCCGCGTTCACCTGTTGCCATTCTTTGGCGATACAGCGCTTAAAGATATTAACGCGGGCAAAGTTCAGGACTATCGTGTTCACCGCCAGACATCCCGCGTCGATGCCAAAACCGGCAAGCCGAAGAAACCGGCACGCGCGACTTTGCATGGCGAGATCGTCACGCTCCGTCAGGTGTTGAAGACCGCCAACCGCAAGGGCTGGATTTCCGCAATTCCTGATATGTCAGCGCCATATAAGACATCTGGCAAGCTGGAGCATCGCGCTTGGTTTTCACCCGAGGAATATAAACTGCTCTATGAGGCCACGCGTGAGCGGGCCAAAAACCCTCCCAAGCCGCGCTGGCGGGAGGTATGCGAGACTTTTCACGACTATGTTCTGTTCATGGGAAACACCGGACTTCGCCCCGACGAGTCGGCACGGATTCAGCTGCGCGACGTCAAGATCGTGGATGACGAATCGACCGGAGAGCGAATATTAGAGATCGAGGTGCGTGGGAAGCGGGGTGTCGGTTTCTGCAAATCGATGCCCGGTGCAATTCTGCCCTTCGAGCGCGTTCGTGATCGCAAGGAGCTCAAACCGACTGACTCGATATTTGGGAAAACGCCGCGCGAATTGATGAACACTGTCCTAGACGAGCTTAATATGAAATTCGACCGCGATGGGCATGTCCGCACCTGCTACAGTCTGCGGCATACCTATATCTGCCTTCGACTGCTGGAAGGCGCGGATATTTATCAGGTCGCCAAGAACTGCCGGACCAGTGTCGAGATGATCGAGAAGTATTATGGACGGCATTTGAAGAACAACATCGATGCCTCGGCAGTCAATGTTCGCAGAGCGCGGCCAAAGCCAGTCGCTGCCTCAAAGAAGTCTATGAAGCCAAAGGCATAATTTGCGTTCTTGATATTTTTCGTTGCGTCTCATGACGACGGCGTTATATGCCTCTCTCAACGCGGGCGTGGTGGAATTGGTAGACGCGCGGGATTCAAAATCCCGTTCCGCAAGGAGTGTGGGTTCGATTCCCACCGCCCGCACCATCTAAATTAGCAGGCTCCGATAACCCCACCGCACGGTGGGTAGGAGCCTGCATTAGCGGATCGCTTGGGGACGAACGTCCCGCGCTCCGCTTTCGCGAAATGACAATGGAAGGGTATTGTCATGTTGGCCTCAGAAATCCCGAACAGGATTTAGCCATCGCCACAAATTGACGCCGCGAAGTGGCATCTTTCACTTGGTCGTCCTGAATATTGTTGCGGAACGGTTTAACGATATGCTGCTATGCCACAAGCTATTGGCATTCCTCACATTCGTTGTGGACATTGACCCGTTTAATCAGTCAATGTCGTTTGGATAAGTAAGGGGGTCACATTGACGATTCAGACCGCAGTTTCAAAAAGAGCTAACAATTGGCCGCGATAGATCGCTTCTGCGACCTTGTTGAGCGATTAGGCCCCGAGGGAATTTCCCGTGGGGAGAATGATCTTAGTGCACGTCTAGCTCGATGCTTCGAGCAAATAGGGTTGCACACGATCATCGATACAAGCTCAGGATCAGACAACCGACGTCGTCCTGACATCGTGGGCTATATCGATGAAGGAACGTCCGATCTTGGCGGTTTTGGTGAACTTGTTGTCGAGTCAAAGAGGCCTTCCGAAGTACCCGGAGATTTGCTGGAAGCACTGCTCGGCACTTCTCTTTGGAGCGAAAAATTTGTTCCTTATGTTAAGGCTCACCTGCCCAGCATTCGATATTTTTGCCTTACTACATTTGAGCATCATCTTTATGTCGAAATTACTCCCGAACTTCGGGCGCTGCTAACTGAGTTAGAGCCGACTGCAAGTCATTGTGAGGCCAGTGTTCGAGAAAGTTGCCAAGCCTTCAATTTGCTGGAGCGGAAGGATGAATGGATTGGCTGGCTCACTTCGACGCTTTCTCCAGTCAATCTTGATCCTCCACTTTTTTCCGAAGCGGTTGATCTTTTCGCAGTAGAAACAGCCGAGGAACTCGAAGGTTTTGCTGATCAACTCGCAACGTTGGTTGCAGGCGAAATTGGAACACCGGAGTCGCATTTCGCACTTGTCAATTCGGTTCGGATCAATGCCTCGACCCTAGAGGATTTACCTACCGATGTTGCGGCGAGCCTTTCGATCTATGTTCTCGCCCAACATCCAGGGATGAGCGTGGAAGCGGGGCAAGAGTTCTTGGCCTCTAACCTCGAATCCGAACTCACGAATTTCGTTTCCGCGAGTGTTCAGTCACTCATAGGGCGGATGTTCGCGTTCAAGATGATTGAAGATTGCTTTTGCATCGACGTGGCGCCACCGCTCATCGCTGAGGACCGGTATGTCTTTCATCATGACCGTTATGATGGTGCCGCAAGCTCAGATATTGTTGCCAGTTTCTTCGAAGCGGTGCGCATCTTAGAATCCGCATCGAGTCCTGCAATAAGCAATCTCTCTAAAACCGGCCGGTTTTATGACTGGATCGAGAGCCGAGTTGATCCAAATGCGTTTGAACGGGTTTTTCGAGCGTTTGCATCGCACAGTTTCGCTAGCCTTTCAGGCGATCTGCTTGGACGCTTTTTTGAGCACTATGCCCAACGTGTAGACAAAAGAAGGCGGCGGCGGCTCGGACAGTATTATACACCACCTTCAGTGGTGCAATTTATCTGGTCCGAAGCACTTGCTATCGCCGAGGATAGGGGCGTACTTCAAGACGTTCGAGTGCTCGATCCAGGTGTTGGGTCAGCTGCTTTTCTGACTGAGGGTGCTCGACGGATGTCCGATGCGGGCGTGACGCGATTCTGGGAAAGGCTCGTCGGCTTCGATATCGACCCACAAGTCATAGGCGTTGCCTATGTGAATCTGTTTCTTGCGGTTTTAAGTGGACTTGAGCGGCAAGATGCGGAGCAAGTTGAAGAGCTTCATTTGTACCCGACGGATGCTCTAGAGCCAACAAGTTCTGCTCCATTGACTGCATATTTGCCGTTGCTCACCGCTGAGCCTTTACGGCAGTATCTTGCCGGACAAATTGACCTATCGGCTAGTGTTAAAGCAGCCAGCGCGTATGATCTTGTAATCGGCAACCCTCCCTATCGGAATAACAGCACGAGAACTTTGCAGCAGGTAGCTGAAACATTTCCTCGATTGTTACAGACGTCAAGAGCGAACGCCCGTTTGCGGGAGCGAAATATTCGTGATGACTATGCGTGGTTCTTTGCGGCCGCCGACTACTACATCCAGCAGGACGGGTTAATTGGGTTTGTCGTGTCGAGCTCATTCTGTGCGGCGGACAGTTATCGGTATTTTCGTCTAGACCTTCTCCGAAACTACGCAATTCGCAGACTGGTTCATCTCGGAACCGGCATATTTGACGACGTAGGTCCACGAACTTCATTTGTAGTGGTTTTGCTGGAAAAGCGCGCAAGCTCAATTGCTACTGAGAACATTGAAAGCCATGAGTTTTTTGACCTGCGTGCATTTGATGAGCCAGAGGCGCGGCTTGCCTTATTGAATGAAGCGGCTGTTGGAAACTGGGTAAACTGGCCCGATGCTGAACTCGTCACTCCAACTGAAACTCACAATTTCCGGTTACACCCGATTGACCCGCTTGTACCCGCAGTCAAATCTGCCGGGTTGCCGCTCTTCGCCGGTCGTGACGAGCAATCGATCTTCCTTAAAAAATGGCCCGGCTTGATAACCGCACTCGATAACCTTTGGCGAGGGCAAGAGCGTCAGGAACTGGAAAGCCGAATCCAAGGATTCTTTTCGTGCGCTCATGATCGGTCAGATCGTGCAGAGACGAACATTGAGAGCTTTCTCAACGCAGAAGGGCTGGAGGATAAGGATGCGGATCGGGTTCGCGTTTTTTTGCTGCAAGCTAGAGACGCAAACCTCCAATATGACGCGAACAAGATCAAGCGGATCGTGACGGGAACGTCCCCCAATACCGATTGCTGGTATCCCTCGCCCAACATTACGTCGTGGCTTTATTATGAACCAAGCCTTCGGGTTCCGCGGAATATCAATGAGGGACGGCCGGTCGGCTATGGAACTATGACTCAATGGGGAGAGCCGGATGCTCACGCAACTACTCCGAAATTGATATTTACTTCAGGCAGTTCTTCAAAAAACGGCTTGAAAGCGTATGTGGTGAATGACGAATGGTATGTAAAACTTCACGGAGGCACGAGGCAGCAATTCAATTACACGGTGTGTGAGAACCCATTAAAGGGTGCGCAGTTGAGCGGTCTGCCTAATAATCTATCGCCGCTCGCATCAGATTTTTACGAGACCATGCAATCCAATGGGTGGAACGAAGAGGATTTTCTTCTTTACATCGCATCTTTTTATAATTCTCCGATCGCCAATGAGTTTCTTGACGGAGGTGGCGGAAAAATGATGCACATACCTTTCGCACCACCGGCTCTCGCTAGTGATATAGCAAACGCAGCGAAGAAAGCTCGATTGCTTGTCATAGCAAGTCATCTCTTATCGGAATCGGATACGATCAACGCAGCTGACTCAGAATACGATTTTACCCAACTTGTCGATGACGGCTTAATACTGGCCGAAGAGTCTGGCGGCGGGCGGTTCCGATCAAGTCTTCGTTTCCTGTCGCATTCAACCTCTCTGGAAGACCTTGCTAGTGAGCGCGTAAGTCTGGAAGCACATTTGAATGATCTCGTTCACGAGGCAATCGGCTTGGATGGTTGATAGCCCAGACCAAGCCTAACAGCTTGTTCCGCGAACCGCTTTCGCGAAATGACAATCGAAGGTTATTTTTTTGGTAGCCCACAGGATCCCGGACGGGATCCGGCCATCGCCTCGAACTACTGATGCGATATGGTGTTTCAGTTTGACGAAAATTCCATCCGTCCCTTAAGGTTGAGCTTGTTGTTTGCGCTTTTCCTTGATGGCTTCGGCCCAGTCTTTGAGCGATTGAATATCAGAAAGCAATTCATCTGGGACAGGAACTTCCTGATCCATTCCCATTGATGAATCATGCGCTTCGGTAAAATCGCAGCATTTCTTAAATCCAGCGTCAAATGCGTCAATGTCGCCATTATCAAGAACCGTGACCGCTCGAAGGTTTTTCGTGTCCACATATTCACGTTGCCGCAGAATGACATTGGCAAACACAATCGTTTCAATGCCGCGCTCCCAAGTGGAGCGAAGACGCCCGTAAATTTGACGGACCTCTCTTGCGTAGGCTTCTTCATCGTGTGCCTCGAACAATTTTTTTGCCGCGTGAACTTCTTTTTCCAATGTATCTAGGCGTTGTCCCAGCTTGCCAGCACGCCAAGGTAAACCTTCTGAAAACACGCCAACGCGGGTGCCAGCGCGATCCAAGGTGGCAAATTTGGTGGGTACACTCAGTTGACCGGCCCGATTGTCCAGGTCGTTCAAAAATACAAGATCATGCGTGAAGACAATGACCTGCCGTATCTGGGCTTCTTCAGCCAGCCGCTCAGCGACTTTGCGCCGCCAGCGATGGTCGAGCGATGACACTGGGTCATCAAAAACGAGCGCCGAAGTGTGCGTAGCTGTGGCAAGCTCAGTCAAATAGGCAGCTAGAGCAACACAGGTCTGCTCTCCTTCACTTAAAACCTCGTGGACTTTTGCGTCAGCGTTGGCAAAAAATTTGATTGCATATTGGGGCGATCCTGTCTGTCCGCCAGAGCGTTCCATTTTCACCCGGACGCGGCTGTCTGCCAGTTTGATAATCTCTTCCTGAAAGCGATCCTGCATTTTTGGAGTGACCAGTTCATCGGCAATCTGATTGCCAAGCGTGGTTATCGAGCGGGTGTTTGTTTCTTTCAGACATGCTTCGATGATATTCAATTGCTGCAATCTTGCGATTTCCGTTTCAGCAACAGCTTTTAGTTTCCCGCCATTTTTCCGATCTTGCAGTTCGCCATGTTCTGACAGAAGCGCTTCACGCTCTTCCGACTTTGTATCTGCCGACAAACTCTCTGCGTAGCTGACAATTGCGTCCGCTTCTGCATCTATTTTGGCAGCAGGAATGACCGGAAGTTCCACATGGTCATTTTCGACGTCATCGTCAAAATTTTTCAATAGTTGAAAACGCCGCAGGCGAGCAGCTGCCATGAATTCGAGCACTTTCCGCCCCAAACTCGGATCGCGTGATTTAAGAACTTTTCGGGCAGCTGACACCGAGCCAATTTCAATGCGCAAGTCTTGGAGTGCTTTTAACGCCGCGTCATATGCTCTTTTCGCGGCAACGGCTTTGCCTTCGGTTTCCTGCTTAATGAACGTCTCGAACCCGTTGAGACGAACCGACGTTTCTGCATCAATTTCCTGATGGCACAACACACATAACTCGCCTTCCGCAGGAGGAAATATCTGCGTCCGCTTTTCCAGTGAATCTGAATATTTTCGAGCGCTGTCCCAAAGTTCTTTCCAAACCGGTTGGCCTACGCCATCCAGTTCCAATTCTCCAAAGGCCGTCTCCGCAGCCAAATCAGCGGCTTCCCGTTTCGTTTCGGCTTCGCCCTTCTTGTCATTCAAAGCTATAAACGCCGCAGGGGATACGATGTCGTGTATAGCGGACATCGTTTTGGTCAATTGACGTATCGTTTGTGCATTGCGTTTTTGTTCCGCCGCGATGGCAGCAGGATCTTGCGCCAAGTCGCCAATCAGCTTTCCGAGACGAGTTTCTTCTTCCGGTGTCAGAGGTGTATCAAAATCGACTTTCGACAAATCAGTTTCACGTTTGAGAGCATTGAGGACTTTACCGACCGGAGACAATCCAGACCAGATCGGCGCATCAAAAACTGGATCGCGCAAGTCCTCCAGCCGCTGTTTTTCGGTTGTCAGCTTAGCTTTGATGTCGATACATAGCTTTGCTAGGTCGTCAGGGATATCTAATCCGAAAGGCCGGAACCAGACTTCGTTTTTCTTGCTAATATGTTCTGCGCCGCAATCCTTGTCGAATACGGTAATAGCAGAAAGTAGCGGCTCTGGTGTTTCGGCGTCTTTCCACTCCAGCGGCGTTTTGCTGCCGTCGGCGCGCTGGACAATTAACTTTGCTTTTGCAGGCACTGCTGCGCCTCCGCCTAGCATATCTGGCATGACCTCGCCGGGGAAACGGGCGCGGCAAGCTTTTTTGAGCACCCTAGCATAACCCGATTTACCCGTTCCATTCTTTCCGTAGACGACCGTAAGACCACCGGTTTCAAATTGCATATCTTGGTCCGCGGCAAGCTGATTGACGCCGACTATACCCGACAGGGAAGCCAGCCGGATCGATTCTCCAGCGCCGGGATCGGCAGGTAAATTTTCTTTGGTCAGTGGTTTCGCTTCGGTGGAAACTGTGTCGTCACCATGCGCTTTGCGAGCCAGAGCAATTAACTCCTGAACGCCCGTTTCATCGGGCAGGCCGCTATTTACAATCCGCCGTAAACCGTCCTTTTGCCAATCCGGTTTGCCTGATGACCACTCCAGAATGGTATTTAGTACGCTTTTATTGTTTGATTCTTCGCTCATATTTGCCCCGCTTATTGCCTTTTCTTAGTTCATATTCCCCGCAAATTGAAACACTGACTTCGCTGCGTTGTTTAATCTGGGCTAGAACTTAGTTTGCATTTTCATTGCGAACCGCTGAGTGGTCTCGGTTCGCTTAAAGCCTATAATCAAATTCGAACGCCAGTTATGTGATCCGAACTTCCGCGAGGCTCACTTTGAACTCCAAGGGAAGTAAAATGGTTGAAATGAGGCGCGACTGACTAGCGTGCATTGAATCGCGTGGCGCTTTTACTTCCACAAAGCGAACATCGCCACCCTTCCAAAGCGTCAGATCGGGCCATCCGGCACGAAGATCGTAGGGTGCTTTCGCAAATAGCTGTGCGATTTGTGCAAGCCGCTCCGGACCTAGATGATCGAATAATTCGAGGACATGATTCAATCGGACAGTCGGGTAATAGGCAGGCGATACTCCGGCGGTCGCTGAAATGATTTTCCAATTGCGTTTGAGCTGGTCATGCGTTGCACGGGCGAGCGTCTCAATTAGCTGGTTAATGTCGAATCTGTCTTCATCAAATGCAACATTCTGGGCGTAAAGTGCTTCGATGAAAGTATCGGCATTCCTGCTGTCCAGATTGGTGAATGATGCGGCTTTGATCAGCGTCAATATGAGGCCGCCTTCTGCTGCGGCTCCGGCCCAACCAGCATTCTCGTAGTGGGTGAGGGCTGCTTCTTCGACCGATGACCAGTCATTGCTTGCTTGGAACCGCCAACTTTTCCTTTCTCCAGCTTCCAGGTTCACCACTTCATGCTCAATGCCCAGCCGGTGCGCTTGCCGTTCAAACTTCCCTATTTTTTTGACGCTGCCTTGCTTGGATTTGGGGGTGAGGGACTTTCTTAGCTTTTCGGCGCGTCTTGAAACGCCAACTTGCGGATCAAACGTCAAAGCTTTGTCATAAGCCTTTAATGCTTCAGCTGGCTTGTCGAAGGCTTCGTGGATTTCGCCAAGCAAGCGTAATGCGCGTGCTTGATGCCAGCCTTCTCTCTGTTCGATTGTGCGGTTTAATCCATCGATCATTGCGCTCCGAAGGTCGCTGTCCGGTTTGCTATCAACACCTTCAAGAACCTTACTGATGATATTGATATCGCCATCGGCTATTTTCCGTTGTTGCCATCCTTCACGGTCAACCATCTGACCGTCGAAATTGTAGCCAACGCGCTCATCATCTTCGCATATGAGATATAATTGCCTATTGATTGAATCGAATTCGTAGCCGCTGGCCCATCCGGTCTCAGGTTCCCATCGCGCCAATTCCCGAGATTCTTCAAGGTCGAACAGGATGTAGCGGCAGCTATCATCGCTGTCGGGTGCATTGGCCGTTTGGCAAATGGCGTAACGGCCGTCTGCTGACAGTCCATTGCTTGAAAGGTTGGCCGCCAATTCTTTTGCGATCAGCTGCGTTCCATCGACAGTGAAAGCATGAAAACGGCCATTCAGTCCGTCTCCGAACATCCAGTCGTTGAAAATGAAATTGCCATTATCCGCTACCTGCCCGTCATTTGGCCTTTCGAGCCTACCTTCCGCAATTATTTGGTCCTGTGACAGCAATGTCCATGACCCATGCCCTTTATAGCGATGACCCCCTCTGGTGCCTTCGGGGTTTCTATCGGACCAGATGAGGCGATATTTTCCATTCGGCGACTTGGAGGAACGACCAATGAAATCGAGCGCGTCGATAGAGATGAGGCCATGACCAAATTCTTCGATTTCAAGGTTCTGGGATGACGCTGGTGGCTTATTGGATCTGGAATTAGCATCAGTTCCAAATAGTCGCTTGAGAAAAGATTTCATCTCGCGGCTCTTGCCCGATCGGTCATGCTACACCGTTGAGTGTATGTTGGAGCTCTGCAATTTCCTCAATGATCGCATTGAAAGGCGGCGGATCGCCAAAGATCATCGTGTCCATCGCCTTATAATCCTGCCGAAGATCGTCAACCATTCCCCCTTCGGGGCAGAGTGCAAATGTTGGTGGCTGCGCCGAAGCAAGATCAAATGGTGCGCGGTTGAAGAACATGCGGGCGTGCGCGACGCAGTCCTCGCCCAACGGTCGGTTTTCGGTTGCCGATTGTCCCGTCTCCGACTGGATCAGTCGGTATAAATCATAATAGTGTCGCGAAATACGCTGGCCGTTGCCGCGCAGCTGGCCTCGGATTTCATACCACCGGCGCAGCCCGTGCAGGATCACCACCTTGTCCCAGAAGGTGCGTTCGGCATCGACAATGGTGACATTGGGAACGACAAGATCGATCTCAGGAAGATCGGCATCAACATAAGGCATTATCGACCGGTTGGAGTTCGGATCGAGTGCCGATTTAGCGCCCGATTCAATTTTCACTGATTTGGCGATATAGGCGTCGGTCGGTGTTATGCTGGGATAGATGACCAGCAAGGTTTGCCGGTCGGCAGGGTCCACCTCTATCCGGAGCGCATTTTGCTCCAGACCATTTCGGGTGCAGGCCTCTTCTGAAATCGCTGTAAGGCGCTGCATCAACGGGCCATTAATATATGCTTCGCAAGCGGCTTTGATTGCATCGAGCGCTTTCTGGCGCTTTTTGCCGCTCAACCCGGCCAGTTCATCAATCGAAGCGGGAACGCCGAGATCATCTCGAAAAACTGTGACGTCGATGTCCTCTGAAAAGCGCTGTATCAATCCGAACCCCTTGGAAAGCGAGGTGCCACCTTTGAACAGTAGGCGCGGACCCTCGGTGATGCCGTTGAACAGGGCATCGAGCGTCCAGCAGACCCAGAAGTCCTTTTCGACATTCTGCGGGGTTGTTCCCATGCGTTGAGCCGTCGTGGTGAACAGACCTTGGCGCGTATCAATATCGGCCCGCAAGATGTCGTCAAAAGCTGGATTCATGTGGATGGCGTTTCATTGGAAGCAAGCGGACGGAGCAATTCCTGCATCCAAGCTGGAAGGGCGGGCATACCATCGATCAGATCAGCACGTAGCTTTGCGCCATGCTTTGGGTCGTTGAGCAGGATAGAAAGTCTGTTCTGCCAACTTGGCATATCGTCGCCTGGCATCGTGTCGCGCAGCCAGTGCAGGGCTTGGACGATGCGCATCGCGGGACGGCCTGCCCAGAAAAGTTTGCTTGGAGCTGTCTGTTTGAAATAAATGGTAAGATTTCCGAGGCTGATCTTCTTGGAGCGCGCTTCGCTATGGACGATGATCTTGGCTGGCACCGCATTGGTAAAGCCGAGATCGTTAGCCGCCGTCATCCCGTCAACCAACACCCGTATTTGATCACGCCGCACGACAGCATCGATAACGGCCTTTGGATTTGGTGGGTTATCCTGCTGTGTAAGTTTGTTGGTTCGAGGTTTATCATAAAGGCCCCAATCGATCCTGCGCAAGTCTTCCGAACGGACAAGGCGTTGCAGGGTTTTATCGACGACATCACGGCTGCCGAGGTCAAGAAAATCGCTCGGTGTCCAAACAGTGATCGTTGCACCGCTTTCGATGCGAGCAAGAATTTTTTCTTTCAGACTGGTGGATGGCTTATTCATTGTCCGAAATATGTAGCATGATTTCGGACAATGTCGAGTTAAAAGTGTCCGAAATATGTAGCATAATTTCGGACATATTTTGCTCAACTAGCCTTATCAGAACAAGCCGCCCATTTGGGAAGGCGCCCAAGATCGTCTAATTCGGCTCGCACTAAACCATCCAGCACCTCCGGGAAAAGCCGAGCCATCGCCCGCCAAACCGGATGCTCACTATCGATTTGCGCTTCAGTTTCTTGGGCCTCTTTGAACATTCGTCTGAATGATAGCCGTTCTGCAAGATCGGCCAGCGCAGTCAAACGAACAAAGCTATCTATGAGATTGGCACAATGTTTGAAATCGCCGCTACTCAGTTTGCTATTGAGCATGGCAAGAACCGCGCCTTCACCTTTATATTTTGTAATATAGACATTTTCCGTGCCGGTGTCGGCGCTGTGCGCGACTGAGCAAAGGATCGCAAAGAGCATGGCTAGATGCGCTTGGCCTCTGTCGGAGCGTGATGCCCAAAACTCCTCCTTCCACGCATCAAGTCCTGGCACCCTCAATTGCAATGAATCCCAGGCCGGTGCAAATGTTGTGCTGTAGAATGGGGATTTAGGCTTGTCATTTTGCGCTTGCTGAAAGGCCTTCCACCATCGCGATCGTTCTACTTTGCTTCTTGCTACTAACAAATCGCTCCGCCGGTCCTCGACAAAAGCAGACCGGCCATAGCCGGTTTGCAGATCATCCAGTGTTACAAGCCGGGGTTCTAGCCAACCGCCTTTTCCGTTTTCCAAATAACACTTTAGAACCAGCGTGGCGCGCTCGATTGAAGCCGCTTGCGCCGCATCATCGAACAGGAAGGCGTTGCCTCGCTGCATCGTTATGACATCATGGAAGCCTTGCGGCAGCGGGTCTTCGAGAACATTGAAAATCCATACCAGTCTGACACCTTCGTTATCATAGTGGATATGGCGTGCAGCAATCTCTGGCGCAAAGGGTTTGGAAAGCTGAACTTCGAGCGCAAACTTACCTAATTCTCCAAATTCGAGATACACATCGGGCCAGCGTCCACGCTTGTGGATCTCGGGCCGCAAATAAGTGTCCACCGCCGAATGTGTGCAGCGGTGATCTGCGTTAGCTAGCTCCTCGATTGTTACGCATAATTGACGGTGGAGCGCCGATTCCTGATGCCCCTGATATTGCGCGGCGCGGGCGTCATCGGGCCGCAAAGTCCGGCCCTCGTACCAAGGGCATTCTTGAGACCCTTCCGGAAAATGAACGAACATTGGCACATGGTCATGCTTTGTCGCCTGCGAGCGAATGAATACACCAGCCTCGCAAAGCCTGCACCGGGCCAATGGCACTGATGGGTCAGATTGTCGGCGCAGATTGATCTGCGAGCGCAAATGTTCCCAGCTTGCCCTCGGCATAGCCATGAGCGCCTCGATTGTTACCGGGCCTCGCGGCAGTTCAAAGTCGGCAATCCGGATAGTACGTTGATGATCTGCCATGATCTAATCAATCGGGCAGTTCTGGTTTGGCGATCCAGTCCAGTGATTCAATGCCGGAAGCAATTTCTCCGCCAAGTTGCCGGAGGTGGATGACACGGAAATTGTCGATTTTCTCGCTGCGAACCAAAGCCTCTTTTTCGAGACGATCCAGTAAATCTTGAAGGTCACGACGAGAGATTCCAAGGCCTATGCTGCCGAGCCAGCTGGTTAGAATTTGGCTATTTGTGCTTCTTTCGTGATTCAATATGCGCAGAATTTCACGGGCTTGGTGGGCGATACGGATAGCTTCAAATTGATCAGGTCGGTTGGACAAATTGCTCATCGGAATATCTTAGCTTGTTCACCGACGGAGGTAAAAACATTTCAAGAACATTGGTTGAATTTTGTTTGGGGGGGGTGGGAAGGCCTTCCCCTGAGCCGCTACGCTGTCTCCGGCTAACTCCGCGCAAATTTCAACAGTGGTTCGATGTCCTCGCGGTCCGCTGCCTGTAGCGCTGTGATATAGGCTTTGCAGGTTGCGCTGGCATCGGTCAGGCTTGTTCGCCCCCATGTAAATGGGTGCTGGCCTAGTTGTATTGTGAGATAGTCGCCTGCCATGCGGGAATGCCGTCCATTGCCGTTGGGGAAGGGGTGGATGGAGACAAGCTGGTGGCTGAACCGGATGGCGATTTCGTCGGGCGGGTAGGTTTCATTCTCTACCCAGAACCGGACATTATCGACGAGCTGGCGCATTTCGGTCGGGATCCGGTAGGCCTCAATCCCGATATTTCTGGGGCTCTGGCGGTATTTGCCCGCCCATTTCCAGACCTGCCCGAACATCTGTTTGTGCAGTCCCTTGAGCAGCGCGTCATCGAGTATGTCCGCCTTGCGCTTGCGCCCATACCAGCGGCTTGCCTCGGTGATGTTGATCTGCTCGGCTTCGTTGAGCTCGCTGCGCAGCGTTATATAGGTCGGGATCAGCTGTTCACGCTCCTCCTCTGTTAAAGGCGTGTTGGCTTCATCATCACCATCAAACAGCGGATCGGTCATTCATCATCCCATAGATGGCTAATCGGTTCTGATAGAATGTCCCTGGTCATGCGTTCGAGCTCTTCGCGTGATTGCTCTTTGGTCATTGACTGATTTTCCAGCAGCATGCCATGCGATATGGTCCCGATCTGGTCATGGGCTTTGCTGCGCGCACGATCCTCGACGATCTGGTCGAGCGGCTTATTGGGGACAAACGCATAAACCAGCGTGCAATCCAGCGCTTCAGCCGCTTCTCTCAGCGTTTTTAGCGTGGCCGAGCCATGCGCTTCGGCCCGTTCAAGCGGGGTAATACGCGACTGGGAAACGCCCAGTCTATTCGCAAGCTGACGGCTTGACATGCCCAGCGCATCGCGAATGGCGCGTATCCAGCCGCCCACTGGTCTGGTAAGGTTTGTATCACGCAGAAAGCCGAGGCGCTTGTCGAGATTTTTGCGGGCTAATCCGGCTCTTTTTGCATTTGACATATCTGATCTCCGGCGTTTTCGTAACACTCATAGATGTTCAAATCAATAATTATTGAACATATTTAGATATTAGAATTTGTAATAATTGAACACATATAGATATTTGATTATAGGCATGTCCTGATATAAAACCGCCAATCTCAGGGTCTGGACTGTGAGCTTTTGTATCATGCAGATGAACGTAGCTTGTTCACAGGCAGAGGTAGAAGAATTCAGGAACATTGTCTGAAATATGGTTTGGGGAAAGCCTTCCCCTGAGCCGGAGCCGCTGCGCTGTCTCCCGCTACCCCTTCTACGGGGACACCCCGCAACGCCCCGGATCATGAGCGGGATTTTTTAAGGCCGCACTCTTTCCCGCTGCGCTCCTTGAGGGTGCGGCTTTTTTGTTCTGACCCGCTGGCACTCTTGCCTCTCTCCTTGCCCGGTGGGCGCTGGCGCACAGCTGCGCGCGCACACCACCGCGCGGCGTCGCGCCGTGCAAGGGTGCCGTCTTTATTGAGCCGCTTCGCGGATCATGGAATCGCGATGTCGTGCGATTGATATGGACGGCGCGGTGGCGCCGGCGTTGTTTTCCGGCTCCAGAGAGACGGTGTGGGCGGCGCTCCCGGCTAGGCCCGCCGCGCTCAGGCGCAACCCGGCCTTTCAGGACCGGGTATTTCTCTGTGTTCCATCCCTTCGGGTGCGCCTGACCGCTTGATGCGGGCCTTTCTGGTCGCTCTTGCCGCCCACCCCGCCTCTCCGGGGCCGGTTGCGGCAGTTTTGGGGTGATGGAGGCGGTTATGTTGCATGAAAATTCTAGGGTTTCGGATAGCGGCACGGGCAGGAAAGCGAAGGCAAAGCGCGCTTCGCGCACGGCGCGTAAATCGCGCCGGAGCGGCAGGGCAGCGCCGAAGGTGTCTCTATATGATGAAGTGACCGCGCAGATTATCGCGCAGCTTGAGGAAGGCGTGTTTCCTTGGGTGAAGCCTTGGAATAGCGGCAACGCCGTGACCGGCTTGCCGCGCAATGCGATTACAGGGCGGCATTATTCGGGCATCAATATCCTTATTCTCTGGGGCGCGGTTATTGATGGCGGTTATCCCTCGCAGGACTGGCTGACATTCCGGCAAGCCTTGGCCGCTGGAGGATGCGTCCGCAAGGGCGAGAAGGGCCGGACGGTTTTTTACGCTAACCGCTTCACGCCCGATGATGACAGGAAACAGGAAGGCGAGGGCGATAAGCCGCGCTCGATTCCGTTTCTCAAACGCTTTACCGTGTTCAACGCCGCGCAGTGTGATGGCTTGCCGGAGAAGCTGACCGCCGAACCCGCGCCCTTGCCGGAACGCGAGTTGCACGATC
Source organism: uncultured Sphingomonadaceae bacterium (assembly GCA_938050045.1). GTDB lineage: Bacteria > Pseudomonadota > Alphaproteobacteria > Sphingomonadales > Sphingomonadaceae > Sphingorhabdus_B. The sequence continues at coordinate 225,856 of CALLJS010000017.1, forward strand.
AGGCCGAGGGTTTGATTGCCGCGACCGCAGCGGATTTTCGGACGGGCGGGACCAAAGCCTTTTACAATGTCGGCGCGGATTATGTGCAGGTTCCCCCGCAATCCGCCTTCACCCATCAGATCGACTATTACCGCACCGCCTTGCATGAACTAGGCCACTGGACCGGACACAAGACCCGCCTTGGCCGCGATCAATCGGGCAGTTTCGGAACCGCGCTTTATGCGCGGGAGGAACTGTGCGCCGAACTTTCATCGGCTTTTCTTTGCGCTGCGCTCGGTATCGTCCCCACCGTCCGCCATGCCGACTATCTCGGCTCTTGGCTGGCCGTGTTGCGGCAGGACAACCGCGCCATTTTCAAAGCCGCCAGTCAGGCCAGCAAGGCGGCGGATTATCTTTTGGCGTTCACCGACCAAGTGCCATTCCGGTCGGAGTGCGCGGCATGAGCAGGGTGTCGCCAGATCATGCCGCCGCGCCGCTTGAAGCGGAGCAGACGCCTATCGGCGTTCAGACTTTGGTGTCGGGTGTTGCGCCGATCACGCCAGCCCAAAGGCTGGCGATGCGCGCCAACGCACCGATGGAACCCAAGAAGGCCCAGCGACCCGCCGATCACGGTCTGTTCGACACCAATAGCCGCAACCAGATCGAGATGTTCTGAAAGGAGTTTTTATCGTGCTGTTACTCACCCAACACCAGCGCCAGCGTCTTTTGGCTAATGGCCAGAATCGCGGCGACCATGTTCCGGTTGTCAAATTTTTCAATCCCGTTGGCGCAGCCACTTGGCTGCTGTCCGAACTCGACGAAGATGGCGACACTCTGTTCGGACTAGCTGACCTTGGGTTCGGCTGTCCCGAACTCGGCTCGGTTAGCCTGTCCGAGATTGCATCTCTGACTTTGCCGCTTGGTCTATCCATCGAGCGCGATCTGCATTTTGAAGCGCGCTTTACGCTCACCGTTTACGCTGATGCCGCCCGAAATATCGGACGCATCACCGAGGACGAAGCGCGGCTTGAAGCCGCTGCCTTCGCCCAAGCCCATGAATAACCCCATCTTCCGCCGCCTTGCCCCCCTCCGGTCAAGGCGCGGCAGACCCTCGCGTGGCAATCCTGCTGCGCGGGAACACCGGCCCCGCTTCCACCGCCACCCCCGTATGCAACGGGAGCGGGGCCAATCATCAACGTAACTTTGTAGGAGAAAGACAATGCAACTCGAAAATATAGACCTCGCCAAACTCTCGGTATCGCCCGTTAATATGCGAAACGCCAAGAAGCCCCCCGACATTAGCGACATATTGCCCTCGGTGCGGGTGCGGGGCGTTCTTGTGCCTTTGCTGGTCCGTCCTAACGGCAGCGCCGATACGTTCGAGATTGTCGCGGGACGGCGGCGCTATCATGCCGCAACCACTGTTGCCGAAGAAGGTGGCAGCGATGGACCGCTCCCTTGCGCGATATTGGAGGAGGGCGACGATGCCGCCGCCCTCGAAGCATCGCTCATTGAAAATCTCGTGCGTGAAAATCCCGATGAGGTCACGCAGTGGGAACAGTTTACGCAACTGGTCAAGAAAGGCCGCAAGGCAAGCGAAATTGCCGATACATTCGGGATGGACGAAAAGACCGTGGGGCGCATTCTTGCGCTTGGTAATTTGCTGCCAGCTATCCGCAAAACCTATGGCCGCGAAGAAATTGATGCCGCCACGGTGCGCCATCTGACCTTGGCCAGCAAGGCGCAGCAAAAAGCATGGCTGGCATTGTTCAGGGATGAAGAAGCCTATGCGCCGCGCGGGACGCAGCTAAAGGCTTGGCTGTTTGGCGGTGCGTCGATTTCCACTTCCGCCGCGATCTTCGATATGGCGGAGTTCAAAGGCCAGATCGTCAGCGATCTCTTTGCCGAAGATGGCTATTTTGCCGATGCCGACCAGTTCTGGGAAGCGCAGTCCGCCGCGATTGAAGCGAAGAAAGCAGCCTATCTCGAAGATGGCTGGAGCGATGTGCAGATCATTCCGCCAGACAGCTATTTCCAGACATGGGACCATGAAAAGACCATCAAGCGCAAAGGTGGCCGCGTCTATATTGATGTGAGCGCCAAGGGTGAGGTGACGTTCCACGAAGGCTATCTCACCGCCAAGGAAGCGCGGGTTCGGGAAACCGGACAAGTCGATAGCACCGCCGAAAAACCCAAGCGTCCTGAAATCACCGGACCAATGGCCGAATATATAGACCTTCACCGCCATGCCGCCGTCAGCAACGAACTTGCGGCCAGCCCCACTATCGCGCTGCGCGTTATGGTCGCTCACGCGATTTGTGGGTCGCCTTTGTGGAATGTGAGAGTGCAGGAGCAGCGCAGCCGCAAGGAAGCGATTTGCGAAAGCATCGAAACCGGCGTGGCGGAGGCGCGTTTTGATGAACGCCGCCGTGCGGTGTTGGCGGTGCTTGGCTTTGATGCCGACGAACCCACCGTGACGCTCGGCCATGAAACGCGAAACGGTATGAGCGGCTTGCTTCTCCGTTTGCTTGATGTGCCTGATAGTGTGGTCATGGAGATATTGGGCGTTGTAATGGCCGAAACGCTGGCAGCGGGAAGCGATCTTATCGAAACCTTGGGTATCCATCTTGATGTGGAGATGGCGGATTACTGGACGGCGGACGATGCGTTCATGGACCTTGTGCGCGACCGTGAAGTCTTGACCGCTATATTGTCGGAAGTTGGCGGAGCCAGCATTGCTGCCGCCAATGCCAGCGAAAAGACCAAGACAGTGAAGGGCATTATCAGTGACCACCTCACTGGCGAAAATGGACGCGAAAAACAGGAGGCTTGGGTTCCACGCTGGATGGCGTTTCCGCCATCCGCCTATACCGAGCGCGGCGGGGTCGGAACCGTTACCGCCGCTGAAAGGGCGAAGTGGCTTATGGAGGAGGATGAACCATCAGGCCCAGCCCCGCAGGTTGCGGCAGTTTCCGCGTCAGCAAAAGACGAGGACGAGAGCGGCGAAGCCCCCCATAGCGACGCAGCCGGTGACGGGCGGATTGCAGCTTGAGTGAGCGAGCGGACGGCGCGTTAGCGCCGTCCGTGTCTTTGTCCGATAAAGACAGCCGGCGCGATGATTGAGATACGCATGCTGCGAACAGTGTGAATTTGCCAAGCCTGCGATTTTCCGTGAATGCCCCGCCCGAACAGATCGGGCGGGGCTATTGGCTATCTGTCGCCAACCTTAAAGACGAGTGGCCGAGCGACTGTCAGCTATCTTCACCGGCGAACAGGCGGGATCGTGTGCTTTGACTGGAGGCCGTGATGAGCGATCAGTTGGCCGGTCTGATTCTAGTCGTGGCGACAGCCTTCGATTTTTGCGCGTTCAAATCAGGGGTGGGCGGCACATTATGATCGCGCAGATCAGGAATCATTAGTATTTGGTCTGGGGCCATATTTACAAATTTCACCGAATTTGCACTTTTTGCTATTGGTTCAGACAGCGATATTTGCCAGTTTCTCCATTGTTCTGATTTAACCAGTCCGCGCCCAGCACGGTCTCTTCAAATGGCTTGGTAGGCCGGGAGCGGCTGCGCCTTATGGCCTTTGCTGCAACGCTGGCCCCACCAATTTCTTCCCCTGCCTGCTTGCAGGCATTCCTCGCGGAAGCAAGAAATGGCCAAGTCCAGCGTCCTTCGCTGTGCTGCGGCCCTGCGGGTGCAGCAGTCCATATCCCGGCCTTAGAACCAGCCATCGAGACCGCGATGAGCGCGGGACCGAGATAAACTCAAGGAGAAATATCATGGCTAATATCGGATCATTCACAAAGTCAGGCGAAAGCTACAAAGGCGAAATCGTCACAATGAGCGTTCAGACCAAGAACGTCCGCATCGTTCCCGAAGAAGCAAGCGAGAACGAAAACGCACCGACCCACCGGGTTTTTGTCGGTCGCGCAGAAATCGGAGCAGCCTGGACCAAGACCTCGAACGAAGGCCGCAACTATCTGTCGGTCAAGCTCGACGATCCTAGCTTCACCGCACCCATTTTCGCTAATCTGTTCGACGACGAAGATGGCAAGACCTACAATCTCATCTGGTCACGCGCCCGCAAGGCCAGCGGCGAATAAGCCGCTCAATTTCAGCCCCGCCCGATCTGTTCGGGCGGGGCTTCGCTGTGTATGTATCACATTGAGCAACTGTTGATTTTGGGTCTAAGTGGAATCTCCACGTTATTGATAAGTGTCAGGCAACGACCCAATTGCAAACGTTTCGATCATCGAGCGATCGCGCCAAGAAAGTAATCTATAAACTCAACTTGACTTCACAATAATATATCAATAATTCATGATATATGGATAAAACTGCTGCTCTCGATGCTTTTTCTGCTCTTAGCCAGCCAACGCGGCTCGATGTGTTCCGCCTGCTTGTTAAGGCGGGGGATAAGGGAATGCTCGCGGGTAACATTAGTGATGCACTCGAAGTGCGCCAGAACACAATGTCGGCCAACCTATCAATTCTCAACCAATCTGGCCTGATCAGGAATGAACGTCAGGGCCGGAGCATTCGCTACTTCGCCGATATGGAAGGGATGAGCGGTCTTTTGGCCTTTCTGATGGAGGATTGCTGCGGCGGTCGCCCAGAACTTTGCCAGCCCGTGATCGATGAGATTGCCTGTGCCTGTTAGGACTTTGCTTTGACTGACAATTCACTACCTGCTGCGGCGGGATTGGGAACCTTTGAACGATGGCTATCAGTCTGGGTGGCGCTTGCCATTGGTGCGGGCCTTCTGCTCGGGAACCTCTTTCCCTCGCTGTTTGCCGCGCTCGCGTCATTGGAGATCGCATCAGTCAATCTGCCTGTCGCCGTTCTGATCTGGACAATGGTTTATCCTATGATGGTGGGAGTAGATTTCGGCGCGCTGCGACAGGTTGGTGATAAGCCAAAAGGGCTAGTAATTACGCTCGTTGTGAACTGGCTCATCAAGCCGTTCACAATGGCAGCGCTCGGTGTGCTATTTTTCAATTATGTGTTCGCGGACTTGATCCCAGCGGACGATGCGCAGGCTTATCTAGCGGGGGTCATCTTGCTTGGCGCAGCACCTTGCACGGCGATGGTCTTTGTCTGGTCAAATCTGACACGCGGGGATGCTACCTACACTTTGGTGCAAGTCAGCGTGAACGATGTCATCATGGTTTTCGCATTTGCACCGATTGTGGCGTTGCTGTTGGGCATGACAGATATTGTCGTGCCGTGGGATACTTTGCTGCTGTCGGTCGGCCTCTATGTCTTGTTGCCTCTGCTGGCAGGCTATCTAACCCGCCGCAAATTGGTTGCTGTTAGCGGCGAAGCTGCGGTTGACGCATTCAAAGCCCGCGTGCAGCCATTTTCGATCATTGGCCTCTTGATGACCGTGGTATTGCTGTTCGGGTTCCAGGGCGAGGTCATTTTTAACCGCCCTCTCGTCATCGCACTGATCGCCGTGCCATTGCTTATTCAGTCCTACGGTATTTTCTTTATCGCATATGGAGCGGCGAAGGCTTGGCGCATTCCCTTCAATGTAGCAGCACCATGCGCACTGATTGGCACATCCAACTTTTTTGAATTGTCTGTGGCGGTTGCGATCAGCCTGTTTGGCCTTGGCTCAGGGGCAGCACTGGCAACGGTAGTAGGCGTTCTCGTCGAGGTTCCAGTGATGCTCTCGCTTGTCGCCTTCGCCAACAGGACAAAACACTGGTTTCCATACGACGGAGATACGGCATGACCATAGTCATTCATCACAACCCAGATTGCGGCACATCGCGTAATGTGTTGGCGATCATCGAAGCATCAGGCGAAACGCCTATTGTCATCGAATATCTGAAAACAGGTTGGACGCGCCCGCAACTGTTGGCGTTGTTCGCCGCCGCCGATTTGACTCCGCGCACTGCTCTGCGAACAACCAAATCCCCTGCCGAAGAGCTGGGCTTGCTCGACCCATCTGTAAGCGACGCGGCGGTTCTTGATGCGATGTTGGAGCATCCGGTGCTGGTCAACCGGCCTCTCGTTTGCTCGCCCAAAGGCGTGCGGCTGTGCCGCCCAAGTGAGGCCGTGCTGGACCTCTTGGAAAGCCTGCCACCCGGACCGATGGCTAAAGAAGACGGCTCGCCTCTGATTGATGCAGAAGGAAACCGCGTTGACTGATACGCCAAACTTACAAGAAGAGTATTTTTGCACAATCGACGAGAAAGGCCTGTTGTCGCCAGCGCGGGCAACGCATGCTCCGCGCATTCTGCTGCTTTATGGTTCGCTTAGAGAACGCTCTTTCAGCCGATTGATGTCAGAGGAAGCTGCTCGCATTCTAACGCGACTTGGAGCCGAAACGCAGACTTTTTCCCCGTCTGGTCTACCGCTACCTGATGATGCAGGGGAAGATCATCCAAAAGTTCAGGAATTGCGTGATCTGGTAACTTGGTGCGAAGGAATGGTGTGGTGTTCGCCAGAACGGCACGGCGCGATGACCGGCATCATGAAAACACAGATCGACTGGATACCGTTGTCGCTTGGCGGCGTGAGGCCAACACAGGGAAAGACACTGGCTGTGATGCAAGTCAGCGGTGGGTCGCAAAGCTTCAATGCGGTGAACCAGCTCCGTATTCTTGGGCGCTGGATGCGTCTGCTGACCATTCCGAATCAATCATCCACACCGAAAGCGTTTTTGGAATTTGACGATACAGACCGCATGAAGCCTTCACCGTTCTACGACCGGATGGTCGATGTTATGGAAGAACTGATGAAATTCACCCTGCTTACCCGTGACAACAAAGACTATCTGTTGGACCGCTACAGCGAGCGAAGAGAAAGCGCAGCAGACTTGTCAAAGCGAGTGAATCAGAAGGCTATTTGAGTTAGCCTAAGTTTTCACTCTGGCTTTCCGGAGCGGACGTTTGGTTTTCAACCCAAAGAATGAAATTCAATCGATCAATGACAGATATCTTGATTATGCATTACGGAGACTCTGCTTCACTTGCCTTATGCGGATTGGAGTTATGACGAGCCGACCCCTATCTCCTTGCAAAGATATTTGCGCGCTGGACGATAGTGCCAGCGTCTGCACCGGCTGCGGTCGCTCCGTCGCCGAGATCGCCGAATGGGGGAGCGCGACCGCCAGCCGCCAGCACGAAATCGTGCGGCGATCTTCTGCCCGTATGAGAAGCCCCGCTTCACAGGGGCACTCAAAAACCTAACGCCCGAGCGCATCCAAAGCGACCTTCATCTTTGATGAAGATTGCCGCTTTGGATGCGCTTTTCTTAGGGGGTTTTAGGGTATTTGTCTTAATTGCAGGATATGCCTAGCGGCGCGTGTTGTATTACAATGCCCGTGTTTCACGAGGCAATTTCATGGCGACAAATACCGATCTAAAACCTGCGATGCTTAGCATTAGGCTAGATGCTGGAGCGCTATCTGCGCTCGACAGCTTGGCAGTGGGGCGCGGCGGTCGAAGCGCGATTTTGCGGCAAATGATTGAACAGGTGTTGGAGGAGAATAGTGGCCGTCCTCTGTTAGAACGCCGAGAAGGAATAGCGCATAATCGTGTCTCGCTACGCTTCACCGAAGCCGAGATTTCGGTAATCGAATTTCGTGCATCGCAGCGTTCAACCAATCGGGCGGAGTGGATCAAGGCATTAGTGCGCCGCCACCTCTCTTTGAAATCTCGCGTCGATGACGGTCTGCTTAACGAGCTTGCGCCAATCAGGATGCAATTGCTCCGCATTGGCCGCAATCTCAATCAGGCGATGAAGGCTGCCAATTTGCGGATGATGGATGATGGCGACAAGAAAATCGAAAACGACCTTCGACGAATCGCTGATATGCGGATGGAAATTTCCGAACAGATAGCAGCCGTCGGTGATGCCATGCATGGCGATGTGGGCTACTGGAAGGTTGCTGACTAATGGGTCTGGAATCGGCCTTATGGGAAGCGACGCGACCCGCATACCGGGTGCGCTATATCCATGACCCCAACGGGTCACTCCATATCCCGCTTTATGGAAGCTACGGAGCTGCCAATGGAAAGACGGCGAGGGCAAAGCTGGCGCGGATTGTGCGGGGTGCCCCAGAAGTGCTGGTCAAAGTCACTGGCCGTCAGCGCGGCGGTAGCCATGTCAAAGCCCATCTCGATTATATCGGGCGCAAAGGGATCGTCGACATTGAGAGTCGCGATGGAGAGATCCTGACCTCAAAGGAAGATGTTGCCGAGCGTGCAGCAGAGTGGAGTGACACGCTGCAATGGCGGTCGCGGCCAACCGTATCATCGGTGTCATTGGTGTTCTCGATGCCAGCAGGAACCGACCCCGAAAAGGTGTTGGGAGCTGTCCGTGCGCTTGCCCACAGTGAGCTGAGCGACAATCATGATTATGTCCTAGCATTGCACACAGATACCCCGCGTCCGCATGTCCATCTGACTGTGCAGGCCGAGGGCCTGGATCGCATTAGATTTAATCCGCGCCCTGCTCAGCTCAGCCGTTTTCGTGAGCGATTTGCCCATGAATTACGCGCGCGCGGTGTTGCCGCCGAAGCAACGCCGAGACGGGCGCGAGGTCGCGGTATTGCTGGATCGAGTATGGCACTTGTCAAATTGCGCGCCCGATTAGCAAGTGGGGCAATTCCGGCAATGACAGATGCAGACCGGCGCACTAACGAACAGGCGGTTGCTGTTGCGCGCGGCCAATCAAATCTTCCACCATTTATCGCAAAAGGTAAAACCCGCTGGCAGCAGATACGCCATTCTTATGAGCAAGCTGCTGCTGCGCTCGGAGCAACCGGAAAATCCGAAGACCAGACGCTAGCAGAGGATGTTCGCAAATTCCTTGATAAGCATCCCGATATGAATGCCACGCCGGAAATTTTTGCCGCGCATCATGCCCGGAATCTTGGCATTGAGCGTAAGAAACCAGAACAGTCGCGTGAGCCTTCACCCAGACGATTTTAACGTGTCTTGCCGTCTTTTTTCATTATCTGATCTTGGGTAATTTCGCGCACGCGCTGGGCCTGTTGGTTGCGGACCTGAATGGCGGCGATACTATCTCCGCTGGCGATGCGCCGCGCAACATCCTGACGTTTCGCTTCAACTTCCTTCGATGCTTTTACCGAATCATCAGGATATTTCGCGCGCGTAATCGAAATGGTTTGGGCGACAAGGCTCTGGGCGCGGCGCAGTTCGGGGTCGCGCGCGTTTTCCTCATGCGTCTGTTTCAAGAAGCGATCCGAAAGGGTTTTGAATGTGATTGTTTCATTCGCGGCTTCTGATGATTTGCTATTCGGGTTTTTGTCCTCGCGTCGTTTCTCGCGTTCCGCAATTCTTGCTTGCAGGCGCTCGGCTTCGGCTTGAACTATCTTAGAGGGTTTGTAATTTTCTACTGTCAGCCCTTGCGCGGCAGCGGCAAGGAATGCGGCTTTCTTAAATTTGTCCCCGCCGTTGATCCTTACAGAAGTCCATCCATTAGCTTTGGCAATCCGCAATATGTCAGGCAGGGCATCAATGTTACTTGTTTTGAGGCGGTCAGGTTCCAATCGAACCAGCGGCTTTTTATCATCCGAAATTCTGTAAATCTTATTGCCAACGCGCAGGAATCTTCCTGACAGATCATCGGTGATCGTCGGCTTTTCTGCCTTTCGCTTTGGCTTTTTCGGCGTGGTTTTGTGGAGTGTTGATTTGGATTGGCCGGCTTTCGATCTAGCAGCATGGCCGCCTTCTGACGAAGAGTTGCCTTCGAGCTTATCAGCCATTTTCGTCTCCTTCCTCAATAATTCCTTCTACTTTCCCGTTAAGATTGAGCGTCAGCGTGTCGGCATATAGACTTGGACAGTCTTCCGTCATGATATCTTCCTGATCCATAGGCCTTGTATCGTGTCCGGCAGCTTCCGCTTCGGTCATGTCGCGGAACGGTGCCGCAACCTTGTCGTTTTGCACCTGTTTGGGTGTGAGTGGGACTATCGGCGGAGGATAGGCGCGGCGTTTGAAGAAGCGGCTGCTAAAATAGGCGATCTTCGAGCCGACGATGGGCGGGATGCCGCCGCGCAGCAAAATCAGCTTATCAGCTGAAAATTGCATCAGTTCCTGCGGGAGCAGCAGCGCGCGGCGTTGCTCTGAAATGGATTTCGACCGATTGGCGAGTAATCCATTGATGGTGAGCGACTTGGTAACGCTGTCCTGTCCCACATAGCCGATGCGTTCGGACAAATCGTTGGCAACGCGCAGTTCTTTGGGCGTAAACGCCACTTCGACACCGCAATTGGCTACGATTTCATCGGCGACATGCTCGCCGTAGACGCCGCGCAATTGCGAGCGCGACTGAATGACCGGAAGGAGCCTGATCCCGTAACCTGCAACATAGGAAAAGGCGCTGGCAATCATAGATGCGCGGCCAAGCCGCGCAAATTCATCAAGGATGACCAGCACTGGTATCGGCGTGGTTTCATTGGGCAGTTCTCGCACGTTGAGGTCGATAAGCTGCTGGAACAGAAGGTTGTAGAGCGGAGCTATTCGGTCCAGTTCGTCTGGCGATACGCCGAGATATATTGAGATAGGTTTTTTCCGAAGCAGGCGAAGATCAAAGTCGCTTGCGGCGGTTGCAGCATCAACCAAGGGATTGAGCCACAGGCCGAGGACGTTGGTGATCGTTTTCTTGACATCGGCGAAGCTATTGTCGGAACCACCAGCAAAATCGGCCAGCGCCGTGCGGCATCCGACCGATAAGTTTAGTCTGGGATTGTTCAGTTCCTTTTGGAAAAAGCCCCGAGCATCGCCTTGATTCAAGTGGCGATAGATTGCGCCCATCGTTAGAGGCTCGTCGCTGGTTTCGGCAATCCAAGCACCAACTCCTGAAAATCCGGTCCTTGCGCCGTTGGCCCAAAAGGCCTCGCCGTGATCAGGCGCAACAAACAGCATTGTTGCGATCTTTTGTAATTCGATAATGACATCATCGGGGTCATCACGGTTGATGTAGGCCAGCGGATTGTAACGGGCAGTCCGGCCTTCACGGTCGGTTGGATTGAAGAGATAAACGTCCTGACCATAATGGGCGCGAAACCCAGCGCTGGCGTCATAATTTTCGCGTTTTACGTCAAGGACGACAACCGAGCCTTGCCATGTCAGCAGGTTGGGAATGACAATGCCGGTGCCTTTACCTGAGCGGGTTGGAGCTTCGACGATGACATGCTCACTGCCACCAAAGGTCAGGAAACGGCCCCCCTTGCGGCCGAGGACGATTCCGACATTGCTACGAAAGCCGTGGCGCTTGACCTCGCTTTCACGGGCAAAGCGCGCAGCTCCATGCAGCGGCGCACCGCGCGCCCAAAGCGCATAGATTAAGCCAATCAGGAGCAAGCCGCCGCCAATCAAACCGCCCGCCATCGCCCTTACAACATGCGGATCACCGCGATAATACCAGACGAACTGCGGAATTTTGAGCGGATCATAGGCGGTGACGGGCAGACCCAGAATAAGCCATCCGATCATACTAGCTATAGCGAGAGCAATGAGCAGCCCGAACGGGATTCCTATGAGTAATCTTAACGCCCCGCCGTCAGGCGGCGTGCCTGCCTTCTGGGTCATAATAGATCTCCGTTACCCGAAATTTGCCGTCAGTTTTTTTGATTTGCACGACGCAATCCACGAGCATTTTTAGCAACGCCCTAATATCGTCTCGCGCCAGATCGGAGCCGCCTTCGCTTTCCTTGACCAGCAAAGTCAGCTGTTCGAACGCCAGTTCGGCGGAATCGGCATGGATAGTGGTAATCGATCCTGGATGCCCTGAATTGACGTTGCGCAGGTAAAAGAACGCTGTTCCATCCCGCAGCTCCTGAAGCAAGATACGATCAGGGCGCATCCTGAGCGCGCTTTCCAGCAAATGTTTGGCAGTAACATTGGCGGTGCCTTGTCCGTCCTTTGCATAGAGCATGTGCACGGCATTCTTCTGGGGAACGATCAATTCGCGCGTGTCTTCGATGGTTAGGAGTCTTTCTTCGGGAGGGATCAACTGAATCAATCCCTTAGAAAATGTGGTTTTGCCAGAGCCGGTTGCACCCGAGATAAGAATGTTCAGCTTTGCTTTGACCGCAGCATCGAAGAACGCGACATGATGACCTGCGCGAAGCAGAGCGAGCAAGTCTAACTCATGCTGGCTGATCTTGTTTTCAGCAATCCGTGTGTTTTTGAACAAGCCCGCGGCCTCGAAATCATCTAATGTCATGGACACGCTTGATGGTTTGCGAATGGTGATTGAGACCGTTTCATCAGGAACAACCGGCGGGACAATGATTTGCACCCGCTCGCCAGTTGGAAAAACGGTCGAAACTATCGGATTTTCGCGAGTAATATCCTGCGCTGTATAGGCCGCTGCAGCAGTTGCCAGCGCCATCAGCGTCTTGAAATCGAGCGATGGCTCATTTTCCCATGTCCAGCGTCCGCCCCGCTCTATGCCGACCTCACCGGGAAGATTGATAACCAGTTCGGTGACGCTCGGATCATCCAGATATTTAGCTAAAGGCTGGGTCACGCTATCCAGAACAGCGGTGTTTTTACCCGGCGCGGCCATTATTTAAGCGCAAGGCCGTAAACGGCCGAGAAATCGAAGTCCTGTGCGACGGTTATTCCAACGTCCTCACCCTGATTTTTGCGCAGGACCGGCTTGATGTCGCCATTCTGCTGCAAGACGGTGGAGGCTGCGTCAGATGGAACACGGGTTGTGTTCGAACCGTTATTTCCCACGGCCTCAGCACCAATTGTAGCCGCATCTTCGACAAGACTGAAAAGCAAAGCGGTACCAAATCGTTTCCAGAAAAAATTCTCGACTTTACCGTCTACGCCGCCGCGACCAAGTGCGTCGGTTGCCGGCGAGCCCACGTCAATCGCGATGCCGCGCGGTGTCACTGCGCGCGTCCAAAGGACAAACAGGCGGTATTGTCCGCGATTGAGGCCGCCTTGATATTCGCCAAAGATTTTTGTGCCTTTTTCCAGAAGCACGACCCGGCCATTGTCGGAATAGACATTGCGCGGGACAATGCAGCTCACATAGCCGGGCTGACTGGAATCCATCGCGGTTTGTAGAACGCAAGGGATAAAACTTCCCGCTGTAATCAGGAAATTCAGGTCGGGAAGCGGACGAGCCTGCGCCTGCCCGATTACCGATGCTCGCCTCAGCGTATCAAGATTGGTGGATTGCCGGGGCGACGTTTCTCCGGTGCTTGCACCACTACTAGCCGCGTTATAATTCGCTGCATTGGCTCCACCAGCACGTTCACCGCCATAGGCGATAAGCGTTGACCGGCGTGCAGCTTCGCGCAGCGCCTCAGCTGGCGATTGCTGCCGCGGTTGCACCGGGGCCGGAGCTTGGCCTTGCGGGGGTAAGGGCTGTTCGCCAATTGCTGGAACAACCGGCTCTCCGAGTGGGATGGGCGCATTGGGGTCTGTTCCAGCTTCTGCAAGCGTCGGTGCAATGACCGTTGCCGGATCATAATCTGCCGCTTCGAGCGCCGGTTTGGGTTTTACGGGCGGTAATTCTGAATTGCCAGTCAGCCCAGTTCCAAGTGCCAGAACGGTGAACATCAGGGCACCAGCAGCGGCGGCAAAGCCGATCATCTTTTTCGGGTCCATCGCCGTGCCGGGGATCGACGGCATTTTACTGCTACGTTCGCCCGTAGGGCTGCGATCAATCTCGTCGGGACCAGGAGTCTGATCAACCGTGGGACGGTTTGAGGTTTGTTCTGGTTGGGTGATATCAGTCATCAATTTGACTCCCCATCATCTGTGCGCTCGACAATGCTTGAGGCCGTGCCGGTCTTGGGATCGCGTCCATAAAAATCAGGTGCGTCATTGTAGATGCACAGCACCTTCTTGCCGCGCCTCAAACGAAGCTGCGCAAACACGCCGTGGACAACCACAAATTCATCGCGAACATCGAACGGGACGATGCTCTCCGTGCCATCAGGATTGATTGCAAATATTGCCGGTAATTCGCGCTGGTTCGGAAAACGCAGGGCGGTAAATTGCCCGTTGTCAGTAATTTCAGAAGGCTGGATTTCCGATGATCCCTGAACGCTGTACTTGAGATTACGGGTGCCTTCGAGAACGCCAAGATCAAGCGCCGAGCGGATTGCGCCTGATTGCAGCGCGACGGCCTGTGCGTATGCCGCTTGGGTAGCAGCGGCTTGCGCCGCCGCTGCCTCTTCGCGCGGATAGCGGAAGGCTACCTTAAAAAAGGTATCAGCGGTTCGTTCGCCAATCGCGCCCCAGCGCGCGCTCAGCTCGAATGTATAGGTCCGGTTTCCGGTATTTGAACGCGTGATGACGATCAGATTGGTTGGGCCAGCTCGTTCGCGTGGCTTGATGAAGAGTGAATTTTCAGCCGGGGCAACTTCCCAGGATATCGTGTCGCCGAGCGCGACATGCTCGACGCGTTCGCCCGGAGAAAATACGATCTGCGTTGCCGACCGGAAGACACCGACAATACGGAAGACCTGATTTTCGTCATAGATGACTTCGCGGATTCGGTTGTCTTGCGCCGTTGGCTGAGGGGTCTCACCAGCCATTATTGGCGATCCGCTAAACAGCAGCGCCAATAGGGTGAAGTTTTTTAGATTTTTCATGGTGTGACCTCCAGATCAGCGCGGTAGGTTTGCACTTCCAGCCCCAGCGGATTTTTGAACCGTTGCTGTTCGGTAGTTGGTGTGTCTGTGGTATCGTAGGTCACGGTTGCGATGGCCTGCGTGTCGGTAACGCGCGACCCCTGCTGGAGCGATTTGGTGAAGCGTATTTGCGCTACGTTTTCGGAGACGAATGTGACCGATTTAACCGCGATGAATACAGTATCGAGATCGGTAAAGACGTTCTGCGGTGAGCTTGCATTGTCTTTGCTATAGAAGGCGGTCCAGCGTGCCTGTTCCTCGCGTGATGACATCGCCAGCACGCCCTCAAAGAACTCCTTGCGAGCCTGCGGTATCCAGCCCTCGCGGTTGCGAACGTAATCGGCGAGAAAATATTTGGCGACCGCTTCATTGTAGGTGATCTGGTTATCGCCCGACATCTGCGCGGTAATCTCACTAGCGCCGGTCGCCTTATCGACAGTGATGACATAGGGAGCGACGGTTTTAAGCGGCGTCAGCATTGCAACAGCGGCAACGCCGGTGATCGCAAGTCCGCTGGCAATCGCGGCTACTATCCACGCGAGCCGTTTCGAACGCCGCGCTGCAACAAAGCGGTCGCGGTCCCAGCTTGCGCTTTCCGCAAAATAGGCTTTGAGATCATCTTTGTCGGTGACGCCGCCAGCCATCGCTCAGCAACTCTGATAAACGCGCTTTTGCTGCGCGCTGCTGATAGGTGGGACTATGGTTTGGGCCTTGGTGCTGGGCCTTGTTGCGGGTTTTGGGAGCGTAGATGATTTGCTCGGGAATACTTCAACACCTTCACTTTTCGGTTCTTCGCCCGGTTCATTACCGGACGGCTGACTTGCAGGCGTTGATGTTCCGGTCTCGGGATCGACGGTCGGCAATATAGAGCCGTAAGGGTTGGCTGGCCTGCGCTTCTTGCCGTCGCACTCGGAGAGCTTGGGCGATTTTGGTGCAGCTACAATAGGGCTGGCAGGTATCGAGATTGCCAAGGCGGCAATCAAAGCTATGATATGTTTACGCATAATTTGCTCCTCAATTTGTTCCGCGACTGACCGAACCTGATGTCCGCATTCTTGCGATGCCGCGTGCGAAGCCCCGTTCGATGGCTTTACTGGTTGCCTGTGCACCGGTCGCTCCGCGTCCGACAACGAACCCGCCTGCTGCTGCGATTGCCGAGGCAAACTGGTTGGCGAGGGCGGGGCCGCCGCCACCGAGCGATGCGGCTAGCATGGGAATTTGCAGGAAAAAGAAAAAGCCGAGCGCGTAGAAGGCCAGAGCTTTGATAGCGGCCATGCCAATTTCGTCATTTTCTGAAATGGTGGCGATGATTGCTTCGCCGGTCTGGGTAAGAAACAGCGTCAGAACGAGCGCGAAGACGATCAGCATCAGATAATTGATGCACGCACCTAGCCAGGCAAAGAAATAACCGCGTGTGGACTCAAACAGAAGTGCCGCGACAAAGAGCGGACCGACCACCGATAACAAAGCCAATGCGAACAGGCCAAACGCGCTGATGACGAAGCCGATAGCAGCACATAGCAAGGTGGCTATAAGGACCATCACCACCAAAAAACCCGAAAAGACGGCATAGCCAATATCAGGAAGCGTGCCTTGCGTTTCCTGATAATTGGCCGCGATCTTGCGCATGGTGTTGGCGGTTTCAAATCCGGTTCCTGCCAGCTTGTCATAAAAACCGCCAAGACCGCCAACATCCGCGCCGCCAAGAGCGCTGGCGAACTGGCTTGGTAGGCCGCCAAGCGCAAACATCCCGATCTGGGTTCCGTAAAGCGATGTGACGGCGAAATAGAGGAGCGCGAGCTGGCAACCGCGATAGGCATATTCGCGGAATGGATATTGCACAGCGCCGCGCATGATCGCGTAACCCAGCAGCGAAATATAAATCACGATACCGATCCGCAGCGCAGGCGATACAATGCCGATTATTGCAGCATATTTACCAACGATCGCGCCCAAGGCGGAATTAAGCGCCTCAAACATCGTGGTAAAAACATGATCGCTAAAATCCATTTCGGTACTTGGTCCTTTTGGCTTGTTTCTATTGGGTTAATTGAAGCTGTGACTTGGCGAATGCTGCTGCACGGCAGTTGGTCGTGACCACCGCAGGCTGCGCGCTTACAGGGATATTCGAACCTGACCATCGCCGACAAATTTCCTGCATTGACTCGATCTCGGCAGGGTGGGCAGCATAATATTTCCAACTTCTGGCTGGCATATTGCTGTCCGTCCCGTCCGAAGTCTCAGACGCGCCGCACCCCGTGAGCAATAACAGGATCGTAAGGGGCACGGCGCGCATGGTCACTGTCCCCGGTAGTAGCGGCTTGCTTCATCAAGCTTTTGTGCCAGGGCAGCTTGGCCCTCGGCGGCGCGGGCGCGTTCCTGTGCTTGCTGCTGCAAAGCAATCGCCTGCAAACGAAGCTGGTCATTTTGCATTGCGGCGGATTCCAATTGTAACCTTGCGGTCAAATCAGCGACTTCTTTAGCTGTGGTTGCGGTTGTCAATCTGCTGCGTAATTGGTCGAGTCCTTGCGCCCGCGAGGTAACGGCAGCGCCGACATTTTCTGCAAGGCCGGCATTGATACCGATGTTACGCGCATTAAGATCAAACGCAGCGCGCGACTGCTCCGAGCCTGCGAGACCAAGCCGGTCAAGAAGTCCGCGATAGACTTCATCGGCCTTTGCGCGGCCCGCGCCAACAACATTGAGATCGCCAGTTCCAAACCCTTCGAGCGAACCGTTTGATGTATCGAGTTCGCGTAGCGCATCAGTTTTGAGCTGCTGGGCTAATGTCGGAATATCAGTGAGCTTGTTCAAATCCTCATAGAGCCTTTGAGCTTCGGCAATTTGCTCTTTGCCTTGCTTCACCATTTCCAAGGTTTGCCGAACGGTATTGATCTGCTGGATCAGGCTGGCGCTATCATGGACGGGCATACCTTGGCCAAATGCGGGGAGCGGTGATGCGACAAGCAGCGTTGCTCCTAGTAGCTGGATCATTTTTTTCATCGTCTTACCTTTCTTCATGGTTCAGCGTCTTGTTTGGGTTCAGCTGGGACGCCTCCGGCTATGGAAGAGGGGAAGCCAGATGGCAGGATCGCTTCCTGCCTCGGCAATAATTTCATCGACTTGGGCTGTGGTTTCGGCGCGGCCCGACAGGACGGCCAGCGCGTCATCAAGCCCGCTCAGGTCAAGTTCGACCACCACACTGTCATGGCCCTGCTTGACCAGAAACTTGTGGCTTTCAGGCGAGAGATCTTCGCGCACGAGTTTGAATTCGGCTTCTGACAATGCGAACCCGTCGACATAATCGCGCCGGGCACCAAATGGATTTGGTAGCATGATCTTAGTGGCGACTTGTTCGAGGATAGAATGGCTTATGTCGCTTTTGAGCGCATCAGCGGGCGACTGTGTGGCGAAGATCAGCAAGGCATTGCGTTTGCGATAGGTTTTAAGCCCGTCCTGCGCGAAGCGCCGAAACGCTTCATCGCCTAGCGCCTTCCAGAATTCGTCGATGCATATAATCATCCGCTCGCCGGTTAATAGCTGGTCGATCCGGTGAAACAGATACAGCATGACGGGCGTGCGGATATCGGCGTTGTCCAGGAAGTCGGTCATGTCGAAACCGATGAACCGCGCATCAAGCGTCATGCTGTCATGCGCATTGTCGAACACCCAACCGAGCGAGCCTTCCGACGTCCATTTCTCCAATCGAGCACCAACCCCGCTTGCATCTTTCATACCGAGCATCGAGCGTAGCGCGCTTAGAGACCGCTCGCTGACAGGCAGCTTCATTACAGCATTTATACCATCTTCGATCCTTCGCTCTTCCTGGACCGAGATGGGTTTGCCATCGGCGCGGACCAATTGGCGGATGAATATCGACAAGAAGCTCTTATCCGGGGCGCAGTCAGTCAGCGCTTTGAGCGGAGAGAAGCCTGTGGCGATGCCATTGTGCAATGCTAGATAAGTGCCGCCACTTGCCCGCACGAAAATTTGCGCGCCGCGATCTTTATCGATGAATATCTGCTGTGCGCCGGTTTTTTCCGCTTGTGCCATCAGGAAGTTAAGCAGCACAGTCTTGCCGCCGCCGGAGGGACCAATGATCAGCGTGTGACCTAGATCGCCTTTATGGAAATTGAAGAAATAGGGGCTGCGCGCGCTGGTCTTTAGAAGCGCTATGGCTTCGTCCCAATGGTTGCCGTTCGCCTGTCCCGCGGGAAAAGTATGGAATGGCGAAAAGGCGGCGAAATTGAGCGATGTGATGGGCGCTGGCCGGGCGCGCCACGCGAAATTGCCGACAAGCTGCGACCAATAGGCAGCTTCAAGCGCTGCTCCCTCGCGCGCCGCCACCATGCCTGTATCGGCAAGAGCGGCGCGGGCCACAGACATATGATCTCGCAAGGCGCGCATACTGGTCCCATATACGGCAAGCGTGAAATGGTGATCGCCCAGAACGAAGCGATTTGACATCAGATCGTCGCTTGCATCAATCAGCGCATCTGCCTGACTGACCGCGCGGTCGCCTGAATTTTCCATTTGCGTCATGCGCAGGCGGAATTTCTCGGTTGCCGCCGCTCGCCCGAGGAAGGTGAAAGATTGTGTCAGCACGAACCCGAAATCGACTGACAGCAACGCCTCAAACTGGCGCGGGGTGGTTTGCGCGGGATATTCGCGGATACCGAAAATTCCGCCAAAGGCAGATGTGTCGGCACCGCGAACCTCAATGGTTTCCGCGCCGAAAATCGTCCGCGCGCGGTAAAGCGCGCCGCCCAGATGCCCGCGCACGACGGGAACCCGGACATGACGTCCGGTCATTACCATGTCCGCGACTTCCATCGTTTCGGAAAACATCAATCCGCGATGTTCATATATCCCGCAGCGGCGCGGCTGACAGCGGGCCATGAGCTTTTCGAAATCGCGCCCTTTATCATCGAGCAATTCGACTAGTGCCTCGTCTATCAGCGGACCTTTGTCCGCCTGCTTCGATACCTTGCGTTTAAAGAGCTGGATGATCTTGTCGCTTCCCGTTGCAGAAGGGCGAATGACAAGGCTGACGAAGAAGCGGTTGATGAACATCCGTTCCCGGTTGATGCGGCCAAAATAGGCGCGGTCCAGATCGGCAGCGAAACCAGATTTGAATGCCCCGCCCGGATATTGATCCACGCGCATCCTGATCAAATGCGTCCAGACTGACAGACGTTCGTCATGCAGGTTGCGCAGCAATCCATTTAACTTAGTATGCCAGTCGTTGAGATCACGCACATCCGATGTCTCGAAGGCGCGGCCCGTGAGTTCGAAAGTCAGCATGATGTCACCAGAATCAAGCGCCACCATTTGATCGTCTATATGGCGAGCATAGGGCAGAAACCTTTCAGGCGTTGCCTCGCGCTGCGCTATCTTTAGCGGCACAGCATTGTTGGAGGTGAGCGATCTACCCATGACGACCAAAGCCTTTCCGGCGCAGGCCCGTTAAAGGCAGCGGCGAGTAGCTGCTGCCGCCCCAGAACGCTCGGTTTCGATTGCCCGCTTTCGTTCGGCCCCAAAGGAACAGCAGACGAAACGCATTGACATCGTGCCGCACGATCAGCCGTGAGATTGAATAGCCAAAAGCTGCGATCAATGCGGCATAGAGTGGGCTGTTGCTTTGAATCAGTACCGATGCGCTGGCGATTAACAGTAACACCGCCGCTTCAATTGGAATCCCCGCCCAGAGCGCCGGGCGCGTCACCGCGAGGAACAGCGTGTTTTTTGTCAGATTTTCGGTTTGCTCGTTCATCGCCGTCAACCTGCAATGAGACCGACGATGGAATCCGCCGAGAAGACTATGGCGATGCCAATGATGACCGTCACTAGAACAGCGGTCGAGGCGCGGCCTGTAAACCACAGTAGGCCGGTTACAATTACGGCGATGACCGCCAGTGTGCGGAGAAGCGTCGATGATAAAAGCCCGCGCACGTTGCTAGCAAAACTCTCTAGGTTTTGTGCGTAGGCTGGCTCGGCGAGCGCGAGCGAAATGAACATCGAAGACAAGAGGGCTATGCTCCAGAACACCGCGCCTTGGCACATGTTTTGAAGCTGGCTAGATTTTGCCGCACGAGATGTGCGCCGCACGTTAGCGCGGCGTACCAAATTTAGGATCGTGCTCATATGCTGCCCCTTTCATTTTCTGCGAGAGCTTTGGTTTCACGTTCATAAGCCGCCCGTTCAAAGACATTCCAGCGCGGGGGCGGTGCAGGGCGAAGTGGTGGCCGTTGCACCGCATTTTCCTCGACAACTATTGTCCGCAGATCGCCGCTTGTTTCCGCGATTGGTTGCGATGCAGTGGGGGCATAGGACACTTGCCTATCGGCAATGCCAGCATTGCCGACGACCTTGGCGACATAGCCATTGCGAAATCCGCGCGATTGGCTGCCTGTGTTATACATTGAGAGGGCAATACGAAGGGCGCTTTGCGGGTCACGCCCCGCTTTCACTGAATTATAATTCTGGGTAAGAACGCGGCCTATTGCTGCAATGTTGGTGCAAGGGTCGAACACCGTTTCCCATGTGAGGCCAAGCCACCGCATGTTGCGGGAATTGATCTGGCCAAGGCCCAGATCGACCGAATATCCTGCTGCAACGTAGCGTTTGGCCGTAGCCGCTGCCGCTGCTGCACTGGACTGTCGGCGCGGTTGCCGCCCGCCGTTGACGTTGAGGGCGAAAACATGACCGCGGCTTTCGGTATTAACAATCGCGACAACCGTTTCCGGCGCTACCGACGGAGCACATTGAAGTGCCAATGACACAATAGTTGCAGTAGAGTAGTCCATTACCCTGCTCGCTTCGGAATTCTATCTGTTGCTCCTAATCGCGTGGTGCATTTCATGGCGCTTCGCTCCTGTTTTACTTTTCTCCTCCAAATTATAGATGCTGATTTATTTGTTCAGCCATAGATTCAAGAAGGCGTTACAGCCGTTTCGACTTGCCAATCGAAACCCATAACGGGCTTTGACCTTCAATTTTGACCTTGCGGACTAGCTGCTTGTCGCTGGGTGTGTTCGCTGTAAGCCCGATTTCTAGCTCAAACTTAGGATAAATAAGGCAAAATCGAACATTTGCCTTCGTAATCTCAAGGCCTCGCCGGTGTCATCCAGCTAGAGGTGAAATATGAATCGAAGCCGCTATGTAACCCGGCCAATTGATGCAACTGATCGCGCTATAATTGCCGCATTGGTCGGCAATGGCCGAATGACAGTTCGGGAGCTCGCAGAGCAAATTGGAATGTCCAGTCCAAGTGTTACCGAGCGCATTCACAAGCTGGAAGATGCAGGCGCGATCCGCAGCTATACGATCAATGTAGATCCTACCGTATTTGGACTGGGCGTCACTGCACATGTAAGAGTGTGCGCTTTGCCGGGAGAGGCAAAGAGAGTGGCGCAGATGCTGATCGACACGCCCGAAATAGTTGAAGCGGATCATGTTACTGGCGAAGACTGTTTTGTGGCAAAAGTTGTGGTTCATGATGTACAAGAATTGGAAACTGTTATGGACCGTTTCTTGCCATTTTCCTCGGTCGATACCGCAATCATTCAGTCATCGACAGTGACTAAGCGCCTTCCAAAATTATAAAATTACTTGTCTTTAGTAGTGTGAGTGAACTCCACGCTCAACTGCTCAGGACAATGGCCTTGGTGCCAATGTCTCGATTATCTTGCAATCTCCCACCGTGCCATGTTGGCAAGCGCTGATTACGCGGTCTAACTCTAAGCGAAGCGTAGTCAGGTCGTCGATTTTCTGGTCAATTTTAGCAAGATGCCGGCTCGCAATATCATCAACGGCTTCACAGGATTGCTCCCGATCGTCAGACAGGGTGAGCAATTCCGACAGAGCTTTTAATGTGAAGCCGAGATCACGTGCGCGGCGGATAAATGATAGTCTCGCCAGATGGTCGCTCCCATAATCGCGATAGTTGGCAGTGGTCCTCGCCGCTAGCGGCAAGAGGCCAATTTTTTCGTAATAGCGGACGGTTTCCACCTTTGTTCCCGTTGCTTTTGCCAACGCTCCAATTTTCATCGCTTGACCCTATAGTTACTACAGGGTGCATAACTAGCTGCGAATCGAAATAAGTCTAGGAAAAACAATGTCTGAAAATTGCTGTGCTGACGCCACCGGGACCGGAGATGCGCTTAACGATAAGCGTTGGCGGCGTATCCTTTGGATTGCCCTCATCCTCAATGCTGCGATGTTTTTCGTTGAAATGGGTGCTGGCGTTCAAGCGGACTCGCGCGCGCTCCAAGCTGATGCGCTCGATTTTTTCGGTGACGCTGCCAATTATGCGATCAGTCTTGGCGTGGCCGGGATGGCGCTGGCTTGGCGATCGCGGGCGGCCATGTTCAAGGGAATAACAATATTGCTGTTCGGTCTATTTGTAATGGGATCGGCATTATGGGCCTTTGCAAATGGCACGGCCCCGGTAGCAGAAACGATGGGCATCGTCGGAACCTTGGCGCTGCTAGTCAATGTGGGTGTGGCGCTTATGCTCTATCGCTACCGGACAGGTGACGCGAATATGCGTTCTGTCTGGTTATGCTCGCGCAATGACGCCATCAGCAACGTCGCCGTTATCGCTGCTGCTTTGGGCGTGGCTGGCACAGGCAGCGCGTGGCCTGACCTCGGTGTGGCTGCAATCATGGCAGGCTTGGCAATTACCAGCGGGATTCAGATAATCTGGCAAGCGCGCGATGAATTGAAATCAGCTGCGGAACCAAACGTTTCGGTGGGAGAAGCCTGATGGTTGACGCTATTCCGCTTATTGTATTGGTCGTGATTTTCATTTCATCATTGTGGCGCGGTCGTTCTGTTTCGCGTTCGAGCGGAGACAATGCTTGGGCATTTGGATCAGCTAAAGGCAGGCAGAGACTGGCGGGCGCTGCCTTTGCAATCAGCATTGTCATTTTGGCTTTTGCTGCTGCCGAAGCGGCGCTAAGGTCAGAAAGCGCCTACCCGCTGATTGGCGCGCTAGTCTCCATTGCTGGCGGAGCTATTGTTGTAATCGCTCAACTCCAGATGGGTCGTGCATGGCGGGTCGGTGTTCGTGAGGGCGATGCTCCGCTTTTCGTCCAGCATGGTCTTTTCCGCTTCAGCCGCAATCCAATATTTGTAGGAATGATGCTTATTGGGCTTGGTATTGCCATGACTGCAAATAGCTGGTGGGCCTGGATGGCGCTACTAGCATTTGTTCTTGCTTGCCGTGAACAAGTCAGGATTGAAGAGGCGCATCTAAACGATAGCTTTGGAGGAGCATATATCAGTTTCAAGAATGATGTTCCGCGCTGGCTTGGAATTCCCAAATGACCGTGGAATTTTGGTCACCACTCCTCTTTTCTGTATCGCTGGTCTCAGTAAGCATCATTCTGATCTTGTCGCTCTTTGCAACAATCCGAGAAGGTTTTCAGTTTTGGCCGCCACCGGCACGGAAAAGCTGGCAGCATCGCAGTTTCCTGGTTCTGTTTAGGTGTTTCGTTTATCCGCTTATAATTTTGTCCGCGTTGGAGTTTGATGTTGGCGACTCAGCGATGCGCTATGCCGCCATTGCGATTGGTATTGTTTTGCTTTTTGCCGGTTTTGGTCTGGCAATTCGGATTACACTGCAAATGGGTTGGCGCAACGCCTTTGGGGAGAAGCGCGGTCTGGTAACAGACGGGTATTTCTCCAGAAGCCGCAACCCGGTTTATGTCGCCACTTGGCTCGGGCTTATCGGTTGGGCGATGGTCGCAAATTCTGTTCTGGTTTCAATACTTCTTGGGTTTTGGGCTGCACTCTACCTGTTTGCGCCGCTTTTCGAGGAACCCTGGCTTGAACAAATGTATGGCGATGAATTCCGTGAATACAAACTTCGCGTGCGCAGGTTTTTTTGAAAATGGCATATGCAATCCGCCCGATTTTGCCACCGCCCGTTAAATACGAGAGGTGCCAAGCTCGTTTTGTGTTGCTTTTCCAAAATTCGACTGCTATTTGCCCTGATATGTTTGATAGAATTGCATCTTTGCTTGTTATATTTGCACTGTTGTTTGGAACAGTCATATTGCCGTCAGTAGCCCATGCTGCTGCGCCAGAGCATAGCGAAGAAGCATTTGAGCAGCATGAGCATGACGCAGGTGCTAATTCCGACAAGCAAGACGATGAAGGCGATCAACCATGTCATATAGTCACGCATCATCATTGCAGTTTAGCTCTAAGGATAGAGGCTAATGCTGTAAATTCGCAGCTGTCTGTCAAGGAAGCTAAAACCCCTCCGGTTTCTTCCCTTGCAGAGTCTTCTTGGTCACAAGCCCCGCCAATTCAGCCACCAAATACCTGAACCCAAGATTTTGCGAGGGGTTTCATTACGCCTCCCCAATTTGATTTTGGTTCAGGAGTTTTTTTATTATGTATATTTCATTGCGTGCAGCCCTCTTGGCGGGCGCATTCGCCGCTAGCAGTGCGTTGGCGCTCGCTGACCCCATTAGCCTTTCTGACGCATTAAGTCAGGGGACTGAAACTTCGCCGCGTTTGGTACAGGCCAAAGCGCTGGCGGAAGCCACCGAAGCGCGTGCACGGCAGGCGGGCGTCTCTCCAAATCCTGAGATAGGGCTTGATGTTGAAGACATCGCTGGAACTGGCGCTTTTTCTGGATTGCGGAGCATGGAAACGACGATTGCGATCAGTCAGCGCCTTGAGTTGGGCGGTAAACGCAGCGCCCGTGTTGCGGTAGCCAGGGCGGAGCGAGACATCGCTTTTCTTGCCTATCAGCGCGCGCATGTTGATCTAGCTTTTGATATTCGCGTTGCTTTTGCCCAATTGCAAGCATCAGATGATCGGGTAAATCTTGCGCGCGAAAATGTTGGACGAGCGGAAGAACTTGCCAAAACTGCCAATATTCTGGTTGAGGTAGGCCGTGACCCTCCTTTGCGGAGATTGCGTGCCGATGCGTTGCTGGCAGAAGCCAAAGCCGAAGAGGCTCAACGTTTTGGAGATTTACTGGCCGCAAGACGGCTTCTCGCGACACTGATTGGCAGTGTCGATAGCGAATTGTCAGCACTTCCATCGAATGCTGAGGAACAGGCTCCGGCAATGGCTGCCGGCATTTCCAATCTAGATGAAAAACTTGTGGAAGCGGAGCGCGACGCTGCCGACGCAAGAATCAAGCTTGCCCGCTCGAACTCTGTTCCGGACATCACGGCAAGCGGCGGCATCAGACGTTTTTCCGAAGGACGCGAGACGGCATTCATCGTAGGTGTTTCAATCCCATTGCCGTTTAGAGACCGCAATCGCGGTAATATCGAAGCCGCACAATCTGAGAGTATTGCTGCAAATGCCGCGCTTTCCATTGCACGGCTTGATGCAAGCCGTGCGCGCTATGATGCATCTATCATGCTAGGTGCTGCGGATGTTAGATTGGAAGCACTCTCTGGAGCCGGTATAGCGCAAGCTGAGGAGGCGGTACGGATCGCAAGTATTGGCTATTCTGCTGGCAAATTCTCGCTTGTCGAACTCATCGACTCGCAGACCGCCCTCAATTCTGCAAAGCTCTCAGTGATTGAGGCGCGGTTCGACCGCGCCCGTGCGCTTGCAGCGCTCATCCGCGCCAACGCGCAGTGAAGGATAAAACAATGGATAAAGAAAACAGAAACCAGGACTCCGTAGTCGAATCGGACAATCTGGATCACGATAAAATCAAGCCTGATTCAGGAAAGCGTAACCGTCTTATCGCTTTTGTCGGCATCGCCCTTCTACTGGCTGCTTTGGGTTGGGCCTATTGGCCTAATGGCGCGGATGAGCATGCTGCGAACGATGAAGAAAGTGAACAAAGCGAAAAGGCGGAAACCCCTGAAGGCATAATTTTAATTGATGAAAAGCAGATCGAGGTATCTTCTATAGAAATTGAGGCTGTCCAATTGGGAGCAGCATCGGAACTGGCCTTTCCTGCAACAGTTGCTTCTTCTCCTAACGCAGTTGCGCGGATTGATGCCCGCGCATCCGGTGTCGTCCACAGCGTCAACAAAACGCTTGGTGATTATGTGAAGCGCGGGGAGACCATCGCGCGGATCGAAAGTGCCGATGCTGCTGGTCTGGCATCCCAAGTCGCCGCTGCCCACGCTCGGGTCAGCGAGCTTTCGGCATATTATAATCGGGAAAGGCGGCTGTTCGAGGCAAAAGTCACCGCCAGACAGGATCTGGAAGCGGCTCAGGCCAATTTGCAGGTAGCCAGGTCGGAGTTATCGCGTGCGCAAGCTGCCGCCGGGGCAGCTGGAATTAGCGGTGACGGCCGTTCGCTTGCCGTGACGAGTCCAATTTCGGGTCAGATTACAAGCGCGCCAGTTATGCTCGGTTCCTATGTTTCTGCCGGAGATGAACTTTTCCAGATTGTAAATGGTAATGGATTGCAGGTTCAAGTGGCGCTGCCCGCTGCCGATGCTGTGAGGATCAAACAAGGTGATGAAGCGTCACTGGAACTTGGTGGAGGCGGTCAAATAGGCGGGCGCGTGCGTTCTGTAACTCCGGCGCTAGATCCCGAAAGCCGAAGTGCTACTGCTATTATAACGCTTGCCGGAGCAGTACCTGGATTACAGCCAGGAGCTTTCCTTCAAGCCCGTATCCGGCCTTCTGGAGAGACAAACGCAGAAGCTATTTCGGTGCCTGAATCAGCTGTTCAGACGATTGAGGGACGCGAAGTTGTATTCGTTCGCACTCCGAATGGCTTTCAGGCAACGCCTGTTGTAACGGGTTCACGCTCAGGCGGACGTCTCCTCATCGAGTCCGGTTTGAAGGAAGGCCAGAAAATCGCGACGGTGAACGCGTTTTTGCTGAAAGCCGAACTCGGAAAAGAGGAGGCTGAACATGGGCATTGATGGTCCGGACAACAGCTTCGAAACTGAGGCAAATAGCAGCGGCGGTCTGATTGGTGCTGTCCTTGATTGGTCGGTGCGTTATCGCTGGGCCGTTGTGGTACTTACTCTTGGCGTGGCGATCTGGGGCGCATTCAATCTTGCGAAACTGCCGATTGATGCGGTGCCGGACATCACCAATGTTCAGGTTCAGATCAACACTGAGGCACCAGCTCTTTCGCCTTCACAGATTGAAACGCAGGTCACGTTCCCAGTGGAGACTGGCCTTGCGGGTATCGACGGGCTTGAATTGACCCGCTCGATCTCGCGCAACGGTTTTAGTCAGGTGACTGCGATTTTTGAGGAAGGCACAGACATCTACTTCGCGCGCTCGCAAGTTGAGGAAAGGCTTGCCACCTTAGCATCTTCGCTGCCTGCAGGCGCGGAGCCGTCCATGGGACCGATTGCGACGGGGCTTGGCGAAGTGCTGATGTATACCGTCGAGTTCGAGCATCCGAACGGGAAAGGCGCGCCCAAAGGCGGCTCTGCCGGTTGGCAGAATGATGGCAGCTTCGTGACTGACAGAGGCGAAAAACTCGACAGCGAAGTGTCCAAAGCTGCATATTTGCGCACAGTCCAGGATTGGACAGTAGCGCCGTTGATGCGTTCGGCGAACGGAATCGCGGGCGTGGATTCAATCGGCGGATTTGCCAAACAATATCTGGTGCAGCCTAATCCTGACCGGCTCAGGGGATACGACGTATCGATTGATGAACTGATCATCGCGCTTGAAGCGGCAAATCAGGCCGAGGGGGCTAATTTTGTTGAACGCGCAGGCGAGGCGCTGCTTGCCCGGGTGGATTCGCGATTGGAATCTGTTGAAGATATTGCGCAGGCGGTCGTGACCACACGCGAAGGGGTGCCAGTTCGTATCGGCGATGTCGCCACAGTCGAGATTGGTGGCGAACTGCGCACTGGAGCGGCTTCGCTCAATGGCGAGGAAGCTGTAATCGGCACTGTGCTGATGCGCGCAGGAGAAAACAGCCGGACGGTTGCCGCTGGTGCTGCAGAGAGACTTGAGGAAGTTCGCTCATCTCTCCCTGCGGGAGTGGTGGCAAAGGTCGTCTACAACCGCTCGAACCTTGTCGATGCGACCATCGTTACTGTTCGCAACAACCTCACCGAAGGCGCTCTGCTCGTCATCGTCGTCCTGTTTTTAATGCTCGGCAACATTCGCGCCGCGATAATTGCCGCTTTGGTCATTCCCCTCTCGATGTTGATGGCAGCTATTGGGATGAACCGTCTCGGCGTATCGGGCAATCTGATGAGCCTTGGCGCGCTTGATTTCGGGCTGATTGTTGATGGGGCTGTCATCATTGTCGAGAATAGTATCGCACGGCTTGCTGCAAAGCAGGAAGAAAAGGGGCGGTTATTAACTCTACGCGAACGCCTCGTTGAGACCCGTGCAGCGGCGCATGAAATGATTAAGCCAACCGTCTACGGACAGGTTATCGTTCTTCTGGTATTTTTGCCAATGCTCACTTTTACTGGGGTTGAGGGTAAAACCTTTGCTCCCATGGCTATCACGATGATGCTCGCCCTCGCTTCGGCCTTTGTGCTTTCAGTAACTTTCGTTCCAGCCATGGTGGCCTTGCTGCTCAATAAGAAGATCAGCGAGAAAGAGATGAAGCCGGTCCAAATTGTGAAGGATCGATACGAGCCTTTGCTACGCAAAACTCTTTTGCGTCCATGGCCTGTTATTGGCGCTGGTGTTGGATTTTTTGCTTTGGCCGCAGTTGTCTTCAGCTTTATCGGCAGCGAGTTTACACCGCAACTGGACGAGCGTGATCTGGCGGTGCAATCATTGCGTATCCCTTCCACGCCGCTGGAACAATCGCTTGCCATGCAACGGCAGGTTGAGACGCGTCTTGAACAATTTCCGCAGGTGGAGCTGGTGTTTTCGCGCACTGGGACGGCAGAGGTCGCAACCGACCCGATGCCGCCGAATATTTCGGACGCTTTCGTGATCCTTAAACCACGTGACGAGTGGCCCGATCCGTCGCTTTCTAAAGACGAATTGGTCAGCGAAATGGAAGAGGCGCTTGGCAACCTCGTGGGTAATCTCTACGAGTTCAGCCAGCCTATCGAGCTGCGCTTCAATGAGCTTATTGCAGGTGTTCGCGGTGACGTTGCTGTCAAGCTTTACGGCGATGATCTTACGGTCATGGCGGCAACGGCCAATGAAGTCGCCAATGTGCTGCGCGGAGTCGATGGTGCAGCTGATGTCAAAGTCCAACAAGTCTCTGGCTTTCCGACGCTCGATATCGCGTTCGACCGGGCTACTATTGCGCGTTACGGGCTCACGGTCGAGGATGTGACCCAGTCGGTTGCTATCGCCCTCGGCGGTCGCGATGCTGGACTGGTCTTTGAAGGCGACCGGCGCTTCGATGTCGTGGTCAGGCTATCCGATGCCAACCGCAATGATTTTGACCAGCTTGGGACATTGCCGATAGCGCTCCCGAATGGCGGAAGCTTGCCGCTGCGGGCCGTGGCAGAGTTTCAGGTGATCGATGGGTTGGCCGAGGTTCGGCGCGAACAGGGCCGCAGG
Source organism: uncultured Sphingomonadaceae bacterium (assembly GCA_938050045.1). Lineage (GTDB taxonomy): Bacteria > Pseudomonadota > Alphaproteobacteria > Sphingomonadales > Sphingomonadaceae > Sphingorhabdus_B. Next base: position 255,931 of record CALLJS010000017.1, read on the forward strand.
CTGGTGATCGTCTCCGCCAATGTTCGGGAGCGCGATTTGGGGTCATTTGTTGAACAGGCCCAGTCTGAAGTGGCCGCTAGCGTCGATGTTCCTTCCGGATCATTTATCGAGTGGGGCGGACAGTATCAGAATCTGCAACAAGCTCAGCAGCGTCTCCTCATCGTGGTCCCTCTTACCTTTGCGGTCATATTGTTGCTCCTTTATATGGCGCTGGGCAGCTGGGTTTCCGCACTGGCAGTCTTCAGTGCGATCCCGATGGCGCTAGCTGGCGGGGTTTTCTTCCTTGCGTTACGGGGCATGCCTTTTTCGATCTCCGCCGCCGTAGGCTTTATTGCCCTATCCGGTGTAGCCACGTTGAACGGTCTCGTTATGATAACGGCGATCAAACAGCGGCTTGTTAAAGGTCTGGAGCTTGCCGACGCAATCGTCGCAGGTGCAATTGCTCGCCTACGCCCCGTGCTGATGACCGCGCTTGTTGCATCGCTTGGCTTTGTGCCAATGGCGCTTGCAACTGGAACCGGAGCCGAAGTACAGCGACCACTTGCAACCGTTGTGATCGGCGGATTGATAACTGCAACTGCGCTGACTTTGTTTGTGCTACCTGCCATTGTTAGTCTGATCTTCCCCAGGAAACCGCTTAGCATGGGTTTGGTCGAAGAAGCAGGAGACGTCGACGCACTTAGTCTTACGCAGCAAGAGATATGAGTCGGTTTCATTTAGTGCGCCTTTTTTCGCGGAACCTGCCGGGACGAGAGTGAAGTCTCCCTTAAAAACCATATGTCCGCTTTTGGCGCGACTATCAGAAAAGCCCAAGCGCCTGTCATCGCGATACATCAACCTTCAAACTAGTAGTGGAACAGGGGACTGCAAAGGGCGCTCTGTCAATTTCAGGCGCGTCCCACTTTTTGTGGGATTCCCTTACACATGTCTTACACACTTACACAAAACCTTACACAAATTTGGCTTGACGAAAAAATTATAACTTGTTATCAATAGTTTGTCGTTGTCTCGTCCCACTCAAAATGCGGTTCTTAACGGAGTGCCCGTTCGAGTCGGGCCAGGGGCACCATTTCCTATTATGCTATAATCGCAACACTATTAAATTGCTCTTGATGCAGGGCCTATCCTGATAAGCATGGGGGTGCTTGCTCTCATATAAATCGATATTATCCATGATTATTCATGGCAGGTACAGTGAGCATTATTATAAAGATCTAAAAATAGAGTATATGTTTAATCTCAATCATCTGTTGGAGGATAAAGTTATGAAATATGTAAAACCGAGCATAGCAGCATTGACAATTATGTTCAGTAGCAGCGCGTTAATCGCAGCAACTGACGGTAAAGTTGATACGAATGCTGATGGCATAGTGACGAAAGCCGAAGCGCGCGCAGCCGCGCAGATGCGCTTTGAAAAAATGGATCTTAATGGCGATGCTGCGCTGAATATATCTGATAGGGATACGCGCGCCAAAGCAAGATTTGCAAAAATCGACGGTAATGGCGATGGGGTTCTTAGTGAAGAAGAGTTTTTAGCTGTGCGTCAAGCGCGTCTTATAAAAAGCGAAGAGCGCAATTCGAAACGTAAAAATCGCACAGCAAAGCGTCACGGAAAGAAACCACAAGATAAAAAGCGTCACGGTAAGAAGCAACAAAACCGCACAGACCGTGTATCAAAATTACTGAAACATGCTGATAATAATGCGGATCAATCGATAAGCCGCGAAGAATTTATTGCATTTTCGGATGTTCGCTTTGCGAGGGTAGATACCAATAATGATGGCCAAATTACCAAGGATGAGCGCAGAGTAGCGCGCGAAGAACGCAGAGCAGCCCGTCAAGCACAAAGAGCAGCGCGCAAAGAAGAGCGTGCGCAAAGGCGTTAAGAAGGACGCTAAAATTTTTGATGCTATTGCTGCACAGCATGAACATTGAGACCTAAGTAATTGAGACCTAAGTAATTGAGGCCTATATAGTTGAGACCTTAGTAATTGAGGCCTATGTAAAAAACGATAATTTGGTTTTTTGAAGAGGTGATTGATATTCTACAAACCGATCCTCATAGAATGAATTGCCATCATCATATATATGCCTAACATGGTATTTGGAGCTGATATTAAACCTGCTTTGTGGCAGGCGCGCCGCGCAATGCTGGCTGTATTTCAAAACACATCTGTTGCGCCGCCCAAGCAGATTAATTTCTATGAAACTATCGAAGAAATGGTGGACAGGATATCCCTATAACATATTTAACAAACTATTGATTATTATAGATAAATATTATTATAAATAATTATTTACCACAGTAATTACCACATAGTGATTAAACATCTTAAAAATTTGATTATTAATTTTCTTGTGTCATTTAATGAAATTCCAAAAATACTATCATTATTTGGCAAGATTAATGTAAGGTTTTGTTAATGTTTTTCTCAAATTTTGTCACTGAATTTACACCTCTTATATGATGATATTATCATATTGTTAATCGGTGGCGATAAATCAACCCAATCAAAAGACATTGAAAAAGCACGGACCATGCTGGAATAATGGCTCAAAACGGACACAGAGTAGAAAGCAAATGGAAAATCTGACTGAATTTAAACCCGAAAATTATATCCGCACCAAAGAAGAAGCCGTGCTTTATCTGCGCGATGCAATCGATAGCGGCGATCATCGCGTTGTTGCGGCGGCGCTTGGCACTATTGCGCGCGCATCCAATATGTCGACATTAGCCGCCGATGTGGGCATGACACGGGCAGGATTATACAAAACCCTTTCAAAAGATGGCAACCCATCTTTATCAACGCTCATGGCCGCATTAAACGCGCTGGGACTGGAATTAAACATTGTCGAACGGGCGGATGAAACAGAATATCTTAAATGAGAGCAATCTATCTCCAGCCGCCTTAGAACAATAATGTCTTTAATATGCTTATATAGCCTCTATTCACTCTAGGATCATTATTGACATATTAACACATTAAAGGTAGTTAAAAGCATAAGCAATCCAGGATCGACTGTAAGGATTCTTCCGCTATCGCAAGATAGTCCAACCGTGATGGTAGATAAAGCGCAAGCTTAAGAGAGCGTCGAGATTTCCAAGGAGTGGCCCAAAAAAGCCGCTCCTTTGGTTTATCAAGCTCACTAATTTTTGACACATTGTTATCAACGATATTTGATTTTCTTGCCCTTCAATGTTTGACCGATCAACGTTACCCCTTTGACTTTGCTGCCCTTGCTCGGCTGGGGACAGAAATAAGCGCTCTCTACTTGGATAGCTAGGCCATAGCGTATGCCATTAGCGCGGCCCTTGCGTTTTTCGATTGTGAAATATGCAGTATAGGATTGCCCATTAATAATGAAATTAGCATTATACATCCCAAAATTTCTATCAGACGGTGTTAAATATATTCTATTATTCAGCAAATTTTGGAACAATTCTAAAACGCCATAAGAGGCGTTAAAACGCTCAGGGCAAAATGCACGCGGTCTAATACCATCCATGATCTGTGTTTGCCCACCAATGGGGCAATCATCATATTTCACAGTCCAACAATGGCATGAAAAATTGATAAAGGCCTTAACCAATTGGCCATCGGGCATGGTGTAGCGTATCACTGTTGGCAGCAAATGATCGACTTGTAGGGTTAGCGCGTCTATATGTGATGGCGGCGTTATCGCTATATCATTATTCCAAAAACCGCCATGTTCATCAACGGTTAGGCGGTTCATATATTGGCCTCTAGCAATATGATTTCATCGGGGGTTAGGTCAAATAATTCATAGACCGCCGCGTTAATTTCATCCTCGGTGGATTGGATTTGCGCGATAAGGGCGTTGATTTGGCTGCGCGTATCGCTAATCCAGCTCTCCCATTCATTGCGTTCTTTGGGAGGGATATCGGCTTTTAATGTCTTTTTGACCTCTTTTTGAAACGCCGCGAAATCGGGAAGCTCCCACCAAGATTTGAGCCTATTGCTAAGCTTTGCAGTTGTGGGATTAGCTGATAGATCGGGGATGCGCCGCGTAATGCTTTGTTGCAGCGTATAGCGCTGCTCAGCGCAGCTTTGCGCCTTTTGCGCTAATGCACCAAGCGCTGCTTTTTGTGCATCGCTAGCGGCTGGGATTGGGAGCGTTTCTACATATTGAACACGTAATTCATTATATCCACTGCGAACAGTTGGCGCCATGTTTTGAATTATGAACCATAAACAACGACTATTTAAAATTGCCAAAACATCCAATTGGGAAACTGGCATAAAATAAGATTTATCGTTAGAAAAAGCTCCCGTTATTTCATAGCTAAACATGCTTTTAGCTGCAAAATGCGGATAAGAAATTTTTGGTTTAGAGATTGGGCCAGAATAAGCTTCTTGTGCTTGCTGCAATTCATACCATTCTTGTTTGGTGGCACGTTTTTCTAACTTATCCTTGAACGGCAATAACCAATCTCGGATTGCGGGGTAATCATCAATATCTATCCTATTTTTAGGAATATAGATTATCCAAAGGCCACGCGATTCAGCCCGCCAACGTTTAAGGTCTTTACCTTCCAAAAAAGGTTTTAATAATTCGGCTGATTTTGGATCGTCTTTGCACAGATGTTCTTTGGTTTTGCTATCAATGACGAAAGCCGCATTTAGACCTGTTTTTATGCCATATAGAGGCGATCCATAGGTCTCTTTCAATGTCTGTTTGCCGCTCACAATTTTGGCACGTAAGGCTTGCAAGGCGGGGCTTTCCAATTGCCATGATCCAGCGCTGAGCGCCTTTTGCGGATAGGGCTGGGCATGGACATGATAGGCATCGGCAAAATTATCTTTGGGCAGATCATCAATCGTCCAAAATTGCAGTGCATGACCATTATCGGGTTTTTCGGCGCGCATCGTCAATATAGCGGGATAGGTGGTGACGCCTTCAAATATTTGATGATCGCCAAAATCAACAATCGTTTCCATCGCGGCATTTTTGCGCAAATATTCGCGCAAGGGCTTGCCCGAACCTGTCTTAAAAAATGTGCTACTGCTGATATAACCCAAACGTCCGCCATCTTTTAACAGTTTTATTCCCCGCTCAAAGAAATAAGCATATAGGTCTGCCCGATCAGACACAACTTCATAGCGTTTTTGCAACCAAGGTTTCATTGGCTTGATTAATTCCATGCGCACATAGGGCGGATTGCCCAGCACAATGTCAAAACCGCCGCCCATGCCATCTTGGTCGGCAAAAATCTCTGGAAAAGCCTCTTTCCAAACAAAGCCATGTTCGCGGTAAGCAAAGCTTGAATCTTCTATCAAGCTATCGCCTACGCGCAAATTTTTGTCCAAACTGTCCAGCACCTTGCCGCGCCGTGCGGTCTTAATCCATAGGCTTAATTTGGCAATCTCAACGCTCTCGCTATTCACATCGACGCCAAATAGATTATGGGTCAAAATTTCGCTATCGGGGTCAAGCAAATCACCCGCCATGCCGCTGTCCGATAATTGCGCGATGATGCTATTCACTTGGCCAAGCTTTGTTTTCAGATAATCAAAGGCCATGATGAGAAACACGCCCGAACCGCAAGCGGGATCAACAATGCGCAATGATGTGAGGCGCTTGCGATAGTCCGCCCATGCTTCCCGCTGGGCCTTGGCTGATTTCCATTTGATTGGATCATCATCGGCCTTTGCGCCCTTGGTGGCATATTGCGCCAATATATCGTCAAATATGGCATCGCAATGCACGCCCAATGTTTGATCGACAATGAAGCGCGCCACATAATCGGGGGTATAAACCACGCCGTCACGTTTGCGCCGTCCGCTCGTCCCCGTGCTTTTCTTTTCGGGGACAATTTCGCCCAATGCCTCGGCCTGTAATATTTCCACATCGGCAATCGATTGTTCAAATATATGCCCCAAAACGGTGACGGATATTTCAGACGCAAAATCATATTCTGCCAGCCGCTTAAAGCCTTCACAAATATGATCGGGGATTATTATCTCGCGTATAATGGGATTTCGTTTGAACAGGCCGCCATTATATTTGGGAATATTCAGCGCTTCATTGCCTTTGTCTATGGCGGTGAATAGGCCAATGAAATTTTGCCAAACATCGACGGTGGCAAAAGCATTTTGCGATTCATAGGCGCTGGCAATAATATCATCGGGCAGTAATCCATTATCCTCGGCAAAGGCGATGAACAAAATGCGGTCTAATATGGTTTGACCAATAGCGATGGTTTCCAGTCCATCCATATCGGGCTTTGCCGCCTGCACCGCGCCGATAAGATCAGAGCGTAATTTTTTATAATCGCTATACAGCGCCGCCGATATATCTTTATCCTCTTTGCGGCTCTCAGATAATAAATCCAGCGTTGCACCGCTCAATATATTATCGGCGGATAGCAATAACATAAAGCGATGATATTCATCGGCTTCATGCAATTTGGATAGGTCAAAACTCTCATAAAATTGTTTGCCATCGGCATAGCTGTAAAGGCGTATTTCCAAATAATTGGATAATAGCACCCATTTGCTGCCCACATTGTTGCTGGCATATTCCCATGCTTGATCGGCGGGGCTTTTGGCGCGCCCTGCCATGATAGCGTCTAGGTCTTTGGTATCTGCACCCTTTAGCTCAAACGGGGCAATGATATTGGCTTCATTGGCTGTAAAATGCCCAATAGCCAAATCAACGCGCCCGCCGCCAATTTGCGTTTCAACATCAATAGTCCATGCGCCCGATTGCGATGATGGGGCATAGCCCAAAACCTCAACCATGATTTTTTGCTTAAATTCACCTGCTAACGCGGTTTCTTTTTGGCTATGGGTTTGCGATGATTGGATATTATCCGCCCATTCGCGTAATATATGCACCTTAGCATCATCGGGTGGTGGTGCATGGGCGATGTGACGCGCTATTGTTTTCTTATTAAATAGTTGCACGAACCCCGCCCCGATTAAACCTCTATCATCTATCCCTAACAAAGCATCACAATTGCGCAAACTATTTCATGAACATTTGCGCGGTTTTATTAATTGCAATGCATTTTTATGGGCTTGATACCCTCGATAATATCTCACTGTTTTATCGTTGCTATCTCGCCCTTGAACCTAGCCGAAACCTTGCTGTCTTATAGCCGCTTAACCTTGATGAAACCTTAGTGTCTTATCGTCGTTGAGCCTAGCCGAAACCTTGCCGTTATACCTTACCGCAACCTTACCGTTTTATTGTCATTGAACCTAGCCCTAACCTTGGGGTTTAAGGCTGCCAACGTTAGGAATATTTGATTGCAGCCCTCGCGCGCGTTAAGGGTGTCAAAAACTAATTAATGCCCTCGCGCGTGTACGGGGAAACGAGCGGAAAAATATGATTAATACCCTTGCGCGCGTGCGCGTATTGGTCAAATTCCCCTCGCGCGCGTGTAGCGCGGAAACGTCCAGATAAATATAAAGGCGATATTAAGCCAATATGGAGGCCTTACCATAGTTTTTATCCCATGCTCATAATTACCCTTAAAAACAATCCTAGGCGGTTTATGGCTGTATTTTGGCGTTGCTTGTCTCTATGCTTTTCATGGTTGCCGTTTTTTGTTTAATGGTGAAACCCCTAAAATCGGATTGCCAGCCCTTTTTCTTTTGCGCCGCGCGTCCGATATTTTGTGTTGTGCCGCATCGCTTGCCAATGATGTTGCCACCATATTTGACTCTAGGCAGCCCAAATTTGACGATAGCGCCCTTATTAGCGCCCTTGACTAGATATGCCGCTACATTTGCCGCATTGACTCTGTAATGCGCCCCTATGGGCTTATTTGGGCTATATCCTGTTATCTTGCGCCCATGTAATGCACCCGCCTTGCTTGGCTGCCCAGCCGCTTTGCGCAGCCAAACGCATTGCCGATTGATAACCAACGCTTTGCAAGTATCGGGGATATGCGCCAAAATATGAATATGCGAACCTCTATATTCGCCATACTCATCAATATATTTG
>CALLJS010000018.1 GCA_938050045.1 uncultured Sphingomonadaceae bacterium
GCTGGTTTTTTAGCCGCTGTCTTTTTTGGTGCCGCTTTTTTGCGCTTTTTCGCAGGGCCTTTGGCCGCGCGTTCATCGATTAATTGCGCCGCTTCCTCAAGCGTCAACTGATCTTTATCAACGCTCTTTGGAATGGTCGCATTGACATTCCCATCGGTGACATAGGGGCCATAGCGGCCATCCATCAGCTTAATTTCATCTTCGCTGCGCGGATGCTTGCCCAAGATTTTAAGCGGCTCAGCCTTTGCACGGCCGCGCCCAGGGTTTTTGAGCGCATCGGCAATTTTGGCCACCGCTGCATTCATACCAATTTCAAAAACATCATTGGTATTATCAAGCTTAGCATATTTGCCATCGTGCAATAAATAGGGGCCATAGCGGCCAATGGCTGCGCTAATCTCTTTACTGGTTTCAGGATGCTCACCAACCATGCGCGGCAGCGACAATAATTTCAAGGCCCATTCCAAACCAAAATCTTCCGCTAATATATCTTTAGGAATAGAAGCTCTTTTGGCTTCTTTGCCCTCACCCATTTGCACATAAGGGCCAAAACGGCCCGATTTGCGCATGACGGTTAAATCTGTCTCTGGGTGCACGCCCAATTCGACATCTTCGCCGCCATCATCACCCGATGCGCCAGCCTGTCCAAATTTACGGGTAAATTTGCATTCTGGATAATTATTACAGGCGACAAAAGCACCATAACGCCCGCCGCGAAGGGCCAATTTTCCATCATCGCATTTGGGGCATTTACGCGGGTCGTTGCCGTCTTCTGTTTCTGGGAAAAGATAAGGGCTAAGAAATTTATCCAATTCGGCGGTAATATCGGATGGTTTTTGCTCCATAACCTCGGCTGTTTTTGGCTTAAAATCATGCCAAAAATCGCCCAACACTTTTTTATACTCAGCCTTACCATCGCTCACTTCATCGAGCTTATCTTCGAGTGCTGCGGTAAATTCATAGGCTACATAACGTTCAAAAAACCGTTCTAGAAATGCTGTTAAAAGTCGCCCCGACTCCTCTGCAAAGAAACGCTTTTGTTCAATACGAACATAGTTGCGATCTTTCAAAACTTGCAGCGTCGCCGCATAGGTGGATGGACGGCCAATGCCCAATTCCTCAAGACGTTTCACCAAGCTAGCCTCTGAATAACGCGGTGCGGGCTGGGTAAAATGTTGATGTTTTTCAACAAGCTTTTTAACGGGCTTCTCACCAACAGACATGGGCGGTAAAATAGCAGCATCATCGCTTTTGCTGTCATCTCGGCCTTCTTCATAAAGCGCCATGAAACCAGGAAATTTAACTATTTGACCGTTTGCGCGCAATGTTAATTGACCTGTTGCATCGATAAAATCAACCGCCGTGCGTTCCAATCGCGCTGCGCTCATCTGGCTAGCCATCGCGCGTTTGAATATCAGATCATATAATTTCCCATGATCGCCTGACCCCATTTTATCTTTTGAAAAGTTGGTTGGCCGTATGGCCTCGTGCGCCTCTTGCGCATTTTTAGCTTTGCTTTTGTATAGGCGCGGCTTGTCTGGAATATATCCGCCATCATAACGATCTGATATGGCTTTGCGCGCCTGCGATATTGCACTTGGATCCATTTGAACGCCATCGGTACGCATATATGTTATCGAACCATCTTCATAAAGCTGCTGAGCAATGCGCATAGTATGGCTGGCAGCAAAGCCTAATTTACGCGCTGCCTCTTGCTGTAATGTAGATGTGGTGAAAGGAGGCTGTGGGTTGCGCGTTGTTGGTTTTGTTTCAACGCGATCAATCGCTAGGCTAGAATCTTTAACAGCAACCATGGCTTTTTGCGCCACTTTTTCATCACCAAGCGATAATTTCTCTAATTTCTCTCCATTATAATGCGTTAAACGCGATTGAAATTCTTGTCCCTTATGCTCCAATTGCGCTGTAATAGACCAATATTCATCGCTCTTAAACGATTCTATCTCTCTTTCACGCTCTACTATCAAACGCAAAGCAACAGATTGCACACGGCCAGCAGATTTGGCACCAGGTAATTTGCGCCACAGCACAGGAGAGAGGGTAAAGCCAACCAAATAATCAAGCGCGCGCCGCGCCAAATATGCCTCGATTAAATCCACATCCAATTCACGCGGATTAGCCATAGCTTCGCTCACAGCGGCTTTTGTAATTGCATTAAAAGTCACGCGCTGCACTTCATCGGGCAAGCGTTTTTTAGCTTTTAATACTTCCAAAACGTGCCAACTAATGGCTTCTCCCTCGCGGTCAGGGTCAGTCGCTAGGATCAATCGATCGGCTGTTTTTGCCAAATCAGCAATTGCTTTTAATTGCTTTGTCTTATCGGCATAGGGTTGCCACTTCATGGCAAAATCATCATCAGGATCAACCGAGCCATCTTTTGGCGGCAAGTCTCTAACATGGCCATAAGAGGCGAGAACTTTGAAATCTCCGCCCAAATATTTTTCAATGGTTTTGGCTTTTGCAGGTGATTCAACAATGACTAATTGCATAATTTATCGTGTTCTTTTCTGTTTTAGATACGCTAAAAATGGCGTAACATTGCTGTTACATGGTCAACCCGCTGCACCTTAAAGCGCAAAATTTCAAGTCTAAAATTATCTGCCATTGTTTCTGAACTTAGGAAAAAGGCATGAAATGTCCTTTTTTTTTTGAATAGAGTATTATGCGCTAATGTAACATTCGAACCCTTGCACCAGCACCTCTCTCAAGCCTACCAGCCAGCTCTAATTCCAATAATATCATTTGCATATTTGCCGCGCTCAATGATGATTGCCTTACCAATTCGTCCACCGAAACAAATGTCATTCCCAATAATGAAATGACATCTTCTCGCTCATCCTCATTGGGTTCGGCGTTGCTATCTTCTGCCCAATCATCATGAATGTCTTCAAAACTCTGCCACTTTCCCTCTGAAACTTGACCCGTGAAACTTGTAAGCAGCTCGGCAATATCATCGGCACTTTGCACCAAATTTGCACCCTCTCTTATTAATTGATTACATCCACGCGATCTGGCGTCTAGCGGCGAACCTGGAATAGCCATCACCTCTCGGCCTAATTCCCCCGATAAGCGCGCTGTAATTAAGGAGCCGGACTTTGGCGCGGCCTCCACAACCACAGTACCCATCGATAAGCCAGCGATTATTCTGTTACGATTGGGGAAATGGCGCGCAATCGGCTTTGTACCATATATTTCTTCGGTTAGGACAATGTCTTTATCAGCCAAATTATTTTGTAAATCGGCATTTTCTGGCGGATAAGCGATATTTATTCCGCCCGCGATAACAGCGGCAGTGCCGCCGCCGCCCGCCCCCATGTGCACCGCAGTATCGATACCGCGCGCCAACCCCGAAACGACGGTAAAACCTCTCTCTTTTAAATCATAAGATAATGTCCTGGCAAATCGGCAAGCCGCTGCGGAAGCATTACGCGCGCCTACAATCGCCACCATAGGTTTTTGTAAACACTCTTTATTACCGCGAACGATTAAACAAGCAGGTGCAGATTCCATTTGAGCCAGCAAAGTAGGATAATCATCGCTTCCCAAAAATATTAATTGCGCCCCTAAATTATGTGATTTTTTAATCTCATCTTCTATTCTTTTAGGATCAGCTAAGCTGATAGCTCGCCCTTTTCCGCGCGATGCTAATTCAGGCAAGGCATCAATCGCTTTTTGAGCACCGCCAAAACGCCCCAATAGTTGACGGAAAGTAACAGGGCCAATATTTTGCGAACGAATAAGACGCAGTCTTGCAAATGCCTCTTTATCGGTCAGTCCATTGGCGATCACGCGCTACCAACTTTTGGTTCATTTCCAGAGATAAGCCTAGCTATATTTTCGCGGTGTCGCCAAATGATAAATAGAGTGCATAGTGCTAAAATCAGAGCAATTTTGGGTCCACCTAAATAGAATGCCGCTATTGGCGCACTCAATGATGCCAATATCCCAGCCAGAGAAGAAATACGCGCTAAGGCCAATGTTCCAATCCAAAGAGCCGCGAATAACAATCCAACGGGCCAACAAAGTGCCAATGCGATACCAGCATAGGTGGCGACCCCTTTTCCGCCATTAAATTTAAGCCATAGGGGGTAGAGATGCCCTAAAAATGCTCCTAGAGCAGCCATTAATCCTGCATCCAATGCATTGCCTATCCCATAGCTATCCGCAATAAATTGCGCAATCCAAACCGCCGCAGCCCCTTTGAGCAAATCCAATAATAATGTGGCTGCTGCTAATCCCTTACGTCCTGTTCTTAGAACATTGGTAGCACCAATATTACCCGAACCTATGGATCGTAAATCCCCAGCTCCTGTGATCCGCGTCAACACTATACCAAATGCTATAGACCCAATAGCATATCCCACGAGCAAAAAAGGCCAATGTTCTGCAATATTAAATTCCATCATCTTGTCCTCTCAAAATAATATAACCTAGCCTATCGCCAATATCTAATTGCTGCAAGAGTTTCACTATTTATTCATAATGATAAATCAAACTTGCGGCGCGGCGATTAGCAACCTAGATGATATGGAATGAGCAATGCGCAATCACCCATATTATTTTTGGACAGCGGTATCGGCGGTCTATCTGTCATGCAGGCCGCCGCAAAAATTATGCCGCATCAAAAATTTCTCTATGCTGCGGATTATGCCGGCGCGCCTTATGGGACAAAAAGCGAAGCTGAAATAGCATCGCGCGTTCCTGCTTTGCTTGGCCGCTTAGCTGAACGGTATAAGCCCAGCCTTATCACCATTGCTTGCAATACAGCTTGCACCATTGCGTTACCCCATGTTCGCGCGGCGCTTAATTTGCCAATTGTAGGCACAGTTCCAGCGATTAAACCCGCCTCGTTGATGACCAAAACAGGTGTTATCGGATTGCTCGGAACGAACGCCACCATTCGCCAACCCTATATTGTTCGATTGAAAGATCGTTTTGCGCCCGATTATATCATGCTAAATCATGGTGCTCCTGAATTGGTCAATGCTGCTGAAGCCAAATTACGCGGTGATACAGTTAATCTCGACATTTTAGCACAAGCATTATCTGGTTTAACGAACCAGAAGCATGGCGATAAATTAGATCATATCATATTAGGGTGCACGCATTTTCCTTTGCTGATGGAAGAATTGAAACATCTGATGCCAGAGATGGTATTTTTGGATGGTGCAGATGGAATTGCAAGGCAAATTGAGCGTTTAATGATCGATAATAAAACACCGCCAGCGCAAGATGGCATTCCTAAACATCATTTCATAACGAGTGGTAATTTAGAAGGTATCAGCGCCTATAAGCCAGCTCTCAAAGGGTATGGTTTTGCTGAATATGCTCAGATTTAACGAGGATATTATTTTTTCAATCACTGTTAATAATATAATGAATTGGTCTGTTTCGATTAAATAAATTAATTAATCTGTTAATTTTATCGTGCAAATGTTGAAATTTATCAACGATTGCAGCATAGGGGCTGCAAATGAACACAATAGTGAGTCTTAACAAAGCCAATGTTATGAATGAAAAAACTATTCTAAATTACGACCATATTTTTGATAAAGCCATTGATCGCTTGCATAGCGAGGGACGCTATCGGATTTTTATCGATATATTACGCAATAAGGGAAAATTCCCCAATGCGCGCTGTTTTGCTGGTCATAATGGCCCTAAAGAGATTACCGTTTGGTGTTCCAACGATTATTTGTGCATGGGCCAACACCCCAAAGTCATCGAAGCGATGGAAGCCGCCTTGCATGACGTTGGTGCTGGCTCTGGTGGTACGCGAAACATTGGCGGCAATACCCATATTCATGTTCAACTAGAGCGTGAGTTAGCCGAGCTGCATAACAAAGATGGCGCATTATTATTCACATCAGGCTATGTTTCCAACGAGGCGACATTATCAACACTCGCCAAATTATTGCCTGAATGCGAAATATTCTCTGACGAATTAAACCATGCGTCTATGATTGCGGGAATAAGAAATTCTGGTTGCCCCAAACATGTGTTTCGGCATAATGATCTCAAACATCTCGAAACATTATTAGCGGCGACTGATCCCAATGTTCCAAAATTAATCGCCTTTGAAAGCGTTTATTCGATGGATGGCGATATTGCGCCTATCAAGGCGATTTGCGACTTAGCCGATACATATAATGCTATCACCTATTGCGATGAAGTGCATGCCGTCGGAATGTATGGCGCGCATGGCGGCGGCATTACCGAACGTGATGATGTGGCAAAGCGCGTCACGATCATAGAAGGTACATTGGGTAAAGCCTATGGCGTAATGGGCGGTTATATTGCAGCCGATCAGAATATTATCGATGTCGTACGCAGCTATGCGCCTGGGTTCATCTTCACCACATCATTGTCTCCCGTTCTTGCCGCTGGCGTGCTCGCGGCGGTTAAGCATCTTAAGCAAAGCAATGAAGAGCGTGATGCGCAGCAAAAAAATGCGCAATCGCTGAAAGAGAAATTATCAAATGCTGGCCTTCCAGTGCTGATGAGCAATACACATATTGTTCCATTGATGGTTGGTGATCCAATAAAAGCCAAAAAAATTAGCGATATATTATTAGCCGAATATGGCATATATGTTCAGCCGATAAATTATCCAACGGTGCCGCGCGGCACAGAAAGATTACGCTTCACACCTGGGCCTCAGCATGATGAGGCTATGATGGTGGACCTGACACAAGCATTGATCGAAATCTGGGATCGCTTGGAATTAGAATTAGAAAAAGCGGCTTAAAATAGAAGCTAGAGCCAGTTCCTAGCGACGCTTGCCGATAATTTTTGCATAGCTGGCCTTATCCACATTTCCGCCCGATAAGATTAGCACTATAGTGTTCACATCATCGGAGAAATTGACTCTACCGCTCAGCACCGCCGCCAAAGCTGCCGCACCGCCTGGTTCGACCACGACGCGCAATCTGTCATAGGCAAAGCGCATCGCATTTTCGACTTCTACTTCTGATACTGAAACAGCATCAGCATTGCATTCATCTAATATCTCAAATGTTTTTTCTGAAACCCGCATAGTTTGCAGCGCATCACAAGCTGTATTGGGCGGTTTATCACCGACAGGCACTATATAACCAGCACGCAATGAATTGCCCATATCATCCCAGCCTTCTGGTTCGACAATCGTAATTTTAGCATCTGGAATAGCCAATTTTGAGCCGGCTGCTAGCCCGCCCCCGCCGCAACAGGCGATAATATGACCGATAGATCCCTTACCCATAGCCGCCAATTGTGCCGAGGCCTCTAGCATAGCGCTGCCCTGTCCCTCTATGATCCATGGGTCATCAAAGCTAGGAACAATGCGCGCGCCTGTATCGCTGGAAATCTGCGCCGCAATCTCTTCGCGGCTTTCACCTATCCGATTATAGCCGATGATTGTAGCGCCCAAAGCCGTCGTATTATCCAGTTTCGCCGTTGGCGCATCTTCTGGCATTATGATGATAGCATTTATACCAAGCTTTTTCGCAGCCCAAGCAACGCCTTGCGCATGATTGCCGCTAGAGAATGCTACGACCCCTTTGGCGCGATCTTTAGCATTCAAATCGCTTAAACGATGCCATGCTCCACGGATTTTGAATGCCCCTATCGGTTGCAAACACTCCGCTTTGCACCAAATCATGCGACCATCAATTTCGATGGGCAATAGCGGCGTTGGCGGCAATATTTTGGTAATTTTAGTCGCTGCGCGTTGCACACCTGCTCTACTGGCTTTGCGATTAGGGTCGATTAACTGTAAAGGCATCTCTTGCTCTATGGTCATTGCGCTTTATAGGATAATAAAGAATCTTCATCAAGTAAGGCACAATAATGGGCGATATAATAATCATTGGGGCTGGCGGCGTGGCATCAGTTGCGGCGCATAAAATGGCACAATTACAAATAACCGAAGAAGGTTTGTTCGATAAAATCTCTATCGCAAGCCGCACGATAAGCAAATGCCATGCTATTGCGGAATCGGTTTTGGAACGGCACGATGTTATAATTGATTGCTATCAAATAGATGCCGACAATGTATCCGAAACAACCAAATTATTGCAAAATATCAAACCCGATTTGCTGGTTAATCTGGCTCTTCCTTACCAAGATTTGCACCTGATGGAGGCCTGTCTTGCAGCGGGCGTACATTATATAGATACCGCGAATTATGAACCTTTGGACGTCGCTAAATTTGAATATCATTGGCAATGGGATTATCATGATAGGTTCAAAAAAGCTGGCCTAACCGCTTTATTAGGCAGCGGATTTGATCCTGGTGTCACCAGCGTTTTCACGACATATTTGCGCAAACATCATTTTGATCGCATCGACACATTGGATATATTGGACTGTAATGGCGGCGAAAATGACCAAGCCTTTGCCACCAATTTTAACCCGGAAATCAATATCCGCGAAGTGACCGCTGTTGCGCGACACTGGGAAAAGAAAGACGGTAAAAATGGTGATTGGGTCGAAACGCCGCCCATGTCCGTCAGACAAGAGTTTGATTTTGAAGGCGTTGGCCCAAAAAATATGTATCTGATGTACCATGAGGAAATAGAGAGCCTTAAAACCCATCTGCCAGAAATCAACCGCATAAGATTTTGGATGACCTTTGGCGATGAATATATCAAACATCTCACCGTGCTGCAAAATGTTGGGATGACGCGCATTGATCCTATCATCTATGAAGGCAAAGAAATTATCCCGCTGCAATTTTTGAAATCGGTTCTTCCCGAACCCGCATCATTGGGTGATAGCACCAAAGGCAAGACCAATATCGGCTGCATCGCAACGGGAATTGGCAAAGACGGTAAAGAAAAAACTATCTATATCAATAATATATGCGATCATGAAGATGCTTATCGTGAGACTGGCAATCAAGCGGTCAGCTATACCACGGGCGTTCCCGCAATGATTGGCGCGGCAATGCTAATCAGCGGTCAATGGTCTGGTGATGGCGTGTTCAACATCGAACAATTTGATCCCGATCCCTTTATGGATATGCTAAACCGTCATGGCTTACCTTGGCAGATAAAAGAACTCGGCGGGCCATTGGATTTTTAAGGCGCAGATGAATGCAAACGCAAGCAGGTGATCCCGGCGCATTTGCGCATTTCGACCTATCGCGCGTCGATAGTCCTGCATTTGTGGTCGATTCTGCAAAAATCCGTCATAACCTTGAAATCTTAGAGGATATAAAAAAGCGTAGCGGCGTCAAAATATTATCCGCGATGAAAGCTTTTTCGATGTGGGAGCTTGCCCCGCTCATCGGCCAAACCCTTGATGGGTGCTGCACCTCTGGCTTGTGGGAAGCGCGGCTCGCCAAAGAGAAATATAGCGGCGAAATTTCTACTTATTGCGCAGCCTTCAAAGAGGCAGACTTGGTTGAGATTATTGAAATATCCGATCATATTATCTTTAACACCCCTATGCAATATCAGCGGTACAAACATATTTTGCCTGATAGCGTTGATGTAGGCCTGCGCATCAATCCGCTGCATAGCGAGGGGGAAGTCGAGAAATATGATCCTTGCCAGCCCCATTCGCGACTAGGTTTTCCAATCGATCAATTGCGACCAGAGTATTTAGAAGGCATGGATGGTCTTCATTTTCATACTTTGTGCGAACACGGTTTTGCACCCTTAGAGCGCACATGGAATATAATAGAATCAAAATTAGATATAGATTATAATATATTAAAATGGATTAATTTTGGTGGCGGTCACCATATTACACGTGATGATTATGATCGCGATGCGCTGGTCAAATTTTTGATCGAAGTTCAATCAAAAACAGGATGTCAAATCTATCTAGAGCCTGGCGAAGCCATTGCCCTAGACGCTGGTATATTGGTGGGTGAAATATTGGATATTTTTGACAATGGCATGAAAGTCGGCATCACCGATATTAGCGCGACATGCCATATGCCCGATGTCATAGAAGCCCCCTATCGCCCTGCTATGCTCCATGAAAGTGATAATAATGACATTATCAGATTGGGCGGGCAATCCTGTCTCGCAGGCGATATTATCGGTGATTACCGCCTGCCCGCGCCGCTCAATGGAAAAACCAACATTGGCCAGCGCATCGCCTTTTTGGATCAGGCCCATTATTCGATGGTTAAAACCAACACATTTAACGGCGTACCGCTGCCATCAATATGGTTATGGGATAGCGAGTCCGATGCTTTGAAATGCGTTCGGCAATTTGCTTGGAGCGAATTTCGCAATCGATTGAGCTGATATACGCAAAATATAAATGAGGCATTTATATCATTTAATATATAAATTTCATTTTTTCAGCTTTACAGCCAAGCAACTCATTATTAGAGGGATTTATCAACGCCCCAAGGGACTTTAACCGCAAGGCAAGTTTAACAATCACTTAGCGATTATTGGAGGTCCCTTGAGTTGCACAAATATAATGATGCTAAGGCTCTAATAGAAGCCATACAGCCAGACGAATCCGTTACTTTAGTCCGCCCCCATGCTGCAAAGCGAGCGGCGCGCTATTTTGTCGATAATTTTCCAGGCAAATCGCTCTATGCGGTCAAAGCAAACCCCTCGCCCGATTTACTCCAAATCTTGTGGGATGAAGGCATTCATCATTTTGATGTCGCATCGATTGGCGAAGTGCGTTTGGTCAAATCGCTCCTGCCCGATGCTATTTTATGTTTCATGCATCCCGTTAAATCTGAGAGGATGATAAAAGAAGCTTATTTCAAACATGGTGTTCGTACTTTTTCGCTCGATACAATGGAAGAGCTAGAGAAAATCAAACGCGCTACCGATAATGCGGATGATCTAAACCTGTGCGTACGCATCAGAGTATCCAGTAAATATGCCGAAATTAGCTTAGCCGCTAAATTTGGTGCAGACCCCGCCGAAATTGCCGATTTATTGATGGCCGCTCGGCAATGCTCGTTACAATTAGGGATATGTTTTCATGTTGGCAGTCAAGCGATGACCCCTATCGCCTATAGCGATGCGATGGACCATGTTAGAGCCGCCATTATAGAAGCCTCTATCACCGTTGACATAATCAATGTAGGCGGCGGCTTTCCATCCTCTTACCCAGGAATGGAACCGCCCTCTTTAGCGCATTATTTTGATGTTATTGACCGCAGCTTTGAAGACCTGCCTATAAGCTATAGCGCCGAATTATGGTGCGAACCAGGCCGCGCATTATGTGCAGAATATGCATCTTTAATCGTGAAAGTTGAAAAACGGCGCGGTAGCGAATTATTCATAAATGATGGTGCTTATGGTGCCTTATTTGATGCAGCCCATATTGGGTGGCGTTTCCCCGTTCAACATATTGCCCAGCGGCCCGCAGATGCTGCTGGTGTAGAGCCCTTTAGCTTTTATGGGCCTACTTGTGATGATATGGATCATATGACAGGGCCGTTTCATTTGCCCAATATTATTGCGGTCGGTGATTATATCGAAATTGGCCTATTAGGAGCTTATGGCTGCGCAATGCGCTCTGGCTTTAATGGATTTGAAGCTGGTGATATATATATAGTGCATGATGACCCTATGACCACATTATATGGCAATCAAAACGATGTTAATCGCCATAATGTTATATCCATACAGCATAGCCAATAAAATTGGCTTAATTAAGTTGCAATTAACAATCTAATTCCTCTATAATTCTCCTTTTAGAGGAGAATGTTATGAACGAAGGAACAGCAATTTTAGGCCCAATGATAGCATTGGTGATTTGGTCAACCATCATGTGGTTCTGGATGTACGCGACACGGCTTCCTGCTATGGGAAAGGTTGAGGGACTTGATGCGGCCAATATGGTAGGCGGCAAAGGCAGCGATTTAGACAAAGTCTTACCGCCAAAAATTCAATGGATTGCGCATAATTATAATCATTTGATGGAGCAACCGACATTATTTTATGCTCTGTGCGCTGCATTGGCTATTATTGGTGCAGGTAGCGGGTTAAACCTTACATTAGCATGGGCTTATGTCGGCATAAGAGTGGTGCACAGTTTGATACAAGCCCTGGTCAACCGCGTGGTCATTAGATTTGCAATATTCTTTATATCAGGCCTTGTTTTGATCTGGCTTACTATCAATACCGCCCTGATTGTTTTTGCTTAATTTTGAGGGATATTACATAATTAGCATAGCGTAAAATCGCAATAATAGAAATAAAACTGATATTATAATCAACAGTGGAAATATAATTATAGGTTTGGCATATAACAATTATGCCAAACCTATATAATGCAGCCATCGTCCAAGACGCCCCAATCACCCTAGATATAAGCAGCGGTATTGCCCAAGCTGCAAAACGCGCCGAAGAAGCCTTCAAACAAGGGGCGCAGCTCGTAGCATTTGGAGAGACATTCCTTGGCGGCTACCCAATATGGCTCGATGAAGCCCAAGGGGCTGCTCTTTGGAATCATCCTGGCACGCGCGCAATGCATAAATTAATGCTCAAACATGCGGTGCGCGAAAATGACGAACGCCTCATTATTTTGCAAGATTTGGCTGATAGATATAAAGGCAATATTTCCATTGGCGCGCATGAACGGCGGCGTTCCAGCCTCTATAATAACCAGATACTCATCAGAGCCAATAGCCCCCCTTTGAACCACCGTAAATTAGTGCCTACCCATGGTGAACGCTTGATATGGATGCGCGGTGATGGCTCAACTCTTGGGGTTCATCAAGATGGTGATGTCACAATCGGCAGCCTAATCTGTTGGGAACATTGGATGCCTGCTGCTCGGGCAGCTATGCATAATCAGGGGGAAATGATGCATATTGCAGCATGGCCAACCGTGCGCGATATTCATGTCATAGCATCGCGCCATTATGCTTTTGAGGGCAGATGTTTTGTTTTGGCAGCGGGTACCGTGCAGTCAAAAGCAAATGTGCTTGATGGCTTAGAACGTGTTGGTGGTGATGATGATGCGCAATCATTAATTGAGAGCATTGATGATGGTCAGTTACAATTTGGCAATAGCTTTATCTGCGGCCCCGATACAAAGATTATTGCGCAAGCTGGCGATGGCAAAGAAATTATCTATGCCCAGTGCGATTTAGATAGGATTGGCGAAGGGCTAACATCGCTCGATAGTGATGGCCATTATTCGCGGCCCGATGTGTTTAATCTCAATATTGATATGCGAGCCAAAGATGGGGTTAATTGGGTCGATGGCCCAATCAATGAATAGTATAAAGTAAATGAATAAATTAGAAATAATCTATATTTTATATATTATGCATTGCTTTTAATGAATTTTGATACTAATTCAACATGTGTAGACCAACGAAATTGCCCTATGGGCCATATTTTTTCTAAACTATAGCCACCCGCAATTAATCGCTTCGCATCGCGGGCAAAGCTAGAGGGGTTACAACTTACATAGGCAATAGAATTTACCTTAGATGGTGCCAGCAGATCCACCTGTTCGCGCGCGCCTGCCCTTGGCGGATCTAAAACCACTGCATCAAAACGGTTTAATTCTTCTGTAGTTAGCGGCCTGCGGTACAAATCACGATGCTCGGTGAATATTTGTTTTTGCGCTTTGTCTGCTGCTGATTTGAGAGCCAATAAGGAATTGCGCTCTCCTTCCGCTGCATAAACTTTTTGGTTTTGCTGCATAGATAAAGCAAAAGTACCCAATCCCGCGAATAAATCTGCTATTTTATCTGCCTTTTGCGTAATATCGCGTACAGCCGCAACAAGCATATCTTCCCCATCTCTTGTCGGTTGCAGAAAAGCAAAATGCGGATAGGGAACGATAACACCAGACACGCTAATAGTCACAGGCTCTGGTTCCCATTGGGTTACTGGCCCTAATCCATCATCAACCGATAGCCGCGCTAATTGATTGTTGCGGGCAAAATCGATTAGGCCCTCGATTTGCTCTAACCCCTCGGGTGTCCAATTTTCGATTAATAAATCTATTCCTTGATCAATCTGCGCCATCTTAATCTGCACATTGCGGCGCCTATCGATGAGGGGTTTTAGAAATTCTCTCAACGGATTAATCAATGAAAATAGTTTTGATGTCATGACGTCGCATTGTTTAAGATTCAATATTCTATGACTTTTCTCACTGTTAAAGCCCAATTGAAACATTGTCCCAGCCCAAGATGAACGCAGCGATACACGGCGCCGACTGTTTGATGGGGAAATATGACTATCTGTAAACACAGGTAATCCAATATCTTGCCCATGCAGAGCATTCTCAATACGTTGCTTCACAAATTTATTGAGAGTGAAATCATCCACATGTTGTAATTGACAACCACCGCATAAATTAAAGTGCGGACAAATTGGTTCAATATGATGATCGCCATGCAATAATCCGCCGCCGCTTTCAATAATGTCACCAGGCGCAGATAAGGCCACATGCCGACCATCAACCGTAACACCATCACCGCGCGCGGCAATCCTGACGATCGTATCTTTATGCGATTCTGGCATATTTTTATCTGATTCTGGGTTCATAATCAGCCGATAGCAAATAGGGCCTCGCTATCCTATCGCTAATATATAAGAGATATTATTGCGGTACTTGATAGGGCACACCAGGCGATCCTATCGGGCCTACTTCTTTGTCGGCAATATCATTTTGCTCTGCAGCATTATTTTCTGGCGAATTGGCTTGCGCATCCTCGGCTCTTGAATTTTCTTCGAGAGGCCATGTATCTGATGGTGCTAAGCCTCCTTTGAATTGTGCTTGCAATTTATATTTATCATTACCAGAAGATAGGATAATATAGGTTTCATCAATAATTTCAATATGAGTATCATTAAAACCTTCTGCTACTTCTAGCCCTCGACCATCGGTTAATATGCGAAATCTTTTGAACCCCCCATCGCTATGGCGAATCATTAATATCGTGCCATCTTCGGCCGAAACACGTTCCGTTGCGCATATTTTGGAAAACATATCGGCACCATTCAAGGCACATTCAATCTTATTGCCAACCAAAGCAGCATTCTGAGCGGCCGCTAATTTCGCTTCATCATCCCCGCAAGCTGCCAATAAGGGCAAGCATAAGAGAGGGATGGTTAATTTAGGTCTCTTAAATATCTGAATAAATATGGGTTTCACCTTGAGCTCCCGGATGCGTTATAGCCCCCTTATAAGCAGGTCCAACATTTTGTGCATAGCGCCATAATGCACCTGCCCCATAATTGGTCACATTGGCTTGCCAATCTTTACGCCTCCGTTCGAGCGTTTCTTCATCAACCAGCAAATCAATCGTCCCTTTGTTTGCATCAATAGAGATTTGATCGCCATCCTCTACCAGAGCGATAGGCCCACCAGCGGCTGCTTCTGGCCCAACATGCCCAATACAAAAACCGCGCGTACCACCAGAAAAACGGCCATCGGTTATCAATGCGACTTTTTCGCCCATACCCTGTCCATAGAGTGCAGCCGTTGTCGAGAGCATCTCGCGCATTCCAGGACCACCTCTTGGCCCTTCATAGCGTATGACAACCACTGTTCCATCGACTATTTCTCGGCGTTCAACCGCTGCGAATGCATCTTCCTCGCATTCAAAGACGCGCGCAGTGCCTGTAAAGCTTAACCGCTCCATACCTGCAACTTTCACAATAGCACCTTCGGGTGCTAATGTCCCTCTAAGACCCACTACCCCACCGGTTTCAGTGATGGGTGTCTTGACATCATAAATGACTTTTTGGTCTGGGTTCCATGTGATTTCATCAATATTCTCGCCCAAAGTTTTGCCGCTCACCGTCCTGCAATTTCCATGCAAATATCCACCATCCAACATCGTTTTCATCAGCATATATACGCCGCCTGCTTCATGCATATCCTTGGCAACATATTTTCCACCAGGTTTCAAATCTGCAATATAGGGCGTAGATTTGAAAGTTTCAGCGACGTCAAAAAGATTATAATCTATCCCGCATTCATGCGCCATAGCAGGCAAATGAAGCGCAGCATTAGTCGAACCGCCCGTTGCCGCCACTACGCGGGCTGCATTTTCAAAGGCTTCTTTGGTACAAATATCGCGCGGTTTTAGATCAAGTTCGAGCAAGGTCATAACCTGCTTACCTGCGGCTGTGGCTATATCTGCACGGCTCTTATAAGGCGCAGGGGCCATATTGCTATTGGGTAGCGACAAACCAATAGCCTCTCCAACGCAAGCCATCGTATTGGCGGTAAATTGGCCACCGCAAGCGCCATGTCCAGGGCAAGCGACTTTTTCGAGTTCGATCAATTCCTGTAAAGGGCAATTATTGGCGGCATATTGGCCCACCGCTTCGAACACATCAACCACGGTGACATCTTCACCCTTATGCGATCCAGGCAATATAGAGCCGCCATAAACAAAGATAGAAGGCACATTCAAACGCAACATTGCCATCATCATACCAGGCAGAGATTTATCGCATCCAGCAAAGGTTACGAGCGCGTCATAGCAATGGCCTCGCACGCTTAATTCGACAGAATCGGCAATTACTTCGCGGCTCACGAGCGAACTTTTCATTCCCTGATGGCCCATAGCGATGCCATCTGTCACCGTTATAGTGTTAAACCGAAAAGGCGTACCGCCCGCTGCAATAACGCCTTCACGGGCGATATCCGCTTGCGCATTCAAAGTCGTGTTGCATGGAGCGCTATCATTACCAGCAGAAGCTACGCCCACAAAAGGCTTAGCAATATCCTCTTCTTCCCATCCCATGGCATAATAATAGCTGCGATGAGGAGCGCGTTCGGGCCCAACGGATACATGGCGGCTAGGTAGTTTAGATTTATCGAATCTATTGCTCATTATGCGCTCCGTTCGTCTTAATTTCTTCACAAGCCCTAACGTTCAAGTCTCATCATGCAAGCATTTTTGTAATTTTCAGACATGTTTTACCCAATATTTGTGCAAATCTTTCACAGCCTTGCCGATCCGCAACCAAATCCTGTCGCATTTCAACTCCAAAATATGGAATTTGGAGGGTTTCTGCGTGGCGGTCCATAGTATAATTTAACATTTTTCCAGAATAAGGTAATTGATCGCCAACACACAGCCCATATTCCTCTAATATGCCGATGGCTTGTTTGGACGTCTCGTCATGCTCGCCATATAAAACGCCAATTTCCCAAGGCCGATGAACATTAGGGTTGCTTTTCAAGCAATGCGTGAAACTGTGCAGCGACAAGATAAGCTTTGGTCTCTTATTTTGCAAAATTTGCTCTATTTTTCTGTGATAAGGCCTATGAAAGCGTTCAACTCGGGCCATGCGCTGTGCATCATCTATACGATTGCCAGCAATTATATGCATATCGCTTATTTTTGGAATAGCATCGGGGTTAGCCTCTTCTCGATTAAGATCGATTATCAAGCGAGATTGCCGCGCCATAATAGCAGAAACAGGATATTTTTGAACCAAAATTTCGCTTACTTCTCTAACACCAATATCAAGCGCGATATGAGTATGAAGCAGTTTTTTATCGATACCCAAATCTATATCAAAAGGCACATGGTTCGATGCATGGTCGGCGATAATTAATATATTATCAAATTCAATATCGCCTATTATTTCATAAGGATATGATTGACTATCGCTATTCATTTTAACTTTCCGCTCATGCACCACCAATCGCCATGATGCTGTTCGATATATGCCTTGACGCTATCCCTTTGGCTTATGCTATCATATAGGGCAAAGCAGCTAGCCCCCGAACCCGACATACGGCATAATATTGGGTTTTCGCGTTGCAATATGTTCAAAACTTCAGAAATTTTCGGGAATAGCGCAATAGCCGCTCTTTCCATATCATTACCACAATGATCCACGATCGATTGCAGATCAATTTGATCTATTTTACCGCCAGAATGGCCATCCCAAGCAGAGAATATTGGCCCAGTTGACACGGCAATCCTCGGATTTACGAGCAAGATTGGAATATCCTGAACTTGCAAATCATCCAATATTGCAATAGCATTACCAATCCCCTCTCCTCGGCAGGTTCTGCTATATATACAAGCTGCTATGTCTGCACCCAACCCCCCAATAACTGTGCATAATTCTGCTGGAGACTGGTTCAACCCCCAAAATCTATTTAAGAGTCTAGCCGCCGCCGCCGCATCAGCAGAACCGCCGCCAATACCCGATGCGATGGGTAAATTCTTTGTCAGAATGATGCGCGCACCGTTTTTTATGCCATGATGCTCGCGCAAGCTAGATGCGGTTTTTAGGACTAAATTATTCTGCATGTCGCAATCAATATCCGCTGCAAACGGGCCAATTATGTCAAGCTCTAATGTATCGCTTTGCTTGACAGACAGTGCATCTCCATCGTCCATAAAGGCAAATATTGTATCAATATCATGATAGCCATCGTCTCTGCGCGCTAATATGTGCAAAGCAAGATTTATCTTGGCGTAGGCGGTTTCGCTCTTATTCATATTTAAGAATAAGGAACATCAAGGCCAAATTCGGCTTTATGATCGAGCCGTTTTTTATCATCGTCTTTGGCAATCAAGGCGGCTATTCGCCATATATAGCGCGCATCAATGCGCCGTCCTGCGCTCCAATAGGCATCGCCAAGATGCTCTTTAATTTCACCATCATCTGCGCTGGCTTGCGCTGCTTTTTCAAGCAGCGGCAAGGCTTTGTCCAAATCGCCTTTTAAGTAATAACCCCATCCTAAACTATCGGTAATATCAGGCGAATTAGGCTCAATATCATATGCTTTTTTTATCATGTCAAAACCGCGATCATAATCCTCGCCTCTTTCAACTAGACTATAGCCATAGAAATTGAGCAAAAACGGATTATCTTCTTGATATTCCAATCCCTTTTCAAGAGCTTTAATTGCTTTTTTCCATTGCCCCGCCTTTGTAAGGCTGCGTGCATGATAGAGGGAGAAATAAGATTGGCGACGCTTTTGCTCATCGCGGGTTATTTTGATAAGCAATTTATAGGCTTGTGCTGCCTCATCATATTGCTTTGTCATGTCGAGCGTTTGGGCCATTAATAACAATAGCGATTGTGATTTTGGGAGCAAGCTACTCGACTTTTGGGCAATTTTAACAGCATCTTGATCGCGCCCTGCATCCAATAAAATCCGAATATTTTGCCCCGTATAAAGCGAAAAATACGGATCGGTTGATTTGATCTTGTTGAGCATCGCACTGGCTTCATCGACCTGCTTATTAGCGGCTAAGCTTGCGCCTAAATATAAATCAACGGCACGGTCATTAGGGGCAAGCCATTTTGCTGTACGTGCAAAAAACACCGATAAATCAAACAATTCCTGCTCCACCAAAGTAAATGCAACACGCCCGTAAAGCCGCGCAATGCCTATCTCGGGCGATATGTCAAAGAAAGTTGATGGAATATTTTTACCGCTATTCAAAATTTCTAATGTGGAGATAGCCGCACCACTGCCTTGCGAATTTAATATAGTATCTGCAAAATCATCTTGCCCATTTTGGTGCAAAATTGGGCCAGCCTTCAAAATTAAATCACGCGCAAACACTTCCGTAAATGGTCTAACCGAAATTATATTTTTACGGGCTTTATCATATTGTTTTCTATATAAATATTGATAAGCAATTTGGTCTCTACCATAAAAATTACTAAGGCCACTATTGCCCGATGCCTTCAAAAAAACGGTCCCATCATTGCCCTTTGCTGTCTCCACCCAAGAGGTCATGATGGGGACCATAAAACCAAAAACAGCGTCTTCGGAAATTGGCTTTAATGCTTGCATTGCCGCCGCCCAATCTCGATTTTTCAGCGCGGCACTATAGCGCAATATATGCGCTTGCGCTGGCAAATCTTCTGACTGTTCGTTAGCATCAAGTGTTTTTAGAGCAGCTTCTATATCGCCCGTTTTCAGGGATATTTCGAACAATCTATCGGCCAATATCTGGCTATCTGATTGTTGCCGTATCAGATATTTATAAGATTTAAGCGCAGATTGGTTTTTATTTTCAATCTCAAATAAGCGCGCTTCGACATAGTCTTGCAATAATCGTTCATTTGCATGCGCAAAATTTGCGGATATAAAATATGCTAAAGCCAAAATGAGAGATATTTTTTTCATAATCTATACTCTATCCCCCATTATTTTAATTTCAATTACGAAATCACATATTGGGATAATTAGGCCCGCCGCCACCTTCTGGCGTCACCCAATTGATATTTTGGGTCGGATCCTTAATATCGCAAGTTTTACAATGCACACAATTTTGGGCATTAATTTGTAATCGAGGTTCATCTTCGCCTACAATCTCATAAACCCCTGCTGGGCAATATCGCTGCGCAGGCTCATCATAAAGCGCAAGATTAACCGCAATAGGCACATTTTTGTCTTTTAATTGCAAATGAACGGGCTGATCTTCTTCGTGATTGGTATTCGATAAAAACACCGAGGAAAGCCGATCAAAGCTGATAACAGCATCGGGTTTAGGATATTCAATTTTGGTTGAAATATCAGAGCGCACCAAGGTCGTGTGATCGGGATGATGTTTCATTGTAAAAGGTAAGCCAATTTTCAATGTTCGCATCCACACATCAATACCAGATAATATTGTACCCAATCCACCACCAAATTTGGCTACCAGTGGTTGCGCGTTTTTCACCAATTTTAACTCATCAACAATCCAGCTATTATCCACGCCGCTCTGATAGTCGCTTAATTCATCATGACTGCGCTGTTGCGCCATTGCAGCAATTATCGAATCGGCGGCTATCATGCCAGATTTCATGGCGTTATGGCTGCCTTTGAGTCGCGGAACATTGACGAAACCAGCACTGCATCCAATCAGCGCGCCGCCTGGAAAGGCTAATTTAGGAATGGATTGCAAACCGCCTTCGTTGATGACGCGCGCGCCATAAGACACGCGCTTGCCGCCTTCTAATATTTTACGAATTTCGGGATGTTGTTTCCATCGCTGAAATTCCTCAAATGGATAAAGATGAGGATTTTTATAATCCAAAGCCACAACAAAACCCAATGCCACTTGATTATTGGCTTGATGGTATAAGAACCCCCCGCCCCACGCATCATCAAGAGGCCAAGCTTGCGTATGGATAACGCGGCCTGCCTCATGCTTATCGGGATTAATATCCCATAATTCTTTCATACCAAGGCCATAGACCTGTGGTTCACAATCGGCTTCCAGGTCAAATTTTATGCGCAATATTTTGGTCAGACTCCCGCGCGCGCCTTCGGCAAATAATGTATATTTTCCATGCAATTCCATGCCTGGTTGATAATCGTCCTTATGGCTTCCATCAGCGGCAATCCCCATATCACCCGTGGCAACGCCCTTAACCGAGCCATCTTCATTGTATAAAATTTCGGCTGCTGGAAAACCAGGGAAAATTTCAACGCCCATTTCTTCGGCGCGTTCACCTAGCCATCGGCACAAATTCCCAAGGCTCACAGTATAAGTGCCCTTATTGTGCATCCATCGCGGCGTAAAGAGATGCGGAATTGCAAATTTGCCTTTTTTGCTCAGTACCCAATGATGATTTTCTGTCACTGGCGTTTCAGATAATGGGCAATTTTGTTCGCGCCATTCTGGAATAAGTTCATCCATAGCCTTAGGATCTACGACGGCACCCGATAATATATGCGCTCCGATTTCAGAGCCTTTTTCCAATATACATACTTCAATATCGGGATTGCTTTGCTTTAGACGAATCGCCGCGCTCAAACCCGCTGGCCCGCCACCCACAATAACAACGTCATAAGGCATGGATTCGCGTTCACTCATAATCTGTTCCTTCATTGGTAGCGCAAATATTACGCTCTAGCCGTTATATATCTCATCATAACGGCTTTTATTCCATTGTTTATATACTTCATTATCAATCTATACAATATAGAAGCTATGCAAATGCAAAGAGATGATATTTTAAGCGATACAGAAGGCGCATTGACCCTAGTGCAATCCTATGTTGCATGGTGGGATATGGCAGGCGTGGATCAAGCCGTTGATAGCTTGAAGGTCAATTGGTTAACAGAAAAAACCCAAGAAATATCGTCACAAAACGATTCTAAACGCAAACTTCAAATTTCTGCTGCAACGGGCAAACCTAGCAATAGTCCTGCGCAATCACAAAAAATTACGTCCGCTCATATCGCTCATAATAGCTGGCCTAAAACACTCGCTGCATTGCACAAGGCGATCGAAAATGGCGACCCATTGCCGGGCAATATTTATGGGAATGAATTTATTACGCCGCACTATTTACAGTTAGACAATGAAAAAACGCATCATAATCAAAAAACAATAATGCTTATTAGTGACTATCCGAATGCGAATGATTTACGAGCAAAATCTCTATTATCGGGGAAAGAAAATCAATTAATCGTCAATATGTTGGCGGCCGCTGGTTTTGAAAAACACAATATTTATTGCGCTAGTTTGGCCAGTACTCGGCCTGTTTATGATGAAATACCAGATCAAGATTTACCGCTAATTCATACATTTATCCGCTATCATATAGAGATTGCTGACCCTGATATACTCATTACCCTCGGTTCAGCGGCTTGCAATGCACTACTCAACGCAGAACTGATGAAATCTAGAGAGAGTTTACATTATTTTAACCTTAATAATAAAGACAAGGAATTGTTAACCACGTTTCATCCCAAAACTCTCTTAGCCAGTCCTAAATTAAAAGAAAAAGCTTGGAGAGATTTGCAGCTATTAATGAAGAAAGAAATTTTGTGAAATTCTCAGCGATTCCAGTTTTACCAGCTCTTATCATTATTGGATCAGTATCTCAGGCCAATGCATCGGTTACCGCGAATGAAGATGGAAACACCGATATGTCTAACACTGGAGTTTCAAGTGCTGCATCCGTTTGGGTCCATAAAAAAGTAAATATCATCCCCTCTTTATTGAGCAATAAAGATAGGCAAAAATTTGAGGATATTTTCGCATATATTGAAAATGAAAAATGGGAAGAAGCCAAAAACGCCATTGCAAAAGCACCAAATGGGCCGCTTAGAAATATGGCAAAAGCTGAATTATTTCTAGCATCTGGAAGCCCCCGTATTGAGCGTGATGATTTGCTAAAACTAATCAGCGATGCACCCTATTTACCGCAAGCCGATCAGCTAAGCCGATTAGCAGCGCGCCGAGGTGCCGAGAGCTTACCTGCTTTACCAGGCCGCCAAAAATTATCCTATACGGGCAGCTCACCGAGCCGTCATTTACCAAAATCAGTGGAAGAAAATGGGGCTAGCAAGATACGCAATATCATTGTGCGCTATATTAAAGATGATGCCCCTAGCTCTGCCGAAGATGTGCTTAACAATGTCAGCACTGATATATCCAATGCTTTGCGCACCGAATTACAATATCGTATTGCATGGTCTTATTATATTGAAAATAATGATGTAAAGGCCCTGCATTTAGCATCAATTGCTAGCCAAAACTCTGGTGAATGGGCCGTTCAAGCGCATTGGGTTAAAGGTCTAGCGCATTGGAGATTAGGACAATTTGCCCAAGCCCTATCCTCTTTCGATCATGTCGCTAGCTTTGCACATAACGAAGATTTACGCAGCGCGGGTTATTATTGGAGCGCGCGCGCCGCCATGTCGTCAAAGCGTCCTGATTTGTCGCAATCGCGTCTTCAAAACGCCGCCGTTTTCCAAGAAACTTTTTACGGACTTTTATCGCGCGAAGCTCTGGGCATGAAAATCGCCAAAATCCAAAATACTAAGCTCAATAAAGAGGATTGGAAAAAAATCCGCAGCGAAGAAAATGTTCAAATTACACTGGCCCTATCTGAACTAGGCCGCGCCTCTTTGGCAAAAGAAACATTGCAATTCCAAGCGCGCGTCGCAGGAAAAAATCATCATAATGAATTGGGTAAATTGGCAAGCGAACTTGGCCTTCCCGAAACGCAACTATGGTTATCACAATATAGCCCATCCAATGCAAAGACCTCTATTTCTTTGCGCTATCCAACGCCCAATTGGGCACCAAAAAATGGGTGGCGTATTGATAGTGCCTTGGCATTTGCGCATACGCTTCAAGAATCGGCTTGGAGAAAGGGCGTTGTCAGTCCCGCCAATGCGCGCGGCCTGATGCAAGTTTTGCCTGGTACCGCCCGCGACATTGCGCGAGCATCTGGATATACATTCAATTCAAGTGATTTGAATAAACCCGAGGTCAATTTAGAATATGGCCAATCTTTCCTCGAGCATTTGCGCGATAGCAGGGCTACAGAAGGGCTTTTGCCCAAAGTTATTGCCGCCTATAATGCTGGCTTAACGCCGATAACACGTTGGAATCATGAAGTTAAAGATGGCGGCGATCCCTTATTATACATTGAATCCATTCCTTATTGGGAAACGCGCGGATATGTCGCTACTATTTTGCGTAATTATTGGGTTTATGAGCAAAAAAATAACAGCGATAGCGGATCAAAAACTGGTTTAGCCCAAAATCTATGGCCTAGTTTCCCCAATGCGGCCAATGGTAATCGTGTAACTTTGGTCAATAAGAATAAGAGCCCTACCCTTGCCGCTCGATGACAGCAAAGCCTTCAAACCCATAAATATAGCGCTCTTGACGCTATCGGATACGCGCACAAAAGCGGATGATAGCAGCGGCGATATATTGAATCAGCGTATCATTGATGCGGGTCATAATGTCATTGAGCGTAAAATCTGCAAAGAAGATGTATCGACCATGACCATGCAATTGCGTGCTTGGGTTGATGATGGCAATATCGACAGCATCATTACAACGGGCGGAACGGGCTTAACAGGACGCGATTTAACCCCCGAAGCATTAGACGCGGTTAAAACGCGCGACATTCCGGGTTTTGGCGAATATTTCCGCTATATCAGCATAGCCTCCATTGGTACATCTACCATCCAATCGCGTGCTTGCGCAGTGGTCGCGGATGGCACTTATATATTCGCGCTCCCTGGTTCCAATGGCGCGGTCAAAGATGGTTGGGATCAAATATTAGTGCATCAGCTCGATAATCGCCATAAGCCGTGTAACTTTGTGCAGATTATGCCGCGTTTAATGGACGCTTAACCCTATTACTCATTCCAATTAATTGGCTATATGCTTATTAGAGAATTTTATCCCGATGATGCTGAACAGATTTCACAGCTATTTCAACATTCTGTCCTTGAATTAGGCCGTATATTCTCTTCCAGAAGCTGCAAGAAAAAATATCGTTTCCGCACTATATGATGAAATTGAAACATTAGCGCGCAATAGAAAATAAAAAAAACTCTACACCAAAGCAAGTGAGGGCGCACACAGATTCTTCTTAAAAAAAGACTTTACCACTTTGGATCGCATAGATTTTGAAATTGAAGGTGTCACAATCCATAATTATAATATGGAAAAACTTATTTCATGATCTATCCCTATTATAATTTAGGACTCAATTCTCACTATCCAAAACTATTATCAGTTAATGCAATCGGCTTCATACGTATCAATCTACTCGTTTGTACAGCAGCTTGTCTATTAACGACGGCGATTTGATAGGCAGGATCGGTAACCATTTCAAGGAATGCCCCGCTATTGGGATAGCGCGCGATAAAACAAGCATCCCAACTCTCATCGGATGGGCCAATCAGCAATGCTTCCATTTTCCCGCGCCATATTATCGAGCCGCCAACGCGCTCAAATATAGGACCGCTCTCTTTTCCATATTCAGCATAGGCTTCAAAACCGCTCAACCCTCTTTTCGCATGAGCATGGCTATCGGGATAGGTTGCTCTTTGTTTGAAACGAATTAAATTTAGCATTTCTATGGGCGTATCGCGCGGCAGAGATTTGAAATGGTCAAAATTTTCGCGTTCTGGATCGACATGATTTTCCATGATTTACGCCGTTAATTTATAGTCAGCAAATTGCTTGCGTAATTGCGTTTTAAGAATTTTTCCTGTTGCCGTATGTGGTATTTCATCAACAAATTCAATAGCATCTGGCATCCACCATTTGGCAATCTTATCGTTCATATAGGCTTTTATCTCATCAACACTAACAGTAGAATCGGGGCTTCGAACAATGGCGAGCAAGGGCCGTTCATCCCATTTGGGGTGATATATCCCAATGGCCGCAGCTTCGGCCACACCTGGGCAGCCAACGGCAACATTTTCCAATTCAACCGAGCTAATCCACTCGCCACCCGATTTAATCACATCCTTAGAACGATCGGTAATTTGCAATGTGCCATCAGGATGCAGCGTTGCAACATCACCCGTATCGAACCAACCATTTTCATCGCAAGCATCTGCATCGGCCTTGAAATAGCGTTTTATTATCCACGGGCCGCGTATCAACAATCTGCCCGAAGTCTCGCCATCGCGCGGCAGCAGATTATCATCATCATCCACTGTACACAGTTCAACGCCAAATATCGGGCGGCCTTGCTTACACACTTGGTCGACTTGCGCGTCAAAGCTAAGATCGTCCCAATCGCTGCTGGGTGATCCCACCGTACCGATCGGCGATGTTTCGGTCATACCCCAAGCATGACCCACACGAACACCAGCCTTCATCAATCGCTCAATCATAGAGCGCGGCGCGGCCGACCCACCTATCGTCGCCATGCGCAAAGCTCCTAAATCCACGCCTGTCTGGTCTTGATATTGGAACATACCAAGCCAAACCGTTGGCACGCCAGCACTATGCGTTACTTTTTCTTTCATCATCAAATCGTGCAATATTTTGGGTTCATTCACCGCGCTATAGACGAATTTTACGCCGCAAGCGGCCCCTGCCCAGGGCAACCCCCAGCTTGCCGCATGAAACATAGGCACAATTGGTAGCATGACCGTTTGCGCATCAAAATCAAACGCAGCAGGTTGCAATCCTGAAATAGCATGGAGCGTTGTTGAACGATGTTCGTAAATAACGCCCTTTGGATTGCCAGTGGTGCCGCTGGTATAGCAGAGCATACAAGGGTCTTGCTCATCGCACTGCGCCCATTCAACATTGCCATCGTGCGGCGCAATCCATTCTTCAAAACCATCCGTCCCCTCAGGCGGGTCATAGCAGATATAATGTTCAATGCTGGTCCATTGGTCTTTTAACCGGTCAATGATTGGCTGAAATGCGGCATCATAGAACATCACCTTATCTTCGGCATGATTGGCAATATAGACTAATTGCTCATCAAACAAACGTGGGTTGATGGTGTGCAATATACCGCCGACCCCAACAGCCCCATACCAGCTCACCAAATGGCGGCTATGGTTCATCGCCAAAGTGGCTATTCTATCGCCTTTAGATACACCAAGAGCCTGCAAAGCCTGCGTCATTTTCAGCGCATCTGCTCTAATGCCCGCCCAATGGGTGCGCGTCTCTTGACCGTTAGCCCAATAAGAGACAATTTCCCTATTCCCATGTTCGCGCGCTGCATGGTCAATTAAGTTACTGACCTGCATGGGTTGCCGCTGCATTTCACCTGTCATAGCTCTCTCCTATATTTAATTGTCTGATTAATGACGAATTATAAGCCCGCACGCAAGGGGGCAATTATAACATTTTCTATACCCTCTATTTCGGCCACTTGTGCGGCAAGATCACCATCTAGTTTAGAATATTTTCCCAATATGATGGGAATATGATTATCATTATATTCAACAAGAGCGACCAAACGTCCTTTGCCATTGGAATATGGGGCCATAAGATTGGCAAGCGAATGAAAAGCATCTGCTTTTGTGACATTAAGCACCATTTCTATCCGTGCGTTTTGCACCATCTTTGATAGAGGCCTCGTGTTTTTGATAGAAAGCCTTGGCGTTTCATCGCCCTCTTTCATATCCATCTCAACATTCAGCAGCGCGCATTCTGCTATTTTAGCATGTTCGGCTAAATCATTAGCAATATCTTCTTCGAAACAAGAGGCAGAAAATTGGCCGCTGCTATCCGATAAATCCACCAGCACAAAACGTTTGCCGCGCTTAGATTCGCGCCAACGCACTCCCTCGATTAAAGCTGCAATGACTGCGGGTTTGCGCGTTCCCTCTGCTATTGGGCCGCTGAGCATTAATTCGCTGTAACTGCGCGCTCCGTTTGATCGGGCCACCGCTTCAAATTGGGTGACAGGATGCGCCGAGAAATAAAAGCCGTAAGCATCTTTCTCTTTCATCATACGCTCAGCCAAAGACCAAGAAGCCGATTTATTCAGCCGCAAAGAGGCAGCATCGCCGCTACCGTCACCAAATAATCCGCCTTGCCCGCTCTCGCGCGATTCTTTAGCGGATTGCGCGGCTGAGATGAGTGTATCTGCGGCCTCAAACACGGCCGCACGGTTTGGCTCTATACTATCAAAAGCCCCGCCCGATGCCAGATTCTCTAACTGGCGGCGATTAATCATAGTGGGATCGATGCGATTAGCAAAATCATCTATGCTTTTATAAATACCAGCAGAATTTCGCTCAGCCACCAGAGATTCCATCGCTTTTTCGCCAACATTTTTCACACCAGCCAGCGCGAATAGCACAGACAAATCTCCATTATCATCTTGCGCTACGGTAAAATTGGCCTCGCTCTTATTGACACAAGGTGCCAGATATTTGACATCAAGCTTGCGCATATCATCAATGAATATGCCCAATTTATCGGTTTGATGCATATCAAATCGCATCGAAGCGGCATAAAATTCGTGGGGATAATATGCCTTAAACCAAGCAGTATGATAGGCCAGTAAAGCATAGGCCGCCGCGTGGCTTTTGTTAAATCCATAGCCTGCAAATTTATCAATTAAATCAAATAACTCATTCGCCTTAGCAGCGGCTATATCATTATGCTCTTTGCAGCCTTTAACAAATATCTCGCGCTGCGTGTCCATCTCGGCTTGAATTTTCTTGCCCATGGCGCGGCGCAACAAATCAGCACCGCCCAATGTATAGCCTGCCAAAATTTGTGCCGCTTGCATCACTTGTTCTTGATAGACAAAAATACCATAAGTTTCTTTGAGAATAGTTTCTAGCAAATTATGCGGATAGGATATTTCTTCTTCGCCATTTTTGCGGCGGCCAAACATAGGAATATTATCCATTGGCCCAGGGCGATACAGCGAAACCAGTGCAATAATATCTCCAAAATTGGTCGGTTTTACCGCCGACAATGTGCGGCGCATGCCTTCGGATTCTAGCTGAAACACACCCACAGTATTGCCGCTTTGCAGCAGCTCATATACTTTGGGATCATCCACGGGTAAACTTGCTAAATCGACCTTAATCCCGCGCGAAGCTAATAATTGTTCGGCGCGCTGCAAGACCGATAAAGTTTTTAATCCCAAAAAGTCAAACTTCACAAGGCCTGCAATCTCGACAAATTTCATATCAAATTGCGTAACGGGTATTTCAGAGCGCGGATCACGATAAAGCGGCACAAGATGCGATAAATTTCTATCCCCAATCACAACACCCGCTGCATGGGTTGAGCTATGGCGCGGCAATCCCTCTAATTTCATCGCCAAATCAAACAAACGTTTTACATCTTTTTCACGGCGATATTCTTCGCGCAATTCAGCAACGCCGCTCAGAGCTCTTTTCAAATCCCAAGGATCGGTAGGATGATTGGGCACTAATTTACACAGCCGATCCACTTGGCCATAGCTCATTTGCAATACGCGCCCAGTGTCACGCAAAACGGCGCGCGCTTTTAGCTTACCAAAGGTAATAATCTGCGCCACTTGATCGCGACCATATTTTTGCTGCACATAGTGGATGACTTCGGTGCGGCGCGTCTCGCAAAAATCAATATCGAAATCGGGCATCGACACGCGATCAGGGTTCAAAAATCTCTCAAACAAGAGCCCCAGTTCGATCGGGTCTAAATCGGTAATTGTCAGCGACCAAGCGACCACACTGCCCGCGCCCGAGCCACGCCCAGGGCCAACGGCTATGCCATTATCTTTGGCCCATTTGATGAAATCGGCAACGATCAAAAAATAACCAGGAAACCCCATGTCCGTGATAACTTTGGTCTCAAAATCGAGCCGGTCATAATATATCTGCCTCTGCGCATCGCTCATATCGGCATATTTTGACAAGCGATCGTCAAGCCCTTTGCGCGCATCATCGCGCAATTGCTTTATTTCGGCCTCTATATCGCCAGCGATACTCGGCAATATCGGTGCGCGCCTTGGCGAGCCTACTCCGCAGCGTTGAGCGATAATGAGCGTATTGGATAAAGCTTCGGGAATATCCGCAAATATCTCGCGCATCTGCGGCCCAGATTTTATCCAAGCCTCACGCGAACTCTGTTTGCGATCTTCGCTCTCTATATATGCCCCTTGCGCAATGCAGAGCATCGCATCATGAGCCTCAAAAAAATCAGGTTCGGCAAAACAGCTCGGGTTTGTGGCCACCAGAGCAATATTGCGTTCATAAGCCAAATCTATCAGCCTATTTTCGGCCGCCTCTTCAATCTTATCGCCGCGCCGGCACAGCTCAATATAGAGCCTATCACCAAAAGCGTTTTGCAGCCTATCCAGATAGGCATGGGCTTCATCCACTTGTCGTTCGGCGATAAGGCGCGTTAAAGCACCCTCGCCGCCAGCGGTAAGAGCAATCAAGCCTTCATTATGATCGCAAATATCGTTTATACTGACATGCGCATCATCGCTAATCGGCCGATCCAAATGCGACGCAGAAACCAATTTGCACAGATTTTCATAACCAATTTCATTTTGCGCATATAGGGCAAGCCAATCATATTGTAGCGCGCTTCGCGGTTGCTGTTTCTCCCGCGCGACAGATATTAATGTCCCCAATATGGGCTGAACACCCGTTGCGCGGCAACCATCTTCAAATGCCATGACACCATATAGCCCATTACGATCGCTAATCGCTATCGCTGGAAACCCACGGTTTTTT
This sequence comes from uncultured Sphingomonadaceae bacterium, assembly GCA_938050045.1. Lineage (GTDB taxonomy): Bacteria > Pseudomonadota > Alphaproteobacteria > Sphingomonadales > Sphingomonadaceae > Sphingorhabdus_B. The sequence continues at coordinate 30,862 of CALLJS010000018.1, forward strand.
GCATATTTTCCGATGGCTTTGGGTTCCATAGCACCATCGAGCATTGTATATGCAGAGAAAATACGGAGCGGAACAAAGGGCACATAAGACATATTAAAATCTTATGCGAGAGCAGCTAAATGTCAAAAGACACAACCGCAAAATCTGTGGACAAGGAGAGTTATTTGAACCGCTTATTCATACTATAATATTTAGCAAAAGATCATGGCGCCAACAAGGCTTCAATATCTTTTTTAAGCGTCAATGGTTTAACCTGCGGGCCATGCCGTGCCACCACATTTCCTTGCTTATCAATCAGAAATTTTGTAAAATTCCATTTGATTTTGCGCGATCCTAATAAACCCGCTTGTTTAGATTTTAGATGCTCCCAAAATGGGTCCGCATTATCGCCATTGACCTCTATTTTTTGCATCAAGGGAAAGCTGACATCATAATTCAAAGTGCAAAAATTCTTAATCTGCTCGGCATCACCAGGTTCTTGCGCACCAAATTGATTGCATGGAAAGGCTAATATTTCCAAGCCCTTATCTTTATACTCTTGATATAATTCTTCCAGCCCTTCATATTGGGGTGTAAACCCGCATTTTGAAGCCGTATTCACCACCAAGATCACTTTGCCCCGATACGCATCAAAAGATGCAGATGACCCATCGGCTTGTTTTAAGATAAAATTATCTGCCATTATATCTATGCCTTTTTTGCGGTTTAATCTTCGTGCAATATTCCATCTTTTAATCTTACCACTCGATCCATCTTGCGGGCCAAACGCTCATTATGCGTGGCAATGAGCGATGCAGAACCTTCTAAACGCACCAAATCGATAAATTCTTGCAGCACCAAATCCGCCGTATGCTCATCCAAATTGCCCGTCGGTTCATCGGCTAGCACCAATTTTGGGGCATTGGCCAGTGCACGCGCCACAGCAACGCGCTGTTGCTCTCCGCCCGATAATTTAGATGGACGATGCTTGATACGTTTACCAAGACCCAATTTATTGAGCAATTCTATCGCACGTTTTTCCGCATCTTTCTTATGAACGCCTGCTACAATTTGCGGCAACATGATATTTTCCATCGCATCAAAATCGGCCAATAAATGATGGAATTGATAAACAAAGCCTAATGTATCACGCCTAATGCGCGTACGCACGTCGCTTGTCACATCATAGGTTTCTTCGCCATCGATTTTAATCGACCCTTCAAAGCCGCCCTCAAGCAAGCCCACCGCTTGCAATAAAGTAGATTTACCCGAACCCGATGGCCCCAATAAAGCAACTATCTCGCCAGGCTTAATCGTCAAATTCACGCCCAACAATACTTCTATTAGGGTCTCACCTTGTTCAAAACTGCGCTTTAGATTTTTGAGTTCAATAATATTATTCATAGCGCAACACCTGCACAGGATCTGTATTGGCCGCCTTAAATGCGGGATATAATGTTGCTAAGAAGCTCAATAATATTGTTAATGCACAGATACCTATCACTTCGGCAGCTTCTGTTTTTGATGGCAGCTCGATCAATACGCGAATAGAGGGATCCCAGAGATTTTGCCCTGTTGCCCATTCGACGAAATTCACAATATTTTGGCGGAAATAGAGAAAGATAAACCCTATTGCTGTTCCCGCAGCAACGCCCAAAGTGCCTATTAATGTGCCCACTGTGATGAATATTTTCAGCAAAGAACGGCGCGATGCCCCCATAGTACGCAATATGGCAATGTCACGGGTTTTAGCGCGCACCAACATGATGAGCGATGATAATATATTAAAAGCAGCGTTTAATATGATAATCGATAAAATCACAAACATCACCACGCGCTCAACGGCTAAAGCTTCGAATAAAGAGGAATTAAGCGTTTTCCAATTTACGATTTGTGCTTCATTGATAAATTTTTCTGCCAGCGGTTTTATAATTTCATCGACATTGTCGGCATCATTGGTTTTGATTTCTATCAAACCCACATCATCCCCCATCAATAGTAATAGCTGCGCATCTTTCATGGGTAATATGACCATAGCTTTATCATAATCATAAATGCCAATTTCAAATATGGCACCTATTTGATAGGATATTTCGCGCGGTACTGTACCAAATGGCGTTGGGCGACCTTGCGGATTGATAATTGTAATGCTTTGCCCAACGGTCGCACCAATGCTGCGGGCAAGGCCAGCACCAATAGCTATCCTCTCGCTGTCTTCGGTAATATCATGCATATCACCAACTAATGTTTTACCCTTTAAGCTGGGGTTATTACGAATATTTTCGACCGTCATGCCGCGCACTAAAACCGCTTGCGCTCGTCCATTAAAGGTTGATAATAAGGGCTGGTCAATAAGCGGAGTAGCATCGACAACACCTGGCGTCTTTTTCGCTTCTTTTAATATTGCGCGCCAATCAGAGAGCCTACCATCATAACCTTGAACGATAGCATGACCATTTAAGCCAACGCTTTTTTCAAATAATTCTGCGCGAAAACCATTCATCACACTCATCACCACTATCAACGCAGCTACACCAAGCATGACGGCGACAAGGCTGATCCCTGCTACCATAGTGATGAAACGCTCGCCCTTTCCGGGCAAGAGATAACGCTTTGCCATCATATATTCGAGCGGGGACAAAATCATTATATATTTATAATCCTACAGATAATTTATTCTCTTTCCATTTGTAGCCTTGCCAGCCATTGGTCAAGCATCATCTGATAGAGCAACCAGCAAAATATACTATAAATTGTAATTTCACCTCTTGAAATTAGAAACGGCGATATTATCTTTTTATAGGGTGCTGCATAAGCAGGCCCTAAACAAAAATTAAATTTATGCCGAAGCGCCAATTTTGGGCTTCATCAATAACATTGCTCAACAGGAGAATATTATGAATCGTCTTGATTTTACCCCCTATCGCCGAACCACAGTAGGCTTTGATCGTTTGTTTGACTTGCTAGAAAATAGCGCGCGCAGCGGTCAGAATGAAAATTACCCCCCATTTAACATAGAGCGATTATCCGAAGATGATTTTGTCATCACCATCGCCGTTGCAGGTTTCAAAGACAATGAAATCGATATTACCGCCCAGCAAAATTTGCTCACCGTCGTTGGTAAAAAAGACATTGATGGCAATGATAATCGGGATTTCTTGCACGTTGGTATCGCCAACCGCAATTTTGAACGCCGTTTTCAATTGGCCGATTATGTCCATGTCACCGAAGCCAATATGGCCGATGGATTATTGACCGTTAAATTATTGCGCGAAGTACCCGATGCGCTCAAGCCGCGTAAGATTGAAGTGGGCTCAAAGCTGAAAACAATAGAGCAAAGCGGCGATGATAATGTAACAAAAATACCGTCCAAAAAATCTAAAAAAATAGGCTAAATTTCCCTCCCCTAATTCTTGGATTAAGCCTCTTGCTTATAGAATGGGCAGCCTAGCAGAAAAAATAGGCTTATATATTGGGCAGCGCGTTGGGGCTGCCCTTTTACTATATTGTGTGAAATATAATTATTTTGCTGGCTGATAGCCACAGCTTAATAGTAGACAGCCTCACACTAAACGGCTTTGTTTAAGCGCAGCACCAATAAAACTCGCAAATAATGGGTGCGGATCAAATGGCCGCGATTTAAGCTCTGGGTGGAATTGCACACCTATGAACCAAGGATGATCGGGACGCTCCACTATCTCGGGCAAGCGACCATCAGGCGACATGCCAGAGAATATTAACCCGCCCGATTCCAACATATCTTTATAAGCCAAATTGACTTCAAATCTGTGCCGATGCCGCTCTTCGATATTCTGCGCCTCATAAACCGATGCGACATGGCTATTATCACTGAGTTTCGCCCGATAAGCCCCCAATCGCATCGTCCCGCCTAAATCGCTATCATCATCGCGTAGCTGCGTGCCGTCTTTGCTTTGCCATTCGGTTATGAGGCCAATCACAGGGTTATCGGTTGATCCAAATTCGCTGGTCGATGCATTTTCAATACCGCTAACATTACGCGCGCCATCGAGGCAAGCCATTTGCATCCCAAGACAAATACCAAAGAAAGGTATATTACGTTCACGCGCAAATTTTATGCTCGCAATTTTACCTTCGCTGCCCCGCTCACCAAATCCGCCAGGCACCAATATAGCGTGCATTGGTTCTAATTTCGTCACCAAATCATCTTCATTTTCAAACAATTCGGCATCGAGCCATTTGATATTCACGCGCGTTTTATGGGCCATACCGCCATGCACCAAAGCTTCGTGCAATGATTTATAGGCATCTTGCAACCCAACATATTTGCCAATTACGCCAACAGTCACTTCGCCTTCGGGGTTATGATAGCGATTAACAATGTCATACCAGCGCGATAGATCGGGTTCTTTGCTGTCGGTAATGCCAAACCCGCGCAGCACCTCATCATCGAGCCCTTCGGCATGATATTGCAATGGAACTGCATAAATACTCTCCGCATCCAATGCAGGGATAACCGCCTCTTTGCGCACATTACAAAAAGCTGCGATTTTTGCGCGTTCATTATCTGGCAAAATATGCTCACAGCGGCACAGCAATACATCGGGTTGAATCCCCAAGGAAGTGAGCTCTCTAACGCTATGCTGAGTTGGTTTCGTCTTTAATTCGCCAGCCGCCGTCACATAAGGGACCAATGTCACATGAATGGATAAAGTTTGATCGCGCCCTAGTTCGTTGCGTAATTGGCGAATAGCCTCCATAAAGGGGAGCGATTCAATATCGCCAACCGTACCGCCAATTTCGCACAAGATGAAATCAAGATCATCGCTCTCATCCAATGCAAAGGCTTTGATAGCATCGGTAACATGCGGAATCACTTGTACTGTCGCACCCAGATAATCACCGCGTCTTTCTTTGGCGATAATATCTCGATAGATTCGACCAGAAGTCACATTGTCAGATTGCCGCGCCGAAACGCCGCTAAAGCGTTCATAATGCCCCAAATCAAGATCGGTCTCTGCGCCATCATCGGTGACATAGACTTCGCCGTGCTGATAAGGCGACATTGTACCTGGATCAACGTTCAAATAAGGGTCAAATTTGCGTATCCGTACCTTATAACCACGTGCTTGTAGCAAAGCCGCAAGACTTGCTGCCATAAGACCTTTTCCAAGCGAGGAGACCACGCCGCCAGTAATAAAAATATATCGCGCCATGGGAGTAGAGGGTTAAGGGGATAGGGTGGGGTTTGACAAGCGAAATAATCCAAAATCTCAAAAAAACTATGGATAACTTTTTCACCTATCCCATATCATGCTTTCCTAACGCACTTAAGAGGCCAGACCCATATTATGAACGGGTATAAAGATAATAAACGGATATAGAATGAAAGAACCGCTCATAATAAGAACGGCCCTTTTTTTACCCATAAGAATTGGTTCATTCTAAATGAGAGGTTTATTCGCGGCTGCCCTGACTATCTTCTTCAGAAGCCGCCGCCGCCGCCGCTGCCGCTTCTAGCGGATCATCGCTCGTTGGAGGCGCGATAGGGTTTTGCGTTGGAGCCAGTTCAGAGGTTGGTTCAGGAGCTGTCCGTTCGAAACTATCATCAATGGTTGAACCAGAGCTTTGCTTTGCTGCTACAAAAGCAAGTGCCACCGACAATGATATGAATAAAATCGCCAAGAAAGACGTCAAGCGGGTCATAAAATCAGCAGCTCCGCGCGCAGACATCAGGCCCGATGGACTGCCGCCAACGCCAAGACCGCCGCCTTCTGATCGCTGCATTAAAATTGCAACGACCAAACCAAAAGCAACGGTGCCTTGTAGAATGATTAAAAATTGAAAGAGACCCATTTAATGTTCCAATGAATATTTATTTATGTTGAAGTCCACATAGCGATTGAAATTCGAATCTTCAATTGATTTACGACATTATATTATCAGAATCACGCACTATCGATAGAATAATATTATTTAGGCCCTCGACGCCGCTGCAATTACGGGTGTAAATTTTGTTGCTCTCAGGCTAGCTCCGCCAACTAACCCGCCATCAACATGCGCTATACTCAGGAGTTCCTGGGCATTATCGCCATTCATCGAGCCGCCATATAGGATATGAATATCATGCGCGCTTTCACCATATTTTATGATTAAGGCCTGCCTTATAGCGAGATGCATTTCGGCAACTTCATCCATATTTGGTATGCGGCCCGTTCCTATCGCCCAAATCGGTTCATAAGCAATACATAATGCTCCATCAATATTATCAACATCGGGTAATGACAGATTTAATTGCTCTATCACTATAGCAATAGCATTTCCGCTATTTCTCTGATCCTCTGATTCACCGATGCACACTATAGCGCACATATTTCTGGCCATAACGGCTTGCGCCTTAGCCTTCACATCGGCATTGCTCTCGCCTTGGTCAGTCCTGCGTTCGCTATGGCCAACGATAACATATCGCGCACCGCATTCTGCTACCATAGTAGCTGACACACAGCCAGTATGCGCCCCATCATTATGCGCATGACAGTCTTGCGCACCGATAGCCACATAATTAGAAATTTTACCCGCAGCCTCGATTAATGTCGTTGGCACGCACAAGGCCACATCTGCATTTGGATGCGCAGCCGCATGCTCTGATATGTCTATAATATGGACAAGATCAGATTTCAAACCATTCATTTTCCAATTACCGACAATCAATTTCTTGCGCTTCATATCATTCCCTAATTATTTGCCCTTACCCCACCGAAAAGACAGCCAAAACCGCCCAATCATTATTTATTGTGATGCTTAATATTGCACGAAAAACCCTTGGCCGCAATGATTTCAAACATTAGGCCCCAAATTTCATTCTACAGATAAATGACAACTTATGGTATGAATGCTTGATTGTAGACGCATAGCTACCTAAAGCTTTGTTCAATATTTTTAATAGGAAGTTACTGACTAATATGTTTGCCAAAATACGTTCATTATTTAGCTCTAAATTTGGTGCTTTTTTCGCGCTTATCTTTATCGGTATCATTGCGGTTGCTTTTGCCCTTGGTGATGTCACTGGCTCTGGAACTTTTGGTGGCGTTTCCGCTGGCAATGCTGCAAAAGTTGGTAATCAAGACATTAGCGTTGCTGAATTGCGCGATATGACCGATAATCGTCTGCGCAATGAACGGCAAAGAAACCCCAATCTCGACATTTCTCAATTTGTAGAAGCTGGAGGTTTAGATACCACTTTAGAGCAAATCATAAATCGTTATGTATTGGCTGTATTTGGTGCCGATCATGGCATAGGCGTGAGCCAAGCGATGGTTGATGCAGAAATTCGTGACATCCCAGGGGCCAAAGGCGTTGATGGCAAATTCACAACCGAAAGCTTGCGCGCATTATTGGCGAGGATAAAAATTTCCGAGGCCGCCATTCGCAAAGATTTCACCCAAAATCTCTACGCGCAACAGATTTTCCCAATCGCTAATAAGGGCACTGTTTCGCCCAAATCACTTGTTCTGCCTTATGCTTCGCTAGTATTAGAGCGGCGCGAGGGGCAATTTGCCATCGTACCATCCTCTTTGTTTTTACCCGAAAAGCCGCCCAGCGATGACGAATTAGCGGCTTATTACAAAGAAAATGCGACCCAATATATCATTCCTGAAAGACGCTCAATTAGCTATGCACTCTTCAATAGCGATATAGTGGATGCAGATGCGAAACCTACCGATGCAGACATCAAAGCTCATTATGATAATAATAAAGAAAATTTTGCAGCAAGCGAAACGCGCAGCTTTGAACAAATTATTGTTTCAACCGAAGACGCCGCCAATCAAATCATTAGCAACGCCAAAGCAGGTGCTACGTTGCAAGAAGCGTCTAAAGAAACCGGTCTGTCCGTCACAGAAAAAAGCGCAATTAGTGCAAAGCAATTAACCGACAGTGCTTCAAAAGCCGTCAGCGATGCAATATTTGCGGCCGATAATGGCGCATATGCAAAACCAGCAAAAGCACCACTAGGCTGGTTTGTCGTCAGAATAACTGATATTTCTAAGAGAGATGCGCGCACTTTAGAGCAAGCGCGCTCTGAAATTACCGATATAGTACGCGCTGAGAAGAAAGACGAATTATTAGCCGAATTTACCACCGAGATCGAAGATGCGCTAGCCGATGGCGCAAGCTTGGCAGACGTTGCCAAAGAACGGTCTCTCAAAGTAGAAACAAGCCCTTCCCTGATTATTACGGGCCAAAACCCAGAGGACCCAGCCTACCAACCCATTGCTGAAATGGCCGCTATATTACCCAAAGCATTCCAAATGGATAATGATGGCCAAGGCCAATTGATTGAAGTTGAGCAAGGCCGCAAATTCGCCATTTTAACCGTGGCAAAATTATCCGAAGCCGCGCCTCCTGCGCTCAGCAAAGTCAAGAAAGGCATTGCGCAAAAATGGGCGATTTCAAAAGGCGCTGCTCAAGCTAAAATTGAAGCTGAAAAAATATTAAAAGCCGTTGAGAGCGGAACTAATTTCAAAAAAGCTGTTGCAGATAGTGGATTGAAATTACCCCCTACGCAGGATTTAAAGGCCAGTCGTTTTGAACTATCGCAACAAGGCCGTGAAGTTCCCGAAGCTCTAGCCCTTATGTTTGCAATGCCTGCTGAAAGCATCAAAAAGCTCGAAGCTCCCGACGAACAAGGCTGGATTTTAGTCAATTTAGACACAATCACGCGCGGGGATGCTAATAAAAGAAAAAATCTATTGGATCAAACCCAAGAGCAGTTTAAAAATGTCTTTGGCCAAGAGCATATGGCACAATTCATCAATGCAGCGCGCGCAGAAGTAGGCGTTGAGAAGAGCGAGAATGATATTGAATCTCTGCGCTCATCTCTATCGGCTATCGCTGCAAATTAATGGATAGGCCGTTTCATAATCATGGCCTATTCGAATAATATTGATGATAATATAACCGAGAGTGCCTTATCGCAGCTCAATAAAGGCCGCGCATCGCTTATATGGAAACGCATAATTGCGGATACAGAAACGCCTGTTTCGGCCGCATTAAAATTAATGCAATCATACCGTGGTGATTTCCTGCTCGAATCTGTCGAAGGCGGTGAAACACGCGGACGCCATAGCCTTATCGGCCTCGCCCCCGATCTCATCTTTCGGGCCAAGGGTGACAATGCAGAAATAAACCGAAATTGGGCCTATGACCGTGCTGATTTCAAAACTCTAGAAGTTGATAGCCTAAGCGCGCTCAGGCAATTAGTGGCATCGTGCCATATGGATGTTCCACAAGAATTACCCGATGCCTTGGCTTGTTTGGTCGGTTATTTTGGCTATGAAACCATTGGACTGGTTGAAAAATTACCGCGCAGCGCGCAATCTGATCTTCAAACCCCAGATATGTTATTTGTGCGCCCTACTCTTGTGTTGATATTTGACCGTTTGAGCGATGAGCTGTTCATCATTGCGCCGTTATGGCCCGAAACATCTGCAGAGTCCAAAACTACTGGAGAAAATGAACAAAAAATATGCGCTGCATTAGAGAAAATTGACGCTATTGAACGTCAATTAAATCAAGCTACGCCAGCACCAGCATCCGATGTGCAATCCGCAAATATTGTTTTCACGCCCTATGTCGCGCCTGATGATTATAAAAATATGGTACGCCGCGCCAAAGATTATATCACCGCTGGCGATATATTTCAGATTGTATTAGCGCAGCGTTTCACAACGCCCTTTGCCTTACCGCCGATTGAATTATACCGCGCATTGCGGCGGATAAACCCCTCACCTTTCTTGTTTTTCCTTGACCTACCCGAATTTGCATTGATCGGTTCGAGCCCTGAAATATTGGTGCGCTCTAAAAATGGTGAAATCACGATACGCCCTATTGCTGGAACGCGCCCGCGCGGTAAAAATACCGCCGAAGATGCGGCGAATAAAGCGAGCTTGCTCGCCGATCCTAAAGAATGCGCCGAACATTTAATGCTGCTTGATCTGGGCCGTAATGATGTGGGCCGCGTGGCCAAAGCCAATAGCGTGAGCGTCACCGATAGCTATATGGTCGAATTTTACAGCCATGTCATGCACATTGTATCCAATGTTACGGGCGATCTCGATGATAAATATGATGCGATAGATGCATTATTTGCAGGCTTTCCTGCTGGCACGGTTAGCGGCGCACCCAAAGTTCGAGCTTGTGAAATAATCGCAGAATTAGAGCCCGAAACGCGCGGAGCCTATGCGGGCGGCGTTGGATATTTCTCACCCAATGGTGATATGGATAGCTGCATTGTTTTGCGCACTGGCATCGTCAAGGATGGGCAATTACACGTTCAAGCGGGCGCAGGGATTGTCGCCGATAGCGATCCTGATTATGAATTGCGCGAATGCGAGGCCAAATCGGGCGCATTATTAGCCGCTGCAAAAGAAGCAGTGCGCCGCGCCCATAACGCGAGGTTCGGACAGTGAAGGTAATATCATGATCCTTGTTATCGATAATTATGACAGCTTTACCTTTAATCTTGTCCATTATTTGATGGAATTGGGTGCGCAGGTGTGTGTCGAACGTAATGATGCCATGACCGCTCAAGAAGCTATGCAAAGCGGCGCCGATGCTTTTTTAATCTCGCCTGGCCCTTGTACGCCGAACGAAGCAGGTATTTCGCTTGATCTGGTCGCGGCCTGTTCAGAGGCGCGAAAACCGCTAATGGGGGTTTGTTTGGGGCATCAATCCATCGGTCAGCATTTTGGGGCCAAGGTTGTTAAAGGCGGCCTTATGCATGGTAAGACATCTCCAATAACGCATGATGGCAGCGGCTTATTTGCTAATATTCCCTCACCTTTTACAGCGACCCGCTATCACTCGCTCATTGTCGAGGATATTCCAAAATGTCTGAACATCACCGCTAGCAGCGATGATGGCAGCGTGATGGGCTATGCGCATGAGAGCCTGCCGATTCATAGCGTGCAATTTCACCCCGAGAGCATAGCCACCGAGCATGGCCATCGCTTGCTGGCCAATTTCATGCGTATCGCTGGGCTAGGGCCAAAGGATATATTATGAACACTCTTTTCGATGATATGCTCGATGGGGCATTATCGGCTAATGAAATCTCTGATGCGCTAACCCAAATGGCCGATCGCGGCGAAAGTGCTGATGAAATAGCATCCGCCGCCAAAGCCATGCGCAGCCGTATGCTCAGTATCGATGCGCCCAGACATGCTATCGATGTGTGCGGCACGGGCGGCGATGGCAGCCATAGCCTGAATATATCCACGGCGACTGCTTTGGTGGTGGCGGCTTGCGATGTCCCTATGGCCAAACATGGCAATCGCGCGGCTTCGAGTAAATCGGGTGCTGCAGATACATTGGAAGCTCTTGGCCTAAATCTTCACAAGGCCGATGCTGCAAAATCCCTGCGCGAGATTGGCATTGGTTTTTTCTTTGCACCCAATCATCATCCTGCCCTTGGCCCCATTGCACCGATTCGCACAGCATTAGGCCGCCGCACCATTTTTAATTTACTCGGCCCGCTGTGCAACCCTGCGCGCGTCAAACGCCAGCTTATCGGGGTTGCATCGCCCGATTTAGTCGAAAAATATGCGCACGCAGCTTCGCAATTAGATTATGAAAAAGTGATGATCGTCTCGGGCATGGAGGGATTGGACGAAATTAGCATTTCAGGCCCCACCAAAATAGCTATCATCGAGGGAACAAATATCCAATATTCGTCGCTATCCCCCGAAGATATTGACCTACCGCGCCATGATGTTGATGCCTTACTCGGTGGCGATGCACAATATAATGCGGCGGCTTTGCGCAAAATATTAACAGGTGAGAAATCCGCCTATCGTGATGCGGTGATATTGAATAGTGCAGCAGCTTTGATGGTCGCTGGCGAAGTGGATAGTCTTGAAGAGGGAGCAGAAGAAGCCGCTGAAGCCATCGACAAAGGGCTTGCAAATACGCTTCTCGACTGCTGGATTACGCACCAATGAGCGATAAATTAACCGAGATTTGCGATGCAAAACGCGCGCATGTAGCAAGCCGAAAAATGCAGCTTAGCGATACGAAAATCCATGATTCTATAGCCCAGCAAAGCGCGCCGCGCGGCTTTATCCAATCCCTCGAGCAAAAATCATTGGATGGTTTTGCATTGATTGCTGAGATTAAAAAAGCCAGCCCTTCCAAAGGATTAATCCGTACAAATTTCGATCCGCCAGCGCACGCCAAAGCCTATGAAGATGGCGGAGCGGCTTGTTTATCGATACTCACCGATATGCCTTATTTCCAAGGCGATGATCGATATTTAATCGAAGCCCGCGCGGCAACGAACCTGCCGTGTTTACGCAAAGATTTTATGGTCGATCCGTGGCAAGTGGCAGAATCGCGCAGCCTTGGTGCCGATGCGATATTGATTATCATGGCCGCTTTGGATGTTAGTCTAGCCGCCGAAATAGAAGATGCAGCCGTTCATTATGGCATGGATGTGCTGATTGAGGTGCATGATGATGTGGAATTAGAGCGCGCGCTAACATTAAAATCGCGGCTGATCGGGATTAACAATCGCAATCTCAAAACCTTTGAAACAAGCCTCTCAATGACCGAGAGACTCTCCAAAATAGTCCCCCATGATCGTATCATGGTTTCCGAGAGCGGTATATTCACCCATGAGGATTGTTTGCGATTATCGCAATCGGGCGCGCGCTGTTTTCTGGTTGGTGAATCGCTTATGCGCCAAGAAGATGTCAGTGCCGCAACTAGGGAATTATTGTCAGGACCATGAGCAAATTAACCCACATAGACGCCGATGGCGCAGCCCATATGGTCGATGTTAGCGGCAAAGATGATACGCGCCGCGACGCCATAGCATCGGGACACATCTCTATGCATGCCGATACTCTGCAAGCCATAAAAGATAATGCTCTTAAAAAAGGCGATGTGCTCTCTATTGCCCGTATTGCGGCTATTATGGCGGCCAAGAAAACAAGCGAATTAATCCCGCTATGCCATCCGCTGATGCTGAATAAAATATCGGTTGATTTTGAATATTTGGATGATGGAATATTGGTCACATCGCTGGTGCGTATAAATGGCAAAACAGGCGTTGAAATGGAAGCACTCACTGCGGTTAATATTGCGCTTCTCACTATTTATGACATGGCCAAGGCTGTGCAAAAAGATATGGTGATTAATGATGTTAAATTGATAAAAAAGACGGGTGGAAAATCGGGAGAATGGAACGCTTAATGGCTGATTTATTGCCCTTAGCAGATGCGCAAAAAGCATTAATCGGCGCAGCGCATAGATTAGACACAGAAATAATAGATTTAGACGCCGCATTGGGGCGCATAACCGCGCAAAATATCCTCTCCCTGCGAAATCAGCCTGCTGCTGATATGTCGGCTATGGATGGTTATGCTATTCGCTATGACACAAATATCACATCATGGGACATCACTGGCGAATGTAAGGCAGGTACGCCTGCTTGCGATGCTATTCAATCCGCACAAGCAGCGCGCATATTCACGGGTGCATTATTACCAGAAGGCAGCGATACTGTCATCATTCAAGAAAATAGCGTGCGCCATAATAGCGTCCTAACCCATAGAACAGATACACCGATAATAAGGGGGCAAAATATCAGGCGCAAAGGCAGCGATTTTAGCAAAAATGATATAATCATTGAAGCCGGAACGCTTATTAATCCTGCGCATATTGGATATATAGCAGCCGCTGGATATGATAAAATTTGCGTTTATCGCATAGCGAAAATTGCCATCATATCAACGGGCGATGAACTGCGCGCAGCAGGAGTGGATTGCGACCTTTATCAAATCCCCGCCAGCAATGGGCCTATGATTGCAGCATTGTTGAATGATTATGACATCATCTATAATGACATTATAAATGATAATTTACAGAGCATTAAAACCATCATTTCCAATCATCACCATTGTGATGTGATTGTCACCATTGGCGGGGCATCTGTGGGCCATCATGATCTTATTTTGCCCGCATTAGAGGATTTGGGTGCTGATATAAGCTTTATGAAAGCGGCGATTAAACCAGGCAAACCCATAATGGCTGGACGATTGGGACGCAGCCATATCATTGCTCTGCCTGGCAATCCATCAAGCGCCTATGTAACGGCTCTCTTATTTTTGCTACCGCTTTTACGCTATATCAGCGGTTTAGATGATTATCTACCGCCTGTCCGCAAATCTATATCGACAGAGGCATTAGCCCAAATAGGAGCCCGTGCTGAATTTGTGCGCGCGATAGAAAGCGGCGGCACAATCACAGCTTTGGCATCGCAAGATAGTGGTAAATTATCAACATTAGCAGCCGCCAATGCGCTCATCATTAGAAATAGTGAGAGCGAGGCAGTGAAAGCTGGTGACGATATATATTATATACCAATCAATCATTTATGATTAATGCTGAAAATAGCTTGACATAACCCCTTTTGTTTCTTAATTGTTCTTTATTCGTTCCGATAAAAGGACACATAAAATGCTGACTGCAAAACAATTTGAACTATTAAATTTCATTCACCAACGCTTAGAAGAAACTGGTATTTCTCCTTCTTTCGAAGAAATGAAAGATGCGCTCGGGCTAAAGTCGAAATCTGGTATTCACAGGCTTATTTCAGCTCTTGAGGAACGTAGTTTTCTGCGGCGCCTTCCCAATCGCGCCCGCGCTTTAGAAGTGATAAAATTACCCGATATGGGCCAAGATGCGCCTGTCAATAACAATCAAAGCGTCTTGGAAGCTATGCAGAAAAAAAGCCCTGACCTTCCGCACAATGCTATGCCTGTGGCGGCCAATGATGTCATTGAAATACCTTTGCATGGTAAAATTGCGGCGGGTGTGCCTATCGAAGCGATGGAAGGCAATAACAGCCTTGCTGTCCCGCTTGCCTTGCTCGGATCTGGCGAACATTATGCCCTAGAGGTATCGGGCGATTCCATGATCGAAGCAGGCATTTTTGACGGCGACTATGCTTTAATTCAGCGCACGCAAATCGCGCGCGATGGTGAAATTGTTGTTGCCTTGGTGCGCAATGAAGAGGCCACCCTCAAATATTTGCGCAAAAATGGCCCAAATATCCAATTGGATCCCGCCAATGCAGCCTATGAACCGCAAGTTTATCCGGCGGAGGAAGTCACGATTCAAGGGAAATTGGCTGGCTTGCTGCGCCGCTACCATTGAGCCTTGCTGCGCCGCCATCTTTGAATAGCGCACAATCATAAAATAATGCTAACACGCGCTAAGCATTATTTTATTCTTTCCAAAGCCAGCTTATCACTTTTGAGGAGGATAGGTTGTCGGTCGATTTTCATTATATTCTGACCATGGCAAATGACCATTTTCAGACGCAACATTTCTAATCCTGCCCGATGATAAATATATTGCAACACCGCCGCTTTTATCATGAAAGGCGCGATCAATTTTCAATCTTTTGGGTTTGCAATCATAAGGTAAATAGCGGTTACTAATGGCAATATCGACTCTTTTGCACGCAGCGGCTAGCTCAAGACGCGGCACAAAATGGTTGGATGTCGTCGCTAATATTGTCCATGGGCCTTGCTCGTTATTCCTTTGCTTGCTGCCCCCTTGCTTGCTGCCCCTTTGCTCGCTCTCGCTTTGCTTGCTGGCCCCTTGCTCTTTTTCCAATGCGATGATGCAAATATCTGGCGAACATTGCGCCCCTGGCCAATTGGCTATATCGGATGCTTCTCCGTCAAAGCCTGCATTTTCATTGAGCAATTCGCGTATATATCTTCCAGCTCTGGTGCGCAGCAATAGCATCGCATCCTCTTTGCCCCTACCGCCTGCTTTTTTGACTGCTAAATGCTGGCCATCGCCTGTTATCACTATATCGGGTGATGGTGTACGCAGCAAGAAGAAGAATGCTATTGCAAGCGGCCCAAGAGCGAGCAATTTATAATTAGATTTAACGATCATTATCGCCAGCCCTGATATTATTATAATCGCATAATGCGTTATATCTATGGTTGCGACGGTTGTAATGGCGGCGGGTAAATTGCTCACATAATGCGCTAATGTTAATATGATTTCGATGGATTGACCGCATATCCACCAAAAAAATGTCCCTAATCCAACCATATCAAAAACAAAGGCTGCAATCCCCGATGGAATGATAATGAAAGTGGTCAATGGAATCGCTAACATATTAGCTAATGCGCCATAAATTCCTGTTTTTTGAAAATGATAGAGCGCAATGGGCGCGAGGGCTATTTCGATAAAAAGCCCCGTAATAAACAGCGATAGTAAAAACCGCCCTAATGCTTTGAGCCATATCTCTTCTCTTCGGTGGACAAGTTTTTGCATAAATGTCGTTTCATGCAATGTGATAATCGTGGCAACCGCTGCAAAACTTAATTGAAAGCTAGGCCCCACCAATACTTCGGGCATGATGAGCAGGATGAACAAAGCCCCAAATGCCACCAATCGCAATGTAAGAGGGTCGCGCCCCATTATCAAGGCTGCGAGCACCAAGCATGCTGCGATACAAGCTCTTATCGTTGGCACCTGCATGCCCGTTAAAATGGTATAAAATATTGCAATTAAAGCCGCGATTGAGGCCGCGAAAATCGGCACTCTATGGCGCAACGCAAAAGATGGAAATAAGGATAATATTTTAGCGATGATAAAAAAACTCATCATCACAACAGCCGTTACATGCAGGCCGCTAATGGCGAGCAAGTGAGCCATACCGCTGCGGCGCATCGCCTCTGCATCTTCCATAGCAATTGCGCCTCTGTCGCCCGATGCTAATGTCGCACCAATAGCCCCTGCCCTTCCTTTAATTTTCGCTCTTACCTGCGTGGCTATTTGGTCGCGAATATTGGATATAGTGACATTGGATTGCGCAGCATTGACCATTGTCACCTCACCCAAAGCAGACCCTGTCGCCCCCAAACTATCAAACCAAGCGCGCTGTGCAAAGTCATAAGCACCCGGAACAGCAGGCCCAGCAGGCGGTAATAACCTAACCTTTGCCTTTAGGATTGAACCTATTGTAAAAGCATCATCATATTGCGCATTAGATAAATTTATGCGTATTTTTTCGGGAAGCGACTGCTGGCCTTCGGTCTCTAAAATTAGGCGCACAATCGAGCGTGCTGGCAATTTTTCTATTCTGTCAATTCGACCATATATATGGCCAATCCAGGGTTTTTCTAATATAGGGGCCGCTATAGAATAAGATCGTATCGATATAGCCGACCAACCAATAATGACCGATAATCCAACCATCAACGTGACAAGGTTTAAGCGAAATTTAAGCTTTGCGGATAAACCCACTGCAATCAAAATTAAAGCGGGAAATATGATATATGGCCAATTTTCTGACCCTAGAGTAAACCAAGCGGCAATGCCCATACCAACGCAAATTGGGATATAAAGCGGTAATTGTGTTGCTTCTTTTTCAAGCCCTAATTCTATCTGTGACAGCAATAAGCGAGACTGTGCCAATGCATTTTTTTGCCAATCATGAACAGAAAAATATATCATAAAGTGCTTTTATAGTAATAAACCAAAGTCGGCTATGCGTCATTTTCACCTTATATTATGTTAATATTTGCTGGTAAATATTGAGTTTTACCTTGACCTTATGGCCAAATTCTTCCATGTAAAATAAGCATCAAATGACGATCTTCCCCAAGATAAATATCGTAAATGATGGATATATTATTCATAGATATATGATTATTATGCAGCCACTTCATGCTATTAAGCGGCAAAGCAAAAAATGGTAGAGATTGCCCTGATGGGTCTAAAATTTTGAATTAACATTTGCGAGAGTGATACATCTCTCGTTTATCTGGAGATTATGTATGTCGAATGAAACAGCCAAAATGTCATTAGGTGGCAAAGACTATGAATTCCCTGTCTTAAAAGCAACAACTGGCCCAGATGTAATTGATATAAGAAAATTATACGCGCAAACCAATAATTTCACACTTGATCCAGGCTTCACCTCAACGGCTAGCTGTGAATCCAATCTTACCTTTATCGATGGCGGTGAAGGCGTTTTGCTGCACGGTGGTTATCCCATTGGGCAATTGGCCGAGCATTCTTCTTTTATGGAAACATCTTATTTGCTGCTCAATGGTACTTTGCCGAGCAAAAACGAATTAAAAGAATTTAAGACGACCATCACAAACCATACGATGTTGCACGAACAATTGGCAAAATTCTTTAGCGGATTTCGCCGCGATGCCCACCCTATGGCTATTATGTGTGGTGTCGTAGGTGCGCTCAGTGCATTTTACCATGATAGCACCGATATTAATGATCCAGAGCATCGCAGAATTTCTAGCCACCGCCTCATTGCCAAAATGCCAACAATCGCGGCCATGGCTTATAAATATTCTATCGGCCAACCCTTTGTATATCCAGATAATACGCTTTCTTATCCTGGTAATTTCTTGCGCATGACATTTGGCGTGCCCGCAGAAGAATATGAGGTTGATCCTGTTATTGAACGCGCTATGGATCGTATTTTCATTTTACATGCCGACCATGAACAAAATGCATCCACATCAACCGTGCGTTTGGCGGGATCTTCTGGTGCGAACCCATTTGCCTGTATTGCTGCAGGTATCGCTTGTTTGTGGGGTCCTGCTCATGGTGGTGCTAATGAAGCGGCGCTCAATATGTTGCGTGAAATTGGCACTGTTGATCGTATTCCAGAATATATTGCCCGCGCAAAAGATAAGAATGACCCTTTCCGTTTGATGGGCTTTGGTCATCGCGTGTATAAAAATTACGATCCGCGTGCGACTGTTATGCAAAAAACGGCTGACGAAGTTTTGAGCAAATTAGGGGTTACCGATCCTATTTTTGATGTGGCCAGAGAATTAGAGCAAATTGCTCTTAACGACCCTTATTTTGTAGAGAAGAAACTCTATCCCAATGTTGATTTTTATTCTGGGATAATTTTATCCGCAATCGGTTTCCCAACCGAAATGTTTACTGTGCTATTTGCACTAGCGCGCACCGTAGGTTGGGTTGCACAATGGAATGAAATGATTTCCGATCCTGGCCAAAAAATTGGCCGGCCGCGCCAACTCTACACTGGCCCAGCGCAGCGCGATTATATTCCTATTGATAAACGCTAAATCGCAAGCATAATAATAAGGGGGTATCTGATGATGCCCCTTTTATTCCCTTGGCAACACAAGCGTAAAACAAGTGCCCCTGCCAATATCGCTGTCAATCATAAGGTCGCCGCCCATAGCTTTTGCGAGACGATGAGATATATATAATCCAAGGCCGCTTCCGCCGTCCCCGGTGCGCCCCAATCTCTCAAATTTTTCAAATATTTTATCCTGATGCTGTTTATCTATGCCAGGGCCCTCATCATGCACCGAGAGAAACGCCTTATCGCCTTCATAACCAATAGCAATTTTTACGCTTGTTCCTGTTGGCGAATAGCGAATTGCATTGGTCAATATATTAATCCCAATTTGCAATACACGCCTAAATTCGCCAACGGCATTAACAATATTATCCTCATCTGGCATAATAATCTCAATGGATTTTTCATTGGCTTTCAGCGCCAATAAACCCGTCAATCTATTGGCAATATCTTGTAATTCCAAATCATCTTTAGCGATATTAAAATCTGGTTTTTCAATAGCCTCTAAATCACCGAGATCGTCAATTATTTCAATCAAATGGCGCGCGGCTCTTGCAATATCTTTTGCATAATTGGCATAATTTTCTCTGATAGGCCCATTCAATTTACTACCTATAGTATCTGCATTCGCGATGATACGGCCCAAGGGCTGCCGTATTGCAGGGGCTAATTGAGAAGCCACCATTGTTTGATAAATGACATCGCTATCTTTTTGAGATGCGGTATCTTGCGTTTTATCGCTCGGCTTATCGGCGATAAATTCATTGTTCAACGGGCTTATATAGCATTCATAGCCCAAAAATTCATCCCGATCGTTCAATCGGGCTATCGCAGAAAAATCATAAAGCTGATTAAATTGAGATATGTTGACTATCGCATTCTCAACCATATCATGACGCTCAAATGCTTGCGCGATTAATGCGCTCATATCTGTATCAAGATCCAATATATCAAATATATATTTGCCCAAAAATTTACTAAATGTCTCTGTGTTAAGCTTTCCAGCTTGGAATGAAATAATATCATGATTCCTATCGGTCAAAAATAATATATCTTCTCCCAAATCATTGAACATAAGAGCATCGCCTTTGGGGGCTTCTAATTGTTCAATCGGTTTTTCATTCCAAGATAATATCGACAATATAGCAATATCATTCTTTAATTCGCTATCTACCCATAATGATATGTCAAAACCATCATCGGCGACCTGAACCATTCTTGATAATGGCAAGCCAATTTTATGCGTTAATTGAGCTATTTGCGCCAATGCAGGTATCGCTATTATAGCTCCATCTCTGCCGCCTGCTTGGACGTGCAATCTGCGTAATGCAGGATCAGCAAAAAGCAGTTTCCCGTCCGCATCGACATGCGCTGCTATAATGTCAGGGGAGGAATTATCGATATTATCCATGCGCCCCCCCCATCAAATCAGACCATTTGCGCAAATGCTGTAAAGCTGTTTGGGGGCTAATCGAGATATATTCATCAGAAATTTGAGCCAATATAGAGCTATTCATGGCCTCTTGTTTCTCAAATATAATGGCTAGATTTTCCAGTGCTAATTTTATATCCATATCCAGCGCTCGGAATAATATAGCGCATAATAAGGGCGATCTATCGGTGAGTATGCTCAAAATAGCCGTCCGATTGAGCGATGTTTGCTGCTCTAATAAAGCAATAAATACAGGCGCATTTATGGGAGTATATGTCCAAAAATCTTCTATATTAAATTTAGAATCATTATGCAGTAAATATATAAATTTACCAGAGGCTGCGGCTATTGTTTCCGCCTCATTATAACGCCCTAACCAATCTTGGGTCATATCCATTAATGTGGGATCAATAGCCCCGTCAATAATCTCAAATGTTGCCAATACCCGCCACGTCAGTTGATGCAAATTCTCTGGCGAAAGTTCATAAAAATTCCCAAGTTTAAGAGATTTTGCGCGACTTAATCCCAATGACAAAGTTTGCAAACATTCTTTAATTACTCCAGAAAATTTTGTGACATTGGCTTCATAACGCCAATTATCCGATATATGCTCGCCATCATTGCTGTTGGATATTAAATTTTGAAAGCGATAAAGCGATAATATTTCGTCTAAAACCAATGGATCATTCAACAGGCCCGATTCCATCAATATCGGATAAGATTTTGATCTTTCTGATATTTTATCATGTAATTGAGCATGTTGTAAAATTGAGCATTCAATATTGAATATTATTTTATACAGGCTATTTTTTACATTCGATAATAGAAATTCGTCGATAGTAAAGCTGCTCTGAGGAAAAATAAGGTGCGGTAATGTTTGACGTGCAGCGGCAATGCTGCGTGCTCGCAGCATCGCATTTTCCACAAAAGATGTTGGCTCAAAATACTGAGACACAAAATTTCCTATAATTACCTATCACTTCATTAGAGCAGTAAAGTTAATTTCGTTTTAAGCTTGATAAGAAGAAATAATGATGATGGTTTATGAATAGTTGAACATCAAGGCCTCTGAGAGCCCAACAAGATTATCCCGCCAAATATCCATAGCGCATAGAGTATAGCTATTGCCATTATTGCATATATTTGAACGCCCAATAATGTGGCCAATATCAAGACGCACAATATATCTGAGAATGAAAAAACCAAACGATCATAATGCGAATGAAAATTGAGCTCTCTGATAGAATATCCTAATAAAAATATAATGATCGCACCAACTATGCTCCACAAATCATACCCATGATAGGCTGTGATAAATATGATAAGCAATAGGCTCATATTTATGATTATATGCGCAAATAAAGTATCGGTTGCGGGCTTTATATGTTGTTCAACTTGTTTGAAAAACGCACTAAAACACCCAATTATGCCCAATATATAAGATGTAATATTGAAATTAAATACTGCAAAAACAATAGCCAATGCAAAAAATAATAAATAATTATATTTAATAATATAGCCAAGAGCAGGTTGAGTTTCTCTCTTTTTCCATACATAGCGCATCATATAATTTGCAAGTGCGCAAAATAGGGTATTTTCTAAAAAACCTCGCTTATTCGTCGTTTCTAGAGAAAGTCTAATATAGTCTTCATTTACAATATTAGCGTCCGATTGTTCGGTGATTTTTGACAATGATGATGGCGCATATTCTATGACTTTTAATGCATAATCATGCTGCAGAGCCAAACGCAGCAAAGTCGAATGAATAGCCGAATCTTCGGGTAAGCTCTCAACCGAGGATAATAATTCTCCGTTCAGCTTTGCCAAACCGCTCCATCGATACTTCAAATCTATCAATTCGAATTTTGATAATTTTTCATCATTTTCAAATACCACTAATTCTGGAGCGTTCGCATTCATTATATCCTCAATATGCTTATCGCTGCTCCATAGTCCATCTGATACCATCAAAAATATATCATCGCGACCAAAGCTATCGCTCAAGGCAGCTAAACGGCTAATAAATTCAATCTCTATCCCCTCGCCCCTCAGATATGTCGCGACATGAAGCGCACGGGCGTCCACTTTTTCTATTGCGACAATAAAATCTTTTATCCCAAAATTTCTAAGCTGAACAATCTGATGGTATAAAATAGGCTCCCCAGCTACTTTTAGCAGCGCATTGGTGGTTTCATCATAAGCCTGTTCAATCATTAACAAAGCAATGCTGACCAATGCTCTAATCCTTCAATCGCCTATAATATTCATTCAATACCATGGTTATTGGGAAATTGGAATTTTATTCTTTTGGTTTTAGGGGCAAGCCCAAGAGCGACTGATGCCCTATGCTTGATGCCCTCTGCTTGATGCTCTGTGCTTGATGCCCTCTGCTTGATGTTCTGTGCTTGATGCCATCTGCTTGATGTTCTGTGCTTGATGCTCAAGAATCTCTAATCTCATTTAATGCTGTGCGCAATTCACGGATGATAACGGGATCGCCTGGCGCACCAGTAACCGCTATATGCGCTAAATCCTTAATATCCTCTGCACCAAAACTTGCTGCTAAGCTCTGCAATCTCCAGGCGGAATATTGCCAATTAGCATCGCAGCGCGAGCGACTAAGCAAGTCAATTTGGCGATCAGCACTCTCAAAAAATGCAACGCGAAGCTCTGACATTAGAACAATATCATCGCCAGCAGCCTCTTTAATAGCTGTTGTAAAAGAACCATAATCTGCGGACATATTGAAAGAAATAGCGTCAACATGTTAACTTTACGTTTCTAAGCGCGAAAAATATGGTAAACAGATAATATGACTGGGGTAAAGAAAAATATTATTGAGAAATCAATTCCCAAAGGAAATGGGACAGAGGATTATCTTTTTACAGATAAATCAATATCTTATAATAATAAGGAGAAACCAGCCTATCGTAAAGGTATCGATTTTCTCTCTTATAATAATGGGGAGAATTTTATGGCTTATGCACCAGAAAAAGCCGTTCCTTTGAACACTGATCGCCATTTAGACGCTGTTCAAGATGGTTTAATCGAAGATAAAACCCCTGAAAATGATGATAAAAACCCTGAAAATGAAGATATTGAGTCAGAGGATTATCATGCAGAAGAAAGCGAAGCAGAAGCAAATGAATGGGACTATTATGACGATGATAATGACAGCAGATCGATGCTCGCTTATGTGATACCAACTATCTTTATTATCCTTGCTCTAAGCTGGAGCGCATTTTTCATTGTCTCAAATCTTGATATTTTAACGCCAACTATCACCCTATCGCAAATTTCATCGCTCATCATTAGCTGGACATCACCCACAATTTTAATCGCGCTTGGCTGGCTATTGTTCATGCGCAGCAGCACAGCAGAGGCGTTGCGCTTTGGCGATGTTGCAAACAATCTTCGAAGCGAGGCCTATAATGTTGAGGGAAAAATGCGCGAGGTTAATCAAGAAATAGCTCTGGCCAGAGACTTTCTCGCTCAATATAGCCAAGACCTTGAGCATATTGGCCGCCACACCGCCGATAATATTCTAAATGCATCGCAGAAATTAGAAACATCGCTGCATGATAGCACTGAAAAAGCCGAAATTTTAGAAAAGGTTAGTGCATCAACCAATAAGAATTTGGAATTATTGCGCAAAAACCTTCCTGTTGTGAACAGCGCCGCCAAACAAGCCACCAATTTAATTGGCAAGACTGGAATGGAAGCGGTTGAGCAAGTTCGTTCTTTGGAGCTTGCCATTAAAGATAGTAGCGAAGCCAGCGTCAATAATCGCCAAGAGCTAGAGAAATTATCCTTACAAAACAAGCAAGTTTCAGATGATATTTTGGCTCAAACAAAAGATGTTAAAGCGTTTAGCGAAGCGATGTTAGATAAAACCAAGCATGAAATAGCTGACATTGCCGCAACTATTAAATCAGAATATAATAATTTTGATCAATCTGTCAGCGAAACGAGCAAAAAACTAGACACCCAAAGCAAAGAGATTACCGATCATCTAAATCAAAATGTCGAAAAACTATCGAGTGCTATGCAAAACTTAATCGATAGTAATCATGAAGAAGATAATCATATCAATGATATGATGGAAAAAATCCAAGAACATATTGATAATAGCCAAAAGCAAATCGATGTCATTAGCGATAAGGCAACCGATCAAGCAGCCAAAATGGCCTTTGCCTTAAAGGCCTTAAGAGAAAATAGCGACAATGTGGGACAAGGCCTCTCCGATAATTATACGCAAGCAGAAATGCTGATAGAACGCTCTGAAAAATTATTATTGCTATTAGATAGCAATTCGCGTGAATTAGAGGAAACCGTGCCAACCTCTATCAAACGGCTTGATGACTTATTTAAGCTTGTTGAAAATCGTTTCAAATCTACATTTTCCAATATTAAAAAAATATCAGATCATAGCGATAAGATTCACAAGAAAAATACTGCGATAGAGCGACAATTATCGGTTTCAAAAGGGCTAATAGGGGCTTTGCTGGAAAAGCAAAATGATGGCGCCGATTTGAATAATGACAAGATAAGCAAAATATTATCGACCCTGCACGAGAGTAAAGCGGCGTTAGAAGATATAACGCAAAATGCTAATGGCGCATTTACGGAACAGATTAAAAATGTGAACAATCAAATAATGGAAAGCTTGGAATTTTCTCGCGAAACAATTAGCAAAAAAATAGATTTTAGTTCTCAAAAAATTGCCGATAATGGTAGTGCTATCATCAAAGAAACCATCGACAAGCAAGTCGCTGCCATTGAGAATAATCTGCAAATATCGCTCGATGTTCATGTCAAAGCGGCCAGCGAAAATGTCGCAAAATTGCAATCGCAATTGATGGTGATAGAAGAAATGACCGATAATTTGGAAAAACGCCTCGAGGAAAACTCTCAAGAATTTTCTAATGTGGGCGAGGAGAGTTTCTCGCGTCAAATGGCACTGCTAACAGAATCGCTCAATTCAACAGCGATTGATGTCGCAAAAATTATATCCAATGATGTCACAGACACAGCTTGGGCATCCTATCTCAAAGGCGATAGGGGCGTATTTACGCGCCGCGCTGTCAAATTACTGACCGCTGGCGAGGCAAGATTAATAGCCACGCATTATGATGAGGATATGGAATTTCGCGATCATGTGAACCGATATATCCATGATTTTGAAGCCATGATGCGCGTCTTACTCAGCACCCGTGATGGCAATGCTATTGGCGTTACAATCTTATCCTCTGACGTTGGTAAATTATATGTTGCGCTGGCACAGGCCATCGAACGTTTGCGCCATTAAATAGCAGGGATGTAACTTTTCAGCTTAATTTTATACTCTGGAATCAGCCCCTAGCTATCCCATGCAAATGTTTCAGCCGTAATCCAACCAAATATATAATTGGCGTAAAATAATGCGAATAATGCACTCGCTAATAGAGTTGCTCTTACTAAAACTATCTTGGGCCTAAAATTAGCAGGCGCGCTATCCGCCTGACCTTTAATTTTGGCTTCACCCATTTCGTCATGCGTTCGTATTCCGATGGGCAACATGATAAATGCTGAAATGACCCAAAATAATATATAAATAGCAATGATAGATGATATTTGCATTACAGTTCCAAGATCAAAACATTAACAATCGGTTTTTTACCTGTCCAGCGGTGGGCACATCGCCTAACGGCCAAACGTACATTTTCGCGCAATTTCTCTATATCAGAAGACCAATCACGCAGAGCGGCTATCGCATCTTCCTTAGCTTCTTCTAAAAATGCATCTAAATCTTCATCAAGCGGCACCCCATTACAATGAATATCGACTGTTTTTTCAGCGTCGCCATCTTTGTTTAAGGCTAGAGCCACAGATATTTGACCATGTATAGAAATTTTGCGGCGTTCATTCATAGTGCCGCCGTCGGCATCAATCAAAATATCACCATCCAGCACCAAACGCCCTGAACGTTCAAAGCCGATATGCTCTGGCCCATTGGGCGCGAGGCGAATAAGATCGCCATTTTTTTGCACAATTTGTTTTTCAATACCGCATTGCGCTCCAAACCGCGCTTGTTCTTTCATATGGCGCATTTCACCATGTACAGGCAGCAAAATTTTGGGCCTAATCCAATCATACATTTTAGCAAGCTCGGGCTTGCCTGGATGACCAGAGACATGGATATGCGCCTGTTTTTCGGTAATCATATTGATATTTTGTTCGGCCAATGCATTTTGTATGCGGCCTATGGCCAATTCATTTCCTGGTATTTGCTTGGATGAAAATATAACATAATCGCCTTCATCCAATGAAATTTTATGATTCTCGCCAGCAATTCTTGCCAAGGCAGCGCGAGGTTCACCCTGCCCGCCTGTGGCAATAATCATAACCTCTGATCGCGGCAGTTGCATCGCTGTATGAAAATCAACGGTTTGCGGAAAATCTTTGAAATAGCCATTGTCTTTACCAATTTCGAGCATTCTTTCGAGCGAGCGTCCCGCAACGCATAAAGTCCTATTGGTCGCTATGGCAACTTCGCCCAATGTTTGCAAACGGGCCGCGTTGGATGCAAAAGTCGTCACCAATATTCGGTTGTTCAGCTCCTTGGTAACGTCAATCAAATTGCGTTTCACATCCCCTTCGGAACCCGATTCCCTATCATTGAATATATTGGTGCTATCACACACTAATGCTAAAATATCTTTATCGCCAATCGCACTAAGCTCTTCAGGAGACGTCGGCGTGCCAATCAAGGGTTCCTTATCAAGCTTCCAATCACCGGTATGAAATATATTGCCATGCGGTGTCTCGATCAGCACGCCATTGCCTTCTGCAATGCTATGCGCAAGCGGCTTATAGCTGATCGTGAAGGGATCAAGCTCGACCACGCCGCCTTCATCAACCACATGCAAATCAAGGCTATTGATTCCATTTTCTTCCAATTTATGACGGATAAGAGATGCGGTAAATGCGGTGGCATAGAGCGGCACATCTAATTCTTCGGCTAAATAGGGCAATGCGCCAATATGATCCTCATGGCCGTGGGTTAATATGATGCCCAACAGGTCATCGGCATTTTTTTCGATAAATTCTAAATCGGGAAGAACCAGTTCGACGCCAGGGTAATAAGGATCAGAAAAGCTAATCCCCATATCGACCATCAACCATTTACCATTACAGCAATATAGGTTCACATTCATGCCAATTTCACCCGAACCGCCAAGCGCGAGGAACAATAATTCATTTTTGGATTCGTTCATGAAATCCTCTTAGCCTATTTTTAGGGCTGGCGGTTATATAAAATGGCTAAACCTTTCAAAGTTAGGTTAAAATCAAGTGTATCGAACACAGTATCATCGCGTTCAAACAGAGCAGATAAGCCTCCGGTTGCGATTACCGTCAGCGGTTTATCAATTTCAGCCTTCATTCTATTTACCAATCCTTCTATGAGCGCAAAATAACCCCAATAGAGGCCTGTCAAAATTTGTTCTTCGGTATTTTTACCTATCACATTTTTATGCAGGGGTCGTTTTAATTCAATATAAGGTAATTGCGCAGCGGCGGCGGCCAGTGCATCGCGCGATAAAGCCATGCCAGCGGCGATTAAACCGCCATTATAGCTGCCATCATCCCCAATATGATCGATAGTGGTTGCCGTTCCTAAGCTCACAATGATTAAATCGCCGTCATATTCTTCATGCGCGCCAATAGCATTTACAAGCCTATCGCTGCCTACACTTTCAGGATTATCTACATTAACCGCGATACCCCAATTTACCGCTCCATTGCGGGCAATGATAGGGTCAACCCTAAAATAGTCGCGCCCCAGCTTTTGCAAATGCCCCAATATATTGGGAACCACGGTCGATATTATCATAGCGTCAACCGCTTCATATTCTCTCAAAAGCGGTAAAAGCCATTGCGCATAGGCATCGCTGGTGCGGTTTACATCGCTGTCAATTTTCCACCGCGCAATCAGAGTGCGGCCATCGAGCAGCGCAAATTTCACATTACTATTTCCGACATCAACCGCGAGCAACATATAAAATCCCTATTCAATCCAGCATGAATATATCGCCAGCATATATGGTGATAATTTCGTCATTAGCCAAGCGCAACAAACAAGCACCATCATCGGCGATACCATCAAAGCCTCCCACATGATTTTTATGGGCTATTTTTTGCCCTTGCCTATGCGCATTATGGAGCCAATAATCGCGCACTATTGCAAAACCACTATCCCGCCAAAGCCGCAGCCAGTGCGCAAAATTTTCTGCTAAAATACACATAAATTCATCTGGGTCTGGCGCATCTATTCCCAGCTCGGCCATGCTCGTGGCCGCGCGATCAATATTTTGCGGGCTATGCACCAAATTCACCCCCGTTCCCATAATGATAGCATCCTCATTAGCTTCCAATAATATACCACAGATTTTGGCATCATCGACCAATATGTCATTGGGCCATTTAATTATCACATTCTTATTGGGTAGAAATTTTGCAATGCTCTGATGCAAAGCATTCGCCGCTACAAATGCAAGATTAGTCGCGGGTGGATCATTGGGCGATAATCTTATGATGGTGCTGGTATAGATATTACCACTATCGGAGACCCAGTCGCGTGCGCTGCGGCCGCGCCCTGCCCCTTGCGATTTAGCACGTAACCATAGAGCTTCGGGTGCGCCTTGCGTTGCGCGCTCTAATAAATCGCTGTTGGTAGAGCCTGTAAAATCAACCGTCTCTATGTTCGGACAGGCCAAAGCCTAACCTCCATTGACGAATAAAAAGGCCCCTGCAACTGCGCTCCATTTGCCCAATATTGATATGCTCAAATACCCAAGAGGCGAAACAAATAATGCCAATATACCGCCAATCCAGACCAATGTACGGCTATTGGAATCGGCAATCACATTAACCTGTTTATCAAAATACATGACCTTAATGACCTTTAGATAATAGAATGCACCAATCACCGAAGCTGCGATACCGATAACCGCAAGCGGAAATAAATCGGCAGCTATAGCGGCTTGGAATATTTGTAATTTGCCCCAGAAACCAAACATTGGCGGAATACCAGCGAGCGAGAACATGAAGATCATAAACACAGCGGCCAGCACAGGGCGGTGTTTGGATAGGCCTGCAATATCATCAATATCATCGCGCATAGTGCCATCTTTATCTTCGAATTGCATCAAACAGATAAATCCGCCCAGCGTCATCGCTACATAAATAGCCAGATACACCAACAAAGCGGCGACACCAATTTGCGAAGCGGCAGCAAGACCAATTAAGATGAAACCAATATTGTTAATCGAACTATAGGCTAAGAGACGTTTGAGGCTTTTTTGCCCAATTGCCCCTAAAGCACCGACTACAATCGACATCAGCGCGACGATGATAATGATTTGCTGCCAAGCATCGACCTGATTGGTAAAGGCTTCGCCGACAATGCGCACCAATAATGCGGTGGCCGCTACTTTGGGTGCGCTAGCAAAAAAGGCCGTGATCGGCGTAGGCGCACCTTCATAAACATCGGGCGTCCACATATGAAAAGGCGCTGCGCTGATTTTGAACGCCATTCCAGCAAGCATGAAGACGATACCAAAGGTCGCTCCCATGCTTAATTCGCCCGATAGAGCAGCATTAATCGTCAAAAAGCTGGTCGAACCAGTAAATCCATAGACCAATGAAATACCGAATAATAATATACCGCTCGCGAGCGCACCAAGGATAAAATATTTAAGCCCTGCTTCGCTCGATTTGACATCATTGCGCGCAAAACTTGCCAACACATAAGCCGCCAATGAGTTTAATTCCAAGCCGATATAAAGCGACAAAAGATCCACCGCCGATACCATTATCCCCATACCAACAGCGGCAAAGAGGATTAATACTGGAAATTCTGCCTTCATCACGCCCTTTTTCTCTAAGAAGCGCGGGGCTATCAATAATGTAATAGCGGATGCGAGATAGATAAGCAATTTGCTGAAGCTGCTAAATCCATCAGCGCGATATTGTCCGAAAAAGGCATCGCCGCCAAATTCAAAAGCCTCATTGGTCATTATAACCCAAGCATAATAGCTCGCTGCGATTAAGGGTGCGATAGAGATATAGCAAATTAAACGGCCCCAATTGGGTCGCCAGGCAGCCAGAAGCAAAAGCAATAATCCGCTAAAGCTTAATATGAGCTCTGGGCGCGTGTAGAATAGATCATTCTCGGTCATTACTGCGTGCTCCCTGATGCATCTGACTCAATTATTCTGCTATCAACCTCTGATTCATTGCCAACCCTATATTGTTCTGTGCTAGGGTCATTGGCTATGAATTTACCATCCAATGCTGGGGTTGCATATTCGATACGTTGCACGATTTTGCTGACATCATCGCGAATAGGCGCGATAAAACTCTCAGGATATATACCCATCCACATAACGGCCGCAGCGATAGGCGCCAGCAACCAAAATTCGCGCATGTCTAAATCTTCCATAGCTGCTGCGTCGATATTTTTTTGAGTACCAAAGGCAATGCGGCGATAAAGATAGAGCATATAAGCCGCACCAAGGATAATCCCTGTGGTGCAAATTAACGCCGCCCAAGTGGAGACTTTATACACACCCGTTAAG
Organism: uncultured Sphingomonadaceae bacterium; assembly: GCA_938050045.1. GTDB lineage: Bacteria > Pseudomonadota > Alphaproteobacteria > Sphingomonadales > Sphingomonadaceae > Sphingorhabdus_B. Next base: position 62,045 of record CALLJS010000018.1, read on the forward strand.
GCCAAAAATTCACCGACAAAACCGCTCGTCCCTGGCAGACCAATAGAAGCCATAGTGAATAATAAAAAGAAGGTCGCATAAATCGGCATATTGATCGATAATCCCCCATAACGGTCAATCTCGCGCGTATGCAGCCGATCATAAATCACGCCAACACACAGAAATAATGCGCCCGATACAAGGCCATGACTTAGCATGACAATGATAGCACCTTCTATGCCTTGTTGGTTAAACGTAAACAAACCCACGGTGACGATCGCCATGTGGGCAACCGATGAATAAGCGATAAGCTTTTTCATATCCTGTTGCACCAAAGCAACCAAAGATGTGTAAATCACCGCCACCATTGAAAGACCAAATATCAACCAGATAAAGTGCGCAGATGCATCGGGGAACATTGGCATAGAGAAACGCAAGAAGCCATAACCGCCCATTTTCAGCAACACACCAGCCAAAATAACGCTGCCTGCTGTTGGTGCCTGAACATGCGCATCGGGCAGCCAAGTATGCACGGGCCACATCGGCATTTTCACAGCGAAACTAGCAAAAAATGCCAGCCATAACCATGTTTGCGCTTCTTTGCTAAAATCATAGTGTAGCAATGTTGGAATATCCGCAGTGCCTGCTTCTTGGATCATCCAAATCATCGCAATCAGCATCAAAACAGAGCCCAACAATGTATATAGGAAGAATTTATAGCTGGCATAAATACGATTTGTACCGCCCCAAATACCGATAATTAAATACATGGGGATAAGGCCAGCTTCGAAGAAAATATAGAATAGCATCAAATCTTGGGCTGCAAAAACGCCAATCATCAATACTTCCATCAACAAAAAGGCCGCCATATACTCGCTTACACGGTCCTTTATCGCCCGCCAGCTTGCACCAATACAGATAGGCATTAAAAATACCGATAGCATAATCAGCATGAGCGAAATACCATCAATACCGAGTTTCCAACCAATAGGCCCGAATAGATTAGCACTTTCGGTGAATTGCCATTGCGCACCACCAATTTCATAGCGAGACCAAAGCCAAATACCGAATAATAAATTAATCAGCGTTGCCCCCAGGGCCAAGAAACGCGCGCTATGGGCACTGGCAACCAAACAAAGCATTGCTGCGGCCAATGGCACCGCCAGCATCATCGATAAAATAGGAAAATCTGCGTTCATAATTATCGTACCATCATCCAGCTAATTGCAGCAACTAAGCCAAGTAACATGACCAGCGCATAGGTATAAATATATCCTGATTGGAGGCGCACAGCGAGCGCGCTGCCATATTTCACGACGCTAGCAGCACCATTGGGGCCAAAGCGGTCAATGATACCAATATCGCCAATCTTCCAAAATTGCTTACCAAGCCAAAAAGATGGTTTGATAAATAAAAAATTATATATCGCGTCAAAATACCATTTGTTGAGAAAAAATTGATAGAGCGGTTTGAACGTCGCCGCCAATCTTTGCGGTGCATCGTTAGAGAATATATACATATAAACAGCAATCAATAGCCCCGTTAGCATCGCTACCGAAGATGATAATTTCACCCACAGCGGCACTTGGTGCAAAGCGTTGACCAAATCGACATTGAAATAGAGCGTGCTTTCTTGCCAAAATGCTATCCCGCCTTCTGCGGCATAAATAAATTCATATTTAAACATATAGCCAGCAGCCACTGCCCCCACGCTTAAAACCAATAAGGGAATCAGCATAGAAAAAGGGCTTTCATGCGGATGATAACCGCCCGTGCTATCGTCGCCCGCTTGCTCTACTGTTTTATGCACATAGTGCTGAATATGCGCGCTATTGATCCAGCGCGGTTTGCCCCAGAAAGTTAGGAACATCAGCCGCCAGCTATAAAAGCTCGTAAGCAATGCTGCAAACACACCGATGAAAAAGGCATAGCCGCTATAAGTGCCATTGCTCGCAAAAGCGGCCTCGATAATCGCATCTTTTGAATGGAAACCAGCAAGGCCGCCAACACCAACGATACCAACGCCAGTAATCGCCAGCGTACCCGCCATCATCGCCCAAAAAGTAATCGGAATATGTTTCCGCAATCCGCCATAATAGCGCATATCTTGTTCATGGTGCATTGCATGTATCACGCTGCCAGCACCCAGGAATAATAATGCCTTAAAGAAAGCGTGGGTAAAGAGATGGAACATCGCCGCGCTATATGCTCCCGTGCCAGCAGCAAAAAACATATAGCCCAATTGTGAACAGGTTGAATAGGCAATGACGCGCTTAATATCGGTCTGTACAAGACCCACAGTAGCCGCAAAAATCGCTGTCGTAGCCCCAATGATTGTAATCATGTTCAGCGCAAATTCGCTGGTTTCAAAAACAGGCGATAATCGGCAAACCATGAATACGCCTGCAGTCACCATAGTTGCTGCATGGATTAGCGCAGACACAGGTGTTGGCCCTTCCATCGCATCGGGAAGCCACGTATGAAGGCCTAGCTGTGCTGATTTACCCATCGCCCCAATGAATAATAAAATGCAGATTAAACTCATCACATCAACGCGCACACCCAAAAATCCGATGCTAGATCCTGCATAAGATGGTGCTGCATCGATAATCTCGGTGATTGAAACCGTCCCAAAGACCCAAAATAATGCGAATATCCCCATCATGAAGCCCAAATCGCCAACGCGGTTTACCACAAATGCTTTGATCGCCGCTGCATTGGCACTTGGTTTTTTATACCAAAATCCGATTAGCAAATAAGAGGCTAAACCAACGCCTTCCCAGCCAAAAAACATTTGCACCAAATTATCGGCCGTCACGAGCATCAACATCGCAAAGGTAAAGAGCGATAGATAAGCAAAAAAGCGGGGCTGGTCTGGATCTTCCTCCATATAGCCCCAGCTATATAAATGCACCAAAGCCGAAACGGTGGTAATCACCACCAACATGACAGCGGTCAATGTATCGACCCGCAAGGCCCAATCAAATGTCAAATCACCAGAGGCGACCCATTTCATAACGGGCTGTACATAAGCATATTCATAACCCGCCACAAAGCCCAAAAATATCGGCCAGCTCAGCGCAGCAGAGGTAAATAAGGCGCTTGTGGTAATGGCTTTAGAGGCATATTGGCCAATGAAACCTTGCCCAAATCCAGCAACCAATGCGGCCAATAGCGGCAAAAATACAATGATCTCAATCGTTGACACGCTATATTATCCCTTCATCCGATTAACATCATCAACCGCAATAGTACCGCGTCCGCGGAAATAAATCACCAATATCGCAAGACCAATAGCCGCCTCACCCGCCGCCACCGTCAGCACGAACATAGCAAAGACTTGCCCCGTCAAATCACCCAAAAATGCGCTAAATGCGACTAAGTTCAAATTAACGGCCAATAAGATTAATTCGATGGCCATCAATATGATAATCACATTTTTGCGGTTTAAAAAAATACCCAAAACGCCCATCACAAAGAGGATAGAGCTCACCACCAGATAATGTTCTATGCCAATCATAGCGATACCCCCTTGCCCACTTCGGGACTTTCATTGCGCGTTGCCTCTTCAGGACGGCGTTTCACTTGATCGCTAATACGCTGCGGACGGGTGCCGCCGCGTCTGCGATTGGTCAGAACAATAGCCCCCACCATAGACACCACCAAGATTAAGCCCGCTGCCTCGAATAAGAATAAATATTTGCTATATAATAATTGCCCCATCGCTTCGATGTTGGGCACTGTATCAGGCGTTGCATTAGCAATATCCACTCCTAACTGTACGCTGCCAGCGCGCAGCGCGCCCAAACCCAGCACCAATTCACAGATTAAAATAATCGCCAGCAATAAACCCAGCGGCAGATTATTCATAAATCCAGCGCGCAGCTCGGCAAAATCTATGTCGAGCATCATAACGACGAATAAAAACAGCACCGCCACCGCGCCGACATAAACAATGACAAGCAACATAGCGATAAATTCAGCACCAACCAGCACCATCAAGCCCGCTGCATTGAAAAATGCGAGGATCAACCATAAAACGCTATGCACGGGATTACGCGAAAAAATAACCAATGCCGCACTTGCAATCATAATCGATGCAAAAGCATAAAATGCAAATAATTGTATCACTTCACTGCCCCATTACTGTCTAACATTCTAGCGCCCTTAACGATATGGAGCATCGGCGGCAAGGTTTGCGGCAATGGCGCGCTCCCACTTATCACCATTGTCCAATAATTTGCCTTTGTCATAGATTAACTCTTCGCGCGTTTCGGTCGCATATTCAAAATTCGGCCCTTCGACAATTGCATCAACGGGGCAAGCTTCTTGACAGAAACCGCAGTAAATACATTTGGTCATATCAATGTCATAGCGCGTTGTACGGCGGCTGCCATCATCGCGCGGTTCGGCCTCAATCGTAATCGCTTGCGCAGGACAAACCGCCTCGCAAAGCTTGCACGCGATGCAGCGTTCTTCGCCATTGGGATAACGGCGCAAAGCATGTTCACCGCGAAAACGCGGCGACAGAGGGTTTTTCTCAAACGGATAATTAATCGTCGCCTTAGGCTTGAAAAAATATTTCAGCGTGAGCCAATGCGCCTTTAGAAATTCCCAAAGCGTGAATGTTTTTATAAGATGCGTAATACTCATTTCACGATACCTGTCATAATAAAAATCTTCATACCCCATAGCTCGTCATCATAGAGCTAGCTTCGTCATTGCGAACGCAGTGAAGCAATCCATTGCCATGCATTGCTATAGATTGCTTTGTCACTATGTTCCTCGCAATGACACTATATATTTTAATAAGATGTACGATCATACCCCATACCTCGTAAGCATCAGATAACCGCTGGTGATAATGATGAACAACAGGCTCATCGGCAGAAACACTTTCCAACCCAGACGCATTAACTGGTCATAGCGATAGCGCGGTACGGTCGCCCAAATCCAACTAAACATAAAGAAAAACACAAATGTCTTCGCAAAAAGCCATATCCAACCTGGGACAAGATAGAGCGGCTCCCAATCAATGGGTGGCAACCAACCACCAAAAAACAATATCGCATTGAGCATACACATAAGCAGAATATTCGCATATTCACCCAGCCAGAAAAGCGCGAAGCTCATGGATGAATATTCGGTTTGATAGCCCGCCACCAATTCGGATTCCGCTTCGGTCAAATCAAAGGGCGCGCGTGCCGTTTCCGCCAAAGAGCTTATGAAAAATAGCACCCACATTGGAAAGAGAAGCGGATTTAATATATAAGCATTGACGATACCAAAGCCATGGCCGCGCTGGGCCTCTATGATGCCATTCAGATTAAACGTGCCAGCCCATAAAACAACGCATACCAAGATAAAACCTATCGAAACTTCATAGCTAATCATTTGCGCCGCAGCGCGCATCGCCGAGTAAAATGGATATTTACTGTTCGATGCCCAACCCGAAATTACAACGCCATAGACCCCCAGCGAGCTGATCGCCAATACATAGAGCAAACCAACATTAATATCGGCCAGCACCGCGCCCGAATTAAACGGGATAACCGCCCATGCGGCCAATGCCACGGTAAATGTGATAATCGGTGCAAGCAGGAATAAGCCTTTGTTCGCCGCGCTTGGGATGATCGTTTCTTGTAAAAATACTTTCAATCCATCGGCGAAACTTTGCAGCAAACCAAAAGGCCCAACCACATTGGGGCCGCGCCGCAAATTAATCGCCCCCATAATTTTACGATCGGCATAGATAATCATCGCAACCGCCAATAATAATGGCAATGTTATCAGCAATATACCCGCAATCGACGCAGCAAAAAAAGCCCAATCGGCATCCATGCCCCAAGAGATGAATGTTTCGGTCATCAAGAAACCCCTGATTTGGTTGATTGTATGCGCATTTTATACAGAGCCTCGGCTATTATAGATTTCAGATTAGAGCGGCTAATCGATAGTTGCGCCCCTGCTGTTATGCAATCATTAAGCGCAGATGAAACGCTCTGAATATAGCCCGTTTCTTCGCTGCTTTGCGGCATAGAAATCACAAAACCGTGCGCAGCAGCAGCATTATTTTTTACGGTGCAATCAGAAAAAATTCTAAGCGTCAATTGATCGCCCCTTATTTGACCATATTTAGGCGACACTTCTTCATTATAGTCCAAAGCGATATTTTGAAGCGCGCTAGGAGCTGATGAGCGGTAATATTTATTATACAATGCCTTATAGAGCGAACGGCGCAGCAGATTACCCTTAAAAATCAACTTTTCGCCTGGTTTTGCGCAATCTGAAACAATCAATTTTTCATCCAAATTATTTTGATCGGCATGGCCATCGGGGATTAATAAAAATTCATTGATAGCTTTTTCGCGTCTTTTGCTTTCCAACAAACAACGCGCATAATCATACATCGCTTTTTCGGCGCGTAGCATCGATACTTTTGCATCATTTTGCAGCGCGGCTGCACTCGCAAAACTCATTACAAGGCTTATTATAAGCAAAGAGGCAAAGCGCAAAATCACTCCGCAGCCTCCAATATTTCTTCGCCGTGAATAAGCTCAGCCGAACAGCGGTTCATGGTTTCGCTGGCCCGCGCCACTGGATTGGTGAGATAGAAATCCTTAATCGGATATGCAATTTTACCTTTAGCACCAGCCTCTAATTTGGGAGCATCCCAACCGAACGAAACCACGCCTATATCACCCAATGGTGGAACTTCGGCTATCATCGCAGCGCGGCATGCGGCAAAATCATCAAAGGGCAATTTATGACCCAATACATCGGACAGCGCCCGCAATATTGACCAATCCTCGCGCGCATCACCGGGGGCATAGACGGCTTTATCGCTGCGCTGAACACGCCCCTCTAAATTAACATAAGTGCCATTTTTCTCGGTATAGGCTGCCGCAGGTAAGATGATGTCGGCGGCATGCGCGCCCTTATCCCCATGATGGCCAATATACACTTTCAAACTATCGCTAAATTGCGTAAAATCAACCTCATCGGCGCCCAAGAAGAATGCGAGCTTAGGTTTGGCTTTGATAATATCTTTAATACCACCTTTTTGCGCATAGCCCAGCATCAGAGCGCCCATGCGGCTCGCCGCCATATGCAGCACATTAAACCCATTCCAATCATCGGTTACGAGCTTATATTTTTTCGCAAGCGCAAGAGCATCGCCCTGCGCGCCCTTTACGCTTAATGCGCCGCCGCCGATGATAAGCATTGGTTTTTGCGCATTTTTGAGCGCATCATCCGCCGCTTTTGGAAGCCGAGCGAGCAATGCCGCATCATTGCCAAGCCATGTTACACCATAAGTAAGATCAACCTCTTCACCAATGGCATAGATTTTCGCGCCATTTTTTATCGCTTTACGGATACGTGTATTGACCAGCGGTGCTTCCCAGCGAACATTGGTTCCGACCAATAAGATTACATCAGCTTCTTCGGTGCGCGCTATGCCAGTGTTAAAATTTACTGCTGACAGCGATGACACATCATAATCAAGCCCCGTTTGGCGGCCTTCGAGCATAGCACTGCCCATCGATGCCAATAAAGCTTTTGCCGCATAGATAGTCTCACAATCGACCATATCACCCGCAATCGCGGCCACGCTATCAGCAGCATCAACGGCTTTAATCGCTGCAAAGGCCTCGCTCCAGCTTGCTTGCGTTAATTTACCATCTTTGCGGATATAGACTTTATCAAGGCGGCGTTTCATCAAACCGTCAACGCAATGGCGGGTTTTATCCGAAATCCATTCTTCGTTCACATCATCGTTGATGCGCGGTAAAATGCGCAACACTTCGCGGCCGCGCGCATCAAAACGCACATTACTACCCACCGCATCCATCACATCGATACCAAGCGTATTTTTTAGCTCCCATGGGCGCGCTTCAAACGCATAAGGCTTGGACGTGAGCGCACCAACAGGGCATAAATCGACCACATTGCCCGATAGCTCGCTATTCACGGCTTCTTCCAGATAAGATGTGATTTGCATATTTTCACCGCGACCAACCGCGCCAATGGCTTCTACGCCAGCAACTTCCTCGGCAAAACGAATGCATCGCGTACAGTGAATACAGCGCGTCATGACCGTCTTGACAATCGGCCCCATATATTTTTCGGTGACGGCGCGTTTATTTTCTTCGAAGCGCGAGCCGCCCTTACCATAAGCAATGCTCTGATCTTGCAGATCGCATTCACCGCCCTGATCGCATATCGGGCAATCGAGCGGGTGATTGATGAGCAAAAATTCCATCACCCCTTCGCGCGCTTTTTTGACCATCGCGCTGTCGGTGCGGATTTCTTGGCCTTCCATCGCGGGAAGCGCGCAGCTTGCTTGCGGCTTTGGCGGGCCAGGTTTTACCTCAACCAAGCACATACGGCAATTACCTGCGATGCTTAAGCGTTCATGATAACAAAAGCGCGGAATTTCCTTGCCCGCAAGCTCAGCGGCTTGCAGCACGGTCGCGCCCTGAGGCACCTCTAACTCTACTCCATCTACGGTAAGTTTAGGCATTATGTGACCTCGATCTTTTTTATCGTGCGAAGACCTCGTTTGCCTGTTAACTCTGACTCCATTCTAACACCACCTGAAAGTCCAGAGTTTAGCCTCGACTCTATCCAAACACCCAGACTTTGCAAATCAGCTTTAGGAATCATTTTTTCATCTGAGTTAGTGGAATTTCCACACATATAATTACCGCAACTATAGGTGTATGGAGTAAACCTCTCAATAGTGCCGTCGGAATGCTTTTTTTCTAAAACAATTTTAACACTCATCCTACATACTCCGAAAATTCGTCATGCTGAACTTGGTTCAGCATGACAGGGTGCGCCGATATGTTATCCTGAAATAAATTCAGGATGACGGCAGAGCTAACATCAAAGGTCGATTCAATTAATGCCGATAGACCCTGAACTAAATTCAGGGTGACGATGTTTATTGACCATATAGATTCTGAAATACATTCAAAATGATGAAGGGCTAGTGAATCTCTCATTCTGCGGCTTCCATAGTTTCGGGCAATGCGTTTGTGCCTTTACGATCATTTATGCGCCTCTCCATCTCGGGGCGGAAATGACGGATAAGCCCTTGAATGGGCCATGCCGCCGCATCACCAAGCGCACAAATGGTGTGACCTTCTACCTGTTTGGTAACCTCGAACAAAGTATCAATATCTTCAATCTCGGCATTACCATCGCGCATTTTTTCCATGACGCGCCACATCCAGCCCGTGCCTTCGCGGCATGGCGTGCATTGGCCGCAGCTTTCATGCTTATAGAAATAACTAAGGCGGCTAATCGCGCGGACAATATCGGTGCTTTTATCCATGACAATGACCGCCGCTGTGCCAAGACCGCTGCCCAAATCACGCAACCCATCAAAGTCCATTGGCGCATCCAAAATTTGTGCCGCAGGAACCAAGGGAACCGATGAACCACCGGGGATTACCGCCAGCAAATTATCCCATCCGCCAGTAATACCGCCGCAATGTTTTTCGATCATATCTTTGAACGGAATGCTCATCGCTTCTTCGACAACGCATGGTTTTTCCACATGGCCAGAGATTTGGAATAATTTTGTGCCATGATTATTGTCACGGCCAAATGATTTGAACCAGCTCGCCCCGCGCCGCAATATCGTTGGCACAACGGCAATGCTCTCGACATTATTCACCGTCGTCGGGCAACCATATAGCCCTGCGCCTGCGGGGAACGGAGGTTTCAATCGTGGTTGGCCTTTTTTACCTTCTAAGCTCTCGATCATCGCCGTTTCTTCGCCGCAGATATAGGCCCCTGCACCGCGATGAATGAAAACATCAAAATCATAGCCCGATTTGGCCGCATTTTTACCAAGCAATCCAGCATCATAAGCTTCGGCAACAGCCGCTTCCATAACGCGTGCTTCTTGGATATATTCGCCGCGAATATAGATGTACGCCGCGCGCGCGCGCATGGCAAAACCCGCAATTAATGCCCCTTCGATTAATTTGTGCGGATCATGGCGCAATATTTCACGGTCTTTACAGCTCCCTGGTTCGGATTCATCCGCGTTAATCACCAAAAAACTAGGGCGCGGATTGCCATTTTTATCTTTTGGTGCCTCTTTGGGCATGAACGACCATTTAAGGCCCGTTGGGAAACCCGCTCCGCCGCGACCGCGCAAACCCGACGCTTTCATCTCTTCGATAATAGCATCATTTCCGCGCTTGATAATATCTTTGGTTTTGTCCCAATCACCGCGCTTTTGCGCCGCTTTTAGGCCAGCGTCTTGGAAACCATAGAGATTGGTAAAGATACGGTCTTTATCTGCCAGAAAATCAAAACTCATGTGCCATCACCTTCTGCTTCGCGGCCTTTGGCTTTTGAGGCCTTGGCAATGAAAACAATGCCGAGGATGAACAATATCAACAATCCATTATTGCCAGAAATCATCCCTAATGTTCCCGCGATAAAAAACGCAATGCCCGCTAACATCATATTGCTGGGCAATTTATCGGAAATATTTTCAGACAAATCTTTAACCTCTTTCATGACAAAATTGTCCCGATAATTTTTCTTTATAAGCATTATTCATCGATTAAACCTATCTTTGCTGCGCGATGGCATAGTTGTTTGAAAAAGCTTTGTTTGAATGTGATACGTAAACTTCAACAGAGGGATTATCTTCGGTTTCGCGCTCTTTTGAATATTCTCTCTCTGCATCTCTTGTACCCACGAGAGCATGAAAATAGGGGCTAAATGCAAAAAAATAAACTACCATAATCACCACTGTAATCATCTTATCAAGATTAAACCATATCCTGATAGCAAACCAGATAAATAAGCAAATGAGAAAATCGATAATTAAGACAGTCATTTACCACTCCTTCCGATAATCATGATTTTTATCAACCATCGCGGCAAGGCTGGTAACGCCGCCTTCAGGTTCAGAGGTATGACGCCCTTTTATCTGCGTGCCAGTTTTTGGCTTTTTATCGGCAGCCAGAGCATCCAACACTATGGTTGTTTTATCATAATCCAGATCTTCATAATTATCATCATTAATCTGCACCATGGGGGCCGTTGCGCAATTGCCCATACATTCCACTTCGGTAAGCGTAAACAGGCCATCGGGCGTGGTTTTACCCTTGACCATCCCGCGATTTTTGCACGCTGCCATCACATCATCGCTGCCGCGCAGCATACACGGCGTCGTAGCGCATACTTGGACATGATATTTACCAACGGGTGCCAGATTATACATAGTATAAAATGTCGCCACTTCATAAGCACGCATGTAAGGAATATCGAGCTGCGCTGCGACATATTCAATCACGGGAACAGGCAGCCAGCCTTGGGTTTTGGTATCCTTGCCAACTTGACGCTGGGCCAAATCAAGCAAAGCCATAACAGCAGATTTTTGACGACCCGCAGGATATTTCGCAATCTCTCTATTGGCGGCTTTTTGCGTCGCAGGTGTGAATTTGAAATCGCCCCACTGGCCGCGCACTTGTGTTTCATCTGGTATGTTTTGAGTATCAGCCATTTATAAGACCCTCTCTGTCATTGCGAGGAACCTCGGTGACGAAGCAATCCAATGCGAAGTAGATTGCTTCGCTGCGCTCGCAATGACAATTATGCCGAACATTTCTGGTTTAGTGCGTGAAACTGTTGTATCGGCCATCACAAAACCTCGTCATGCTGAACTTGTTTCAGCATCCATTTTGCACTGCCGTGCAATGTTAGAAGCGGAGAAATAGACCCTGAAACAAGTTCAGGGTGACGAAAAGCGGCGCGAAATTCTGCTTCATCTGGTATGTTTTGAGTATCAGCCATTAATTGTCTCTACAACTTTTTCAGTTTGGAATTTATCAAGATCAGCTTTAGCCCGATCAATCATATACTGCAGTGGCGACGGAAATGACTGTATTTTAGAATCAAGCTCTACTTCAAAAGAAACATAATATTTAAAATGAGCTTTTTGGCCATCAGTCGTGCTATACAGTAACCTACATTCATCTTGCCGTACTTCAATGCAATATTCCCACGGTTCAGCAGACCATGTAATCCATAATTCAAATTCAACGCCAGATTTTGAACACCCTACTTTTTTGAAAACATCAGTCATCACCGATCACACTCCCCGAACACAATATCCATCGCGCCCAAAATGGCGGTGGCATCAGATAACATATGCCCACGGCTCATGAAATCCATTGCTTGCAAATGCGAAAATGCGGTGGGACGGATTTTACAGCGATAGGGTTTGTTGCTGCCATCGCTTACCAGATACACCCCAAATTCCCCTTTGGGGCTCTCGGTCGCCACATAAACCTCGCCCGCAGGAACGTGAAAGCCCTCGGTATAAAGCTTAAAGTGGTGAATGAGCGATTCCATCGAACTTTTCATTTCCGCGCGTTTTGGTGGTACAATTTTGCGATCATCGCTGGCAATAGGCCCTTCGGGAATATCGCGGATACATTGCTGGATGATTTTTGCGCTTTGATAAACTTCTTCAACGCGGACCATGAACCGATCATAACAATCGCCTTTCGTACCAACGGGAATTTCAAAGTCCATATCGGCATAAACGTCATAAGGCTGAGATTTGCGAATATCCCAAGCCACGCCTGCAGCGCGGATCATCGGGCCGCTAAAGCCCCATGCAATCGCATCTTCTTTGCTCACTGTTGCAATATCAACATTACGCTGTTTGAAAATACGATTATCAATCACCAAGCTCATCGCATCGCCAAATAATTTGGGCAAGCGCGTCTCGCACCATTCGCTAATATCGGTTAGCAATTTTAATGGCACATCTTGGTGAACGCCGCCTGGGCGATAATAAGCGCTGTGCATGCGCGCACCCGATGCACGCTCAAAGAAATTCAAACAATCTTCGCGCAGCTCAAACACCCAAAGGTTGGGCGACATCGCGCCAACATCCATGACGTGCGCGCCAATATTGAGCATGTGATTACAAATGCGGGTCAGCTCGGCGAACATAACGCGCAAATATTGCGCGCGCTTTGGCACGTCTAAATCGAGCAATTTCTCAATCGCCAGCACATAGCTATGCTCCATACCCAAAGGCGAGCAATAATCAAGACGATCAAAATAAGGCAGAGCTTGCAAATAAGTTTTATATTCGATCAGCTTTTCCGTGCCGCGATGCAGCAAGCCAACGTGCGGATCAATACGCTCGACAATCTCGCCATCTAATTCCATCACCATGCGCAAAACGCCGTGCGCTGCGGGATGCTGCGGGCCGAAATTCAGCGTATAATTTTGAATTTCAATATCGCCGACGGTGTCCTCGCTCTTGGAGGCTATCATTTCAGGAAGCTCGTTCATTTCTTAGCTCCTTTATGGGCAGATGCTTTTTTCGCTGGCTTTTTAACAGGCTTTTTGGCCGTCGCCTTTTTAGCAGATGCTTTTTTGGGATTTTCTTCTGCTTTCGGCGCATCAGGAGTCTTCTCATCAGAAGCCTTCTCATCAGCCTTCTCATCAGCCTTCTCATCAGCCTTCTCATCAGCCTTCTCATCTCCGGGCAAAATATAATCTGCCCCCTCCCAAGGCGACATAAAGTCAAAACTGCGAAAATCTTGCGCAAGCTTTACTGGTTCATACACAACGCGCTTTGCTTCCTCGCTATAGCGCATTTCGACATAGCCCGTGAGCGGAAAATCTTTGCGAAACGGATGGCCCTTGAACCCATAATCGGTCAATATACGCCGCAAATCAGGATGCCCATCGAATAACACACCATAAAGATCAAACACTTCGCGCTCCAACCAATCGGCAACAGGCCAAACATCTGTAACCGTAGGAACTGGCGTATCTTCATCGGTGGATATTTTCACTCTTATGCGATGATTTTTTGTCAAGCTTAGCAAATGATAGACAATTTCAAAACGTAATGCGCGCTCGGGATAATCAACCCCCGCAATTTCAACGAGCTGCTGATATTCATGCGCATCGCGCAGCACTGTCATAACTTGGACGATAGCCTCTGGTTTGACGGTCAATGCAATTTCATCATTGGCCAAGCCCGCGTTTAAGCAATTTTTGCCAAGCGCCTTTTTCAGCGCATCCATTGCACCTTTAGGGTTATCAATGTGCGGTGCATTATGCCCCATAATTGCTCCTTAACGCTCTATTGTGCCGATACGGCGGATTTTACGCTGCAACTGCATCACACCATATAATAAGGCTTCGGCCGTAGGCGGACAGCCTGGTACATAAATATCCACGGGAACGATACGATCACAGCCGCGCACAACGCTATAACTATAATGATAATATCCCCCGCCATTGGCGCAGCTACCCATCGAAATAACATATTTAGGCTCTGACATTTGATCGTAAACGCGGCGCAAAGCAGGTGCCATTTTGTTACACAATGTCCCCGCCACAATCATAACATCGCTCTGTCGCGGTGATGCTCGCGGAACAACGCCAAAACGCTCCATATCATAGCGCGGCATATTCACATGAATCATCTCCACCGCGCAGCACGCCAATCCAAAGGTCATCCACCACAAAGACCCCGTGCGCGCCCATTGAAATAAATCTTCGGTTGATGTGACCAAAAAGCCCTTATCATTCACCTCTGTAGAGAGATTATTAAAGAAATTTTGTTCGGGCGGCGTATCACCAGATGCCAGCAATGCTTCGGGTGTTTTTGGCAAATTGGATGTATCTACTCCCATTCTAACGCTCCCACTTTCCATGCATAAATATAACCAACGACCAATTCAAATAAGAATAATATCATCGTGCCCCAGCCAACCCAGCCTGTAAAATCAAGACTGACCGCCCATGGAAATAAAAAGGCGACTTCCAAATCAAAGATGATGAATAAAATTGCAATCAAATAGAAACGTACATCAAATTGAGAGCGCGAATCCTCGAAAGCGGGAAAGCCGCACTCATATTCGGTTAATTTATTCTCGGTTGGATTATCCGCTCCTGTGAGCTTTGCAACGCCCATAGGCAGAAACACAAATGCCGATGACAATATCACGGCTATTATCAAAAAGAGCAAAATGGGCAGATATTGAGATAGATCAGTCAATGGATAGACTCATTTTATTGCTAGAGAGGCTGCACTTTTAGGCGCAAGATCGCTTACCTGCAAGGGTCGGAATGCGGTTTTTTATGGAAAAAATAGGAAAGTTAATTTTTTTGACGAAAATATCAGCAAACTCTATGATTTATGGGCTTTACAACGCTATAGCTTATTGAGAACGCAACGCATTAACGAGCATTTTGTGTAAACGGCTATGCAGCATATCGGTGGAGGCCAATAATTGATCGTCGCAAATGACGGGACTGCGCCCCTTGAAATCGGTTACAAACCCCCCTGCTTCGCGCACGATTAAACACCCTGCCGCCGTGTCCCAAGGCTGTAATCCAGATTCCCAAAACCCGTCATATCGGCCCGCCGCCAACCACGCGAGATCAAGCGATGCGGCACCAAAGCGTCTTATGCCCGCAACTTTTGGGCCAAATTCATCGAAAATTTTATGCCACTCTTTGAAATCACCATGCCCTTTATAGGGCGTGCCAGTGGCCAATAAGGCTTCGTTCAGATTTTTGCGGCCCGACACACGAAGGCGGCGTTCGCCAAGCCAAGCTCCACGGGATTTTTCCGCCCAAAAACTCTCATCGGTCAGCGGTTGATAGACCATAGCAGCGATAACATCGCCCCAACCCTTGCCGTCCAATCGGCGTTCTTGCACAGCGATCGAGATGGCAAAATGCGGAATAGCATGCAGGAAATTACTGGTACCATCGAGCGGATCAATAATCCATCTTGGGCTGTCTTCATCGCCTAAAATTTCCCCGCCCTCTTCCATAAGAAAGCTCCAATCAGGACGCGCATGTAGCAATTCATCATAGATAGTACGTTCGGCTTTTTGATCGGCCTTTGATACAAAATCTGCTGGCCCTTTTTTGGATATTTGCAGATGCTCAACCTCGCTAAAATCGCGGCGCAATCTAACGCCCGCTTTCCGAGCGGCGCGTTCCATAACCGATATTAGTCCAGTTTTTGCAGGCATTTCATTCTCCGCCAATAAGGCTATATATCGGCAATCGGACTAAGCCTGTGCCAATCAAAATATTCAATCCGCTTTGCGCACATATTCGCGCGCATAAACATCAACGATTATGCGCGTACCCGCAGCAATAAAAGGCGGCACCATGACGCGCACACCATTATCCAACACCGCAGGTTTATAACTAGACGATGCGGTTTGCCCTTTTACAACGCCATCAGCCTCTACTATTTCAGCTTCGATTTGATCAGGAAGCTGAACCGATAGAGGTTTTTCATCATAAAGCTCTAATGTCACATCCATCCCATCGGTTAGAAATGCAACCTCTTCGCCCAACATGTCTGCGGCTAGATTGATTTGCTCATAATTTTCTTTATCCATGAAAACGAGCAAATCGCCATCTTGGTATAAATATTGAAATTCTTTGGTGTCGAGGCGGACTTTTTCAACCGTATCGGCGCTGCGGAAACGCACATTGGTTTTACGGCCATCGA
The DNA here is from genome assembly GCA_938050045.1 of uncultured Sphingomonadaceae bacterium. Taxonomy (GTDB): domain Bacteria; phylum Pseudomonadota; class Alphaproteobacteria; order Sphingomonadales; family Sphingomonadaceae; genus Sphingorhabdus_B. Next base: position 78,570 of record CALLJS010000018.1, read on the forward strand.
CGAGGTTTTTCATCTCAACCTGCATATAAGCACCGCCTTTGCCAGGCTGGGTATGCTGAATTTTAGCAACTTTCCAAAGGCCTTTTTCATATTCCAAAATATTGCCTGGACGAATATCTACACCGCTGATTTTCATAATATTGCTCGCTATAATTTTAGGATAAAGAAATTAAGATTCTTAACCGATGATGCGCCATGTAACGCTAAGCCTGTCATGAAGCAAGGCTATCTATTGCGCAAATAATTCTGCGAATTGTTTGACCGCATTATCAGCCCCCTTTGGGTCGTTCCAAACCGCTGCGCTTACCGCGATAAAATCGGCACCCGCCGCAACCAAAGGCCCCGCATTATCAAGATTAATTCCGCCAATCGCTACGCATGGGACTTCCATGATAAGCGACCATTTTTTCAAAACCTCAATATCTGCGGTGTGAGTCACAATTTTTGTTTGCGTTGGATAGAAAGCCCCAAAAGCCACATAATCGGCACCCGCCTCTCCCGCCTCCATCGCCAAATGCCGGCTATCATGGCAAGTCACACCAATTTGCACATCATCGCCTAACATGGCGCGGGCCTGCGTTAATGGCATATCGCCCTGCCCCAAATGCAAGCCATCAGCCTTCAGACGCTTGGCAAGAGCGACATCATCATTGACGATAAATGCCGTTTCAAATTCTGCACAAATTTCTTGTAAAGGAGCCGCTAAGTCAGCGGCTTGATGCTGATCCAAGCCTTTGACGCGAAATTGAAACGCTGCCACGGGCGCGGCCGATAGAGCCGCGCGTAATTGATTGGGAAAATCTCCGCCAGTTTCTAGCGGCGATATAAGATATAATTGGCAAGGAAATTTTTCATTCATTGCTATTTGATAGAATATTTATGTGCAGGACGCACCATGAATTTGATCAATGGCGGCACTTAAAGAACCATTAAATTGCTTATCGTCCATAGCATCGCGTAAATCTTGTAATAAAGCGCGCGAGAAACTGGCTATCATACCTTCATTTTTGGCCAATTCTTCGCAAGCTTCATCGCGGGCAAACCCACCCGAGAGAGCAACGACGCGGGCAACTTTGGGATGATTCACCAACGGCGCGTATAAATTAGCCTCAGCAGGGATAGACAGTTTCAACATCACTTTGCGGCCATCGGCAAGAGAATCGAGCGACTTATGCAATTCATCTTTCAACATCGTATCGCATTGCGCTCGTTCATCGCTTTTAATGTTAATTTCGGGTTCGATAATAGGCATCAACCCATTATCCAATATCTGATTAGCAAAATTAAATTGCTGCGCCACATTCGCCGCGATGCCGCTGCGCGATGCTTTATTAATCACCGAGCGCATTTTGGTGCCAAACACACCTTTCGCCTTGCCGCGCTCGCACAAGTCATTCAGCGTCGGAATAGGCTTCATCAATTGAACGCCATCTTCCTCTGCCGCAAGGCCTTTATCAACCTTGAGGAATGGGACTATACCGCGCTCCCAAAGCAGCGTCGGCACAGATTTTCCACCCGCATCACCATCCATCGTTTTTTCGAACAAAATAGCACCCAAGACGCGCTCTCCATTAAAGCAAGGCGATGTCACGATGCGGCTGCGCATGGCATGAATTAGCGCAAACATTTCATCATCCCCACTATAGGCATCTTCTGCTATACCATAGCCTTTGAGTGCCTTGGGCGTGGAACCACCGCTTTGATCGAGGGCTGCAATAAAACCTTTACCCGTCTCTATTTGTTCCATCATTTTGGGGTCATGCATGATTATAGTCCTTCATTTTCGCATTTTATAGGTCATAAAATCGCAGGTAAAAAATTCACTAACGCTTAGACAAGAGCTTATCAAGCTTGCCAAGTATAAAATAATAATAATAAAGCAATGTCTTACCTTGTCATTGTCTATTATTTATTAAAATAACAATGAATCAAAAACTTGGCTAAATGCAAATTTTTACACATTGTTCAATATCATTAAAAACGGTCGTAACAGCGATATATTAAAGATATATTTTTTCGAAATTTGAAAATGCACGCTAGCGTATCATCAGATAATGCAGTAACAGATACGGCTACATATCTGATTAGATAGAGCATTTATATCTCTAAAGCCTGAACGCCAGGCAGGTCTTTACCTTCCATCCATTCCAAAAATGCGCCGCCAGCGGTCGAAACAAAAGTGAAATCATCCTTTGCACCAGCATGCGCCAGGGCTGCAACCGTGTCTCCGCCGCCAGCGACCGATAATAATGACCCCTCTTTGGTCAGAGCAGCCGCAGTGCGCGCCAATGAAACGGTCGCCATATCAAAAGGCTCTATCTCAAACGCCCCCATTGGGCCATTCCACACCAATGTTTTGCATATTTTTAGCACATCTGCGAGTGCCTCGACCGCCGCAGGGCCAACGTCTAAGATCATGTCATCTTCGCCAACTTCATGCACATTCACCGTTCTCACGGGCGGATTAGCTCTAAATTCTTTTGCAACCACAACATCATAGGGCAAATGAACGGTGCAATTTGCAGCATCGGCGGCCTCTAATATTTCCTCGGCGGTGTCCGTTAAATCATGCTCGCATAGCGACTTCCCAACCTTAATACCGCGCGCTGCCAAAAATGTATTGGCCATGCCGCCGCCAATGATAAGATGATCGACCTTCGTCACCAAATGCTGCAACACATCAAGCTTGGATGAAACTTTTGCGCCGCCAACCACCGCTGCAACGGGATGCTGCGGCGCGCCCAATGCGATGTTTAATGCCTTTAATTCCGCCTCCATTGTTCGTCCTGCATAGCTGGGCAATAAATGGGCTAATCCTGCGGTGGTGACATGCGCACGGTGCGCCGCCGAAAAAGCATCATTGACATAAAAATCACCATTGGCCGCAACGGCCTTAGCCAGTGCAATATCATTGCTTTCTTCGCCAGCGTTAAAACGGCTATTTTCCAAAACAGCCACATCACCATCGGCCAAAATTTCCACCGATTGCTGCACAACTGGCCCCGCCATTTCGGCAACGAACATCACTTCTTTATTCAATATTTCAGAGAGTTTCTCCACAATCATCGACAAAGATAATTCGCTATGTTTCGCACCTTTTGGACGGCCAAAATGGGCCAGCAACAATATTTTTGCGCCCTTATCCGCTAATTCGCTCACCGTCGGAATTATCGCTTTTAGCCGCGTGGCATCGCTCACACGGCCATCGGCCATCGGCACATTAAGATCAACGCGTACCAAAGCGCGCTTGCCTTTTATGTCTCCCAAATCATCTAAAGTTTTGAAATTGGCCATATGAAAATTCCGATACAGATGATGGTTGGCAAGAAATGATTAGATAAGCGATGCCATCGCTTTGGCGGTATCAATCATGCGGTTAGAAAAACCCCATTCATTATCATACCAGCTAACAACGCGGGCTAATTTGCCATCCATAACAGATGTTTCAAGGCTATCGATTGAGGAGCTGGCAGCTTGATGGTTAAAATCGCTCGAGACAAGAGGCTTATCTTCATAAACCATCACACCCTTCATAGGGCCTTGCGCCGCCGCTTTCAAAGCTGCGTTAATTTCTTCGGCGTTAGTATCGCGCGATGGAACAAATGTTAAATCCACCAAGCTCACATTAGGCGTTGGCACACGGATAGAACTTCCGTCCAATTTTCCATTTAGTTCGGGCAATACCAAGCCAACAGCGCGCGCCGCCCCCGTGGTGGTTGGGATGATATTATCAGCCCCTGCGCGCGCGCGGCGCATGTCGCTATGCATTTGGTCGAGCATGCGCTGATCGTTGGTATAGCTATGAATAGTTGTCATAAAGCCACGCTCAATACCGACCAATTCATTACAAATTTTTGCAACAGGGGCAAGGCAGTTGGTGGTGCAACTTGCGTTCGAAACAATCAAATCATCAGAAGTCAGGCTGTCATGATTAACGCCATAAACTATGGTTTTAAGATCGCCTTTTGCAGGAGCGGAAATTAAGACGCGCTTTGCACCAGCATCAATATGCGGCTGCGATGCAGCGACCGATTGAAAAAAACCTGTGCATTCCAAAACAATATCAATGCCCATTTCACCATGCGGTAAATTGGCGGGATCACGCTCTGATGTTACAGCAATTTTCTTACCATTAACAACCATATCATTACCATCGGTGCTAACTTCGCCTGCGAAACGACCATGGGTGCTATCATATTTGAAAAGCAATGCATTCGATTCTGTATCAGCCAAATCATTAATCGCTACAAGCTCTAAATTATCATCGCTACGGTCCAAAATTGCACGGGCCACAAGACGCCCAATACGCCCGAAACCGTTGATTGCTACTTTCGTGGTCATTTCAAATCTCCTTTAGAGCCTATTTTTATCGATTTACCATTGAGAATATAGTTTCGCCTATAGCAATATTAATAATTTACGCTAGGGAATTAATGATTGCAGGTGTAATCTTTTCGGCCGTTAATCCAAAATGGTCGTATAAATCAGCTATGGGGGCAGAAGCACCAAAACTATCAATCCCAAACCGTAATCCATCGCGTCCAGTGTAGCGTTCCCATCCTTTGGTTGTTCCAGCCTCAACAGATATTATAACGGCATCACGCGGCAATATATTTTCTTGATAGCTTTTGTCCTGAGCATCAAATAATTCACAACAAGGCATGGATATAACATCAGTGCCAATTGATTGCGCTTCAAGCTGCTCTGCCACTTCGGCTGCAATACAGACTTCGCTGCCCGTTGCCAGCAAGACAATTTTTCTATGCGCCTTGGCTGATATGAGACGGTAAGCCCCTTTTGCGCAATGGTTATGAGAAACGTCTTTGCGCAGCATGGGCAAAGCTTGACGTGTGAGAGCAATCGTCGAAGGCGTTTCTTCATTGGCCAGTGCCAAAGCCCAGCATTCCGCCGTTTCAATAGCATCAGCAGGCCTGAATAGATTCATATTTGGCATCATGCGCAAGCTTTGTAGATGCTCAATTGGTTGGTGCGTTGGGCCATCCTCGCCCAAACCAATGCTATCATGCGTCATCACATAAATAACGCGCTGTCGTTGGAGCGCAGACAATCGCATCGCAGCGCGCGCATAGTCAGCAAAGACTAAAAATGTTCCAGCATATGGAATGATACCGCCGTGCAATGCCATACCGTTCATCGCTGCGGCCATGCCAAATTCTCTGATACCATAATTGATGTAGCGGCCATCATATTTATCTCTGGTCATTGGCTTAGTGGATGAGGTTTTTGTATTATTAGAGCCCGTTAAATCGGCGCTTCCCCCTATCATTTGAGGAATGGCTTTAGTGAAAATTTCGAGCGCCATTTCAGAGGCTTTGCGCGTTGCCACGCTGGGTTGTTCAGCGGCTAATTTGTCAAGATATGGCTGTAATGCCGCAGGTTCATTATAAGTGGCCGAGATGGAAGCGAGTATCGCATCTTTTTTGATATTACTATCAAATAATATCTGCCATTTTTTATGCGCTTCTTTGCCTCTTGAGCCAGTATCCAGCCAAGCCTCGCTAATCTCATCGGGAATGACGAAAGGCGCGCTATCCCAGCCCAATTCTCTACGCACCGCGGCTACTTCATCTTTGCCCAGAGCAGCTCCATGAACAGCAGAAGTTCCTTGTTTATTAGGCGCACCAAAACCAATAACCGTTTTACAAGCAATCAAGCTAGGTCTTGGATCATTGATCGCTTCTGCTAAGGCGCGGCGAATATCAGAAAAATCATGACCATCGCATGATACAACGTGCCAACCAGTTGCCACATAGCGTGCTTTAACATCTTCGCTGGTGGATAAATCTGTGCTGCCGTCAATGGTAATTCGGTTATCATCCCACAGCACGTTCAAACGCCCAAGCTGAAGATGCCCAGCCAAACCAATAGCTTCGTGATTAATACCTTCCATGAGACAACCATCACCAGCCACCACCCAAGTACGGTGGTTGATAACATCATTACCGTATATTTTGCTTAAATGACGCTCGGCAATGGCCATACCAACAGCCGTTGCAAGCCCCTGCCCCAAAGGCCCAGTGGTTGTTTCAACGCCTGCTAATTCAAAATTCTCTGGATGCCCTGCGCAGGGGCTGTGCAGTGTGCGAAAATTAGATATGTCTTCGATGCTGGGCGCAGCATATCCCGATAGATGCAGCAAAGAATAGGCCAGCATAGAGCCGTGACCAGCAGATAAAACAAAGCGATCGCGGTCTATCCAATTGGGGTCATTAGGATCAAATTTCAAAAATTCTTTGTACAAAATGGTCGCTACATCGGCCATACCCATCGGCATTCCAGGATGCCCGCTATTAGCAGCTTGCACCGCATCCATAGACAGAGCCCTAATTGCATTGGCCATTTGCCGTTCACTGACTTTCATAAAAACCCCTGATTTTTTACACTATAAATATTTTTACACGGAAGATAATAGCAATATTAACCTGATTCGTAGATTTCACTCTCATTGCGGAGCAAAGTATGAGCGTCAAGGCTAGGCTGTGGATTAACTGGGGGTTTTTTTATCAAATAATCTTATTACAAGATTTAACTAAGCTGAATTAATCCTTGTTTTACCTCTTAGTTTTTTTCTGTTACCGAAAAAGTAAGCAGGAGCAGAATATGTCATTAGAACGCCTTAAATTAGCCATTGGAAGATTGGAACATGCATTGGCGCGTGCAGAGAGCCATGGCGATACGATTATCCAAGCTTTAGAAGCCCAAGTTTTAGAAGTATCGCCTGCGGCTGAAATGGTTAGTGCCGATGAGAATTATAAAGCTTTAGAAAAAAAGCATGACCTTTTGAAGCAGCAAGCGGCGCAAGCTTTGAGTGCTATTGAGAATTTAATCCCAGTAAAAGGGCAAAATTGATGGCGCAAGTTCGATTACGCATCGCGCATCGCGAATATAGCGTCACCTGCCGCGATGGCGAAGAGGATAGATTGATCGAATTGGGTGCTATGATTGATGCAAAAGCCACAGAAGCGGGCGGCAGAGCGGCAGGATTGAATGAGAGCAGATTATTATTATTTGCAGCATTATTATTGGCTGACGAAGCCAGCACCTCCAATGGCAATGAGCATGGGGCAACGCCGCACAGCGATGCAGATCAACAGGCGGCAAAAGATATAGAGATTGCGGCCCAGACGATTGAAAAATTAGCAGAGCGTATAGAAAATTTAGCAACAAGCCTTGAGCAATCGATTAAGTGATACTATATATTCTAGTGCGTCGTTACTGCAAGGCACGAACCGTTGAGAACATCTCTGAGGCGATATATTTTAATAGGGAGCCGTCCCTAGCTGGGCTTTGGTCTGGCATATATGGCACCCACCTGATGCATTTGGCGTCAGTAGATATTCCGGAAACCGACCTTATTGTGGTTTCGGCGCACCTCCATTCAAACGCCGTCTGATTTGGGATACTTAATGTCCGACAAAAAAAACCTTCGTTCGCACTACAGAGCCAAACGCGCAGAATATGTGACCGCATTATCGCCTGCAATGATGCAATTATCCTTTTCTACTGTGCCAAGTCCTTTGCGCGCCATACTGGATAATGCATCCTGCATGGCGGCCTATATCCCGATCAATGCCGAAGCAAGCCCCTTAAAAATAGTCAGCATCGCGCGTCAAATGGGCCTGACAATATGTTTGCCGCACATAAGGAATAAAATCAGTCCAATGCAATTTTTTATATGGGGTGAAGGTGAACCATTAGAAAAAGGCCCGATGGGGCTAAAACAACCATCCGCCAACAACCCTGTTTGCAAACCCGATGTCATATTAGCCCCTTTGGTCGCATTTGACCGCAGCCTAACGCGGCTTGGGCAAGGAGCGGGCCATTATGATCGCGCGCTAAGTCTATTAGAAACCTCTATCGTGATCGGATTAGCTTGGTCGCTGCAAGAAGCGGATAAATTACCATCCGATTCTTGGGATCAAAAAATGGATGCTATCATAACCGAAAAAGAATGGATAATTTAATGACCCCAACATGGCGCAAACCCATCGGTATTTTGGCGATGCTCACATATATTATGATATGGGTTTTCTTAGTTGCTAGTGCTGCTGAATGGATAGAATTACTGCCCATTTTGCTACAAACTATCATTTATTCATTCTGCGGAATTATCTGGATTTTCCCACTAAAACCAATGCTATATTGGATGGAACATGGCCATTGGCCTAAAAAACAGCGCAAAAAATAAACCTTAGGCTATTTTTGCAACCTTGCAGGGTGCAGATTATTTTTTCATTTCTTTGTTAAATTGAATGGGGCAAATGCAAAAGAAACAATCAAATAGCAGCGATATTTTGCAAGGCCATGGTTACAGGCTACATTATAATCCCGTCTTTGGTGGGCGTTTAGATGGTATTTTTTATCATGACATACCAATTTTAAGGGAAACTTTGGACTATTCATCCGATAATCCTCTGCAATCCGCCTGTTTTCCACTGGTTCCTTTTTCAAATCGAATCCGAAACGGAGCATTTAATTTTAACGGCAAACACTATCGATTAGAGCCCAATTGGGATGGCGATCAACCTGTAATCCACGGAGAAGCTTGGCAAAATCAATGGCAAGTCATACAAAAAAGCGAACATCAACTTGTCATGAAATTTGAAGGGCAAGGCTGGTGGCCATGGCATTATCGGGCTACTCAAAGCTTTATATTATCTGCGCAAGGCATTGATATTAAATTAGAAATTGAAAATTTAGCTGATAGTGAAATGCCCGCTGGATTAGGTTTTCATCCTTATTTTCCCAAATATGCCGATACATTGTTACAATTTCATGCCGGTGCGATTTGGCCACCAATGGACGCCAAGCCTATGCAAGCCTGTAATGCACCTCATTTAAGCTTTAATCACAGCAGAAATATCAATGAGTATGGCATGGATCATTGTTTTGAAAAACTGCGCGGCGACATCATCATTCAGCAACCATCATTAGGGTTGAAAATCATTATGCAATGCGCCCTAAAAGACATGGCATCCGCCCAATCGCACAACGCCATAGTCTATAATCCCACAGAGGATTATTTTTGCGTAGAGCCCGTTAGCCATATCACAGCCGCTATCGGCAGCGATGACATAGGAAAGCCAATTAACATATTGAAAAAAAATGAAAAATTATCATTATACCTAAAAATATCTGGTGAAATATCTAGTGAAATTAATCGATAATCGCAGCTTATAATATTGCGGTTTTTTCTAATAATTACTGAAAAATTAGCAAGTAGCACCACTGAAAACAGTGGCGCGAGTGACGAGACTTGAACTCGCGACCCTCGGCGTGACAGGCCGATACTCTAACCAACTGAGCTACACCCGCATGTGTTTGACAAATCATTGCCTAACGTTGGAATGAATTACGGTCAACAAGGCTACAAGTCAAGCGCGATAATGCGTTATTTAAAAAAATATTATACTATTGCAGTTCTGAGCAATATGACGCGGGTTTTGACTTGCGATTTGAGGCGATGTGCGATACCCCGATGCTTAGGAAGATTAGTGTTCCGTTTGAACCATTTTAAACGGAACAAACAAACAGGAGACAAATTCCGTGGAACTCGTTTTGCATGAATATCTGCCCGTTATCATTTTTATGGCTTTATGCCTTGTAATTGGTGTTTCACTGGCTGTTGCGCCCTTCCTTGTGGCTTACAGGGCGCCAGACGCAGAAAAACTATCAGCATATGAGTGCGGGTTTAATGCTTTTGATGATTCTCGCATGAAATTTGATGTGCGGTTTTATCTGGTTGCGATTCTCTTTATTATCTTTGATCTGGAAGTGGCCTTCTTGTTTCCCTGGGCGGTAAGCTTTGGTGCATTGGGCTGGATGGGCTTCATATCAATGATGATATTCCTGGGTGTTTTGACAGTTGGATTTATCTACGAATGGAAAAAGGGTGCGCTTGAGTGGGATTAAATCCTGTTTTGATAAGAAGCACCAGTTACGGACAGTTTTATGAGCAATGGCACAACAACACTGATTGCACCACAACCAAAGGGTATTCTTGATCCTAAAACAGGTCAGCCTATTGGTAGTGATAATCCATATTTTATGGATATTAACAATGAGCTTGCTGATAAGGGTTTTATTGTTACCTCAACAGATGATCTTATTAATTGGGCGCGTACCGGATCGTTAATGTGGATGACATTTGGTTTGGCATGCTGCGCGGTTGAAATGATGCACATGGCAATGCCGCGCTATGATGCAGAACGTTTTGGCATTGCGCCGCGTGCGTCACCACGCCAATCGGATGTGATGATTGTTGCCGGCACGCTCACAAACAAAATGGCACCAGCGCTTCGCAAGGTTTATGACCAAATGCCGGAACCACGTTATGTGATTTCCATGGGGTCATGTGCTAATGGCGGTGGATATTACCATTATTCGTATTCAGTTGTGCGTGGTTGTGACCGTATTGTGCCAGTTGATATTTATGTTCCAGGATGTCCTCCTACTGCGGAAGCTCTTTTATATGGTGTAATGTTGCTACAAAAGAAAATCCGTCGTACTGGCACGATTGAGCGATAGGGGCAGAAAATGAGCGACACCAAAGAGCAAGTTGAAGTAAATCCGCTGGACACTCTTGCGTCCCTTATTTCTTCTGAGGTTTCTAGTAACATCAATCGTATCAGTAATGATTATGGCGAGCTAACGGTACATACTTCAGGGGAAGATATCGTGCCGCTAATGCGGTTTTTGCGTGACGATAATCGCACTCAGTTTGTTTCAATCATTGATGTTTGCGGTGTAGACTACCCGGGCAATGAAAAACGCTTTGAAGTTGTTTATCATTTGCTAAGCCCAAAACATAATGTGCGCATTCGCGTAAAACTCACAACGGATGAAGAAACACCAATACCAAGCATAACAAGTATCTATCCTGGTGCTGACTGGTTTGAACGCGAAGCCTATGACATGTATGGCATTTTATTTACAGGTCATCCAGACCTTCGCCGTATTCTGACAGATTATGGTTTTGATGGTCATCCCCTGCGAAAAGACTTCCCGCTCACAGGCTATGTGGAAGTGCGTTACGATGATGAAGCAAAGCGCGTTGTCTATGAGCCTATTGAGCTAAGACAAGAATTTCGTGATTTTGATTTTGAAAGCCCTTGGGAAGGGGTTGATTACATCCTTCCAGGCGATGAAAAGGCCGGTTCATAATGGGTGAGCATAACGTCAGAAATTTCAATATTAACTTTGGTCCTCAGCATCCTGCGGCACACGGCGTTTTGCGTCTTGTACTTGAACTGGATGGTGAGGTTGTAGCGCGTGTTGACCCGCATATCGGACTTTTGCATCGTGGCACGGAAAAGCTGATTGAATATAAAACATACTTGCAGGCCATACCTTATTTTGACCGCCTTGATTATGTTTCTCCAATGAACCAGGAACATGCCTTTGCCTTGGCGGTTGAAAAACTCGCTGGCATAGAAGTCCCGCGCCGTGGGCAGCTTATCCGCGTTCTTTACTCCGAGATTGGCCGTATCTTGTCGCACCTTTTGAATGTAACAACACAAGCCATGGATGTTGGCGCATTGACACCACCACTATGGGGGTTTGAAGAACGCGAAAAACTAATGATTTTTTACGAGCGTGTTTGCGGTGCTCGCCTTCATGCTGCTTACTTCAGGCCAGGTGGTGTTCATCAAGACCTTCCAGATGGATTACTGGATGATATCGACGAATGGTGTGACCCGTTTCTGAAGGTCGTTGATGATATTGACCAGCTTCTAACGGCTAACCGCATTTTTAAACAGCGTAATGTGGATATCGGTATTGTAAGTCTTGATGATGCATGGGCTTGGGGATTTTCAGGTGTAATGGTTAGAGGTTCGGGGGCCGCGTGGGATTTGCGCAAATCTCAGCCTTACGAATGTTATGAAGAGATGGAATTTGATATTCCGGTTGGCAAAAACTGCGATAACTATGATCGCTACCTCATTCGCATGGAAGAAATGCGCCAATCTGTTCGTATCATGAAGCAATGTATTGCAAAGATGCGTGAGCCGGAAGGTCAGGGGCCTGTATCAACGACAGATGGCAAGGTTGTACCACCAAAGCGTGATCAAATGAAACGTTCCATGGAGGCATTGATCCATCACTTCAAACTTTATACCGAAGGGTACCATGTACCGGAAGGTGAAGTTTATTGCGCTGTTGAAGCGCCAAAAGGTGAATTTGGTGTATTTCTCGTCTCTGATGGCTCAAACAAGCCATACCGTTGCAAACTTCGCGCTCCAGGATACGCGCATTTGCAGGCCATGGATTTCATGTGCCGTGGGCATTTGCTGGCGGATGTATCGGCTATTCTGGGTTCTCTTGATATTGTTTTTGGAGAGGTGGACCGGTGAGGAAACTCTGGAGTCCAATGATGATTGCCATGATACTTGCAGCTTGTTCTTCAACAACGGTTGGTCCGAATGCACCAAGTGAGCAAGACAAGGCAAATGAGCAATTGGCGCTCCAGAACATGATGTGCGCTTTTGAGCCGCATCCTGAAGGCAAACAATCACCTTGTGCGCACATGATTGAAAACCGCTTGTTGTTAGGTCGCTACTTTGCACCTCAAACTTTGGGTGGCTTAAAAGACGCAGAAAAATCCCGTGGTCGCCGTATTACAACAAAGTTTATTGTTGAAGCAGCAGCCAGAATAAAACAATGCCGCAAGGTGCCGCTGGAAAATACCATTAACATAATTCGTGACGTTAAAATTGCAGGTGGGACTTATCTTTTACGAGGTACATCACCTTTATCAGAAGAAAATTCTTCCTGTTTTTTAACGCCCTATCAAGAAGGCTTATAAGAAATGTCCGTTCGTCGTTTGGCAGATGATAATGCGCAACCTGCAAAATTTGCATTTAGCCGTGCCAATACATCTGTTGTAAAAGGTTGGATTAAAAAATACCCCAAAGACCGTAAGGCTTCTGCTGTGATTCCATTGTTGATGATTGCACAAGAACAAGACGGCTGGGTAACAAAGGCATCAATTGAATATGTCGCAGAAATGCTTGAAATGCCTTATATCCGTGTGCTTGAGGTAGCTACTTTCTATACGCAATTCATGCTTCAGCCGGTTGGCACCAAGGCACACATTCAGGTATGTGGTACAACACCTTGCATGTTGCGTGGTTCAGAAGGGCTGATGAAGGTTTGCAAATCCAGGATCAACGAAAGCCAGTTTGAAACCAATTCTGACGGCACATTGTCTTGGGAAGAGGTCGAATGCCAAGGCGCCTGTGTAAACGCGCCCATGGTCATGATTTTCAAAGATACTTATGAAGATTTAACAACCGAACGTCTTGAAGAAATTATTGATGCGTTTGAAGCAGGCAAGGGGGACAGCATTCCTGCTGGTCCGCAAATTGACCGTATTTATTCTGCACCTGCTGGTGGTTTAACATCACTAAAAGATGAGCCAATCGTCGCAAAGACAAAAGCAAAGCCTGCAGCAAAAAAAGCACCAGCAAAGAAAGCTCCGGCTAAAACTGCCTCAGCAAAAGCTACACCCAGAAAGACAGCAACAAAATCAGCTGGCCCTCTACGTTTGAAAAAAGCAGACGGCAAAGCGGATGATTTAAAGCTCATTTCTGGCGTTGGCCCAAAATTAGAAAAAACACTAAACGGTCTAGGCTTCTGGCACTTCTCACAAATAGCGAAGTGGAAAAAAACTGACGTTGCTGTTGTGGACAATGAACTAACCTTCAAAGGCCGCATCGAACGCGATGACTGGATTAAACAAGCCAAGGTTTTGGCGAAATAAAAGGCATAATTTATAAGAAGGAAAAGGAGCTATTGCTGAAGGTAATTATAGGGAGAAGTCCACTACTTTTTATTGTATTGTTTTTTTTAATTATCTACATTCCTGTAGAAGTTATCTATGTAAATAACGGTGGAGAATATGGTACTAGAAATGTGCTTACGAGTACACTTGCAGTCTTAATTTTGATTGGCTTTATCGTTGCTTGTCTTATCCGACTCATGGAAAGTTCAGAGAAAAAAGCTAAGCGACTGGCAAAAATCAACGATCAAGTAGAATGGGAAGAAAAAAATAATAAGAATAGTAAAATCACTAAAGCTACAAATAGGTTCATTTTTAAAAGCGTTACGATAATGATAGTAGTATTAGGGTTGTCAGCAATTACATCATTATTTTCAAACCTTCCTTATGCATATATTTTAATGGGTGGTGTATTGTTTTGGTCATTTTTCGTAGATATTAGTTTGCGTAAGTTGTTATCAGAAACGAATAAAATTGAAGTGTAAATTATAGTGGCAACTATTTGCCCTCAGGATAAAACTAAATGGCATTACAAGACAAAGACAGAATTTTCACGAATATCTACGGCATTCATGACAAGTCATTGAAGGGTGCCATGAAACGTGGCCATTGGTCTGGTACGAAGGGCTTTATCAAAAATGGGCCTGATTGGATTGTAGATCAGGTAAAAGCTTCCGGCCTTCGTGGTCGTGGTGGTGCGGGCTTCCCGACAGGCCTCAAGTGGTCATTCATGCCAAAACCTGAACGTTCTGATGGGCGTCCGTCTTATCTGGTTATCAATGCAGACGAATCTGAGCCAGGTACGTGTAAAGACCGCGATATCATGCGTCATGATCCGCACACGTTGATTGAAGGCTGTTTGATTGCCGGTTGTGCCATGAATGCCAACACTTGCTACATCTATATACGCGGTGAATACATCCGTGAGCGTGAAGCACTGCAAGCTGCAATTGACGAATGTTACGATGCAAACCTTCTTGGTAAGAACAATAAAAACGGCTGGGATTTTGACATCCATGTTCACCATGGCGCAGGTGCTTATATTTGTGGTGAAGAAACAGCCTTGCTCGAATCCCTTGAAGGCAAAAAAGGCCAACCAAGATTAAAACCACCATTCCCGGCGAATGTTGGTCTTTATGGATGTCCGACAACGGTAAACAACGTTGAGTCTGTTGCAGTTGTACCAACTATCCTACGTCGTGGTTCAGATTGGTTTGCAGGCTTTGGTGCGGAGCGAAATGCGGGTACGAAACTATTTTGTATTTCAGGTCATGTCGAACGCCCTTGTACGGTCGAAGAGGAAATGTCTATTCCGTTCAAAGAATTGATTGAGCGTCACTGTGGTGGCATTCTGGGAGGATGGGATAACCTTCTGGCAGTAATTCCAGGTGGTTCATCGGTGCGATGCGTACCTGCAGAGCAGATGATCGATACGCCTATGGATTTTGATTCATTGTCCGCGCTGAAATCAGGTCTAGGAACAGCAGCCGTTATCGTCATGAACCGCGAAACAGATATCGTTCGCGCGATTGCACGTCTTGCCTATTTCTACAAGCATGAATCATGCGGTCAATGTACGCCTTGCCGTGAAGGCACTGGCTGGATGTGGCGTGTACTTACACGCATGGCAGAAGGTCGCGCCCAGAAAAAAGAAATCGACATGCTGCTGGAAGTAACAAAACAGGTCGAAGGTCATACGATCTGTGCGCTTGGCGATGCTGCAGCCTGGCCTGTGCAGGGACTAATCACCCATTTCAGAGATGAAATCGAAGCGCGTATTGACGCTTATTCTGCTAATTCTGATACAGATGGCGCAGTGACAGACAAAGTGCTGGAGGCGGCTGGGTAGTTGTGTTTTATTTTACTATGGTCATTCTAATTCTTGTTGTTTTAGGATTCTATTTAATGAGAAAAAATGTTAATCGTGGACAGACATTTGTTCGTGCATACTATTACTTATTTTGTATTGAAACTATGGGAGAAGAGCCAAAGGTAGCTAATGAGATGGCATCTTCTTTATTTACTTCATATTCAGACCCTAGTTCTGATGAGCAAATTGTTCATCGCGCAAAAAATTTTGCTGATGAGAATTTTTCAGGAAAGCAATTACCAGTAATAAGTTTGGCAATTGATAAAGGGTATGAAAACTAATGCACCTTGCCCAACTCAACATAGCCAAGCCAAAATACGCTAATGATGACGCGCGTTTTGCCGAGTTTATGGATAACCTTGAGGGTATCAATGGTTTGGGTGAAAGCATGCCTGGCTTTGTCTGGATACATAAAGATGAAACAGGCCATGCTATGGATATGCCAACACCTTGGCCGGATGCTGCTGCTAATCTAACGGTTTGGGAAACGCCTGAGCATCTTGAACATTTTGTTTGGAATACGGTTCACAAGCAATTTTATAACAAGAAAGCCAATTGGTTTAAAGAAATGTCATCCAATCATTTTGTTATGTGGTGGGTGGAAGAAGGTCATGAACCAACTCTCCAAGAAGCCAAAGAGCGTTTGGATTATCTTAACGAAAACGGTAATTCTGATTTCGCTTTTGGATGGTCACACCTGCCACATGTAAAACTATGGCAAA
>CALLJS010000019.1 GCA_938050045.1 uncultured Sphingomonadaceae bacterium
AAATTATTGCCCAAGAGCGTAGCGAAAAAGTGGTTGTTTTCAAAAAACGCCGCCGGCATAATTATCGCCGTAAACAAGGGCATCGCCAGTCGATTACGTTGCTGCGCATTACCGCCGTTGGCAAAGATGCTCCAAAAAAAGCAGCCGCTGCGAAAGCGAAGCCTGTTAAAGAAGCGAAAGCAGAAGCCCCTAAAAAGGCTGCTCCTAAAAAGGGTGCCGCCAAAGCAGATGCTAAACCAGCCGCAAAAAAAGCGGCTCCGAAAAAAGCAGCAACCAAAAAAGCAACTGCTCAAAAAACGACAAAGAAAGATAGCTGAGCCAATTGGCTCGCTGAATATAGGAGTTACCCATGGCACATAAAAAAGCAGGTGGTTCGTCAAACAATGGTCGCGATTCAGAAGGTCGTCGCCTCGGTGTTAAAAAATATGGTGGCGAATCGGTATTGGGTGGCAACATCATCATTCGCCAGCGCGGTACAAAAGTATATCCGGGTGGCAATGTAGGTATGGGCAAAGACCATACTTTATTTGCACTCACAGAAGGTAAAGTACGCTTTCATTCTGGTAAATTGGGCCGCAAATATGTGTCAGTCGATAGCCTCGCGCAAGCTGCCGAATAAGGACAACAATGGGTTGTCAAAGAGGATGACCCCACGATCATTTATTCATATATAATGATAGTTTAGGGAGAGGGTCTTACCGCTCCCTTTTTTTTGCGCATCTCAATTCTTTCCAGAAAAACCTCAGTGTCATTGGCCTATTTTTAGGGCTTGTCACAATAGCGTCATTTATCAATTTTAAGGGCGTCCTAAGGAGAATATCATGTTTGCACGAACCGAGAGATTATTATTGAGGCCCGTCTGGAACGAGGATGCTGCGGCATTGACAAAAGCCATTTGCGATGAGGCCATTGTGCGTAATTTAGCCAATGCCCCATGGCCCTACACCATGGCCGATGCGCGGGCATTTATTGCCATAGACCATCACGAGCGAACTCCGAATTTCATGATAATTCGGCGCACCAATGGACTATCCGAACTTATCGGCTCTTGTGGCCTTGCTTATTATGAGGATGGGATAGAAATTGGATATTGGATCGCCCGTCAGCATTGGGGGTTAGGCTATGCCAGCGAAGCGGCAAGAGCCGTTTTAGAAATCGCCCATAGCCTTGGACATAAGCAAATTTGTGCAGGTTATTTTGCGGATAACCCAGCATCAGGGCATGTGCTACGCAAATTAGGGTTTCTCAAGACGGGGGCTCTTACATCAAGATATAGCAAAGGGCGCGCAGGGCCTGCCGCTATGATAGCGATGCGCATTAGAGATTTAGCCAAGACATTAAAGCTAAATGAGCCAGAGGGGGGCTGCAATATAGCATTGTGTCCCCCCGCTTATTATGATTCGCATTATAACGATGAAAAGCTAGGTGATGAAAAGCTGGGCGATGAAAAGTCGTGTGAAACAATTCTCAAAACTGCGGCTTAAGCCATTTCAACGATTCTCTGTTTTTTAGCAGGTTTTACATCCATCATAAATTCACTTTCACCAGACGGTATCAAATGGCGGTCATCTGTTTGCCAAGGGTGAAAGCTTGGTTTCAAAAATTGAAACCATGGCTTGATTATATTTCTGGCCAAACCTTTTTTCTTAAAGCCATATCGCATCATGCCCCAAAAAGCACCCCAGCCACTATAGCCCTCTTGTTTGAGCAAATGGATTTGAGCTACGGTACGATTGCGGAAAAATGTATAGGTCATAGCTAAGAAAAAAGATATTCTGTAGAGATAGCGGCGCGTTGCTGACCAGTCTTTAGTCGCCTCTAACCAGACATTATAAGCAACCGCTTTATGCTCAATTTCCTCAGTTGCATGCCAGAGCCAGATTTTTTTTAATTCAGGGTCAGCATTACCCAAATGCCAGTCATTTGATAATATCTCGGCCGAAATGATAGAAGTAAGATGCTCGATGCACACAGTAGCACGCAGGCGATAAAAATCATCTTTCTCATTAAGCCTAGTCACAAGATTTATAATGTCTTTCTCAACGGTCTTTATCTCATAGCCAGCACTCATCATGCCTTTATTAAAAGCACCATGTTCGCGGCTATGATTGGCTTCTTGTTGGATAAAAACAATGGCTTCTTTTTGCGTTTCAGGACTGAGTCGATCCTGCCAAGCCTTTATGCTGTCAATCATGAAAACTTCGGCATAGGGAAAAGATATAGACAGGCTGTTATAAAATGCCGTCGCAAAAGGATCATCATCAACCCAATGTTTTTTTAGCTCAACAGGCCTTTGCACCCTATATTTACGCGCATGCATGGCATCAACAAGGACGTAAGTTTCATCATCATTACGATCATTTTCGAAGAATATGTTATCCATATTTCTTCGTCAGGCGTTTTTTTAGAGAATCACAAATATATTAAGAAATATTAACCAATGCCCTAGCAATGAGTTTGATTTTAGGCCGCAATATTATCGCTTTGTTTGGAAAGATCATTTTTCTTGGCATATTTATTGGCACTATCATTGATGTTTTCAACCATGGTAAATTGGCTTTCGCCTGCCGCTATCAAATGACGATCATCAACCGACCATGGATGGAAATTCACTTTATAAAAAGCAGCCCAAGGCTTGGCTAATCTTCTTAATAAGCCATCTTTTCTCAACCCATAGCGCATCATAGCAAAAAATGCCGCGCTCTTACTATACCCATCTTGTTGCAACAAATAGATTTGCGCTGATAAGCGATTGGAAAAGAAACGATAAGATATGATGGTGAAATATAAGCAACGACTCGCCCAACGCCGCAGATCAGACCAGTCTTTAGTCGCCTCTAACCACACATTATAAGCAACTGCTTTATGCTCAATTTCTTCTGTTGCATGCCATATCCACAATTTATGCAATTCGGACTCTGCTCGTGCCAAATGACGGTCATCGGATAATAATTCAGAAGATATAATCGCGGTTAGATGCTCCATGCATATCGTCATTTGCAGACGCTCTAAATCGCTGCGCATGTTTAATTCTTTAACCAATTTTATAATATCTTTTTCGACAGGTTGAAATTCAAAACCCGCTTCGATCATCCCGCGATTAAAAGCTACATGTTCGCGGCTGTGATTTAATTCTTGCTGGATGAACAAATTAATCTCTTTGCGCATGGAGTCGCTCACGTGTGCGCGCCATGGTTTCAGGCTATCAATCATATAAATTTCCGCATGCGGAAAAGAAATTGAGAGGCTGTTAAAAAATGCCGTGGCGACAGGATCGCCGCTCACCCAATGACGCCCCATAGGCACGGGTCTGCTCATTCGGAATTTTCTGGGGTTCAATATAGGGTTTGATAAATTATTCGATAGCCCGCCAAATAATGATTTAATTGATTCAAATATTTTTCTCATAGATATTTATTACTACTCAGCAGTAACTATATGGTGTATGGTAATAGTTAATAATTTAATTAAAGTTGAGTAGAATGAAAAAAATAAAGCGTTTATCTCCCGAAGAAAGCCGAAAAATAGCGTTAGAATCAGCAAAAACGCTATTAATAGAGTCTGGCCCACAGGCTGTTACATTAAAGGCCGTCAGCCAGCGTATTGGCAAAACACATGCCAATTTATTGCATCATTTCGGTTCGGCTTATGGGCTACAAAAAGAATTAGCAGCATATTTAACTAAATCTGTATGCGATAATATTAGTGATGCTCTTATCAAAATGCACGAGGGTGAATTGCCAGCGCGCGATTTAGCCGATATGATTTTTGATGCTTTCAGCCGCGATGGCGCAGGAGCTCTAGCGTCTTGGATGCTTTTAACGGGCAACGAAGATGCGCTTAACCCGATCATTGAGGTGATCCATGATTTAGTCGATCAAATCATTCAAAGTAATAATGAATATGAAAAAAATGATGAAATTTTGCGCAAAGACACGTTGCAACTAGTGTTATTATCGATGGGGGATGCGATGTTGGGCGCGCCATTGGCTGCATCATTAGGCTTGCCAAGAGATGCAGCACGGAAAATTGCTGAATCTATATTGAGTCAGAGATTTGACGATGTTAATTAATTTTGCTGCCCTTTGATTTGCACTTCGATCACTGCATAGCTGGTCAAACAGCAAATAGAGCGTTAAAGGGGCGTTATGCATTTTTTAGACCAAGCAAAAATCTATGTTCGCTCTGGCGCAGGTGGCCCTGGGGCCGTTAGCTTTCGGCGTGAAAAATATATTCAATATGGCGGCCCTGATGGCGGCAATGGCGGCAAAGGCGGCGATATTATTTTCGAAGCCGTTGCTGGCCTCAATACATTGATTGATTTTCGTTATGCGCAGCATTTCAAAGCGCAGCGCGGTATTCCAGGCTCTGGCCGTGATAGGACGGGTGCTGGCGGCCAAGATCTGATAATAAAAGTTCCAATTGGCACCCAAGTGTTAGCCGATGATGAAGCGCGCAATTTGCTGATTGATATGACCAAAGAGGGCCAAAAAGTTACCTTTTTACGCGGCGGTGATGGTGGCCGTGGTAATGCAAGTTATAAAAGCTCCACCAACAGGACTCCGCGCCAACATGGGCCAGGGCATCCTTATGAAGAATGCTATGTCTGGTTGCGCTTAAAATTATTGGCCGATGCTGGCCTCGTTGGGCTGCCCAATGCAGGCAAATCTACTTTCATTAATGCCGTATCCAATAGCAAAGCCAAAGTTGGGGATTATGCTTTTACGACCTTAAAACCACAATTGGGCGTCGTCAGCCACAAAGGCCGCGAATTTGTTCTGGCCGATATTCCTGGATTGATTGATGGCGCGTCCGAGGGCGTTGGCGTTGGCGATCGATTTTTGGGTCATATTGAGCGGTGCGCCATTTTAATCCATCTCATCGATGCGACGGGCGATGATCCAGTCGCTGCATGGAAAACTGTCACCAAGGAATTGCAACAATATGGCTCTGGTCTAGCCGATAAACCGCAAATATTGGCGCTGAATAAGGGGGACTTGCTGGGCGCAGAATTGATGGACGATATAGCAGGGCAATTGCGCGATGCAGGTGCGGGCGATGTCATATCAATATCGGGGGCAACGGGCGATAATATAGACGTTGTGATGGATAAGCTGCTTTATTCTCTTCCTAGTTGCAGCAGCGTCGAAACCAGTAAATCTGGCCCATTTGACCCCAGCATATCCCAAAATGCCCCATTATCTGCGAGCGAAGATGACGAGGAAATGAAGCAATGGTCTCCGATTTAAGGGCCACCGAATTAAAGGTCGCCAACTTGGGCGCCATCGCGCTGCAAGAAGATATTTTAGCAACGGCAAAACGCATCGTCATAAAGATTGGATCATCGCTCTTGGTTCACCCTGACGGCTGCCCAAATAGCGCATGGTTATTAACTGTAGCTGCTGATATTGCCAAGCTGCGCAGGCGCGGGCGCGATGTGATAATAATAAGCTCAGGCGCGGTTGCCCTTGGCGCCAAAAAATTGGGCTTACGCAGCCGTGAAAGCCTGACCGCATCGCAAGCATGCGCGGCTGTTGGGCAAATTAATCTAGCTGGATTATGGACGGAAACGCTTCAATCACAACAAATTATTGCCGCACAAATGCTGTTGACGCTCGATGATTTAGAAGAGCGCAGACGCTATTTGAATATCTCCTCGACGCTGGAAAAATTAATCCAAACGGGGGCAATTCCTGTCATCAATGAAAATGATAGCGTCGCCACTGAAGAAATTCGCTATGGCGATAATGACCGTTTAGCCGCGCGCGTTGCCCAAGCCTGCAATGCCGATTGCATCATATTATTATCCGATGTCGATGGGCTTTATGATCGCAATCCATCCGATCCATCAGCAAAAATACTCCGCAATATTCGCACCATTGATAATATTATCTTAGACGTCGCCCAAGGGGCTGTTTCGGATGTTGGCTCGGGGGGCATGGCCTCTAAGATCGAAGCCGCCGCCACCGCAATGAGCAGCGGCATTGATATGATTATTGCATCGGGGAAAAAGGATTATCCGCTCTGTGCAATCCAAAATGGCGAACCCCATAGCCTGTTTCATAAGCAAGAGGGGGATGCCGATAAGGGTCAGAAAAAATGGCTTAATGGCCGTTTGCGCGCGCAAGGAACGCTCTTTATAGATGAAGGTGCGGCGCAGGCGTTAACCAATGGGGCCAGTTTGCTCGCGATTGGCGTTAAAGGATATGATAAGGATTTTACGCGCGGCGATGTCGTTGAGATAATCGACCCCAACGGCACGCTATTAGCACGCGGACTCAGCGAATATGATGCACGCGACATCGACATCATCATGGGCAAAAACAAAGATGAAATCGCGCAGATATTGCCCTATACACCGCGCAGCGCACTGGTACATCGCAACCATATGGTCATGCTATGAGACAGCCAATCATCGCAATTACGGGGGCTACCGGATTTGTTGGAACTATGGTCATACAATTATTGCAAGATAGGGGATATTCTGTTCGTGCGCTCACCCGCAAAGGCCGCGATTTGGACAAAGATAAAGACCCTGCGCATAGTATCGATTGGATAAATGGCGCGCTCGATAATCAAGCCAGCCTCGAAACATTATGCCAAGGGGCGGATTGCGTTCTGCATATAGCGGGCGTGGTCAATGCCCCCAATAAAGCAGGGTTTGAAGCAGGCAATGTCGATGGAACAGCGGCGGTAATCAAAGCGGCCAAAGCACAAGGCATAAGACGCTTTATCCATATTTCATCGCTATCGGCGCGCGAGCCGCAATTATCGCACTATGGAGCCAGCAAAGCAAAAGCCGAAAAATTGGTCGGTGCTAGCATGCTCGATTGGACCATCATCCGCCCGCCCGCTATATATGGGCCTGGGGATATGGAGATGCTGGATCTGTTTGTCATGGCACAAAAAGGATATGTGCTTATGCCGCCCAAGGGCCGAGCTTCCTTTATCCATGTTGCGGATTTAGCACGATTGATTATCGCGCTTATCCCCGTTCATGAAGACGCTACGGCGCAAATATTCGAAGCCGATGATGGGGTTGAAGGTGGATGGTCACACGCAAGTTTTGGCCGCGCCATTGGCATGGCTATAGACAAGCCTGTGACCGCCATAAATGCGCCAAAAATAATATTAAAAATTGGGGCAATCTTTGATCGTCTGTTGCGCGGTAAAAAGGCCAAATTAACATTAGACCGAGCGCGCTATTTATCGCATCCTGATTGGGTTATAGATAGAAGCTACGCGCCATCGCCATTGCTATGGAAGCCCGAAATAGAAATGCGCCAAGGCTTAAAAAATACCGCGCGATGGTATCGCAAAAACAGCCTCATTGATTAATGTGCAAAATGCTCTTCCATAGGTGCTAATCCCGCTATGGGTGGGGAGTTTGATTGCGCAAAGGGAATCGCATCATTACAAAAAGCACATTCGGCGCTCGCTCGGCCAATATGCCAATGGCTATGCCCGCAAGATGGGCAATGATTCACACTATCGGCATAATATAATGGAATAGCCACGCGATGCAATAATTCTGTATTCAGCTTCGTAAACTCCTTATTATTCACATGCATATTATACCTCCTCTTTTTAACCTTGGATTTGGTTGGCGCGTTTAACTGTTGCCTATTATCGACAAAGTGAAGCATATTGGATGAACCAATTCTGAATTATCTTGCAATATTGCGTTCATTGATTTAATTATGATATCATATTTATATCGGAGAAAATAGTATGAATGAACCAATTTCGTCCCCACCGCGTGGGCAAATATTAAATATAACCGATGAGTTTCCAGCCAAGGTTCAAAGCGGATATACCATGTTATCGTTTTTGCTAATGGGTATAATCGCAACCAGTGCCTCTATATTTCTAGTTATCAGCATTAAAGCAGCCGGCCTGCCCGTGCTGATTCTTACTGGGCTTTTTTCATTATTCATTAGCGCAGGTTTTTATTTTTTAGGCCCCAACCAAGGCGCTGCTATTCAATTATTCGGCACCTATAAAGGTACAGATAGGGTAAGCGGTTTGCGATGGAGAATGCCGTGGCTCACGCGCGAAAAAATCTCTTTGCGTGTGCATAATGTAACGTCTGAGACTGTGAAGGTTAATGATTTGCGCGGCAATCCTGTGGAAATAGCGACCAATGTTGTGTGGCGCGTTACCGACACGGGTAAGGCCTTGTTCGATGTTGAGCATTATGATGAATTTGTCGATATTCAAATCGAAAGCGCGATCCGCGTTATTGGCGCGCGCTACCCCTATGACAGCATCACCGATGATGAAGTAACATTGCGCGGCGATGCCGATGAAATTAGCGAAGAGCTGGAAAAACAATTGCAAGAGCGTGTGCTTGCCGCTGGCGTCACTATTGATGAATGCCGTCTAACGCATCTGGCCTATGCACCAGAAATCGCCGGCGCGATGCTCCGCCGCCAGCAAGCCCAAGCCGTTGTTTCTGCACGTCAAACATTAGTCGAAGGCGCGGTGGGCATGGTCGAAACTGCGCTTGAAATGCTATCGGAAAAAAATGTCGTCATATTGGACGATGAACGCAAAGCCGCTATGGTGTCAAATCTGATGGTCGTATTATGCGGCGAGCGGGACACGCAACCCATCGTCAACACAGGGTCGCTCTATAATTAAAGAGTAAGATAGCAAGGCGTCAGACTATGCCAGCAAAACCCAAAAAAGCATTTCCGCTGCGCATCGAAACTGCGCTGTATGAAGCACTGGAGCGCACCGCTGCCAACGAATTTCGCAGCGTGAATGCCGAAGTGGAAGTGCTATTGCGAGAGGCCCTATTACGGCGCGGTATCAAAGTCGTTCCGCCCGAAAAACGTCAAAGAGGCAGGCCGCCTTTGGATAAAGAGGATATATAAATGCTACACATATTTTTTGATGGAAAGCCCTGGTTTGCACAAAAACAATATGGGCTTGGTTCAGGATTACCCATTTCATGGAAAGGTTGGGTTTTATTTATATCCTATCAAGCTGCCGCCTTAGGCATGGCCCTCTCTTTCAGACAAAAAGGCTATTATTGGGAGATTGCTCTTGCCATAGTGACAATATTATTCCTCTTTATAGTATGGAAAAAAACCGAGGGCGGCTGGCAATGGAAATGGGGCAAGAAAGCAGACCCCTATGTTTCACGGGCCAAAAAGTCTCGCCAATCACGCTCTGACCAATCAAGGACAAGAAAATGAAATATCTCAGCTTAGCTTCCTCTCTCATAGCCGCCATATTAGCCACAACTGCGCCATTAAACGCCCAAGAGACGCCAGAAAATATTATCGCCGAGCAGCCTATCACCGCCGCTGGGCCGCAGGGCGACCTCGCGGGTAGCTATATAGATGCAGGGCAAGACACGCCCGTGCTTATGATTATTGCGGGCTCTGGCCCTACCGATCGTGATGGCAATAACCCGCTCGGTATCAGGGCCAATAGCTATAAATTGCTTGCTAAGGCCCTTGCCAACATGGGTATATCATCGCTGCGTGCTGATAAGCGCGGTATGTTTGGCAGCGCAGCGGCTATCCCTAATCCCAATGACGTCAGCATCAAAGCCTATGGCGATGATGTCAATGCTTGGGCTGCAACGATAAAAGAACGTAGCGGGCATCATTGTATTTGGCTAGCGGGTCATTCCGAAGGGGCTTTGGTGGCTTTGGCGGCGGCACAAGATAATGATAATATCTGCGGTGTCATCACTATCGCTGGGCCTGGTAGGCCGCTCGATGAGGTGCTGCGCGAACAATTATCGAGCAACCCCGCCAATGCGCCGATATTGGCCGATGCAAATCGCGCGCTGATACAGTTAAAAGCAGGGAAGACGCTCGATGTCTCGAACATGCACCCTGCGCTGCAAGGTCTGTTCAATCCCGCCGTTCAGCCCTTTATGATTGATTTATTTGCTTATGATCCCGCTGCACTAGCCAGCACATTGAATAAACCATTGCTCATCATCCAAGGCGATAATGACATACAGGTCTCAGTGCAAGATGCGGAAATTTTGGCGAAAGCGAACCCAAAAGCGGCCCTAGCTATCATCCCCAACATGAACCATGTTCTTAAACCTATAGAGAGTAAAAACCGCGCTGTGAATGCGCAAAGCTATGCCAATCCTAGTCTGCCGCTATCCCCTGAATTGGCGGATATAATCGCGAAATTTATCCAAAAAAAATAGCTATAAACCTTACATAGAGAATATGGTATTGGGCTTTTCGCAAATATGCGCCTGATGAACAAGGAACGCGCGATTATCTGTAAAAACGCTGATAACCAAAAGATATAACTTATCCTCATTGGGGCCAGAAAAACGCACTTAATGCGAGCATTTATCGCGCAGTTAAATCGGCAAATTCGCACAAGAGCTTGCGCGTGTCGCGCGGGTCAATAATATCTTCGACACTAAAATGCTCAGCGCTGCGAAAGGGCGACGTCACCCGCTCTAATCGCGCTTTAATCTCCGCAAGTTTAGCCGTAGGATCGTCGGCAGCTTCCAGCTCGCTTTTATAGGCCACCTCTAGCCCGCCAGCAATGGGCAGCGACCCCCAATCGCCCGATGGCCAAGCAAAACGATATTGGAATTTTTCAGCATTGCTCATCGCGCTGCCCGCTATGCCAAAGGCGCGTCTGATAATGACGCTAGCCCAAGGCACATCGCTGCGATAAATGGCGTTCATCGCATTGACGCCATAGCGTATAGTGCTGGTTTTCTCGGCTTCTAAGCCAATCATAAAGCCCGGATTATCGACCAAATGCACAATCGGCAGATGAAATTGATTGGCCAGCTTTACAAAACGCTCAACCTTTTCAGACGTTTTTGCATCCCATGATCCGCCCAAAAAACTAGGGTCATTGGCCAGCACCGCAACGCTATATCCATTGAGCCGCGCAAAGGCGGTTATCCCAGCACGCCCCCATTTGCGCCCCATTTCAAAGATGCTGCTATGGCCCTGCGTGTCTTGGTCAAAGATGCTGTGCATGATTTTGCGCATCGAATAAACCTGCTTATCCGCGCGCGGCACGATTGAGAGCAATTCTTCATCGCTGCGATCGATTGGATCATGACATTCTATGCGCTGCGCTTTGCCACGCATATTGCTCGGCAGATAAGAAAGGAATTTACGCGCATAGAGAAATGCATCGGCCTCGCTCTCAACTTCTTCGTCGACCGTTCCATTGCGCGCATGAATATCGCTACCGCCCAATTCTTCTTTCGTATGCGTTTCACCAATAGCCGCCGCCAGCGCTGGGCCAGCGGCAAAGATTTGCGATAGGCCTTTTACCATGATGCTATAATGGCTGGCCACCACGCGGGCCGCCCCTAAACCCGCCGTTGGGCCAAGCGCAAGCGCAACCACAGGCACTTCTTGTTGGTTTCGCATCACATCATCCCAACCCGGGACGGCAGGCACATAGGTAAAGCTCATATCCTCTAACATTTTTACCGAACCACCGCCGCCCGTGCCATCGATCATACGGACAATTGGCAGACCTAATTCAGCGGCCATTTTTTCGGCTTGTTGGAATTTACGGTGCAAAGCAGCATCGGCCGCGCCGCCGCGTACGGTAAAATCATCGGCTGTGGCGACAATTGGATTGCCATTTATGTTCGCACGTCCAAAAATGAAATTGCTCGGCGCAAAATCCTCAAGCTCTCCATTCGCATCATAGCTGCCTCGACCCGCTATTTTTCCTATTTCTCGAAAACTGCCTTCATCCACCAGAGCAGATATGCGCTGCCGCGCATCCAATTTACCGCGCTCATGTTGACGCGATACTTTGTCTTCACCGCCCATTTTTTCGGCTAATTTTTGGCGCAAGGCCAATTCATCCAATTCGGCTTTCCATGTCATAGAAAAAGCTTAACCGAGCGAATGATAATCTGAAAGCTTTTAATTAAGCCAGCACCGCATGGCCATATTCAACCCATGCAGCAAATTTGGGTGCTTTGGGGACATATTCGCATTTTTCTTCGACAATCTTATACCCATTATCGACAAGGCTGCCCATGACGGGACGGGTCAGATGACAGCCGCCCGCGAGCGTTTTCCAAATCGGCTCGATGCGATTTTGCCATTTCGATACACTGCTATCGGGCGATTTCCCATGTTCCAAAAATAGGAGTTTACCGGTGGGTTTCAGCACTCGGCGCGCCTCCGACAAAGTAGCTTTGACATCTTGGACAGAGCAGAGGGTGAAGGTGACGACCACCGTGTCAAAATGATTATCGGGAAATGGCAAATTTTCTGCAATGCCAGCCTTTATATCAAAATCAATCCCCGCCGTTTTGGCCGCATCGCGTGCGCGATTCAGCAGTCCAGGCGATGGATCGACCCCCGAGACGCTGGTCACGCGCGAGGCATCATAAAAGCTTAAATTGAGGCCGCCACCAACGCCGAGTTCCAGCACTTTACCCTGCGCATGCGGGACGATAAGCGCGCGGCGTTTCATAATTTGCCCCTGCCCGCACGCAATAGGAATGATGCGCGGCACAACATGTTTGTCCCATAGATTTTGTTTGAAATCAGCTTGGTTGAATTGGTTAAAAACCCCCATCACTCATCGCCATATATCGCAATGACCTTTGTGCCATTGCTATCGCTGCGCGCGCGGTACATTCCTTCGGTGTTGAAACTAAATCCGCTCTGCCCAACAGGCGTGACATAGATAATCCCGCCATCACCGCCAATATCACCGAGTTCGGCGATGACCGCATCGGCCTCTTCTTGCACTTGCTTATCGCTCAGCTCAAATTCGCGGGCATGGACAATATATGTATAATTGCCCTCTGCATCTTTGGGCACAGTTAATTGTGCCTTATCAATTTCGCGGCGGAAACGGTGGCGTAAGCGCGAGCAAATTTCCTGCGCCACTGCCAAACGGATGAAATATTCACCCGTCCCCGTTGCTGATATGCCGCAGGATCGATTATCGGCATAAGTGCCAGCGCCGATAATCGGGCTATCGCCAATACGGCCCCATCGCTTGCCCGTTGTTCCGCCCGTTGATGTGCCAGCGGCAATATTGCCGTCCTTATCGACGGCAACAGCACCGACTGTACCAAAACGATAGGCGCGCCCGAGAGCATCTGTTTGTATATCTTTCAAAGATGCTTTCGCAGCGGCATTGGCTGCATCGCGCTTGATCTGCGCGGCTTTATAGCGTTGCAAACTATCAAATCTTGATTGCGTATAAAAATATTGCGGATCGACCTGCTCTAAGCCTTGCTCAAGCGAAAATTGATCGGCGCCAGCACCCGATAGCAATACATGGCGGCTATTGTCCATAACCGCCCGCGCCAGCAAAATAGGGTTTTTGGTATATTGCACGCCCGCCGCTGCCCCTGCGTTACGGGTCTTACCATCCATAATGCTGGTGTCGAGTTCATTTTTGCCGTCCCATGTAAACACAGCGCCTTTGCCTGCATTGAAATTAGGATCATCCTCCAAAACCATGATAGCAGCGGTAATCGCATCCATCGACGCACCGCCGCTTTTGAGGATTTCGCTGCCCTTAGCCAGAGCTTCATCAAGCTTTGCACGGATAGCAGCTTCGCGCTCGGGAGAGAGATTTTCGCGCTTAATAACGCCCGCCCCGCCATGAATAGCGATTGACCAGATCTGCTCTTCATTGTCCAACGCCGATAGCGGCTGCACCGCAATTAACGGTGCCATAATAGCAGCAAAAAATCTTTTCATGCTCTTATCTCCTACTTAACAACTATCTTCATGATAATGGTAAATGGCGCAAGTGAAAAAGATGAACCCCTTGAGCTTGATACTAAAATACATATCTGAAATTTAAGCCATCAAAGCGCATCATAATATTATGCTTTCATTTAACCGCTAACCTCGGGTAAGGATATGCTGATATGACGAGTGATAATCCCTCTTTACGCCCGTGGCGCGATATTGACCGCCGCAAAAGCCGCCAAATCATGGTCGGCGATGTTGCGATTGGTGGTGATGCCCCGATAAGCGTGCAGACCATGACCAACACGCCAACCCCAGATATAAAGCGAACGATCGAACAAATCCGCCGCTGTGAAGACGCTGGCGTTGACATTATT
This sequence comes from uncultured Sphingomonadaceae bacterium, assembly GCA_938050045.1. Lineage (GTDB taxonomy): Bacteria > Pseudomonadota > Alphaproteobacteria > Sphingomonadales > Sphingomonadaceae > Sphingorhabdus_B. The sequence continues at coordinate 14,075 of CALLJS010000019.1, forward strand.
CGCGTCTCCTGCCCCGACGCAGACAGCACAATGGCCCTCAAGCAGATAGTGCGCGCTAGCCGTGTACCGATTGTTGCGGACATCCATTTTCATTATAAGCGCGCTATCGAAGCCGCTGAAGCAGGCGCTGCTTGCCTGCGCATCAACCCTGGCAATATTGGCAGCGAAAAGCGCGTCAAAGAAGTGGTCGATGCTGCCAAAGCCAATGGATGCGCTATTCGTATTGGCGTCAATGCGGGCAGCCTCGAAAAAGATTTGCTCGAAAAATATGGCGAGCCTTGTCCCGAAGCCTTGGTCGAGAGCGCATTAGACCATATCAAATTGCTCCAAGATCAAGATTTTCATCAATATAAAGTCGCCGTAAAGGCTAGCGATTTATTCCTTGCCGTTGCTGCCTATAGCCAGCTTGCCGAAATGGTGGATTGTCCGCTTCATCTGGGCATTACCGAAGCTGGCGGTTTAATCGGCGGAACGGTTAAGAGCGCGATTGGCATGGGCAATTTATTATGGAGCGGTATTGGCGATACGATAAGGGTTTCATTATCGGCTGAACCCGAAGAAGAAGTGCGCGTGGGCTATGAAATGCTCAAAGCATTGGGATTGCGCACGCGCGGCGTTCGCGTGGTAAGCTGCCCAAGTTGCGCGCGCCAAGGCTTTGATGTTATCCGCACCGTGCAGACGCTCGAAGAGAGATTGCAACATATTAACACACCGCTCTCGCTCTCTGTGCTTGGCTGCGTGGTCAATGGCCCTGGTGAAGCGCGCGAAACCGATATTGGTCTGACGGGCGGGGGCAATGGCAAGCATATGATATTCCTATCGGGCGTGACCGATCATCATGTCGAAGACGATGATATGATCGAGCATATTGTGGGTCTTGTGGAGAAAAAGGCAGCCGAGATAGAGGCTGGCACCAGCGAGAGCATGGATGTCAAACATGGGAAATGAGCAATATTATCAGTCATTGATTTAAACCAAAATGAACAAAACAGGCAAAAGAGATGCGAACAGCCACTAGCAACCAATCAGGAAACCCTGCTGGCTAGCTAACTAACACTATCTTATCTGGATTTTTATAGTCATCTCTTTCATATAATGGATTGTTCACCACAGAAGCAAGATGCGGCAGACAGTGAGCATAATCTCTCGGGTGGTTTCTTTGTGCATGATTTTGTGCTGAAATTGAAATAGTCACTTCGCCACTATCCAATTCTAAAGCCAGAGCATCGTTAATAGCATTAATATTAAGAGGGCCAAAGTTTAAGGATGTTTTTCTCTTAAATTTATTCATCAAATTATCGTAACATATTAATGGTTAAAACAATAGAATATAGTATTATTTTACTCTATTAACCTACATATATGACCTTATGCATACGCAACATCATCATTATAATGTTAACCCTCATAATCTCGTCTTGCCAGACCAATGAATGGCAACCGGATCGCGGGCTTGATAAAACCGACACCGCATTATTCGCGTCTTGGCAAAAATTAGACAGCGTGTTTGATTGCTGCTCTGGCGCAATATGGAACACAGATTATCGCCCGCAAGACGAACCGATATTATTTGTGCGCACCAATGCGGGTCAATTCAGCCATGCCTATCTGCTAAACCACCCCGCCCCCAACAAGGTTAAAGGTGCAGTGCGTATCAATCGAACTGCTTTACAAGGATTACCGCCCATATATCGGCTCGCTCACTTATCGCCTCAACAATTAGAATTTATAGGTAATTTTGATTTTGAATTTCCCATCGGCGGCAGCGATGTTTTTGCGGTAACGTATCAAAAACGCAGCGCATCCAAAGCGCGGCAAGCAATAGAAAATGGAACAGACTATCAAGAACCTAGCGAAATTAGTTTCGCCGATGTAGCCTCCGATGATTGGATATTATTTCTGGCGCATGAGATATTTCACCGCAAACAATTTAAGCAATGGGCGCAATTTGAAAATGATCAAAATTTAGACAGTTATAATTTCTCGGTAGAGAATATAGCTCTGATATTGTTGGAACAAGAGATTATTAAAAGCGGCCTTGCAAAGGGCACAAAATCCGCAGCACAAATAGCTTTAACCGAATATGCAGCGGTGCGGCAATATCGGCAAACACGCTTTGGTTCGCAGATAAAAACACTCGATAGTGCTCAAGAAATTTACGAAGGGACGAGCCGTTATATTGAACATCGTTTTGGGGAATTATTGGGCAATTCAGACTTTAATATGGATAATTTTGTAGAGATTATTGCAAATGACCAAGAGATATTTAGCGAGAGCGACACGCGCGAACAGATTGGCTTTGGAAGATTTTATGCGAGCGGAGCTGGCGTTGCTGCTCTGTTAGATCGCGCTGATATTAAATGGAAAAATACCATCAAATTTGGCCGAAATTTTAATGAAATTATCCGCGATAATTTTGTCCTACAAGATGAGATAAATATCATCCGTTCGGCGCAAATCCTTCATGATTACAATACCCTATTTAATCATGCAACGGAACTTTCAGCTTTAGCGCAGCAAGACCGATAAGCCCTACCAATATCATTATACTTTCATATATTATGCGACCATGGCATAAGCGAGGATATGATGAAATATTGTCTGTCTATAATTTTTTTAATTGCCCCAATATCGCCATCTCTAATGGCGGCTCAAGACCTATCGCACCGTCCGCATGAAGAGCAAAGCGGCCATTATGATGCATCGCGCGATGCGGATGCTGATGTCACAGCGATGCTCGCGAAAATTGCTGAAAATGGTAAAATGGGCATTATCATCTTAGGAGCCAATTGGTGCCATGATAGCCGCGGTCTCGCCAAACATTTTGACAGCGCGCGTTTTCAGGCGATGCTAAAACCGCGTTATGAGATCGTCTATATTGATGTCGGTGTGCCGCAAACGGGCAATGGCCGAAATCTACATATTGCAAAACGCTTTAAGCTTAAAAAATTAAAAGGCACGCCAACCGTTGCCATTATCAGCAGCACTGGCAAATTGCTCAACAAGAAAGATGCGCCCAAATGGCGTAACGCCGATAGCCGCGATGAAGATGATATTTACAATCACTTCGCCAATTTCAATGCAAATGTAAGACGATAATTTGCGCAATCAATCTTTATGGGCCGCCCTTGCAGTTATAACGGGGCTAATGACATTCAGCATTATGGACGTGCTAATGAAGAGCCTTGCCATTGCCATAGGTACTTATAATGCGCTGATGTGGCGCACATTGATTGCCTTTGTCTTAGCCATCATATTGATGATTTTCAAACCCTTCAAATGGCCCAACAAAGAGGCTCTGCGGGTGCACATCATTCGCGGCAGCGTAACATCGGTCATGGCTTTCACCTTTTTCTGGGGGCTAGCCCGAACACCCGTTGCAGAGGCAATAGCCATTAGTTTCATTGCCCCCCTCATCGCGCTATATCTATCGGCAATTTTGCTGGGTGAGACGATTGAGAAGAAGGCGATATTGGCTTCCCTTCTTGGCCTTGGCGGTGTCGGCATAATCATAGCCGCCAAGTTACAAGGCGAATTTAGCAATGATGTCCAATGGGGCATTGCCGCGATATTATTTTCGGCCACGCTCTATGCATGGAATTTGGTGCTACAACGTCAACAAGCCTTAGTGGCCAACCCGATTGAAATTGCAACTTTTCAAAACAGCATTGTCAGTTTAATTTTGCTCTTATTTGCACCGTGGTTTTTGGCAGCCCCCGATACAGCCTATGCGCCTGAATTAATCGGCGCAGCCTTTTGCGGGGTTATATCTTCTATGTTCATTAGTTGGGGTTACGCTAGGGCGCAGGCTCAAGCGCTTGTACCATTAGAATATAGCATATTTATTTGGGCCTGTTTATTCGGCTGGATCTATTTTCATGAGAGCGTGAGCATTGCAACGCTGCTCGGCACAATATTGATAGTCAGCGGATGTTTAATGGCAACATGGCAAAGCAAACCACCCAAAGAGCCGCCTCACCCAATTCCCAATATTGATTAGGGCCAGAAATTAAGACCAGAAATTGCACCTCTGGATCATAATCACCATTGTCACGCACACCATAAGACAAAATTATAAGAGGCAAGTTTTAAGATCACGATTTTTGGGAAGGGTCAAATAAGAATTAATGTTCACTCCATCGCATGCTTGATATTGCACATATTTTGAAATAGACATTTTTTCAGGATCAATATAGTCATCTACCTCATATATTAGGCTCAGGCCTCATTAATTGATCCAGAAGATGACGGTAGCGCAGAGAGCAGCGAATAGCTTATTAAACACGCCCAAGCGGCTCCAGCGGATAAAATGGTGATAAATCGTTCCTGAAACAAATTCAGGACAGGCTTTATGCGGCCCATAAGCCGCAGGTGCATCGCGCCAGCGCAGAGCGTTGCGGATAATATAAATAATCTCGCTCAATATCCGCCGATCATCCACCCTGGGAACCCCATGCGATAACGGGAAATATGGCTCTATCTGGCGTATCTGCGCTTCACTCAACAAAAATAAATCATTTATAGCTAACACCTCCTTCAATGCTACCATTGAAACGCCCTTTCAACATATATTATAAGCAATTAAATAGGCCCTGAGCCTAGCCTGATACGGCCCACAAAATTTAGAACGTGCAATGCTCTGCGCACAGCGTTGTATAAATTATGATATTCAGATTGCATTCGAATGCAAAATATTTATATTCGCAATATGTCCAAGCTATAAAATAGGATAAGCGTGCATAATAAAACTATCATTTTCTTACCGGGCTTCATGTGCGATGAAAACCTGTTTGAAGCGCAGATACAGGCGTGCAAAGATGATGGTTATAATGTGGTCGTTGATTCTTTATCGCATTCCACCACTATTGAGGGTTTAGCGCGAAATATATTAAAAGAGGCACCGCCAGACTTTGCTTTGCTAGGCTTATCAATGGGCGGGATTGTCGCTCTTGAAATGGTTAAGCAAGCCCCAGAAAGGGTTACGCATTTAGCCTTATTAAACACCACTCCCTATGCCGATACATCGCATGAACAGCGCAAAGAGCAATTAATCCGAGTTTCACGGAATGAATTGAGCCTGGTGATTCAAGAGGAGCTAAAGCCCAATTATCTTGCTGATTGCAATCGTAATCGTGAAAATTTGAAGCGGTTAATGGATATGGGTGAGAATTTGGGTGACTATATATTCACCAGCCAGAGCCTCGCGCTTATGGGGCGGAGTAGTAAGGTTGATTTTTTGCCGATGATTCGATGCCCGACATTGGTTTTAACGGGTAAAGAAGATAGTGTTTGCACGCCGCAAATTCATATATTCATGGCGCAGCAAATCCCATCTGCAACCTTGATGATTATACCATATTGTGGGCATTTATCGACTATGGAACAGCCCGATATGGTTTCATCGGCACTGCTAAATTTATTACATGTTGGGCCTGAATTACGCGATGAGAGCAAAACAAAATCTCAAATAGAGCTTGCAGATCAATAGGAGTATATATGGTCGATTTTGGTGCACTGAATTGGACAATAGTAATAGCCTATTTACTGTGTAATTTAGTGCTGGGCTGGATGATGAGCAGGCGCGTGAAAACAGCGCAAGATTATAATTTTGGCGATCGTTCAGCCCCTTGGTGGGCCATAGGAATATCCGTTGTGGCCACTTATGTCAGTGCTTTGTCCTTTTTGGGTGGCCCTGCATGGGCTTATGGCGATGGTATGGCGGCCTTGGCCATACATATTAATTATCCGCTAGTTATATTTGTCGTCATCGTTATTTTCTTGCCCTTTTTCTTTAATAGCGGTGTTGCCTCAATATATGAATATTTGGAAAGCCGCTTTGGCAAATCATCGCGTACCGTGATGAGCATTATTTTTATGCTGACGCAGAGCATCACTAGCGCCTCTATATTAACGGCAACAGCCATTGTCATAACATTTATCACGGGCATAGATGCGAAGACCGCTATCATTGTTATGACCATCATTGTGCTAATTTATACTATTTTGGGCGGAATGAATGCTGTTATATGGACCGATGTTTTACAAGGCGCGATATTGTTCATCGGGGCCGCCATCATAATGGTATATTTAATCAATGCCATTGCGCCTATATCGGGGGCACTGCAATATTTGGCGGATAATGATAAATTAAACCCCATCAATACAAGTTTAGATTTTAGTGTTGCGCCAACTGTTTGGGCGGGTGTCTTTGCGATGACATTGTTTCACATCACTGTTTATGGCGCAAACCAGATGATGGTACAGCGCGCGCTGGCCGCCAAAAATATAGGCGAAGCCAAAAAATCCTATCTTATGATGGGATATGTTGCATTTTTCATATATTTCTTATTCTTCTTTATCGGCGCCTTATTATATGTTTATTATAAAGGTAGACCCTTTGAGCAAGCCAATGAGATCATATTAAGCTTTGCTAATGGCTTGGCGGTGCCTGGTTTGATGGGGATATTGGCCGCCGCCATATTATCTGCATCAATGTCCAGCCTGTCTTCGGCCTTTAATTCATTATCAACCGTCACCGTGAATGATATATATAAACCCTTTATCACCTCAAACGGCGATGAAAATCATTATCTTATTGCGGCGCGTGTCTTCACATTATTATGGGCTTTGTTGGTAATCCCTATGGCCTATGCATTTATTTCTAGCGGGGGATCAATCTTAGAGACTTTATCAAAAATAGCGTCATATTTTGTCGGGGCTAAACTGGCTATGTTTGGCATGGGCTTTTTCTCAAAACATACCACCGAACGGGGGTTATTAATCGGCGTTGCTGCTGGGTTTATTGGTTTGATAATGATGGTGGGGCTTGGCGGATTAATGGGCTTTGATGGGCTTTACCCTGAAATAGCATGGCCTTGGTTTGTGGTGATTGGCGGGGCAATTAATATTATCGTGTCTTGGCTGGCAAGTATCGCGCTAGATGGCTTTCAGACAGAGTGGCATGAACAAACGGTGGTTGGGCAGATTAAATATTTCCGCGATAATGCTAAGCCCGAGGTTGAAAATGGATGGTATCTGGTTCCTGGTAAAATTGAACGGCCCGTGTGGGGATTAATCCTTATATTTGTAGCTATTCTATTATTCTTAATCTGGTTTGGAACATTGGCTTAAATTAGACATAGTAGATTGTATCGCGCCTTATTATCGTCTTTGCATCCGAATGCAAACATGATAAGCTTTGCGTATAAATTACAAATGGAGTGGAAATGATACGCTATCTTAAAGACGGTATTGATGCCGATACCAAATTAAAAACTGACGGAAAAGTGCGCGAAATTGTAGAAAACATCATTGCCGATATTGAAGAACGAGGTGATGCCGCCGTATCAGAATATTCGAACAAATTTGATGATTGGGCGCCAAGAGATTTTCGCCTGTCCAAAGCAGAAATTCAAGCATGCTATGATGATGTCCCGCAAACAGCGCAAGATGACATTCGCTTTGCACAGCAGCAAGTCCGAAATTTTGCAGAGATTCAGCGCGATTCGATGAAAGATGTCGAGGTTGAGACGCTTTCTGGCGTTACGCTTGGCCATAAACATATTCCAGTAAACGCCGTGGGTTGTTATGTTCCAGGCGGTAAATATCCTCTCATCGCCTCTGCGCACATGAGCGTGGTGACCGCAAAGGTAGCCGGGGTAAAACGGGTTGTCGCAACCGCACCGCCCTTTAATGGCAGACCGCATCCAGCAATAGTTGTCGCAATGGACATGGCGGGCGCAGATGAGATTTATTGCGTTGGCGGTGTCCAAGGCGTTGCCATGATGGCTATTGGAACGGATAGTATCGCGCCAGTAGATGTTATCGTTGGGCCTGGTAATGCATTTGTCGCCGAGGCAAAAAGGCAGCTTTTTGGGCGCGTGGGTATTGATCTATTCGCTGGGCCGACTGAAACATTAATCATTGCCGATGAGAGCGTTGATGGAGAAATATGCGCAGCAGATCTATTAGGCCAAGCCGAGCATGGGCCCAATTCGCCAGCCGTATTGCTGACCAATTCTGAAAAATTAGCGCGGGAAACTATGAAAGAAGTCGAGCGGCAATTGACCATTTTGCCAACCGCCGATGTTGCTGGCGTGGCATGGGCCGATTATGGGCAAGTCATTGTCTGTGATAGCTATGAAGAAATGGTCGAAAAGGCCGATGATCTGGCCTCCGAACATGTGCAGGTTATGACAAAAGACCCTGATTATTTCCTAGAGAATATGACAAATTTTGGGGCCTTATTCTTGGGCGAGCAGACCAATGTTTCCTATGGAGATAAGGTGATTGGAACCAACCATACATTACCCACGAATAAAGCAGCGCGCTATACAGGTGGGCTATGGGTCGGTAAATTCTTAAAAACCTGTACTTATCAACGCATAACCGAGGAAGCCTCTGTCGTTGTGGGTGAATATTGTTCGCGCCTATGCGCCCTAGAGGGGTTCGCAGGCCATAAAGAGCAGGCCGATATTCGCTTGCGCCGTTATGCTGGAAAAAATGATTAAATAATTGCCAAGGGGATGGTTGCATGAAAATAAGTAGTGAGAGAATCTTAACGACGCATGTTGGGAGCTTGCCCCGCTCTAAAGCGGTGACAGATATGGTTTTTGCCCATGAAAATGGAGATTATATTGACCCAGATCAATTTCAGCATATCCTTTCTGATGCGGTAAAATCTGTTGTACAAAAACAAAAGCATGCGCAAGTCGATATTATCTCTGACGGGGAAATGAGTAAGATTTCCTATGCGACTTATATCAAAGATCGCATCACAGGTTTTGAAGGGGACAGCCCAAGACGGGCACCATCTGATTTAGAGGAATTTCCTGGTTTTCTTGAACGACAAGCTAAATCTGGTGGTACGCCCGATTATAAACGGCCCTGCTGTACTGGCCCGATAGCAGTGAAATCTATGCAGCCTTTGCAAGAGGATTTGGATAATTTTGCTGCGGCCATTGGAGATGATAATAATGTAGAAGGTTTCATGAACGCAGCGTCCCCCGGCGTGATCGCTTTGTTTCAGCCCAATGCGCATTATAGTTCACAAGATGACTATCTTGAAGCCCTAGCAGAAGCCATGCGACCCGAATATGAGGCCATTGTTAAGGCAGGATATATCTTACAGCTCGACAGCCCTGACCTAGGGCTTGGCCGCCATATGATGTACAAAGACAAGCCCGATAGCGACTATCAAAAATTAGCGCACGGCCATGTTGAGGCCCTCAATCACGCGCTCCGTAATATTTCGGCGGATAAAGTCAGAATGCATATCTGCTGGGGCAATTATGAAGGGCCTCACCATCATGATGCACCCATGGATTTGGTATTGCCCATTGCGCTTAATGCCAAGCCTCAAGCTTTATTATTTGAAAATTCTAATCCGCGCCATGCCCATGAATGGACTGTCTTTGCGGAGACAATAATTCCAGATGATAAAATCTTAATTCCAGGAGTGATTGATTCAACAACCAATTTTGTCGAACATCCAGAATTAATCGCGCAGCGCATTGAACGCTTTGCCAATATAATAGGGCGTGAACGTGTGATTGCTGGATCTGATTGTGGTTTTTCTACATTTGCAGGATTTGGCGCTGTCGATGAAGATATTGTATATGCAAAACTTAATGCTATGGCTGAAGGAGCAGAAATAGCAAGCAAACGGCTTTGGAGTTAATGGATAATTTAAAAGAGAAATTGGCCGCGAATGTTCCTCTATTGGGGACTTTTCTTAAAACGCCTTCTTCGGTAATTTGCGAAATTATGGGGCGGAGCGATTTTGATGCCATATGCATCGATGCTGAACATGCGCCATTTGATAGGGGCGATATAAATCAATCCATCTATGCTATCAATAATAACAAACAACATTCAATCGTTCGCATCCCAGCATTGCGCAGCGACTATATATTAAATGCATTAGATTGCGGTGCAGAAGCTGTGCTAGCCCCGCATATTTGCGATGCTGAACAAGCGCAATATCTGGTCCAACAGGTTCATTATGGGCAAGGGCGTGGCTATGCAGGGTCTTCGCGCGCAGCAGGATATATGGCCCATACGATGCAAGAGCATATTGAGAATAGCAACAAAAGAAGCTGCGCTATTGCTCAAATAGAAGATAAAAAAGCGATTGAAAATCTGGATGATATTTTGGCGGTTAAAGGCCTTGATTGCTTCTTTATCGGAAGAGCAGATCTTACGGTATCGATGGGGCTCAATGATCCCAACGACCCGACCATTATCGACTGTGTCGAGATGATCTGCCGCAAAGCCAGAGAATCTAACCGCTGCGTTGGAATGTTTACAGCCAATATCGAAGAAATTAGCGCATGGCGCGCGCTGGGCGTGTCCTTATTTTTATTGGGCTCGGATCATAGCTTCATGCTGAAAGGCGCGGCTGATTTTGCGGCTTCTGTGCGCAAACAATTTTGATATTAAAGCCTATAGAAATTTTCTGCTGTTCCATGAAACATTTGATTCATCTCATCCAGAGAAAAGCCCTGCGTTATTTCTAAATAGGCCTGCATCATTTTTGCATAAGATATATATAATTTATCAACGGGAAAATTAGAGGCAAACGCAATGCGCTGCGGACCAAAAATATCAATAGCGGTTAATATAAGCGGGCGTATATCATCGGCAGTCCAATCATGATTAAACATAGCAAAGCCAGAGAGTTTGCAGATCATATCAGGGTTATTGGCCAGAGATTTTAAACCCTCCGTCCATTGCGCAAGCCCTTTTTTGGAAAAATCACTGGGGCTTCCAGCATGGCATAATGCAATCTTCAAACCTTTAATATTGGCAAATTTATTGGCGGCCATCTGCATAAGCGGCGGCGTTAATTGCAGATCAAAGGATAAATTTCGCTTTTGCAAATGCTCTAAATTGCTAATGAAACTATCATCATTTAACAGCGATGCTGTACCCGTTTGCGCATCTTCTTTGGCGCTGCGGCCGATGATCTGCCGTACCCCCCGAAAGGCTGTGCTCTGCGAATGGCGATCCAAAATCTGTTGAATGATGTTGGAGCGCATATCGCAAAAACCAACGATCGCACTGGGATAATCATGACCATCGCTAATATGCTGAACCCATTGCGTTTCTCTTAAACTATCCTGCTCGGTAACGCCCACTTGGATATGGACCGATTTTTTTACGCGAATAGCACCAATATCCCGTTGAAAATCACCTATCAGATAATTTTTCTGTATCGGGGTTGGATCCCCAAAAAAGCGCGGCATATTTTTTTCCATCAACCAAGGGTAATGGCAATGGTCTAAATCCCAAAGATGGTGATGGGCATCAACGAAATAATCGGGTTTTTTCATAGCAAGATTTGCAGCGTCAATCACTTGGTTTCATTCTGGCGGTTTCAATTTGTCGCCGAACGGCAATATCATCCCAAATCATAACCTCTTGATGGATATATCCATGAATTACGCGCCAATGCGAAATACCCATAATGACAATATTTGCACCTGTTGCTGGACCATAAACACCATCACCGCTGTGGGTGGCGGCCAATGTCCAACGCACCGCTATATCTCTGGCATTACCAATATAGGGAATATCCGCTATATGCTCGATACGCAGTTTTGCATCAGGAAAAGCGGTAAAAATATCCCGATGTAATTGCGCAATTTCGTCATGCCCATATAGATTGCGTAATGCAGGATAAATGGCGCGCACGCGGAAATCATAATTTTCTGCATAGGCCGCTACATTGCGTTTATTCCATATTTCAGAAAATATATAATGGGCAAATTCTATGGGGTTTTCTTCGGGTTTCTCTGGGCGAGAAACTGTCATTGGCTTGTCCCTAATGACCGATTGATGCAAATCATGATGCTCGTCTATCAGGCTATAACCCCGCGCTATATCAGCTACAGCTTGTTTGCGGGCCATATCATCAGGCGTATAACCCAATTGGATAGCCATAGCCGCATAATCGCGCGCCAACCATTCTTCATAGATACGGTTATCGCGGCACGCACAGTCGGCTATCGTTATCACACAGATTTTCTTGCCCGTTGCAGGGCCAAATTCTGTTGCGCCCAAATTTGTCATTTTGCTAGTGATAAGATGAGAAGAATAAAACCCATTATCCCCATCATCAGACCAAATGACATTATCGGCATCCAATCGGCGATCAGGAAAAGAAGCAAGCGTGGCATGCGTATTATCCACAACGGTTTGCGCCCCTATAATATCACCCGCCAGCGTATGTATTGCGCAATCTTTCGTATAATATTTCAAGCATAAATCGATGTTACGCTGGTGCCATATCCGATCGGTTATACGAATAATATAATCAGGAAAATCGATAAATTCAGGGTCAAAGCCTGGCATGTCCATGCGTTTTTCAGCGATCGGATTGAGTAATTCTGCTTCATTTGTAATGGCCACCAAAGTGACATTATCTTTATTCATTTTGAAACCTCTGTGAAACCTAATATCCGCATTGATCGCAATATTATTGCGCCGTCCAACCACCATCGACCAACAAGCTATGGCCTGTAACCATACGCGCACCTTTCGAGCAAAGATATAAAACAGCCTCAGCAACATCCTCAACTTGCCCTACTTCGCCCAGAGGAATAGATTTTCTGACAAAAGCGTCAAACTCTCGATCCTCTAGCATCGGTTTTGTCATGGGCGTCTCAATAAATGTGGGGGCTACAGAATTGACCCTAATCCCCTTGCCCGCTAGCTCTATGGCCATTGCCTTTGTCAAGCCTTCTACGGCGTGTTTTGTCATACAATATACCGTTCTATTGGCCGATCCGACATGACCCATTTGGGAACTTATATTGATAATACGCGCCCCTGTATCCATAATATGTAATGCGGCTCTACTGGCGCGGTACAAAGCGCGCACATTCAGGTTGAGCATGACATCCAAATCTTCATCGCTCACATCTTCCATCGGTTTAGGGCGGTTGGTTCCTAAATTATTAATCAGCATATCCAATTTTGGTAAAGCTTGAATTTTAGTCAGAAATTCATCTCCACTTGCATCCAATGCCCAAACCTTGCTTTGGCCAACCAGAATTTCGGATAAACTGTCTAAATCGCTGGACGGTCTTGCAACAGCGATAACATTAGCACCTGCATCATGCAAAGCGCTGGCAATGGCTCGGCCTATTCCTTTGCTCGCTCCTGTGACAATAGCAGATTGATTTTCTAATGGTTTCATAAGACAATCATCATTTCAGAATCGCATCAACAACGACAATGATAGCATCCGAATGAGAATGATTATAAAGCGTACGATGGGTATTTCTAGCTATCGTAGCAGTATCACCTTGCTCCAGCATAACAGAATCAGAATCCGTTACAATCTCTGCGCTGCCAATATGACCAAATAACACTTGATGAGTGGCACTTTTTCCGAGAGCAATACTATCCTGTGCGGCTAGCCTTATTTCATTGACCGAAAATTCATGCGGCCAATTTAACTGGCCATCTGGGCCAACAATTTTACGCATCATGCTGTTGGATTTTTTGTCCATAGGCACTGGATCAGAGGATGTTACACAAGAATTGCGCAAATCTTGCGCGCTAAGAGTTTGCAACTGCGCAACTTGCGCGGCTGTCGTCTTAGCCATTGGTTTAACGGTATCGGATACTCTTTCCCCTTTATGAGTATCGATTAAGCTGCCATTTTCTAGGAGGATTAATCCATATTCTTCGGCCATATCAAATACCGCAGGTGCCCACAAAACGCGCCCAGGGTCATCGCCACCCAAAACAGCCCATAAAAAACCCATGTCTTGGCCTATATTCTCAAATCCCCTGAATATATGCGTTGGTATGGAAATAGCATCGCCCGCATTTAATGTAACAGATGCATCCTTTCCATCTTCACCCAAAACAAAGGACCAAGTCCCGCTATGAACATAGAAAAATTCAGCGGTATCATGGCTGTGCTGGGAATTAACGCATGCTGGTGGCTGGCGTGCTGCTCCGATATTAAATCCATGCGGCTCCATAATATGAACATGCTGATTTGGATTTTCCGATACACCTGGGCCAATGATTGTGAAATTCTCTTTTTTATCGGAGCCTGGTGTTCGCGTATCTATAAAAGCATCGAAACAAGGCTCTAGCTCATTATATTTAACAATTTTAATATCATTTTGCCGTGTTGATGTTTTCATGCCCGCAACATTTTCCTTCTCATTACAATTTCTGTTTTTTTGCATTCGAAGTCAAGCTTTAATATAGAAGTTTATCCTTCTATGGATTAAGATATTATCTCCCGAGTCATAAATAATCAAAATATAATATGCATTGGCAGTCATTCATTGACAAATCCTATCGCTTGTGACTTTAAAACCCTATATAATATTGGGAAAAATCATGGTCGATAATCAAGAAATAGCAAATGCCAAACAATTGGCAAGACAGTTTAACAGGGCGTGCGAAGAAGCATCCGATGCTGATTTGATAGATGTTATGAAAAGCTACACCAGCAAAGATTATCATTGGCGCGGCTCTAGGCCTTTTTATCAGCTCGATAGGTGCGACGATATTCATGCTAAATTTTGGCTTCCTATGCGCCAATCCTTCGCCCCCATAAGACGCAGAGAAAATATCTTTTTTGCGGGTTGGAATGATGTCGATGATGGTGAAAGTCTATGGACTTGCTCCATGGGGCATTTCATGGGTCTATTCGACCAGGATTGGATTGGTATCAAATCTAACGGCAAATTAATTCAGATCAGATATGCAGAGTTTCATGAAGTCGCTGATGGCAAGATACAACAAACGGCGCTTTTTTTGGATCTTGCAGACCTTATGCAACAAGCTGGGATGAACCCATTTCCAAATCAAAAAGGGGCTGCATTTATGCACCCGCCGCCGCGCAGCGATGATGGAATTTCGCTTGGTCATAACGCAGCAGAAGAAGCCCAAAAAACAATGGCTGTGCTTAATAGAATGATTGAAGACTTAAATATTCTAAATAAGAGCGGGAATGATCATTGTTCACCCGAATATTTAGGCCGCACTTGGCATAAGGATATGGCATGGTATGGCCCTGCGGGTATTGGCTCGACCTATACAATCGAACGCTATCAAGAGCAGCATCAATATCCGTTTCGCCAAGGCTTAAAAAATAAAAAATATAATGGCCATGTCGCGCGCATAGCAGAAGGGTGTTATGCTGCATTTTTCGGTTGGCCCAATTTAACTAACAGCCCAAAACAAGGCTTTTTAGGCTTAGATGAAAGCGATATTGAAGCTGAAATGCGGGTCGTTGATGTTTATAGGCGCGAGGGTGAGAAATTATCAGAAAATTGGGTGATAATCGATTTGCCCCATTATTTTTCTATGCTGGGAAATGATGTCCTACCGCAATCATAATTCGCTTAAATTATAAATAACAGCGCCTATAAAAAAGGGAGGCATTGCCTCCCTTTTTCTCCAAATTATTTAATTTTAGAACTCAGCTTTGAAACGCAAGCCATAATTACGCGGGAATGAGAATGATGATTGTAGCAAATCATCGCCACCATTATTATTACTACGCGATAAAACCGCTGTATCTTCGATATTCTCAATAAAGGCTTCTATCGAATAATTTTTATCAGGCGCCGACCACACAAGACGGGCATCAGTCTTGGTATAGCTGTCTTGGAAAGTTGATGGATCAAGCGCGAATAAGTTCGAGGTATTAAAGCCATCGCTGTAATAAAATTGAACATATGGTGTCAATGTTCCATAATCTCCGCCGAGATCAATCTCATAAGACCCCGCCAATGATATAGTGAAGTCAGGCGAGAATATCGGCGTTTCCCCTTCTAAATCCACAAAGGAAGAGGGGGCACCATTGTTGAGTTGATATGGGCTTGTTTGCCCAAATTGCCCAAATTCAGCATCAAGATAAGAAGCATTTAACGAGAGGGTTAGCGCATCGGTGGGCTGATATTGCAACTCGACCTCAGCACCAAATGCGTCAATCTCACCACCGTTTTCACTAAAGGTAACACCAATGCCCGTGTTGGGGTTGATGACCTGAAATTGCGATAAAAGATTGGTATATTCCGTATAGTGTAAAGCGATGTTAAAAATTAAATCGCCCTGCAATAATAAACTCTTTAATCCAATCTCATATACTTGAGATTCTTGCTGATCGGTGGTCGAACCATTATTATTCACAACACCCGACAAGAAACCAGTGGCGGTATTTGCATAGAGTAACATGTCATCTGCAACATCAAATTCAACACCAATTTTATAATCAACATTATCAAATGTCGTATCAGATGTATTGGCACCAGCAGCATTTCTATTGATGATAAAAACATCGCGGCTATCTGGAATAATTGCAGGCGATGATCCAGCCGCAAATGCGGGGTTGACGGTAACAGGACCATTGGCTGTAAAATTACTGCCGCCCCCGCTGCCTTCTTTATTTTCGCTGCTATAGCGCAAACCACCAATGAGACGTAGCTGTTCGGTAATAGTAAATTCAGCCTGACCGAATACCCCAAAAGTATTGCTTTCGATGAAATTACTATCGGCAAAGAACCCATTTAAGCTTGTATTGAGCGATGCGAGCGGTGTTGATGTTAACACTGGCAATAATAAGGGAGCACCGCCTACGATTACAGCGTTACCATTATTATCCAATACAGGCATATTTACGCTACGCTGGCTGTCATTACGCGCTGTTTGGTTGAAGATTGAAAAGCTAAAAAATTGCTCGTCATAAGAATAATAAGCACCACCAGTAAAGTTTAATGGCCCATCAAAATCTGTCGAAATGGTGAACTCTTGGGTAAATGCTTCAGCCGTTTCATCAAATCCGCCCCTTGAATTTGGGTTTGGACTAAAATCAAAATCGAAACCAAATAAGTTATGAAAGTCGGTGTAAGATGTAATCGATTTCAAAGCGATATTGCCTAAATCCAAATTAGCCTCAAGCGAGACGACGGTCTCTTCTAAATCGACATCTGGGACATAATCTTGCGCAATAGTATATGGCCCCGTTCCAGCCGCCCCGCTATTGGCTGCAAGATTAGAGTTAGGGCCAGAGCCTCTAATTGGGTTTGCACAATCTCTTTGTGAGCCGAATGCATCTGTATGGCCAGAAGGTGTCGCGTTTCTGCATAAGAATGTGTAACCGAACAAACCAGCTTCACGGCCATCTTCTTTAGTGTGTTGCAAACGCGCGATAACATTCAATCTATCGCTAGGTTCCCATAGAGCACTGACACGGAAACCTTTATCATCTTGCTGACCAATATCTGGGCCTGCTAAATTTTCGATATAACCATCGCCTTTATTGACATAGCCAGCGTAACGAATGGCCAAGTCATCACCCAAAGGAATATTGAGATAAGCCTCAGCTTTTACCGTATCAAATCGTTCATATCCAATCTGAATTCCTGCTTCATACTCCCCCAAAATAGGCTTTTTTGTATAAAGGTTTAGAGCACCAGCAAATGTGTTGCGCCCATATAATGTGCCTTGCGGGCCTTTTAGAAATTCAACGCGCTCTACATCAAAAAATGCGCGTGTCTGCTGAGACGCCCGTGCTTTATAAACACCATCGACATAGGCCCCTACAATCGAACTATTATCAGCAAATGTATTGGTTGAATTAGCACCCCTGACGTTGAATTTAGCGTCATTACCCGTGAAAGAGAAATTCACACCCGAGACCAACAGCTCAAGACGTGAAACATCGGTAATACCGCCTTTTTGCAATCCTTCACTATCAAAAGCTTGTACGGATAGGCTTACATCTTGGATGCTTTCAGCGCGTTTTTGTGCAGTAACAACAATAATACCGTCATCATTCTCTTCGCTAATGCCTTCTGAACTTGCCTCTTGAGCAAGAGCCACTGCGCTATAATGAACACCCATTACGAATAATGATGCTCCAGCCAATAATTTTATATTTTTTTTCATTTTGCGTTCCCTCTCGTTATCCAATTAAAAAAGATGCTTAGGCATGTCCCCACATTGACGCATCTTGCAAATTTGAATTTACACTTTGAGGCTAGGGCAATAAATCCATGCGCTCAAGAGAAAAATGACTTCGGATGCAAAAATTCTTGCTTTGTGTTGTATATATACAAAAACAAAATCTATTTATATCTGGGAAAAGAATTATTTATCTGATATATAAGTATATTATTTCAGATAATATGCTTATATATAGATGATTTCGGATGCATTTACTCCGCAGGAGATTAATACTCTATAGAAGATTGGATTAGGTTCGTTAGTTGTTTGCATTGTTTACTGCATATAGCTATTTTACAAAAATAATTGACAAGCGCTGGGAACTATTAAGTGGAACGCAAAAAAACTTTTACATCTTACGATGTTGCAAGGTTAGCTGGTGTATCGCAATCAGCCGTCTCCAGATGTTATAAATCGGGGGCTTCTGTATCAAAAAAAACCCGTGATAAGGTCGAAAAAGCCGCTAAAAAACTAGGTTATCAACCCAATGCATTGGCTAGGAGTTTGATAACAGCGCGCTCTAATTCGGTAGCGGTTATTATCTCTAACCTTACAAACCTCTATTACCCAGAGGTATTGGCTCAATTAAGCCAATATTTTTCTGAAAAAGGAATGCGTGTCTTATTATTCGCCGTTGATACGGAAAGCCAAGTGGATGGGGTGCTGGGTCAAGTTTTGCAATATCAGGTCGATGGTGTCATTGCGGCTGTTAAATTGACATTAGAGCAAATTAAAAAATTTGAAGACCGCGAAACACCACTAATATTCTACAATAGGCATATAAATAGCCATGCTGCTAGCGCGGTATGTTGCGATCAAGCCGATGGGGCTACCGTATTAACGCAAAAATTGATCGACTTTGGTCATAAGAAATTTGCATATATCAGTGGCCCTGAAGATTCTATGGTAGGCATTGAGAGGCAAAAAGCCACTCTGACGACTTTAGAGAAATCTGATATTAGTGATTATACCATTTGGAACGGGGATTTTTCATATGATGGTGCAACTAATGCAACATGTAAACTGATGAATGAGGCTAAACAAAAACCAGATGCAATAATCTGCGCGAATGATGTGTCGGCTATTGGCGTGATTGATACGTTGCGCTACGAATATAATATTAAAGTCCCCGAAGATATTTCAGTCGTTGGTTTTGATGGGGTAGGCCCCGCAACATGGGCTAGCTTTAATCTGACCACAATCCGGCAGCCCGTAAAGAGAATGACCAAAGCTGCAGTGGAGATGATGCTTGAGAGAATCGATACGCCAAGCTTAGCGAATGAAAAAAGGGTTTTCTCTGGTATATTTATCGAAGGTAATTCGGCAAAAATATAAAATGATATTTAATAGGCTTTGCCATCTGACTTTAGGTAAGTTAGGAATTATAAATGTCCCTAAAACATTGTAAACGAATTAGAAACAAGCAATTAAAATTGATGAAATATTTTGTTGCAATCTAGGCAGCCAGAGCATGCGGATGATTTAGCTGGCATTCATCGCAATCGTGCGGTTCGTCTCTTCTATTAATTGTGCGATGCGATCGCATCGAGACAGCCAGAGCATGCGGCGCATCTACAAACGCTCTGATTGATGCACTCACACTTTCTTATCCGCCATCGCAATTATCTTCATCTTCTGCCTCAATTAATGAGACCCAATATCTAGCATCTAGTAGGTTTTTTTATGATAGATATTTTTGATCTCACAAGGTTTCAGGCCAAATAAATAAAAAGGTTCACAAATGAAATTATATGTTTATAGTAAGCGAACATTTTGAAAGCCGTATTCGCATGGGGACAAGAATAAGCG
>CALLJS010000020.1 GCA_938050045.1 uncultured Sphingomonadaceae bacterium
ATCTCTTTGACGTGTCTGTCCGCCGATCCGCTCGGCCCTGTTCTCGTTCTCATCTCGTATCCCTTCAAGGATTACGATGAACCGAAAACTCGCGTTAAGCAAAAATGCCGCTCTGTCTCAAAGGCCGTGACGGGATACACAGGGGGTAGCTCACAATTTCGCCATCCAAAATGTTACTCTGCTATTCGGCGGATGAATGATATTATCGAGTGGAACGACTGAAAGGCCCGCGATGCGAAGAGTTTTATTGTCCGTTTGTATTGTTTTGATGTCGTGTGCGTTTGCCACGGCCGAAACCATCCGTCTAAAAGCGTCGGATGGCGTTGAGGTTACAGCCGATTTCACAACGCCAGAGGGACGATTTTCGACGGTTCTTGTGTTGTACCATATGGCGGGAGCAAGCCGTGGGGAGTATCGCGATATCGCTAAGGCACTGAACAAACTGGGTTATGCAACGCTGGCGGTTGATCAACGTTCGGGCGGCCCATTCAACAGCGTGAAAAACGAGACGGCTGCAAAAGTGAAAGGAAGGCAAGGGTTCACGGACGCAATCCCTGATATGCTGGTCGCCGCGCAATGGGCGCGCCAGAACTCGGGCGCGCGCCGCGTCGGCGTCATCGGGTCGTCTTACTCCGCGGGTCTGGTTTTGGTTTTATCGTCCAAGGATCGTAATTTCGCGGACGCAGTCATGTCTTTCTCGCCGGGCGAATACTATGGCACCAATTACGTTTCTCAAACGCTAAGCGGCATTAAAGTCCCGGTATTTTTGACTGCGGCGCGAAATGAAACCGAACAGTGGCGGCCGTTTGCGAATAACATCGGCGCCCCGGTGACTGGGTTCGTTCCAAAAGGTGTTGGTCGACATGGCGCATCGGCTTTGGTCAGCCGTAACAGAGACGAATATTGGGCGGCGCTTCGCAAGTTTCTAGACACCCATCTTCCCGCGAAGTAACGCTCCGCCTCAATAAACTAATTACGTTTTTAGGTTACGAGACCTGCCTTCGTCAGATAACTTGCCATCCCCTCAACGTTCATTTCGCGCCAGTTTTCGTATTGAATCCAAATCCTCGGACGGAGTTCGGCCAACGACAAGAGAGACGACATCACTTGTTTGTGTCACTTAGTTGATCGAAAATGCGTCATTTTATCTTCGACGTGCCGAATAAATCCAACTGTCTCGGTGTTCTCTAGACGTAAAGTAAATGGCGGAGGAAAAATATGAAAAGTCTTTTTAGTACACTGGTTGCATTGGTCAGCCTTGGTTTGGCCGGACCTGCATTGGCAGATGGTCACGCGCAGTCGTGGACACTGGATAGCGACAATTCGAAGATCGCGTTCGGATCGGTCAAGAAGGACACTGTTGGCGAAATTCATACGTTTGACGGACTTTCAGGGTCGGTCTCCGCAAACGGAGCCGTTCTTGTGGAGATCGAGTTAAGCACAGTGGATACGTTGATCGACATCCGAAATGAACGGATCATGGAACATGTGTTTAAAGGAACGCCAGTGGCGATCTTGGCGGCGACGTTTGACATGGACGAAATTGCCGGGTTGCCCGTCGGTGACACTGCGGTGATTGACGTCGAAGGAACTTTGACGCTTGTCGGAACGAACGTTGACGTCGAAACTGAGATGTTTGTGGCGCGTCTGTCCGAGTCGCGCGTTCTGGTCACAACCAGCGACATGGTCATGTTATCGACTGCCGAAGCCGGTTTGACTGCGGGGATCGACAAGCTGATGGAATTGGCTGATCTGCCGGGAATTACACGGGTCGCTCCGGTGACAATGCGGTTGATTTTCAACGCGGACGAAAAGAAAGCAGAGGCAGCACCAGCTGCCCCTGCGACCGTTCAAGAAATTGCGGTTTTAGGTGATGCAAAGGCGGGCAAAAAAGTATTCCGCAAATGCAAAGCCTGTCATTCGGTCAAAGACGGTAAAAACGGTGCCGGTCCGAGTTTACATGGAATTTTTGATGCAAGCGCTGCCCAGGTCGAAGGGTTTAAATACTCCAAAGCAATGACCGACAGTGGTCTGATCTGGACGACGGAAACCCTTACCCAGTTCATTGCCGCACCTCGTAAGTTCGTAAAAGGGACATCCATGGCTTTTCCCGGACTAAAGAAAGAGGACGATATTGCAAATTTGCTCGCGTACCTTGCTGAGGAAACCGCTGATTGAAACCTGACGGCAGATTTCGGTTAGGAATAGGATGCCAGCGCTTCGAAATACCCTTGCAACTCATCACAATGACGAACGCCAAGCAGAACGCTTTCGATCAGCTCGTCCGCTTTCGCCAGAACCAATGTGGCATGCGACAGGCCAAGTCCGTTGGCAAATGCAGCACCCTCTTCGGTTCGCTTGCCGGTAGTTTGGAAAGACAAATCTCAATCGCCAAAGTCTTTCAAAGCTTTCCAGTTTTGGCATCGTAATTCAGTGCGAAGCGCGCATTGCGGATCGTGGATTTGAACCACAGCAGGCATGCCTTGGCCGACACGAATTGGATCCTGTTGGGCGGCCACAGCACGCACGCCTGAGGCCGCCCACCAGCCAGCACCGCACAGAGCCACAACGCCAACTGTATCATCGCGCAACAACTTTAGCGCACCACGACGGGTAGGTTCCGCAACGGTTTCGGATGCTGGTCCTTTTTTCGAGCCTGACGTTTTTCTTCTTCTCGTGTCACCCACGTCAGCCACAAAAATATTGTGAACGCGTAAATCCTGGGAGCATGGTAAGGCAGCGGAATATCGCGTCTGCGTTATTCGTCGTTGCTGTCTTTCCGCCCGCCTTTGGTCCAGATCTCTGTCGTCACACCAATACGAAACGGCAAGCTGTCCTTTCGTTCGGCAAGCTGTCGAACCGTCATGCGTCGACGCCGGATCACAGCGCGCGCCATGCGGTACTCCATGCGACGTTTCCAAGCGATCCATGACGCCGGTGCTAAACGTGCCAGCCCCTTGCCCAGCCAGCGTAGTTGCAGAAACGCAATCGCGCGAAACCCCATCTTTTGAATACTGATCCAGGTCGACTGCCAAAGCGCCGAAGAAACGGCGGCGATCCAAAGCGGGATTTTGACCGAAAACAGAACCAACCAAAGCCCCAACGACGTGACAGACAATGCGACAGTGGCACAGAGGATGACCAAGGCTGCCACGACCTTTTCAACCGGATGCAAGCGGCGATACCACCTGAGCAATGCCATGTATTTCCGCCGGACCACACGCCGATACCGATCCAGATACGCCGCAAATCGACGAAGCAATGCCTTACCCAGAAGTAGCGGCAGCACCGTTGTCATGATCCACTTTTTCAAGAGTTCGACTTTAAAGAAAGCCGACGCTTGCACTTTCAGCCAGCTCAACACCGCCGGAAGCTTGACCAGAGCCAACTTCTTTCCGATCAACTTAACCTGGGTCAGCATCAGGCCAAGCGCGAACAGAACCTCCTGGCCAAAGACCAGCGTCGCGCCAACCGAAATGGCGACGGCCAAGAACAACAAAGCGAAGGCCCGTGCAAACATGTGGGAAAACCTAGAGTATCAATGCGGAAATCAGAATTGCATTCTTTGATTGATCGCGACCGCATGGAATGGTCAGCCGTCACCATGAAATCGCATTGTTTTTGCGTTCTGCCCCTTGCGCTCAACTGTCGCCTAAAGTACCTAGTGCTTCTCTTGGCGCGGGGTGGAGCAGCCCGGTAGCTCGTCAGGCTCATAACCTGAAGGTCGTAGGTTCAAATCCTACTCCCGCAACCAAATAATAACAATAAAATCAATATTTTAGCTAATCTACACCGCCGAAATTTGGTGCTAAAATGTTAATGCGGCCAAAAAATCTCTCGAATTAGCAGACCAAATTCTTAAATGACGCAAAAGAAGAAAGCCCAAAAAGAAGTATAATCAGAATTTAGGGATGAAGAGGGCTTAATTCAATAGAGCGTTTTTGCCAATTTTATGGCTGTGGGCTTATGCGCAAAATACGGCTTTTGCTGCCTTCTTCGGTCAGCACATATAAGGCGCCATCGGGGCCGTTTCGAACATCGCGAAAGCGCACATTAAGTTCGCCAAATAATTCGCTTTGTTTGCCCAAGGTTCCATCGGCATTCATATTAACATGGCGCACATGTTTTAGCACAAGCGCAGATAAAAATAGATCGCCTTGCCAATTTGGAAATAAATCACCCGTATATTGTGCAAAACCCGATGGTGCTATTGATGGGGTGAAATGCACTAACGATTGTTCGGTGCCATCCAATGCCTCAAATGGTGATACGCGGCCACCCGAATAATCAAGGGCATAGGTGACAATGGGCCAACCATAATTAGCACCTTTCTTAATCGCATTAATCTCATCGCCGCCCGCTGGGCCATGTTCATTTGCAAGCAAGCGTCCATCGCTTGTAACTATAATACCTTGAGGATTGCGGTGGCCATAAGACCATATTTCAGGAAATGCTCCTTCTTGATTGATAAATGGATTGTCGGAGGGGACTGAGCCATCTTCATTGATGCGGATAATTTTCCCAAAATGATTGTCCAATGTTTGGGCTTCTTCGCGGAAATGAAACGCATCACCAACGGGCATAACCAATGTTCCATCGGCTAAGAATGCAATGCGCGCGCCGTAATGATTTCCTTGGATACGCGCAGGAGAGGCGGTGAATATTTTTTGACCATTGCTAATGGATTTGCCATCTTCGCTTAGGTTAAATCGATAAAGAAGGAGCGTATTTTTATCATCGCCTTGTTCTGCGGCATAGCTGATAAAGACCATCCTGTGATTGGCAAAGTCAGGATGCAATATCACATCGAAAAGCCCCGCTTGTCGGCCTATGCCATGATGCACTTTTGGATAATCAGAACCTTCATTAAAATCATAGATGAGGCTGCTCTCGCCGGCTGCATTGATATGCAATAATTTTCCCGTACGCTGCGTTACCAATTTTCCGCCATTGGGCAAAAAAGCGAGCGACCATGGATGATCTAACCCTTGAGCAACGGTGTCTATTTTATAATCGATGGCTGCTGCTGGGGCGCGCTCTGCCAATTGACTGGTTTTCTCGCCAGAAGGTGAAGCACCTTGGTTTGAACATGCAGCCAAAACGGCCGATAGTAGCAAAATGTTGAGCATTTTTAATTTCATGGCAACGTCCCCTAATTTGCTCATATTATCCGCTAAATAAGAGCGATTGTCCACCATATATGCTTGATTGATGGTATGAATAGGCTAGGCTTAATCCTTAAGGAGAAAATCATGAAGGACGTTGTATTATTTATATCGAAACTTCTGGGATTAATTTATGCCCTAGTGATTGGGTCACTCATCGCCTATGTTGTGGCTTCTATCATTAACACCCAATTTGTTCTTGGGGCGTATGATGTTCCCATTTCATTGGCTGACCGTTTCAATATGACCATGTTCGACATTTCGAATATGTGGCTTTATTTGGTGGTTATTGCTATTGCATTCATGATCGGTTTTTCAATCGCGGCAATGATTAAACGCTTTATTCCAAAATTGGCGTTAGTTGCTTATCCTATCGCTGGAGCAGCAGCCATTGGAGTAACGCTTGGCCTCATGTATATCTTTTTTCAAACCATTCCGATTAGCGGCGCGCGCTCGGTCGCTGGTTATTTAGGGCAAATTTTCGCCGGTGCGATTGGTGGTTTTATATTTGGAAAAATTTTATATAGCAGGGCAAAATCAGAGCCTAAGATGAACAAATAGCATTTTGCGCATATAATTTTTGGATTAATATCTTAACATCATCGCTCATAATGTCTTGATAGATTAACGCTTCATAGCCGCATAATGTCCTAGCAAAGTTGGCCGTTTCTTTGGTGCAAGGATAATATATCCCATTGACATAGAGCGATTGCCCATCATCAGCATAGATAAATCGGCTAGCGGGGTTGCGCATAATTGCATCGCCATTTTGCATACCATGAGCAATATGGTTTGATTGATTGGCTGTATCATATTTGGGCGCGCTGAGATATTGGCCAAGCCAGCGTGCAAAATCGGCTTTATCAGACATTTTGCTCACCATCATTTTATGCAGCCTATCAATAGCATCCGCTGAGATTGCGCCGCTATTATCTTGGCCCTGAAAACCAATATCTTGATAGCGCACATCTTCTTGTAACCTATCGAGCAGATGGTCGCTATAATGGCTAATCAGCTCGCTTTGCGATGGCGCGCGAAACCCGATGGAATAGGTCATGCAATCATCGCTCATCGCTATGCCATTATGCGCTAACATCGGTGGGACATATAATATATCTCCTGCCTCCAAGACCCATTCATCCTGCACCTGAAAATCAGCCATTAATCGCAAATCATCATGCGGTAATAATGCTGTATTTTCATCGCACATCTGTCCAATTTGCCAACGTCTTTGCCCCAATCCTTGGAACAAAAATACATCATATTGATCATAATGCGCGCCAACGCCGCCGCCTGTATTGGCATAGCTGACCATGACATCATCAATCCGCCAATTTGGAATGAAGCGAAATGCATTCAGCAAGCTGCTGACATTGGGGATATGGTGATCGACGGCTTGAACAAGCAATGTGTAGATTTTACCCTCTAGCGTTTCAAAATGATGGCCATTAAACGGCCCATGCTGCATTTTATAGCCATCGCTGCTGATGATGAGGCGCGATTCAATATCAACTTCACAGGCCAATCCCGCCAATTCATTGGGGTCTAACGGGCTTTGCCAATCTGGGATTGCGCCGCTTATTAACAGAGGTTTTTTCTGCCAATAATATTGGAGGAAATTTTCAACGTCAAAATTATATACTATCATGAACGCTCCATACAATATTAGATGACGAAACGCATTATTTGGTTTGGTTCTGCCGTATAAACTTCTATCAACCTCTTATGGCACTTATCTTATTTAATAAACCGCATGGGGTATTATCGCAATTTACCGATAAAGGCAGCCCGACAAAGCGGGCAACTTTATCTGATTATATCGGCGTACCAAATGTCTATCCCGCAGGCCGATTAGATCGCGATAGCGAAGGCCTATTATTGCTAACTGATGATGGAAGGCAGCAATCCCGAATTTCTGATCCGCGTTATAAAATGCCCAAAACCTACTATGCGCAAGTCGAAGGTATCGCCAATGAAGCCGCATTGCAAAAATTGCGCAAAGGGGTCGCGCTGAAAGATGGTATGACATGGCCCGCAGAAGCAGGATTGATGGATGCCCCCAATATCTGGCCGAGGAACCCGCCTATCCGGGTGCGCAAAAGCGTAGCAGATAGTTGGATTATCATTACCATTACAGAAGGAAAAAATCGCCAAGTGCGGCGCATGTGCGCGGCTGTTGGATTTCCTGTGTTGCGGCTTATTCGCTGGCGTATCGGCGATTGGCGGCTGGATGGCATAGACAGCGGGACGTGGATTAAGGAGCCGCTATATGGCCGATAAAGAGAGCAAGGGCAGCAAAGTTCCTTTTGGGCGAATATCGCGCTTTGCCCGTTTTGGCGGTATGGCAACGCAAGTCGCGGGCAATATGGTGTTTGATGGAGCGCAGCAATTATTATCGGGTAAACGGCCATCGGTGAATGATTTACTATTGACGCCTGCTAATGCCTTAAAAGTAACCAATCAACTGGCAAATATGCGCGGTGCGGCGATGAAATTGGGCCAGATGATGTCTATGGATAGCGGCGATTTCTTGCCGCCCGAACTGGCCGAAATATTGGCGCAATTGCGCTCTGATGGTCAACATATGCCGCGCAAACAATTAGAAAAAATGCTTATATTTGGTTGGGGTGATGATTGGGAAGATAGGTTTGAAAATTTCTCTCATGCCCCCATTGCAGCAGCATCCATTGGCCAAGTGCATAGGGCAAGAATAAAAGCCGATGGTGATGATCTGGCCATTAAAGTGCAATATCCTGGCGTTAAAAATAGCATCGACAGCGATATTGATAATGTATCTGCTTTGCTCCGATTGACGGGATTATTGCCCGATACTTTGGATATTAAGCCAGTGCTTGAAGAGGCGAAACGTCAATTACATGAAGAAGCCGATTATGAACGAGAAGCGCAATATTTAGTCAGATTTGGAGCGTTGCTAGGTGGTGATGATAATTTTATAGTTCCGAAATTCCACCCTAGATTATCCACCCTAAAAATATTGGCAATGACCTATGTAGAAGGCGTTGCAATAGAGACCATGGCGCGCGCATCGCAAAATGATCGCAATCATATAGCGCATTTGCTCATTGATTTATTGCTGCGTGAATTGTTTGAATTTCGCTTGATGCAAACCGACCCCAATTTCGCTAATTATCGTTATAATGTTGACCAACAGAAATTGGTGCTGCTCGACTTTGGAGCAAGCCGAGAGATTAGCCAAAAAACCGCTAATATGTATCATGCGATGATGCTGGCGGTGCTATCGGGCGATGGTGAAGAAAGTTTCAATGCGGCGAGCGCAATGGGTTTTATTTCAGAGGATATGCCAGAAAAATATCGCGACACAATATTGGAAATGCTCAATATGGCTATGGAACCCTTGCAATATGATGGGGAATTTGATTTTGGTAATAATGATATATCCGCCACTTTACGCGATAAAGGTATGGAGATGGCAATGGATAAGCAGATGTGGTATTTGCCGCCCGTTGATACTATATTCATCCAACGCAAATTTAGCGGTATATTTATGCTAGCAAGCCGCTTAAAGGCAAAGGTCAATGTTCGCGCATTGATGCAAAAATATAGGTAAGGATTGAATGATGAAATATGGTTTAGTTTTGGTCGCATTATTATTGGCGGGCTGCAGCTCTGCATCAGAAGATATTATTGCTAGCGGAGAGGAACAATCAAACTTATTCTATCATAATATCGATGCTGTTGATGCCCAAGATTTTATTATTGCGCATCCCGATGCCATTGTAATGGATGTGCGCACCGCCGATGAATTTAGCGCAGGCCATGTGGCTGGAGCGATTAATATTGACTATCATGGGGATGGTTTTCGGGATACGCTGAAAAAGCTTGATAAAGATGCGCATTATATTTTGCACTGTAAGTCTGGGAATCGCAGCGGTAAATCTGTGGCTATAATGAAAGAATTGGACTTTAAGCACGTCACGCATATGGATGGCGGTTTTGATGCTTGGAAAGCCGCCGAATTACCCGTGATACAATGATACCATTGTCCTATAAAATATCATCCATCCGCCATAGATTAATATAGATTGTCACCGCAGAATTGATAGCGAGCAGCATCTATGCGCCAGCAGAGGGAATGGGTTAATAGAATAACACCCTCTATTGACGAAATAAGATCAATGGATATAATCCGATTAATCTATTCCTATTATAAGATATAAGTTTTTCTATGATAAAATTATTGTTAAAATATATATTATTATTCGTATCTTTCACCATATTTTCTCATAGTGAAGCACGAGCGCAAGAGAATGATTTGAATGGCTGGGGCGTTATCACATCATCCATTGATACTGGCGAAAAGACATTCATATGGCTAGAGGCGCAGCCGCGTTTTACCAATGATATTTCGCGTCTTGGGCAATTATTATTGCGCACAGGGGTGGGGTATAAAATAGATAAAGAAACCAGCGTTGTGCTGGGCTATGCTTATATTTTTACCGATCCAGTTGGCCCCGCATCCAGCAATGAACATCGCATATGGCAACAATTATCATTCAATGTTTTTGGCGACGGGAATGGCGTTACTTTGAAGGGCCGTTCGCGATTGGAGCAACGTATATTTGAGGGCAGCAGTGACGTGGGTGTGCGCATTCGTCAGCAATTAAATCTATCGGTGCCGCTGAGTGATACATTAAAAGCTGTATTTTACACCGAACCATTCATTGCATTGAACACAATCAATATAGGTCAAAGAGACGGGCTGAACGTATGGCGAAACTATGCGGGGCTATCATTCCCAATTAGCAAAAATATATCACTCTCGCCTGGTTATCTTAACCAATATGTCCCAAGAGTAGGGGAGGATAGAATTGACCATGTTGCTGTTATCGGGATTAGTAGTAAATTTTGATAGATAAAAAGGGCGTATATTCTTACTATCAATATTATCATATTTAATAGTCTAATCTTTATCGTCATTCTCTATCATTGCTTATGGAATGAGTAAGCTGCTATCTCCATAAGAATAAAAACGGTAATTATGCGCAATGGCATGGCGATAAATAGATTGCATGCGATCAACCCCCATCAATGCACTGACCAGCATGAATAATGTACTTTTGGGCAGATGGAAATTGGTGATAAGCCCATCAATACCGCGAAATTTATAACCAGGGGTAATGAATATATCGGTATCGCCTTTGAACGGCCCTATGATACCATCTTTGCCCGTGGCACTCTCTATCAGCCTGAGCGATGTCGTGCCAACACAGATTATACGCCCACCATTTTTGCGTGTTTCATTCATCTGGTTCGCCGCGCTTTGCGTTATTTCACCCCATTCGCTGTGCATGACATGATTGTCTGTATCATCGACTTTGACGGGCAGAAATGTCCCCGCTCCAACATGCAAGGTCAGCGAAATATGATGGATATTGGCGGCGTCTAATTGGGCCATAAGCTTTGGCGTGAAGTGCAAGGCTGCGGTTGGGGCAGCAACTGCCCCATCTTTTTGCGCAAACATAGTTTGATAATCTTCATAATCGCGTTCATCGGTGCGGCGTTTGCTCGCAATATAAGGCGGCAATGGCATAGTGCCTGCACGGTTCAATAATATTTCTATGGCTTCATTGCCCTCGAAATAAAGTGTGAAGCTACCATCCTCATGCCGCTGTTCTGCCGTTGCAAAAACATCAGCCCCAAAATCAATCCGTTCATCAGGCTTTAACCTCTTGGCATTGCGGATAAAGGCCTGCCATCTGCGCAAATCTATCCGTTTATGCAATGTGGCCGCAAACATGGCTTCTCCGCCCACTTTTTTGCCCGATAATTGCGCTGGAATGACCCTAGTATCATTAAAAATGAGCAAATCATTGGGCTGCAATAGATTTGGTAAATCCGATACATTATAGTCTCGCGTTTCACCGTTTTGCGCCGTCAATAGCTTTGCACTATGGCGCGGCGATACAGGCCGCAGAGCAATGCTCTTGGGCGGTAATTGAAAATCAAATATATCGGTTTGCATAGCAATGCATTAGTCTTATGCGCCTATCTGAGCAAGCGGGTAATAGGGATAATATCAGACTAATCGATGATTGATAATTCGTCATCGCCTGGAAGCGATCTATCCACTATTTCAATAATAGGAGCCGGTTTATTATCCGCACCAATAGAGGCTTGCACGATATGATCTGGTGATTTTGGCGGCTCTCCGCGCTGAATAGCATCTATATATTGCATGCCACTTTTGACACGTCCGAATAATGTATATTTATTATCGAGCGAGAAACGCGGTTGGAATACAATGAAAAACTGGCTGTTGGCGGAATTGGGTTCATTGGCACGCGCCATCGACACCGTTCCGCGAACATGAACATTGCGCGTAAATTCGGCTTCTAAATCGGGTAATTGTGATCCGCCTTGACCGGTGCCTGTTGGATCGCCCGTTTGTGCCATAAAGCCCTCTATCACGCGGTGAAAAATAATCCCATCATAAAAGCCCTGGCGCGTCAGCGTTTTGATACGCTTTACATGATTGGGCGCAATGTGCGGATATAGCACGATAGTCACGCGGCCGCCCGTGGAGAGGTCAAGCAATAAATGATTTTCAGGATCAGTGGGATCAAATTGAAGAACAGGTTCTGTTGTTTCGTTTTCTTGCGCCATAACGGGTGATAAATTCATGGCGACTAAAAAAGCTAGAAATAGAGGAAAGATACTTTTCAAACGCATTTTTAATAGTCCTAATGTTAATATATTAATCTCCTTATCCATAATCCCTGTCGCTGTCATGAACGAAGTGGTTTAATATATAAATTAATTTTAATTGCACGGTTAAAAAACTTGACCAATTTATCATTTTTCTGTCAATAGTATGCGCAAATAATAACCTCAGGAGCAATATATGTCTTTAGATACAATTCCGCGCAATGCTTATGATGAAGACCAAGAAGCCTTTCGTCAAACGGTGCGTCAATTCTTGCAAAAAGAAGTTGCTCCCAATGCAGAGCAATGGGACAAGGATAAAATTGTTCCCAAAGACATTTGGCCTAAAGCAGGCGAGCTTGGGATGCTATGTCCAACAGTTCCAGAAGAATATGGAGGCTTAGGGCTCGACTTTGGCTATAATGCCATCGTTGATGAAGAGGTTGCTTATGGTGCTGGTGCGGTACTCGGTTTCTCGCTTCAGTCGGATATTGTTGTAAATTATATCATCTCTTATGGTAGCGAAGAGCAAAAGAAAAAATGGCTTCCTCGGCTAGTCTCGGGTGAGTCCATCACAGCCATCGCTATGACCGAGCCAGGCGTGGGCAGCGATTTGCAAGGCATTAAAACTTCTGCGAAAAAAGATGGCAATCATTATGTCATTAATGGGTCAAAAACCTATATCACCAATGGTCAAAATGCCGACCTTATACTGGTTTGTGCGAAAACTGACCCTGATGCGGATCCAGCGTGGAAAGGCGTTTCGATCATCTTAGTAGAAGCCGATACCGAAGGTTTTGAGCGCGGCCGTAATCTGGATAAAATCGGTATGGATAGTGCTGATACGTCTGAATTATTTTTCAATGATGTGCGCGTTCCTATGACTAATTGTTTGGGAGAAGAAGGCAAGGGCTTTATCTATTTGATGAGCGAATTACCCCAAGAACGCTTGTCTATCGCGGTAAGCGCGCAAGCATCTGCTCAAAAAGCATTTGATGATACGGTCGAATTTGTCCGCGATCGTAAAGCATTTGGTAAGCCCGTCATAGATTTCCAAAACACCCGCTTTGTATTGGCTGATTTGAAATCCAAATTGCAAGTCGGCTGGGCGCATCTTGATTGGGCGTTGGTGCGTCATAATAAAAAAGAACTCACCGCCGAAGAAGGGGCGGCGGCTAAATTATGGCATACTGATTTACAGTGGGAAGTGATGGACAAATGTCTGCAATTACATGGCGGAGCGGGCTATATGAACGAATATAGCATTGCTAAACAATGGCGCGGTGCGCGCGTTACCCGCATATTTGGCGGCACAAATGAGATTATGAAAGAATTGATTGGGCGCACGCTCTAAATAGCACATCATATCGCGATAGAGAACCATCTTGATATAAATCGGGATGGTTTTTTATATCCCTCTTTTCCTCCATAAAGGAGACTTTACCGTGAAAAAATATATGATTGGTTTATCGCTGAGCTGCGCTATGATTGCGGCGCCTGCTCATGCCCAAGATGGAACGCAAGCGAAGCCCCAAGACGCCGCTACATTAGGCGTCAACCATGTTGGGTTTGCGGTGAGCAAATTAGATGCCACCACCGATTTTTTTGTCGAGACACTCGGCTGGTCTCTAGCGGGCGGGCGGCCTGATTATCCAGCGAAATTTGTTACCAATGGAAGCATTTTTATCACCTTATGGCAGGTCAATGATCCTGCTAATGCAGTCGCATTTGATCGTAAAAATAATGTTGGTTTGCACCATATGGCGATTACGGTTCGTGATTTGGATGCGCTCAATGCGCTGCATGAAAAATTCAAAGCGCATGATGATGTAATTGTTGAATTTGCCCCTGAATTTTTGGGCAGTGGCCCGACTACGCATATGATTATCAGAGAGCCAAGCGGTTTGCGGCTTGAATTTATCGTGCCTGCGAACCGCATCAAATGAGAGAGAAAGCGACAATATGAAGCGTCCCGAAGCTTGGCAAAAAAGCATTGAAAATTACCCCTTCAGCCACCGTACCGAAACACGTTTTGCGGATTTGGATATATTGGGACATATCAATAATGTGTCGATGGCGGGCCTGTTTGAGCATGGGCGCGGTATGTTTAACCATAGCATCGAAGTTACGCGTCGCACCGAAGGACAGCGTTGGCTTATCGCGCGTGTCGAGCTTAATTATATTGCCGAGGCGCATTTTCCCGAACATATTTTTATAGCTAGCGGTATATCGCGCATCGGCAGCAGTAGCTGGGATATTGCATCGGCTGCGTTTCAAAATGATGAATGCAAAGCTGTGTGCATGACGACGATAGTGCTGACCGATAAAAATGGCGCGACGCCCATTAGCGATGAATTACGCCAAGAATTTGAACGCTTAATGGTGGTGAAGGTGTAGCCCGCTCAATCGACGAAATTAGCAGCGCGTTTTTGCATTTGTGCCATAACGGCTTCTATCTGGTTGGGCTGACGCATAACGCGGTTTTGCTCTACGCTCTCAGCGATTAAAATAGCATCTTCGTCCATGTCGGGCAGTTCATTGATGAGCGATTTGGCGCGCTGCATAGCATCGGGGTTGCGATTGACGATTTCAGTCGCAATGGCCATCGCACGGGCAATGGGGTCTGCATCGACATAAGTCACAAAGCCTAAATTTTGGCCTTCTTCGCCAGAAAATTCGCGGTTAGTATAGGTCAGCTCGCGCAATATATCATCGCGCACATTGCCGCGCCAAACGGTAAATCCGCCCATATCAGGAATTAAACCCCATTTCATCTCCATGATCGACATACGCGCATCGGGCGTTGCAATGCGAATATCAGCACCGCTAGCAATTTGCAGCCCGCCGCCAAAACATACGCCGTGTACGGCTGCGATAACGGGTATCGGCATCTCGCGCCAAAGCGTGCAGACATATTGGAAATCATTGGCATTACCATAAGTACGCTCGGTGAGCGATTTAGCATTCCCGCCACTTACATTCCCGCCATTGGCCATGCTGGCCATATCTAATCCTGCACAAAAACTGCGGCCTTCGCCTGATAAGACGACCGCTCTGACCGCAGGCGTTTCCATCAATTCTTTGCCAGCTTCGATAATAGCTTGGAACATATCTGGGTCGAGCGCGTTCATTTTCTCTGGTCGGTTTAATCGGACATGCGCGATATGGTTTTCAATCATAATGGTAACGCGGTCGGTCATAAGGTGTCCCTTTGCTGGGTTTATTCATCTAGCATTATTGCGATTCTAATATTTAGCAGTAATCGCACGATTAACCAGCGGCAACTGATGATTTCTAAAATATATCTTTACCGATAAAAATAGATGCTGCGCCAAAGCTGCTGGGTTCGATCAGCTCTTGGGTATTGCTGCGTAATTTATTGAAGAGGTTTTTGCCCATTGCCGCTAACGGCAATGACATAACCTTTATTTTTAATCGTTTGAATCTGTGGGGCATTGGGTGCATATTCTATCATTTTTTGGCGCAACCTCCATATATGAACCTCAACACTATTTGTACCAGGATCATGCCTGCAATTCCAAAGATGATGCAATATATGGGTGCGCGAAACGGGCTTTGGAGAATTTTTAATTAAATATTCTAATAATAGATATTCACGCGGTTTTAGCGGAATGCTAATCTTTTTATGGGAAATATTTCTATCTAAATAATCAATATAGAAATCGCCGATTTTTTTGATATATTGCCCTTGATCGTAGCGCCTATGCAATCCATTTATACGAGCATATAATTCTATCGGATCAATAGCAGGAGATACCACATCATCCATGCCTTTTATAAGAAGGCTGCCGCGAATAGAGCTGGTACAATGGCATATAATAATCGCAGGGATGTGAGGCATAGTTCGGCGCATATCTATGGCGACCTCTAGCATTTTACCACAGAAAATTACTCCGCTATTTATCAATAGCAAAGATATTTTTGCACATGCTGTTTCAAATAAACAATTAATTTCAATGCCAAATTGAGATAGATTTTCAATGACAGATACGTTGCTATCATCGGAAAAAGACATCCAACTAATGTACAATCTTTCCATTCCTAGCTCCAATAAGCTGGAGATGTAAGCGATTGTAAGGATGATTAAACGAGACTTGCATCCACTTTGGATGATTAGCTTTTTTGAGGGGTGTTTACCCTTGGTTCAAAAACTTTTTAATATTACGGGCGGCCTGACGAAGACGCTGTTCATTCTCGACTAAGGCAAGGCGGACATAACCCTCGCCTTCATCGCCAAAGCCTACGCCTGGCGCAACGGCAACGCCCGCTTCTGCTATCAAGCGTTTGGAAAATTCCATGGCGCCGATTTCTCTATACTGTTCTGGAATAGGGGCCCATGCAAACATGCTAGCCTCTGGAGAGGGTATATCCCATCCTGCACGGCCAAAGCTATCGACCATGACATCGCGGCGTGCTTTATAAAGTGTCCGATTTTCATCGATAATATTTTGTGGCCCATTTAATGCAGCCGTTGCCGCGACTTGGATGGGGGTAAAGGCGCCATAATCCAGATATGATTTCACCCGCGTAAGCGCACTAATGAGCGTCTGATTGCCCGTTGCAAACCCCATGCGCCATCCGGGCATGCTATATGTTTTGGACATAGAGGTAAATTCTATGGCAACGTCTTTTGCACCTTTGATTTGTAATATAGAGGGCGTTGGTTTGTCGCCAAAATATATTTCGGCATAGGCCAAGTCGCTTATCACCCATAAATCATGCGCGCGCGCAAAATCAACAACCTTTTGATAAAAGTCAAGATCAGCGACGTAAGCCGTAGGATTGGATGGATACCCCATTACCAAAACCGATGGCTTTGGTACAGAATAGGACATGGCATATTCAAGTCGCGTAAAAAAATTGGGTCCTGGCGCGGCCGGAATAGAGCGGATAGAGGCCCCTGCTATGATAAACCCAAATGTATGGATTGGATAACTAGGGTTGGGAGCCAAAACCACATCGCCAGGCGCTGTGATAGCTTGCGCGAGATTAGCCAGCCCTTCTTTGGAACCAAGGGTAACGATGACCTCGCTATCTGGATCTAAATCGACATCAAAACGGCGTTTATAATAGGCGGCTTGGGCATTGCGCAGACCCTTAATTCCTTTTGATGCACTATAGCGATGGGCGTTTGGGTTGTTGGCGGTTTCGGATAATTTATCGATAACATGCTGCGCTGGTGCGCCATCAGGATTGCCCATGCCCAAATCAATAATATCTTCTCCGCGCGCGCGCGCCTCTGCTTTCATCGCATTCACTTCTGCAAATACATAAGGGGGTAAGCGACGGATTCGATAAAAATCTTGGGATGATTTAGCCATGAGAAACGTAATGAGCTTTCTTAAATTTGTGGCAACTTATTATGATGCGGTTGTTTTAATTAAACTGATGGTTGGATGATTAGCGCATAGTTCACAATAATGATATAAATTTAACAATGATATTGATATATTAATATAATGAGCGGCACTACCAAGCTGTGCGATTGCCGATAATGGCTATGCGCATTAATATAGCATTTATTTTATTGCTAGGATGCGAGATATTATTTTGATGCACCCCCAAATTTATAGCGCATTATATTATTATTCTATACCGTGGGTTTCGCATTGCCAAGCGAGTCGAGGATTATAAGATGATAACAGACAAAAGTAGCGATGGAGATGAGAATGATGGGGATGACGCGATAGGCAATGCCGATGCAGGCGATAGTAATGCTAGTGGTTGCTCGAAGAATAATAAGGATGCTAGCGCAGACTATATTGAGAATTTTGCAAAAATGCAGGCAAATTTTTTTAAAAATATGACCCCCATAATGGAGCAATTTTCATCTAATTCCATGCAAAAATCTATGCTGAATATGGTCGAGCATAGTAAGCGCATGGAATGGCAAGCTTGGCCTGTACCAATGACCAATGCCATGATGGACAATGGAACTGAGAATATTGCCAAATTATGCGAGGGTTGGGCTAAAATTATGGCTGATGGTTTTGGTCAGTCCAGTCCAAAAAATAAGGATAAAAGATTTGTGCATGCCGCTTGGGAAGGGAATCCTCTCTATGCCTATTTGCAGCAACAATATCTATTTTTGTGCACGCAAGCGGATGCTTGGTTGGAGAGCCAAGATAATATTTCTGAGCCTGAAAAAGAACAATTAAAGTTTCAATTTGCGCAATTTTTTGATGCCGCATCGCCGAGTAATTTTATTTTCTCCAACCCTGAAATCATAGAGAAAGCCATAGAGACCAACGGGAAATCGCTGCAGAAAGGACTGCAAAATGCGATTAATGATATGAGCAAAGGGCAATTAACGCATACCGACCCAAATGCCTTTGAGCTTGGTGTTAATATAGCCATGACTCCTGGCAAAATAGTCCATGAAACGCCTTTATATCAACTCATCCAATATGATCCGATGACAAAAGATCAACTAGCCACCCCATTGGTCATATTCCCACCATGGATTAATCGCTATTATATTTTGGACCTTAATCCGCAAAAAAGCTTTGTAAAATGGGCTTTAGAGCAAGGCATTACAGTGTTTATGGTTTCTTGGAAGTCAGCCGATAGCAGCATGGCCACTATAATGTGGGATGATTATGTGAAGGCTGAAATTGAGGCCATTGATACGATCCGAGACGGACTAGATGTCGATTCGGTGCATGCCATAGGCTATTGCGTGGCGGGGACGACTTTGAACGCTGCATTAGCAATTTTGCACACTCGCGGTGACCAAGATAAAGTGAAAAGCGCAACATTTTTCACGACTCAAGTTGATTTTGAAGATAGCGGTGATTTGAGAATCTTTACCACCGATGCGCATGTAAAATTATTGGATGCAGCATCGTCGCAAGGCTATTTGGATGGCCGGGTAATGGCCGCAACATTCAACATGCTGCGCAGCAAAGACTTAATTTGGAATTATGTCGTTAATAATTATCTGCTTGGTAATGATTACCCAGCCTTTGATTTGCTGCATTGGAATGGAGATACGACAAATTTACCTGCGGCATGGCATAAAAGCTATATTAATGATCTGTATCGTCATAATTTATTGGTGATTCCCAACCGTTTGTCGGTGGATGGCACGCCAATTGATTTGCGGCGTATAAAAACCCCTGCTTATATCCAAGCGGGGATCGAAGATCATATCGCCCCCGCAAAAAGCGTATGGAAATTGCGCAATCATCTGAGCGGCCCAGTGCGTTTTACCTTGGCTGGTTCAGGGCATATCGCGGGTGTGGTCAATCACCCCGATGCACAAAAATATCAATATTGGCGCAATGATTCCGATGATCTCGCCTCATTGGATGAATTTATCGCTGGCGCACGAGAGACTAAGGGCAGTTGGTGGCCAGATTGGCTTGATTGGCTTAGAGAGCAAGATAATCGCACGGTGCCAGCGAAGGGCGCGCGCATTGCTGGAGAAGGTGTTTTGCCTGCGCTTGAGGATGCTCCGGGGCGTTATGTGCGGATGCGGTAAGGCAATTTTTTCATCTGACTTACACAAATTATCTATTATTATATCATAAAAAACAGTATTTTACTATTTTTATGCTGCGCTGCACAAATTTCTATTGACTTTTTTGACAGCCCTATTTATATTGCACTGCAACATAAAAATGGAGTTTCTAAGATGACGAAAGCAACCGAGAAAAACGCTGAAAAAGCAAAAGCAGAAACTGTAGAAGCAGCAACAAGTTTTTTTAGCGATGTGCGGGAACGCGCAACGATAGCAGCCGAAAAAAGTCGCGCGCTTTTGAACGAAGCAAGCATAGCGACGCGCGCTAATTTAGACGCCGTGACCGAGAGCGGTAAAATTGCTGCTAAAGGCACGCAAGAATTAGCAAAAGAAAATCTAAAATATGCTAAATCAAACCTTAGCGAAGCACAAAATGCTGCCAAAACATTGGCCGCTGTCAAAAGCCCAACCGAATTTGTGACAGTGCAAAGCGACATTGCGCGTAAAGGTTTTGACACAATGGTTGCGCAAGGGTCTAAAAATACTGAAACGGTGATTAAATTGGCGAGCGATATTTTCCAACCATTATCAAACCGTTTAGCACTAGCTTCTGATTTCTTCAAAAAAGCTGCATAAATATAAGTGCTGATTTTCGGTCGAAGCCCTCTCTCTCCTCTCCCTTTTGAGGCTTTGATAGAAATTCTGGTGATAAATGGAAAGCCGTTCTCTTAATGGAGAGCGGCTTTTTTTTGAATAATCCAATTCTGCTCTTGCGGCATAGGCCTATAATGGCCTATTTTAGATGTATGAAAATGAATCTTGTTAATCAAATTATGTCTATCAACCCGCTGAATATTATGGATAATGGCGTTTATATGCAAAATATAACACCGGACATCATAGCACGGGACATCATAGCACGGGACATCATAATGACGGGAGAAGATGATAATCATCCCGATGATCCAGATGTTGGGGTGGTAACACGAACAAAACCAAAAACAGCAAAGCCAAAACAGTATAAGGTATTATTATTGAATGATGATTATACGCCGATGGAATTTGTTGTCCATGTCTTGCGCTCATTTTTCCAAATGGACACCGATGAAGCGACCCGTGTGATGCTGCAAGTGCATCAAAAGGGCTTTGGCGTTTGCGGTATTTTCACATATGAGGTTGCAGAGACAAAAGTAACGCAAGTGATGGATTTTGCCCGTAAAAATGATCATCCTTTGCAATGCACGCTTGAAAAAGCTTAATCGCGACACATATTTACAATCCTTTACATATATATTCAAATCAATTTGAACAGTCGCTTGCTTGAAATAAAAATACCGCTAAACAGTTTTTATGGATAAGATTCTCGTACGCGGCGGTCACGCTCTCAAAGGTAAAATTCCCATTTCAGGCGCAAAGAATAGTGCATTGACATTATTGCCTTGTGCTTTGCTCACTGATGAGCCGCTCACCCTGCGCAATTTGCCGCGCCTTGCCGATATTGATGGCTTTCAACATTTGCTCAATCAATTTGGCATTTCAACGATGATTGCGGGATCACGGCCCGAGGATTTTGGCAGAGTGATGACCTTGTCTGCAACCCGCTTGACTTCGAGCGTTGCGCCTTATGAATTGGTGCGTAAAATGCGGGCCTCAATTTTGGTGCTTGGCCCCATGCTGGCGCGCGCGGGCGAGGCGACCGTCAGCTTGCCAGGCGGGTGCGCGATTGGCAACAGGCCGATTGATTTGCACTTAAAAGCCCTCGAAGCCATAGGTGCCGAAATTGAAATGACGGCGGGTTATGTAAAGGCTGTGGCCCCCAAAGGCCGCTTAACAGGAGGGTCATATACTTTCCCTGTCGTATCAGTAGGCGCAACCGAAAATGTTGTGATGGCGGCGGTGCTGGCCAATGGAACAAGCGACATTAAAAATGCAGCGCGCGAGCCTGAAATTGTCGATCTGTGCAATTTATTGGTCGCTATGGGCGCCTCTATCGACGGCATCGGCACATCCGATCTTATCATTCACGGCAAAGACCGTCTGCATGGCGCGACTTATCGGGTGATGTCTGATCGCATCGAAGCGGGCAGCTATGCCTGTGCTGCGGCGATAACGGGCGGCGATGTTGAGCTTGTTGGTGCAAAAATGAGCGAAATGGATGCTACTGTCAAAGCCCTGCGCACGGCTGGCGTTATCGTAGAAAGTACAGCCGATGGTATCCGCGTGACGGCCAATGGTACATTGCAAGCCTTGACATTAGAAACCGCTCCTTACCCAGGGTTTGCTACCGATATGCAAGCACAATTTATGGCGATGCTGTGCATGGCAGAAGGGGCAAGCGTCCTGACCGAAACAATTTTTGAAAACCGCTATATGCATGTGTCAGAGCTTAACCGTATGGGTGCAGATGTTGAGACCAAAGGCCGAACAGCCATTGTACGCGGCGTTGAAAAATTGACGGGTGCGCCCGTGATGGCGACCGATTTACGCGCATCAATGAGCCTTGTCATTGCAGGATTAGTGGCAGAAGGTGAAACCGAAGTAAGCCGCCTTTATCACCTTGATCGCGGCTATGAACGTCTCGAGGAAAAATTACAGCTTGTAGGTGCGAATATTGAGCGGGTCAGCGCTGATTGATTTTTGCTAAATATCAGGCAGCCTTTGATAAGGGGTAAATTTATGCCATCATCGACCAAAATATTATGCACTTTATTTCTAACTGCTTTATGTTTGAGCCTGCCCGCGCATGCGCAATATATTCGATCCCTAAAACAAGAGTAATTCATACTGATTTTTCAGACACCAACCAAATGCGGATTGCGCTAGCAAGACCGGGCGGGGTAGGGCTTTGGATGCGCTGTGCATCTATTTGCGCGACGAGAGCATTAATAGCCATGTTCTGATCGTGCGCCGCGCTTTTGAGCATATCCCAAAACAGCGGCTCTAGGCTGATTGAGCTGTGATGACCATTGATGGTGATCGATCGTTTAACTGGCGGATGATAATCAGATAAATCCATAGTGACTTTATGGCATTGTCGTGCCGCTATGGGAAATATTTATTTTCAAATATTGGCTGAATGCATAGCATCCAATCAATACATATGTTGGCCGCCATTCATGGATATAGTGGAACCTGTAACAAAGGCTGCATCATCGGAGCATAGAAATTTGACGCCGCGCGCAATTTCATGCGCTTGGCCCAAGCGGCCGATTGGAATTTTAGCAACGATTTTTTCCAATATTTGTTCAGGCACAGCAGCGACCATTTCTGTGTCGATATAGCCAGGTGCGAGCGCATTGACAGTGACGCCTTTTTTAGCCCCTTCTTGTGCCAAAGCTTTGGTGAAGCCGTGAATGCCCGATTTAGCTGCGGCATAATTGACTTGCCCATATTGGCCGCCTTGACCATTAATCGATCCTATATTGACTATGCGGCCCCAACCTTGATCGCACATTGCTGGGAAACATGCTTTGGCCATATTGAAACAGCCCCCCAAATTAACCCGAATGACTTCGTTCCAATCATCAAAACTCATTTTCTTCATGACATTATCGCGGGTGATGCCAGCATTATTAATTAACACGCCAATTGGCCCTATATCTTCTGTTACTTTTGCGCATCCTACGATGCAGGCCTCATGATCGCCGACATCCCATTTATAGGTCGCGATTCCAGTTTTTTGCGTGAACTCATCTGCTTTTTTATCATCACCAGCATAGGTCGCTGCAACGTTAAAGCCTTCTTGTTTTAAGATAAGAGAAATAGCCCCACCAATGCCCCTTGTACCGCCCGTTACAATCGCTGTTTTGCTCACAAATATTCTCCTATTATTAAGGAGATATTATGCCGTGCAATCAATATGATCGCAAGTTACCGCAAGCGTAAACAGCCGCAATAAATGGCATTATTTCATATCCATCCCGCTAATTCACGGCGGACTAATTTTTCGAGCATCTCCATACCAGAATCGCTGCTGTTGAGACATGGGATATAGGCAAATTTCTCGCCGCCCGCTTGCATGAAGATTTCTTTACCTTCGATAGATAATTCTTCGAGCGTCTCTACGCAATCCACAGCAAAGCCTGGCGCAAAAATGGCTAACTTGCTTTTGCCTTCGCTAGCGAGCCGTTCTAATGTGGTATCGGTGGCGGGTTCCAACCATTTGGCTTTGCCGAAACGCGATTGAAAAGAGAGCGTCAATTCACGGCCCATAGCTTCGGCGAGCAAGCGTGCAGTTTTTTGGCAATGGCAGTGATAGGGGTCGCCTTTATGCAAAGTGCTTTCTGGCATGCCATGAAAGCTAATCATGATGGCATCAGGAACAAAATCTAACTGCGTTAAGCCTGTTTCTATAGAATTTTTGAGCGCATCAATATGTAACGGATCATCATAATAGGGGGGCAGGGTGCGCACCGCAGGTTGCCAGCGCATATTAGAGAAAATTTCATAGGCTTTATCCTGCACCGTTGCGGTGGTAGCACCGCTATATTGCGGATACATGGGGGCAAAAAATATGCGGCTGCAGCCTGCCTCTTTTAACGCTGAAATTTGTTTCTCGATCGAGGGATTGCCATAGCGCATGGCATAATCAACGATCACATTATCACCGAAACGCGCGTTCAAAATCTGGGCTTGGGCTTTGGTATGAAAAGCCAATGGAGAGCCATCTTCTGTCCATATTTTGCTATAGGCTTTTGCTGATTTTTTGGGGCGTGTGTTTAATATGATACCGCGCAAAATAGGTTGCCATAATAATTTGGGTAATTCGATAACGCGTTGATCGGATAAAAATTCCTTCAAATAGCGTTTTACTGCTATTGGGGTAGGTGCATCTGGCGTTCCCAGATTAATCAGCAATACACCGATCTTTGGAGACTGTACGGGCGGATGTTCGCTTGGTAAATAGGGCGATATTTGTGACATGATTATCCTTTTATATGGGCTAATATCATAATAGCAGATTTTATAAACCAAGCGATAATAATGGTAATTCACGCAGCCTAACTTTGCTGGCTGAAAATAATGCATTACCAATCGCAGGAGCAACGGCGGGAACGCCCAATTCACCAATGCCGCCGCTTTCTTCTTGGCTGCGGATAAATTCTACTTGTATTTCTGGTACGTCGGCGAGTGTCGGTAGATTGACATCGCGCAATCGGCGTGCCGTAGGCATGCCGCCGCGAAAACCAACAGAAGAGCCTACCGCTTGGGCAAGGCCAAATATGATGCCGCCTTCTATTTGCGCGCGCGCGGTGGCAGGGTTTAATATATGTCCGCAATCGACCGCCGCCGATATGCGCCTTACTCGGATGCCTTGCTCGCCGCTTTGCGCCTCGACGATAATTGCAATATGGCTACCGCGCATGCTATGACAGGCAATCCCTTTTCCGCTTCCTTCGGCACCGCCGTCCCAGCTCGCTATTTTGGCGACATTGGTTAAACAGCGCGCAAGGCGCGTTTGTCTAACAAGCATTTGCATGCGATAGGAGAGCGGTTCAATACCAGCAGCATGGGCCAATTCATCGACAAAGGATTCGATACAAAAACAAGAAAAAACATGGCCATTGCCGCGCCATCTTCCCGTTGGAATATCAATCTTAGCGGGATGTTGGTTGATACTGATATTGGGGATATTATAGGGCGGTTTGAACCCCTCTATGGCCAGAGGGTCATATAGTTGAGCGCTGTTTTTGATAGCCATTAATGCGGAGTTACCGCGCAATCTCAACATTTGTTCGCGCATCGTTGGGGCAATCGCAATCGATGCTTGTAATGCCCTGAATCGCCCCGCAATATCGATAGCACCGCTCAACATGGCTTTGGCTGGACTGCGCACATTATCGCGCATAAAATCTTCGGCG
The DNA here is from genome assembly GCA_938050045.1 of uncultured Sphingomonadaceae bacterium. Taxonomy (GTDB): domain Bacteria; phylum Pseudomonadota; class Alphaproteobacteria; order Sphingomonadales; family Sphingomonadaceae; genus Sphingorhabdus_B. The sequence goes on from CALLJS010000020.1 coordinate 25,194, forward strand.
CGTGACCAAATAAGCTGAACTGGCTTTTCAATATATTTGGCCAATATAGCGGCTTGTTCGGCGATTTGATTATCCATATTTCTGCCAAAGCTGCCACCACCAAACATGGGGTGTAAAATGACATGATTGATTGAAATCCCAATCGCATTAGCGGCGATTTCGCGGGCATTCTCTGGGCTTTGGCTGTTCATCCATAATTGCAACCTGCCATCTCGAAAAAAAGCTGTGGCTGTTCTGGTTTCTATCGGCGCATGCACGGCTGGGCTAGCGCGATATTCGCCTTTTAATATACGTGTATTAGATTTTTTTTTGAAGCTTTCCGAGACAGAACCTTCGGCATGATATTTCCAGCCCTTGCCCTTTAATGCAGCATTAAAGGCATCATCAATCGTTTCATTATCGGGCAATAGCCCCTTTGTTTGATAGGTCGGAGCTAATTTGTCGAGCGCATCATTGGCCGCCCACCAATTGCTTGCAATTGCCGCGACCCAATGATCTTGGGTGACAACGTCAATTAAATCGCGCACGCGCGATGCACCGTCTCTATTTATGGATTTTAATTTGGTGTTGCCATGCGGCCCTGCACGAATAGATGCATATACCATATCGGGTAATCTAACATCTCCAGCAAAATTGGCACTACCATCGACTTTGGCAGGCAGATCTAAGCGCGATAATTCTTTGCCGTAAAGCAAGTCATTTTCAATAGGGCGCGGCGTAATCGGGGTGTCGATTTGGTTTTGGCTGGCATCAGCAGCGAGTTCAGAAAAAGGAATTTTCTTGCTATCATAGCGCACAAAACCAGAGAGTGTTTCGCAATCTTCCCATGCGATATTCCAGCGTTTGGCCGCCGCTTGGCATAGCAATATTCGCGCAGCAGCGGCGGCTTGGCGTGCTATAGGTTCAAATTGTCTTTGCGTTGAGGAACCAGCGGTAACCATGAAGGTTGATCGTTCAGCAGCCTCTGTAACAGACCAATCTGCCCACGAACCAAATTGTTCCAAATCCCAACCATCGGGGATAATGGCAGGAGTCCATTCTCTGGCTAATAGATGGTTGGCAAATATAGGGCTGGTATTGGCAGGCTGTATCGCAACGGTGCGCCAATCCGCCCCCATTTCGCCTGCTATTATTTGCGCTAATAAGCTATAGCTGCCTTGGCCCATTTCGCTTTGCGGTATAGCAATAATGATCTTACCATCTTCGGCAATTTTGATCCAACTGCTAAAGATATGTTCGCCTTTAGCGGCCTGTAAATTAACGACATATTCTCTGGGCCATATCGCCCAACCAACGATTAACCCAACGCCAATGCCGCCGCCAACCAGCAAAGAGCGTCGCGACATTCTTTTTTTTGTCACGCGCTGTTTATCGCGAGCGGGTTCAGAGTCAGATGGGGTGTTATTTATATGCATATCATATTGTTACTGATTATCGATCCAATCGCTAATCTTTTTTGCAATTACTGCAAAATTTTCTGCAATAATAGTATCGTCCAATGCGGGGGGGTGGCCTGCATCGCTCAATTGTCTTATGCTCATATCGAGCGGAATGCGGCCCAAAAACTCTATATCTAATTGCTGAGCAGCAGCCTGCGCACCACCGCTGCCAAATGGATTGCTCACCGCATTACAATTTGGGCAGACATAACCCGCCATATTTTCGACCCAACCAATGATGGGCACTTTGGCAGCATCAAAGAAATTTATCGCGCGGGTTGCATCTATGAGAGCCAAATCTTGGGGTGTGGAAATAATCACTGCGCCCATCGGTTTATGTTTTTGAACCATCGATAATTGAACATCGCCTGTACCGGGGGGTAAATCTAAAATCAGGTCTTTAATATCTTGCCATTTGCCATCAACCAATTGGGTCAGGGCATTGCCCGCCATCGGCCCGCGCCATGCGATTGCTTGTCCTGGTTTGACCAATTGGCCCATCGATAAAAATGGAATGCCATATTTGCTCATGACGGGAATAAGCTGTTTGGTCACGGATTCAGGCTTGATTCCCTCTGCGTCTAACAACCGTGTTTGCGAGGGGCCATAAATATCTGCGTCGACCAGCCCCACTTTGCGGCCAGCGCGCTGCATGGCGACGGCCAAATTTGTAGATAATGTAGATTTACCCACCCCCCCTTTGCCGCTGGCGATTGCGATTAGATTTTGATTTATGCGTTCAGAGGTCTGAATGATTCGCACATCATCGACGCCATCGAAAGATCGGCAGAGCGAATCGCTATCTTTTAGCATTGAATCGGCAAGGTCAGAGCGCAGGCCGCCAATATCTAAAATTAAGGATAAACGACCTTCTTTCAGCTTTAATCCGCTGTGACGGCCATTTGTGATACCTGATAAGGCTTGATTTATGTCATTTATTTGTTCCATTTTGATGAAATAGAGACAGTTTCTGATGATTGACACTGTTTTTCTGCATAACTCATCACTATAGAGGAATAATGAGCAATAAATTTTTTCAATTCAAAGGCCTTATATCGGCCATGAGTGGTCCTTGGGACAACGGCAGCGGATCAAATGATGGAGGCTCTAATGGGAAGCCATCCAATCCTTGGGATGCTGATAATATAGAGCCTATTCGTAAAAAGGGTAAGAAACCCTCTTTAGAAGAATTGTTTCGCGGTGGTGGAAATGGTTTTGGCGGAGGATTGCCAACCCGCCCCAACGGCAAACCATTATGGCCTTTGGCGCTCATTGCTTTGTTTGGGTTATGGATATTTTGGACCAGCATTCACCGTCTTGAACCAGCGGAGAGCGGCGTCGTCACGACATTTGGAAAATATTCGCACACTATTGGTTCGGGTGTCTCTTTTAGCGCGCCTTATCCGATTCAAAATGTGCAAAAAGTAAACACCAATGAAGTCCGCACGATTACGATTGGAACCTTAAGCTCTGATAATAATGCAAATGGCCAAGAGGGCAGTGGTAATAATAAAGAAAATTTGATCCTCACGCGCGATCAAAATGTTATCAACATGGCCTATAATGTACGCTGGCAGGTTGGCGATCCATCCCTTTTCTTATTCCAGCTAGAAAGCCCAACCTCTTCTGTGTCCGAAGTAGCCGAGAGTGCGATGCGCGCTGCCATTGCCAATTTTGATTTAATTCAAGCTATTGGCCCTGGAAGGGCCGCCATACAGGCGGATGTTCGGGATCGTATGCAAAAAATATTGGATGAATATAATAGTGGTATATTTATTCAGAGCATAGATATTCAACAAGCCGCTGCACCATCAGAGGTGCGTGAAGCATTTAATGCAGTGAATGCTGCAAAACAAAATAAAGAAGCAGCGTTGAACGACGCGCGCAAATTTGCACGCCAAGTTACCGAAGGAGCTATTGGTAATACAGCGCAATTTGATCGTATCTATGAGCAATATGCGCTTGCCCCGCGCGTCACGCGCCGCCGCCTCTATTATGAGACAATGGAGAGTATCTTAGCTCAAGCGGATAAGACTATATTAGAAAGCGATAATGTAACGCCATTTTTACCGCTCCCAGAGATTAAACGCCGGGTCGATAAAGCGGCTCAGCAATCTGCCAAATCCGCAGAAGCAATTACGGAAGGGAATTGATATGAACCTGCTTAAAAACCCTCTCGCGATTGGTGTCATTGCTATTGGAATAGCATTATTAGGGAGCATGTCCGCTTATACAGTAGCAGAGACAGACCAAGCAATTATCACAAGCTATGGTAAGGTAAAATATCCTGTTAATCAGTATCAAAAAGGCAAGCCTTTTGGTTCAACAGATGCGGGTATTCATTTTAGAATACCTTTCATCGATCAAGTGCAATATATTGATAAACGTGTTCTTAATTTGCAGATGGAGCCGCAAGAGGTTCTTTCAACCGATCAGTTGCAGGTTCAAGTGGATGCTTTCGCGCGTTTTCGGATTACCGATCCTGTTAAAATGTTCAAAACATTACGGACAGAAGAATCGGTTATTTTGCGACTTGGAGAGACTCTAGGATCATCGGTGCGCAACGAATTGGGTAAGCGATCATTTGCAACGATGCTGAGCGCGGAACGCGGGCAAATTATGACCAATATTCAAAAACAATTAAATTTAGAGGCGGCCCGTTACGGGGCTGAGGTGATTGATGTGCGGATTAAACGCGCCGATTTACCGCAAGGGACACCGCTTGAATCCGCCTATAGGCGGATGCGTTCAGCCAGAGAACAAGAGCGCGCGACGATCGAAGCCGAAGGCCGCAAAGAAGCACAAATTATCCGCGCTGATGCCGAAGCCGAAGCGGCGCGTATTTATGCGATTAGCTATGGCAAAGACCCTGAATTTTATGATTTTTACCGCGCGATGCAATCTTATCGTACCACTTTCCGTAAAGGCAAAGACCAAGGTGAAACCAATTTTGTATTATCACCGAATAGCGATTATCTGCGCAAATTTCAAAGCGCGCGCTAAGGCATGATTGTTGAGAGTGATTATTGTAAGAAGAATATTATATAATTGACAGATGATTTATGGGCTATTCAAGCAATGTTCAGATTCAAAATATCATTATGAAACTTGTAAATTAGAGTTCAAATCCACATATAATGCATATGAAATGATTTGAGTTTGAATGTAGAAATAAATTTGAGAGGAATCAAAATAGTGCGTTACGCTTATAGTCTTACAGCAGCTCTTTTATTAACGGGAAGTGCTTTTGCTCTAATAAATGGCAATAGTGCTACCGCGCAAGCCGTGAATACATCCCCCGTAACCTATTCAGGCAAAGCTCCTAGTGGTGCGCCTGACAGCTTTGCTGATTTGACAGAGGCATTGCAACCGTCTGTGGTGAATATCCGTACAAAACAAGAAGTAACAGTAGGCGGCGGCAATTCAATTTTTGGTCGCAGTCCTCCGCAAACGCGCGAACAAGTCAGCGGTGGTTCTGGTTTCGTGGTGTCTTCCGATGGTTTGATCGTTACCAATAACCATGTGATTGCTAGTGGGCCGCGCGGTCAAACAGTGGTCGATGAAGTCACGGTTATATTTGCGGACGGCAAAGAATATGCTGCGGAAATTATTGGCCGTGATGAGCAATCTGATTTAGCATTGCTTAAAATTAACGAGACCAATTTGCGCTATGTGGAGCTAGAAAGCAAAGCAACATCGCGCGTGGGCGATTGGGTGATTGCTATCGGCAATCCGCTGGGCCTTGGTAGCACGGTGACGGCTGGTATCGTATCGGCATTGCAGCGCAATATTGGTGCTGGCGGTGCATATGATCGTTTCATTCAAACCGATACCGCGATTAACCGTGGAAATAGCGGTGGGCCATTATTTAACCTAGATGGTAAAGTTATTGGTATTAACAATCGTCTAATTTCGCCCGTAGCCGCCAATATTGGAATTAATTTTGCTATTCCTTCCGAAGAAGCTGTGCCTGTTATCGAAGCCTTGAAAAAAGGCGAACGTGTCGAGCGTGGTTATCTTGGGGTTAGCATCAGCGCTGTTGATGAAGCGACTGCGGAAGCCATTGGTTTAGAGAAAAACCGTGGTGAAATTGTTCAATTGGTCCGTAAAGGCGATGCGGCTGATAAAGCGGGTGTCAAAGCTGGAGACATCATTACCAAGGTTAACGGTTTGGAGGTTAAACCCGATCAAACATTATCTTTCATTGTTGCGAATATTAAGCCAGGGACCAAAATTCCACTCGAGCTATTGCGCAAAGGCAGCCCGCAGAAATTAACAGTGACCGTTGGTAAACGTCCACCAGAAGATAAGTTGACGCAGGCTGAATTTAACCCAGACGAAGAAAAAGACTTTGAAGAAAAACCTGAAACAGACAGCAGCAATGCACAGACTATACGCGAGGCTCTTGGTATTAGAGTCATTCCATTGACACCCGATATTAGCCGCGTGATGCGCGTTGATGATGATGTTAAAGGTGTTGTGATAGAGATTGCTGGCCGTGGCCCTGCTGCACAAGCAGGATTACGCCGAGCAGATATTATCAGTTCGGTGAATTATAAATCAGTAACGACCGCCGAAGAATTGGCCGCGCAATTAAACGAAGTCAAAAAATTAGGCCGCAAAAATGCGTTGCTTGGTGTTCGCCGCCGTGGTGGTGAATTACGCTATATTACAATTCGCCTCGGCGGTTAATATATAGAGATAAGTTTGGGAAAAAGCCTGGCCATTGCGCTGGGCTTTTTTATGCATGCTGGGCTTTTTTATGTAAGGTCAATTAAATTAAGTTTCAAATTTGCTATCAATTAACACCCTTTACCGATTGGGGTTTAACCGCTTCTATAGCAAGACACTAGATATTAGCTGTTATCAAGGCACCAAAATAGTATCGCGGACTTGTGCGATGACATTAGGATAATCGGTATTAAAATGCAGCCCACGGCTCTCTTTGCGTTCCAATGCGCTGCGCACGATGAGTTCAGAGGTTTGTAGCAAATTACGCAGCTCAATTAAATCAGTCGTAACGCGAAAATTGGCATAATAATCGGCAATTTCCTGTTTCAATAATTCGATACGGTTTTGCGCCCGTTCCAAACGTTTGGTGGTGCGAACAATGCCCACATAATTCCACATGAAGCGGCGAATCTCAGTCCAATTTTGTTTGATGATGACTTCTTCATCGCTATCGGTCACGCGGCTTTCATCCCAAGGCCGTATCGCTGGAACATCCTCTAATATCTCCCAGCGTTCAATAATATCTCTGGCCGCCGCCTCGCCAAAGACGAAACATTCGAGCAAGCTATTAGAGGCCAAGCGATTAGCACCATGCAGGCCGCTCTCGGATACTTCACCCGCTGCATATAATCCAGGTAAGTCGGTGCGGCCATTAAGGTCAATTAACACGCCGCCGCAGGTATAATGTTGGGCTGGGACAACGGGGATAGGCTCTTTGGTCATATCTATACCAAGGCCGATCAATTTGTCATAAATATTGGGGAAATGGCGGCGTACAAAATCGGCATTTTGATGGCTAATATCAAGATGCACATAATCAAGGCCAAGGCGTTTAATCTCATGGTCATTGGCGCGGGCGACAATATCGCGCGGAGCTAATTCTTTGCGCTTATCAACGGCGGGCATATAGCGCGTGCCGCCGCCTGGGTAGCCATCGGGTATTTTTAGATGACCGCCTTCGCCGCGCACCGCCTCGGTAATGAGAAAGTTTTTAACCTCATGATTATATAGGCAGGTTGGGTGAAATTGCATCATTTCCATATTGGCAATACGCGCCCCAGCGCGCCAAGCCATTGCAATGCCATCGCCCGTTGCGCCGCGCGGCGCGGTCGAGAAAAGATAGCACCGCCCAGCACCGCCGCTGGCTAATATGGTGGCTTTGGCGGTATAGGTCTCGACTTTGCCATTTTTTTGGTTGAGCGCGTAAACCCCCCAAATATGACCCGCGCCCGAAAATTTTTCTTCATGCTTGCCCGTGATGAGGTCGATCGCGGCGCGGTGCGGTTGCAAAGTGATATTGGGATTGGCTCTCGCCGTGTTGAGCAGAGCCTCTTGCACCGCCCAGCCCGTGGCATCATCGACATGGACGATGCGTCGGTGCGAATGGCCGCCTTCGCGAGTGAGATGCAATGCGTCTGCGTCTTTGTTGAACGGCACGCCCATTTGAACCAAACGTTCAATCGCCTCGGGCGCATTTTCAATGACAAATTCTACGGTTTCGCGTCGGTTTAACCCTGATCCTGCGACCATCGTATCTTCGATATGATTATCAAATGTATCGCCAGCGTCCAATACTGCGGCAATACCGCCTTGCGCCCATGCCGTTGAACCGCCCGTTAAAGACCCTTTGGCGAGTACTAAGACGCTATGCTTTTCAGCCAAGGAAATAGCAGCGGTTAGTCCCGCAGCCCCAGAGCCGATGATGATGACATCATATTTCACGCAGCATTGCTCGTTAAGCTTAAGAATATATCTTCTAAATCGGCCTCTTTGGTGGTCACATCGACGATGTTCAGCCCCATAGATTGAATGACGCTCAGCACTTCGCCAGCATTCATCTTATCTTTATTATAGGTGATTTCTAATGTGCTGCCAGCAATCATTTCGACTTTTTCAAACGCATCATGGATTGGCGTTTCGATAATATCATTTTCTAACGTCAGCCGCACGATTTTTTCACGCGCCATATTAATTAACTCTTTGGTCGGTTGATTGGTGATTAATTTGCCATGATTGATAATGGCTATTTGGTCGCATAATTGTTCGGCTTCTTCGAGATAATGGGTGGTGAGCACGACAGTGACGCCTTGGTTATTGAGCTCAACCACATATTCCCATAATTGTTGTCGCAATTCTATATCAACGCCAGCGGTCGGCTCGTCCAATATGATGACGGGCGGGGAATGTACCATGGCTTTGGCCACCAACAAGCGTCTTTTCATACCGCCCGATAAAGTGCGCGCATAGGCATCTGCTTTATCGTCAAGGCGCACAGCTTTGAGCAGCTCCATCGAACGGCGCTGTGATTTAGGAACACCATAAAGACCTGCTTGTAATTCCAATGACTCGCGCGGCGTGAAAAAAGGGTCGAACATTATTTCTTGGGGAACGATACCGATATTGGCTTTAGCATTGCGCGGGTTATCATCAATATCAAAGCCCCAAATACTAGCTGTGCCGCTGGTTTTTTTGACCAAGCCTGCCAATGTGTTGATCAGCGTTGATTTGCCTGCGCCATTGGGGCCTAATAATCCAAAAATAGTGCCGCGCTCAACGTTGAAGCTGACATTGTCCAATGCTTGTTTGCCGCCTGCATATATTTTGGAGAGATTTTGAATGGATATTGCATTTTCTGTCATCCTATTGCGTTTACAGAAGCAAAAGGATGGGCGCAATCATTAGCTAAGAGTTTTTGCATTGGTTGTTTCTTTTTATGGATTATAAGAAATAGGCGATGCAAAAGCAATGGGACTATATGGGCGCGATCTTACAAGCGGGTGCACATTAAGGGCGAGGCGGCTATCCTTTATTTGAGATATGGCGCTAAATTATCAGCAAAGATTATAAATCCTTTATGGTGAGTTGCGAATTTCAAATGGCTTTGCTAACGCACAACATATGATGAATGAGACTGAAACAATATTCGTAAAAGAGAAACGTATTGCATGCGATGGCAGCGGCGATGTGCCAGCAGCATTAGGGCATCCAAAAATCTGGCTAGAGATTGACGAAAAAGGTTATGCCGAGTGCGGATATTGTGATCGTAAATTCATATTAAAGGACGGCCCCGCCGACAGAGGCTGAGATGATCGGGGCAATTTAATAAAATTTAGACAATATAAGCTTTCACAATGCGATAAATGCTTTATATTGCTCTTATGACATTTTCTGCGCCTCGTTCATATTTATATCAACCCAATTTACTGGATCCCGAAGGTGCGCAGCGCGCTGTTACAAAAGCATTATCTAATTGTGAAGATGGAGAGCTTTATCTGCAATATAGTGCCACCGAATCTTTTGGTTTTGATGATGGCCGATTGAAAACAGCCGATTATTCAACCGACAGCGGTTTTGGGTTGCGCGGCGTGTCGGGTGAGATGACGGGTTTTTCGCATGCGAATGAGATTAGCGAGGCTGCGATTAACCGTGCGGCGCAGACCTTAAATTTGCTCGACCCTCGGACAAATGATCCCGCGCCAGCACCGCGCAAAAACAACAGGCATCTCTACACCGAAGACAGCCCGCTTGCGCTGGTGCCTTTTGCGGACAAAGTGAAATTATGCGAAGATATTGATGCAGCAGCTAGAGCGCGCGATCCGCGCATAGCCCAAGTATCCGTTGGTTTATCGGGGAGCTGGAGCGTCGTCGAAATTGTGAGGGCTGATGGTTTTGTAGCCACAGATATTCGCCCATTAGTGCGGCTTAATATTGCTATCATTATGGAAGAAAATGGCCGCCGCGAATCGGGTAATTTCGGTATGGGCGGGCGTTATCTTTATGGCAAATTATTCGATCGCGATGCATGGGAGCGGGCCATTGATATGGCCTATGAACAAGCCCAAGTGAATTTGCGCTCGGTTGCGGCCCCTGCGGGTGATATGACCGTACTGCTGGGCCCAGGCTGGCCTGGTGTATTGCTACATGAGGCGGTTGGCCATGGTTTGGAAGGGGATTTTAACCGCAAGGGAACGAGTGCTTTTTCGGGCAAGATAGGACAGCAAGTTGCTGCCAAAGGCGTCACTGTGGTCGATGATGGCGCAATCCATGATAGGCGCGGCTCGCTCTCTATCGATGATGAAGGCACGCCGACGCAAGAAAATATTTTGATTGAAGACGGCATTTTGCGCAATTATATGCAAGATCGAATGAATGCACGCCTGATGGGGGTTAAGCCTACGGGTAATGGACGCCGTCAATCCTATGCGCATGCCCCCATGCCGCGCATGACCAATACATTTATGCGCAGCGGCGAAGATGATCCTGCGGAATTATTATCGCGCGTTAAAAATGGTATTTTTGCCAAAAGCTTTGGCGGCGGTCAGGTCGACATTGTGTCGGGTAAATTTGTTTTTTCTTGTACCGAGGCCTATAAAATCAAAGATGGTAAATTGGGTGATCCCATTAAAGGCGCAACGTTGATCGGTGATGGGCCAACTGCGATGAATAAAGTAGTGGGCATTGGCAATGACATGGAGCTGGATGAAGGCATTGGTGTTTGCGGCAAAGCAGGGCAGAGCGTTCCAGCAGGCGTTGGGCAACCCACATTGTTGGTGGATGGTCTTACCGTTGGCGGTACGGCCTAATAGTGGCAGAATTTTTTGATACGATTAATGATAAGCATCGCGAATTTATAGCGCAGCAACCTATATTTTTTGTATCAACAGCGGCCAGCGATGGCCGCATCAATCTATCACCAAAAGGATATGATGTGTTTCGCATCTTGGGTCAAAAGCGCGTGGCCTATCTTGACCTAGCTGGCTCTGGCAATGAAACGCAGGCGCATATTAATGCGCCGCAGGTTGATAAAGGCCGTATCACGATAATGTTTTGTAATTTTCAAAGCCCAGCATTGATATTGCGTATTTATGGAAAGGCTGTGTCGGTTATGCCTGGTGATACAGATTGGGATGATTTGGTCGCTAATTTTGAGATTCTCCCCGGCACTAGGCAAATTTTTCATATCTTGGTTGATAGTGTTCAAACAAGCTGTGGTTATGGTGTGCCGCATATGCAGTTACAAGGAGAGCGGCAAACTCTGTTGAAATATCATGGCAATGCAGATGGCGATGAATGGCTTGCGAAAAGTGAACTGCAATTGCGCAGTATTGATGGTTTGCCGCAAAAGCCGCCTAGCCGTTATTTCGGTTCAGATAGATAAGGAATAGCTGTGTCTTTAGTTGAATTAGCACGATATTTCACCGCTATGGAGGCAGAAATTAATCGTACCAGATTATTGTCATTTGGCATTGAAACCATTGTTTTTGACGGCTCTATGAATATCGCAGATGGTGCAAATTTGAATGCGCGTTTAATGATATTAGCAGAAGATTATGATGAGGCTATCACTATTATGTCAACATATGAGAATGTCAAAGATATTCAAAAAACTCCGTACAGCGCTCCAAAACTGAGAAAGTGGCGGATTTGGGATTTAATCGGTGGCTGGTAAGCTAATTTTGGCTCTGGGCGGCGGTGCTGGTCTGGGGTGGACGCATATTGGTGTGCTGCGCGCGCTTGATGATGCGGGTATAGAAATTGTGGCGATTTCAGGAACGTCTATTGGGGCTGTGGCAGCAGCGGCCTATGCGACTGATAATTTGGATAATTTTGAAGATTTGGCGCGCGGTACTAATTTTCGTACTATGCTGCGCTTTATGGATCCTAGCTTTGGGCGCGGCGGAATAATGGGTACGCGGACGATTGAAAAAGAATTATATTCTTATTTCGGTGATACATGCTTTGAAGATTTAGCGATGCCCATATCCACAGTAGCCGCAGATTTGGCGACTGGGGAGGCGGTAATTAGCTCCAGCGGCTCTATAATAACTGCTATTCGGGCCTCTATATCTCTACCTGGTATATTTAAGCCCGTGAATATTGATGGGCGTTTATTGGCCGATGGCGGTGCTGTGATGCCTGTGCCAGTTTTGGCAGCGCGCGAATTAAATTCAGACTGCCCTTGTGTGGGTGTTAACCTGCAAGGCGATTATCTCAATCGCGCCAAGACAATGGGGGTGGACTATGATCGCGCTAAAGACCCGAATAGCATGTCAGTTGTTAGGGCTTATGTCAGCCTATCTTTGCGTAATTTAAGCAAAGCTCTGCTCAAGAAAGATCCTCCCGATGTGCTGATTACGCCGCAGATCGGCAATTATGATATGCAAAATTTCACCTGCGCAGATGATCTTATTGCTATTGGACGGCACTCTGTTGAAGAAAAACTATCCGATATTGCTGCATTATAATCAAAAAATAAAATGCCTAATTTTTAATCATTAAAATCTATCCCAATTTTATGTTGATTAATAATTAAGCAAATAAATTAATTTCATTCAAAACCATCTACCTAATATATTGAAATATAACCATTATTTTTCTGGCATAGCCTTTGCTATTAATCTGGCATGGCTTTGGCTTAGTGCTTGGCACTAATGCAGCACGGACGATGATAATTTGGGGTAATGATGGACTATATCATAGCAATAATTAAACCGCACACATTGGAGAGACCCTTAAAAGTCGCGCGCGTACCGCACTCTATTGGCGATGATAAAATCTATCAATTTGATTGGGCGCAGGCCGCTCATCTGCTCCCGCGATACAGATGATGCTGCGCTTTAGGCAAATAATTTATTAAAATAATGGGTCAAATATAACCAATCTACATATGACCAATTTACAGGGAAGATGAAATGAATAATTTAATGAAAATTGCAGGCCTAGCTGGGGTGTCAATCTTGGCGATTTCTCCATCATTTGCTCAAGAAGCAGCAACGCCGCCAGCAGAATTGGTCTCTGGGGGTACAGCCTATATCCTCAATACATTATTATTCTTAATTGGTGGTTTCTTGGTCATGTGGATGGCTGCTGGTTTCGCTATGTTAGAAGCGGGCATGGTTCGGTCGAAAAATGTATCGATGCAGAGCCTCAAAAATATCGCGCTTTATTCTGTTGCGGGCCTCATGTTCTGGGTTACGGGTTATAATTTAATGTATACCGATGTAACGAGCTGGATTGGCACATTTGGTATCTATGCTATGCAAGCCGTTGGCGAGGCTAATAGCGACACTGGTTATTCAATAGCATCAGATTGGTTCTTCCAAATGGTGTTTTGCGCCACAACGGCTTCTATCGTTTCGGGTGCATTGGCAGAGCGCATAAAATTCTGGCCTTTCATACTATTTGTTGTTGTTTTAACAGGTTTTTTATATCCTATCGCGGGGAGCTGGAAATGGGGAGCAGGGTGGTTAGACCAACGCGGATTCTCTGACTTTGCTGGCTCAACATTGGTGCATAGCGTTGGTGGCTGGGCTGCTCTTGTTGGTGCTATCTTCCTTGGGCCACGTTTGGGACGTTATAGTGATGGTAAAGTTCAAGTATTCCCAGGATCAAGCATTCCGCTCGCCACATTGGGTACATTCATCCTATGGCTGGGTTGGTTCGGATTTAATGGTGCATCTCAATTGGCAATGGGCACTATTGGTGATGTTAGCGATGTTTCAAAAATCTTCGTCAACACCAATATGGCTGCTGCTGGCGGGGTGATTGCAACCATCGTTTTGATGCAAATTATGTATAAGAAAATTGATGTTACTATGGTATTGAACGGCGCATTGGCTGGTTTGGTCTCGATCACGGCTGAACCTTTGGCCCCCTCGGTTGGTGCATCTGTTGCCATCGGGGCTGTTGGTGGCATAATCATAGTTTTTGCAGTGCCCATGCTCGATAAATTAAAAATTGATGATGTTGTCGGCGCGATTCCTGTTCATTTATTGGCGGGTATTTGGGGTACGATGATCGTTCCATTTTCAAACAGCGATGCAAGCTATGGCGTGCAGGCATTGGGTGTCGTATCTATCGGTGCTTTCATCGTCATTACCAGCTCTATCCTATGGGGTGCTATGAAATATATAATTGGCCTGCGTCCATCAGAAGAAGATGAGATGAAGGGTATGGACATCACCGAAGTTGGTGTCGAGGCTTATCCCGAATTTACCCGATAAGATGCAAGAGATTGGCAATGGGTTTGCTCTCCTAATCCATTGCCTCGCTATGTTCCTCCCGCGAACATAAAAACTATGGGCTCAGCGATTGCTGGGCCCCTTTTTTTGACAGAGATAATGATGTGAATTAAATCAGGCGCATAATCGCCCTGATAATTGCTTATTACATACGCCCGCTTTTCATACGATCATCTTTTTTAGGCTTTAATGAACCGCCAATTTTCTGGCACATATCACGCTCAACATATTTCCATCGATCGGATTGATAATCTAGGCTGGCTGTGCCAGCACAATGCGATTTTGCCGTAGCGCAATCATTAAATTGCGCCAAAGCAACACCATAGCATTGTTCGCGACTGGATAATTTAGGGTTAGCAATATTCTTTATGGGCGCGTCAATATTATACTCAACATCCTCCACACCCTCACCCTCTGTGCAAGCAACAAACGCCCCCATCATGATGAGAGCGTTTGCACAATGTGTAATGTCTTTGACCATGACCATCACTTAATAGGATGTTCGCCGATAATCAAATGCCATTCACCAAATGATGTTTTTATTATGCGATGGGTTCTAATGAACCTTTTTTGCCATCTGGAAGAGAAAATTCTTCGCTCGCATCGGTGCCATATTTTTCGCAGTCGCCAGCAGGGACATATTTCCATGCATTGCCTTGGTAATCAACCGTTGATGTTCCAGCGCATGACGTGCCTGGCCCAGCGGCACAATCATTCTTTTTCGCCAGAGAAATACCATAGCATTTTTCTTTAGCAGAGGCATCATCAGATGCTTCAGCAACTTCGGCGGGTTCTTGGTTTGCTGTTTCGCCTTCAGCAGGAGCATCAGATCCACCGCCGCATGCTGCTAATGCCGCAGCACCAATTAGAGCACTAGCCATACCAGTATATTTTTTCATTGTTTTACTCCATATTGTTATTAGACAAAATAGCTTACTATGGGATATTTTTATAAGCAATGATAAAAAGCAACTTCCTATTGCATTGAATTTTACGCATCTACCAACCAATGCTGTATTTCCCTCGCGGAGATGATATAGCCTTTTCATGACACACAGATTCACATTTGTTATCAAGCATAAAGATGGAAAATCGCGCGCAGGTACGATAAAGATGCCGCGCGGTACTATTGCTACGCCAGCATTCATGCCCGTTGGTACTGCGGCCACGGTAAAGGCAATGCGCCCAGCCGAAGTCCGCGCAACAGGGGCGGATATTATCTTGGGCAATACCTATCATTTGATGCTGCGCCCTACGGCTGAAAAATTAAACCGTCTTGGCGGTTTGCATAAATTTATGGGCTGGGATCATCCTATTTTGACCGATAGCGGCGGTTATCAGGTGATGAGCCTCTCTGATTTGCGTAAAATCACCGAAGAAGGCGTTGCTTTCAAAAGCCATTTGGATGGCAGCAAACATATGCTCTCGCCCGAACGTTCCATGGAAATACAACGCCTTATTGATTCTGATATTGTTATGGCGTTCGATGAATGTACCCCCAATGGTGCCGATTATGACACCGCCGCTCGCAGTATGGCGATGTCCATGCGCTGGGCCAAGCGTTCGCGCGATGCTTTTGATGTAAGCGGCGGGATAGGTGGCGATCATGCTGATAGGGCGGCATTATTCGGTATTCAGCAAGGCGCGTTGAACGAAACTTTGCGCGGTGAGAGTGCTGAAGCGTTAATCGATATAGGTTTTGACGGTTATGCCGTTGGCGGCCTTGCAGTAGGAGAGGGGCAGGAGGCGATGTTTGGCGTGTTGGATTATGCGCCGGCGCAATTACCAGAGGATAAGCCGCGCTATTTGATGGGAGTAGGGAAACCCGATGATTTGGTTGGCGCAGTGGAGCGCGGGATTGATATGTTCGATTGCGTATTGCCAACGCGCTCGGGCCGTAATGGACAAGCTTTTACTTGGAATGGGGCGATCAATATTCGCAATGCTAAATTTAGCGAAGATCAAGCCCCGATAGATGAAAAATGCGATTGTCCTATATGCCATCAATGGAGCCGGGCCTATATACATCACCTCATCAGATCAGGGGAAATATTGGGTGCGATGCTGATGACCCAGCATAATTTGCATTTCTATCAGGCGTTGATGGCGGCTATGCGCCGGGCAATAGCGCAGCAGAAATTCAGTGATTTTGCTTCTGAATTTCGCCGCAATTATCTAAAATCATGAGCGATAGAATAAAAGATGCCTTAACAAGGGCCGCTAATTTTAGTCCATTTTTGGCCAAATCACTTCAAAAAAATGCTGATATTGTCGCCATTATTAGCCGCAGAGATTTTGACGGTGCCTGGAAAGCGGCCTTAGCTATCGAAGGAAAGAGTGTATCAGAAACATTGAGGCGGCAAAGAAATGCCGTTGCTCTGGTAGCGGCGATTGCTGATTTGGCGGGCTATTGGGATGTAACAAAAATCACCCATTCATTATCTGA
The DNA here is from genome assembly GCA_938050045.1 of uncultured Sphingomonadaceae bacterium. GTDB lineage: Bacteria > Pseudomonadota > Alphaproteobacteria > Sphingomonadales > Sphingomonadaceae > Sphingorhabdus_B. The sequence goes on from CALLJS010000020.1 coordinate 41,831, forward strand.
TTTTGCTGATTACGCGCTCGATAAAGCGATTGAGGCCGCTTTTGATGAATATTTACCCGATGAGAAAAAGCAAGGTTTTGCCGTTATTGCGCTGGGCAAGCATGGCGGACGAGAGCTGAATTATTCATCAGACATAGATCCGATATTTCTGTATGATCCCGCGACTTTGGTGGGTGATAAAACGGTAGATCATGCAAAAATTGCGGTGCGAATGGGCAAATATATCATCGCATTATTGAATGAGCGCACCGAGCATGACTATGTGTTTCGGGTGGATATGCGTTTGCGCCCAGCATCAGAAATCACGCCCGTGGTGATAAGCGTCAATGCCGCCATTAGCCATTATGAAAGCAGTGCTTTAGCATGGGAGCAGGCTGCATTTATCCGTGCTCGTGCTGCCGCTGGTGATATTGGCTTAGGGCAATATTTTTTGAATAGTATCGATAGTTTTATTTGGCGTAGATCATTGGATTTTGGTCAAATCAATAATATCCGAAAAATGAGTCAAAATATCAGGGACCATTATTCCAAGGGCCAATTTTTTGGTATGGGCTATGATATAAAGCGTGGACGCGGCGGTATCAGGGAATGCGAATTTTATGCCCAAATATATCAGCTCATTCATGGCGGCCGAAATGCGGCTTTGCGGGTATCTGATACGCGCGATGCGCTTAGGCTGTTAACAGAAAATGGCCATATAGACGATGATGATGCCAAAACTATATCAGATGGTTATACACTATTACGAACGATCGAACATCGGTTGCAAATGGTCGATGACCGGCAAACGCATATATTGCCAACATCGCAAGAGGCTTTGGATAATGTAGCGCAATTACATGGCTTAAGCAGCGGCATAGAATTGCTCGCAACATTAGAGGCCGTTATTCAGGCAATTCGTGCGGTTTATGATGCATTAGTCCAGGATGAAGCCGATGCAATAAGCTTAGCGGAAGAGGGGGTGCCGCTGCTCGAACAGCTTGACACTATGGGCTATGATAAAGAAGCGATGCGCTTGATTCAATATTGGCGCAGCGGCAAATATCGCGCCCTTAGAAGCGAAGCAGCGATAGAATCTTTTGAATCGATTTTGCCGGCTATTTTGACAAATTTAGCCGCATCGCCAGACCCTCAAAAATCATTGACCCGCTTGGATCGTATATTGGAACAATTACCCAGCGCGGTTAATTTCTTTCATTTGTTGCAAAACCGTCCTGCTATGCTTGCTTTGTTAGGGAATATATTAAGCTATGCCCCAACATTGGCCGATGCGCTTGGCCGCAATGCAACGTTGCTAGATGGCATTATCGACAGTGCAAATTATCAGCTATATATGCAATGCGATGCAATCATATCTCAGATGGATAATTATTTTGATACGGATTTGGATTATCAAATGCTGCTCGATGCGGTGCAAAATTTCGTATCGGAAAAAAGATTTGTAATTGGCGTTCAGTTGATAGAGGGGCGATGCAATCCCTATCAAGCCGCCCGCGCCTATTCAGCCCTTGCAGAAGCCGCCATCGATAAATTAAGCAGCGCCACTATAAAGGAATTTGAAAAAGTTCATGGCACAGTTGAAGGCGGCGAATTGGTGATAATATCATTGGGGCGTTTTGGTGGAAAAATGCTTACCCATGATTCTGATTTGGATATCATATTCCTCTTTACAGGCGATTTTTCAGCGCAATCAGATGGTGATAGACCATTGGGCGCCACCCAATATTTTAACCGTCTAGCTCAACGGATCATTGCAGCGTTGAGCTTGCCCACTATGGCGGGCAAGCTGTATGAAATTGACACAAGGCTGCGGCCATCAGGCGCACAAGGTCTGTTGAGCGTTTCAATCGATAGTTTTGAGAAATATCAGCATGAGAATGCTTGGACTTGGGAGCATATGGCGCTCACGCGCGCGCGGCTTATATTCGGTTCAAAAAATGCCGATGATCGGATGAAATCTATCATTGCTAATGTGGTGAGCGCAAAACCTATATCGCAATATCATGAGATTCTATCTATGCGGCGCGATATGGATGTTCATAAGCCTGCGATTAGCGAACTGGATGTTAAAAATATCAAAGGTGGGTTGATCGATATTGAATTTATCGTTCATGCGCTGCAATTACATCATGCCAAAGGGGTGTATCCCAATATTGAATTATCGATAGAGCATTTGTGCGCCGATGGTTTGCTGCCCAATAGCTTTATTAAGGCGCATAAAATGATGAGCAATATGTTGATAATATTGCGCTTAATATGCCCCAATTTGAATGATATGAGCCAAGCTGCGCAGCAATTAATGGCCGATAATCTTGGATATAAATATTGGAGTGATGGGCAAAAGCAATTAGAGATATATCAAAATACCGTTCAATCCGAATGGGCAAAGCTGTTTTTAGAAGATAGATAATATTAGGATAGGAATGAATATGGAATTAGGCGAAACAATAGCATCTGTTGCAATGGTTGATAGTGATGGAATGGCAGTGAAGAGCGACCAATATGATGCGCCCTTTGTGCTCTATTTTTATCCGCGCGCTGATACACCAGGCTGTACCAAAGAAGGTCAGGGCTTTACCGAACATGGTGATGCTTTTCAAAAATTGGGCTGTAGCATCATTGGCGTGAGCAAGGATAAGCCTGCGAAATTGGCAAAGTTTAAGGCCAAATATGATTTATCAGTTACGCTATTATCCGACGAAGAGAGCGATTTGTGTGAACGAATGGGCGTCTGGGTAGAAAAAAATATGTATGGCAAAAAATATATGGGCATTGAACGGGCCACATTTTTGTTCGGCAAAGATGGGAGGCTGGTGCAGTTTTGGCGCAAAGTAAAAGTCAAAGGCCATGTTGAAGCTGTCTTAGAAGCGGCGCAAACGCTCTAATGACGACTATAGCCCGCGCCTGCCATAATGCGTTGGCAGCGACAGATCCTTTTGCAAAAATCATGTTGGCGCGTCAGGCCGCTCGTGATTGGCGTCTGGGTCGTTTAGACTATGAATTTGATGCAGCCATGCCCGATTTCCCAGGGCGACCTGATAAGCCTGAGCTTATCTCTGCGACTAAAATGCCAAAGCGCAAAAAAGGGGGGTCGCTCAAAATGCGGATCGCCATTTTACATTCGCTAGCCCATATTGAATTTGTGGCGATTGATTTGGCGTTGGATGCGGCAGGGCGTTTTGGTGCATTATTCCCACCCGACTATATCGATGATTGGATGTCGGTAGCGGCCGATGAAGCATTGCATTTTGCTTTGCTCGACAGGCGGCTTAAACAATTGGGCAGCTATTATGGTGCCTTGCCTGCGCATGATGGTCTATGGGAAGCGGCTTATGAAACAAGGAATGATGCGGCGGCCCGTTTGGCCGTAGTACCAATGGTATTAGAAGCACGCGGGCTTGATGTCACCCCTGCCATGGTCGATCGATTTTGTGCACAGGATGATGATGCGAGCGCGAAAATATTGACCCGCATTTATACCGATGAGATTCGGCACGTTGCTGTTGGCACAAAATGGTTCGAATCGCGGTCAAATGAGATGAATCAAAAGGCAGAAGAATATTGGAAAATCCTTGTTAAAAAACACTTTAGAGGGTCTCTAAAGGCTCCGTTCAACGATTCAGCGCGTCAAAAAGCCGGTTTAACGCGCGATTACTACATGCCCCTTGCCAAATAGGAGATAATTGATTTTACATGTTTTCCACAGATAAGTCACATAAGGCTTACGGTAAAATATAATTACAAATTATTGTATTTAAGGTGGTATATAATGGGAATATGTGTTGAGTTATTGGGAGAATGCCGTCAAAAATTTACAAAAGCCTGCGGCAATGTTACAATTGCTATAGGGGTGATGGGTTTATTGAGTGCGCCAGCAATAGCAGAAGATGCAGAAGATGAAGCATCGTCTTCTGCGATGAGTTTTTCTTCTGCGATGAGTTTTTTGGCAAATGCTGAGGTTCCTATTGACAAAAAGCTTGAAACAAAAGCGTCTAACAGTGCGATAACCACTCGTGTTGATCCGAAATTTCAAGCTATTCACTCTGCTTGGGGTGGGGCTATGGCTCCTGCGATGAGCCTTTCAATTCCTTCTATCGACCCCGTTACCAAAATCGATATTTCAAGCCATTATGGATACCGCACCGACCCATTTCGGGGCCGCCGAAAGAATCACAAAGGTTTAGATATTCGTGGGCCAATTGGCACGCCAATTTTTGCTACGGCGGATGGTTTTGTTAAAACATCGAAATGGTTGGGTGGCTATGGTAAATTTATTGAAATCGATCATGGCAATGGAATCACAACGCGCTATGGCCATATGTCGCGGCTGAAAGTGGGGGCTAATGTGCGCGTGAAAAAAGGCGATATCATTGGTTTGATGGGCTCTACAGGCCGTTCAACGGGCAGCCATCTTCACTATGAAGTGCGCGTCGCGGGTGAGCCAGTAAACCCATTGTCATTTATGACAAAAAGCTCAAATCCGATAAAATTTGCAGATAAAGTGGAAACTTCGCAAGCACAGGGTGGACCTGCTCAATAATATTTGCTAACGAATGATTCCACCTTTGGGAGAGGGTGCATTCTTTGGGTTGGTAAGTTTTCTTACCGACCTTTTTTTTGTCAAAAATCTTTATGCGAATAACGGCTTTTCAAATAGCGTTAGAGATACTATCTAATAGATATGAACCAAGATATAACATTAATGCCAAATGCGGCAAAACGGGTCGCCGCTATCGCCGATAAACAAGGTCAAGACGCGGTCTTGCGCCTTTCTGTTGAGGGTGGAGGGTGTAGCGGCTTTCAATATCGTTTTGGTCTAGCAGATACTATTGATGAGGATGATATAGTGACGATAGAATCGGGCGTCACATTGGTTGTGGACTCAATTTCCATCGATTTGGTTCGCGGGTGCGCCGTTGACTTTGTTGAATCGCTTGGCGGCAGTGCATTTCAAGTGCAAAATCCAAATGCTGCCAATGGCTGCGGTTGCGGTTCAAGCTTCTCTGTCTAATGCGCATTGCTAGCTATAATATTAATGGTATAAAAGCTCGTTTGCCGCGCCTTTTGGAATGGTTAGTGGAAACGCAGCCTGATGTTGCATGCTTACAAGAAGTGAAATCTCAAGATGCAGGCTTTCCAATAGCTGAGTTTGAGAAAATCGGATATGGTGCAATATGGCATGGACAAAAAAGCTTTAATGGCGTTGCTATATTAACAAAAGGGCAAACCCCTATAGAGGTTCAACGCGCTTTACCCACGCTAGAGGGAAGCGCAGATGATAGCGATATGCAAGCCCGTTATTTAGAGGCTGATGTCACTGATACGGCGGGTAATAATGTCAGGGTTGCGACTATTTATTTGCCCAATGGCAACCCGCAACCAGGCCCAAAATTTGATTATAAATTAGCATGGATGAAGCGGCTTCGCGCGCGTGCAGCCCATATCAAATCGCTTGAAATTCCAGCTATATTAGCTGGTGATTATAATGTCATTCCCCACGATCATGATATATATAATAAAGCGGCGATGCGCGATGATGCTCTGCGCCAACCAGAAAGCCGCGCAGCCTATGAACGCATATTAGCCGATGGTTGGCACGACTCGATTGAAAGCCATTATCCAGCGGGTGGTATGTGGACTTATTGGGATTATCGCTCTGGCGCGTATCAGCGCGACCATGGGTTTAGAATAGACCATCTTTTGCTTAGCCCATTGGCCGCCGATAGATTGGTAAAAAGCGGTGTGGATCATGAGTATCGCGGCCGTGAAAAGGCCAGCGATCATGCTCCAACATGGATAGAATTGGACGATTAGAGCAGTTTATAGGTTTTTTTCATAGAGTGCATAAGCGCGATTAACCTTTGCATCAATCGCCGAGGCAATGGCGTTCATGCCCTGATTATCATCCAATATCCAGCCAATTTCAGCCCGAGATGCCCCATAATTTGCAACGGCAACACGGCGAATATATTCAATCATCATAAATGCAGCTTGGCTTGCGATCCGCGACGATTGATATTTTTTTAACACCCCCATAAGCGGAACGCGAACCGTGCGCACTTTGGGATTACGAATCAGATTGAGCAGTTTTAACCAACCAAATGGGAATAATGAACCCTGTAAATCGATTAAAACTTCATTGAGATTTGGTAAGACAATCATAAAAGCGATAGGCTCGCCATCATATTCGGTTATCATTATCAAATCTTCATAGACAATAGGTTTTAATTTTTTCCCGACATAGGCAATTTCATCATCGCTAAGAGGCACAAAACCCCAATTTTTTGACCAAGCATCGTTCAAAATATTCAATATGATAGCGGCTTCTTTGTCAAAATTTTTCTTATTAACTTTACGGACATTTATCTTGCTGTTTCGTTCGCCTGATTTAACGATTCGATCAACCAAATCTGGGTAACCATGGGTAATATCTAAATCATATGTGACCAATTCTTTGATGTGTTCATATCCATATGAGCCAATCCATTGGCTGTAACGCAGAGGCTGATGCCCCATCATGATAGTTGGGCTATGGTCATGCCCTTTGGTGAGCGTGCCAGGTTCATCAAAAGCGGCTAATGATAATGGAGCAACGACGCGCTGCATGCCTTTATCGCGCAACCAATTTTCGGCGGTTTTTATCAGGGCTTTTGCAATATCTTCGTTGGCGGCCTCTAATAAGCCCCAATTACCAGTGGTAGGGCCCATGCCTTGTTCGACAGGTTGAGCGCATGCCAAATGGTCAATATGGGCGGATATGCGGCCCACGACTTTATCATTTTGTTTGGCGAGGAATAGCTGAAGGTCAGCATGTTTGAAAAATGGGTTTTTCTTTGGGTTTAGCAATTCATTTACATCGCTGCGCAAAGGCGGCACCCAATTGGGTTCATCTTTATTCAGTTGATAGGCTATTTCAATAAATTGCTTTTTTGCATTTTTGGCACGGCCATCTAATGCAAAGGGGGAGATTATAATATCCATAAAATAACACCTAAATAATGGCTAAAAATAATGGCTGAAAAAAACGACCCTCATTCCTCGGTTTTAACCAAGACTGTTTCTCCAATTAAAAAGAATAATAATAGAGGTGCCCATGCCGCCACCAAAGGAGGATATGCGCCTAAATTCCCCATAGCAAGGGCAAAATTATCGCCGACAAAATAGGCAAACCCAAGTGCCATGCCAAGGACAGCGCGGAAAAATAAGGCCCCAGAACGCGCCAAACCAAATGCAGCCACAGCCCCCAATAATGGCATGAGAATAGCAGATAATGGGCCTGATATTTTGTGCCATAATATGGCCTCTAAATCGCTGGTTCGTCGTCCCGATAATTTCAAATCTTTTATCGCAGCATCCAATTGCGAAAACGATAGGCCGTTGCCATCGACTTTGCTCAATTGAAAGCGCGAGGGTGTTATGCCCCTGCCGATGACTAAATCTGATACGCCTTCGTTGGACGCGGTGAGCACATTAAAGGAGTTTGCGTTGCGCAATAACCAACCATCTCCATCATATTCTGCTTTATCGGACTTTATAATTGTGCGTAAACCAGATTGTTGGCGAATATAGAGTGTGACATCATTTAATTTGGTTGCCTCACCTATGCCTGAGACACTCTCAACTCTGATAATGTCATTCCCCTCTTTTACCCATACATTTGATTGTGTTCCATCATCGGGGGGAATGACGCTATATTCTGCATCTTGCCAAATTTTCAATTTTGCGCTTCCTGGAGCCACAATGTTATCGTTAAATAAAAATGATATGAGCGCGATAAAGGCACTTGCTAACATTAAAGGGGCTAATATTTGATGGGCCGATAATCCAGCGGCTTTCATCGCAACAATTTCGCTATTCTGGTTCAATGTTGCCAAAGTGATAATCGTTCCAAGCAGCACTGAAAATGGCAAGAATCTAGCAATAATCTCTGGAGCTCGCAAACCGATATACGCCCATAAATCGCCCTCATTATTGCCATCGACTGCTAATATTTTGCCGCTCTCACCCAATAAATCAAGCGCTTGAAGCACAATCACGAGCATTGCCAATGCTGCAATCGTTCTGATGACAAACATTTTACCCATATATAATGCCGTGGGTTTAGATGGGAAAAATTGTAGCTGCATTATGAGAGCGTCTCTTTGCTGGGCTGGGCCATCTGAGTGACAGATTTTTGGATTACTTGCTTGCGGCTGTTGGTATTGAAAAAGGCCTTCAAAGCATTGACTATTTTAGCAAATATAGCGTCCAATGCGCCTATTGGCTGGCCGCCTGGAACATGGGCCATGACATAATACATCCATAATATGAGGGCTGCAAATAATGCAAAAGGCGTCCACATAGCAACGAAAGGATCAATATCACCCTTGCCGCCGACCGTTTCCGCATATTGATTTATTTTATGATAAGTGACGACCATGATGATAGATATGAATACACCCAAAGCAGAAGTTGAACGCTTGGGCGGTATGGCCAGAGCAATGGCTAAAAAGGGAAGCAACAGCATCATAGCAACTTCGGCAAGGCGGAAATGAAAATTGGCGCGGGCTTGGTTTTTGGTTTCCACAGACGAGCTTTGTGCGCCCATGATATTAATCAACTCTGGGATTGTATATTCTCTTTCCTTATCGCCTCGGTTGCGAAAAGACTCAATCTGCGGCAGCGAAATGGGAATGTCATGGTTTGAAAAACTTAAGACACGCGGCGTTTTATAATTTGGAGCATTGTGGATCAATCGTCCTTCACGGAGCCGCAATATAATAGTGTCAGGATCATCTGTGCGCAAAAATACACCCCGTTCGGCATTAACGGAGATTGATTGGCCGTTCTTATTTTTACCATGAACGAATAGGCCAGTAAGGTTTGAACCTTTGTTCTTACTCTCATCGATACGCAGCGTCAGATCTTTGCCAAGACTAACAAATTCACCAACTTTGATAGAGGCCCCCAATGCCCCAGAGCGCAATTCAAAACGTAATTCTTCATAGAGATAGCGCGAATGCGGTTGCACAAAGCCAACAATGGCCAAATTAATTGCTGCTAATATAATCGCAAACATAAAGGGCATACGCAGCAATCGGCCATAGCCTTGGCCGACGGCGCGAAATATATCTAATTCAGATGATAAGGCCAAATTTCTAAAGGCCAATAATATACCCAATAATAGCCCGATCGGGATGCCAAGCGATAGATATTCGGGCAATAAATTGGCTAACATGCGCCAAACAACGCTGACAGGGCCGCCTTCTTGAGCAACGAAATCAAACAAAGTCAGCATTTTATCAAGTAATAGCAACATTGCCGCTATCGCTAATGTTGAAAATAACGGCAGGGCAATTAATTTTGCTATATATCTGTCGCTGGCTGAAATAAATTTCAAAATTTACGCCTTTTTACCCTATTTGTGCTTAAACTTACTCATAGTGCAATACGGTTCACCGCTTCTTAATGCAACTGCCTATAAAAGAAAGATATATATAAAGGAAGATAGAGTGATTAAGATATAATCACTGGGAGCATGGAATATATGAAAAAGACAATATTTTTATCAGGACTAATAGTAACAGGATTATTTGCTCTGCCTGCTCAAGCGGGAGACGTTATATCGAATGATATGAGCAAATGCGATGCTGGACAAGGGCCCTCTGTCTTGGTTATTGTAAGAGGCGTTCGTGCCAATAATGGCAAAAAACTCGATGGCAAGGTGCGCGTGCAAACCTATAATGGCACAAAGCAAGATTGGTTGAAGCGTGGACGATGGTTAAGCCGTGTCGAGAGTCTGCCAATTCCTGGAACGATGCGATTTTGTATGCCTGTGCCAAAGCCTGGAAATTATGCGGTGGCTGTGCGACACGATATCAATGGTAATGGTAAAACGGACATCAATAATGATGGCGGTGGTTTCTCGAACAACCCTAAATTAAGCAATTTCCGCGTTATCACAGGGCGTACAGCCGTAAAATTGAGCAGCGCCCAATTTCACATTGGTACAGATGTGAAACAAATAGTAATTGACATGAAGTATCGATAATAAGATGGAATGGGAGTGCCTATAATTGCCCTTCTTTCCAATCCGCATTCTACTGGAAATAAATCGATATTAGATCGTGTGCGTTCTTATTGTGATACGCATGACGATGTCGTGCATTTTGAAATAGATGGCATTGATAAGATTAGCGCTGCGCTCGATGAAATAGCGACCATTAAACCCAAGGTCATTGCTATAAATGGAGGCGATGGGACCGTTCAGGCCATTTTAACGGCATTATATCATGGCAACCATTTTGGAGAGGAATCGCCGCCAGTCTCTGTATTGCCAAATGGTAAAACAAATTTGATTGCATTGGATCTGGGGGCATCGGGAGAGCCGCTAGATGCTCTGGATACTATCATTAAAATTACAAAATCAGATGGTTTTGAAACCCATATAGTTGATCGTCAATTGATTGCGCTCAGCCATAGTGAAGCAAATAACAAGCCTGTCTTGGGTATGTTTTTGGGCGGCGCAGGATTAGCCGATGCAATATTATATTGCCGTCACAAAATTTATCCGCTGGGGCTTCCCAATTTTATTAGCCATATCATAGCGACATTTGCAGTGCTTTTTTCCGCAATATTGGGGTTTGAGTCCCGTTTTTTCCCAGATAAAACCAATGCTGTACGCATTTCTCATATGCATGATAATATATTGCATGGGCGGTTTAATGTTTTAATAGTGACGACGCTTGAGAAGCTCGTTCTGGGCGTTAAGTCTGGGGGTGAGACATCATCGGATGATGGCAAAATGAAGCTTATGGCCGTTGATTATGGGCCCATAGCCTTGCTTAGAATGTTTTATGCGTCCTTGACGGGGCGGTTGGGCAATAAGGCTATAAAAGGTGTCCATATGGGGCAAAGCGATCATATACAAATTGATGGTGAGAAAAGCAGCGTTATTTTGGATGGCGAGATTTTCAGTGCAGAGGATAAGAGTCCCATAGTGTTACGCTCTACTCGGCCCTTGCCGTTTTTGCGTATTACAGAATGATGCAATTGCAAGATTTTCCTCCTCTAAACAATTGATATTGGACAAGACAGAGATATGCGCATAGATAGCAATATATGTCTTCACTTCAGCAATTAGTCTCTGCAGAATTATCGGTGGACGCTGCGCCGCAAGTGCAAGAGTTTGCCAAGCATATTGCAATGGTGTATCCGAAAAGTGCGCGTGGTATATTATTTTATGGCTCTTGCCTTAGAAGCGAGCAATTAGAAGGGCAAATGCTCGATTTTTATCTTATCGTTTCTTCTTATGAAGAAGCCTATGATAAAGGTTGGATGATAAAGGCTAACGAATGGTTGCCGCCCAATGTGTTTCCATTTCAGCACGATGGTTTAGTCGCAAAAGTGGCTGTCCTTAGCCAAGAGGATTTTAGCAAGTTGAATCGCTATGAGGCTTCGGCTGTTTCGGTTTGGGCGCGTTTTTCACAGCCCTCGCGATTAATATGGTATCATGATGAGGATAGCCGTAAGAATATCATTAGCAGCGTGTCTTGCGCTGCTCCAACCCTGCTCAATGCGGCTCTGGCGCATATGCAGCGCGATGCTGTCAATATATATGATTTATGGCAAATTGGGTATCAACTCACCTATGGAGCAGAATTACGAGCAGAGCGCAAAGAGCGGCCATCGTCGGTAATTGAATTTGACCAAGCGCGTTATTTGATGTTCGGCAAAGCAGCCCTCTATCACACGCGCATCGCCAATATTCAAAATGGTGATAAAATCGCCATTGCCGAAGATCAGGACTATCGCATTAACGAAGAATTAAAACGCTGGCCAGGGCTAAGGCGGCGCGGGAAAATGCTGACTATCGCGCGCCTCGCTAAAGCATCGCTTACCTATGCTGGCGGTATTGACTATCTGGCTTGGAAAATAAATCGTCATGCTGGAACAGACATTAGAGTCCGTAATTGGCAGCGTAGATTTCCTGTATTGGGCTCTATCACATTATTACCAAAATTATTATTCAAAGGCGCAGTGAAATAGGTTTATCGGGGGTTTGAGAAATTATCGCGTCCGATAAAATAATTATATAAATAATTATAATCCTTACACTCATAGCAGATCAAAATGGTGCGTTTGCGCAAAATAGGGATAGTGAATAATCGGCCCATCAAACTTGGCTTCATTTTCCGAATACAATTGGATAAATCTCTATAAGGTCTCTCTATTTTGATAATAAACATAACTACTCCGAATCACTCTACTGGGGCATGCTAGATGATTGTTTCAAAATGTCATTATTTTATGATTTTGTTAATAATATCTGTTAAATTCTCGGCTGGTAAAGGGTCTAATTCCCCAAAAATTCTAGCCCAATATCTAATATATTTTTTGAGAAATCAATTTTAACAATGCCTTTATTTGAAATCATATATTTCTATTTGGCGATATTCATATTTCTTATTTGATGTTGGTCTCTGGTAGCAAAAATTTGAGCTTCAAACTTAATCGGTTTATCCAGGCCTCCACCAAGTAAAAAATACTGATGGCCTTTGGTTTTTTCTGAACTATTTCGATTTTCACTGAATTATTTCGATTTTTAACATAACAGTAGCTTTTAAGGTTTTGCTTATGAAGCCATTTAATATCTTTAATATTATCGACTGTGAAACCTGCACAAAGCATTAAATAGGGTGAAAATTCTTTTGAGACACTATAAATTATCTCTCTACGTTCATTTGAACTAAGGAGCATTTTCCCTTTGTAGAGTTGAAATGAAAGTGTCCCAATTTTTATATCAAATACTCCAAATTCAAATAACGCCAACCTCTGTACCAGCAGCTTCGAACATGCCCAAGATTTTCTGAACCTGCTCCGCCGTATGTTCGGCACATAAGGAGCAGCGCAATAAAGTCATGCCTTGCGGCGTCGCTGGTGGGCGGGCCAAATTGACATAGAGGCCATTTTTTAACAAAGCCTGCCAGAGCATAGCACCTTGCATCATATCTTCGACGATAACGGCGATGATTCCGCTTTGCGCCTCTGGCGTACCAAGATTAAACCCGAGATCACGAAGGCCTTTATGCAATGTTTTGCTATTTTCCCACAAATGCGCGCGTTTATTGCCGCTATGCATTAATTTACGGATCGATGTTGCTGCCGTTGCCACCACGCTGGGCGGCAGGCTAGCCGTGAAAATATAGGGGCGCGATACAAGGCGCATAATTTCAAATTTCGGATGGTTTGAAACACAAAAACCACCGACCGTACCTACGCTTTTAGAGAAAGTGCCGATGATAAAATCAACATCATCAATGACGCCCGCTTCTTCGCATACGCCGCGCCCATTTTCACCAATGAATCCCATGCTATGCGCTTCATCGACCAAGGTCATTGCGCCATATTTTTTACAGATAGCGACCATTTCTCTCAAGGGCGCAATATCCCCCATCATCGAATAGACGCCTTCTAAAATCACCAATTTCCCAGCCTCTTCGGGCAGGCGGCGCAAGCGTTTTTCGAGTGCTTCGACATCATTATGTTTGAAAGCAACGATTTGGGCATTGCCCATGGCGCATCCATCATAGATGCTGGCATGGCTATCAATGTCGAGAATGATATAATCATCTTTGCCAGCAAGCGCAGAGATAATCCCTAAATTAGCCAAATAGCCTGTTGAAAATACCATGGCATGATCCATGGCATAAAATTCTCTGAGCGCGTCTTCGCATTCTTTATGGCCTTGATAGGTGCCATTTAAGACGCGGCTGCCCGTTGTGCCTGCGCCAAAATTGTCGAGTGCCTCTTTACCCGCTTGCAACACGTCTCCATCAAAGGTCATGCCCATATAATTATAGGTGCCAAGCAAAATAGTCTCTTTGCCATTGCATATCGCTTCGGTGGGTGATTTAACTTCATCCATCACAATGGCATAAGGGTCCATAACACCCGTTGATAATAATGTTTCGCGCTCTTTGATGAGCGGATCAAATTTGCTCAATAAATCTTTATGTTCAGCCATTTAAACTATCTACAGCCTCTATCAATTGGCCTATATTTTCAATTTCGGCCTGCATATTCATGGTGATAATGATGTCAAAATCATCTTCGACTTCGGCTACAAAATCCATGACCGTCAAGCTATCCCATTCTAAGTCATCTGCAAATCTGGTATCATGGGATAAGGTTATACCTTTTTTATTGAAGGGTTCAATCAGCGCTTTGACTTTATCAGCGGTAGCTTCATTGCCGGACATAAATATTCCTCTTGATTGTGATTAAGGGTCTCTAATCTAAGATATTGCTCTCTATGGCAAGCGAATAAGGCCGCAAAATGGCAGAGACAATCTAAACATTCAAATAATCAATCAAAATTTTGAGGTCTGGGTGCAGGCCCTAGCTTTCGGCGAATGATTTTAGGGCTGCTTTAGCAATATCCTCTCCCCATTCTTGCACGAAATGCCCGCCATCTTCGATAATCATAGGTTCGGGACATGCCTTGATAAGCGTCGCTAGTTTTTTCATTGGGCCAACGCCCAGCACTGGATCTGCAGCACCTATGGCCATAAAGCTCTTGCCGCTAAATTGCGTTGACCAATAAGCGGCGGCTTTTTTGCTTGTTTTGACTCCTTGCATATCGGGGGTAATCGGCACGAGTGCTGGGAAAATTTGCGCGCCCGCTTTATATTCGGGCGATGGGAATGGTGCATCATAAGCTGCAATTTCTTCGGCCGTCAGATGCGGCGTTCCGCGCGCTATTAATGCACCAATAGGCAAGTCGGCTGTATTTAGAGCATATGTTTTCCAAGCCATAAAGCCCGCGCTTGGGCTTGTACCAACACCAAGCCCCGTATTCATAATGATAAGATTGCCCAATCGTTTTTCAAAACCCCCATCAACGGGAAGCGTCAAGCCCAATAACCCGCCCCAGTCTTGCACGACCAAAGTGATATTTTGCAAATCAAGGCGTTCCACGAGAGCAAGCAAATAATTGCGATGGAAATGAAAGCTATAATCGCTTTGATTAACAGGTTTGTCGCTGCGGCCAAAGCCCAATAAATCAGGCGCAATAACGCGCGCACCATCCTCTAAAAACACCGCTATCATATGCCGATAGAGGAATGACCAGCTTGGCTCTCCATGCAAACATAAATAGACAGTTTTAGCATCTTTGGGCCCAGCATCAATATAAGCAATGCGCAAATTTTCATAATTGGGTAAATCGTCAACATAGCGAACAGGGTAATCAAAATCAGGAATATTTTGAAATCTTGTTTCTTCGGTACGCAATGCTTTCATGATAAATATCCTCTCTAATTTGGTGATAATAACCTTCTATTAACCATATTTCTCTAAAGCCTTAATGAATGTAAATTTCTATATATAGCGAATGAGAGATAATATGTCTGAAGCAAATTCAAAAAATATCAAACAAATAGTTAGAGAAATAGCCGCAACTATTTCTATTGAAGAGCGTTTGAATTTGATGCCCAATAGAGAAGATTTATGCAATAATCTGAAGTTGGTTGCGCAATATCTTAAACCGCGTTTATTGGAAATTGGTGAGGCTAATTGGGAGCAATCGCTGGAACATTCTAGGCGGAAAAATTATAAATTTGATACGTCTGATTCTGCGCGCGAACGGATGATTAATATTACCGCTCAATATACTTATAGTAAATTTACAGATTATAATAATGACTCCTGGGTCGAAGGCGCCTGTTTTAATGCGATGATAGCAAAAAAAATGGGATGGCTTTCTTGGGAATTAACGCATCTTTGTAACGGTGTTTATGATGTTGGTCGTAAAATTTTGATGGAACAAATCGATAATGATGACTCCGCAAAATTACAATTATTAGCCGCCTTTTCCAATGCGCAAGCCTTTGAAGTAGAATTGATGTGCAGTGCCATAAATAATTTTGAAATGGCTGAAGCAGAATATGCGCGTTCTCAAAGTGCCAATAATTTTAGAAACACAGTTTCTGTTCAAGTCGGAAAAGCCAATGAATTAAGTCTCAACCTGCAAAACGAAGTGCAAAATGCCAGTACCAATGTTCGCAGCTTGTTGACCAAATCATCCGAAGTTGCCGTAGCATCTGAGCAATCTGCCGTTGCAATGCGCGAAGCTGCACGAACAGCCGCTGGATTAATCCAAGCGATTGACGATGCGCGTCAAGAAGTAGATGCTTCTAGTGTTGTCGCGGCTGAAGCTGTGGCGGAGTCAGAAAAATCACTCGAAAATTCTCAGGAATTATCAACGCATGCTGCATCGATTGAGTCTATTTTAGGGTTGATTCGAGATATTGCGGGACAAACCAATCTGCTCGCGCTCAATGCGACTATTGAGGCTGCACGCGCAGGGGATGCTGGGCGCGGATTTGCGGTTGTTGCCCAAGAGGTCAAGAGCCTGGCCAGTCAAACCGCAAATGCTACCGATGAAATCACCACTAAAATTCAGGCTATTCAAGAAGCAACAAGAGGAACGGTCACGTCTAATGCTTCGGTTGTGGAAATTGTGAAGTCAGTCAATGCGTCTTCTGTCCGCATAAGAGACGCGATGGAAGCGCAAAATCAAACCGTGACGATGATTACTGCAGCGGTTGATGAAACGGCTCTATCTGCTGATTCTATGTCGTCTATCATCGCGAATATTAAAAATGAGTCCGAAGGTATTGCCGATGAAATGGTTGTGGTGGCAAATAGTTTTGATAAATTAAGCTCGCGCATGGAAGCTGTAAAAGAAGGTTCTGAATCTTTTGTTGTGCAGATTTCCGAACATAAAGCGGCTTGACCAGAGTTAGAAACCTCTGGCTTAAGGGCATGAAATAGATGTTATGCGTCTTTTTTTGGTTATTCAGATACTGGAAAGCCGCGTTTTTTTAGAATATATTTAACGTCGGGGTCGCGCCCACGAAACGCACGATATGCTTCTATTCTATCGGTTTCATTGCCCGTGGATAGCAAAATATTGCGAAATTTATCGGCTGTAGCTTTATCCCAAACACTACCCGCTTCTTCAAAAGCGGCCCAAGTATCGGCATCCATAGTTTCGGACCACAGATAGCTGTAATAGCCTGCGGAATAAGCATCCGAAGAAAAGAGATGGTTGAATTGCGGTAATCTGTGGCGCATCACTATTTCAGATGGCATAGCAATTTCTGCCAAGGTTTCGCGTTCAAATTTATCCACATCGCGCACTGGGTCGCTGCGGAAATGCAGTTTCATATCGACAATCGCACTGGATAAATATTCAACGGTTGCAAAGCCTTCGTTGAATTTTGAAGAGGCTTCTATTTTATCAACCAACGCTTGCGGAATAGGCTCGCCAGTATCAACATGCTTGGCATAATTATTCAGCACATAAGGGGTCAGCAGCCAATTTTCATTGACTTGGCTAGGATATTCGACAAAATCGCGCGGCGTTCCGCGCAATCCAGGATATTCAATATCGGTTAGCAAGCTGTGCAAAGCATGCCCAAATTCGTGAAACAATGTCGAAGCATCGTCGATACTAATCAATGCTTTTTCGCCTTTGGCTGGTTTTACAAAATTATTATTGTTCGATGCAAGAACATTGCGCTCTCCGCCCAGCGATTGTTGAGAGCGATAGGTTGTTGCCCATGCGCCCGAACGTTTGCCTTGGCGAGCATAATTATCCATATAGAAAAGACCGACATTGCTGCCATTACGGCTATCGGTCACAACAAATGTGCGCACATCGGGGTGGAATATAGGGACTTCACCTGTATTTTCCCTAAAATTTAGATCATATAATTTTCCAGCCGCATCAAACATAGCATCAATCATATTGTCGAGCTGGAAATAGGGTTTAATTTCGGCCTGATCGAGATCATATTTCGCCTTGCGCACCTTTTCTGCATAGAAACGATAATCCCATGGCGCGATGGTAATATTTGCGCTTTCGCTATCTGCAATCGCCTGCATATCAGCAACTTCTTCTTTGACGCGGGCAACGGCGGCGGGCCATATTTGCATCATCAAATCCATGGCGCGCTCTGGTTTTTGTGCCATTGTGTTGGTCATGCGGTAATGCGCATGGGTTTCATACCCTAATAATTCAGCGCGCTCTTGGCGCAATTTCAAAATATCTGCGATGATAGCATTAGTATCATTGGCATCCCCATTATCGCCGCGATTGATATAGGCTTTATAGACTTTTTCGCGCGCTTTGCGATTGGTCGCATTCTCAAGAAAGGGCTGCATCACAGAGCGGGTATTTTTGAGCGCATAGCCCTGTTTGCCCTGTCCTTTTGCGGCACTGCTCAGCGCGGTTAAGAAACTATCGGGGAGACCCGCGACATCGGCAGCATCGGTGAAATAGGTAAATGTTTCTTCATCCGCCAGCACTTTGTTGGAAAATTCAGAAAATTTGCGCGATAATTGCGTGCTAATATCAATGAGCTCAGATTTTTTTGATCCCGTCAATAATGCGCCGCCGCTGACAAGATTATCATAGGTGCGTTCCAGCAAGCGTATTTGTTTTGCATCTAACCCTAATGAGGCGCGGCTATCATAAAGATATTTTATGCGCTGAAAATAGCGGGCATCAAGCGATAATCCGTTGAAAAATGCGCCCACTTTAGGCAGCCATTCGCCCTGGATTTTGCGCAATTCGGGGGAGGATAGGTTAGAGCTATGCACCCCCCAATAAGAAAATAAGCGATTAATATAGTCGCCTTGTAATTCAGAGGCGATGATTGTGTTGTCAAATGAAATAGGCTCTGGGTTGGCGAACATCTCTTCAAATTCAATCTTACCGCTTGTCATTATTTCTTCAAATGCAGCGGGAAAATCTGATATATCTACTTTGTCCCACGCGGGCACCCCTTCATATGGGCCTTTCCACTCTTGTAATAATGGGCTTTTATGCACTTTCTCTCCTTTGGCATGGTGGGCAACAAGGGCCGCGCTAAGGGCGGCATTGGGGCCTTCATGAACAGAAATATCTTCATCGGCATTATTCGCCAAAGCGGGCGTGCTTAACGCTATCGTTGAGACGCTAGCCGCCATATACAGCGAGAATTGTACGAAAATTGTGCGGTTCGAGGACATAATCTACTCCAATATTTGCGCAATCTAATAGTCACTTTATGGTGCGCTCTTTAATCATAAGTATCAACATTATAATGACCAAGCGAATGGTAGCAAGCATCAAAACATTATTTTTATAATGTTGTTTTGCGCAACACAGAATCGCATGCTAGCAATTAATGCATCATTATATCCATTGTGGATATGATAGCAGCGGCTGTTTTATCGTTGGTAAGGTTGCGATGCTATGCAATGCAAGGCTTGCTGTAAAAATATAAATTTATGATAGGATGATATGAGCGATTTTGAATATGATTATCTAAGCTCTATGGCGAAGAGAAATGCGGTTTTACTATGTAAATCCCCATCTCGGCGCGACTATCTGCGTCTGCTTGCCAAAACATATCACGTCATAATCATATCGGAAACGATCGATAATGAACGGGAAAATAATGACCATGACAGCGCAAAATCAGATCGCATTGACGATGCTATACATCAACCAAAAACGCCTGTTGATCTGCTTTTGGTCGATTTTACCTCCAATACGGAGATTAATCAGCAAGAATTATCGCGCATTTCTAGTTACTTGTTAGACCATCAAATCGAAGCGGTCGTTTGGGCCAGTATGGATGATCTTGATGAGGTGTTTGCTCATTTGCCAGCATCGCAATGTCATTTTCTAATCGACTCAAACCCGTTAGAGGCCATGCCCGCGTTGACGGGCCTAACGGGGCGGGAAGTTATGAGCCATTTAAGCGACATAAGCCAAGATGAGAGCAATGAAAAAGAATATGCTGCTCTGCACCGTATTAGCGGAGAATTAGCTTCGCTCGCTAAAACTTTGGCAGAGATTGCCGTTATAGATGATATGAATATAGTAGAAATAGACAAACCCGCTCAGCATATTGCCCCAGCATCCAAAACGGCTGGTGCATATAAATCAGATAATGCTCTGGATAGTGATGCAGATGATTATATGAATCATAGCGTCTTTAAGGATAAGCCTGTGTCCTTTAATCCGTTTCCGAGCAAAGCATCATCCGCACCTTCGCCATTCATCGATAATGGTGGAAAATATCCCGAGCAAGGCAGCCCGATTAGCGCCGATATGGTACGCAGCATTATAAAACAGCGCCGAATGCGCGATAATTATTTTGAGAGTGCTTTATTCGCCGATCCTGCATGGGATATTTTGTTGGATTTAATGGCGGCGCGCTTATCAGGACAAACCGTATCGGTGTCCAGCCTTTGCATTGCGGCGGCGGTACCCGCGACAACGGGGTTACGTTGGATTACCTCTATGACCAAAAATGGCATGTTGGAACGTAAATCAGACCCGATGGATGCGCGGCGCGTATTTATCGATTTATCCGATGAAACCTATGCAAAATTAGCAGCCTATTTGACCAAAGCTATGGGCAATGGCGGGGCAATTATCTGAATAATCAGGGCATATTTACCCAATCGTAATAGCTTTAATTTATTTAAAATATCGAAAATGACAAAAAGGCCTTAAAAAGACTTGCCAAAGCGCGACGCATTTGGCATTGGCCAGCTTCTTGATTGCTCATACGCATAGTATGAACCTCTCAAGGGCGCTTAGCTCAGTTGGTAGAGCATCTCGTTTACACCGAGGCGGTCGGGGGTTCAAGTCCCTCTTCCTGCACCATTTTATAACTGCATTTTTGTTGCAGTTTCAGTTGCCTTTAGCGCGAGACTCGACCTGTCCACCGCAATTCATAAAGTGTATAAGGCAATAATCATCTTGCGGTCATTGATTACACTTTGTTAGTATGTTTTTAGTTTTATCTGCTGTGTTCGGCCTATGATAAAAACTAAACACCACTTCTCCACCTGATTTGTCATGAATCCATTTCCCTCCTCGATACCCTATTTCATCCTAGCCATATTATTTTTACTCCCAGCATGTGAGGATAGGGCCTTACTCAAAAAGGATGAAGAATTGAACCAGTATATCAAAGAGCTCAAAAAGGAGATAGAATTCTTGCAGGCTGATGCCGGTGAAAATCCGGGAGATCAATCTCAAATGATCGCAAGCTTTAGCAAGATCCTCGATAAAGCAAAGACTGAGAAGAAAAACCTAGAAAATCAAAAAGATATCTTGGAGCGCGACCACGCAAAAATTGAGAGCCAATATTCCGACTACAAAAAAAGCTATCCGATTAAAAAATGAGGCGGTGTCTTTACGTTGAATTAAACACCAAAATATATTCTCAATATGCCGAAAAGCACGTCAACAAAACAGCTTCCGCTGAAGATTACTGAAATTACATTCTCCGTTCTATTGCTGCTGTGGTTTTGCAATTTAACCCATGCGGCCGATAATAACTCGTATTCTGCTGACTTAGGTCAACGAATTAAGGAGAAAGAAACTGAGGTGCAACTCCTAATCAATGAAAAAATCGAGTGGCAAGGGAATATCAATCTGTTCCAAGAAAATCGTATTAGAAAAATTGACCTGACATCAAAAA
>CALLJS010000021.1 GCA_938050045.1 uncultured Sphingomonadaceae bacterium
ATGGTCGAGCGCTGCTTCAACAAGCTCAAAAATGCCAGACGCCTTGCAACACGATATGACAAAACCGCTGACAGCTATCTCGGCTTCATACACATCGTATCAATCCGACTGTGGATGCGCCAATTTGTCAACAGGGCCTAATGTTATGAAGTAGAGCCTTTGCTACCCCTGCAAATTTCAACAAACTCTGGTTTTGCTAGCTTTACATCGTTATGGTGTTTTACAGTAAAATTCATAAGTCCCAGTTGCTTGGACCTATTTTCGTAGGTTTCTTCCCAATATAGCACGACTTGCTCTTGATAAATTGCGAAGTTCAACCTTATATCTATTATATCAGCATCTTTAATCTCATAGTGCAGATTCTGAGATATGATTAATTTATCTTCAGCATCAAAAAACTCAATCTTATGGCCATTTAGCTTAGCTGAATGCCATAATGACTTTGGATTTTGTGAGTATATTACTCTATTTTTAATTTTCAAAATATTTTGCATCTTAATCTTTAAGTCATCAGAATTACATACTCCATATTGAACAACTTGTTCGAGAAACTCTCGATCGTTTGAAAAGACATTCTCAGCAAACATTGAGTTACTCAGAAACAGAACAGTAAACACGGTGATATTTTTCATCCATTACTCCTACTTTATCCATACATCAGGGCTAGTTCTATGAAACGTACTACCTGATTTCTGACGAAACCTATTACCAACATCTCTAGCATTACTCTCGTTGGCAACTTCGCCACGGTCTATACCTCTAACTTTATCTAATGCATGGCCTGCGCCTTCATGCTCTAAAATCTCTGCTGGAGTCAATATCCCCACAACGGTCTGTCCAGTTGTAGTATCCGTTCCTATCGTTTGGACAATATCAGTAGTGTCAATTGTAATTGCAATTACAATTTTATCATTATCTATTGTGCCTGCGGGAATCGTTTCGGTAACTCCACCCCTAACATTCTGCCCTCTAAGGTCGGTTGTTCCAGTTGAAACATCAACAAATATCCCTGCAGCTTGAGCTTCTGCATCTAGAGTCGACAACTCTGAATTGGGGTCGTTAAGAGCATCGTTAACCAAAGGAGCAGCACCTGCATTCGTCGCACAAACCCCAATGGGGTTCCCATCTGCATCCTGTCCACACATCCCTGTTGGGTCGGTATAGCTAATCGGATTGTTAAACGTATATGCATAACGATTAAAATAGCCTACACCGCCTTCTGCAAACCCGACAGGATCATTGGATAGGAACCTACCGATGACGGGATCATAATATCGGGCCTGCATATAGGTGAGACCCGTTGCGGCATCATCAACATGGCCCGTAAAGCCCTCATCATCCTTATTGGCATTGGGATCAAGACGTTTCTCTCCATAAGGGGTAAAGTCCTCGCGCCATGCTATCGCGCCCGCCGCTAGAGGCCACCGTTGATCCTAGGGTAACTCTAAGCATGCCCATTACAAAATATAACCGTACTTGTTGGATCAGAGAAATCGCCTTTTATATGCATCAGTTCGCAACCGCCATCCAAAATGTAAGGAATTTTTTCTTTTCTTGATACTAGATGTACCGATCCAACAACTCCATCATTTAAAATATATGCACCTTCAAACTTATTACCAATTATAATATAATAGCGTTCATATCGCTTCAATGGATACGAATTTATTGGTAATGTAATAACGGATTCCAAATTACTTATCTGAGAATTCGATTTTTTCTTAACTAACATTTTAGAACTTACATTTGGTTTTTCAAGAGGATACTCTACTTTTTCTTTTTGATTAATTTCAATACCATCGCAACCAATTGATAATAGCATCAATGCTAAAATTGATATAAATTTGTGAAGCATAAAGGTCCTTTCGAATTTAAGGTTGATGAGAATTACGCTTTATTTTTTAGATTCTTTTATAGCGATTTTAGATGGATAGTAAGCTCCTCTCTGAGTTAACCCATGTTCTCTTCTTACCATATTTTCATTTGCTAATGAACTAAGTTCCGCAGGTGGTGTGGTGCTAGCAAGAACGGGGGAATAATTTAGAGTCTGTTTACCTAACATCGCTGCTCTGGCATGCTCTAATTCGTGAGCTAAGCCAACGAAAGCTGGACGAACGTTGCTGCTTATAGAGTAGATATTATATAGGTGAAAAAATAAACCTCGCCGAAGGACAGTTTTTAGAATCCATTTTGTATATAAAGTATATATCAGTATAATTAATTGCAGAAAATAAAAGTGACGATTTATTTTTTGATACGTATTCGATGTCTTGTACTTTAGATTCATTATCAATTTTATACGGATTTTTATAATGATATTTAATGATTTTATTAATAAGCATTTTATTATAAATTTGATAATTATCATAATTTTTTAATATATCACCATTGTAAGGTATTTGTTTAAAAGAAACCTTATCGCATTGTTTATTATCAAAACAACCACTTAAAAGAAATATAATTAACAATGTTAATAACTTATCCATAAAAATATCTTTCATGTTTATTCATCTAAATCTACTTTTTTTCCACCATATTCCGTCCTCTCTTCTAAACCAACAGCCTCTCTAAATATATTCTCAGTCTTTACGGCTCTTTCTTCTCTAACTTTTACATCAGATTTGGGGTTAACATCATCAGACAGCACCCCTTTATCTGCATCATAAGAATGACTTAAAAGTTCATGAGCGACAACTGTTGCTTCCGTACGTGGAGAATCGTCCGAATATGTGTCTCCAGGTCCAATAGACCGACTTATCTTAACAACTGTTGATGTTCCTTCTCCATTTCTGGCATTATCAGAGTTTACAATACCCGTAGTTGATACTGTTCCATTAGTATATTCAACTCTATGAGTATGCTCTGATCTAACCAATTCGTTAAATCTAGTAGTTAACTTTGGATCTGATTTTACAACCGCCGACACTACGGTACGTATTTTTTCACGTTCAGCTTTGGTACCTACAAATTCTACTTTTCTCCCATCAGGATCAAAATGATTAACTGGATCATTCCCAGCGTAAGAATATCTCGTGAAATATCTTGTGTCATATTTGCTGTCCACGAATGACATCGGATCATTGGATAGGAACCTACCGATGACGGGATCATAATATCGGGCCTGCATATAGGTGAGACCCGTTGCGGCATCATCAACATGGCCCGTAAAGCCCTCATCATCCTTATTAGCATTGGTATCAAGACGTTTCTCGCCATAAGGGGTGAAGTCCTCGCGCCATGCTATCGCGCCCGCCGCTAGAGGCCACCGTTGATCCTAAATGATCTTGGTGCATATAGCTCACCGTGCTGCCCTTGATCCGCGCTATCGTTTTGCCAGCAGCTCTAATATAGTCCGTCTTCACATTAGATGCCGCATCATCGCGGTGGATGAGCGAACCCGATGCACCATAGACAGAGTAAATCGTCTTGCCACCAACAGTCTGCTTAACCCGCTTCTTACCGCCATCATAGACATAGCTGCCATTACAAGCCCCGCCCGTGATAAGGTTTTTATTCGGCAGCAAACAAGCCCTTGCTACTCAAGAGTTCATAATGCCTACCATCGCATCCATCACAATCAATCTTATAACTAACTACGCCCCTCTCTTTCGAATATTTAAATGTTGTTTCTAGATTGTTGATATATCCTAAGCTCTTACAATTTATATTATAAATATCATTATTCTCTTTAGATTTTTTATCAATCAACGTGCATGAAATATTACTATACTTCCAATCACCTTCTATGTCAGATTTAGGGATAGCTAACCGTATGCCATGTTTTGAGCATAAGAATATTTCCTGTTTACAAAAATCAATAGACCATTCCCCTAATACATCTTCTTCCATGTTTAACCGTTCGTTAATTTTAGCTATTTCATCTTGCTGCTTATTAAGAACTTCTACATTATATGGTCTCGACCAACCTAATCTCAAATCAATTATCTCAACAACATTTTGATTGTTTTTTTGACGATATACAATGTAATTTCTATCATTTAATATATCAAATTCAGATTTATCAGGTGTATCTCTATTAATTTCATTTTTATCAGCACATGCGTTAAATGAAAAAAATATTACTAATATAAAAAACATTTTCATCTCATACTTACCTATTATAGTTGTGATAAAATAGAGTACTTGCATCATTATATACTTTATTATGGTTAAACAAGCCCTGATCAAACATTGGTTTAAACACAGACTCACCAGGGAGTGTATGAATCCCCTCGTGAATGAAAGTTTTCGCAAGATCACGATCTATAAATTGAGTGCCACCACTTCTATCACGATTTATTGCTGCCCTTTTTATAGTCAAATTAAAACTGCCATCGGATGCCTTCAAACTTGGTGACAAGGGACCACCACCAAGGCTTGCCCTACCACTACTATTTGAAGTTGACACAGTTGAGTTAATTAAGCCTTTGGCAATATCTCCAGCTTTTGCTTTGAAGCTTTTACCTCCTAGTTTGATGGTATGATGCTTGTTAGGGTCTTTTACTAATCGATTAACTGCGTCAGTATATGCCTTATTTATCCTTTCAATTTCCTGTTTAGTAAATATAGGCTTCTCTGTATTCTCATCGGAATTATCATCTACAGCACATTCATATCCACCATTAGTTGGAACACATTTCATT
Source organism: uncultured Sphingomonadaceae bacterium (assembly GCA_938050045.1). Taxonomy (GTDB): domain Bacteria; phylum Pseudomonadota; class Alphaproteobacteria; order Sphingomonadales; family Sphingomonadaceae; genus Sphingorhabdus_B. The sequence goes on from CALLJS010000021.1 coordinate 4,644, forward strand.
CCATCAGGGTCAATGCCGTTAATAGGATTATTCATTGTGTAAGCATAACGATTAAAATAGCCTGTACCGCCTTTTGCAAACCCGACGGGATCATTGGATAGGAACCTACCGATGACGGGATCATAATATCGGGCCTGCATATAGGTGAGGCCCGTTGCCGCATCATCAACATGACCCGTAAAGCCCTCATCATCCTTATTAGCATTAGGATCAAGACGCTTCTCGCCATAAGGGGTAAAGTCCTCGCGCCATGCTATCGCACCCGCCGCTGTTGTAGAGGCCACCGATGATCCTAGATGATCTTGATGCATATAGCTCACCGTGCTGCCCTTGATCCGTACTATCGTTTTACCAGCGGCGCGTATATAATCGCTTTTCCTATTGGACGTCACATCATCGCGGTGGATAAGCGAACCCGATGCGCTGTAGACAGAGTAAATCGTCTTGCCGCCAACAGTCTGTTTGGCGCGTTTAAGACTTCCATCATAGATTATGGCTGATTATATATAATAGATTGATCCAAGAGGCATCAAAATGAGCGGGTGAAGTTGAAGTGGATGAGAGCTATTTCGGGGCCGTGGGAAAAGGCAAACGAGGACGCGGTGCTGCAGGAAAAGTCGCTATATTCGGATTGTTAAAACGCGGCGGGAAGGTATTTCGCTTCCAGTACCAGACACAAGATCAGGTACACTAATTCCGATAATAGCCATTAAAGTCAGGCCTGATAGCGTTGCCTGTACAGATAGCTACCGCAGCTATGATGCGCTAGATATTATAGACTTTCATCATTATCGTATCAATCACAGCAAACTATTTGCTGACAAGCAAAACCACATCAACGGCACCCACAAATTTCTGGAACCAAGCAAAGCGCCACTTACGCAAATATAATCCTGTGCTGCACTTGTCGAAGGAGATATTCCCAAAAAGAATTTCCATCTCATAGATCAGCCCCTAAAACTAAATCAAATATATTCAACTTGATGGTAGTTCATTTTTAATACGGTAAATTTTTTCTTAACCATTGTTATGAAACAAATAGCAGGGATACTTTTTTATAAGCATGCTCATGCTGAAAAATCTATTTCTCGATTCCGAAACCAATAAAGCGTCCTACAGCCAGCTCTTCTATGGCCTGATAATAGCAATATTCTTATTTTCGCCTAATATAATCTCAAGTGCCTATGCGCAAAATATTAGCTTAGAAGTCGATAGTGCTTTAGAATTAACCGATGATAGCGTCACATTTCGCGAAGCAACCATTTCCGATAATGGCTCTACCGAAACGATTACCACTTATGAAGAATCCTATGTCTATACGGACACAGTGACGCGCTATATCCCCGATCAAAGACTTAGCGCCGTGCAGAATAAGGCACCCACGCAAAATAAGGTGATGGCGACATACGGAAGCTTTCGGGTGATTTCACCAGAGCGCGCCGAGATGATTGGCACGACCGACAGCTATAGTATGGATCGTTTTAATCAGATGATGGCGGCCTATCCATCGGTACAACAAATCGATATGGTCGATGTCGCTGGTACGGTTGATGATGAAGTTAATTTAGCCCTCGCAGCCAAAATTAATGCGCTGGGTATAGCCACCCATGTGCCACAAAATGGATCGGTGCGATCTGGCGGTGTAGAGCTATTTTTGGCGGGCCAGAAACGCACCGCCCACCCAACAGCAATTTTTGCCGTGCATAGCTGGATGGATGAAGATGGTTTAGAGCCTCATGACTATGCCGCAGATCATCCTGTTCATAAAAGCTATATTGATTATTATCACATAGTAGCTGGGATGAGCCGCAAGCAGGCGCATGATTTCTATTGGATGACCAATAGCGCCCCGCATGATAGCTACATTACGCTTGGTAAATCTGACATCACTCAATATGCACCTATTGGATAAACTCACTAAATAAATAATAGAGCATCTTGCGCTTAGACATTCGATGCACCAAATATACAAGGTGCAAGATGACAATGAACAAAAAAAGGCCCATGCAGCCAAACAAAATATGCCAACCCCTAAAGGGCATAAGCCGCAAACTCGCGAGAATGACGCGCATGAGAGACCAATAAACAATCAGAATATTAACAAACGGACAAAGCGCGTTGCGATGCTGTGGCTTGGTTGGCTGTGTATCGTCATCGCCCCCATTATTGGCGCAATCCCAGGACCAGGGTTTATCGTCATATTCCCTATTGGCTTGGCTCTTGTGCTAAAAAATTCGCGCTGGGCCAAAGGATTATATATTAAATTCAAACGCAAATTTCCCGAATATGGCCGCTGGACAGATTGGGCTTTGCGCCGCAAAGGACAGAGAGAAATGCCGCCATTGCCGCCTTTCAAAGAGCAAGTGAAGCGATTATTAGGGCGTTAACAACGCTTAAGCATGGCCTAGCTCTGCAATATAACTCTGCAATATTTATCGAGGCAAATGGGGGACGAATAATCTTGGCTGATACTTTCTATGATTGCCGCCTGCGCCAATACATTGGGTCAGCATTGCTAACCCTTAAATCCGCACAATAATAAAATTTGCAAGCTTAGGACGTTTTAATCGTTTATGATGTCGCAAAACTATGATAATTATAGTCTGTAACGCCCTTTCTGCGCTTGACTTATTACCATTTCCATCATATCTGACCAGCAACAGCGGCTGCACCATAGCGAATAACGGGCAGTTTTTATTTTTACGATATATAATTTTTTGAGGATTACAGCCATGAAACGGACTTTTCAGCCAAGCAACCTTGTACGCAAGCGTCGCCACGGATTCCGTCATCGCATGGCGAGCGCCAATGGCCGTAAAATCCTTAATGCGCGCCGTGGACGTGGTCGTAACAGCCTCTCTGCTTAAACATATCGCCTATAATATAGGCCATAACTATGTTTTATTGGCCGAGGTGGCGCATGAAGATGGCGCGTCATGAGTATAAAATTCAAACCCTATGATATGATTCAAAACCGGTCAGACTTTCTGGCCGCCAATAAAGGCCGTCGATTCGCAACCAAAGCTTTTGTTTTATTGGTGCATGATCGTAAGGATGCGGACGATTCGGTTCGTTTGGGCATTACAGTGACCAAAAAAATCGGCAATGCAGTTGTGCGCAATGCCCTAAAAAGACGTTTGCGTTCATTGGCACGCGAATTTTTGGCGGATGGCGGCAAAGCAGGTGCAGACCATATCTTAATCGGCAGAATTGGCGGCATAGACCGCGCATATGCATTGATGCGCGCGGACATGATATTGGCGCTTAACAAGGTTGGAAAAGGCACAACTAAAACCGTACCACAAGAGATAGCGCAGGCCGACAATCAAGAAAAAAACGCATGATAGGACAGGCCATAATCTTGGTGGCAAAATTATGGCAATGGGGGCCATCGCGCATTTTACCGCCGTCTTGCCGTTATAATCCAAGCTGCTCTGGCTATATGATTGAGGCTGTTCAAAAATTTGGCGCAATTAAAGGTGGATGGCTTGGCATTAAACGGCTATTGCGCTGTCACCCATGGGGCGGATATGGACATGATCCTGTGCCTTGTGATTGTAATGATAATGAAAAATAGGGAATTGTAACGTGGAAGATCGCCGTAATTTGATATTGGCCGTCCTGCTAACGGGTTTGGTATTATTGGGATGGCCCTATGTAGAAAATTATTTCTTTCCGCAGCCTGAGCCAACGGCCGAGCAAATAGCCGCGCAAAAGGTCGAAAAAAACAGCAGCACGGGCAGTTCATCTGATATTAACGATCTGAATGCCAATGCAGCCCCCAAGAAAATATTAACGGTAGCCCAAGCCCTCAAAACCAATGCGCGCGTCAAAATTGAGACGCCGAAATTATCGGGCTCGATCAATCTGGAAGGGGCAAAAGTTGATGATATTTTGCTGCTTGCGCACCGAACAAAGTTGGCCAAAGATTCGCCGAAAGTCCGATTATTTGCACCATCGGGCACCAAAGATGCTTATTATGCCCGTTTTGGTTGGGTTGGCAATGCTGCTGTCTTACCCGATGAAAAAACTATTTGGAATCCTTCTGCCGCTGCATTGACGCCCATCACGCCTCTCGCCTTGGATTGGACCAACCCCCAAGGTCAGAAATTTGAATTATTATTTTCTATCGATGAAAATTATATGATTAATGTCACGCAGAAGTTTACCAATGGTGGTTCAACCAATGCACAATCCTTAGCAGCAGATACTACGTCCGAAGAAGGCGAACAAACACAAGAAGAAATACAGCAAATAGCACGCGCAACTGAGCAAAAAGTTGAAATTGCACCGACAGGGTTTTTGATTCGTTCAACCGCCCCCGAAGATCAAGGTTTTTGGAATGTTCATGTAGGCCCTATGGGTGTGTTTAACGATGTTGCCGATTATGATTGGGAATATGATGATGTCGAAGAAGCCCCCAATGGCGTTGACTTTGCCTCCAAGGGGGGTTGGTTAGGCTTTACCGACAAATATTGGCTCGGCGCTCTCATCCCCGATCAAAAAACGAATATCAAAGCCCGTTTCAGCACTGCCAATGGCAATTATCAAACCATCATGGTGCGCGAAACCCAAGACACAGTCGCGGCGGGCGCAAGCATTTCGCACGATAGCCGTCTCTTTGCTGGGGCAAAAGAAGTGGTGATATTGGATAAATATACCGACGAATATGGCGTTCCTAAATTAGACCTCGCGATTGATTGGGGGTGGTTCCGCGTTATCGAGAAATTCTTCTTTCTGATATTGAATACTTTTTTTGGATGGTTTGGTAATTTTGGTTTTGCCATTATCGGTTTAACCATTGTGGTGCGCGGCCTTATGTTCCCCATCGCGCAAAAACAATTCAAATCTATGGCCGTTATGCGCACACTGCAGCCCAAAATGAAAAAAATTCAGGAAAAGTTTAAGGACGACAAACAAAAGCAACAGCAAGAGATTATGAAGCTCTATAAAGAGGAAAAAGCCAATCCATTGGCGGGCTGTTTGCCCATATTGATCCAAATACCTATTTTCTTTGCGCTCTATAAATTACTATTACTATCGATTGAAATGCGTCATCAGCCGTTTATTCTATGGATTAAAGATCTCTCGGTTCCTGATCCATTAACGCCAATAAATTTATTCGGTTTGCTACCCTTCACGCCGCCATCTTTTATCGCCATTGGTATTTTGCCAATTTTATTGGGTGTATCCATGTGGGGCATGTTGCGTCTTAATCCGCCGCCAACCGATGAAATTCAAAAGCAGATATTTGGCCTTATGCCGTGGTTCTTAATGTTCGTAATGGCACCTTTTGCCGCAGGATTACAGCTTTATTGGGTGGTTTCAAACCTTCTTACCATTGCACAGCAAAAATGGCTCTATTCGCGCCATCCGCAAATCAAAGAACAAATGGCCCAAGAGGCTGCTGAGAAAGCCGCCAAAAAAGCTGCCAAAAAAGCTTCAGGGTCTTAAATCCGTCATGAAAGCGGCAGAAGAAAGCAGCGCAGAACGCGCCAATCGGATATTCTCTGGGCCCATTGCATTTTTGCGATCGGCCCCAAAATTAGAATTTCTGCCTGAACCAGAGGTCATTGAAATCGCTTTTGCGGGACGCTCCAATGTTGGTAAGTCATCGCTTATCAATGCCGTTACCAAGCGCAATGGATTGGCCCGTGCATCCAATACACCAGGGCGTACCCAAGAATTAAACTTTTTTGATGTTGGCGAACCACTGCTTTTTCGTATTGTTGATATGCCCGGCTATGGTTATGCCAAAGCCCCAATACAAACGGTCAAAAAATGGCGACATCTTATCAATGATTATCTGCGCGGACGTCAGGTGTTGAAACGCACATTTGTCCTTATCGATAGCAGACGCGGCGTTAGAGATGTCGATCATGATATTATGAAAATGCTCGATGAAGCCGCAGTAAGCTATCGCATCATCCTTACCAAGGCCGATAAGATTAAAAATAGCGCGTTAGAGCGCGTCACAGCAGAGACGCTAATAGCTCTATCAAAGCATCCCGCTGCCTTTCCTGAAATATCCGTCACCTCTGCGGAAAAAAAAATGGGTATAGAGGCATTGCGCGAGACGATATTGGATGCCGTATTGGGCTATTAAATTTTATAATCTTCTTATAATCTAGGAAAATATATGAAATTAATCATCGGAAATAAAAATTATTCGAGCTGGTCTTTGCGCGGTTGGCTTGCGTGTAAACAATCTGGCATCGGTTTCGAAGAAGAGACAATCTCTCTCTATGGTAAAGGGTGGGAAAAACGCAAAACACAAAAAGATCTCATTCCATCCAATGGCAAAGTTCCGATACTATGGGACAAAGATATAGTGGTATGGGATTCGCTTGCCATTATCGACTGGCTTGCTGAAAAAGTTGGGCATGATAGATTTTGGCCCAAGGACATAGCCGCCAATGCGATGGCGCGCAGCTTATCCGCAGAAATGCACGCAGGCTTTCACGCACTCAGATCCGAATGCCCGATGAATATCAAACAAAATTATGATGATTTTGTACCCAGCGAAGCGGCGAAGCAAGATGCTATCAGGATAGTTGCTTCATGGGCCGAAGCACGATCGCGTTTTGGCAGCAATGGCCCCTATCTATTTGGTACATTCAGCGCAGCCGACATTATATATGCTCCCATCGTGAGTCGTTTCAAAACCTATGGTTTTGTTTTACCGGGTTTTGCACAAGCCTATTGCGATACCATATTAGAACATAGTTGGATAAAAAATTGGTATGAAGACGCACGAGCAGAGCCGTGGGTTTTGGAGCGATTTGAGCGGTAATATACTATCGCTCATGCCAATATATTATAGATTAGCATTCTAATTATCAGAATCGCATGTTAATCTTTGAATGAATCATGAACATTCTTGGTCCGATTCATTCAAAAATAGCCATTTTTTCGAAATTATATCATATAATAGAAATAATTTACATTTTATCCAATATAAAAAAATGTTTATTTTTAATAACTTAAGTAGATTTACGCTATTATCTAGCAAATTATATCTATACTAAGCCGTAAAGGTGTTGTAGCCGAAAGTTTCGTCGGTCGCGTTTAACTCGATCGACGGCCATGATTTTAGATTGTACAGGGAAAAAAGCCTGATCGATTGTTTACAATGAGTGGTGATCGAGTAGGAAGGAAAGGACCAAAAATGAGAAAAACTAAACTTGCATCTATGCTAGCAGTAGCTGGCGGTCTTGCAATCGCAACTAGCGCATGTTCATCTGAAACAGCAACTGACGTTGTTGAAGGTGTTGAATGTGCAGCTTGTGGTGCAGCTTGTGCAGCTGGCTGTGCCGTATGCGGTGCAGTTGAAGGCGCTTGTGCAGCAGAATGCGCAGCAGCGTGCGGCGCTTGTGCAGCAGCTTGCGGCGCAGCTAGTGCGGCTTGTGGCGTTGCTGAAGCCGCTTGCGGTGCAGCATGCAGCGTTTCTGATGCGGCATGTGCTGTTAAAGACACCGCATGTGCAGCAGCTTGTGCTGTAGCAGAATAAGCTAACCGCTTTTAATGAATGAGACGGCGCTTCATCGCGTCGTCTTTTTTTATGGGCGCATTAAATTAATTAAGTTAATTGAAAATTTCGCTTATAAATTAAAAAATAATCTTTATATTATTCATTTCCAAACCAAGTTAGTGGCCTAATTATTCGGAGTGTTTTCAATATGGCAGACAAATGTACATTGCAATTAGCAGCGGCTGAAACTGTAATTGAGACAATTGTGGCCATGGCACAAGAGGGAAAGCCTTTGATGCAAAGGGTTTTACCAGAAGATGATATTAAATGGTGGGAACATTATCCCAAATTAGATGCGCGCAGCAAAAGTTGCAAAGCGCGTTGGTATTATCATGTGCATAAACCGGGGTCTCGCAGCCCTGATGAACATGGACATTTCCACCTATTCCTTGATAAATCTCAGATAAAGAGAGCATCGCGCACCATTGCTAAGCCTGCTCATTATAAAAATAAGAAAAAAGCGCGTGTTACGCATTTGATAGCCTTATCTATCGACAAAAATGGTATCCCGCGCGAATGGTTTACAACCAACCGCTGGGTCACGGATGAATGGATGTATCCAGCACAAACCATGATCAACCATATCGATCTTTACAATGTGGATGACACAGCAGAAGATAGGCTGGTCAATAAGTTAATTACCGCTATGGTTCGGCTTTACAGCGATGAGATAGAAGAATTATTGCTCGAGCGCGATGCTAAACTTAGGGACATTGGCGCTGGCCGAGACACGCCTGAACTTTTTAATAAGGGCAATGAAATATTGTCAACGCGCATGATTGATTTGGATGCTAAGATTGAAGCTTTGGAAGCCGAATGAGCCGCGCCTGCGATATTGCAAAAAAGCTAATAGAATGCCCTAGCGTAACCCCAGCTACAGGCCAAGTTTTTGACAGCTTAGAGTCCCTATTGAAGCCGCTTGGCTTTCATGTCCATCGTTTTATCGAGGGGGATGCTCCCGATGGCCCAGTAGAAAATTTATTGGCCCTTCGCGGAACTAGCGGCTCGCATTTTGCTTATGCAGGCCATGTAGATGTTGTGCCGCCTGGCGATGGTTGGAGCGGCGATCCTTTTACGCCTGAAATTCGTGATGCTTTGCTCTATGGACGCGGTGCTGTCGATATGAAGGGCAGTATCGCATCCTTCATTGCAGCTTTGGATATTATACCATCGGATAGCGGCATCATTAGCCTGATTATTACCGGCGATGAGGAAGGCCCAGCGACCTATGGCACCCAATCTATCATACGCTATATGAAAGAGCATAATATTGTACCCGATCTATGCTTGGTCGGCGAACCAACGTCTGTCGATAGATTGGGCGATATGATTAAAATAGGTCGACGCGGGAGCGTTAATATGTGGATAAATGTAGAGGGCATGCAAGGCCATGTTGCCTATCCGCATTTGGCCGATAATCCGATCACCAAATTAACCGCTATCATGAGCGAAATTGAGGCGATACAATTGGACGAAGGGACCGATTGGTTTCAACCCAGCAATATCGAATTTACTGACCTTACCGTTGGTAATCGCGCGCATAATGTCATTCCTGCAAAGGCCCAAGCAAGGCTCTCAATCCGATTTAATGATAAGCATAGCGGCCAGCAATTGGTGGATCAAATGAGCAGTATCGCTCAACAATATGGCGGCACAATAGACGCGCGTATTTCGGGAGAACCGTTCCTAACGCCGCCCGGTGAATTTTCTGATATAATCAGCAAAGCCATCAAAGATATAGTTGGCATAGATACACAATTATCGACCAGCGGTGGGACGAGCGATGCAAGATTTTTATCTGCGCTCTGTCCCGTTGTGGAATTTGGCCTGCGCAATGCGACAATGCATAAATTAGACGAAGCAGCCGAAGTCGAAGATTTGGATATGCTCGCGGCTATCTATGCCAAAATAGCCACTGCTGCTCTATCGCGCTAATCGCATTATTTACGTAATATGATATATATAGCACCAGCGCCGCCATGGCGCGGATGCGCATTGCGCACGCTCGCGATATAATCGCTATGCCGCGATGCAGAGAGCCAATCACGCATAACCGCTCTAATACCGCCGCGCCCCTCTCCGCTCGCGCGATCATAGTGTCGTTGACGCCCTGTGACCAACAATATCACGCGCAATTTTTGCGCCCTTGCTTGCTCCAAAGCACCATCCAATCGATTATAGGCGCTTTGTAATCCAGCTCCGTGCAAATCGATGCTAATGTCGGGAATAACCACCCCCTTATTCAATCGCTTTTCCCAATGACCATCCAATCCATTATGCACAGATTTTTGAGAGGTTTTGAACGCATCTTGGTTGGTTAGACGATTTTCTCGTTTCTGGGGAGCAGCTATTGGCTTGCTCAGCGCGGCGGCCAAATCTTCGCGCGTAGGGTCAAGAGAGGTTTTTATATTCTGCCTATTATGGGGAATTTGATTTGGCTCAATCCGCTCTTTGCGCCGAGGAAGATCGCGCTTTGCCGATGTCTTATATTTTATCTTGCTATTGGATAGCGGCGTGATGCTCTCGATAACTTTGCGCCATAATTCTTTTTCATCTTGTCCCAGATTGCGTGCCATGATTCATATATCAAATTCTATAAATCAAAGCCCGAGACGCTCAACAGAGGCCTTGGGCAGGAATAATAATGCGCTACCCCGCGCCGCCATACCGCCCGAAATAGCTTTTGCGCGCTCACCAGCACCCCAGAAAGTATCGAAACGATTAGCCCCTTTTATGGCACCGCCCGTATCCTGCGCTATCCACATACCATTGGGTTTTGAACGATCCATAGAAATCCAAACAGGTGCGCCCAACGGCGTATATTTCGGATCGGCCGCAACGCTGCTTTCTGCCACAACAGGAAGCCCCAATGCACCGAGCGGGCCAGCGCCCGTTAGCTCTTGAAAGAAAATATAGCTTTTATTTTCGTGCATGATTTTGCGGCCTTCTTTGGGGTTGCGCCTCAACCAAGCCGTTATTCCTTGCAAGGAAGATTCGCCTGGTTCAAGCAAACCGCGCTCCTTCATCAAGCGGCCAATGCCTGTATAATCATGGCCATTTTGGCTGGCATAGCCAATACGCATGATGCGGCCATCGGGCGAACGCAAACGGCCAGAGCCTTGGATTTGTAGAAAAAAGAAATCTACTGAGTCTTTGGCCCATGCTATTTCAAGGCCGCGCCCTTCGAGCGAACCATTTTCAATCTCTGCACGATCTTCATAAAGCGTATATCCATCTTCGCCAAAACGCTTACCTCTGACGGTTTTACCGCTTACGGATTCCACATTGAAACGCGCCAAATCTTCTTGCGTTAAATCTTCTGCTTGAATGGTGAGTAAATCATCGGGTTTTGCATAAACAGGGACATCAAACCCTGCGATTTTCTCTCTTGAGCCTTCAATTTCTGGTTCAAAATATCCCGTCACAAAGGAACGGCCATCGCCCACCTGGACCGCGACCAAATGCGTTGCAAAGAAATTAACCGCATCGCCATCCCATGATTTCGCCGCCTCGCAAGGCTCGCGCCAATCTGCGCCTTCGGTTAAGCCGCTGACATCCTTGCGCCAAATTACCGAACGACACGATGTATTAAATGCGGCCAATGCCGCGCTAGCATCTTTATCATTAATAGCAAGCTCGCCAATATCGGGGCCGCGCCTTACTCCTAAGCTTGCAGCGCTTGTGCCATCACCGTTCTGCTGCGGAGCGGGCAATGGTTCGCGGGCGACAGAAGCAATGGGCTGGGCCGCCGCGCCAGCATCAGGTTGAGAAACGGGTATATTGGTCCCCGGAGGAATGATGGTCGCACACGACGCTAATAACAGGCTCAATCCGCCAAGCGATACAAGAGTTTTAAAGTGCATTAGGCAACATCAGTCGCAGTCAATGTCCAATTTCTATCGCTGTTTTTAACATCGCGTTCGAACGTCCAAATATCATGCGTTTCAATCGCATCCGACAACGAACCACCGATGATATTACCATCTTTATCGCGCGTAAGAGCAGCAATATCTGCATCAAAGCGCACAGTGACGCGCGCGATGGGTTTATCAAATTCTGCATCAACAATGCTTACTTTCTCGATACGCACCAATTTATTCTCTACTATTTGCCCAGCCTGTTCGCGCGCTATTATAGCGGCTTCAAAATCAGCATATACGCCCGCATCGCATAATTTCTGAAGCTCTTCGCGTTTACCGCCCCAAAAAGACGAGAGGGTTAATTCATAAGCCGCTTTTGCGCCTGTGCTGAATTGTGCGAGATTGAAACCTCTGTCCGCAGCCATAATATCGCGCAGAGAATTCTGCGCTGCGGGATCCACCATTTCGGCTTTTATGGCTTGGCTTTCTATTTTCGCCGCCGCACGCTGCATGATATCCACGACATCGCTATTGGCATTATCACTGGAAGAAGCGTCATCTTGAGGGCCTGCTATTGGTTTTTGTTCGTGCCCCGTTCTTTTGCCCAGAACCGAATAGAGGCGTAAGCCCAAAAATGCAGCTACCATCGCTAACAAAACAATATCAAAAGTCACACAACCTCCGTGTTGCCATCCCATTAGGGATATTGGCCAGTATAATTTGATTCACCATCTCTTGGTGTCCTATATCACTTTAATAGTTGAATATAGGTTTAACGTGATAAAATCTTGCAAAATCTATGGCTATAAGCATCCTACTTACAGGCAATAAATTCTGCCCCATATAATCTATCGCATATGGATTGCATATAGTTGCTATTGCCGACAAATACAAACATCAAATATTGATATTATTTGATAATCAGCAAATTGTTGCTCTTAGTCCAAAGCCCTGCTAGGCGGTTTTCAAACGTTTTGCATTTACAAGCAAAGCAAATTCGAACCAATGTCACTCTATTTTAGAACGGAAAAGAAGATATAATATGGCCAAGAAAAAAGCCGAAGATGATGGTGCTGTAAAATCAGAAAGACTAAGCGCGAATGGCGAAGACAATCAACCTCATGTTGGGCTATTGTTTCAATATGTCAAAGACTTGTCAGTAGAAAATCCAAATTCTCCTTCTAGCCTAAATTGGGACGATCAACCTCAAGTTGATGTTCAAGTGAATATCCAAGTCCATAAAGTTAGCGACGATGTGCATGAAGTCGAGATGATTTTGACCACTAAAGCCACCTCTGAGCAAGGCGTTTTATATGCTGTCGAACTCTCTTACGCTGGTTTATTTGGGATAAAAAATGTACCCGAGCCACAATCCCATGAATTTCTTTTTGGCGAAGCACCGCGCTTAATATTTCCATTTGCTCGCCGCGTTATTGCTGATGCAACGCGCGATGCTGGTTTCCCGCCGCTCACTCTGGACCCAATTGATTTCAACATGCTCTATTTGCAGCAGCGGGCGCAAGCCGAAGAATTGGCCAAAGAGCAGCCTGCTGGCGAAGCTTAAATTAGTGCTGATAGCGCAGATGGTACGCATATGAATCTGCTAAAATCCACAGGAATCATAGGCGGTATGACTTTGGTCAGCCGCCTATTTGGTTTTGTGCGCGATATTTTGGTTGTGCGCTTATTGGGGGCTAGTGCGATAGGCGATGCATGGCAAATTGCTTTCATGTTCCCCAATATTTTCCGCCGATTATTCGCAGAAGGCGCATTTTCGGCTGCTTTTGTTCCCTTATTCAATCGCAAGATAAGCGGCAATGATGCGCACGAAGGACGGCGGAAAGCCGAGCTTTTTTCCATTGAAATAATGTCAATATTTGTCCCAATTTTGATATTTTTTTCCGCCATCATCATGATAGCGATGCCAGGCCTATTATGGTTATTTGATGATTTTGGCAGAGGTGATCGCGTGAATGCAACATCCATTGCTCTGGCTCGGATTACATTCCCTTATCTCACCCTGATTAGCCTCACCACCTTATTCGCTGCTATTCTCAATTCCGTGAACCGCTTTGGCGCTGCTGCTTTTGCTCCTGTCTTGCTTAACATCTGTATGATAAATGCTTTGCTCTATTCAATATGGGCTTATGGCGAAGATAATAGCGGCAATATTGCTTATGCGCTGGCCTATGCCGTTACCATAGCTGGGCTGATGCAATTGCTCTGGCTCTATTATTGGACCCGAAAAGCGGGGTTCATAATCACAATAAACCGCCCCAAATTCACGCCAGATGTCAAGGAATTGGGGGTGTTAATCATTCCAGCTATATTCGGTGCAGGTGTCTATCAAATCAGCCGTTTCTTAGATTTATTTTTTCTAGGGCAGTTGGAAACGGGGTCATTTGTCTATCTGGCCGCAGCAGATCGATTAAACCAATTACCCTTGGGCATGATTGGCATTGCCTTGGGCATTGCGATATTGCCCTCTTTATCCAGATATATTGCCAAAAATGATATGGCAGGAGCGCAGCGCGTTCAGAGCAATGCTATTGAGCTTGGTTTATTGCTCACCACGCCAGCGGCTGTTGGGTTATTTTTTGCAGCAGAGCCATTGATTACAGCTATTTATAACCATGGCCGATTCACTATTGATGATGCTAGCCAAACAGCCTCTGTGGTCATGATGCTTGTGCTAGGCTTGCCCGCTTATGTGTTGGTGAAAATATTAACGCCAGGTTTTTTCGCGCGCAAAGATACAAAAACGCCTGTTTATACAGCCGCAATATCTCTATTAATCAATGTCGCTCTCAACATAATATTCATTGTGATATATGATTATGGCGTTGCTGGATTAGCATTGGCGGGTGCGATTGCAGCATGGTGCAACACAATTTTGCTCTATTTTATTTTGAAAAAAAGGGGGCATTTTTATATTGAAAGCGATCTATTTGCGCGGATTGTCCGTATCATTATTTCTGCTATCGCAATGGGCGTAATGCTCTATTTGTTGAAAGATTATGGAACAGATTATTATAGCGGCAGCATTGACGAGCGTTTTCTATCTATTATTTTATTGGTCAGCGCTGGAGCCATTATCTATTTCATCATGGCATGGTTTACAGGGGCTATTGATCGTACCAAGGTAAATATATTAAGAGGCCGAGCATGAGCTTTGGTCGCTCACATAAATAAGGAAAAATTATGCGCGTCGTATCTGGTATTCAACCCACTGGGAATTTGCATTTAGGCAATTATCTGGGTGCGATTAAAAATTGGGTCAAAATGCAAGACGAAGCGGAGTGTTTTTTCTTTCTTGCTGATTTGCATGCTATTACCGTTCCCAATGAGCCTGCTATTTTATCGGCCAACACGCGCGAAATGGCAGCCGCATTAATCGCATCTGGCGTTGATCCTGATAAATCAACATTGTTCAACCAAGCGCGCGTTAGCGGTCATGCTGAATTGGCTTGGATGCTCTTTTGCAGCACGCCATTGGGATGGCTCGATCGGATGACGCAATTTAAGGAAAAATCGGGCAAGCATAAACAACGCGCAAGCATGGGGCTTTATAGCTATCCTGTGCTGCAAGCCGCCGATGTCCTAATTTATCAAGCGACGCATGTCCCCGTTGGCGACGATCAAAAACAGCATCTTGAGCTGGCGCGTGATATTGCCAGCAAATTTAACGGTGATACGGGACAGAATATTTTCACGCTGCCCGAAGCCTATATCAATGGGCCAGCGGCGCGCGTGATGTCGCTGCGCGATGGCAGTGCCAAAATGTCCAAATCTGACCCATCGCATCTAAGCCGAATAAATTTATCCGATGATGATGATATGATTAGCAAGAAGATTAAAAAAGCGCGCACCGATGACCAAAATTTACCCTCTGAAATAGCAGGTTTAGAAGGGCGAGAAGAGGTGCGTAATTTGGTCAATATTTGTGCTGCAATAACCGATGAAACCCCCGATGCTATATTGGCAGAGCATGCTGGCAAAGGCTTTGATGGTTTCAAATTAATTCTAATCGATGCCCTTATTTCGAGCTTAAGCCCGATTCGGGAACGCTTTTTAGCCTTAAAATCTGATGATATAATATTAGATGCGATATTGGAAAAAGGAGCAAGCAAAGCCCAAGAGCAAGCGCAAGCAACTGTCGAAGCATCCTATAAAGCACTGGGTTTATTAAGAAATTAATCGCACATCCTCTTTTTTATTCAAGATTTACTAAAACCCCTATTTTCTGATATATTCAAATGAGGTTCAGATTAAGAAGAATATAATAATATAAAGTAAGCGTTCAATTACGGAGTTATGACATGTCTAAAAAAACCATCAAGCGTCTGGCATTATCCTTTGCCCCCATCATGTTGTTATCATTGGGCGCATGTGCTGCACCATTTCAAGCGGACGTCTCGCGCTTTCAGCAACTGCCTGCTCCGCAAGGACAGAGTTTCTCTGTAGCTACGAACAACCCCGATCTCAAAGGTGGACTCGAATTTGCTACTTATGCGGGCTTAGTTGCAGAGCAAATGCAACGGGTCGGCTATGTGCCAGCCGCCAGTGCTAGCGATGCTGATTTGATTGTGAATTTAGACTATGGAATCGACGATGGTGAAGAAAGAACGGTGGTGCGTTCTTCAGCTTTTAATTCTTTCCATGGTGATTATGGTTATAGTAGATTTGGACGCAGAGGTTTTGGCTATAGAGGTTATGGAAGACGGGGTTTTGGAAGACGGGGTTTCAGAAGCAGCTTTATTTATGGTTTCCATGACCCTTATCTTTTTGGTGGGTACGGATTTGGGGGCTTTGACAGAGTCAGAAGCTTTACCGTATATAAAAGCAATATCGATTTGAGAATTGACAATAAAGCGACGGGCGAACGCCTTTTCGAGGGAAAAGCACATGCGCAATCACGCTCAAATAATCTAATATATTTAGTGCCAAATTTGGTCGAAGCTATGTTTACAGAATTTCCTGGGGGTAATGGTGAAACATTGCGTATCTCTATCGCGCCCGAGAGCAACAAGAAAAAAGTTAAAAAAGTAAAAGTGCAAGAGTGATTATTCTGTGACCACAAGCGATAGAAAAGGCGCTTTGAACAGCGCTTTTTTTATATCTATATCCTATAAACCAATATCGGTTAAACGCACTAAGCTTCTAATTGGCGCAATAAAGCACGAACATCATTGTCCATATCGCTATCGCTTTGCCGTAAATCTTCAACCAGACGCACAGCATGAATAACGGTACTATGATCGCGGCCGCCAAATTTACGGCCAATCTCTGGATAAGAGCGCGGCGTCATCACTTTTGCAATATACATAGCAACTTGGCGCGGGCGAACCACAGCACGGGCTCGACGCTTGGACGACATTTCGCTACGATCAATTCGAAAATATTCACACACAGCACGCTGAATTTCATCGATGGTGATACGGCGACGGCACGCGCTTAAAATATCTTTTAATTGTTCTTCGGCCAATTGTTTGGTCACGGGACGGCCCGTTAATTGCGCATAAGCCAGTAATTTATTGAGGCCGCCTTCTAGTTCACGGACATTGCGGCTTATTGTTCGGGCCAAAAATTCGACCACATCTTCACCAACACCAGAATCGGGCATTTTGGCAAGGCGTTGTTCAAGGATAGACCGGCGTAATTCCAAATCAGCGGGCTGAATATCGGCGACCAACCCCATAGAAAGGCGCGATAATATACGTTGATCGACACCATCAAGAGCCTGAGGAGCGCGATCAGCGGCTACGACTAATCTTTTTCCAGCACCCATAACGGCATCAATAGTGTGCAAAAATTCTTCTTGGGTTGATGTTTTACCCACTATGAATTGAATATCGTCAATCAGTAAAATATCTGCAACGCGCAAACGCGCTTTGAAATCCATCACCTCTTTGCGGCGCATCGCCGATACAAATTCCATCATAAATTTTTCAGCCGACATATATAATATATGCGCATCGGGGTTAATCTTGCCATATTCATGGCCAATAGCATGCATCAAATGTGTTTTACCCTGTCCCGTGGCTGCTTGTAAATAAAGCGGGTTGAACAATGGTTTTGCAATTGCGGAAACACGTTTTGCCGCGCTCAATGCCAATCTGTTGGTTTGGCCTTCGACAAAATTTTCAAATGTCATGCTTGGGTCTAAATGCGCTTTTTCAGGGCGTCTAGCTTCGCTGGATAATTTTTTAACATTGGCTTCGCGTTCAGACATTAATTTTTCTGATCGTGGACCGCCTGGTTTCGCCCGTACTTTTATATTCTTAACGTCTTTATTGGCAGATTTCCATGCCAAAGCTATCCGCTCTGCATAATGATCTGAAACCCAATTTGCCGAAAAATCAGAAGGAGACATTAATTCTAACGTCCCCGTCAAAGGGCAAAAGTCACCAAGTTGAATAGAGCGAATCCATTGACCATAAACATGCGCACCAAAGTCACGGCGCAATCCAGATGTGATAAATTGCCAATCATCTTCTAACCGCGATGTCGCTTGTGATGAATGCTTATCTGCCGACAGATTATGTTTCGAATAACTATTATGAAGATGTGTTTTTTCATCAGTTATAGATTCTTTATGATCTATATGCATTCTATCTGTCATTACCGCCCTCTCAAACTTTACCCAATAATCATAATATAAAAACTATCTGCCTCTCGAAGAGCAGATTTATTCCGATTATCATAAGGCGGTTAAGCACCGTGCAATATTAATTTACAAGCAACAGTAAATTGCCTTCAAAATCAGCAAATGCTATTTAGAAGTCACCCCATGAATAATGTATTGGAACAGCTTTATACTGCTTCATATTTTATTATTAATATCTATTAAGCGCGATTCATAGATTCTCACAAGAGGATAATTTCAAAAAAAATGAAATATTCATATTGACTCAACTCAAAGTAAGGTTTTGCGTAAATAACATATAAGCTATTGTTAAATATAAAAAAAATAACTGACGTCATATCAAAGCTTTTCCGAATCGCCAGAAAAGCTAGACTCTTTATTTGCGGCATTATGAGAGGCGGATGAAACGCAAAATTAAATTATCTTGGCCATGCAATTATAGTAATTATTCTCTTTTGATACTATCAATAGTTAAACTAAGGAAAACATTGAAAAACCCGTCGCAAGCATGTTGGACGGGTCGAATCTATCAAATCAAATCTATCCCAGCGTAAAACGAATCGCTTAGGCCAGATTGATTAAAGGGCAGCCACTTTTTTGTTAAGACGGCTCAATTTACGCGATGCCATATTGCGGTTCAAGACACCTTTAGCGACGCCGCGATCTAGTTCAGGTTGCATTGCGCTAAGGGCTTCACCCGCTATTTTTTTATCGCCAGCTTCAACAGCAGCTTCAACGGCTTTGATGAAAGTACGGATACGGCTCAAACGGCCACGATTAACTTCGGTACGGCGTCCGTTGCGGCGGATACGTTTTTTAGCTTGTGGCGTGTTAGCCATAAAAAAACCTCTAATTCATTAAGATAAAGCAGGAAGAGTCGCATAGACATTTCCCTTGAAGCGACCGCCACTAGCCTGTCCCCTTACGAACGTCAACGAAAAACATTGTCATAGCGCAAAAAACCCCATATCTGCTCTTTATGACGCATTTTTACAGCCTTATCGCGCTCATTTTTGGCATTTAGGGCAGTAAAAGGTTGATCGTCCGCCCTGCACGCTGCGCCCAATGACATGGCCTTTTAAGCATGTTTCATTCTCGCGTCCATAAACAAGCCATTGCTTGGAAAAATAACCAAGCTCACCATCGGGAGCCGCAAAGTCGCGCAAAGTAGAGCCACCTGCTTCAATCGCAGAAGCTAGCACCGATTTAATGGCCGCGACTAATGTCTCTAACCTTGGCTTTGAAATAGCCCCAGCCTTGCTACTGGGTAATATTCCCGACATATATAATGCTTCGCACGCATAAATATTGCCAAGCCCCGCCACAATGCGCTGATCCAACAATGCTGTTTTAATGATAGAGGATTTGCCAGAGAGTTTTGATTGCAAATTTAGCGCCGTAAAATCATCGCTCAAAGGTTCAGGCCCCATAGCAATAAAAGCCTTATAATCCGCCAGATGTTCATTGCGAATAATATCCACAGAGCCAAATCTGCGCGGGTCATTAAGCGCAGCAATACGGCCGCTCTTGGTTTCTATGATAAAATGATCATGTTTTTCTATCGTATCAGGGTCAATGCGCCATCGCCCAGACATGCCCAGGTGAAATATCATAATATCATCGCGGTCAGTATGCACCAACCCATATTTGGCGCGGCGCGAGAGACCGATAATCTTTGCCCCTGTTAGACGCTGCCGTAAATCTGCGGGGAAAGGCCAGCGCAGATTATCACGCCGTGTTTCAGCGCGGACAATCTGTTCACCATCTAACAGTTGGCGTAACCCTGCAACGGTGGTTTCAACTTCTGGTAATTCAGGCATTTCTCAAAATCCAATCATGTCTCTTAATATGCGATACTATGAATGCAGCAAGTTTAATATAGACGTAAGCAAAGTTTAATTTGCCGATACCTCTCTCAATCGCTAAAGCCCTTAAAAGAAACATTTAAGGCGATATGGCGATGAACGAAGATACAGTGTCCTTTGGCTATGAAAATATTGACGCTGCCGAGAAAAAAGGCAGGGTTGGGAAAATATTCTCTACTGTCGCCGAAAATTACGACCTTATGAATGATGCTATGACGGGCGGTACGCATAGGCTGTGGAAGAATCAATTTGTCCGCCGCGTGAACCCGAAAGCTGACGAAGATATATTGGATGTCGCGGGTGGCACGGGTGATATTGCTTTTCGTATGCTGTCATCGGGTGCGAATATTACTATATCCGATATTAATCCCGATATGTTAGAAATCGGCATGCAACGCGCCGTTAAAAAAGGCTATGACGGATTAGTCTGGAGCGAACAAAATGCCGAAGAGCTTAATTTTCCCGACCAATATTTTGATGCTTATACTATTGTCTTTGGTATTAGAAATGTCACCTATATCGATAAAGCCTTGACCGAAGCACATCGCGTATTGCGCTATGGTGGGCGGTTTTTTTGTATGGAATTTTCGCAAACACAATGGCCTGTCTTTGACAAAATTTATGAACAATATTCGCACAAAATATTGCCGCAAATTGGCAAGATGGTCTCTAATGACGAAGATAGCTATCGCTATTTGGCCGAATCTATCGCCCGCTTTCCCGATATGAAAACATTTGAATCGATGATAAAAAAGGCAGGCTTTACACAAACCAAGGTTGAACCGATTATGGGCGGATTAGTTGCTATACATAGCGGGTGGAAAGTATAAATTGACCAGGCCAGCAACGCATATAATCAGGCTGTTAAAATGGGGCCGAATATTAGCCAAATATGGTGCATTACGGGCACTAGAAGCCGATCGCAATACGCCGCGACCTGTGAAACGACTATTTCGTATCGCGCGCTTTGGTACGATCCAACCCAAAGAACCCGACTATGCCGCCGCCTTTCGCGCCATTGGGCCTGCTGCAATTAAGCTAGGGCAAACGCTCGCTACCCGCCCCGATATTGTAGGTGAAGGGCCAGTAAAAAACCTGTTGATGCTACAAGACGATCTGCCGCCCGCTGATTTTGAGGATATTTATCACGAGATAAACACCAGCCTCAACAAAAGTGCCGATGAATTATTCGCATCGATTGACCCAACTCCCGTGGGGGCTGCATCGATTGCGCAAGTACACCGCGCCGTCACCAGCGATGGCAAAGATGTTGCGGTCAAAGTGTTGCGCCCAGGCATCCGCGAACAATTTGCTCGCGATATTGAAACCTATGAATGGGCCGCAGCGCATCTAGAAGCCTTGGGCGGTGAAGCCAAACGTCTGCGTCCTGCGATGGTGATTGCAAACCTCAAACGTTGGACTTTGCGCGAGCTTGATCTGCGCCGTGAAGCTGCCAATGCATCCGAGCTGCATGATGCGATGGAGGCGGTCGGCAATTATAATATACCCATGATTGATTGGGATAGAACATCGGGCCGCGTTATGACGCTCGAATGGGTCGATGGTATCAAAATATCGCAAACAGATGCATTAATAGCCGCTGGCCATGACCTAGAAGAATTGGCCAAAACATTGGTGCTGACATTTTTGCGCCAAGCCATATCCGAAGGTTATTTTCATGCCGATATGCACCAAGGCAATTTATTCGTAAATGCTGACGGCAGCATCACCGCGATTGATTTTGGCATCATGGGACGGATTAACAAAAAGGCCCGCTATTGGCTCGCTGAGATTCTCTATGGCCTGACCACAGGCAATTATAAGCGCGTGGCCGAAATTCACTTTGAGGCACAATATGTGCCTAGCTATCACAATGTTGATGAATTTGCGACCGCGCTGCGCGCGGTGGGTGAACCTACGCGCGGTAAACCAGTGAGCGAATTATCCGTCGGGCAAATGCTCGATAGCCTGTTTGCAATCACCCGAGATTTTGACATGCAGACCCAGCCGCATCTTCTCTTGCTGCAAAAAACGATGGTCATGGTAGAGGGGATTGCAACCCAACTGCACCCTGGCATCAATATGTGGGATATAAGCGGCCCGTATGTGAAAGACTGGATACGCGGCGAGCTTGGCCCAGAGGCTGCGCTGGCCGATGGCATCAGAGACAATGTCAAAACATTAGCAATGCTGCCCGACATTGTGCGCCGATTGGACGCACAAATCCCGCGCAAAGGCGGCGCACCCGAAGCCCCGCCCTTGCCCAAAATCAAATTGATGTGGGATAAGAAAGCTAGCTCAGGCGGCGGCTTTTGGCGCAGCTTTATCTTGGGTGCTTTATCCGCCGCTGCTGGGGCATCTGCCATGTGGTTTTGGGGGTGAAATCAATAGGAAATTTCCTACAATTCGCCTTTTATGTTAAGTATTAAAATAATTAAAAATTTATTTTACCTTATATTTCATTTATATGTGTTGACATGCTAATTAATTTGAAATATTCTCTTTGAGAATATTTTTTATTGCCGATGTGACATATTCATTATTTATAAGTAATAGATCTTTAGAGTTTAATTTTACACTAATAAGACTAGGAACTTGTAATGTTAGCATTTAAAGAAACTAAGCCTAAAATGGTTGTCGCTAACTCTCGCACCGATGGCAAAAGAGTAAATATTAAAGCAGCTTATAAAGATGCAATGAAAAAATATCCAAAAACAATGAACTACCTTGCAAAGTGAACCTATATGGTTTTTAGTTGAGGAAGCGATACAGTTGAATGAAATGATAGTCGTTGATACTGGTGAACCATTTCATCTATTGAAGCCGTATGAACTTGAAAGTGCTATCGCTAAACCTTGGAATCAATGGTATTATAATAAACAAAATAGTATGGCCGTACTTGCTACAACACTGATGGTCGGATTAGCAAAAAACCATCCTTTCCAGCAAGGCAATAAACGCACCGCTTTTCAAGCAGCATTAATATTTTTTCAGAATAATGGACTCTATTTAGATCATCCAGATGATGATGAATTTGGACTTATGATAGAGCAAGTTATTGAAGGCTTAACAAGTGAAAATGATCTGGCACTAGAGTTGAACCAATATTTAGTTGAGACACTAATTTAATATAATTAAACCAGAAATTCTAATTGATCTATTTTACGCCAACCCTATAAATAATAGGATGCTAAAACAGGTATCATCATATTGTTTAACACCTTAAATATAGGGCCTATTTATGACAGACGTTGTGCGCACCACCGCTAATCCTGATGAAGCATTAGAGCTGCTCATCGAGGGTAATAAGCGTTTCTTAAAAGGCGAAGCGCAAGATATTCCCGCCGATCCCAAATTGCGCCTTGAGCTGGCGAAAGACCAAGCCCCAATGGCCGCATATCTGAGCTGCTCTGACAGCCGCGTTTCGCCAGAGCTTTTATTTGGTCGCGGTCTGGGTGAATTGTTCATCGTGCGCAATGCCGGCAATACCATTGATACGGCCGCACTCGGGTCGATTGAATTTGCCGTTGGGCCACTGAGCGTTCCTTTGGTTGTCGTTATGGGGCATCAAAGCTGCGGCGCTGTGACCGCCGCGATTAGTGTGGTAAAGGATAATACGATATTCCCGGGAAGCATTGGCCGCATGATCGAACCGATCATCCCATCGGTTTTATGCGCAAAAGGGGAAGGGGATGTTTTGCTGGAAAATAGCATTCGTTCCAATGTCAGTCGCCAAGTCCAACTATTGCGCAATGCCACAGATCCTATTTTGCGCGAGCCGCAAGATAATGGCACATTAAAAGTGGTGGGGGCTTATTATAATTTTGAAACGGGCGAAGTTGATTTTTTTGATCGCCCATAAGATCGAAATATATTGAATTTAGGCATGTCCGAAATATTGGCGCGCCTTTTTTATGGTAGGGACTTCGCATGGAAAAAGGCCCCGCATCGCTGCGAGGCCAATATTATTGATCGAGTACATCAAAGGGTAAGATTATAATGTACGATCGTTGAGCGGTTGAACAGGACGCGCATTATTGCCCATCAATCCGTTCAAGGTTTCAATCTGTTCTTTGCTGGCTGTCACTGGCGTCGTCGCAACATGCCAATTCACACCTTCGCTACATGGTGGTGTTGTCAATGAACCCGCAAAATTATAAACATCAAGACGCGCTGGCAACATAGCGGCCACATCGATGCTGACCGAACCCTCTATATTATCAAGCATAGCTTGCAATTGCGGGTTAGCTTCGCCTTCTTCGAACATAAGACCCAAAACGGCCAAATCGCCGCCTTCTGTCGCATGAACAAGATGCGCTGTGAGTGGAAATGCTTTTCCAGCAACAGTATTTTCAGAGGGTGTATGCATATGAAATTGCACCAAACCATATTCATTTTCACCAGAAGTCATTGTAAAACCAGCGTCAAAATCGGCTTGTACAGTATAGCCTTTATTGACAATTTTAGCCTCGCTTGCGCCATAATTTACAGAGACTTGCGTAATATTAGCATCGGATTCAGCAGGTAAATCAATCGGTGATTGCTCTTTGCCCGTTTTACAAGTCGCATAATCTTCGCTCAAATCACCCCACGCTGCTGGGCCATCAGCTTCGCCATAACCCCAGGCCGCTTTTTCAGCTTTGGCTTCTGTTGCTTTGGCCTCGCTATCATCGGTGGTTTCTGTTGAACAACCAGCCATGGCTAGAGCAGAAACTGCTGCTAATAAAAGGCCTGATTTCTTAGAAAATTTCATGTTTCACTCCTTGGTAGTCACAAATTTAGAATTTATTCATCAATCCTAATAAGAGTGAAATAATCGCATTACAAGGCGAAATATTAATTTTCTTGACGTGAGTAACGCTTTGCCTAAAGCGGAATGGATTTTGCAGCGCAACATAATTAATCAACCCTATTATTCCAGAGGCACTAGAGCATGGCAATTCACAGCGACTTTAAACGCGATTGGTTATCCAACCCAAAGGCTGAATTTTTATCGGGCCTTGTTGTCGCCTTGGCGCTCATCCCAGAGGCTATTGGTTTTTCGATCATTGCAGGGGTTGATCCGCGCGTTGGCCTATATGCTAGTTTTTCAATAGCCGTGATAATTTCTATCATTGGCGGTCGCCCTGGAATGATAAGCGCAGCCACGGCCGCTATTGCCGTATTAGTTGTGCCATTGGTGCGTGATTATGGTGTCGAATATCTTTTTGCCGCCACCATATTGATGGGAATTTTCCAAGCCATGGCCGCTCTGCTGCGGCTTGACTTGCTGATGCGTTTTGTATCGCGCAGTGTGATTACCGGATTTGTCAATGCGCTCGCTATTCTTATCTTTATGGCGCAATTACCAATGCTGCTGGGTGATAATTTCACCATCACCACTTATGCGATGGTCGCAGCGGGCCTCATTATGATTTACGGCATACCTTATATTACCAAGGCAGTGCCTGCTCCACTGGTGGCAATTATTTTAATCGCGATTGTTTCTATCTATTTCAAATTAGACGTCACCACCGTTGGCGATACAGGTAAATTACCAGACAATATTCCATGGTTTCATATTCCCGAAATTCCTATCACTTGGGAAACATTGCAAATCATAGCACCTTATTCCTTGGCTATGGCAGCGGTTGGCCTCTTGGAGTCCTTATTAACCGCATCGATTGTTGATGATATGACCGAAACACGCAGCGATAAAAAGCGCGAAACTTATGGCCAAGGCATCGCCAATTTTGTCACTGGTTTTATCGGCGGGATGGGCGGTTGTGCGATGATTGGTCAATCGGTGATTAACATAAAATCGGGCGGACGCCGCCGTCTCTCTACTTTCGTAGCAGGTGTCATGCTGCTTATTCTTATTGTCGCTTTGGGTGATTGGGTTGCGCAAATACCCATGCCCGCATTAGTCGCGATTATGATATTCGTATCGATCAGCACATTTCGTTGGCAGAGCTTTACCGAAATTCGCCATCACCCTTGGCCTTCGAGCGTGGTTATGATCGCAACCGTTGTCATGGTGGTGTGGACGCATGATTTGTCTATCGGTGTGCTGACGGGCGTATTGCTCAGCGGTATTTTCTTTGCTTATAAAGTGCGTCAATTAGTAAGCTTCAAAGACTATATCGAAGATAAAACCCACCATTATATTTTTGGAGGGCAAATATTCTTTGGTTCGGTTGATATGATGTATGAAGCGATGGAATTTAACGAAGCGGATATAGACAAGGTTATCATTGATATTCATGATGCGCATTTCTGGGATATTTCTGCGACAGGTATTTTAGACAAAATCGCTGAACGCCTCAAAAATGAAGGTAAACAAGTTGAAATTATTGGCATGAACGAAGCCAGCGCGACATTGGTTGAAAAATATAGCGACCATGAGAAACCGTTCAAAAGCCTTGGCGTTATTGGGCATTGATAATTTGACTTATTCTCGAATATGCGCATATATAGTGCGCATGGTGCTGATATGAACAAGAATAGCAAATCAGCGCGCAATATCAAATCAGCGCGCAATAGCAAATTAGCGCGCAATAGCAAAAAGGCAACCAACATCACTTTGCCTGGCGGCTTGGTCGATGATGCTAAATCATTAGGGATCAATGTATCACAAGCATGCGAGATTGGCCTAAACCAAGCCGTTAAGAGCGCATTAGAACAACGCTGGTTAGAGGATAATAAAAAAGCTATTGAAGCTTCCAATCAATATGTACGCGAAAATGGCGTACCGTTTGCAAAATATCGACAATTTTAATGGCACGATTCGATGTTTATAAAAATGCAGACAGCTTAATTTTGGACTGTCAGGCCGATCTATTGGAAACTCTCAACACCCGTTTTATAGTCCCTTTATTCGATACAAAAACATTCCCAATAGTCGCTGAGCGTCTTAATCCTATTGTCTCAATCAATGATAATGAATATGTTATATATACTCAATTTGCTGCGACTCTTGCCAGATATGATATGGGCGAATATATAATCAACATATCAGATCATAGCGATGCAATCATAAGCGCATTGGATATGCTGATGAGCGGATATTGATATGAAAAAACAAATTCTCCTCATCGTCTCGGGCGGAATTGCGGCTTACAAGTCGCTCGAATTGGTGCGCATATTGCGCCGTCATAATATTGCTGTACGCGCCGTTATGACAAAAAGCGCAACCGAATTTATCACGCCGCTCTCATTGGGCGTGATGACCGAAGATCAAGTGTATGGCGATATGTTTGACCTGAAAGATGAGCGCGAAATTGGCCATATCCAGCTCAGCCGCCAAGCCGACCTTATTGTGATTTGCCCCGCTACTGCTAATCTTATGGCCAAAATGAATGCTGGCATCGCCGATGATCTGGCCACCACAATATTATTAGCCACCAACAAGCCTGTTTTGGCTGTTCCCGCCATGAATGTGCGCATGTGGAATCATGCGGCAACGCAGCGCAATATCAATCAACTGCGCAAAGATGGTATCATGGTGATGACCCCCGATAGCGGGGCTATGGCCTGCGGTGAATTTGGCCCAGGGAGGTTAATTGAACCACCCGAAATCACCCGCGAAATATGCGCTCAAATCGGCGTAACATTTGATACGAGCCTGTGTCATGGGCAATCCCCCACTACCCAGAGTAATGGGCAAGATATAAGTGAAAATAACCAAAGCCCTGCTGGCGAAAATATCCTTGCGGGCAAACATATCCTCATCACCGCTGGGCCAACCCATGAAGCCATCGACCCCGTGCGCTATATTGCCAATCGTTCGAGCGGCAAACAAGGCTTTGCTATCGCCGATACAGCCGCCAAAATGGGCGCGAAAGTTTCTTTGATTGCTGGGCCAGTAAGCTTGGCTACGCCAGCGGGCGTAACCCGCATTGATGTGCAAAGCGCAATGGACATGCAAAGCGCAGTGGATGATGCTCTGCCCGCTGATTGCGCCATCATGGTGGCTGCTGTCGCGGATTGGCGCGCCGCCCACAATGCAGAGCAAAAGATAAAGAAAGATGGCGATGCCCTTGCCCCGCTTCAACTGATTGCGAATCCCGATATTTTAGCAGCGCTAGCCAAACATGAAAAACGCCCCAAATTGCTTGTTGGCTTTGCCGCTGAAACCGAGAATATTTTAGACCATGCACGCGCCAAATTATCGCGCAAAGGATGCGATTGGATTATCGCCAATGATGTGTCCACTAGCAATGGTCAAGGCGTGATGGGCGGGGACCATAATGACGTCCATATCATTACGGCTAATGGCGAAGAAAATATTAAGCATGCGACCAAAGAAAGCGTCGCCCAAACTATTATGGAGAGAATAGCCAATGTCCTTTGACCCTATTAATATTGCAGTAAAAAGATTACCCAATGGCGCAGGCTTATCGCTTCCTAGCTATGAGAGTGCAGGCGCAGCGGGCATGGATATTTGCGCCGCCGAGAGCATCGTCATTCGCAGCACAAGGCGCGCTGCCATTGCCACAGGCTTTGCCTTTGCCATACCCGAAGGATATGAAATCCAAGTGCGTCCGCGTTCTGGTTTAGCCTATAAAAATGGTATAACCGTGTTAAACACACCTGGCACCATCGATAGCGATTATCGCGGCGAGATTAAGGTGATTTTGGTCAATCTAAGCGATGATGATTTTCAAATTAACAAAGGCGATAGAATCGCACAGATAGTTGCCGCACCCGTGCAACGGGCTAATCTGAATGAAGTCGATAGCCTTGATGACACGCAAAGAGGCAGCGGCGGATTTGGTTCCACGGGCATATAATGCCGCTAAATGACGAACAATTAGACCGTTATGCGCGCCATTTGGTGCTGCATGAAATTGGCGGGGCGGGACAAAATGCAATATGCGCTAGCCATATAGCTATCATCGGTATGGGC
Source organism: uncultured Sphingomonadaceae bacterium (assembly GCA_938050045.1). Classification (GTDB taxonomy): domain Bacteria; phylum Pseudomonadota; class Alphaproteobacteria; order Sphingomonadales; family Sphingomonadaceae; genus Sphingorhabdus_B. Next base: position 33,433 of record CALLJS010000021.1, read on the forward strand.
GGCATTGGCTGTCCAGCTTTGCAATATTTAGCCGCAGCAGGCGTTGGGCAAATGACATTGATTGATGATGATCTTGTCTCATTATCCAATCTGCAACGGCAGATATTATATAGCGATGATGATATTGGTAAACCCAAGGTAGAAGCGGCTAAAATTGCCGCGCAAAAAATTAATCCCGACATAGAAATTCATCCGTTGCAAATGCGCATAACCAAGGAACATCGGCAAGATGCGCCCTTTTTAGACGGGGTTGATGCGATTATAGATGGCACAGATAATTTCCATACGCGCCTTATTGTGAGCGATCTGTCGGTCGATGCAAAAATCCCGCTTATCAGCGCCGCTATTGGCCAATTTCACGGCCAAATTGGTACATTTTATGGCTGGCAGGATAATGCCCCTTGTTACCGCTGTTTCGTGGGGGATGCGCATGATCCCGATGATTGCGATAATTGTGCGCAGCAAGGCGTATTGGGGGCTATGGTTGGATTAATGGGCAGTTTTGCCGCGATGGAAGCGATTCGCGCGCGCACAGGTTTTGGCCAAAGCCAAGTCGGTAAATTACAAATATTTGATGGGCTTAAGCCCGCTATGCGCACAATCAACTTACCTAAGGATAAAGCTTGCACAAGTTGCGCAAATTAGCCTAAGCTCAGCACAAGGGAGAGAGAATATGACACTACCAGTCACCGCTTTAACCGCCGCATTTTTGGCACTGCTTATATTAATCACGGCGATTATGACCGTGCGCCATCGCTTCAAATCAAACGCCGCATTTGGCATCGATGATGCTAATCAACCTCTGGTCAGTGCTGCGCGAAGCCATGGTAATTTAATCGAACATGCGCCGATGTTTGTGATTATGGTGGCTCTATTAGAGCTTTCCAATGCTCACCATCATGGCCTTATGGGGCTCTGCGTCTTATTTATGAGCGCGCGCATGGCGCACATCATTGGCCTTCACAGTAATAGCACCGATGGCAAGCCGCCGCTGCCGCGCTCGCTTGGCGTTATCGGTACATGGATCGGCTATGCGTGGGCGATTGGTTGGATTGGCTATATGATTGTGCTTGGTAATTTATAGGGGTATAATTGGCCGTGAAATCCATATATTTCATATTATTCATCATGCTTTCTAAACCTGCATATGCCGATGAAATGCGCGCCACCGATCTTGCTAATGTAAAAATCAGCATGACGGTTCAGCAAGCGGTAGCGGCTATCTCAATCTCAGGATATAAGCAGGCCACAGGTGCGCTAAGCAAAACCATGGGGCCAAGTTTTGACGATAGGGTTAGAGGGCATAACGGTCGATCAACTCTAAAATCCCTAACCTTTGTAAACGGCAAACAACGAGTCATTATAACCTTTCTTCCGTTTCCTGATGGACCTATTGTCAGCCAAATTTATTACAAGCCAGGCCCTTTGCCTGCTGGGTGTGAAAGCTTTATTAATCAATTACGCACCAAATATGGTCGCGGTTTGAATGGTTTTAGAACGTCGGAAAGCTGGCGAGACCGCCCATTGGTATCGACAGGACAAAGCGGCGTCTTAAAAAATCAGCAGAAAATTGCGCAAAACACCCTTCAATTAAAAGCATCATGTTCCAATGTTACGCTGAATCGTTATGCTATGGTAAATATGCTAAATAGGTTGGTAGAAACCAAAGCAAAAACATCAAATCAAAAATTTGATTTTTGAATATATTCCTGAAAAAATAATTATGGATTACCATAATCTTTGCACCGATATTGGATTAATCACCCAAAATTTCATCCACCCAAGCAGGCACAATTTCGCTGGCTTTACCATAGCGGGCCTCATCAAAAAAATGACTTCCTTGTGATGGTTCCAGATTAAGCTCCATCGTTTTAACGCCTTGGCCGCGCGCTTCGCGCACAAAACCCGCCGCTGGATAAACCGCGCCCGACGTTCCTATGCTCACAAATAAATCGGCCATCGAAAGCGCAGCATAAATCCGCTCCAACGCATAGGGCATTTCACCAAACCACACTACATCGGGCCGCAAATACCCCACTTCACCGCAGATAGGGCAAGCGGGCCGCTCGACCAAAGTCCCGCGCCATGGCGGCCGTCCATCGCAAGCTCTGCACCATGCGGTCAGATGCTGTCCGTGCATATGCAGCACATTATCCGCACCACCGCGTTCGTGCAGATCATCGACATTTTGCGTCACGATGAGCAGGCTTTTAACTTGTGCTTTCAATCCCCGCTCTAGCCGCGCTAGGGCAATATGGGCATCATTGGGCTGTGCTTTTTGTATAGCCTCACGCCGCATATCATAAAATCGCAGCACCAAATCTGGGTCGCGTGCAAACCCCTCTGGCGTGGCAACATCCTCGACCTTATGCTGCTCCCAAAGACCGCCTGCGGATCGGAACGTGTCAATCCCGCTCTCTTGGCTAATCCCCGCCCCCGTTAAAATGACAATAGTGTTGATTTCTTGCATCAGGATAGTCAAACAGTGAAAAGCCATTTTGGCAAGAGCGAAATGAGGAAATGATGAGCGCAATTGGTATTATTGGAAGCAAAGGCCGGATGGGGCAGGCGATCGCCGCTGCGCTCACCGAGGCAGGGCAAGCATTGGCTGGCGGTGCAGATCAAGACGATGATGCGCATGCATTAATTGCTGCCAGCGATGCTTTGGTCGATTTCTCATCGCCCAATGCCCTAGAAGCCACATTGGATGCATGCGTTAAAGCGGGCAAAGCTATTGTCATTGGCACAACGGGCCTAGCAGAAAGACATCATTTCCTTATCGATGATGCCGCGCGCGACATTGCAGTGCTGCAAACGGGTAATACATCATTGGGCGTCAATATGCTGGCCTATCTAACCCAAGAAGCCGCCAGCCGTTTGGGCGAAGATTGGGATATTGAAATTGCCGAAATGCACCATCGCCACAAGGTCGATGCGCCATCGGGCACGGCCTTGCTATTAGGGGAATCCGCTGCCAAGGGACGGCAGATTAATCTATCGCAAAGTTCAGAGCGCGGGCGCGATGGCATCACGGGTGCACGGCAAAAAGGCGCGATTGGCTTTGCGAGTTTGCGCGGCGGCAGCGTTGCTGGCGATCATAGCGTGATCTTGGCGAGCGAGGGCGAGAGCATCACCCTCTCGCACCGCGCAGAGGATCGGATGATTTTCGCGCGCGGCGCGGTGAAAGCGGCTCTCTGGCTATCGACCCAACCCAAGGGCCGCTATGATATGAAAGATGTTTTGGGGCTTTAACCCTTTGAATCCAGAATAATTTTATATTAAAAATGCTGACAGCCTCAATCAAACAAAAATTTGTCCTTGCCCAATATTTGTCCTTGCCCGACATAATAATAGTCGCGCTGCGCGGCCGAGGGTGATAAATTTAACGAGCCAACGCAACATTCATAGCCTTTTCGCGCGAAGCGATGCAATATTTATGATATTTTTACTTTACGCAAAATCCTCCACCCCCAACCATTTTTTTGCAACTTCCATTGTGTCAAAGTAGCGCACCCTATCCCCTAAGGGCACTCTGGCTAATTGCATCTTATACAAAGTGCTTTCGACCACATTGCCGACTTTGCTAACATAGGGTGCAAATTCAGCCATCCAACTATTGTCATTTGCAATTTCTTTAGGCTGCGTTACCGCTTTGCGTAAATCTGATAACATCTTAACTTTCTTACCCGCATTCGCCGATGCTATTTTTACCGTATTGGCCAAGTCAGTTTTAAATTGTTCATGCGACTCTACACTGAAATACCCCCAAATCACAACAGCCACCAAATTATGCTCAGGGTGCGAAGTGATGCTATAAATATCGCTATAATCTTTCATTTATTGCTATGCCTTCGATGGATAAATGATGGTGGCGTGAAGTGCCAATTCATGTTAATATACATATTTATAAAGTCATGGGAACCCTGCAATATAGGTATGAAAAAAGATAATATTTTTGAATTTTATCGCCGCTTAGCCGAAGATAATCCTGAACCAGAGACAGAGCTGGAATATGGTAATGTTTATCAGCTTTTGGTCGCCGTAACATGCAGCGCGCAATCCACCGATGTGGGCGTCAACAAAGCCACCAAAAAGCTTTTCGAACAGGTTAAAACGCCTGCGCAAATGCTCGTACTTGGGCTTGATGGATTGAAAGAGCATATCAAAACCATCGGACTATTTAATAATAAAGCCAAAAATGTGATCGCTCTTTCGCAAATTTTGGTCGATGAATATGGCGGTGACGTTCCTGCGGATCGAGATAAATTAAACGCATTACCTGGTGTGGGCCGCAAAACCGCCAATGTTGTGATGAATTGCGCTTTTGGAGCAGAGACTTTTGCAGTGGATACGCATATTTTTCGCGTTGGAAATCGCACTGGATTGGCCATTGGCAAAAATGTCGATGCGGTGGAAAAAAAACTCGACAAACAAACGCCCAAACCATTTCGCGTTGGCGCGCATCATTGGCTCATATTGCATGGCCGCTATATTTGCAAAGCACGCACACCCGAATGCTGGCGATGCCCCGTCTCGGATCTGTGCCGATTTAAGCAGAAAACACCAGCGCCCAATGCACCATCCAATCCCCAATAAAATCCTTAAAATGATTATCAAATGAAACTAATTCGTTCATCAATGGGTAAGATAAATAGGCGTAAGAAAAAATTTGGGGGTATTTAACTAAGGAGTATATTATGCGTTTTATAGTGAAAACCTCTGCCACGGCTCTAACTGCGATTGTTGCACTTTCTGCTTTCGCCATCCATGCCCAAGACAGCGAAGAAAAATCCGAGAAAAAAAGCAAGAAAAGCGATGAATTTCAACTGGTCGGCGAACCGATAAATTGTATTCGGCCGCACAATATTAGCAGCACCAATGTCATCGATAATAAGACTATCGAATTTCGCCTGTACGGCGGAAAAATATTGCGCAATGATTTGGGTCGCCAATGCCCAGGCCTCTCAAAAGGGGATCCTATTTCCTATACGCTGCGCGGTTCGCGTTTATGCAATGTTGACCAATTCAGCGTTTTGCGCACGACTGCGGGGCGTATTGAAACGCGCGCAAGATGCGGATTCGGTAAGTTTCAAGAAATTGAAAAAATAATAAAAGAGGACTAATCATTAATTGTAAGGAATTTGAATATGCGTTCTATAATCAAATCATTTGTAATATTAGCCGTTGTTTTTACAGTGGCCATTGCCACCCAAGCTCAGGAAGAAAATTCCGAAATGGCTGAAAAAAATGAAGCATCTGCAAAAGATGATGTGCCTATAAAAGATGATGTGGAAAAAATTGGCGAACCTCAAAAATGTATTAATAGCAGTCGTCTAGCTAGAGCCACGGTGGTCAATGATAAGAGCGTGGATTTTACGCTGCGCAATGGCAAAGTTTATCGCAATAAATTGCTGACAAGATGCCCAATAATAAGGAATAATGATAGAATTACCTATCGGCAGGAATCCAGCACACGTCTGTGTAAGGGCGATAAAATATCCTCGCTCGAAACGATTAGCGATAGATTACAATCATTTGGACTGTGCGGACTTGGGGAGTTTCAGCAAATAGAGGCTCCAAAATCTGAATAAGTCTAATCGCTTATTTTTTGCCAAAATCATTCTCGCCATACATCTGCCTTGGTGTTATAATATTAATCGCTATATTAAACCCAATAAGTTCATCATATATTATTACGCGGAGCAAGCATGTACAGCCAAGCATCCTATATTAAGCTAACAAAGCCATTTATGGCGCGTAATATGCTGCAATATTGGGTAGATTTTCTATTCACATGGTCGCTCTTTATCGCGGGCATGGCGGCGTGGCTATTTGCGCCACTTGCTTGGTCGATTGTCGGATTGATAGTCGGTATATTCGCGGCCTATCGCTGCGGCAGCTTCATGCATGAAATTGTGCATTTCAATCGCCGTAGCAAAGCGGAAATGGCGTTTAAGGCTGGCTGGAACTTATTATTTGGTATCATCATATTATCGCCTTCGCGGCTCTATGACGCGCATCTCGAGCATCATATGCCCAAAAGCTTTGCCACCATAGAAGATCCCGAATATGTGCCAATTACCAATCGCTCATTCTTTGGACTAGCTTTTTTTGTTTTCCATCATGTGCTTGGGCCGATCACATTAGTGGCGGTGCGCATGCTGCTGAACCCTATCATCTGGTTGTTCCCTGCCTGGGGTGCAAAATTAATGAATGGCAAAGGCACATCATTGGTTATCAATTGGGATTATATTCCGACCGATAAGACCAAAGCGACAATATTTGATCATTGCGCAATCATGGCCTCTACCGCTCTATTATATGGCTATGTTACTATGATTATTTCAGGGTTAGTGCCGCTAATGATGGTGGCCAAAATATTGGCTCTCATCATTATCTCTATGGTGCTGAACGGCGTGCGCACCTTGGTCGCGCATCGCTATATTAATTATGACCGGCGCAGCGTATCGCGCGAAGAACAATTACTCGATAGCGTCAATTTAATGGGCAATCCTATCATTGGCGGGCTGCTTGCTCCCGTTGGCTTGCGTTATCATGCTTTGCATCATTTGGTGCAAGCATTGCCCTATCATTCGCTCGAACCAGCGCATAGAAAATTGATAGCAGAATTGCCCGAGGATGATAGCTATCATCAGGTGAATATATCGCTATTACAAGCTATGCGCGAGTTAAAGAGCGGTGAGAAATCTTCACCTATCCCAGTAATGGCCGCTTCTTAATTATATCAGAGCGTCTTTATAATCGCAGAAAAATCTGAATCGGCATGTCCAGCTTCGACAAATTGTTCATAGAGCTGCGCCGCTTTTGCACCCATGGGTGTATCCGCGCCTGCTGCCTTAGCCGCCTCCATCGCCAGACGTAAATCCTTGAGCATCAACGCCGCCGCAAACCCGCCATTATAGCCATTATCGGCGGGGGATGTTGGGCCAACGCCAGGCAAAGGGCAATAGCTTGTCATTGACCAATTTTGCCCCGAAGAGACCGAGCTAATGTCATAAAAATTCTGCGGGTCTAAGCCCAATTTTTGCGCCATCATAAAAGCTTCGCACGTCGCAATCATTGAAGCCCCCAGTAGCATATTATTGCATATTTTGGCCGATTGCCCTGCGCCATTACCCCCCGCGTGGATGACCGCTTTACCCATATTTGATAAAATCACCTCTGCGCGGGAAAAACCCTCTTTACTGCCGCCAACCATGAAAGCCAATGTGCCTGCATTGGCGGCTGCGATACCGCCTGACACAGGGGCATCAACCATAGTATAGCCCGCCTGCGCGGCGGCCGCACCCACCGATTTAGCCGTGCCAACATCAATGGTTGAACAATCAATCAGCAATGTTCCTTGTGGCGCATGACCAAAAACATCATCCCCGTACACAGCCTCGACAATCTTGCCATTGGGCAGCATCGATACGATTGCATCTACGCCTATCACCGCCTCACGTGCAGCAGAAAATGGCACGCACCCATTTTCTTTTGCAGCAGATAAAGCATCTGCCGATAGATCAAATGCATTGACCGCATGACCCGCCTTGGCCAGATTAGCGGCCATACCATGGCCCATATTACCTAGACCAATGAATGCTATTTTCATAAATTATCCCCATAAAGCGCGTGCATCATTTACCCGTCCATTGGCCTTCGCGTTTTTCGACAAAGGCCGCCATGCCTTCTTTTTGATCTTCGCTACCGAATAGTCCATGGAATAAGCGGCGTTCAAAATCCAATCCTTCGCGCAATGATAATTCCTGCGATTTATTGACCATTTCTTTGACAGCAATAGCCGCTAAGGGTGGTTTGGATGCGATTTCCCCAGCCAATTGCATGGCTTCATCTAGCAAATCATCCGCCTTAATCACTCTCGCCACAAGACCGCTTCGTTCGGCTTCATCGGCCTTCATCATCCGTCCGCTCAAACACATTTCCATCGCCTTGGCTTTACCGATGGCTTTGGTTAATCGCTGCGAACCACCCATGCCAGGGGTCACGGCCAGATTGATTTCAGGTTGACCAAATTTGGCGCTGTCTGCGGCGATAATAATATCAGCCATCATCGCCAATTCACAGCCGCCGCCCAGAGCATAGCCCGCAACCGCCGCTATCCAAGGTTTGCGCGTGGCAATCACATTATCATAGCCTGCAAAGAAATTACTGCCATACATATCGGCAAAGCTTTGCGATTGCATTTCCTTAATATCCGCACCAGCCGCAAAGGCTTTTGCACTGCCCGTCAGAATAGCGCATCTTTGGGTTGTATCGGTATCATAGGCCGCAAAAGCCGCCGTTAAATCCGCCAACACTTGGCTATTAAGAGCATTAAGTGCTTTGGGCCTATTGAGCGTTATCAGCGTCACGGCATCGCTTTGTTCGACGATTATAGTGTCATATTGCGGCATATTTACTCCTAAAATTTCTAACCTTATTGCTGTAGCGCTCGCCACTCTTCGTCCGCAGCTAGCGGTTCAAATATGGCGTCAATCCATTCATCGCTAACATCAGCGGGCGTGCGCGGATTCCACACAGGGGCATGATCTTTATCAATAATTAAAGCGCGCACCCCTTCGAGAAAATCATGCATAGAAACGACGCGCGCGCCTATGGCATATTCTTGTTTCATCTGATCGGCAAAGCTTTTCATCTGCGCTCCTTCGGCCAATTGACGCAGAGCAACTTTGCAGGTCTGCGGAGATTTAGTACCCAATGTATCGCGCTCTGTCGCGGCCCAATCGCTCACGCCATTTTCCAACGATTTTAGAATATCTTCGAACCTATCAAAAGCAAAATGTTTATTGATTTTATCTATGTTTTCCATAATCTTAGCTTCGGGTGGAGTGACTGATAAATCTCCTAATATGCCCGCAATGCGGCTTGGGTTTTGCGCAATACGTTCCTTTGCTTCGGCTAATTTTTCGCTTGGCAAATAGTGCGTAGCAATGCCCAAAGCATGGCATTCTGCACCATCGAGACGCGCACCTGTAAGCGCAAGAAATTGGCCAACGCGCCCTTCGAGACGCGGCAAATACCAACCGCCCCCAACATCGGGGAATAATCCAATACCAGTTTCGGGCATAGCAAAGCGCGTATTTTCGGTGGCAACGCGAAACTTTGCGGGCATCGAAATACCAACGCCGCCGCCCATTGTAATCCCGTCCATAAAGGTGATAATTGGCTTTTCATATTCAAACATCAAATGGTTTAATTGATACTCAGCATAGAAAAATTCGCGCGCTTCACGCCCTTTTTCCGCGCCTTTTTGCGCACCGCTCTGCGCCAGCATCCGTATATCACCACCAGCGCAAAAACCGCGCCCCTCGCTATGATCGATCATCACAGCTTGCACAATATCGTCTTTTGACCAAGCCAATAACGCTTGCGTCATAATTTTGCACATATCAAAGTTCAGCGCATGCAATGCCTTGGGCCGATTAAGGCTAATCTGTCCCGCATTGTCGATAATTTGTGACATTATGTCGTTATCTGTCGTATCTTTTGTCATAATAAGCTCAAATCAGTGGATGGAAGATGTCATTACCCTGTAAAATCTATTGCCGCAACAAATCCCGACCAACAATCATCCGCATGACTTGGTTTGTTCCCTCCAAAATAGAATGCACGCGCAAATCACGCCAAAACCGCTCGATCGGATAATCTTGCAAATATCCATAACCCCCAAAGAGCTGTAATGCATCATTGACAATCTTGCTGCCATTATCGGTGGAGAGTCGTTTAGCCATCGCCGCAAAGCGCGTCTTATCGGGCGCACCATCATTGACTTTGCACGCCGCTAAATAGAGCAAAGCACGCGATGCTTCCAAATCGGTTGCCATGTCGGCCAATGTGAATTGCGTGTTTTGAAAATCAGAAATCGCTTTGCCAAATTGCTTGCGCTCTTTCGTATAGGACAAAGCGGCATCCAGAGCAGCCTGCGCCCCGCCAAGACTGCACGCCCCAATATTGACGCGTCCGCCATCAAGGCCTGCCATAGCAAATTTAAATCCGTCGCCCTGCGCGCCGACGCGGTTAGACGCGGGGACGCGGCATTCGTCCATAATCACTTGCGCGGTGGGCTGTGCGTTCCATCCCATTTTGCGCTCATTGGCGCCAAAGGACAGGCCCTCAAAATCTTTCTCGATCACAAAACATGACACGCCGCCCGCGCCATCATCAGAAGTGCGCGCCATCACGACATAAATATCGCTCCATCCCGCGCCAGAGATAAAGGTCTTTGTCCCCGTCAGCAGATAATCATCGCCGTCCTTTACGGCCTTGGTCGAGAGCGACGCCGCGTCGCTTCCGCTGCCCGGCTCTGTCAGGCAATAGCTGGCGATAAGCTCGCCCGCCGTGAGGCGCGGGACATATTTGGCGCGCAGATCATCACTGGCAAAACGGTCAAGCATCCATGTCGCCATATTGTGAATGGTCATCATGGCGGTGTGCGAAACATCTCCGCGCGCAAGCTGTTCAAAGACCAATGCGCTATCAAGGCGCGACAAGGCCGCGCCGCCATGCTGCTCGCCCGTATAGATTCCGAGAAAGCCCAGCTCGGCCGCTTTGCTAAATACGCCGCGATCCAGAAATTTTTCACGATCCCATGTCTCGGCATAAGGCGCGAGCTCGGCGTCGGAGAACTGCCGCGCCATATCTTGGATCATTGTCTGTTCTTCGGTGAGCGAAAAATCCATGTCAGTCTCTACAATTATGCGGCGCGCGCATTGCGGCGCTTGCCAAATGGGACAAGTAATAGTGAAAGCAGCAGCCAGCCCAGCGTAAAGCCGCCCGCAGCATGGGCCGCTCCAACAGCCGTGAGCGGGACGGCGGGTTGATAAATATCTAGTGTCGCGCGCGCAAGCTCGCGGTCATGACCACGCGCAAAGACCCAAAGACGCGATAGCGGGTCAGCTTGGTTCATGGCAATTAAATGCGCGTCTAGGCGCGCATACCGCGTCATGACACCGTCCATGCTTTGACCGCGATCAGATAGGAAATCATCGCCCGAGTCCTTATAGGCTGCCAGTGCCGCTTCGCGGTCAAGCCCGCGGCGCATCGCGTCCGCATCGAACTGAACCACAACACGCTCCAACTCGCCGACTGCGCCGGAGAGGCGCTGGCGATATTGTTGCGCAACTTCCGGAAATTGCGAGGCAAGCGCCCCGCAAAGTAATGCGCCAAGAAGTATGATTAGTTTTTTCAAACCCGCCCCTAAAACCGCGGAATGATAAAGGCGCTGTCGTCGGTTTCGCCTTCGGGCCAGCGCTGGGTGACGGTTTTGACTTTGGTGTAGAAGCGCAGGCCTTCCATGCCATATTGATTTGCGTCGCCAAAGGCGCTGCGTTTCCAGCCGCCGAAAGAGTGGTAGGCGACAGGCACAGGAATGGGGACGTTAATCCCGACCATGCCGACTTCGACGCGGTCGGCAAATTCACGCGCGGCGCGGCCATTTTGCGTAAAGATCGCAACGCCATTACCATATTGATGCTCGGACGGGAGCGCGATAGCTTCTTCGAATGTTTTAGCGCGCACAATTTGCAAAACAGGGCCAAAGATTTCTTCTTTGTAGGTTTCCATATCCGGCGTGACATTATCAAGCAATGTCGGCCCAATGAAGAAACCGTCCTCATAGCCTTGCAGCGTGAAGTGACGACCATCCGCCAGAACGGTTGCGCCCTCATCAACGGCTTGGTCAATCATAGCCTCGACGCTGGCTTTGTGCGCGGCGGTCACGACAGGGCCGTAATCCGCCTCAAGGTCCGTTGACACACCGACGCGCATGGCCTCAAGCTTGGGCATGAACGCTTCGAGAAACTTCTCGGCTGTGCCGTCTCCAACAGGAACGACAACAGGCAAAGCCATGCAGCGCTCGCCGGCCGAGCCATAAGCCGCGCCTAGGATATCTTTGGCTGCTTGCTCCATATTGGCGTCAGGCATGATGACGCCGTGATTTTTCGCGCCGCCCATACATTGCGCGCGCTTGCCATTCGCGGTCGCGCGGGCATAGACATATTGCGCAATATCGGAACTGCCGACAAAGCTAACCGCTTTAATCGTGGGGTGATCGCAAATGGCGTCGACAATTTCTTTGTCGCCATTGATACATTGCAGCAAACCTACCGGGCCGCC
>CALLJS010000022.1 GCA_938050045.1 uncultured Sphingomonadaceae bacterium
AAGTTTGGCATGATATAAACCAAAAACATTGCTTTTACCTCCCGAAGCTTTATTTCATAGCTTTGCATCATCAAAGGGGAGGTGAAATATGACAGACAATATTAATATCTCCGCAAATAAAAGCCTTAACCATGATGCCGAATATTTGGATGAGGGTAATCGCCTAGAGCCTGACTATTTTTCTTCTATTCTTGATGCGCTCGAAACTGGCCAAGACGAAGAAGTTTACCGCTTAGTCCAGCCTTTTCATGCCGCCGATATTGCCGATTTATTCGAGCAAATAGAATCAGATAATAGAGCACCATTGGCCGACGCGCTAAGCGATTTGGTGAGCGCCGATGTGCTCGCCGAGATGAATGAACATGTCCGCGAAGATGTGATAGAGCTTATCCAACCCGCGCAGCTTGCTGATCTTACTGGGCAAATGGAAAGCGATGATGCGGTTGCCATCATCGAAGATTTGGAGCTTGCCGATCAAGCCGCGGTGTTGGCGCAGCTCGGCCCCGAAGACCGCGCCGCGATTGAAAATGCACTTTCTTTTCCAGAAGAGAGTGCTGGACGTATCATGCAGCGCGAATTGGTCGCTGTTCCCGAACATTTAACCGTTGGTCAATTGATAGATTATTTGCGCGAAAATGAAGAGCTCACCACCGAATTTTGGGAAGTGTTCATTGTCGATCCATCGCATAAACCGATTGGATCGTGCCAACTAAGCTGGATATTGCGCACGCCGCGCGACATCCAATTGGGCGATGTCATGATGCGCGAGCAAACTTTAATCCCCATCGATATGGATCAAGAAGAGGTCGCTCTGCGCTTTCAAAAATATGCGCTTATTTCGGCGGCGGTGATTGATGGCGAGGGGCGTTTAGTGGGGGTCATAACCGCCGATGATATTATCGACATTATCGAAGAAGAAGCCAGCGAAGATATTTTGCGCCTATCGGGTGCGGGCGATGGCGATATTAATGAACCCATCAGAGAGAGCTATATTTCGCGCGTCCGTTGGTTGATTGCTAATCTCGTGACTGCATTGCTTGCCAGCTCTGTAATCGCCCTATTTGGCGGAGCGATTGAACAGATGGTCGCGCTTGCCGTGCTGATGCCGATAGTCGCATCCATCGGCGGTAATGCGGGCACGCAAACCATGGCGGTATCGGTGCGCGCGCTTGCGATGAATGAACTAACGCAATCCAACACAAGGCGCATAATAGGGCGCGAATTTCGCTTGGCCATGCTGAATGGCGGTACAATAGCCATATTGGTTGGGAGCGGTACTGCGCTGATTTTTGGTAATACCATGCTTGGCGGCGTCATCGCGGCGGCGATGCTCATCAACATCATTGTCGCGGGTTTTGCTGGCATCATTGTTCCCGTGATATTCGATAGATTAGATCAAGATCCAGCGCTAGCATCATCAATATTTGTCACGATGATTACTGATACCATTGGCTTTTTAGTCTTTCTGGGTTTTGCTGTGGCGAGCGGATTGGTCGCTCTATAGCAGCCCATTTTCCAATATTTCCCACAGCAATTATCCGAGTTTATATTGACTCTTGCACGCCATTATAACAGAGGTTTGCCATGGCTTTGCACATGACCAAAATCGCATTTAGAAGCGAAAGCCCAGAAACATTGCGTGCTTGGCTCGAATCCAATTCTGTTGAAAATGGCGGTATAGGGGAAGCGCGCCTCACCACGCGATACCTGCCCAAACGCCATGCAGAGATGGTGGGCGGTTCGCTCTTTTGGATACACAGCAAAAAAATTGTTGGCCGCAGCCCTATATTGGGCTTTCAAGAAAATGGTGAAGGGCGGCAATGGATAAGGTTAGAGCCCGTGCTGATTTCGGTGCAAACTATCCCAAGGCGTGCGCACCAAGGCTGGCGTTATTTTGAAGAAAAAGATCGTCCGCCTGATTTAGGCTCGGGTAGCAAGGGCGCCGATGCCATGCCGCCAGAGATGCTCGGCGATTTATCCGATTTGGGGTTGGTCTAATGTCAGCACAATAAAAATAAGTGCCCCATTGGGCTTAGAATAGAAATTGAAACTCAGCAGGAATGGTTGAGGCGACAATAGCGAATATTTTTGCGAGGTGAAATGGCGTTTTATACCTAAGCAAGGACGATAAGGCGATGGAATATGGATATATTTCAAGCCTTTGAGAACGATGTTAGGCGCGATTTATGCCGATTTTCTTTTGTGGATGATTTTGCGAATGACATTAACAAATGTCTGCGCATCTTGTGCGCCTGGGACCATGAATTTTTGATCGATGATGATCGCAGGTACGCCTTGTATATCGCGATCGCGCCACATTTTTTGTTCGGCTCTCACCTGCGCTTCAATCGTTTGATCGCTCAAGGCACTTTGAGCGGCCGCCATATCCGCATTGGGAAGAGCAGCAGCGAGGGCATCCATCAATAGTGCTTCATCGCTAATATCCAAACGCTTTTGGAAATAGCTTTTGAAAAATTCCATCTTTAGCGCGGTTTGCTGTTTTGGCCCGATCATTTTGCCTGTCCAATGCAATAATTTATGCGCCTTGAAACTATTATATACGCGCATTTCATCGCCAAAATTAAACTTAAAGCCAACGCTCTCGCCAACCTTGCCCATGCGCGCACGTGCCTCGCGGCCTTGTTGAATCGTACGGCCATATTTTTCGGCAATATGGTCCGCTACATCTTGACCTTCTGGCGGCATATGCGGGTTTAATTCAAATGGATGCCAATGAAATTCAGCATCAAGGGCCTCGCCCTCAATTTCTTTATACAGCTCTAATGCATGGTCAACTTGTTTATAACCAATGATGCACCAAGGACAGACGATGTCTGAAACAAAGTCAAATCTAATAGCGTTCATAGCATCACCCTTCTTTTTCCAACAACCATATATCAAGCAACGTCCGCGCTATGGCAAGCGGCGGCGGGGCAATAAACGGCGCATTGGGATCACCCGCTATGGATGCTCTCACATCCTCAATCGTCACCCAAATAGCATCTTCCAATTCTTCGGTGTCCAATGTGATTTTATCATCTTTAGCATGGGCAATACAGCCCATCATTAAAGAGGATGGGAATGGCCAAGGTTGACTGCATATATAGCGCACATCATAGGCCTTAATACCAACCTCTTCTTGCGTTTCACGGATAACGGCCCCTTCGATAGATTCGCCTGGTTCAACAAAGCCTGCGAGTGCTGAATAGCGTTTTTCGGGAAAACGCGGTTGGCGGCCCAACAGCAATTTACCATCATAGTCAATCAGCATGATGGTGACAGGGTCAACGCGCGGGAAATGCTCTGCTCCGCATCCGTCTGCATCTTTATGGCAAACTCTTGACCAGCCGCCTTTGCTGACTTTGGTGGCTGATCCGCACACCGCACAAAAGCCATGCCGACTATGCCAATCAATCACGCTGCGCGCTGCGGCATAGAGCGCCGCTTCATCATTATCGAGAGCCGCTAAACCTTGCCAAAGACGCGGATTAGGACTCTCCGCAGAAGCTAATTTCACCAAAGAAGCAAATATGGCATGACCATCTTTGGCCCCCAAGAATAATAATGGTGCTTCGGGGTCTGCCTCTATCAGACTAGCATAGGTCAATGTTGCCTCGGCTGATATGATGGGATCAAGCCCCTCCATCATGAGCAAGCGCGATGAAGGGTTCAGTATCAGTGCCGCTAAGGCATCTTTATCGCTGCGAATATGATCCGCACGGTCGATATTTCCGCCAGCAAATGCTGGAATGACAGTCTGCATTAGCTCGTTTTACCAACCTCCACTTGAATATCCAATAAATCCTCATACACATATTTGGGGAAATTGGATTGGAATGGATAGACATTAGACGGCATATATTGCGTATAGCCGCCAGCGCGCAATTTGCGCTGCGTATCGACAAAGGCTGCCGTTCCAGCGGCACCGCCCCATCCATAAGTACCCAGCGGCGATGCTGTAGTTCCAATACCCACGCGCCCCCCTGCACCAAAGCCTTGGTTCGCAATCCATGATCCTTTTAAATCAACGCCAGCGGGTAGCAGATTAGACATGCCCAATTTAGCCGTCGCTTCGGTCATGATAATTGTACCATTTAATGCACCAAAACCCATCAACATGTGCAGAAATATATCATAATCACGCGCACTACAAACCAATCCAGCCCCGCCAAAAGCAAAGGGTGGTTTGTCCAAATAAATACTATCTTGCGCTAAATCTATGGGAAATAATGTCCCGCCAAAGGGCGCATAATTGCTAGCAAAATCTTTGATACGGTCTTGCGGCACTTGGAAAAATGTATCTTTCATCCCCAAAGGATCAAACATGCGTTTTTGCAAAAATTCTTCCAATGGCATTCCCGCTGCAACTTGGATGACATAACCAAGCAAATCTAAACCGATGGAATAGCTCCATTTTGTCCCCGGTTCATAAACCAAAGGGAGCGCCGCCAAACGTTTAGAGAAGGTCACAATATCGGGTGTATCGGGAACTTTTGGAAAACCTGGCAGCATATTGCGGCTGACTTGTCCTGGGTTAATACCTTGCGCAACATAGGCCGCTCTAATCGGGCCTTGGCTTATAATGCTATATCCAAGACCTGCTGTGTGCGTCAGCAAATGACGGATGGTGATTGGCGTGCGCGCTGGCATCACATCATCCAATGCGCCTTGTGGGTTTTTCAGCACTTTCATATCGGCAAATTCGGGTAAGAAATCGGCAATTGGCTGATCCAATTTCATAGTGCCGTCTTCGATCAACATCATCGCCGCCATACCCGTAATCGGCTTGGTTTGCGAATAGATGCGCCATAATGTGTCTAAATCAACCGCCTTTTGATTATCAAGGCCCAATGTACCCGCTGCTATGCTGAGGGGCGCATCATCACCCATACCAATAGCGGCCATCATGCCAACCACTTTTTTGGTGGCAACATAATCATTGATAATTTTCGTCAATTTCGGAAATTGATTATTCTCAAACAAAAAAGCCGAAGCAGGGGAGAGGCTGCCCAACGTTCCCATCGTTCCAGCACCTGCAAATAAGGCACTATAGGATAGAAATTTACGGCGATTGACCGCTGATTTTTCGTTTAACCTATTTGCATTATCACTCATTTCATACCCTTTTCATTATCATCTTTTATTGTGAGCGCCTTAGCAAA
The DNA here is from genome assembly GCA_938050045.1 of uncultured Sphingomonadaceae bacterium. Taxonomy (GTDB): domain Bacteria; phylum Pseudomonadota; class Alphaproteobacteria; order Sphingomonadales; family Sphingomonadaceae; genus Sphingorhabdus_B. The sequence goes on from CALLJS010000022.1 coordinate 5,163, forward strand.
TAAGCTCGGCAAGCCCGCTTGTTCTATATCCTTAATCGGCCACCAAACAGCCTTCTCGCTCATCTGCTTATCAAAAGCATCATTCTGCACTAACTCTATAGAAGTCAATTTAAGTTTCAAACTAAAATGTGTGAAGCTGTGCTGAACAAACGCCTCATGTTGCATGATTTTCCCAATGTGCGCGTCATTGAGCGCGATTTTCAACATAGCATCGCCATCCTGGCGCGCATTCCACCCATCATCGGGTAAAGCCATCATAGCACCCAGCATTGATTTTTCATCGCGTTTAACCAGCAATATTTTGCCATCATATTCTATCCACCATGCCATACCGCTGCGCATGGGTTTCGCTTTTTTGGCTGCTTTCACAGGATAAGAGCTTGCTGTGTCCGATTGCCCTGCTTTGCAGAGTTCATAAATTGGGCATTGATCGCATTTTGGGTTTTTGACGCTGCATAATGATGCCCCCAAATCCATCATCGCTTGGGCAAAATCACCTGCACGCGCCTGCGGTGTAATATCATGCAATACCGCCTTCATTTCTATCTTAGCTCTAGGCAGCGGCGTTGAAATTTCATAAATTCTGGCCACAACCCGTTCAATATTAGCATCCATAACCAGAGCGCGTTTACCAAAAGCGATGCTCGCAATAGCCGCCGCTGTGTAATCACCAATGCCTGGCAGCTTACGCAGTTCATCCTCTTCTTGGGGTAAGACACCATCATAATCGCTATGCACCGCGCGCGCGCATTTCACCAAATTCCTCGCCCGCGCATAATATCCAAGCCCCGCCCAAGCCGCCATTATTGCGCCCTCATCAGCAGCCGCCAACGCAGAAAAATCAGGCCAAAGCGCAATAAATTTCTCAAAATATGGGATGACGGTGCTGACCATGGTTTGCTGTAACATGATTTCAGAGAGCCATATGTGATAGGGATTAATCTGCTTGCTTGGCGACGATTTTGGCCCAACGCGCCACGGTAAATCGCGCGCATTATCATCATAATGGGCTAATAATAGCTCTGCTAATGCGCTCATATTATCAAACCACCTTAATCATCCTACGAAACTATTTAGCACAATTTACCGAAACCATGTTGCAACCCACTGTGCCATACCATAATATCATTACAATGGCTGATATAGAAAAACCAAAGCGCAATAAAGCAGCAAATAGCAACGCGACAAAAGCAAAAGCTGCCAAGCTATACAAACGTCCAAGGGGCGGCAATGCGCGCACTATTTCTGATCTAATGCCCGATATTGGCCGCGCTGCATTTAGGCGATTTGGTTTTGTACAAAGCAGCGTTGTGACCCGTTGGGACGAAATAGTTGGTGATAAATATGCTGCTATTTCTTGCCCAGAAACGATCCGATTCCCTGTGGGACAAAAATCGGGCGGGATATTAGAATTAACCGTTGAAGGTGCCCATGCGACGCTGATGCAGCATGTGATTCCCGAGATAATCGAGCGGGTTAATCGATTCTTTGGGTACAGCGCGGTGAACCGTGTAAAAATTCGGCAAGGCCATGTTCCCAAAACAGAAATCACAAAAGCGAAAGCACCCCCTAATCTGCGCCCAATACCAATGGAATTAGGCGAAAATCTACGCGATATTGCCGATCCTGAATTGCACGCTGTATTGGAATCGCTGGCCCAGACTCTCGCCAATCAAGAAGATAGTAGCAGCAGTAAATAATGGTTATGACTTTCAGCAAAGATACGATATTACCCTCTCTCACCAACCCGAAAAGTAATTAGAGATGCAGTATAAAAACCCTATCATAGCCGCACTTTGTATCGCATTTACCACTGCTCCGGCAGTATATGCAATACAATCAACAAAGGCTGATAAAACCACAGGCCAATCCAGTGCGCAAGATTGGACGAAGCAATTTAGCATCTCAAAATTTGGTGGATTTACCGTCGGCAACCCCGATGCAGACGTGCGCATATCAGAATATATCAGCTATACTTGTTCGCATTGCGCTAATTTTGAAATCAACCAAGCCCCGATACTCAAAAACCAACATATTTCAAAAGGCAATGTCAGCCTTGAAATTCGCAATCATATCCGCGATCCTTTGGATTTTTCTATAGCCATATTGGCGCGCTGCGGTGGCCGCGATAAATTTTTTAGCAACCATGCAATATTCATGCGCGAACAAGGCAATATCATTAGGCGTTATCAATCATTATCACCCGATGAAGTGGCGTCTTGGTCAACCCAATCCATATCAGATTATACCCGCGATGCGATGAAAAGCTTGCAGCTCGACACAATATTGAAAAGCAATGGCCATAGCGACACGCAAATTGAACAATGTGTGACCGATAAACAATCGCAGCACCATATCAGCCAAATGACAATGCACTCAGCATTAATTCAGCGCATTGCCGGCACGCCAGCATTTCTGATTAATGATGAATATCAGCCTGCCGTTGCTGGCCTAGAAACATTAGCACCCTATTTGAACAATTAAGGATTATTTCCCATGAATATTATGAAATCTCTTACCATGACGTCGCTATTAGCGCTCTCGACCATAGGATTATCCGCATGCGGCGGCGGCGAAGGCGAAGTAACCAGTGCAGAACCGCTTCCTAACGTGGAAGCTCCTGCGGGCAGCGAATGGCGCAATGTCGTGGCAAAAACCGAAGAAAATGGCTATCTAATCGGCAACCCCGATGCCCCGATTAAATTGGTCGAATATGCAGCATTGACGTGCGGTGCTTGTGCAGCTTTCGAAAATGATGCCTATGCAGAAATTATCGAAGATTATGTCAGCACTGGCCGTGTCAGCTTTGAAATTCGTAACTACCTGCTTAACCCTTATGGTTTAGTCTTAGGGCTTTTAACGCGCTGTGGCCCTACAGAGAGCTATCCAGCACTGACCGAACAAGTGTTCAAAAACCAAGCGGTTATTTTGAACGGACTGCAAAGCAAAGACCCTGCCGCCATGCAAGCCGCTTTCGCCAGTGCCGAGACCGTAGGCTATGCAGAAGCAGCGCGCGCCATGGGTGTGATAGACTTTTTCAAAGAACGCGGCATATCCGAAGATCAAGCCAATGCCTGTTTAGCCGACAAAGGCAAAGCACAAGAATTGCTCGACATGACCGAAAAAGGCAGCAAAGAATATAAGGTCGAGGGCACGCCGTCCTTCTTTATCAATAATGTTAAAGTCGAATATAGCGGTTGGGCCAATCTGAAAGGCAAATTGCAAGAAGCTGGCGCACGGTAAATATGGATGGGGACTTTAATCATAGGCTGGGCTTATTTCCGCTATGAAGATTAAAGCCCTCAAACTTTCTGGCTTTAAAAGTTTCGTTGAACCCGCTGAATTAAAAATCCGCGATGGTTTAACGGGTGTGGTCGGCCCCAATGGGTGCGGTAAATCTAACCTTTTAGAAGCCATTCGTTGGGTGATGGGAGAGAGTTCCCCCAAATCTATGCGCGGCGGCGGCATGGAAGATGTCATCTTTGCAGGCACCAGCACCCGCCCTGCCCGTAATTTTGCCGAAGTCACACTCAATGCCGAAGTTGGCGCAGATAATGTCAGCCTGCTCAATATGGAAGGCGATGATTTAGAAGTCATACGCCGCATAGAGCGCGGTGCGGGCAGCGCATATCGCGCCAATGGGCGCGATGTTCGCGCCAAAGATATTGCCCTGATATTTGCCGATGCAGCCACGGGATCGCATAGCCCAGCGCTTGTTAGCCAAGGCCGCATTAGCAATATTATCGTTGCAAAACCCGCCCAACGCCGCGAAATGCTCGAAGAAGCAGCGGGTATATCGGGACTGCATGTACGCCGCAAAGATGCCGAACAAAAGCTGCGAGCTGCTGAGCGTAATTTAGAACGGCTCGACACAATATTATCCGATATGGAAGCCCGCAGCGGGCACTTAAAACGTCAAGCAAGAGCCGCTGAGAGGTATCGTAAATTAACCGATGCAATTTCTAAGACCGAAGCACGGTTAATCTATGCGCGATGGAAAAGTGCAAAAATTGCTGCCGACACTGCCAAAGAAGAAGCGCAAAAAGCGAACGCTTTGGTGGCCGATGCCCGGCACGCTCATGAACAGATAATGATCGAACATGACAAGGCCGTGCAAGCCCTGGCCAATGATAGAGCTCAGGCGATGGCAGGGCGCGATGCGGTGCGCGATAAAAGCCATGCGCTTATCACGCTGCAAGGACAATTAGAGCGTCTATACGATCAAAAAACCACCTATGAAAAACAATCTTCGCAGATTAATTTGGACATATCCAATGAAGATAAATTGACCCATGATGCAGCGAATGCGCTCACCACCCTTAGAGCAGAATTAACCAATATATCGGATCAAGTTCAAATCAAGGATGAAGCACGGCCAGCATTGTTGCGACAAATGGATAGGCATGAAAAATCAAGCCGCACCAATGAAGTATCGCTTGCCAATGCCATTGCCAAACATGCTCATGCCGAGGCCGAAGTGCGTGTGGCCGATGCAGCTCTATCTAGCGCGAACGATCGGCTGCGTCGCAGCGAGCGCGCCCGAATAGCATTGATCGATCAAGCCAATACTCTGACCCAAGACTTGGGCAGCGAAAATGAATTAATCCGATCCAAAGATAGCGCGATTCAAGCTGCCAAAGCATACGAAAAAACCATCGCGGATCATGGAAAGTCTGTCGCCGAAATTGACAATAGATTGGTTGAATTGGATCAAATCTATAACGAAAAGCAAGAGACATATTCGGCATTGAATGCCCAATATAGTGCATTTTTATCCGAACAAAAAGCCTTGGAAAAAAGCATAGCAAGTCAAAAATCCAGCGGCGATAAAGCTATCAATCAGATTAGCGCAGATAGCGGGTTTGAACAGGCATTAGCAACCGCATTAGGCGAAGATGCGCAGGCCCAAATCGGCGGCGATAAAGGGCGGCGTTGGATGCAGAGCTTGCGCGATAGACGGGTACATAAACCACCCATAATCGGTGCAATTTGCCTTGACGATCATGTCAAAGCACCAGCCGAACTAAGGGCTAGGCTTCGCCATATATGGGTGGTTGAGTATGACGATGATAGCATATTACCGATTGGCCATCGCATAGTCACTCGCGATGGAATGATGCGCCGTTGGGATGGGTTTATCAGCGATGGTGATGGCAGCATGGCAGCGCAATTTTTGATGCGCAATAATCGGTTAAAAACGCTCGAAAAATCACTCCCTAACCTGCAAGCACAATGCGAAAATGCCCAGCAAGATATTGAAAATTGCAAAACCAATATTGCCCATAGCAAAGAACAATTAGCGCGATTAAGAGAGCGGCGCAAAATAGATGAAGAAGAGCTTCGCAATAGCCTGCGTAACGCCGATAAATATGAGAATTTATTGATTCAACTGCGCGATAAGAAATCTCAGTTAGAAGAACAGTCCATCGCGACCACAGAAGAGTATGAAGCCGCACAAAAGGCGCATCAAGAGGCTCTATCCGAACGCGAGAAAATAACAGGCTCTGACACATTAGCGGCCAAGGTCGATGCATTACGCGAAGAGAGCGAAACATTACGCAGCTTATTAATTGAGGCGCAAGCTAATCTATCCTCGCATGACCAAAATTCCAATGCGCAGCGCGAGCGTAAGGCGGTTATTTCTGTTGAAATTAAAGGGTGGCAAGACCGTGCAGGTGAAACCGATAAACGCATCGAATCTATGAAAAATAGAGCCGCCGAAATAGAAAAGTCTTTGCAAGCATTAGACGGAGAACCAGAACGACTATCCGCAGACATTGAAAAAGTCCAAGCGGCAAAAATAACCGCAGAAGAGAATTTAATCCTTAAACAAGCGAAAGAAGCAAGCAGCGAAAAACTGCTCAATAGTTGTGAGCAAAACCTATCCGAAGCTTCGGAGCATCTCGCAAATATCAGAGAATCGCGCGCCACCGCCCAAGCCCAAGCCGACAATCAAGACCAGCGCCGCATTGAAATGGGCCGTATATCAGGAGAGCGTTTTGAATGCCCGCCGCCCCTGCTGCCCAAGAAATTAGATTTTGACGAAAATGAGCTGGGCGATACCGCGCAAGAATCCGCTGCATTAGAAAAATTTCAACAAGATCGAGAGCGCATTGGGCCAGTAAATCTGGTAGCTGCGGATGAATTGGCAGAGCTTGAAAAAGAGCAAATTGATGGGCGCGCTGAGAGCGAAGAATTAATCCAAGCGATTAATCAATTGCGCGGCTCTATTGGCAGTTTGAACCGCGAAGGGCGAGAGAGATTACGCGCTGCTTTTACCGTTGTGGATGAACATTTTAGAAGATTATTTAGTATATTATTCGACGGTGGAGCAGCCCATTTAGAATTAATCGATAGCGATGATCCATTGGAAGCTGGCCTTGAAATTATGGCGCAACCCCCAGGTAAAAAACTATCATCATTGACACTGCTCTCAGGGGGAGAACAGACGCTTACTGCTGTGGCGCTCATCTTTGGATTGTTTCTGGCAAACCCTGCGCCAATATGCGTATTGGACGAGGTTGATGCTCCGCTTGATGATGCCAATATTGAGCGTTTTTGTGATTTGCTCGACACGATGGTCAAAGAAACCAATACACGCTATTTAATCGTAACCCATAATGCCGTTACGATGAGCCGCATGCACCGCCTTTATGGTGTCACTATGATCGAACAAGGTATCTCACGCCTTGTCTCTGTTGACCTTGGCGGGGCCGCTGAATTGTTGGACAAGCGATGATATTGACAAATTAATGTAGGTACATTAAATAGATAATTATCTTGAGAATAGGTTGTTAAACGAAAAATCTGAAAACGAAGATACTAAAACCTCAAGAGACAAGATTAAATTGCGTTTAACTAAAATGCTCAGATTTTAAGAATTTTTTAGATGGAAATTTCATTTGATGATAAGAAACGAGATAAAACTCTAATAGAAAGAGGTTTAGATTTTAAAGATGCCGTGAATATTTTTTCTGGAGTTTATTTTACCCTAGAAGATGATAGATATGACTATAAAGAAACTAGATTTATTACATATGGCTACCTTAACAAAAGATTAGTTATGATCGCATATACCAACACCGAAGATGGTATTCGTGTCATTTCAATGAGAAAATGCAATGATAAAGAACAAAGAAGATTTAAAGAACAACTGGGACGATTTACCTGAATGGAGCAGCGACCAATTCAAACGTGCTGAGATTGCTGACAATGGCAGCATAATCCGTCATAATACTGGAACTCTAACTAAAAGGGGACGACCTCAGCTTGAAAACCCGAAACAACAAGTCACGCTGCGACTTGATAAAATCATAGTTGAAAAATTTAAAGCTGATGGAGCAGGGTGGCAGACGCGCATAAACCAAGAATTACGTAAAATAATTGGTGTATGAAATTATCGAAGCACATCGTTGAAAAGCCATGGGGCTGTTTTGACTTGCCCATCGGCTTTGATAATCCGGCAGGCAAGCAAATTGGCGAAATATGGTATGACCATGCGCAGCAAAATTTACCTCTACTGGTAAAATGGCTGTTCACTTCCGAAAAATTATCGGTGCAAGTGCATCCCAATGATGCGCAAGCCAAACATTATGGACTATCTTCTGGCAAAGAAGAATGTTGGATCATTACCGATGCCAAACCCGATGCTGTTTTGGGCATGGGCACAAAACGCACCTTAAATGCTGATGAATTGCGCAGCCTATCTTTATCGGGTGAAATCGAAGATATTATCGATTGGAAACCCGTTAAAATTGGTGATTATTTTTATATTCCAGCGGGGACGGTACATGCTATTGGCGCGGGTGTCACGCTCATTGAAGTGCAGCAAAATGCCGATATTACCTATCGTCTCTATGATTATGGACGGCCGCGCGAATTACATCTCGATCAAGGCATTACAGTGTCCGATGCGCGCCCTTATGATGACAAAAGATGCGGTAATTTGACCAATAATGACTATAAAAAAATTGTATCAGGCCCCTATTTTGATCTGCATTATTGCCAAGGAAGCGATAGCGCATCACCCATAATGCAGGACAAGCCGAGTTGGATCATTCCTATAGACGGCCCTGTTATGATTGGCGATACTATGGCGCAGCTTGGCGATTGTATTTATGCTGAGCTTGGCGATGATATTATGATAAATAGCGATCATCAATTTCTAGTCGCGCAAATATTTTAGAGTATGAGTCTGGGCCCTGCACCCAAGATAGCCTTTTCTAACCCTTCCAAAATAGCTTTCGTCAACCTCAATCTCGCCCGCTAATTCCTCCATCGCTTCAAATAATTTGTCATGGATGATGACACACAGACGATGGTAAAAAGCGTTCACACTATTGCGAT
>CALLJS010000023.1 GCA_938050045.1 uncultured Sphingomonadaceae bacterium
TAGTAATTGAGGCCACCTACTAGTTTTTTATCACTGTTTACTGTAAATTGACTCACTGCATCCAAGAGGGCGGCTTTTTTAAAAGGAATATGAATAGCAGCAGCAGTTTTGTTATCTATACGTTGTTTTAGTGCAGCAGGCCATCGACCAGAGAGGTCTGATGGACTAAAGATTGTCTCGAACCCAGGATAGATGCAAATCAACGGAAGTTTGTATTTGTCAATGGCTTGCTCAATTTCGTATGATAACATGCTACCAGTATTTCTTGTATCTGTAGTCACTATGACAACCATTTGCTTAGATGCAGATAGTCTATCACGTATCCTTTGTTTTAGAGTTTCAAGCTGGCTAGTATCTTTTACCGCATATGTCTTGTCGTGGCTATTCACAAACTGAAAATCTATATGTTTTGATTTGTCCCAAGCTTGGATCGTTCCATAAAATCGAAAATCAGATTTTGTGGGGTCGGTTTCTCCCAACGCGTCAAAAGCAATGTATGTCCCAGTTCGATTTGCCATTTTTATTTCCAGTTAGATAGAGTTGTTCCTAAATTAATGTCCTTCAACTTCTCCTTGGGAAGAACGATTTTTATATTTTCAGTTATTTTGAGTGCTTTGGTCTCTTCAAAGGTTGCTGTTAGAATCAGATCTAAAAGAACTGAGTTTTTGATTCCCACACGAGACAAACCAGAACCCATAAGTGGAATGATAAGTGGGGTGTTAGCACAAACTCCTCTAGCTTTTTTTAATAATCCTCTAACCGCACATATTAGGTCTTCGGCATCAGAGTTAGCCATGTTTGTGACTGGATCAGTTTTTCCTAAGGCAACAAATAAAAACTTCTCACCATCTTTTTCAACTGACACTGTTGTGCCGATTGAATAGCGCTTATTGTTACCTTTTTCTCGAGTTACAAGCTCTGCCTCTTCTTCACAGAGTGATTGATTTACCTGTGTTTGCCAATCATCAGGATTTCCACTCCAAAATCTTGTAAGAACCTTACCATGCAGGCTACTTTTTGAAACTAAATCATCGTCCACCTTACTATCAAAAAAATCATTTACCGCTATTGCTTTCCAACCTTGTTCAGAAAATAAATCACCAAACTTAATCTCAATTTCAGTATCAAAGCCGTTGCTAGATATAGTGACCGTTCGTCTCAAAAAACCTTTGATAAAAAGACCATCTACAATAAAAATAATTATACTAAGAACAGTTGATAGAATTAAGAATAACCAAAAAGGTAATGACACATCTTGGCCTGAGAGACCTTCATATGCTTCTAGAGGTAACCACAACGCTCCCAATGCAACGAATATCGTTTTTAGGAATGAGATAGTTTTGTGTGTAAGAGACGGCATACTATTTTTTCTGACTTTTTAATGGTAGTACAATATTAAGTAGGATTGGATTTAAGTGTTAGTCCAAGGGGCTGTCCCAGATGTTTTATTTACGTGTATATAGTTTAAGCCATTTGCGCAGTGTTTTCAAGAGCTGATCTGGCTGGCCTTAATTGAACCTCCATTCGCATTCTTTTGGGAAGAGATGGAAATTCTTTTTGGGAATATCTCCTTCAACAAGCGCAGCACAGGATTATATTTGCGTAAGTGGCGTTTGGCTTGATTCCAGAAATTTGTGGGTGCCGTTGATGTGGTTTTGCTTGTCAACAAACAGTTTGCTGTGATTGATACGATAATGATGAAAGTCTGTAATATCTAGCACGTCATAGCTACGATAGCTGTCGGTGTAGACAATACTATTTGGTTGAACCTTATAGGCAATTATTGGAATGAGGGTATCTGATCTTGTGTCGGGCACAGGCAAAGTGAAGACCTTACCGCCACGTTTGAGGAACCCGAAGACAGGAACTTTACCAGCAGCCCCTCTACCACGCTTGCCCTTGCGCACGCCGCCAAAATAGCTCTCATCAACCTCAACTTCTACCGCCAGCTCGGCTGCCTCTTCGATCAGGCGATCATGAATCACAATGCGCAATTTGTGATAGAAACTCGTCGCTGTGTCCTTGTTCACACCAACAAGTAAAGCTGCCGAACGGGCTGGTGTCCTTGCAACAATGTGTTCCAACAACCTGTTCGTCTGATTATGCGATCGTTTTGAATATCTTAACCGCATAATCAGACGGATAATCCTTTCAATCTCCTATGCCAGCCCCATTTTTATAAAACGATATGTTCTTCATACATTGAACCTATAAATAGCCAAAATTTATATAAGCACTTTATATAGGTAATTTATAAAGGAATTTATTAAAACAGAGAATAATTATGATTTTAATTTCTTATTCGCCTTCCACTGCGCTTTGCCCTGTCCCCAATTATTGACGTCGACATCAGCATAAGGGGCGGGCATGCGCGTAGGCCCGCGATTGGTTGATCCCAATGCTGCCGCCAATGTTTCTGACGCTTTATTGTGCGGATTAATACAGTGCATAACATCATTCCACCCCAGCACATCAAAAGCATAATCTATGCTCGCAACAGCCGCTTCATGGGCATAGCCTTTTCCTATATATTGGCTCGCGAGACCCCAGCCCAGCTCGGTTCCTGGCCAGCCATCGGGCTGCCATGGGCCGATACGACCTATCCATTGATTACTCTCTTTTAATATCACCGAAAACATAGTGAAACCGCGCATATAATAAGCCCCTGTCATGGCGCATAAACCGCGCCATGCGGTGCTGCGTTCTTGCACGCCCCCAAGATGTTCCATCGTTATCGGATCCGCATGAAAATCTGCCCAAGCGTCAAAATCTTCGGCATTGGGGATACGCAAGATCAAACGCTCAGTCTCTAATATGGGGCCTTTTATCTTGGGTAAATTTTCTATTGCTATCATAGTATAATCCTTAATATCTTATCTTGTACTTAACTGTAAAAAGGCGCAGAGGCTATACAGATATTCAGACGATGATATAGGGGCAATGATGATGGAAAATAGCGCACGAAGCGGCCTGCTCCAAGCGATTGCAGCTTATATTAT
>CALLJS010000024.1 GCA_938050045.1 uncultured Sphingomonadaceae bacterium
CCATTGATCCTATGTTTGAGCGACTGAGCATCGACAATGTTCGGGGAACATTGGGAGACGCGCAAGCAGATGAGCGATCATATCGGTGCAAAGATTACATACCCTACACTTCCAGAGCATGCAAAGCATATGATCGGGGATAAAGGTTATGATAGCGATGAATATCGTGCTGCCTTAAAAGCCAAGGGCATCACGCCTTGTATCCCTCCACGGAAGGGAAGGATATTACCCGTAAGTTTCGATAAAAATCTTTACCAACAACGACACAAGGTGGAAAATATGTTCGGGCGTCTTAAAGACTGGCGGCGTACACGCTATGACAGATGCGCGCACACCTTCATGTCCGCCATCACCATCGCTGCTATCTTCATCTTCTGGCTCAAATAATGAGTCCTGACCCTAGCTTTCCGCCTATGGCTCCACTAGCTGTATCAATTGTGTAATCTATGTTACTTAACCGCTATGCCTCACACGAGCGTCAAATGATCACCAACCCTATATAACTTCATTACATCATCTCAAAGTTAACACTTTCTTAATTTTGCTGTGAAACATAAATTGTAACAAATAACTATTGAACATATATTAGATTTGCTCACAATAGATTCTATGAGTCTATTTCGCAGTGAAGTATTTGAACACCGCAAAGAGAAATTACACGGCAATGTCCATATGGCATTACCAATAAGCTGGCAGATTATTGGGGCTTTGTTGTTTGCTATCATCGTAATAGCTGCGATATTCTTATCGCTAGCGAGCTATTCACGTATTGAAACTGTCGCAGGGATCATCACACCAACGGGCGGTATTTCACAAATAACCTCGGCACGAACCAGAGTTATTACAGATATTAAGATCAATGATGGTCAAGACGTAGATGCTGGCCATGTCTTAATAGAAATTGATGTTAATTAAGACTTTGCCAGCAACAAGATAAAATTAACTTTTCTGGGCTTTGTACTGAAAAAAGGCAAATAATAACCAAGAAAAACCGAAAAACAACCAAACGAAAATGTCGTAATTAAGATTGAAAATAAGGTTTATCATTAAAACCAAACCAGAAGCAATAAGGCTTACCCCAGCTATAATATTCCAAGGTTTTTTGAGCGATTTTAAATTGAAATTACTCATGCCTATTATCAATTTGATCCATACTAAAGTATATTGGCAAGCTGATTGTTAACAAAACATAGAAATGCAATATTGCAATCCAGTCTTGTTGATCGTCAGGGTATATGATGTCAAAATATTCAGCAAACAAACACCAAAAATATAACAAAAACGTAAATAAACTTATTATAAGAAAACTTATAGAATAGTTTTCGGATAAATTTAATTTAGAGTTTTGATAAAATGTTAAAAAATATATGACCCCGCTTGGAATTAACAAAATTAGTATGAAATTATCAAATATCACGTCTACAAACATAATTTGAAAGACAGTAAATAAAAATCCTAAAACTATGGAAACCATTATAAGATATTTTAAATTTTTCATAAAATGCCAATTTTATTAACCTGTCGATAGGATCATATATCTAAATTAAAATTTTAATAATTAGAAGCTAAATAAAATCCAAACTGGAACGCCCATTCACCTGCGGTGAATATACCTATTACCATAAATGTCAGAGCTAATAATTCAAGAGAAGAAATAATAGGTTTGGTTTTTATATTATTTAATAAATTGTCAATCTTTACGTTACTTGAAGGATCGTTTCCATGTGATGATAATGTTTGCATGCGTAGAAAGCTCATTTACTTACTCCTTTAAAGTCATTATCACTTAGTTGATTTTGGTTCTTCACTTGGCCATTCTCCACTACCAAGCCAAAAACCAACTTTACCAGCAAAATCTCCAGCTACTTCTATAGCAGCTACAAGTGTAGCATAAGGCCCGGCTCTTTGTGCAGCTTTTCTTATTGCTGCCTCAGCCGCTTTTTCGCCCTTCCCACCATTAACAATTGATATTTCATATTCAGTTAAATTCCTCATTATATTATCCCCTATCCGCCGCGATAATCGGCAAGTGCATTATGATTATGATCTACTGGGCCGCCCTATATTAAAACGCCATTCTGCCAATGGTAGCACATTTACCGATGCCATTCATTATGGCTATGACCTATTGGGCCGTAACACCACCATACGCAGAAACACAGCATCAGGCCGCGGCATCATCAACAGATATGATGCACTATCACGCCTTGTCTCGACCCGAGACACCACAGGGGGCGGATCGCGCGCCACCCGTTATCGTTATAACGCGGCATCGCGCCGAACCCGCATGACGTGGAGCGATGGCTATTATGTCACCTATCAATATTTTGCAAATGGAGCATTGCGCCGTATCCGCGAAAATGGCAGCGGCGTATTGGCGACCTATTCCTATGATGCGCGCGCTCGCCTCAGGCGCACCCAATATGGCAACCGTGTGAAAAATAATTATAGCTATGACGCTGCATCGCGCCTATCATCGATACTCACCAACCTAAGAGGTAGAGCGAATGATCAAAATACGACATTCCAATATAATCCTGCGAATCAAATCACGCAGCTTACCCGCAGCAACGATGTTTATGCATGGACGGGTCATGTGAATGTAGAACGTAAATACACGGTCAATGGTCTTAACCAGCTTATCACCGCTGGCGGATTGACGCTCAATTATGACAATAGCGGCAATCTACAAAGTGATGGCAGCAACACATATAGCTATGATGCGGAGAACCGCTTGTTGGGCGTTACGGGCAGCAATAATGCTACTCTTAGCTATGATCCCTTGGGCCGTTTGCACCAAATAATCGGCAGCGGTATCACTTCGCGCTTTGGCTATGACGGGGCAGATATGATTGCGGAATATGATGCTACGGGTGCTATTACCGATAGCAGCGGTTCGCTTATCAATGTACCCCGTACATTGATGTCTCAATCGTTTCATGGCCCTAGCACCGATGATCCTATCTCCCTTGCTTGCGCTACGGGCGTTTCTCGGTCGTCCGCTTCCTCGAACGGACTTATCCCCTCGAAACGGGTATGAGGGTTCTGGTACAACCGATAAACGCTATCTTAGCAAGGATGAGCGCGGCAGCGTGACCGCCATTACCGATAGCAGCGGTTCGCTGATCGGTATCAACAGCTATGATGAATATGGCATTCCTGCCGATACCAATGTCGGACGCTTTCAATACACAGGACAGACATGGCTTCCCGATGCTGGTCTCTATTATTATAAAGCGCGTATCTATTCGCCTACCCTCGGTAGGTTCTTACAAACCGATCCCATCGGATACGCCGATGGCATGAACTGGTATAATTATGTCGGCAGCGATCCTATTAACTTCACCGATCCAACGGGGCTTATGGCTGATGATGATGAATGCACTCCAGAAGACTGTATTTTAGTCGAAGCAGAAAAACCAGTTTCAGCGACAGAATTGATTAATCGTTCTGGTGGGGGAGGCGTCTTTTCTAATCGCAACCTCCCCAATACAAATCCTGGACTTCTTGGAGGTGGGGGTGGTCCATCGAATGGTAATGATTCTAATGAAGAAGACTGTAACTTAGGACAAGAACTTTTGGGTAGTGTAGCTGAAGCTTTTGAAGATGTAGGTAATAATTTAGGTGTAGTGTCTGATGTTTCCTATTTAGTTGCGATAACTTCGGGTGGAGCTGCTTTAGTAATTCCAGCATCTGCACCAGCAACTGGTGGGGCAGCTCTTTTATCTGGGGTGTTTGGAGCAATTACTGATTTGACATCCGCTGGTTTCGGTGCCCTTTCGATAGGACTTGATTATGCTGCAGGTAATAGTAATACAGGTGGTGCAAATGTAGTCAATCTTACATCACAGCTTTTTCTTGGCACTTCTCTTGCTCGACAACTATCAAGTAATAATAGCTTAAGGAATATTGTCGGCGAAAATGTTACTAGTCAGATTGTTTCATTAATTAGAGTAGAACCACCAGAACGTATGTGTACACTATGAGTAAAACAATATTCTTCTTATCAGTTACTTTTTTAACTATCTCACTATTTATATCTAATATTTACGTGTTTAGGTTTTCAGCATTATTTGCTTTCTGTACTAATATATGTTTATGCTACTTCCTTTATTGCAGGTGGAGACTAAAAGAAGAACAAGTCTACAAAAGCCTAATTTATAAGTTTTTATAATTCATCTTATTATTTTTACTATTTTGGGCTGGGTCAATTTGTGGTTTCTATCTAATTAAAAAAGGGGCTGGCATAGAAGATTGAAAGGATTATCAATCTTTTATGCGGTTAAAACATTCAAAACTATCACATAATCAAACGAATAGATTGCTAGAACAGTTTGTAGCGGGAACACTGGCTCGAACAGCGGCTTTATTGGTGGGCGTAAACTGCAATTGTGTGAACGCTTTTTACCATCACCTGCGGATCATCATTCATGATAAGCTCTTTGAAAAAATGGAGGTATTAGCGGTAGAAGTTGAGGTTGATGAGAGCTATTTGGGTGGTGTGGGAAAAGGCAAAAGAGGGCGAGGCGCTGCTGGTAAAGTCGCTATATTTGGGCTATTGAAAGGCGGCGGCAAGGTCTTTACTTTGCCTGTAGCCGACACAAGATCAGATATGTTAATCCCCATAATAGACTATAGATTCAGGCCAGATAGCATTACCTGTACAGATAGCTATCGCAGCTACGATGTGCTTGATAGTAGCGATTTCAAACATTATCGGAACAATCATTCAAAGCTATTTGCTGACAAACATAATCATATCAACGGTACCCACAAGCTTTTGGAATCAAGCCAAACGCTACTTAACAGCCTGATTGGAAATTATTGCGATTGATTTCAAAGGATTATAATTATCTTTTTTGCTGAATCGGATAATAATGATGCCTTGTACAGAAACCACTCGCACTCACCATGACAGAAGTGACTTGCGTTATGCAAGTGATTGCCGCGATGACGAATGGGAATGGATAGCACTAATTTTGGAAACTCGCTCAAAAGTTGGTCGTCCTCGGACGGTTGATATGCGCGAAGTTTGGGAAGTCATTCAGTATATTGCTTCCACAGGTTGCCAGTCGACTGGTTTGCGTTCGTGATGCAGAGCCGACGGCTGCTGTCATTGATAGTCAATCGGTGAAGACGACCGAGAGTGGCGGCATATCAGGATATGATGCTGGAAAGAAGATTAAAGGCAGAAAACGCCATATAATCGTTGAACGCAGTTACGCGGACGATGGATAAGCAGGCGATCAACTTAATGCAGCGGTATTTAATCTTGAACATTCACCAATAATAGAAATTGTACGATGACCCAATATAGCAGCAGGTTTTGTTATTATCGCAAAACGTTGGGTGGCCGAGCTAACCTTCGCATGGTTAGGAAGATGCAGAAGACTGGCAAAAGATTGGGAAAAAACTATCCAGTTATTCGAAAGCTGGTTGTTAATAGCTGCAATCAGATGAACCTCACGCCATATTACAAGGGTGATGAAAACTGGGCATTAATTTTGAATCAGACTCTTATTTATCTATCTATCTATGGAAACACATATTTTTGCTCCAGATAGTTAAAGATAGCAATGATTTTTTCGTTTGATACTCTTAGATTTGGGAGATGGGAATATTGTAAAATCCTATAAAACAAAGAGTTTAGATGGCTATACGAAACTAATTGTTAACCATTATCGTTCATTTCTTGTCCTCAAGAAGGGCAAAATTTATGTATATCAAGAAAATCAAATTGTTAAATTTCTGTAATAAAGCGCAGAAAACAATGAACATTCTTAACAAGTTAATTGTTGGTAATTTCATATTCTATAGTCACGATTTAACGAGCCTATTATCACGATTTTTTGGGTTTATTCGGGCTTATTCAAATGATGCCCTATCGCACATGTCAAAATATAAAATAATCGGCTCAAATAATTATCCTACCGATTGTCTTCACAATTCTTCTTCGATGGTCGTTCTTAATTTTATTCATGACCATAATAAACTCAACACATTGAATCAGGCGGGCTGAATATGAAAAATATATTTCAAAAACCATTTACCAATCTCAAGCCAATGATTGGATTAAAATCCAGTATATTACCATTAATGATGTTAGCAGCTTATGCGAATCCCGCACAGGCACAGTCTACGCTTCCTACATTCACTTGCGATAATTCGCTTTATGAAGTTATTGCGGGTCAATTATTTGTCTATAATTTCTCAGATCGCGATTATACGCCTATTGGAACCTCTGGGCCACCCTATAATGGCTTAGGTTATAATGTTACAGATGATTATCTCTATGGGTTTGTTGATGAAACAGGGCCACTTAACGGTCATCTTATCCGCATAGGAAGCGATGGTGCCTTTGAATCTGTTGCTGCTGTTGGTATAAATGCATCGCGCGGTACATTTGATAACGCAAACCGGCTTTTCTATTCTTCTGAAGCAGATAGTTTGGGATTTATTGATGTTACTACCCTAGCTATAGACAGTATCAGCTTTACTACGCCTCCTGGGGCAACGCCAGTCAATGCCAGATTATTAGATTTTGCTTATCTACGCTCCGGTGGTCAAGATCTAATCATCGGTGCACGTGATGGCGGATTGTCTGTGTATAATCTTACAACTTTGGAAGCAGAGACAATCGCAGTATCAGGATTACCTTCGGGTAGTTTTGGTGCAGCATGGGCGCTGGCTGATGGGCGTTTATACGTTAGTCAAAATACGACTGGTGATCTCTATATCATTGATGATCCGAGTGGTTCGCCATCTATTGCTGGCATTCTTACTGCTACCCGATCAAACAACCATGACGGTGCTTCATGCATCACCTCAACAGATACTAGTTTTCTCTCTGCCGAGGCCGATCTCTCTATCACAAAAACTAACACGCCTGGCGTTAATGGTGAGGTCGATCAAGCCAATGATAATGTCGTCACTGGTTTAACTACGACCTACACTTTGACAGTGACCAACAATGGGCCAGATCCAGTTTTGGACTCAATTGTCAAAGATACGCCAGATGCAGGGTTGACCTGCCCAGCTAGCAATTCAGTCACTATCGCAGGTGACGGAGTACCCTCTGGTAGCTTCACAATAGCCGATTTAACTGGTTCAGGCATCGCACTTAGTGAACTAGAAATTGGTAACTCTGCTACCTTAACCTATTCTTGTCAGGTGAATTAATCGTGAAAAACCAAATTAAAACAACCTCATTTAACTCATCTAGATTTGTATCAACAACTGGTATGTTGACGAGCGCAATTCCGTTGATGATTTTGGCAACAACTTCCAATGCATATGCGCAAACAGCAGACAATAGTGCTACTGTTACTCTGCCATCTGGAACAACAGATACAGATACTAGTAATAATAGTGCGACCGACAGCGATACTATATTTGCAAATTTGATTGCAACCGATGATAGCGTTGACGGTATTGATGGTCTTACTGGCGGTTCTGGAGTATTAAATGTCTTCACGGGTGATAGTGTGAATGCCACTGATGCCGACAACAGCAATGTAATACTTAGTCTTGCACCCGGTGAGGTTATTCCTGATGGAATTACATTTGACCTCTCTACAGGTGATGTTGGTGTAGACCCAAATACCCCAGCTGGTACTTATACATTCGACTATCAAATTTGTGAGGTAGCTAATCCTACTAATTGTCAGATAGCGACAGTTGTTGTTGAGGTGGTTATAGAAGCTGATCTTGTGACAGCGAAGACATTGACCAGCGGCGATGCGACGCCAGCAGAAGGCGATACAGTGACCTTTGAGATTGCAGTGACCAACAATGGTTCAGCGCAAGCTACGGGTGTATCGTTGACCGATCTTATCCCAGC
>CALLJS010000025.1 GCA_938050045.1 uncultured Sphingomonadaceae bacterium
ACGACCTATTGTGTAAAATATTTATCAACCTTCTATCTTGGAAAAATCGGCCACGCGATGCACAGCATCACGGAAGCGCGATAATAGAAATAATCGGAATGTTTTTTGGTCTGCATCATCGGCATTGACCATGACATTGTCAAAAAAGGCGTCAATCGGCCCGCGTAGCGATGCCAGCGCGCGCATTGCGCCCTCGAAATCCTCGCTTTCAATGGCAGCGGCGGCTTTCGGTTCTGCTGCGTTCAAGGCATTTTGTAAGGCCGTGGATTGCTCTGGTTCGTCCGAAGGTGCTTCAAAGATCACTATTTCACTATTGTTAGGATCATTACTGCGATCAAGCGTATCTGGTGATTCCTTCTTCAAAATATTCGATGCGCGTTTATAACCCGCCAATAGGTTCACACCATCATCGGTGGTGACAAAATCCTGCAAAGCATGAACACGGGCCAGCAAGCGTACCAAATCATCTTCACCGCCAAGCGCAAACACAGCATCAATCAGATCATGACGAATACCCGCCTCTTTTTGCTGTACCTTTAGGCGGTCAGAGAAAAAGTTGAGAACGAAAACCGAAAAATCGTTCTCGCCTCCACCAAAACCTGTTCCATCTCTGGCACCACGCCCCAACGCTTCAAGAGCAATCTGATCAGTCAGACTCAATTGAGCGTGCCGGACAGCCGAAATTATGTTCAAACGCAGATGATTTTCTTCGATAAGCCGAATAATTGCCAACGCCGCCCGTCTGATTGCAAATGGATCCTTGGAGCCAGTTGGATATTCTTCGATACGAAAGAAAGAGGTCACAGTATCCAATTTATCGGCCAGAGATACTGCAACAGTGACGGGCGCGCTAGGCACATCATCGCTTTGCCCCACGGGTTTATAATGATCGCGGATCGCATCGGACACTTCGATTGGCAATCCTTCTTTTGCGGCATAATATCCGCCCATCAGCCCTTGTAATTCGGGAAATTCCCCCACCATTTCGGTGACCAAATCGGCCTTGCATAATTTCGCTGCTTGTTCGGCCAAATCAGCATCGCCATCGACAATATCTTCTTCGCAGAGCCAGCGCGCCAATTTCGCAACGCGCTCCACCTTATCGGCGACTGTTCCAAGCTTTTCATGAAACACGATTTTCGATAATTTTTTGGCATGCTCTTTAAGCAGCGTTTTCTGATCCAATTCCCAAAAGAATTTCGCATCGGCCAGCCGCGCCGCCAATACTTTTTCATTGCCCGCGACAATCGCGCTGCCGCCATCAATCGCGGCAATATTCGCGGTACAGACAAAGGCGTTGGTGAGCGCACCACCGCTATCGCGCACAACAAAATATTTCTGATTAATGCGCGTGGTAAGCTGTATCACCTCTTCGGGGACATCCAAAAAAGCTTCGTCAAAACGGCCCAATAGCGGCACAGGCCATTCGGTCAAACCTGCATTTTCAATCACCAAGCCTTCGTCTTCGACCAAGGAAAGCCCCGCATCGTTAGCCGCTTTTGCTGCATCCTCGCGCACAATATTTTGCCGCTGCTCATGATCGACTATCACATGAACGGCGTGCAATTTCGCTGCATAATCATCGGCCGTTTCGATGGTGATTGCGCCCGATGAATGGAAGTGATGGCCCATAGTGGTGCGGCCAGAAGCAATTCCATGCACTTCGCAATCAACCACTTCGCCATCGAATAAAGCGATAATCGACGTCAGCGGCCGCACCCAGCGTAAACTCTCGCTGCTAATGCTTGCCTCCCCCCAGCGCTGTGATTTTGGCCATGGGAATGCCGCTATAATCGCGGGGATAGCAGCCAACAATATATCCGCCGTGGGCCGGCCCGGTTTTTCGATGATAGCGAACAATACAGCTTTGCCTTTGACGTCGCGCTCGACCAAATCTTCGCGCTTTAATCCTGTGCTGCGCAAGAAACCTGCTAACGCTTGTTCGGGCGCATTTGCCGCTGGCCCTTTGCGTTCTTCGCTCACCGCTTCGGTTTGTTTGGGCAATCCGCGTGCGATTAAGGCGAGACGGCGCGGCGTTGAATAAGTCCTGATGCTTTGTGCCTTTAGGCCAGCATCTCTAAGCTGGGCGGTGAATAACTTTTCCAAATCAGCGCGCGCCTTTGCCTGCATTCTAGCGGGGATTTCTTCGCATCGTAATTCGAGTAAAAAATCGCTCATGACCAGTCACCCTCATCATGTTTTATTGGCTTGAGCATCTCAATATCGTCATGCTGAATTTGCTTCAGCATCTTGGTGGTCTGTTGCACAATAGACCCTGAAATAAATTCAGGGTGACGAATGGTGGCGGAGTGACGAGTGGGGCTCTCGTGACGAGTGGGGCTCTCGTGACGTAAAGTGGAGAGAAAATCGTTCATACTATCGCTCCGCTCGTGCTGAGTGTATCGCAGTATGAGCGCATCACCTGTCCTTCTACGGGCTCAGGACGAACGATGATAATGAAATTGCTTACAAACTCCATGTTACAAACTCCATTGGGGGAATTTTTGCGCCCAATCTTCTTGATTAATCTCTATCCATTTTTCGCACGCGCCTTTTGCTAGATCGCGCACCTTACCCATATAGGATGCGCGTTCTTGGACGCTAATCACGCCGCGCGCTTGTAATAGATTAAATGTATGGCTGGCTTTGATGGCTTGTTCATAGGCGGGAATAGGCAGCGATTTTTCTAAGCAATTTTCGCATTCGGCTGTCGCCATTTCAAATTGTTTGAACAAGGTTTCGGTGTCTGCCACTTCAAAATTCCATGTGCTCATTTGCACTTCATTTTCATGAAATATTTCGCCGTAGGAAACGCCACTACTATTATAATCCAGATCAAAAACGCTCTCTTTGCTTTGGATATACATGGCCAGTCGTTCCAAACCATAGGTAAGCTCGCCCGCAACGGGCTTACAATCAAAGCCGCCCATTTGCTGAAAATAGGTGAATTGTGTGACCTCCATGCCATCGCACCAGACTTCCCAACCAAGCCCCCAAGCGCCGAGCGTTGGGCTCTCCCAATCATCCTCGACAAATCTGATGTCATGCAGCAATGGGTCAATGCCAATTTCGCGCAAACTATCGAGATAGAGCTGCTGAATTTCTGCTGGTGATGGTTTCAATATGACTTGATATTGATAATAATGCTGCAAACGGTTTGGATTTTCGCCATAGCGGCCATCGGTGGGGCGGCGGCACGGCTGAACAAAGGCTGCATTCCAAGGAATAGGGCCCAGCGCGCGCAATGTCGTAGCAGAGTGGAATGTTCCTGCCCCCATTTCCATGTCATAGGGCTGTAATATCGCGCACCCATGCGATGCCCAAAAAGCGTGCAACCGCAATATCATATCTTGGAAACTCAACGGCTTACTATCCGCCACTCTTATATCCCTTCAAAGCCGCCTGCACAGCCAAATAAAGTCAACGCACTATGTACCGAAGGCTTTGGCGAAATAGTGTCAAATCGTCAAGCCGATTGATGCAAATTGATGTGAATTGCGCTATGACAATGTTATCATATCATCAATCGGCGATAATCTCACTCTGCGACTTCCAAATTTTCGCATTTCTCGACAGTAACGCGAATACCATTGAGCACCGCATTCCCCGTGAGCGGATCGACAAAAGCAGGATCGGTTAAATCATTGATCGAAACCCCTGGCTTTGCGCTTGCCACTGATAGCTTCACGCCATCGCGATCATGGCCAAAACCATGCGGAATAGACACTATCCCCTGCATCACATCGTCGCTAATTTCGGCGGCTAAGGACACCATACCAACGCGGCTTTTTACGGATACTATATCACCATCCCTCACTCCGCGCTTGGCCGCATCATCTGGATGGATCATCATTGTGCAACGTTCTGGCCCTTTTAAGAGGCG
This sequence comes from uncultured Sphingomonadaceae bacterium, assembly GCA_938050045.1. Lineage (GTDB taxonomy): Bacteria > Pseudomonadota > Alphaproteobacteria > Sphingomonadales > Sphingomonadaceae > Sphingorhabdus_B. The sequence goes on from CALLJS010000025.1 coordinate 3,884, forward strand.
TTTTGAATTGTGCAACCAGCTATTATTATTGCGCACATGGCGGCGGCCGATAAGGCTAAGGCTATCTTGCATTTCTGATTGCGCCGAGAGAGCCAGCTTAAAGCGTTCCAAATCCCCCATCAAAATATCGGGCGCAACGCGAATTTTCTTATCATCGGTGCATAAGCGATCGGGCAAACAAGGCTTAAGCCCGCCCAAGTCAATACCATCGGGCGCAGCCTCGACTTCGGCAAGGCTAAGACCAGCGGGCGATTTTTGCAGCATCGCATCCAAAGCATCGCGCGGCTCACGAATATTGGGAATATCCGCATCAAAAACCTTTGCTATGGCGGTGGTTAATCCTGCTACAATTTGCCAATCGGCCTTGGTATCACCCTCCATCGGCAATGTGGCGGGTGAATAGCTCGCGACATTGCGCACCGATAATGGGCCAAAGAATATGGGGTAATGATCTTTTTCGAGCGGACCACAAGGCGGCAAGATATAATCGGCATGACGCGACGTTTCGGTAATATACATATCGACCGACACCAGCAGCTCCAGCGATTCCAATGCCGCATCCAAACGCCTTCCGTGCGGCGAAGATAAAACAGGATTGCCGCTCAATATAAACATCGAGCGGACTTGATCTTCGCTGGCAAGCAAAATATCATCGGCAAGTCCCGCTGTGGACTTTTCATTCATCACTATGCCCATCGGGCCATTGCGCGTTTCTCTCATCCGAAATGATCCGCCGCCAATAAGAGAAACGGCATCCAAGCCAGGCTGCGCAAACATAGTCCCGCCGATCCGGTTCAAATTGCCCGTTGCGATATTGATAAGCTGTATAAGCCAATGGTTCAAGCTGCCAAAGGCACAAACCGAAACGCCCATACGGCCATAGAGCGCCGATGGCGTATCGCCGCCCAAACGCATAGCAATGCTGTGAATATCCTCTGCGCTCATGCCGCAAAAATCCGTGAGCTGCGCACTATTAAAATCGGCCAATGCCTCTATTGCTTGCGGCAGACCATCATCCAAATATTGGCTTAAGTTTTGATGCGCATCGGGGTTAATCATATCCGCTGCTTCTAGGGCTTTGAAAATGGCAATTAACAAGGCCGTGTCCGTCCCAGGTTTGATAAAATGATGATAATCGGCAAGCTTTGCGGTTTCGCTGCGGCGCGGATCAACCACGGTCATCGTGCCGCCGCGCGCTTGCATTTCTTTGGCGCGTTTTTTGAAATCAGGCACAGTCCATAGGCTGCCGTTTGATGCCGCTGGATTGCCGCCCAAAATCACCAAATTCATACAGCGGTCAATATCGGGTACGGCCGCTAAAGACACATGGCCATACATGAGCAGTTGCGATAAATGGTGCGGGATTTGATCCAAAGTACTGGCCGAATAAATTTCGCGCAGGCCCAATATTCTGCGCAACATGCCCACCGTAAGCGTGACCGAATAATCATGCGCATTGGGATTACCCATATAGAGCGCATTACGTTTATTTTCGGCTTTTAGGCGCGCAAGTTGCGTAGCTATTTCATCAAAGGCTGTGTCCCATTCAATCTCCTGCCATGCGCCATCCACTTTTTTCAGCGGTTTACGAAGGCGATCTGGATCATCTTGTAAATCGGCTATTGCGATTGCTTTTGGGCAAATATGCCCACGGCTCAAAACATGATCGGGATTGCCGCGAATGGACAGCGTTTTACGTCCCTCTATTTCGACAATAACACCGCAATTGGCTTCGCAAATATGGCATGTGCGTTTGTGCAGGGTTGGCATGATTCTCTCCTCTTATTCTGCTCTATAGCATCAAATTTCACCAATCGATTAGAGATTTATCAAAATATAATGCGTCAGTAAAATATGCTGAAACAAACGGAAGAGCGGGCTTTTTAGACATGCTCACCTAACATTATGACCATAAAACATGTCATTGTGTAATGTGTAATTGACATAGTCAGCAAATCAGTACATAAAGTAAGGGAAGCATGACATTGTGTCATTAAAACCTAGGTTGGAGTATGAAATGAGAATATCAACGCGATTTGCCGATACTAGCTTTTCTGTGCTGGCCCTGGCTGGTGCATATTTAATATTCAAAGAACCCAGCAGCGCAGCCTTAGCCATTGATAACTGGAATCCTTGGTTGGAATTAGGCTGCGCCTTCATACTCACCATAATCATGGCGAGCTATGCCGTATGGGGCGCAAGATTAGATCGCCGTTGCGCCGAAGATTATGTTTTTCAATTGATTACCAATGCCGCCCTAATCGCCGTAATAACATCCCTTATGTCACACGCCATTTGGGACATGAGCTTCCTAAATGAACGCGGCCTGCCCAAACCCACATCTGGCGACATGGTCGGCGTAATGATCCTAAGCTGGGCCATGGGATATACATTTTATCGCGTCAGAGGATTAAACGCATGAAAAATAATCTCAAAATATTAAGGGCGATGCGCGATTGGTCACAGGCGGAACTGGCCAGTCATTTGGATGTATCGCGCCAAGCTATCAACGCGATTGAAACAGGCAAATATGACCCATCATTGCCGCTAGCATTTAAAATAGCGCGCCTATTTGAACAAAATATCGAAGATATATTCGATGACGAATTTGCAGGAGAATGAGCATGATTGGTGCCCCTACATGGTGGATGCGGTTGATTTTAGGTCACACAAATTTACTAAAAAACGTAACAAAAATAGATGCAATTAAGCAGTAAATCATTACCATGAAACATAGAAGGAAGAGTTTATGAAAAAGACATTATCGAAAATAAGCACAGCCGTCATCGCATTAACATTTGCAACCATGGCGCAAGCTCAGGAGAGCGATAAACAAGACAGCGATATAGCAGCGCAAATAATAGAAGCAGCAGCGCAGGCGGCTCCACCCAAAACCGTTGATGCAGACCCTGCGCTTTGGGTGGTCAAAGATGAAGACACCACCATATATATGCTAGGCACGGTGCATTTTTTGAAGCCAGGCATGACTTGGTTCGACGAAGCGGTAAAAGAGGCTTTTGATAAATCCGACAGCGTTGTTTTAGAAATTAAGCCCGGCAACCCAGCCGAAGACCAGCAAATATTCGCAAAATATGCGATTGATACAACAGGGGTTGCGGCGCGAACCACCTTAACCGAAGATCAGCAAAAAACTTATGAAAAGGCCATAACTTCGCTTGGCATGCCATTAAATGGACTTGACCCGTTTAAACCATGGGCCGTTGCCCTAGTTATGCAAGTTACTGCTTTGCAAAAAGTTGGTTTTGATCCCAATAAAGGCGTTGAAAAAATATTGGAAAATGCCGCCAATACTGCTGGTAAGGCAATAGTCGGCCTTGAAACGACTGATTATCAATTAGGGTTATTCAATAGTTTTTCTCCCGAAACACAAAAAATATTTTTGACACAAACCATTGAAACAATAGACGATACTGAGAGCGGATTAGACGCATTGGTCGAAAGTTGGGCCAAGGGTGATCCCGAAACATTGGGTGAATTGCTCAATAAAGACCTAATTTCACCTGAAATAAAACAAAAATTGCTCACCACGCGCAATGCCAATTGGGCAAAATGGATTAATGATAGCATGGCTAAACCAGGCACTATTTTCATGGCCGTTGGCGCAGGTCATTTGGCAGGATCCACTGATGTTCAGACATTGATAGGGGCTTATGGCCTAACAGCAGAACGGATTGATTATTAATCGGCTTGGCTCAATATATTAGGCATATAAATAAAATGCGCATTAAATTGCGTATATAGAGTAAAGGCCATTGCAACCGCTTTGGCCTTTTTTTTTATCATTTCATCATTATAAGTGTGATGATGCGTAATATTTTATTATTCTTTTTCTTGCCCTTATTAACGGCCTGCAACAGCAATACTATTGAAATAGATAGGCAAGGCGCGCCTGCGCTTTGGAAAGTAAGCGTTGATACACAAGAGAAAATGGCAAAGCCGCGCAGCAGCCTCTATCTTTTTGGAACAGTCCATGTGCTGCCCAAAGGGGTCAAATGGTCAACGCCTGCCCTAGAAAAAGCCATGGATTCATCGGATATATTGATTGTCGAGACATTGGGGCTAGAAGACACCGCGACTATCAACACAATATTCATGCAAATGGCGCAAGATGAGCCAACCCCTGCTCTATTATCGCGTTTTTCGAGCGATGATAATAGAGCATTAGAAAAGCTCCTAGAGGAACAAAATCTATCCAAGAAAACTCTAAACGCACTGGAAACATGGGCCGTGACCTTGGCGATTGCCAATAGCTTAACCGATGCAATGGGGCTGAAACGATCTTTGGGCGTGGAAACTATATTATCGGAACGTTTTAAGAATAGAGAAATACAAGGGTTAGAAACGATTGCATCGCAATTTGCGGTGTTCGATAATCTATCTGAAACGCAGCAACATAATATGCTAAAATCGGTTATCAAAGACGCCGATAATAGCGAAGACGCCTTTTTGCGTCTTGTAAATGCATGGCTTGATGGCGATATTGATAATCTGCTCAGCGATAACGGGATGATGGCCCTGCCCGAAGTTCGCAAAGGCCTGTTGGATGACCGTAATAAAAAATGGGCGATTGAACTGGATAAAAAATTACAGCAAGATGATGTTAAACACTATTTTATTGGCGTGGGGGCGGCGCATTTGGTTGGTGAAAATAGTGTTGTTAAATTGCTAGAAAAAGCTGGATATAGAACGGAGCGCATACAATGATTGTCGAAACACTATGATAGAAGAAATATTGTTTACCATAGAAGGTTTATTGCTAATTGGCTTTATAATGGGTGCGTTGGTTGCCTATTTCCTGTCACAGAAAATAGGATGCGCCGCATTAATCACCATACCAATTATAATGCTAATATATATTGATTGGTGGCTAAATAATAATCCTGATAGCACATCGTCTACCAGCGCACTTGCCTATATCTTTGTCCCACTATGGCCATCAATGGGTGCTATTGCAGGCTATTTTGCTGTAAATTTTATAAAATCCCGCTATAAAAATTTGGACGAATAAATTTATGAAGCAAAATGATGCTTATTTTTCATATTTTTATCTTAATGCTATACTTGCTTTATCCAATATTCACCGCTAAAGGCCTCTCTTCGCTATCACATTCATCCCTGGAGGAGTGAGCGATACATCATTATCTATTTGGAGAAATATTATGAGCGATCAGCTGACAATATCAGCCGAAAAACGCGATGGGGTTGGCAAGGGAGCCTCCCGTGCATTGCGCAGAGAAGGCCGAGTACCAGCCGTTATTTATGGTAATAAGCAAGAAGCCGAAGCCATTCATGTCGAAGAAAAAGCACTTATCAAATTGTTGATGACCGGAAGCTTTACCAACAGTCTCGTCGAAGTGACTGTGGGCAAAGAATCATTTCGCACATTGCCAAAAGACGTTGCTTTTCATCCAGTAACAGATCGCCCACTGCATGTTGACTTTTTGCGCCTATCAAAAGATGCAACCGTCGATGTTTCTGTTCCTGTGCACTTTATTAATGAAGATAATTCACCTGGCCTGAAACGCGGCGGTGTCCTTAATGTGGTGCGCTTTGAGCTTGAATTGGTTTGCGATGCAGCGCGTATTCCAGACACAATCGAGATTGATGTCACAGGCTATGAAATTGGCGATTCAATCCACATTAGCAGTATCACATTGCCCGATGGTAGCGAGAGCGCGATTACAGATCGTGACTTTACCATCGCAACGGTTGTTGCACCATCTGCACTGAAACAATCAGACGATGAAGCAGCCGCAACCGAAGGCGAAGAAGGGGGTGAAGCCGCAGAAGAGAAATCAGAAGGCGATAGCCCTAACGGTTAATTTTCAAGCCTATTGATTATCGAATTTGGGGGATAGAATTTCTATTCCCCTTTTTCTTTGGATAATAAAAACTTGCTATGGTATTTGGCATTAACTTCAATATTAACAGGAGAATGATGTGCAGCTCTGGGTCGGCCTTGGAAATCCAGGCACGCAATATAGTATGAACCGCCATAATGTTGGTTTCATGGCTATAGATGCGCTCAGCGAAAGTCACAATCTGTCTAAGCCCGTCAAAAAATTCCAAGGCTGGGTCCAAGAAGGCCGCATCGGCTATCAGAAAATCCTATTTCTAAAGCCCGCTACATTTATGAATGAGAGCGGCCGCAGCATCAGAGCAGCGATGGATTTTTATAAATTATCCGCCGAAGATGTGAGCGTTTTTTATGACGAATTGGACATCGCCCCCTTTAAGATTAAAATAAAAATGAGCGGCGGGGCGGCGGGCCATAATGGCATTAGAAGCACTATCAAACATATTGGTGAAAATTTCCGCCGTATCCGCATTGGCATTGGCCACCCTGGACATAAAGATCGGGTAAGCGGCTATGTGCTGGGTAATTATGCCAAAGATGAAATTGATGATTTGGCCGATATGCTGGGCGCAATCGGTGCCGAAGCGACTTGGCTCGCAGAGAATAATAATGCCCGTTTCTTAACAGAATATGCTATACGGATGCAGGATTGAAATTAATTTAAGTTTGGGGAGAGAAATTATGGATAAGAAAATGAACCGCCGTCAGCTATTAGCGGGTGTAAGTGCCGCAGTCGCCAGCGCAACAACCGTCCTACCAGCATCGGCAAAAACCATTCGACCAAAATTAATTGGCACATCTATCCTTATCACTGGAACATCATCGGGTTTTGGATATTTGGGTGCGCTGCATTATGCTCGCCATGGCGCAAAGGTTATTGCAACGATGCGCAATCTGCCCCGCCCCGAAGCGGCTGAACTTGCCAAAATTGCCAAAAGTGAAAATCTTGATCTACATATCGTTGAATTGGACGTATTATCCGATGAGAGCGTCACCAAAGCCGTTGCGCAAGCCGAGAAAATCGCTGGCGGCGGACTAAATGTCGTGATTAATAATGCTGGTATCGGCATGGCTGGCCCAATCGAAGTGCAAGATTTAGAAGCCACGCAATTAATGTTTGACACCAATGTGTTTGGCGTACAGCGGGTCACGCGCGCTGCTCTGCCCGCGATGCGCGTCAAAAAATCGGGTCAAATTTTCAATATCTCATCGCAGCTTGGCCGCGTCATGGTGCCAGGTTTTGGTCAATATTCACCCAGCAAATTTGCTCTAGAAGCCATGTCCGAGCAAATGGCCTATGAGCTTGTCCAACATGGTATTGATGTCACCATCATTCAACCGGGCGGCTATCCCACCGACATATGGAAAAAGCGCAACGCCTATGACAATGCGCTGCTCAAACGCGCCGATAAATCCCGCTTAGAAGCCTATCCAGCCTTATCGGCGCGCATGGGCGCGGCGCAAGGCGGAGGCCGCAGCGCGGACCCGATGGATATTCCCCATGCAATTAGCGAAATCATTGCCATGCCCGCTGGCAAGCGCCCATTAAGACGCGCCGTTCACCCAGGAGCAAAACCGCAATTGGCTATCAACAAAATATCCGCCGAAGTGCAAGTTGGCTTTCTTGGCAATTCCCCGCTCGGCCCATGGGTGAAAGCGGTACATAGCTAAATAATAAATCACACCCTTTACTAATAATCATTTGCGCTTCATTATGATGAGCTAACGATTATTGTCTGGAGGGATTTATGCTTAGCCATATCGCACTATCATTATTAGTGGCAGCAAATACGCAAGCTTCATTTAACGAAGAACAAAGCACGAGCAACAGGGAGCTGCCGAAGGAACAGGAAGTATCCGTGGGAACCAAACCTATTCCTAGAAGTAACCCTGATCGATGGGTTACTCCCAATGATTATCCTGTAAAAGCTCTACGCAGAGAGTTACAAGGCACTACCATATATCTAGTAACAGTCTCTCCTAAAGGTCGTGTTGAAAGCTGCGTCATTACCAAAAGTAGCGGTCATGCAATATTGGATATAACCACTTGTAAGGTTGTGAAACGCAGAGCGCGCTTTAGACCCGCTACGAATAAAAATGGTACGCCTGTTATAGGAGAATATTCGGGTGATGTTGAATGGTACTTGCCCGATTAATCATCGCTATGACGTGGCAATTCCCCGCTCGGCCCATGGGTGAAAGCGGTGCATAGCTAAGTTTCACTAGCATCTTAATCCATATATCGCTATGCGCCATGTTCGAGGTGCATTGGGCAATCATATGCGCTTAAAAATGGAGCAAGATGATGGGTTTTAAATGCGGTATAGTGGGTCTTCCCAATGTTGGAAAATCAACGCTTTTTAATGCGCTGACGGATACGCAGAGCGCGCAAGCCGCCAATTATCCATTTTGCACAATTGAACCCAATGTCGGCAATGTATCGGTTCCTGATCCGCGCATTGATAAGCTTGCCGACATAGCCAGCAGCGCAAAGATTATCCCGACGCAACTTGCCTTTGTTGATATTGCGGGGCTAGTGCGCGGCGCATCAAAAGGCGAAGGATTGGGCAATCAATTCCTAGCCAATATCCGCGAAGTGGACGCCATTGTGCATGTGCTGCGCTGTTTTGAGAATGCCGATGTGGGCGAAGAGATTCAGCATGTTGATGATCGCATAGACCCTGTATCCGATGCGCAAACGGTGGAAACCGAATTGATGTTATCCGATTTAGAATCGCTCGAAAAGCGCGTGCCGGCCCTATCGAAACGCGCGGTTGGCGGCGATAAAGAAGCCAAAACCATGCTGCCCATTTTAGAGCAGGCTTTGGAATTATTACGCGATGGCAAGCCTGCGCGCCTGACCGAGCGTAATGATGCCGAGGAAGAAAAAATATTCCGCCAAGCGCAGCTCCTTACATCAAAACCTATTCTCTATGTTTGCAATGTCGAAGAACAAAAGGCTGCGAGCGGCAATGCCCATAGCGTAAAAGTGTTTGAAATGGCCAAAGAGCAAGGGGCCAATGCTGTGGTGGTATCGGCCCGTATCGAGAGCGAATTGGTCGGTATGGATATGAATGATCGCATGGAGTTTTTGACCGAGCTGGGCCTCGAAGAAACAGGCCTATCGCGCATCATTCGCTCTGGTTATGATTTGCTCGATTTGATAACATTTTTCACCGTTGGCCCAAAAGAATCGCGCGCGTGGACATTGGGCAAAGGGTTAAAAGCACCGCAAGGAGCGGGCGAAATTCATACCGATTTTGAGCGCGGCTTCATTCGCGCTGAAACCATTGCCTATGATGATTATGTGACCTTGGGCGGCGAGAGCGCAGCCCGCGATGCAGGTAAATTACGCCAAGAAGGCAAAGAATATGTGGTGCAAGATGGCGATGTCATGCATTTCAAATTCAATGTGTAAGCGGACTTTCTTAAACAATCACTCTAATCCATAATGATCGAAAAAATCGGGTTGGCGCATCAATCCGCCAGGGATGTGCACCATATTGCTATCGCACTTCATGCAATTAAGCGCCCCCGCTCCTTTGATAAATTCGCTCACATCGACCATTTCAACTTCATAACCTTTAGCCGCAATGCGCTGCGCCAAATCATCGCTGACCTTGGGTATTAATAGAGTATCCAGATCACTAACTACCGCATTACAGGCAAAATTTTCAGCATCGGCTTGGCTCACCTCAATGCAATATTCATCCGCATTCAGACCATGTTTCTCAAACGCTTCATAGCGCAGGCGTCTATAGCTTTCTGTGCTCATGCCATCGGGATAGACAATCATATGCCCGCGCCATAGAGGTGCTAAAACGGTATCCAAGTGAAAATAGGGCTCGCACACCTCTAGGCTTAATATGGGGATATTGGTCAGTTCATGAAATTGTTTATGCGCCCTAATATCGGTGCGCCCGCCTTTCGGATCAACAGCACCATCAGCCCGATTGCCAATCATCATCACACCATGAAACGGCGAATAGCGATAATCGCCGCCTTCGGATTTATAATCAAATGCTTGCTCAACCATTTGGAAATTGAGCTGCGGATATTGCGCTTTGGTTTGGGCAAAATTTTGCTGCAAATAATGCGCTTGAATAGTCACCTCTGCTTGGCGCGAAAGGTTCGCAAAATTACTTAGCATCAAATAATAAGTAATAAATATAACATTATTTTCATTTTTTTCAATAGTATAAATAGAACAATGCTGATCGGCCATATAGACTAAATCGTGAAACTTGCCAAGCTGCGTATCGAGGCTGTCTGTATCAATGATGGTTGTGCCTATATTATGTTTTGCGAGTAGCGCACAATAATGGGCGTGCTGCGTCTCGGCCAATGCGGGATCATAATCATTGGATGTCATAAAGGCACTGGCCGTTGCACCATGTTTTTCGATATGCGTATCCATGCGCGGATCATAATGCGTCCCGGGTTTAGCCAATATGAATTGCCGCTTTAGAGCCTGTCTAACGTTTTCAATGTTCATGATTAAAATCTGGCCCGATAGATAATATTTGATTAGAAAATAGCATTAAAATATGCGCAATATAAAATAAAAGGCGCGCAAAAATCTTAGCGCAGCCCATTTCATTATCACTCAACCGCATCATCTGGATTGTCATATTTGAACGGATCGGTTGGTTGCGGTTTCGTCGGTAATGGTTTCAATGGGATAGTTTTACTATCATTGGCCGCTTGCAAAAGTACACCTGCCAACACAACCGAAGCTTGGCGCAAATCAGCAGGCCGTAGATGATCCAAAGTATCGACATTGCTGTGGTGCAATCGTGCAAAATAATCGAGCGGGTCTTGGATGAATTGATAGGCTGGCAGGCCAATTTGCTGCATGAATACATGATCTGTGCTGCCCGTGGGCCCAGCGACCACGCGGCTTGCCCCCATGGACTTAAAGGGCGATAACCAGCTTGATAATAGAGGCTTAGCGGATATATTGCCCTCTGCATAAATGCCGCGCAATTTGCCCGAGCCATTATCCATATTAAAATAGGCCTTCATGTCATTATAGCCCGGCTTTATGGTCACTGGAAACCGATTTCCCCAACCAAAGAAACGCGCCAAACCATTTGCACTTTCTGGTGCAGCAGGGCGGCTAGCCAGATGGCGTTCGGTATAGGCTAAAGACCCCAACAAGCCTTGCTCCTCCGCCGCCCATAGGACAAATCGTATAGAGCGTTTTGGGCGTATTTTGAGTGTAGAAAGTATGCGTGCAGCCTCCATAACAGCAACGCTGCCCGATGCATTGTCAACGGCGCCATCGCCCCCTACCCAGCTATCAAAATGCGCACCAGCCATCACATATCCCGCCTTAGGATCGGTTCCGGGGATTTCAGCAATGATATTATACGCATTCAAATCATCATCATGAAATTGGACATCGCTATTAATGGCGAGCGTAGGGGCTACGCCAGCTTTGGCCAAACGCGCCAAACGGCGATAATCTTCGGCCGCTATTTCAACGCCTGGTAATTTGGGCGTGCGGCCAGCACGATGCGAATAGCCTTCGCCATGCAATAATTTGCCATCGCGCCGCGCACGACTAGCCCATGCCAGCGCGCCTTCATTGCTTAGAAATACGTCCAATGCTTCGGCAAATTCGGCCCGTTTTAGACGGCGATCATGCGCTTTTGGATCATGCACAGGCTGACGAAATTGATCTAAACGGCTAAAATCTTCGCCTGCTAATCTTCGAAAAACTGGGCGCGTTGGTTCATCTCCTGTTCCAGGCAAGCTAATCATTACAATCTTACCCGCTAATTTACCGCGCCATTTATCAAAATGGGCTTTCTTTGAAATAGGGGCTACTATCACCTGCGATTGCAACGTTCCATTGGTTGACGGCGTCCATGCGATTGGGATCGCCGTTAAGCGTATGGAGCGTGGGGCGACCATCGTCACGGATGAAGAATTAATCGACCAGCCACGGCCAAATTCAAACCCTTCTTTGCGGACATTTTTCAGCCCCCAACCCGTAAATTTAGTAACGGCCCAAGTTTCAGCCTGCCGCATTTGCGGCGAATTAGAGAGGCGTGCACCAATCCTATCAAGCAATTCATGCGCGCTCACCATCACTTCAGAGCGATTCAAACCTTCATCAAATATTTTTGCAATTTCTGTGTTACTATCGCTATCATCTGATTTTGATTTTTGGGCCGACAGCGGCGATGCTATAATCATCATAGCTGGTATAGTCGTCAGTAATAATGATTTTTTTAGTAGCGATGCTAAGTCTAGCTTGGCCTGATTAGGTAGGCGAATCATAATCTATCTCCGTTAATTATCTACAAATCATCATGAGAACTCCTCTGTTTCAACCTTTAATTTCCTTCAATTTTGCTGCGCGTAATTTAAGTATATAAAGCCGATAAAATTTGTAGAATAATTACCAAATTATAGACAGCATCTATTCATGCATATAATGATATTAAATAATTTGACCATTGGAGAAGCGAATATGCGTAATATGTTGATGAATAGGGCAGCGAATAGCATAGTTTCGATTGCGCTTTTGGGCTCAACTATCGTTCATTCTGCAAAAGATGATAATAAAGCACCTGCTAGCAAATATGATCTTAGTCATTGGAAAATCACACTGCCTACCGACGATGATGGCGATAATAAACCCGATGAAATTACGGTGGCGAAAATTCAAAAATATGCGCATCCTGATTTTTTCTATTTGAACGATCAAGGCGCAATGGTGTTTGCATCGCCCAATAAAGCCCCATCCACAAAAAATTCATCCAACACGCGCAGTGAATTGCGCTATATGTTACGGGGTAAAAATACACGTATCAAAACGCACAGCGCTGCCAATAATTTTGCGCTCGAAGCCCGCAAAGACTCTGATAAATTTGGTTCGGTTGGCGGAAAGATGGAAGCCATAGTTGCTGTCAATCATGTTGCCAAAAATTCAACAAACCCAGAAGCAAAAGCCGCCTATTCAACCGTCATTGGTCAAATTCATGCCACCAAATATAGTAATAATAAGGGCGGCTTTGGATGGGGTAATGAACCTATCAAAATATTTTATAAAAAATGGCCAACGCATGAGATGGGCTCTGTATTTTGGACCTATGAGCGCAATCTTGCCAAGGACGACCCCAACCGCACTGACATTGACTATCCTGTGTTTGGAAATAGCTGGTCAAGCGATCAAGACCCTGGCGAGAGAGGTATCGCGCTGAATGAAGAATTTAGCTATATAATCAATGTGAACCGCAACACCATGTATCTGACATTTCATAATGAACGCCATGGTACAGTGACATTCACAAAAAGCTTGGTCAGCAACATCGATGCCTATGGCAAAACCGACACATTCGATAATCGCTATAGCTATGGCGGTGATACGCTCTATTTCAAAGCAGGCAATTATAACCAATGTAGCGTTAAAAAAGGCAATGGCGGCCTGTGGAACGCCGGATGCTCTGGCACGGGTGATTGGGAAACCGACAAAGCCAATGGCGATTATAGCCAGTCAACATTCACCAAATTGATGGTAAGCGATTCCACCCCTCCTTATAGAGCGAATAAATAATATAATATTCTCATATAATTTTATGCTTGCTTCATGCTTATTCCATGGGGCAAGCTATGCCTATGATATATTATGAAGACATAAAAATTGGTATCACTCAAAAATTTGGCACTTATAACGTCACGCGCGAAGAGGTGATTGACTATGCCAGCCAATATGATCCACAGCCTTTTCATTTGGATGATGCTGCTGCTGCGGCCACGCATTTCGGCAAGCTGTCAGCCAGTGGGTGGCACACTGCATCTATGACCATGCGCATGATGGTCGATAATCTCAAAGCGCATAAGCAAGCCAGCCTTGGATCACCAGGCCTCCAAAATTTGCAATGGAAAGCCCCCGTTTATCCTGGCGATACATTAAGGGTTGAGAGCGAAACATTGACCAAAAGGCGCAGCGAAAAACGACCCGAAATGGGAATTTTAACTGCTCATGTGCGCACCTATAATCAAGATGATGTCATGGTTATGAGCATGGAGACCACGGGCTTAATAGCCGTGCGTGATACTATATGATTTCCGTTAGTCATTGGAGAGAGCGCGGCAAATGTTATAAAGTCAAAGGCTATAATATTTTTGTCATTGATGAGGGCGAAACTGGAGACCCGCATCAAGAAACGATTATCATGATCCATGGCTTTCCAACCTCTAGCAGAGATTGGTGTCAAATTTGGCCCTTGATAGATGGCGAACCAACCAAAGCTAGACGCTTAATTGCTCTAGATTTATTGGGCTTTGGGGTTTCTCAAAAACCGCGAAAGCATAAATATACGATCATGGAACAAGCCGATATAGTTGAGGCGATAATAAAACAAAAAAGGGTAAATCAATTTCATATCCTTGCCCATGATTATGGCGACACGGTTGCTCAAGAATTATTGGCGCGTCAAAATGCAAATCAAGGTGTTGGAAAATGGCTTAGTTGTTGCTTGCTCAATGGCGGCTTATTCGCCGAGACTCATCGGCCATTATTAGAGCAAAAAATATTAAGCAGCCCAATTGGCTTTATTTTCAATGCTCTTATCACCAGGAATATATTCATAAAGTCTTTATCAAAAACTTTTTCTCCTGAGAACCGACCCGATTCAAAAGATATGAGTTCCTTTTGGGAATTGGTAAATTATAATGGATATTTAATGGATTTCCACCGTCTGATTAAATATATGAAAGAACGTGTAACCCACAAAAAACGCTGGCGCGATGCGCTTAGTGAGAGCGATATTCCCTTGGCCATTATCAATGGCTCGGCTGACCCGATTTCAGGATCGCATATGGTTGATTATTATTTGCAAGAAATCGGCGCACCATCCTATTTAGCGCGATTAGAGAATATTGGGCATTATCTGCAACTCGAAGCCCCCCAAGCCGTAGCAGATCATTATCTAAAATTTCTATCGCACATCGAAAATAACAAATATTAATATGCGCACGCGCTTACATATTTGCCAGAAAAAGATACGTTATAAAAACCGCGAAGAGGCAATTTCTGCTCTGCAAGCCGCCACCATTATAGTACGCCCCTATAAATGTGATCGCTGCCATCAATTTCACCTAACCAGCCGCACCAAAGGCAAATGGATGCCTAAAAATGGATATTAAGCTCTCAAATTCCCAAGGTCAAAATAAGGATTTAATGCGAGCGTCTGTGCATCAATGATAGGCACAGCCATTCCATCACCAATAGCCAAGAGCAGCTCTATTGTGCGCGGTGTGAGCTCAGCTTTATCATAGTTGAAAATGCCTTGCGGGTTTATCCATCGGCCGCTGCTATCTGCTGCAACTTGTTTGGGCCGTTTATTGGGCATAGATACTCCACCCAATAGCACCAGATAGCCATCGCTCCCTTTATTACCAAAAAACCCGATATTGGCCCATTTTCGCTATCTTGATTAGCATTATCTTGATTTTTACTATCTACTCGTTTCATTATTTCCGCCCAAACAGCTTTTCTACATCATCAAGCGCGAGCTTCACCCATGTCGGGCGGCCATGATTACATTGCCCGCTGTGCGGCGTTACTTCCATCTCTCTTAGAAGCGCATTCATCTCTGTAACATTGAGCACCCGCCCTGCCCGCACGCTGCCATGACAGGCCATAGTCGAGGCGACTAAATCTATCCGTTCTTTCAGAGACAAAGCCTCATCATAAGCGCCTATTTCATCGGCCAAATCTGTGATAAGGTCTTGCACCGCTCCGCCGCCCAATACAGCAGGCACGCTGCGCACCAAAATCGCTGCATTACCAAATCGCTCCAGCTCCATGCCAAATTGCGCCAATTCTTCAAAACGGCTCGCTAATCTATCGCAAGCAACTTCATCCATTTCCACCACTTCGGGCAACAATAATGCTTGCGATGCGACCTTATTATCGGCCCCTTCGATCGCGGCACGCATGCGTTCCAATACCAATCTTTCATGCGCTGCATGCTGATCGACAATGACAAGACCATCTTCGGCTTCGGCAACAATATAGGTTTTGGCAACTTGCCCACGCGCAATGCCTAAGGGATGTTTTGTACCGTCTGGTGCGGGTGCATGGGCTGCTTCGGCGCGGCCCATGAGCGGCGCAAGTTCATCGCTTTGCGTAATTTCACCAGTTAGCGGATCATAGTGCGGCCGATAATCCGTTGCTCTTTCAGCAAAGGATGAAGGTGCATAATCACCCCGTAAACCACCTTCGCCGTTGCTGCCATAGTCGCGTTGATCCGCTGGTAAAGGCTGTCTTTCTAATGGGCGATCAAAAATATTATGCTGTGGATTTGGCGTGATTGGTTCGACTTGCCAAGCATTATTGGCATTTTCAGCGGGGCGTTGCACCGCCCGAAACCCACCTTTATCGAGGGCATGACGCAAACCCGATACAATCAAACCACGCACCATAGCAGGCTCTCGAAAGCGTACTTCGGTTTTTGCAGGATGCACATTTACATCGACTTCTTCGGCGGGCATTTCGATAAACAAAGCAACCACAGCATGACGATCGCGCGCCAACATTTCGGCATAAGCACCACGAATAGCACCAATCAGCAACCTATCTTTAACGGGCCGACCATTGACAAATAAAAATTGATGATCGGCAACGCCGCGATTGAATGTAGGCAGGCTTGCGATACCGCCAAGCTTGATATTTCCTCTTTCCAAATCAACGGCTACGCTATTTTGCGCCAATGCATCGCTTGTGAGAATGGCTACACGTTCTGGCGGGCTCATACCAGCTTGCACCGATAATGTGCGCCTACCATCATGCTCTAATGAAAAACCTATATCGGGGCGCGCCATAGCCAGACGGCGCACTATATCTAGGGAAGCGGCATATTCTGAGCGTTTGGTGCGCAAAAATTTGCGCCGCGCTGGCACCTTAGCAAATAGGTTTTCAACGCTGACCCGTGTGCCATACGGAATAGCAGCGAGCCCATCAAAAATCTTCACCCCATGATCGACAATTATTTTATGGCCGTCGATAATATTATCTACGTTTTGGACGCGGCTTTCTATGGTGAATTTTGAAACGCTGGCTATCGATGGTAATGCTTCTCCGCGAAAGCCCAGCGTGGCCACCATCTCAATGGCATCGTCGGATAATTTAGATGTCGCATGCCGTTCCAGCGCGATGGGGATTTCATCCGCGCGCATACCGCAGCCATTATCGGCAACCATGATATGATCCAAACCACCATTTGATAATTTAATATCAATCTGAGTAGAGCCAGCATCGATGGCATTCTCAACAAGCTCTTTAAGCGCGCTAGCAGGTTTTTCCACAACCTCGCCAGCAGCTATCCTGTTGATAAGTTCATCTGATAGTCTTCTTATTGACATATCTTACTTACTAGCCCAATCGCATTATTTAGGCGACTCTTTATAGTAAATTTCACTTATTTTTTCTGCTAGCACTAGTTTTACAGCGCTAGATTGACTATAGCGAAATATCTTAAAAATAGAGGCTTATTTTTACAAGCCGAGCATAAGGAATTGATATAAGTTATGATGGGTTTTAACCGATTGTTCAGACTAGGTTCGCAGGATATGGCGATTGATTTGGGTACAGCAAATACAGTAGTTTACGTTAGAGATCAGGGGATTGTTCTGAATGAACCTTCTGTCGTCGCCATTGAAACCATCAATGGGGTTAAAAAAGTAAAAGCTGTTGGTGATGATGCCAAATTGATGATGGGTAAAACCCCAGATAGTATCGAAGCCATTCGTCCTCTACGCGATGGCGTTATCGCCGACATTGATGTCGCCGAACAAATGATAAAGCATTTTATCCACAAAGTGCATGGCAAACGCCGTATGTTTAGTTATCCACAGATCGTCATTTGCGTTCCCAGTGGTTCAACATCGGTTGAACGCCGCGCCATTCGTGATGCCGCATCCAATGCAGGGGCGAGCGAAGTATTTTTAATCGAAGAACCGATGGCTGCGGCTATAGGCGCGGATATGCCCGTAACCGAACCCATTGGTTCAATGGTGGTGGACATTGGCGGCGGCACGACAGAAGTTGCTGTATTATCATTGCGCGGCCTAGCTTACACTACTTCGGTGCGCACGGGGGGCGATAAAATGGACGAAGCCATTGTCTCTTATGTAAGGCGTCATCACAATCTATTGATTGGGGAGGCCTCAGCAGAGCGCATTAAACAAGAATTTGGCGTAGCCGAAGCTCCCGAAGATGGCGTTGGCATCACCGTTACCATTAAAGGCCGCGATTTGGTCAATGGTATTCCAAAAGAAATTTCGATCAATCAAGGTCAAATCGCCGAAGCTTTAAGCGAGCCAATTGGCACCATTATTGAGGGCGTAAGAATTGCGCTTGAAAATACAGCTCCTGAACTGGCGGCGGATATTGTTGACCAAGGTATTGTGCTCACGGGCGGCGGTGCCCTGATGCAAGGATTAGATTCGCACATGCGCGAGGAAACTGGACTACCCGTCACTGTCGCCGAAGACCCGCTCACATGTGTCGCTATTGGAACTGGACGCGCGC
This sequence comes from uncultured Sphingomonadaceae bacterium, assembly GCA_938050045.1. Classification (GTDB taxonomy): domain Bacteria; phylum Pseudomonadota; class Alphaproteobacteria; order Sphingomonadales; family Sphingomonadaceae; genus Sphingorhabdus_B. The sequence continues at coordinate 22,312 of CALLJS010000025.1, forward strand.
TTGAAGATGAAGTCTTCAGAGGCGTATTGATGACAGCTTAAGAAAGGAGTAAGGGGCATGGCGGCGCCTAATAATCGGCGCCCTGGGTTTTCCCGTAAGGCGCAATTCACTATTTTTGCAACCTATGTGCTGACAATTTCGGGCGCGATTGTCGGTGGGTTATTGCTGCTTATTTCTATATTAGATCCAAAAGGTTTTTCCGCGCTGCGCATCGTAGGGGCAGAAGCCACAGCCCCCATTAGTAGATTTTTCAACAGCATCAGAAGAACCGTCAGCGATGGTAGCGAAAATATGTCGTTTTACTGGGATGCTGCTGCTAAAAATAAGGCTATGAGCAGAAAGATTAAAGCCCTTGAAAAAGAAAATTTTGCTTTACAAATAACCAAGCTTGAGAATGATACATTAAAACCGCTTATCGAAATCATGCAAAATGACGAATTGGATATAATCACTACAGGACGCCTGATTAGCACAAGCGCGAGCAGCGGGCGCAAATTTGCCCTCATATCGGTTGAAAGCACGCACAATATTGAAGCTGGGCAACCCGTAATTTCTGATGATGGTCTCATCGGGCGTATAACCGAAATAGGATTAACCACAGCACGGATATTATTATTAACCGATACGGGCAATGTTGTCCCTGTCATTCGATTGTCCGATGGTTTGGCCGCCTTTTCAACGGGTAAAGCGGATGGTAGCCTGTTAATAAAACCCCTTAATTTGGGGGTTAATCCTTTTAACAAGGGCGATATATTAGTGACCTCTGGCAATGGCGGTCTATATCCCCCCAATATTCCCGTGGCTAAGATTATTAGAAAATTAGACGATAGTGGTTTGGCGAGACCTATGGCTGATCCAGCTACGACCGATTATTCCACAATATTAAGAATATATGATCCTACCGCCAACGCAGAAATCGAAGCCCTTAAACAAGCGGCTGAACTTAGTGAGAATAGCGCAGTCATCCCATGAGCAGCGAAGAACGTTTTATCAGGCGCAAGCGGCGGAAAAGCTTTCCTCTATTTGGAGGCCGCTCCTATCAAACCCGGCTCAATAGGCACCATTCTCAATGGCGAATATTAGCAGGGCCAATCGTATCGGTATTGCTCGGATCATTGATAACAACTCTTCCTTTTTTTAGCGACTTACCTATCTTACCGCCTTTTGGGTTCATGATTTTCATCGCTTGGCGTTTGTTGCGGCCAGGTATGTGGCCGATGTGGGTCGGCCTTCCCTTTGGCCTATTCGATGATATTTTTAGCGGAGCATTGATGGGCAGCGCGGCCCTTACATGGTCAATTACCATGCTTGTCGCTGAATTTATAGATAGCCGGATCATTTGGCGCGATCATATGTTTGATTGGTTAATCGCTTCTATGTTTATCACCATTTATCTTATCGCATCATTGCACATAATTTCAATGGTTCAGACGCCGCCCAATATTTGGATCATCATACCGCAATTATTATTTTCGATTGCATTATACCCATTAGTCGTGCGTTTTTGTGCCGCGATTGACAAATGGCGATTAGACCGATGATAGGGCGCAAAAAAAATAAAACCTCCATCCCTATATCGGCGGCAAAACAAGAATTTTCTTTTACGCGGCGGGCCATGTTTGTCGGCGGAGTACAGGCCGTATTTGGTTTGGCTATTGGGGCGCGTATGACCTATATCGCTATTGCTGAAAAAGAGAAATATACCTTATTATCAGAGAGTAATCGGGTAAATTTAACGCTTTTACCGCCACGGCGCGGATGGTTTATCGATCGCAATGGCAAACCCATAGCCACCAATAGAACCGACTTTCGCGTTGATATTATTCCCGATCGTTTGGTGGAAAAGGAAAAAACAGTAGCAACTTTGACACAATTATTATCCTTAGAGGATGATGAAGTGGCCCGTATTAACAGAGAGTTAGAACAATCCTCTGGATTTCAACCTGTGCAAATCGCATCGGGGTTGGCGTATGAGGATTTTGCCCTCATCAGCGTCCGCTTGCCCGATCTGCCGGGCGTATCACCCCGCCAAGGCTTTTCGCGCTATTACCCCAGCGGTGCCGCTGTTGGGCATCTTGTGGGTTATGTTGGCCCCGTTTCAGCCGAAGAATATCAAAAAAACAGAGACCCTTTGCTCATCACACCGGGCTTCAAAATTGGCAAAGATAATTTAGAACGCAGCTTTGAAAATATTTTGCAAGGCGAACCAGGAGCCAAACGTGTTGAAGTAACGGCGCGCGGAAAAATCGTAAGAGAATTAAATTCGCGCGAAGATACGCCTGGCAATCCTGTCAAACTCACGATCGATATTGACCTTCATAATTATGCGGCACGGCGATTGGGGGTACAATCTGGTTCGGTGGTGGTGATGGATTGTTTGACGGGCGATATTTTGACAATGGCCTCAATGCCCTGTTTTGATCCCAATAGTTTTTCCCAAGGGATTGGTGTTTCTGAATATGCTTGGTTGCGCGAAGATAAAACAGTGCCTTTGCTCAACAAATCTCTGCAAGGTTTATATCCGCCTGGTTCAACCTTAAAGCCATTGGCCGCAATCGCTTTTATGGAACAAGGCATATCTGCTGATGAGACGGTATATTGTAGCGGCGGTTACACGCTTGGCAATCGGCGTTTTAATTGCTTGGGTGTTCATGGCCATATTAATATGGCCGATGCCATAAAACGAAGCTGCAATAGTTATTTTTATACGATGGGGCGTCGCATTGGATATGATAAGATTGCCCCCGTTGCGCGAACCTTGGGTTTAGGCCAAGAATTTGATCTGCCCTTTACATCTCAATATTATGGCACAATTCCGGATAGTAAATGGTTAGAGAAAAAACATAATCGCAAATGGTCTTCCGCCGATTCCCTCAACGCAGTCATCGGTCAAGGCTATGTATTAACGAGCCCATTTCAGCTCGCTATTATGGCCGCGCGGTTGGCATCAGGCCGCCAGATATTGCCCAATATTCTTGTTAATAAGACCAAAAAAACACCGCAACTTCCTTATCCAAAAGAATATTTAGATGTCGCACGTGAAGGTATGTTCAGGGTAGTTAATGTTGGCGGCGGCACGGCGACAAGAGGCCAACTGCCGGTTAATGATGTGAAAATGGCGGGCAAAACGGGTACATCGCAAGTGACCGCTATTCGGCGCGATGGCCAGCGATCGAGCGAATGGAAATATCGTGACCATGGTTTATTCATATGTTATGCACCGCATGACAACCCGCGCTATGCCGCTTCGGTGGTCATTCAGCATGGCGGTGGTTCTGCTGCTGCATATCCCATTGCGCGCGATGTATTAACCTTCATTTATGACAAAGAAAAAGCAATGCAAACGCTCAATGCTCTCGAAAGCACATGGGGCGGCACAATTGAACAACGTATGACGGCTGATTTGGCTAGATATAGGCGACATAAAGCAGCCGAAGATAATAAGAATGATACAACGGTCCCAACGCTAAAACCGCATGAAGCTGAGGATGAAGCATGAGCAGCTATAACAGCATAGTCCCTGCGCAAATATCTAGCCTTCCTTGGCGCATTATATTTTTGCTAATAGCTCTAGCCAGCTTTGGGGCGACGATTTTATATTCCGCAGCCGATGGTAATATGATGCCATGGGCTGCTCCGCATTTGGTTAAATTTTTATTCATGCTAGCAGCAGCCATGATCATGTCACGCTTGTCATTAGATTTTTGGAAAGCAATGACATTGCCGATATATGGCTTTGTATTATTATTGTTGATTGGCGTGGAAATCATAGGCTCATTAGGCGGTGGCAGCCAACGTTGGCTTGAGCTTGGCTTTATGCGCATACAACCATCAGAGCTTATGAAACCTGCCGCTGTTTTGGCCATTGCGTTATTTTATGATCGATTACCCCCTTCTCGATCGGGGGATTTAATATCATTGCTCCCGCCACTATTATTATTGGCAATGCCAGCAGCCTTAGTGTTATTACAGCCCGATTTAGGGACAACATTGGCCATTTTATTTGGCGGTGTAGTGGTTATGTTCCTCGCGGGCTTACCCCTCAAATGGTTCACGCTTTCTGGCGCCGCCGTCACCGCGCTTATCCCTGTTGCTTATTTCTTTGCACTAGAGCCTTATCAACAAAGACGGGTGACAACATTTTTATCGCCCGAAGCGGACCCACTGGGCGCTGGCTACCATGTTAATCAATCGGCTATTGCCATTGGTTCAGGCGGATTTAGCGGCAAAGGATTTTTGAATGGCTCTCAAAGCCATTTAGATTATTTACCCGAAGGTCATACCGATTTTGTCTTTGCTACCATGGCAGAAGAATGGGGATTATTGGGCGGATTAGCCACAATATTGGGGTTTTATCTTCTGTTGCGCTGGGGCATGTCTGTCGCGTTGAATAGTGCCTCTAGATATGGTAAATTAGTAGCAGCAGGATTATGCTGCACTATATTTTTCTACATCGCGATCAATTTGATGATGGTCATGGGATTGGCCCCTGTTGTTGGCATACCGTTGCCTTTTTTAAGCCATGGCGGTTCATCGATGATGACAATCATGATTTGTATTGGGATCATCATGGCGATAGAAAGGCAACCAAAATCATCGCGCGGGAAATTCACCACAATATAATGGAGCAAATATAATATAATTTTCTGCTGGTCGACAAATATACACGCTCCATCTATCAATTCTAAAACAATGTAAAATATTAATTTACCATTAACCATAAGCGTTCAGTATTTTATTTTATAATAAGGTCGCCTTGTGTTTTATGCTCGAAAATCCATCCCATAAAAATGACTGGGACAATGGCAATCATCGGATGATTTCTGCCGTGAGCACTTCTCTTCGCAATCATAAAGAAAAATCATTTTCTGCTAAAATCACCACCAAATTATCGCGCTTAAATTTAGTGTCCGATCTGAGTAAAAATATAGGCTCATCGCAATGGTTTATCTCTTTATTCACACTCATTATATTGATGGCCTTCAGCCTCTTATTCGTGCCAAATTTTGACCCATTATATGGAGCGCAGCAACCCGCCATTGAAAAAACAGAATTTGAACAGGCCAGAGCCCAAATGATCATGCCGCTTGCTTTTGGTGCAGATAGCGGATCGCGTATGGCCGCCACCAGCAGTGTCTTGCGTTTACGCGACAATCCAGAAAGACCCAGCATTGAGCTAACCGCTATTATCGGACAAGGCGACAGTTTTTTGCGCGTATTGCGCCGCGCAGGTATCGGTCTCAACGAAGCTAAAATGATTAGAACTTTAATATCAGAAGCCACGCCAGTTGGTGCGATCCCCTATGGCACGCCTATTGATATAAGATTAGGACGGCGCAGCGCGCGTAATTCAACGCGCCCTGTTGAAAATCTATCGCTGCGCGCGCGCTTTGATTTGGGTTTATCTATCGAACGCTATGGCGATACATTGGCCCTGAAACGAAATGAAATCAACGTTGATAACACCCCGTTACGGATCAGAGGTATCGTGGGGAAAAGCCTGTATCGCAGTGCCAGGGCTGCTGGAGTAGAGGCTGATAAAGCGCAACAATTTTTGAAAGTCATTTCTCAAAAATTAGCATTATCCAAAATCAGAAGCAGCGACGAATTTGACATTATCATCGACCATAAACGCGCTGAAACAGGCGAGACACAAGTGGGAGACTTACTCTATGCGGGCATTGAACGCAGCGGTAAAGCGCGCGTGCAGATGCTAAAATGGCAACAAGACAATTCAACCCAATGGTTTGAAGCATCGGGTGTTGGCGAATCTAAAGGTGTATTATCGCGGCCAGTGCCTGGCAAAGTAACATCAGGTTTCGGCCGCAGACGTCACCCCGTATTGGGCTATGTTCGTATGCACAATGGCATAGATTTCAGAGCCAGCTATGGCACCCCTATTCGGGCCGCCACCGATGGACGTGTGACCTATTCTGGGCGCAATGGCGGTGCTGGTAAATTTGTCAAAATCAAACATAATAACAACCTTTCCACCGGCTATGCTCATATGAGCCGTATCGCGGTGAGCCGTGGTAAATATGTTCGCCGTGGCCAAATCATCGGCTATGTTGGTTCTACTGGGCTTTCAACGGGCCCCCATTTGCACTATATTCTGTATCGCAATGGCCGTCCAATTAACCCCAATAGCGTAAAATTTACCGAAACGGCGCAACTTTCAGGCAAAGAATTGGCCAACTTCAAATCCAAACTCGCGCAGCTTAAGTCTGTGACCCCTGGCGCTGCATTGGCTCCATTACAAAGCCAGACCATTAGCGATGAGCCCGTTCGAGAAATTGAAAAATTAAGCAATAATAGTGCCTTCGAAGCCAAGACGAGTGCCGTGTTTCCCATTAAGCCGATTAAAGACAGCTCCAGACATACAAATTCAAAGCTCTGACAGTGCAAAGCTGTGAGAGTGCAAGGCATCTGTGCATTTGCTATATTGAGCTAAATGATACTGTTCGCTATGAAGGCGCATGACATCAAAATTTAATCAAAGCCCCTCCTTTCCCAACAGCCGATTGCGCCGCGCGCGCAGCACTGCGTGGAGCCGCGCTATGGTGCGCGAAAATCATCTAAGCTCGGCCGATTTAATTTGGCCATTATTCATAACCTCGGGTACTGGAGTCGAAGAACCGATTGACAGCCTGCCTGGGGTCTCGCGTTGGTCGGTTGATAATATTATATTGCAAGCAAAAGAAGCCATTGCGCTGGGCATAACTTGCCTCGCTCTTTTTCCCAATACACAAGCGGATAAACGCACGCACGACGGAGCAGAATCAGCTAACCCCGATAATTTAATGTGCCAAGCAATACGCGCCATCAAATCTGCATGCGGCGATGATATTGGTATTTTAACCGATGTCGCTCTTGATCCATATACCCGTAACGGACAAGATGGCTTGGTTGATGATGATGGCTATGTCCTTAACGATGAAACCGTTGCCGCTTTGGTCGATCAGGCGCTCAACCAGGCGCAAGCAGGTGCAGATATTATCGCCCCTAGCGATATGATGGATGGCCGCATTGGCACGATTCGCAAAGCATTGGAAATGAACGGTTATCCTAATGTGCAAATTATGGCTTATGCCGCCAAATATGCCAGTGCCTTTTACGGCCCATTTCGCGATGCAGTCGGCTCTTCGGGAATTTTGAAGGGCGATAAAAAAACATATCAAATGGATTGCGCCAATAGCGATGAAGCGTTGCGCGAAGTAGCTATGGATATTGATGAAGGGGCAGATAGCGTGATGGTAAAGCCAGGAATGCCTTATCTTGACATAGTGCGCCGAGTGCATGATGAATTTTGTATCCCAGTCTATGCTTATCAGGTTTCTGGCGAATATGCGATGATAGAAGCCGCTGTAGCCGCAGGATTAGCAGATCGCGAAGCCATGGTTTTTGAGAGTTTAATGGGTTTCAAACGCGCTGGTGCGAGCGGCATATTGACCTATCATGCGCAATATGTTGCGCGGCTATTAGAAAATTGAATGGTGTTTCGCTTTGCTTTCTTTTAATTGAATGATTAAAAGCGACCAAACTTTATTATTTGAGACTTGATATGACTGAAAGACCAGATGTAACTATTTTATCCGTTAATGGGTTGACCCCCAAAATACACGATAGTGCCTTTATTGCCCCAGGTTGCCGCATCATTGGCGATGTTACTATCGGCGAAGATGTCAGTATTTGGTATAATTGTGTTATCCGTGCAGAGGTCAATCGCGTTGAAATTGGGGCGCGCAGCAATATACAAGATGGCAGCATAATCCATTGCGATGGCCCCGATCCCATGCACACTGATGGATTTCCAACCATCATTGGCGAAGATGTTTTGGTGGGCCATATGGTCATGGCGCATGGCTGTATATTGCACGATCGCGCATTCGTTGGTCTGTCGGCTACATTGATGAATGGTGCTGTGATGGAGAGCGATTCCATGCTTGCTGCGGGTGCATTATTGACCCAAGGCAAGCGCATTGAAACTAAACAATTATTCGCAGGCTCCCCTGCGCGCTATGTGCGTGATTTAACCGATCCAGCTATTGCTGACATGCGAATGGGCGTTGCGCATTATGTTGCAAATGGGCGGATGCACAAAAAAGCATTGCGCGGCGAATGATCCATTTCTGTTGGTCAAAAGGAAGATAGCATGAAAGCCACTATTTGGCATAATCCAAAATGCGGAACATCGCGCAAAACATTAGCAATATTGGAAGAGGCTGATGGCATTGAGCTTGAGGTTATCGAATATCTCAAAACGCCTTATAATCGCAATAAATTAATGCAATTACTGCGTGATTCCAATATGAGTGCCAAAGATGTTTTGCGGGTTCGCGGATCAAAAGCCGAAGCATTAGGTTTAACCGCTGATAATGTGAGCGATGATATTATTTTAGCGGCCATGTGCCAAGATTCTATGCTGGTAAATAGACCCATTGTCGAGACCGATAAGGGTGTCCGATTATGCCGCCCACAAGATAAGGTAAATGAGATTTTATAAGCTATTAATATGTTGATTAAGCGACGATAGAATCCTGTGAATTCATACAATGCTCAAACAATTGCATACTGTCTTCAAATACCATTGGACGACCAAAATAATATCCTTGTATCTTGGTACAGCCGAGCTGTTGAATCATCTGCAGCTCATTTTCTGTCTCAACACCTTCGGCTGTAGTAGCCAGCCCTAAGCTCTCGCACAGCGCGACAACGGCGCGAATGATGGCAAGACTTTCGGCTTTATTTTGCGCCGCACCCGTCACAAAGCTGCGGTCTATTTTGATTGTATCAAAACGATTGTTGCGCAAATATCCCAATGAAGAATAGCCGGTGCCAAAATCATCCAAGGATAATTTGATTCCCATCTTGCGAATCTGATTCAAAATTTGAGTAGCTGCGCCGCCGTCGCGCAAGAATATTCCTTCGGTAACTTCGAGCTCAAGCCTCCAAGCTGGCAGGCCACTCTCTTCCAGAGCATCGCTGACGCTTTGCACAAATCCTGTGCTATTTAATTGATCCACGGAAATATTCACGGCTACTTTTGTATTCCCAGGCCATTGTACGGCATCTTTGCACGCTTGGTTCAACACCCAATTCCCAATGGGAACGATTAAGCGCGCATCTTCTGCTACAGAAATAAATTTGAACGGAGACACAGAGCCTAATTTTGCATTATTCCAGCGTACTAATGCTTCGAAACCATTTAATGTATGATCTGATAACGCGCTTACCACAGGCTGATATTCAACATGTAATTCATTGCGCTCTAATGCTTTGCGCAGTTCAATTTCCATTGTGCGACGCTGCTCTGCATTGGCCAATAGTTGATGATGATAGGCAAAATGAGAGTTACCGCCTTCATCTTTTGATCGATACAGCGCCAAATCAGCACTGCGCATCAACATTTCGACGGTGCGCCCATCAACAGGGCCACGCGCGCTTCCAATGCTCGCTCCGATAAAGATCGTATGCTGGTCTATTTCAAAAGGCTTGGCAATTGCATCAATGATAGAGTTTGCTAATTTATCAATATAAACGCTATCCGTTGCGTCTTTGATAACGATAGCAAATTCATCACCGCCCAAACGACCGCACAGTTCGTTATCCGTCATTAAATAACCCAAACGCTTTGATACTTGGGCCAATAATCTATCGCCGACTGGATGCCCCAATGTATCATTAACCGCCTTAAATCGATCAAGGTCGATCATAAAGAAAGCACAGCGCCGACGCCATTTATCTGAATCACGCAAAGATTCATCAAGAGCTTCGGTCAATTGCAAACGGTTGGGTAAGTTTGTGAGCGCGTCATATCGCGCAAGTTTGGTGATTTTTTGTTCGGATTCTCTTTGTTCCGTGACATCAGAGCCAACACCTCTAAAGCCCAGAAAAGCTCCTGAATCAGATGTTCTAGCCGATGCCGACAATTCCCACCATTTCATCGAACCGTTTATTTCTACGGGTAATATTAAATTACTAAATGGTTCGCGCCGTTTTAATTTTTCGGCTAAATTGTGCAAACTAGCAGGATAGTTTCCCGTCTTCCAAGCATCGCCTGCGATCAATTTTAGCAAAGGCTGGCCATTAGCTTGATTGGGCGTAACACCAAGCGCATATGCAAAACGTGGAGAGACATGGATCGCACAGCGCGTCGTATCTGTCTGCCAAAGCCAATCCGCACCGCTGTCTTCAAATTCGCGCAATAAGAGGCTAACTGTTTCTGATTTCTCTTGTAATACATTGGAGGATAATTCGTACAGAATACTGCTATGGGCATTGCGTAAAGTGCTGATAAATAAAAGCGCGGTTACGCCAATAATGAAACCTGCAAAATTATATTGGCCATGCAAAGCAAAAGATACAGCACCCAGAAAAGCTATAGATAATTGGAATGCTAGGGTCGCAGCGGGTATAAGCGGCAATACTTGCGGAGATATAATGACTAATATTAGAGCAATCGAGCAATAATAAATGAGACTTAGGGGCGTACCAGCGATAGCTAAAATGAGAAAGGGCAAGCCCCAAATTGCACCAGATGCTGTCGAGAATAAAATGAGTTTTTTGATTTGCGACGTTTTATCTGATCCAGTTTTATTGTAATTAATAGATTTAGATTTGACAATCATGGTCGCTTGGAAAGCAATGAACAGCATAAGCCAGCCAATCCATATCGGTGCTTCAAGTGCTTTTATCATGATAAAAGTAGCAGCAATCCCACCAATAAAACTCATCGCATTTTTCAACGGATCCGTCATATTGTTGATCGAAATTTGCAAATTGGTCAAATCTCGGCGCGATATACCATGCGGCTCTCTAAAGCCCAATATGACAGGCAAAGAAACTTTATTTGCTAATTCGCTATGTTGATTCTCATTTTCCACACCATAATATATAGCGCATAATTATTACTATTTGGTAATCAAAATCAATTTGATCGATATATTTCGAAAAATGAAAATGAAAATTTTAGCTATATTTTTAATAGCTTATTTCATTAATTATGCAGCAACCATATAGGGGGTAATCTCACCTGTTAAATAGAGATTTCGGGCCTTTGCACGGCTTAATTTTCCAGAGCTGGTGCGCGGTAATGTTCTGGGCGGCACCAATTCAACCACGCATTGCATTCCAGTGATTGAACGGACTTTTTCTCTGATTTTATCGCGCAAAAGACCGCGCTCTGTGTCATCCGATGTTCTGCATTGTACTAACACAGCAGGCGTTTCCTCGCCGCCTTCAGTGGTGATAGCAAATGCCGCAATATCGCCAGATTTGAAGCCAGGTAATTGTTCAACAGCCCATTCAATATCCTGCGGCCAATGGTTTTTACCATTGATGATAATCATATCTTTGGCACGTCCAACGATGTAAATATAACCATCCGATAAATAGCCCATATCTCCTGTATCTAGCCAACCATCAACCAAACAGGCCTTTGTTGACTCTGGATCGCGAAAATAACTATCCATAATAGATGGCCCAGAGCACCAAATTTTGCCAATCATCTTATCAGGAACCAAATTACCTATATCATCGCGGGCTTCTATCTTCATATCTTTTACTGCTTTGCCGCAATTAACAATAGAACGATAGCGCGTGGGCCTATCATCCGATTCTTGCGATCCAGACAAATCGGTTTCAGCCACCAATTCTACAACGATACCCTCGCTAGGCGGCATGATAGACACAGCCAAAGTAGCCTCTGCGAGGCCATAGCTTGGTAAAAATGCGGAAGCTTTAAACCCTGCATTAGAAAATGCATCCACGAAATTTTGCATCACATCAGGACGGATCATATCTGCCCCATTGCCAGCTAAACGCCAATTATCGAGAGTAAATCGCTCTGAAACATTGGTCTGGCTATTTATCCGGCGCGAACAAATATCATATCCAAATGTCGGTGAATAGCTAATCACAGTCCCTTCTGAACGGCTTATCATATCAAGCCAAGCGAGCGGACGCCGCGCAAAATCTTCTGTTTTCATATAATCGGTTGATACTTGATTAGCAACAACAGACAAAAAGCATCCGACCAATCCCATATCATGATACCAAGGCAACCATGAAACACAGCGATCGCTATCGGTTAATTCCATCCCATGCGAATGGGCTGATAAATTATTAAGCAATGCTCTGTGGGTAACGGCGACCCCATGCGGGAAGCGAGTCGAACCGCTGCTATATTGTAAATAACAAATATCGTCTGTTTTTGCGACGGGCAAATCAATTTGTTGCGCAGCTTGCTCAGAAAAACCATCCCAATCCAATGCTTGAACGCGGCATTGCCGCGCTGCTGCTAAGCCCATTTCGGATATTTCGGGTGGATAGAATAAAATAGCAGGGTCGCTGCTTTTTAACTGCACCGATAATTGGTCTATATAAGACTCTTTGCCCCCAAAAGATATAGGCAATGGCAGCGGTACTGGCCATGCTCCTGCATATACACAGCCAAAGAATAATGCGGCAAAATTAGAGCCAGTTTCGGCAACTAACGCTATTCTGTCACCAGGTTTTATGCCGTAGTGAATGAGACGATAGGCCATCAACAAAGCATCCGATTTTAATTCGGAGAAAGGATAGGCTTGCGAGAGATTGCCGCGCATATCGTGAAAGTTGAGGCCTCTTTTACCTTGTGCTGCATAATCAAGGGCTTCGCCTAATGTTTCAAAGTCCGATAAACGGCGCGATAAATTTAGGTCAAATGTTGGTGTTGCTGTCAATTCAGTCATCTTATTTCCTTATAAGATCCTTTGATAATTTACCAGTTGTAAATTAGGAAGAATTTTATATTTTTCTCTCTTAACTAACGCCAGATCATGCAAATAGTGCCAAATATCTGCATGATTCTATTATTATTAATATAGCATTATCTCTATAAACAGTTCTAATTTCGGCTGGACTATGGCATAAAAATGGCACGATGCGTTATAATTCACAAACAAAGGATATTCCGCCGCTAAATTCGGCCAAATTACGCGCATTAACCCTATATTATGTCGGCAGATATGCCACTAGCCGCAAGAAGCTGAAGCAATATTTAGAACGCAAAGTGCGCGAAAGAGGATGGGATGATGAAAATCAGCCCGATATTGCGGCATTGGTTGAAGAATTTGCATCGCTTTCTTATGTTGACGATGCTTTTTTTGCAGCGCATAAAGCACGCGCGCTGCTCAATCGCGGTTATGGGTTAAAAAGATTAGAACAAGAGATATACGCTAGCGGAATTGAGGGTGAAGATCAGGATGAAGCCATAAGAATTTTGCGCGATAATCAATGGCAGGCTGCTGATAATTTTGCCCGTAAAAAACGCATTGGCCCTTATGCTAACGCCTCTGCTTCGCGTGAGGATAAACAAAAACAATTAGGGGCTTTTCTGCGGGCGGGACATGATATAAAAATAGCGCAAAAATTTATCCAAGCCGAAATTGATGATATTTTGGACTGGGATGATTTTCCTTGAATGAAGCGATAAATAAGAGGCTGATATGTAAGCGATTATATCCTAAAAAGCCCGTGTAATATTTTCACATCCGCTCGACTTCTGCAACGGCATCGGATGAACGCAATGACGATATTATTTTCATCAAATGTTGAGAATTTTGGACCTCTGCGTCAATTTCAAATGTATGAAATTCAGCATCGCGCACCGTCAATTTCAAATTCATCATATTGGCCCTTTGATAGCCAAAAATATTGGCTACTTCGGCCAGCATCGCAGGGCGATTATAGATAATGACCCTGATTTTAGCAGCCCCCCCCTCGCTCTCAATGCCCCATGACAAATCAATCCAATCATTATCAATGCCATCAACCAATTCATGACAATCAATCCTATGGACTTCAACTGGCTGATTCTCAAATCGCAAACCGACGATTCTATCGCCTGGGATGGGGTTACAACATTGGCCTAAATTATAAGAAATCCCCGATGAAAGTCCTCGGATTGAAACAATATTATCTTTATTTTGCCAAGACTTATTGTCAATACTCTCTGATAGATCGGGTGCTAAAGCTTCGATTAAGTCTCTGTCTTTGACTTTGCCCGAGCCCACTTTGAGCATCATATCTTCTTCATTTTGTAAATTTAATTTTTGGATCGCGCCTTTGATGGCTTTAGCTCCAATATTAACAGGCACTCTGCTAACTATACCCTCAAAAATTTGACGCCCAATAGAGATTAATTCACCCCTTTCTATTTGGCGGGCATGCCGCTTAATAGAGGCCTGCGCTTTACCTGTAACGGCAAAATTAAGCCAAGCAGGTTGCGGTTCTTGGGCATCGGATGTCAATACTTCGACCATATCACCATTGGATAATATAGTGCGCAGTGGCATATGGCGACCATTCACTTTGGCCCCCACGGTGCGATTGCCAATATCCGTATGCACGGCATAAGCAAAATCGATTGTCGTTGCGCCTTTTGGTAATTGATATAATGTGCCTTTCGGTGAAAATGCGAACAGCCTATCTTGATACATAGCCATGCGTGTATTTTCTAAAAAATCCTCTGCATCATTGCTGCTGTCCAAGATTTCGATCAAATCTCTAATCCAGCCTGCCTTGCCATCGGGGGTTTGTTGATTTTTATAGGCCCAATGTGCCGCCAAACCAAATTCAGAGGAGCGATGCATATTCTGGCTTCTAATTTGTACCTCCACGCGCATAGTATCCGCATATAGGATTGTGGTATGCAGCGATTTATAGCCATTACGTTTGGGCGTGGAGATATAATCTTTGAAACGGCCTGGCACCATTTTCCATCTTTTGTGCAATAAACCGAGTGCTCGATAACAATCTTCTTCGGTTTCTGTAATAATTCGGAATGCATTAATGTCGGTTAATTGCTCAAATGCAATATGCCGTTCCTCCATTTTACGCCATATGGAATAAGGATGTTTTTCGCGTCCAGATACTTCGACTGCTAGAGCGACTTTTGACATTTCTTCGGTAATAATGGCTGAAATATTAGCAACTTCATCGACTTCATCGCCGCGAATTTGTTCCAATCTTTTGGTAATAGTTTTATAGGCTGTTGGCTCCAGTTGCTCAAAAGCCAAGAGCTGCATTTCTCGCATATATTCATACATACCCACACGCTCTGCAAGAGGGGCATAAATATCCATAGTTTCTCTCGCAATGCGGCGACGTTTTTCTGGTTTCGCGATAAAATGCAAGGTGCGCATATTGTGCAATCGATCGGCTAATTTAACCAGAAGCACCCTAATATCATCAGAAATTGCCAATAAAAATTTACGAAGGTTTTCGGCTGCGCGCTCATCTTCTGTTTGCGCTTCGATTTTGGATAATTTAGTAACGCCATCGACCAAACGCGCGACATCTTTACCAAATTTACTCTCAACTTCTTCGATCGTTACCAATGTATCCTCAACCGTATCGTGCAACAGCGCGGTAATAATGGTTTCTTCGTCCAATTTAAGGTCAGTCATCAGACCTGCCACTTCTATCGGGTGGCTGAAATATGGATCACCGCTCGCGCGTTTTTGCGTGCCATGTTTCTGAACGGTAAATACATAAGCGCGGTTGAGCCTATCCTCATCCACATCGGGTGCATAACGCCTTACTTTTTCTACCAATTCATATTGTCTAAGCATGTTTATAAGATGGGTTATATCGCGCAATATGCAACAAAAAAATGCACTGGAACCTATCTTTTTATGGATATGTACCAGTGCTAAACCCCTATTGAGAGCAAGGGAATAAGAAGCCCGATTGGGCCGTTAATTTTTATATGTCTTATTCGAGATAAGATATAGCATCAGGCTTTTTCGTTACATTTTGACAATTTACTATCGTCAAAAGCTTTTCCACCAGCGGAGAAAGATTTAATTGGCCCAAAAGTGCGGGCAATTTTTGCGCACATGCTCGCGCTATTCGAGGTGGCTTTCTTGCCGCGACATTTGGTATCGGTGCATCTAATCATTGTGCCGCGAATGATTTTTTTATCTTTTTTGCTGGTTTCTTTTAATTCCACTTGATAGTAGCTGACGCCCGCAGCCAGAGCCGTTGGGGCAATTAGCGTGCTTAGCAGCGCAAAATTAGCGGCCATAAAGAATGACAAGCTACGAACAGATATTTTTTGAGTATTTTGGGAGAGAGTCATTATAAAATCCTTGAGATTGAGTTATATTATCGGCAACCAATAATCAGTTGCGAATCAATACTTAATATATTAGGTTTCAAGTTGCAACTAAAAATCTATATTTTTTTTGAGTTTTGAAAATTAGCCGCTAGAGTATCTCTATGACCAGTATGAAACACAGTAAAACCCAGCATAGTCCAGAAGAAGGCGATTGTGCCCTACCCCATGCGCTTAGTTTGATGGGCGAGAAATGGTCCTTCATGATTTTGCGATCCGCCTTTGATGATATTCGTCATTTTGAAGGTTTTTTGCATGAAATTGGCTTGGCCCGTAATATTTTGGCTAATCGCCTCGCGCGGCTTACGCAAGGCGGAGTTTTGGCCAGAACACCCTGCCCAAATGATAGGCGTAAGGTAGAATATAGACTGACTCAAAAAGGCTTAGACCTTCTTCCCGCTATGCTCGCCTTGCGTCAATGGGGCGAAAAATGGGCCACTGGCATTCCATCAACACCTGTACTTGTCGATCAAGCGGACAGAAAACCGATAAAAGAAATCACAATCAGGAGCCATGACGACAGAGTTTTAACATGGCAAGATTTATGTTGGATCGATGTCAACCAACTCGGCAAAGACCAGAGCCGTGAAATTTCTGATCCTAATAAGCAAGAGGCGCAAGCGCACAAAATCGGATGATATTTGCGACAGACAAAAATAAACTAACGCAAATGATTATACCAGAGAAAAGCTATAATTGCGCGAATATCTACGCTGTTAAGCAGAGATTGTATAATTGCTCCGAATCTGCTAAGCGAATCCAATATTGAGTTATAGCAGCGCATTATATCTTCTCAAAATGAGAATTTACAGGCGGACTGAACAAATGGAATCATTTTCTTGTATGAGATAACCGGTTAACCGGAACTACAAATTTTCTAAAATTTATAATATTGAGAAGGGTCGTTTTATGACTACAGAAGCAATTTTTGATGTCGGTGATTATGTTGTATATCCCAAACATGGGGTAGGACGTGTCATTGAATTACAAAATGAAGAAATCGCAGGAATGCAATTAGAGCTCTATGTTCTGCGTTTTGAAAAAGAAAAAATGACCTTGCGCGTGCCATTTAACAAAGCCGAAGGTGTTGGCATGCGTAAATTATCATCTGACAAAACACTCAAAGAAGCCATGCACACATTAAAGGGCAAACCGCGCGTTAAACGGACCATGTGGTCACGCCGGGCCCAAGAGTATGAAGCCAAGATTAACAGCGGTGATTTGGTTGCTATTGCAGAGGTCACGCGCGATCTTTTTCGTCCAGCCGATCAACCAGAGCAAAGCTATTCCGAACGCCAAATTTTTGAAGCAGCCTCTAGCCGCCTTGCCCGTGAATTAGCTGCTATGGAAAAAACCGATGAACCCGCCGCATTGGATAAGATTTTAGAGATATTAAATATTGCTGCTCCGCAATATTATGATCAAGCTGAATAAATCATATTGGGAACTAACCCTAAATTTATAGCCATAATTGATAATGATAAGGGCATCCATTGGACGCTCTTTTTGCTTATTGGTTCAATAATTGGGCACAATATCAATCCGAATTAGATGCTAATCCCAAAAAAATATCACCTTCACGCTATCAGGCATGCTATCAGGGTTGGCTTTAAGGCCAATCATCAAGATTAAACCTGCTAAAGAGGTAAATATGCGTGGGGCGGATATGAAATAATCTTTTTAAGCCGCCTACCGCCTCGGCTGTGCAAAGCTGATGCAAAGGCTCTCACACCCTGCACCGCGCGTGCGATTGCCTCTACGGCATCGGCAAAAATAGCTCTATTAATCTCTCGCGCTTAAACCTATTGACTCTGCTCTTTTTCATAATGTCCCTTATACTATTTTTATACTTTATCTGAAACTGCCCTTCAGGTTAATCTGTGAGTATATATGCGCATCAAACCCAAAATAGTCCAATTATAGGACAAAAAATATTCAAATTACAGGACTAGGCGGAGATAATTAAATTGTAAATCTTTCACCTATATTGTAGCGCAAAAAATATACTCGAATCGCTTAAAAATGGCAATGAAGCTTGATAAGCGAGAGGATATGTTATTTTGCTTTTGGTAGCTCTCTTTAAGCATAAATATAGTGGGAAGCTGGATTATTCGTTAATTCAGCATAATGTTAGCAAGAATAATGAAATATAAATATAATGATTAATCACAACACAGAAACCGACTCAAATAATGATAATGATGAAGAAAGAACACAGGATATTATAGATCAAGATAATACCTCTGAAGCTACAGAATCTGGTATCATCAAATGGTTTGATCGAAAACGTGGCTTTGGCTTCATTATTCCAAATGATGGCGAGCAAGATATATTAATTCACAGCAGCGTGATTGAAACGATCGGTCGGCGCGATTTACCCGAAGGTTGCAATGTAAATTATATTTCTGCGCAAGGTACTAAAGGCCGTCATGTCATCGAAATTTTAGAAGTTGATATTAGCGATGCCTATAACAATGGTTGGAGCAATATTGATAATGAAAATCTTTTGCCACCATTTGATGCAGATGAAGATTTTGTCATAGCAGAAATAAAATGGTTTAGCCGCGTAAAAGGATATGGATTTTTAGTTAGCGAATCGTGCGATATGGATATTTTTGTTCATATGGAAACTCTGCGCGATGCGGGTATCAACATGACGCAAGATAGTTTCACTCTGCAAGTGCAATTTGAAGATAAAGGCAAAGGCCCACTTGCAACTGCGGTGAGGCTAGTAGCCGAAGATGAAGAGTGAAGATATGCTCTGAAAATGATCTGGGGGTTAGGTCGCATTAATCGATTGATATTGGTTATAATATTCATTTTATTGCATAAAAATATGAACCGCTTATACTATCCATTAATCTGATTAAGGATATGGTGATGAATATATTAATGTCATTTGTTTATGGGCTTTGTTTATCTTCATTTTCTCTAAGCTTAATGGCCTGCTCAGCCGGTGGTATGGCACCGTTAGAGAATGAAAATAACGCTGCCCGATGCTCAGCGGGGTCTCCTCTAGGCAAGAGCGAAGCTGGATTAGATGTCATTGCCTTGTGTATTGATAAAAAAGATGGTGATACTGTCGATTCTACACTTGGCTTTGCCGTTGAAATAGCCGCTAGCGCAGACCAGCAAGCACGCGGCTTGATGTTTAGAACAGAATTAGCAGATGATAAAGGCATGATATTCCCTTATCAATCACCCAGAATCTTGAGCTTTTGGATGAAAAATACCGTTATCTCTTTGGATATTATTTTCATCAATGAGGATGGCAGTATTGCCAATATTGCAAAAAATACTGAGCCTTATTCAACGAAACCGGTCTCTTCTATCAATCCAACGGTTGCAGTGTTGGAATTAAGAGCAGGTTTGACCAGTGAATTGGGGATAAAAGCAGGCGATATCATTCGGTGGAAATAATATTTTCATAATGCTTCGCGTCAATACACAATACTTCGCGTCAATAATTGCAAATAAACCCAATTCGATGCCGTTTTTCGTTGCGAAATCACACGCTAGCTTTTAATCGAAGAATATGAGCTTTTTAGGATCAATATTCACTTGGTGGGATGGTGCCACCATCGGCACACAATTATTCAGCGCGCGCAATGGTGTTTGCGTTGGTGAGGATGGTTTCGGTAATCGCTATTTTACGTCTAAAAAAGACGGACGACGCTGGGTTATATATAGCGGCAGCAATGACTCCAGCCGCGTACCACCAGAATGGCATGGCTGGCTTCATGGAACCTATGACGCATTACCCAATGATATATTACCGCCCAAACGCGCATGGGAAAAAGAAGCAACAGGCAATCTTACAGGAACCGTGCATGCCCATCGCCCTGCCGGTGCATTAGAAATGGGCGGCAAGCGTGCCAGCGCGACGGGTGATTATGAATCATGGTCGCCAGAAAGCTAATGAAATTGGGTGTTCCCAAAAATAAAATCACTATCCGATATGGCCGCACGGCTGCGTCCTTACTTTCTGTATCTATTGCGTCCCTAGCAATCTCTGCTTGTGATATGATGCCAAAATCAGCAAAGCAATCTGAACCTGTTGTAACAGAAACTAGTCCCGAACAAATCCCAAGTGGTAATGGCAACCGCAATATTGCCGCCAATGATTTGGGAGCAACGCCGATGGTAGAGCGCGTTGCCGTGATTGGTCTGCTCAACAAACGCACGGGCAAAAGCAGAGACATTAAAATTAATCCCGACCAATCCATTCGTTTTGGTAATGTCGTGGTCAAAGTCCAAGCTTGTGAACGCACCGCTCCTTGGGAAACCTATCCCGATATTGGTGCATTTACCCAATTATTCGTAAAAGAACGCCCGCCTGGAACCAATCAAAGCGTGCGCTGGCGCAAAATATTCTCGGGCTGGTTGCACAAAAATAATCCGGTACAAAATGTAGTAGAACATGCGCTTTATGATGTTTGGGTTAAAGATTGTATTATGCTTTTCCCTGGCGAGACCGAGCCGCCGTTCAATGACACATCGGCGCCAACCGATCCAGATTTAAGCGAAACCGATAAACGGCCATCCAATGCGCCCCAAATACCAACGCGCCGAACAGAAATTGCTGGATCCCAGTCTGATGGAACCGAAACTGCTGAATCTGGGTCTAGGCGCCCCGAAGTTAATGAGCCAGCGACAGAAATTTCAGAACCTCTCCCAACAGAGCCATTACCCCCTGTTTCGAAACCCGAACCCACGCCAGAACCAGAAGAACCAAGCGAACAATCATTAGAAGATTTGGTCGATTCGGCAGTTGATGGCTGATGACTCAGTGCATTTTTAAGCAATTTAAGATAGTCCGATTGCGGTAATTCAATAGCCCCCATAGTCGCCAGATGATCGGTCATAAATTGCGTATCCAACAATTCATATCCCCCCACCCTTAAACGTGCAACGAGCCATACCAGCGCCACTTTAGACGCATCAGTTGCGCGCGAGAACATGCTTTCTCCGCAAAATAAGCGGCCCAAGGCTAATCCATAGAGACCGCCAACCAAGCTGCGCTGCCCCTCCATTATCTGCCAACATTCCACGCTATGCGCATGGCCCTGTTCATGCAGCGCGATAAAGGCTGCTTCTATATCTGCATTAATCCAAGTATTTTCACGACCTGGTGCGCTTTGCGCGCACCGAGCAATCACTTGCTCAAATGCTGTGTCGCTGGTCACTTCAAAGCGGTCTTGACGGACAGTTTTGCGCAGTGATTTGGATATATTCAAACCATCAAGCGGTATGATAGCCCGCATCTGCGGCTCTACCCAAAACACCTCATCATCATCGCGGCTATCGGCCATGGGGAAAACCCCCATAGCATAAGCGCGCAACAAAATATTGGTATCAATCGGCATAGGATGAAGCATAAGCGATTTGCTGGACAGTGACAATTAATTGCGAAAATATCTTGCGGCTCTTGCGCGGGCGCGATAATGCGCTGCTACGCATAAGGTGCCCAGAGATGGGAATAATAGGGAATGAGGTTAAAATCCTCGGCTGCCCCCGCAACTGTAACCGGCGAGTTAGCATCCATCATACCACTGAAGAAATTCGGGAAGGTAGGGTGCATAAACATTGATTCGGAAGCCAGGAAACCTGCCCGATGCGGCTGTCTATCCACTTGGGCGGGGTGCACCAAAGGGACGAAGTCATGATCTGGCTCTCCTTAGAAGAAGCTCAGATATTGATCCTTCGCGTGACGGCATTTTGCCAAAACGTTTTGGGTGATGGCACCCACAGAAGGAAAATAAATGCTAAATTATAAAAATATACTCTCTTTATCTTTATTGAGTAGCTGTGCTTTGTCGGCGCTGTCTGTTCCCGCTTTTACGCAAGAAGTTGAAGCAGAAACCTTACAACACACCCTTACAGATGATGGGAAAGTCGTATTAGCCGACATAATAGAAGAAACTAATATTATCGTTACAGCCAGCGGCTCTGTAACACCGATAAATAATAGCGGTCATGCCATTTCTGTCATTGGCGAAGAAGAAATTAAGCGCGTCCAGAGCCAAGATATTACCACTATATCACAGCGCGTTCCTGGCGTCACCTCGACCCGCAATGGCCCAATCGGCGGTTTTACTGGCGTGCGCATCAGAGGATCAGAGGCCGAGCAAGTGTTGGTATTGGTGGACGGCGTTCGCCTGAATGATCCATCATCGCCAGGCGGCGGCTTTGATTTTGGGAATTTGCTGACTGGCGGCCTCTCAAAAATCGAAGTGCTGCGCGGATCGAACAGCATCATCTGGGGCAGTCAAGCAATTGGTGGCGTGATTAATGTCACTACATCGTCGAGCGAAAATGGCGTTACTGCCAATGCCGAATATGGCCGCGATGATAGGCGCACATTTAACGCAAGCATCAACCAAAATATTGGCCCTTTGGATATTGCTCTAAGCAGCGGATATTTTAACAGCGATGGATTTTCTAGCTTTGACGGCGGCAGCGAAGAGGATGGTTTCGAGCAATATTATATCAATGGCCGTGTAAACATCGCTATCACCGATAGTGTAAGCGCAGAGGTGCGCGGCCGTTTTGCCGATGGGCGGCTTGAGATTGATGGCTTCCCTGCCCCTGCATTCGCCTTTGCCGATACCAATGAGCTGCAAGATACGCAGGAAATATCGCTCTATGCAGGCTTAAAATATAATGGTTATCGCTTGAATGTGAAAGCGGCTTATTCGCTGCTCGACAATAATCGCGATAATTTTGATCCGACCAATCCCAATAGTTTTGATTTTTTCAGCCGAGGTCGCACCGAACGCCTTGCGCTGCGCGCCAACATCGAACTCTCCGAACAATTGGAGCTCGATCTGGGGGCTGAAAATGAAGAAAGTGCTTTTACCACCGGGTCCGCTGGAATCAGCGAAGGATCAGGTATCGATAGCCTCTACGCTTATCTTTCTGCTAAAATAGAGAGGCTTATCATCGCGGGCGGCGTGCGCCTAGACGATCATGAGCAATTTGGCACCGAAGTCACATTTGGCGCCAATGCGATTTATAATTTAACCGATACTATCAACCTCAAAGCCGCCTATAATGAAGGTTTCAAAGCCCCAACATTATTCCAATTACTCAGTGCTTTTGGCAATGAGACGCTCAATCCCGAACAGAGCAAAAGCTATGAAATAGGCATCAGCTCTGCCGATCGCAATGCGAGCGGGCTTTTTTGGGAGCTAACCGTCTATCAGCGCGATACCGATAATCAGATTGATTTCACATCTTGTGCGGGCATCAGCGATGGTATTTGCACCAACCGTCCTTTTGGTACATTTGATAATATTATCGAAACGCGCGCGCGCGGTATCGACGCGCAAATCGGCCTGAATATTAGCGAATTTTTCACAACAAGCCTAGTGTATAGCTATGTCGATACGGACAACCAATCTATGGGCAATGCAAACGAGGGTAATGAACTTGCGCGCCGCCCCGAAAACGCCCTCACCTTTAGCAGTGATTGGAGCGGTGACATAGCCAGCCGACCAGTCGGTATAGGCTTAGATATACGCAGGGTGGGCGATAGTTTTGATGATGCGGGCAATAATAATGAACTTGATGGTTATACGCTTGTCACGCTGCGCGCGCGCACCGAAATCACCGATGGTTTTGAGCTTTACGGCCGATTAGAAAATATTTTTGACGAACAATATCAAACAGCGGCAGGGTTTGCGACGCCAGGCTTTGGCGGCTTTATTGGCGTTAGAGCAAAGTTTTAATGCTTAAATTTGCCTCACTCTTATGCTGCGCTCTGCTTATCGCCGGGTGCAGCAGGGTTGATGATGATGCCAAAGGCAAAATTATATCCATCAACCCGTGCAGCGATGCCATATTATTAGAGTTAGCCGATCACCAACAAATTGGTGCGATAAGCCATTATTCGCACGATGAAAATGCATCATCAGCGGATTTGAATATGGCCCGAAAATTCCCGTCTATTGGGCAGAGCGCAGAGGAGATTATTGCGCTTAAACCAAGCCTCGTTTTAGCAGGCGGGCATTTAAGCCCATCCACATTACAAGCACTGCAAAATTTGGACATCACAGTGCTGCAAAGCCCTGTCGCTAATAGCATAGAGCAAAGCCATAACCAGATAAGGGATATTGCCGAGGCCATTGGCCAAAAAGAACGCGGCGATGCGCTCATAGATAAGATTAATAAAGCACTTGATGTCGCACAGAGTAATGATACCGAATTGGGCAATAATGCTGCTATCCCTGCCATTATTTGGCAAGATGGTGGGCTCGTACCAGGAAAAGATACGCTGGTTGATGCGCTTTTAAGCCGCGCTGGATTTGAAAATATCGCGCATCATTATGGTCTCTCACAATGGGATATTATTGGGTTGGAACGCTTAAGCGCAAACCCGCCCAAGCTGATTTTACGCGGCGGTAATGGCAATGAACGTCTGTTAAATCATCCGATATTAAGAGATATTGAATCCGAAATAGCTGATTTCCCGCAATCCCTAATCTGGTGCGCTGGGCCAACTATCGCCAAGGCTGCGGAACGATTAAGCGCGATACGCCAAGAATATGAGCGCGATAGAACGCCATGAATAAATTGAACCTAGCTCTATTTATCGGCCTTCTTTTTGCATCATGCATCTCGCTCCTTGCAGGGAAAATTTGGATATCACCCCTAGATATTAGCTCCAATGCAGAGGTATCGATCATCTATCAACTGCGTCTGCCGCGCACCGTATTGGGAATAATCATAGGCACGGCTCTGGGAATGGCAGGGGCTGCTATGCAGGGGTTTTTGCGTAATCCTCTGGCCGATCCGGGGCTATTCGGAATCTCCTCTAGTGCCGCATTGGGTGCGATATTATCGCTATTTTTGGGATTGAACGGAGTATGGATATTACCCATATTCGCGCTTTTGGGCGCAGCATTGGGTATGGGGCTGCTCACATTACTCGCGGGTCGTTCTGGCAGCTTAATCATCTTTACATTGGCTGGATTGATATTATCAAGCCTCACAGGATCGCTTACTGCCTTGCTGATTTCCCTAGCACCAAATCCCTTTGCATCATCGGAAATCATCACATGGTTGATGGGGGCTATCACCGATAGAAGTTGGGGCGATGTTTATTTCACCGCGCCCTTAGTGGCGGGTGGTATGATATGCCTGTTGCTCAGTGCTAAAATGCTCGATGCTCTGACGCTGGGTCAAGATGTCGCACGTTCGATGGGTGTCAATATGACGATAGTGCAATATCTTCTCATCCTTGGTATCGGACTGAGCGTTGGTGCATCGGTAGCCGTGACAGGAATAATTGGTTTTGTTGGATTGGTAGTGCCGCATCTCATGCGCCCCTTAACCGACGAACGACCGAGTAATTTGTTAATCCCATCGGCGATAGCAGGCGCGATATTAATCGTCTTGGCCGATAGTATCATTCGCATCATGCCCATGGTGAGCGAGCTGCGCCTTGGTATTGCTATGTCCTTATTAGGCGCACCTTTCTTTCTTGGTCTTTTATATCATATGCGCAGGAAATTGGCATGAACGATGATATTACTGTCGCTGATTTGAGCCTCTCTATGGGCGGTCAAAAGATCATTAAATCTCTATCAACCTCTATAAAAGCGAAATCGATAACCGCGATTATTGGCCCCAATGGTTCGGGCAAAACCACATTATTATCGGCTCTGGTTGGCTTGCGAAAAATCAATGGACAAGTGATGCTGGGCCAGGATAATATTTATGAAATGCCCAGCAAAATACGCGCGCAAAAAATTGGTTATTTACCACAAAAAAATGAAGTGAATTGGAATATCTCGGTTTCCAATTTAATTGGGCTTGGCGCAATGCCCCACAGATTTAATAATCAAACATCTGGTAATATTATCGACAAAGCGATGGATGTGACCAATATCGCGCACCTTGCCGATCGAAAGGTTATGGATTTATCGGGAGGCGAATTGAGCCGCGCTTTATTCGCCCGAGTTTTAGCGGGCGATCCAGAGTGGATCATGCTCGATGAGCCGATGGCGCATTTAGATTTATCCCATCAACTGGGCATGATCGACTTGCTAAAATCCATTAAAGCCAATGGCAAGAGCATTGTCATAATAGTGCATGACTTGCATCAAGCTGCGCGATTGGCCGATAATATCATCGTCATGAAAGATGGATTGATTGACAGCGAAGGCCCAACAAAGAAAGTCTTAAACTTAGAAATGTTAAAGCGTGTTTTTGGAATAAAAGCGCAAATTATCAATGATAAGCATGGAGTTAAGATTGATGAAATCATGCGGCTTTAAGCAAAAAAAGACCGCTATTAAAGCGGCCTAATAAGTTTTAAGGGAGGAAAGTATCTACTTGATACGCTTTCTAGATAGAGCAAATATGATAAACAAATGATTAACGTTGCTGTAATCTGGTGTAAACTTTACGATGGACAATAAAGCTAGACGCTAATCATAGCTATGAGCTTAACGTTCAAATGGCGTTGCTATTGGCAACTTCCAGCGTGACGCGCTTCTAGTTTGAAATCAAATAATTGGCCATCGGTTATGCCTTGCGAAGATATTTGCACCAAACCGCTTGTTTCTTTGCGGATAATGGTACGCCCTTTGCCTTTACCAACACAACTATATTCATAAGTCGCACTATTACCTGATTGAGAGAGCATTTTGATGGTGCATCTATCATTTTTATTTTTGATTTTAATCATCTTGTTGACATCACCGATACATATCGCATCGACAATATCATTGCCGCGCGCTTTCTCGCGAAATTGCCAGAGGCCAGACTTTAGCGAAGATAATATATTAGAATTTTGGGCCTGAACGCTGCTGGGTAATGCCACTGTAAAAGTGCCGATCAAGAGAGCGAGCATCCCAATAGATGGAAAAATTATTTTGCTTTTAATCATAATATTCTCCTTTTTGCAGATTTGTATATTCGTCTATTCTATATTCTACCTATTAACAGATTATGTCACTTTTGCTGGTCAAATGTGTTTTATCATAGGTGAATTAAGGCACTAATACGGCAATATAGAGTTAAACAATTGATATATAATAATTTAATTAATTTTCCATCGGTGCAAGGCTGATTAAAAAATCTTTGGAACAAAATTTGCAATCCACCACAATTTGCCCCTCATCATTGGCCATTTCTTGCCGCTCGCTATCTGGGAATTTTGCAATGACATCGCGGATATGCGTTTCATTACAACGACATCCTTTGCTGATTACAGCCCCTTTTTCTATGCGCACTTCCTCTTCGTGGAATAAACGCCAAGCCAGCTCTTCTAGGGGAATATTCGCATCGCATAATTCATCACCGCTCATGCTTTGCGATAAAATTTTCACATGCTCCCATTCAGGATGATCTAAACGCACATGCAATCGCTCTTTGCCGTCCTCACCATCGGGTAAATGCTGGACTAATAATGCGCCCGCAATTTTACGCCTATCGCCCTTAACACCAATTATGATCTTGGTTGGTAATTGCTCTGATTGCTCAAAATAATGTTCGATGCAATCCGTCATCGAAACCCTATCAAGCGGCACGATACCTTGATACCGGCCTTGCTGTGCACGATCGATAGTAATGGCCAAATAACCATCGGCAAATACTGTCTCTAAACTATCGTCATTGCGCTTATCAAATCTCTCTTGGTCAAACTGAACATAGCCGCGAATGCCGCCCTTACTATAATCACAAACCAACAAAGAAATTGCACCATTACGGCTCTGAGCTTGGATCGTCATCTGGCCATCTTCATTTTTTAGCGTCGAACCAATTATGGCTGTTAATAAGAGAGTTTCGGTTAACAGACTCTCAATCAGCGGCGGATAATTATGCACCGATATTATCGCATTCAATGCCTCATCTATGCGCACAATACGGCCGCGTACATCGCGCGATGATAGGGTGAAATGCAACACTTGATTAATAGCGATGTCAGATTGTTCGCTCATATTATTTTCTCATATCATTAATATTGTGCTTGTTGATAATCCAAAGTCGTTCAAATCAATCCAAAGCACCAGCGTAATATAGATTTTTGGGCATGCAGCCTATTCTCTGCTTGGTCGAAAATGACGGCTTGCCCGCTATCCAAAACAGATTGCGTTGCTTCCTCTTCTGCATGCGCTGGCAGACAATGCATGAATAGTGCATCATCCTTTGCCGCAGACATTATGGCCTCATTGACCTGATAGGGCATCATTTTGGAAATAATGGCATCGCCGCCATCTTGCCCCATAGAAACCCAAGTATCCGTCATGATAATATCCGCATCTTTTGCTGCCAATAATGGATCACGGATAATATCAATTTGCGCACCACGATTGCGAGCTTGTCTCACAAATTCTTGATTGGGGTCAAAACCAGTTGGCAAGGCAAGCTTGAGGTTAAATTTCATGAGGCCAGCGGCCTCTATGAGCGAATTGGCTACATTATTTCCATCTCCAAACCAAGCAATATTCAAGCCAGACAAAGCTTTTCCATACTCTATAATCGTCAGCATATCGGCGCACATCTGGCATGGATGTGATAAATCTGTCAGACCATTTATCACGGGTACGCTCGCATGATGCGCTAATGATTGCACTTTATCATGGTCGTTGGTGCGCAGCATAATAGCATCAACATAGCGCGATAAGACCCGCGCCGTGTCAGCAATCGTCTCGCCTCTGCCCAACTGCATGCTGCCAGCATCCATTATCATGCTGCTGCCACCTAGCTGTTTGATGCCCATGTCAAATGAAGCTCTGGTGCGCGTTGAATTTTTCTCAAATATCATTGCGAGCGCATGATGTGCGAGCGATTTATCATCATCGACCGCGCCTTTGGGTTTATTTTTGCGTGCCGATTTTAGATCAAGAGCATCGTTTAATATCGCAGCCACACCATGGGAACCCGCATCCGAAAGGTTCAAAAAATCACGCTTCATGCCTATCCTTCCGCTGCGCTATCATAGGATGCCGACCCCGCAGAGAGACGTTCGATAAAATCATTGATATGCGTTTCGGTAATAATCAAAGGCGGTAAAAGACGTATCACATTGTCGCTAGCTGCAACCGTTAATAATCCATGATTATCCCGCAAATGTCCTACAAATGGGCGGCTATCGCTTTTCATTTTCAACCCAAGCATCAACCCTTGCCCGCGAACCAGCTCAAATAAATCAGGATAATTGCCTATGAATTGCTCGACTCGCGCGGTTAATTTAGCCCCCATGGCACGGACATGTTCTAAAAATTCTGGAGTGCCAACCACATCTAACATTGCGCTGCCCACCGCCATGGCCAAGGGGTTTCCGCCATAAGTAGAACCATGGCTGCCAAACACCATACCGCGCGCAGCTTTTTCAGTCGCGAGACATGCCCCCATAGGAAAGCCACCGCCCAAGCCTTTTGCGCTGGCTAAAATATCAGGTGTTATTCCATAATTTTCATAAGCATAAAATTTACCGCTGCGCGCAACGCCGCATTGCACTTCATCAAGGGCGAGCATTATATCATGCGCATCGGCCAAATCGCGCAAACCTTGCATAAATTCATAAGATGTAGGCCTAATGCCGCCTTCGCCTTGGATGGGTTCGACCAAAAAACCCGCCGTTTGCGGGCCAATGGCATTTTTGGCGGCTTCCAAATCATCAAATGCGACATATTTGAAACCATCGAGCAAAGGATGGAAACCATGGTGCATTTTTTCTTGGTTTGATGCGCTAATCGCTGCCAAAGTGCGGCCATGAAATGCATTGGAAAATGTAATAATCTCAAAGCGTTCATCATGGCCTGCCGACTGATGATAAGCGCGCATCGTTTTCAGCGCACATTCAACCGCTTCGGAACCACTATTGGTAAAAAATACAGTGTCGGCAAAGCTAATATCGACCAATTTTTGCGCCAAAGCTTCCCCTTGTGGGCTGCCGTATAAATTGGATACATGCATCAAGCGCGCGGCTTGCTCTTGTATCGCTTTGGTCAAATGAGGGTGCGCATGGCCCAATGCATTCACAGCAATACCGCTGCTAAAATCGAGATATTTCGCGCCATCTTCATCAAATAAATAACAGCCTTCACCGCGCACGGGTCGGACGTCGCACCTAGGATATACGGGCATAAGCGGGCTAATCGTCATGGGGCATCTCCTATCGAGGGTGAAAGTCTGAAAATATGGGTTGTTTAATAAAAAAGCGGCTCATAAGGCCGCCTTCACTGCGTTTAATAATCGCTATAGTCCGACGAAGCAAGCGAATAGAAGTTACAGATTTGATTATGATAATAAAGACTATCTCAATTGAGATTTAGATTCTTCCCAATTACGTCCGTTGAAGGGAATAATATTGGCCTTTATTGACTCAGAGCCTGGTAAAATATTCAGATTGATCGAATAACAATCTGGGTGGGAACGCGGCTGATAAAAGCTTTTTACACCGCATTTTTTGCAAAATAGATGCTCCGCTTCGCCGCTGCCAAAACGATAAGATGTTAGCATGTCTTGGCCAGTTAATAATGTGAAATTATCGTGCGAAATGAAATGATGAATATATCCGCTTGCGCTGCAAATACTGCAATTACAATCCAACATATCCGCAGAGGTGGGGCTGATAATCTCAAAAGCTACCGCACCGCAATGGCAGCCCCCCTTGAGTTTTACATGTTGCATTATATCTCTATCGTATTAATATCTATTCGGTTTTTTAATGTCCTATGCACGGGGCATCGATCAGCAATTCTTATCAAATCTTGCCGCTGTTCATCGGTCAGATCGCCAGACAATTGAATCGTTCTATCAATAACATCGATCTGATTTTCATCATTATTACAATTAACGCAATCGTCAGCATGCGCGCGGCTATGCTCCAACTCAACGCTCACCCCCTTCAATGGTATTTTTTTGCGTTCGGCATACATTTTCAATGTTATCGAAGTGCACGATCCCAGCCCCGACAAAAGCAAATCATAAGGCGTAGGCCCAAGGTCATACCCCCCCAAACTCTTTGGTTCATCGGCTAGGAAATAATGGTTCGAGGTGCGAATATATTGTGTGTAGCTCGGCCCAACGCTGCGCACCACAACGACCCCTTCGATCGGCGAATCGCTATCATCTTTGTCATCCTCTAAATGCGGCCCAGCCCAAACAGAAATCATTTTTGCGGCATATTCCGCCGCCGCTTCATCCATCAACAGATGATCGGCTTTTTCTAGGGCGATAAAACTTTTTGGTTGCGATGCTGCTTCATAAATTTTCTCAGCATTATAAAAGCCGACAATATCATCATCAGGAGCATGCATGACCAGCAATGACTTGCCCAATTTTGCCAAGCGTTCCGATTGCGGTTGGTCATAAGTTTGTTCTAAAAACTCGGTATTTACCACAAAAGGTCTTCCGCCAATTTGCACCTCAGCCTCGCCTTTTTGTCTAACAATGTCCAATTGCTCGCCCAATTGCCCTAGGACATGATCGACTTCATAGGGTGCTCCGATAGTCACGACGGCTTTTAATTCTGGGATATGCTCTGCGGCCGCGATTACCGCTGCACCGCCAAGACTATGACCAACGATAATGGTTGGCGCCCCTGGCCCATCGCGCAAAGCATTTGCTGCGGCGATCAAATCTTGGACGTTGGAAATGAAACCGCTATCCTTAAACTCGCCATCGCTATTGCCAAGCCCTGTGAAATCAAATCGTAATGTGGCTATTCCGCGTGCGGCCATAGCAGCGGTTATTTTTGTCGCGCCTCGGCTGCTTTTTGTGCAGGTAAAGCAATGGGCAAACAGAGCAACACCTCTAATTTTGCCTGTCACAGGATATTCTAACCGCCCATCTAGCTTGATACCAGCTACGTTAGTAAATTGAAACTTCTCTGTTTTATTGCTCATTCCTATTTCCATTCATTCTGCAATCAATAATTGGTTCGCACCAAGTTACACATTAGTTGCTGATTATGAAAGATAATTTGCTCAATTATTTTGGAATAGCATTAAGATGCTTTGTAACTTCATCTTCTATATGGTTTTTATTATATTTTTGAGCTTTCATAGCATAGAGTTCGGCATCCGCTTTAGACAATAATTTCTCAATCGTTCCTATATTCTCATCTTTGTGCGCAAGGCCATAGCTTATGCCCACCATTTTTTCTTCGCCATCGATTAAATAGGGCGCGGATAAAATATAGGATAAGCTCTCAATCATTTGTTGACAAAATTGCACCGGCTTATTGACGAATAAAATAGCAAATTCATCACCGCCAATGCGCGCTATTGTGCCATAATCGCCAATATGCTTCGTCATTCTACGAGCAATTATTTTTAACATTTTATCGCCAGTTGCATGACCAAATTCGTCATTTATGGATTTAAACCCATCTAAATCTAACATCACCATCGTGACATTGGTGATTTTGCTATCAACTTCAATAGAATGCATAGTAAGACCGAACATATCTTTGCCCGCTTCAGGCGCATCATCGTCAATTTCCATCAGGCTAACCAAGCTATTACTCTCTCCATAGACAAGTGCTCCATATTCTTCGATGAGCGCCCGTCTATTGAGTAAGTCAGTTAAAATATCCGTATTCGCTAAATCATGCATTTGCACTTGCAATTCAATCATGCGCACCATGTTATAATAATGGCGGCGCAACAATGCGATCAAATATACCATAGCCGTCATCACTGTCGCCGCAACGGCGATTAAAAATGTCTCGCCAGAGAAAATCATCATTAAATTAAGCGGGAGCAATACTGCAATGAGATTAAAGGCGGCAGGAAAAGGAATGATAGACAGGCAATATGCCACAGAAAAACCGCCCATCGCCATAATAAGCACCAAATAAGAATGATGCCCTCCAACATCGGACTGCCATGTCAATATAGACCAGTATCCGCACATAATCGATAGAAATGCCGATATTAATGTCAGGCTTATAAATTTTTTTTCAACTTTTTCGCGTTCAAATTTATCATGGCGCCGTCGATACCAAATGATCGCTCTTATCAATGAAAAGGGGATAAAAATAAGCAGAATGATATAGCGAGAAAAAAAATTAGCCACATTATCAGGAGGAATTTGGCTAATTATAAATATCAAAGCCATGGTAAGATAAAAGCCGATTGTAAGATATAATAAAGGAATATGCTTTCTCAAATGCTCATATTGCATAGCAAGAATATGCTCGCCCACCACACCTTCTCTGGGGCTTAAACCTGTTATTTCTGCAAATTGTTTCATTATTCCCATCAGAAATACTTAAAAATACAGGGTTAATATATAATTAAAATTTCTTTATTTTGACAGAATAATCATTGCTTTTCATGTCATTGTCATATCAAAAATAATAATATTGTTGAAATATATTCAATAACACCAAAAGGATTTTTTCAATAATATTATTCTTGTAAAAGATAATCATAGTTTTAAGCTAGGTTCAAGACCTATTGATTTGCATTGAACTGCGAACAGTGATTCAGGATGTTAATGGAGCTTACCAAGTCTGATCTGTTTTTGCTTTCTGGTTCTCAAATATCGAAAATCACGCCATATTTTCCGTTATCGCTCGGTGAGCCGCGCGCGGATGATCGGTGATAAAGGCTATGACAGCGACGACTATCGCGCTGCCTTAAAAGCCAAGGGCATCACGCCTTGCATCCCGACAAGAAAGGGCGAAAGTATCACGCAACATAGTGCAAAACCATATATAAACAACGCCATAAGGTCAAAAACATGGTCGGCAGGCTCAAATACTGGAGGCGTACACGCTACGATCGGTGCGCCCACACCTTCATGGCCGCTATCGCAATCGCAGCTACCGTCATCTTCTGGATCAAATAATGAGTCCTGACCCTAATTTACTGCTTACTATTAACCTATTCTCTTGATTATAATTGAGTTATGCAGAAACAACAAGAATATCTCATGCAGCTTAATCAGAGAGGGTGACCATGAAATTTGATCATAAGACATGCGAAGAAATGAACCATTATGTTTATGCGCTAATTGATCCGCGCGATAATAAGCCATTCTATGTTGGTGAAGGTGAAAAAAATCGAGTTTTTGATCATGTAGATGAAGCAGGTGAGACATCTAATGAAACAGATAAATTAGATTTGATCAGAGAAATAAAAGATGAAGGCTATAAAGTCGATCACGTTATTTTGTGGCATGGATTAGATAAGAATACGGCATTGATTATAGAAGCATCATTGTTAGATTTTGCGTCATATTTCAAATTTGATTTAACAAATTTGGTGCGAGGTCATCATTCATCAGTTTTCGGAGCAATGAAAGTCGAGGAAATTATCAGAAAGTATAATGCTCCTCCGCTTGATGAGCTAGGAGATGATTGCGTCATAATTAATATTAATAAGCGATATAGAGAGACAAGAAACGATGTTTCTATCTACGATGTAACCAAAGGTCATTGGCCGATGGCTAATCCAAATAGGAAAGGTATAAAATATGTATTGGCAGAATATAAGTCTTTCATTGTAGAGGTTTTCGAGGTTGAAATATGGGAGCCAGTGGACACTGAAAAACGTACTCGTTGGGAATTCACTGGTAAGGTTGCTCCAGATGAAATCAAAAGAAAGTATTTTAATCGGAAGATTCATAAAAAACGTGGAGCATCTTTTCCAGTATCTTATAATTTGCAGAAACCATCTGATGATAAGAAAATGGTTTAGTAATTCATGAAATAGTTTGCGCAATTGCGATGCTTTGTTAGGCTCAGGACCTATTAAATTGTTTACATAATGTGTTGAAAGTTGATTCAACGATAGTGCCAAAGGAGGTGTTACAAATGATTTATTTATGTTGAGTAAGGCACAGATGCGCCAGATAGAGCCATATTTTCCGTTATCGCATGGCGTGCCGCGCGTGGATGATCGGCGTGTGCTCTCTGGGATTATCTTTGTAATCAGAAACGCTCTGCGCTGGCGTGATGCACCAGCAGCTTATGGTCATCATAAAGCCTGTCCTGAATTTGTTTCAGGAACGATTTATCACCATTTTATCCGCTGGAGCCGTCTTGGCGTGTTTAATAAGATATTTGCTGCCCTTGCTGCGAGCAGTGATAGCGATGAGACGTTGATGATTGATGCCACCCACCTAAAGGCGCACCGCACCGCCGCTAGCCTTTTAAAAAAGGGACTGTTCCCCGCCATATCGGACGGACCAAAGGCGGGTTAAACTCAAAGCTCCATGCCGTTTGTGATGGGAATGGTAGGCCGCTCATTTTGTGCCTCAGCGACTGAGCATCGACAATGTTCGGGGAACATTGGGAGACGCGCAAGCAGATGAGTGACCATATCGGTGCTAAGCTCACTCATTCGGCACTTCCTGGCCACGCGACCTGCATGATCGGTGATAAAGGCTATGATAGCGACGACTATCGCGCGGCTTTGAAAGCCAAAGGAATCAGGCCCTGCATCTCGCCGCGCAAAGGGCGAAAGTCTCACGTAACTTAGTGCAAAACCACATATAAACAACGCCATAAGGTCGAAAATATGGTTGGCAAGCTCAAAGACTGGCGGCGCATCGCCACCCGTTATGACCAGCAAGCAGATGTCTTCATGGCCGCAATCACGCTTGCGGCAATCGTTATATGGTGGATTTAATGAGTCTAGAGCCTAGTAGGTTTTTTTATGATAGATATTTTTGATCTCACAAGGTTTCAGGCCAAATAAATAAAAAGGTTCACAAATGAAATTATATGTTTATAGTAAGCGAACATTTTGAAAGCCGTATTCGCATGGGGACAAGAATAAGCG
>CALLJS010000026.1 GCA_938050045.1 uncultured Sphingomonadaceae bacterium
TTCTGCATTTCTAAGGGCGATCGTTCTGAGCCTTTTGTGCTCCGCCCAGAGGGAGGGGTTAGGCCGGTCTCTCGGGCTTTTCCTCGAGGTTGACCACCTGTTCGCTCTCGCGATACTTCGCTGAGGGGAATTACACGTCAACCCGTGTTTCCGACTGTTCAATCCAAGCACTCATCTCAGAAACCGTATCGTTGAAGTGGTCTTTGATTTTCGTCCTATTGAATTCTCGAACCTCCACATTCTTGATCAGTTGTGTCAATGACTGGAACAGCTTTTGTTTACCCCAAATCGCATCGGCGAAGCGTGGTCTATAGACACTATCGCGCAGCTCTTGGATCGATCTTGCTCCAGTTATTGGTTTAACTTTAGAAGACGCGCCAGCCAGCCTTACGGCGTCACTCTTCAAAATCCAGAGGCTATCTAATCGCCCGACGCTTTCCAGCGATGGATTGGCTGGCAAGGCGAAAAATTTTTCGAAACCTTCAACGTCACTGACTGCGGACATTTTGTCTGCACACGTTAGATCAAGAGCGTCTTTCCAGAGCTTCAGATCTTTTTGCCCGCTGTAGCAGGTGGTTTTGTTTCCTGGCGTGGCTGGATCAACGATCAGCACATCATCACTGAAAAAGTGAAGGCCGCGATCAGCCAATGCAGAAACGAGTGTAGATTTCCCAGCGCCCGATGGCCCCGTGAAAGCGTGGACTGCACCATGGTGAATGATAGCGCTGGCATGCAAAGGTAAAAGCTCCCTCTGATAACAAAGAACCCCCCAAGCCGCGCCGAGCAAAAACAACGCCACCTCACGATCGGACGCATTACCACGACTATAAGTGATAGTTGTGCCATCACTGATAAGAAAACGGACACCATTTGGTATTGTAAGCAAAACTTGCGATTTGCTTACCGAGAAAGCGGCGCCTGATTGTGTTGGGTCGGCGAGTTCTGTTGGAACACCCCCTTCGCGGATGGTCACGTCCTGACCAGCACCCACCAAATAAGGAGCGATCCGCATGCCTAAGTCAAGGTCAGCGGAAACAGTAAATGGCACGGTTGGCATCAGGCTATATCCTTACTCCGGCATGATAGTGCCTTTGCATCATGGGGCAACTGCGCATTCTGACAAAGTAAGTGCACAAGCAATGGGACATGTATGCCATCACGCCGCGACAACTCAATTATCGTCTGTTGGAAGTGGTGATGCCGCATACAAGCCCCGAACCGCGGGGCCCATCATTGCGAATGATTTGTTCAACTACGTGAACTGAAGCCGCCTTGCGACAATCATCGTAGGTCGGCAAGCGATCTCATGCTCGCGAATATGGAGGCCCGAGCCGGAATCGAACCGGCGTGCACGGTTTTGCAAACCGCTGCGTCACCACTCCGCCATCGGGCCTCATTTTTGCGGTGAGAGCGGCAGATAGCGATTCTTTTGCGCCTTGGCAATGCGCAAATGCATCACCAAGCGAATCCCCCTTCTAATTACGCGGCAATTCAATGCTTTTTAAGAGATATTAGAGTGAAATTACCGTTAATAGTTCCAAATAGCCCCTTTATCGGAAACTAATTTGGACATATAGCGATGGCACTATAGGCTATTATTGTTATTAGATAATAGAATGTTTTGCGCTAAGCCATCATCGGGTTATAGAAGCATAATATTTGATTCAGGATAGACTTATGCCAAACAATGCAACCATATCTAATTTAGACAATATATCTCATTCTGGAGCTAGAGCGCGCAAAGCCATGATTGACAGCCAATTACGCCCAAATGCAGTTGAGGATAAATGGTTATTATCGGCCATGGCAGCAATAGCGCGCGAGGAATATGTTCCTACTGATTTTCGTAACTTAGCCTATATGGATCGTTCCGTTCCGCTCGGTAATGGCCGCTATTTACCCCCCGCCCTTACAAGCGCATTAATGCTACAAAAAGCCGCAATAGCTGCAGACGATAAAATCCTTTATATTGGATCTGCTAGCGGATATAATGTCATGGTCATAGCCCAGCAAGCAGCCCATATCATAGCATTAGATACTGATATTGCACAAAAGTTAAACGCTAATAATGTAACGCAAGTCCAAGGCCCATTGCATCTTGGTGCGGCCGATCATGCCCCTTATTCTGTGGTAATAATAGAAGGCGCAATCGAACAAGTCCCCCAGACTATCATCGATCAATTAGCAGAGGGAGGCCGGCTAATTTGCGGGCTATCCAAAGGCAAAGTTAGCCATTTATGCATTGGTTATAAACGCGGTGATTCGCTAGCATTGGTGGCATTTATGGAATGTGAGATAGAGAAATTTACGGGGCATGTTGCGGTTGGTTTCGAAAAAGAAAAGGAATTTAGCTTTTGAATTTGAACCGCAAGCCTCTTCATAAATTGACCTTTTATTGCTCTACTGCGCTGTTCGCTATGGCTTCATACTCTGGCGCAGCGCAGGCGCAAACATTACGCGAAGCACTAGAAATAGCCTATAAAAGCAACCCAACATTAACAGGCGCGCGCGCTGGGCAAAAAGTCATTAATGAAAATGTTCCTCTGGCCAAAGCCAATGGCCGTCCTAGCTTGAACATTCAGAGCAATTATTTGGAAAATGTTCGCACCAGTCCCAATAGCTTTACAGCACCTAGCCGCTTAACATCAAATGATGCAATGCTCACGGTGCCAGCATATCGCGGTGGCAGCGTCAAAAATAGCATCCGTGCTGCCAAAGTCCGTGTTCAAGCTGGCTTTGCCAATTTACGCGCCACTGAAAGCTCTATTTTTTCAAATGTTGTGGCCGCCTATATGGATGTGATACGCGATGAAGCCGTGGTGCGATTAAACCGAGCGCAAGTCGGCGTTTTAAGCGTCAACCTAGAGGCCACGCGCGATCGTTTTGAAATTGGCGATCTAACCCGTACCGATGTAGCCCAATCCGAAGCGCGATATGCAGAAGCATTGGGCAATTTGCAAAATGCCCGCGCAAACCTGATCCGTAGCAAAGAGATTTACATCCAATTTGTCGGCAGCGAGCCCAACGCATTAGAAGCCCCTCCGCCTTTACCCGATTTACCCGATAATCCAATAACAGCGGTGGAAATAGCCTTGGCGGAAAACCCTGATTTATTGTCCGCGCAAGCAGCGCGCAATGCCGCCAAATATGATATTAAAGCAGCCAAGGCATCGCGACTACCAACGGTGGATGCTTTTGCGCAAGGCAATTATACCAATTTCCTCAATACTTTGGGTGGTAATATTCCAGGTGCTAATTTCAGACAAGAAACGACCACCGCTACGATAGGTTTGCGTGCGACTATTCCGCTCTATCAAGGAGGACGCCCATCAGCGCAAATTCGCCAATCGCAATCGCGCCTAAGCCAAGCGCAAGAGCAAGAAATAGCGGCAGAACGTAATGTGATTGCCCAAACACGGGCATCGCATGCTAGCTGGAAAGCATCATTGGAATTAACCAAAGCATTTGAACGCGCGGTAGAAGCTAACACCCTATCGCTCGAAGGGGTGCGCGCTGAAAATAGTGTCGGTAATCGCACAATATTGGACATATTGAATGCCGAACAAGAATTGCTCAATAGCCGCGTTCAATTAGTAACCGCACAGCGCAATGCCTATGTCGCTGGATTCGCTCTATTGGCATCAATGGGCAAAGCCGAAGCGCGCGATTTAGGCTTAGATAAAGGTGTATTATACGATCCAATGGCTGATTATGATAAAGTCAAAAACAGTCTCAACGATTGGTCATCGCGGCCCAATCCAGAAGAGCAAGCCAGCCGCACCACCGATACGCAGCCGCAAAGTGCCCCTATCGAGCCGCTTCCAGGTAATTAAGCTTCCGGATAATTAAATGGCGCATAATTAATACGGCCCAATTCATATATAGGCTTTAGTTAATTTATATCTTTGACTTGAAAAGCACAGTTTTCAAAAAAAGAATGAATTTTAGCGAAACTTTTTGATTTTTGCAGGCCATTGGTTATGCAAAGATAATGATTAGGGTTAATTTGGACTTAAGGGGTAATATTTAATGGCTGAACGCCAATCAGAACCCTCAATAGATGAGATATTGTCTTCGATTCGCAAAGTGATAGCGGAGGATGATATGGTTGATAATGGTCTCAATGAAGCGGCTTTTGATACAATATCATCAACCGATGGTAGCGCATCAAAGCATGATAATGCCCAATCTGAAAATGATGTCTTGGAATTAACGTCCATGGAAGATGATTCTCTGGTTAATCAAGAAACCGCACAAGGTTTGCGGCAGGGCCTCTCTACGCTAGCTGCGTTAAGCCAACCAAGCGTGCGGCCACAAATCGTCCGTTCAGGCGAAACATCATTAGAAGGCCTCGTCACCGAGATGCTACGCCCAATGATGAAAGAATGGCTCGATCAAAATTTACCACCATTGGTCGAATCAATGGTCGAACGCGAAATCAAACGCATCACCAAAAAAGACTGATATTTCTGTCATAATATTCGCAAAAAATATCTGCAAAAGCTTATTTTGCTTGCGCACGAAACATGTCTTGATAATCTAGTTAAATGAAAAATTATAAATATGCGGTATTGACCGCCCTCGCCAGCACTATTCCAATATTAACAACACCTGTCGTTCAGGCGCGTCCGATGACGGCCGAAGATTTGGCGGCGCTCAAACGTGTTGGCGCACCTGCCCTATCACCCGATGGCAAGAGCATGGCATTCACCGTGACCAGCACCGATTTGGCAGAAAATAAACGCAACACGATATTGCACATACAAAAAGTTGAAGAAAATCAATCAACCCCTCTTGCAACTAAAGGGTCTGCGCACAGCCCTGAATTTGCAGCGGATGGTAGTCTTTATTTCATTAGCGATGCCAGCGGTTCAGAACAGATTTGGAAACATAAAGACGGCAGGCACAGCCAAGTCAGCACTTTCAATGTCGATGTCGCAGGGTTCAAACTTTCTGCGGACAATAAAAAAATATCTATATGGGCTGACGTTTCAACGGCCTGTAATGACCTTAATTGCGACAAAGAAATAGCGGATAAAGATACGGCACTTTCTGGGCCAGGTACGGGACGCGAATATGATAAATTATTCGTGCGGCATTGGGGAAGCTGGGAAAAAGGCGAACATCATAGCCGATTATTTACCTATGATATGGGCGCAGAAGGGCTATCCAATGGCCGTCTTATCAGCAGGCAAATCGGCGATACGCCTAGCAAGCCCTTTGGCGGCGGCGAAGAGATTGCCATGACAGGCGACGCTATTTTTTATACGCTGCGCAAAGCCGATAAGGATGAACCACGCTCCACCAATTTGGATATTTATCAGGCATCCGCTGGCGGCGTTACTATCAATATCACCAAAGATAATATGGCCACCGATACCATGCCAACACCATCCCCCAATGGCAAATATTTGGCTTATGCGGCGATGAAACGCCCAGGGTATGAGAGCGATAAGCTCATCTTAAAAATCCGCGATCTCAATAGCGGGAAAGTACGCAGTCTGACTGAAAATTGGGATCGCAGCGTTGGTTCTATCAGTTGGAGCGCAGATAGCAAAAACCTCTTTATCACGGCGCAAGATATATTGGATCATCCTGCGTATCGCATATCCGTAAAAGGGGGAGAACCTGAACGCCTGACAAAAGGCGGCAATATTAATAATATAGTGCCGCTAAAAGATGGTTCGATCATCTATACCAAAAATGATATAAATTCGCCCAATGAGATTTTTCATTATAACAAAAAATCTGGTGCGAAAAAACTCACCAATATCAATGATGCTTTGCTAGCCGAGATTGATAAAGTGAATATACAACGCTTTGATTTTGCGGGGGCGCATGGCGATCAGATTTGGGGGCAAATTATCAAGCCTGTGAAAAATCCTAGCATCCTTGCAGGTGAAAAATTACCCGTGGCGTTTTTGGTGCATGGCGGGCCGCAAGGCAGCTTTGGTAATAGCTGGTCATTTCGTTGGAATCCCAAAGTCATAGCATCGCAAGGCTATGTAGCGCTCACTGTGGATTTCCATGGCAGCGTTGGCTATGGACAAAAATTCACCGATAGCATCAACCAAGATTGGGGCGGTAAACCATTAACCGATTTGAAACGCGGCCTAGCCGCTGCGGCTGAAATCGATCCACAAGCCGACATTGATAATGCCTGCGCGCTCGGCGCATCCTATGGCGGCTATATGATGAATTGGATCGCGGGTAATTGGAACGATGCTTTCAAATGTATCGTCAATCATGCGGGATTATTTGATCTGCGCCAATTTGCCTTTGAGACAGAAGAATTATGGTTTGACGAATGGGATCATGGTGGCCCTTGGTGGGTGCGTAAAGATGGTGAAAAATGGAATCCCGTCAACCATGTCACCAATTGGAAAACACCGATGCTGGTGATTCATGGTGAATTAGACTTTCGCGTCCCTTATTCGCAGAGCATCGCCGCTTTTACCGCCCTGCAACGCCAAGATATTGAATCAAAATTGCTCATATTCCCTGATGAAAATCATTGGATCAATAAACCACAAAACAGCATCCAATGGCATGAAAATATATTTAGTTGGATGGAAAAATATACAGCAGAGGAATGAAATTATTACTGCTTTAATAGTGCAGAAATGCGATGAGAACGCGCTCGGATAAGGGTGAAAGAAGGTGGTTATTTAATACCCGAACAGAAAATCATAGACCGCAGGATATAATCCTTCAAACAACTTAGCTGGCTTATCAATCATGTCGATCAATGTTATATTTTTGGTAATTCTGATAGAATTCTTGATGTAGTTGGTCGTAAATTACCAGAGGGTATGCTGATTGAGCATGGATGCCCATCAGACCTTATTGAAACCCCTAAAGGCGACGGACACAAAATTATTCAAGAGTCGGACTTCTAGTCCTTGGTTTTTAGGATTCTTCCGTTAAAGCATATATATATGACTATTGATAAAAATTTTGATCCTGCCGCTATTGAAACCAAATGGTATAAGCATTGGGAGAGCGAGAATAGCTTTCGCCCCGAGCGTCCCGATGCGCCCGCCTATACGATTGTGAATCCGCCGCCCAATGTAACGGGCAGTCTACATATTGGGCATGCGCTCGATAATACGTTGCAGGATATTATGATCCGCTATGAGCGGCTGCGCGGCAAAGATGCATTATGGGTGGTTGGTACCGATCATGCGGGTATCGCAACCCAAATGGTGGTCGAGCGCAAAAT
The DNA here is from genome assembly GCA_938050045.1 of uncultured Sphingomonadaceae bacterium. Classification (GTDB taxonomy): domain Bacteria; phylum Pseudomonadota; class Alphaproteobacteria; order Sphingomonadales; family Sphingomonadaceae; genus Sphingorhabdus_B. The sequence goes on from CALLJS010000026.1 coordinate 7,223, forward strand.
GGAAGCCGCTGGCGATAGGCGCAGTAATTATCGCCGCGAAGATTTCATCAAAAAAGTATGGCAATGGAAAGAAGAAAGCGGCGGCACGATAACGCGCCAGCTTCGCCGCCTTGGTTGTTCGATGGATTGGTCACGCGAGCAATTCACAATGGACCCGCATTTCACACAGGCCGTGACCAAAGTTTTTGTTGATCTTTATAATAAAGATTTAATCTATCGCGACAAAAGATTGGTCAATTGGGACCCTAAGCTGAAAACCGCAATTTCCGATTTAGAGGTAGAAACCAGAGAGATAAATGGTAATTTCTGGCGGTTCAAATATCCATTGGCCGCCGATGAAAATGGCAATGCCGTCACATTTAATGGCCCAGATGGCGCAGGCCAAGATTATATCGAGGTCGCCACCACCCGCCCCGAAACTATGCTGGCCGATATGGCGGTTGCGGTGCATCCCGATGATGAACGCTATGCCGATGTGGTTGGTAAATATGTGCAGCTACCCATTACGGGTCGCCATATTCCGATTGTGGCCGATGACCATGCCGATCCAGAGCTTGGCAGCGGTGCAGTGAAAATAACACCAGGCCATGATTTTAACGATTTTGATGTGGGCAAACGCGCTGGTTTTGCGCCTGCTGAGATGCTGAATATGTTTGATGGCGACGCCAATGTTTGTCAAGTGAGCGATGGCCTGATCCCTGATGAATATATCGGCCTGCACCGTTTTAAGCGTGAGACAGAAAATGGCGCCAAAATCCAAGCACGCGAATTGGTTGTCAAAGCACTCAAAGAGCTTGGCCTGTTAATCCCGCATATCAGCAAAAATAAAAAGGGCGAAGAGGTGATAAGCGATGCCGAACCGCGTATCATTCAAACGCCCTATGGCGATCGCGGCGGTGTGGTGATTGAACCTTGGCTCACCGATCAATGGTATGTTGATGCGCAAACACTCGCTAAGCCAGCGATTGAAGCGGTCAAGAATGGCGATATCGAAATCGTCCCCAAAACATGGGAGAAAACCTATTTCAACTGGATGGACAATATCCAGCCATGGTGCGTTTCACGACAGCTTTGGTGGGGGCACCGCGTTCCTGTTTGGTATGGGCCAAAGCTAGAGCATGAATTCGAACATGAGCATGATTGTGAACAGGTGCATCTTGTCGCCAAAGATGAGGATGAAGTTCGCAATCTTGCCGCTGTTCGCTATTCCACAACGCCAGAAAATATTTTGATTTTTAACAACGAAGAAGAACGCACAACTGCAGAATTACAAAGTCAAAACATGTTGAAGACGATACTTGTGCGCGACAATGACGTTCTCGACACTTGGTTTTCATCGGCGCTCTGGCCCTTTGCAACATTGGGCTGGCCCGAGAAAAATGCACCATTGGTTAGCAAACATTATCCCAATGATTTGTTGATTAGCGGCTTTGACATATTATTTTTCTGGGATGCGCGCATGGCGATGCAGGGCATCGAATTTATGGGCGAAGGCGGCAAAAAGCCTATCGAGCAATCGCGCCCATGGAAGACATTATATCTGCACGGTCTGGTTCGCGCCGCCGATGGCCAGAAAATGTCTAAATCCAAAGGCAATGTCGTCGATCCGCTGGGCCTGATTGATGAATATGGCGCCGATGCTTTGCGCTTCTTTATGGCGGCGATGGAGAGCCAAGGGCGCGACATTAAAATGGATGATGAGCGCGTCAAAGGTTATCGCAATTTCGCAACCAAGCTCTGGAACGCAGCGCGCTTTGCCCAATCCAATGGCATAAGTGCATCGCAAAGCCTATCCGCACCAACGGCATCGCTAGCCGCCAATCGCTGGATTATCGGCGAAGTGCAAGAAACGCTCATCACGCTCGACAAGGCACTGGCCGATTTGCGTTTTGATGCAGCAGCGAACACCATCTATCATTTCACATGGGATCGTTTTTGCGATTGGTATTTGGAGCTTATCAAGCCGATTATCCAAGGCGATGCTGAAGCAAGCTCAGCACAGATGCGTTCTGATGCAGAGGAAACCCGCCAAGTTGCGGGGTGGGTGCTCGACCAAATTTTGGTCATGCTGCACCCCTTTATGCCATTCATCACCGAAGAATTATGGCATGCGATGGCATCTTCTGAAAGCGGAAAATCGGCGCGTAATTATGACATCATCCTCGCCAAATGGCCCGCCCCTAAGGCGCAAATTGACGGTGATGCTAAGGCAGAGATTGATTGGATTATCGCCTTTACCAGTGCCATGCGCAGCGCGAAAAATGAACTCGGTATTGCGCCTGGTGCAAAGCTAGAGTGTATATTCCCAAACGCATTACAGGGGCGCGTCAACGCATTGCAAAGCACATTAGAGCGCGTCGCGCGGATAGCATCTTCTTCCTTTGGCGATGCCCCCGATGGTGCATCGATGCAATTGGTGGTCGATGGGCAGACGATTATTATACCGCTCGAAGGGGTAATTGACATAGAAGCGGAAAAAGCGCGTCTTGGCAAAGCTTATGAGGCGGTGAACAAAGAAGCGGGCGCGCTAAAAGGGCGTTTAAGCAATGAAAATTTCGTTGCGCGGGCAAAACCCGAAGCAGTGGAAAAAGCGAAATCTGATCTGGCCGAGAAATCATCAGAAGCCGAACGGTTGAAAACCGCTTTGGAACGGCTTGGTTGATTGTGATTACGCAATGATGCTATCCTGAACCAAGTTCAGGATGACGGTTGTGGGTTAAAGGATGAAGGTTGTGGGTTTAAGAGTGACGGTTGTGAGTTAAAGAATGATGGTTGTGGGTGAAAGGATGACATATTTCTCCATAAAATATATTTCTCTAAAAAACCCTATCGAGTGAAAAAAGCTTATAGCGCGATGAAATATAAGAAACGAACTCATAGGGAAGACATCGGCCCTTCAAGACAAAGCAACGTAAATATAGGCTATGATATAAGTTTTTAGCGTCCCTGCGAGCGCCAGCGGGCAACAACACGCTCCAGCATCTCAGTCTCGCCCCCCGATTCTTGCCATAATTCAGAGAAGATTGGATCTTCCGATGCAGGACGCTTTTCTTCTTCGAGCGTATCAAGCGACACACGAATAGGAATAGCAACACCTTCGCCGCAGATAATAACCTCTCGGTTGCGTAAAGCGGGTATCGCATCCACGAAACCGCGCGCACCTTCGGGCATAGCGGCCCGCACAAAGGCTTGGTCACGATCATTGTTGAGACGCATAGAGAGGATCGTACCGCATTGCGATAAAACACCCTCTGCTAAATCTGAGGGACGTTGCGTAATGAGGCCCAATGAAACACCATATTTACGACCTTCTTTGGCGATACGTTCCAAAATTTTCCGAACCGCAGAATTAGCAGCAACATGTTCATTTGGAATATAACGGTGCGCCTCTTCGCAAACCAAAAGAATAGGGTGTTGGGGTTCATTGCGCGACCAAATCGCATAATCAAAAACAAGGCGCGATAGAACCGCGACAACGGTCGATGTAATATCCGATGGCATAGAGGACACATCGATGATAGAAATAGGTTTATTATCGCTGGGTAAACGGAAAATTTTGCTGATAAAATCTGCCATTGTATCGCCAACCAACATGCCAGAGAACATAAAGCTATAGCGCGGATCCGTCTTTAATTCTTCAATCTTATTTTTCAGGCGCATAAATGGTGCAGAGGAAGAAGATTTGCCCAATTTACCCATTTCGGTTTGGATGATATTCGTTAAATCAGACAATAAATAAGGGATAGGAGAATCTACGGTCAATTTGCTGATTTTCTCTGCCATACGATTTTTTGAACGTGCCTGTATCAAACAACGCGATAAAATTTCGCAATCCAATTGACGTTCATCGCCACTGGATGTCACAAAAACTTCGCAATGCTCGTTAAAATTCATCAGCCAATAAGGCATAGCAATATTGTTCACATCAAACACAGTTCCATTGTCTTTGAACGCGGCACTATATTCACCATGCGGATCTATCATCACAATATGACCTTGCGGTGCAAGTTTGCAAATACGGTGCAATATCAAAGCCGCCGATGTTGATTTACCCGTACCTGTCGAACCCAATAGGGCGAAATGTTTGCCCAGCATCGCATCGACATAGAGCGCGCCGCGAATATCCTTTGTTGGGAAAACAGTCCCTATTTCGGTGTTAGCGCGTCCATCGGCTGCATAGATTTGCTTCAAATCAACGCTGCTGACGGCAAAAACTTCGCTGCCTGGTACAGGATAGCGCGTCACACCACGGCGGAAATTAAAAATTTTACCTGTTAATTTCTCTTCATCGCCTTCGCCCAAAAAGTCAACAAATGCGGTTATAGAATTGCAATCCGACATATCTAATTTTTGTGTTCTAATACTTGCTAGGAGCCAAATTGAACCGACACGGATTTTAATCTGCGCGCCGACTTGCCCTGCCATATTGATACTTGGGTCGTCATATGTATGCAATTTTTTTAATATAGATGGATCAATGCAAATTTGTGAACTCGCGCCGGCTATTTCGGTAACAAAGCCAATACGGTGATGTCCGCGTTCAGAGCGCACGGGCTGTTTGTTTTCAGAGGGAGCGAGGGAGATAGCCAATTTTTGCGGCTCTGGTTCTTGCGGCTCTGGTTCTTGCGTAGCATTCCCCTTTGGTGCAGTTATTTTTGGCGCAATTTCTTGGTCTGCTCTATTTTGAACCGATATTTTCGGGGTCTCTTGCTTATTGTGTTGCCGTTCCAAATCATCCCCCATAATTTCATTCTGCACAGGATTGGTAGCATTGATTTGCGGCTCAAATCCAACAGGCTGTTCTATTTCTTGCTCGTGCAAAAGGTCAGCAGAGATTTTTTGAGTTGGGTTCATCGGCTTGAAATGTACGGGAGCAATCTCTGCATCATCTTGCAAGCTCTTATCTTCTTGAGACGGTGTATATGACATATGACGCTGCGGGCTGCCATCATTGACTACAGGTTTTGGGCTACCCTCTGATGGCGTATGTCCAAATACTCTATTTCTCATAATCTAAAGCCCAATTGAATTATACTCACAATTAAGCATTAAAAAATTTAAGTTAATATATACTTACTTTTCGATAAATTAAATGGCATTATCGAGGTGTAAAATAGGAATAGCGTATAGATTTAGTCATTACGCCGTTACAATCTTTGGAAAATATAACCCGCAGCCAAACCAAATAAAATAGAAATTAAAACGGCAATTAAACCATAGAATAGAGAATATTTCTCGGCCAAGGTGGTAATAAATGCTTCAAACCCGACCTTTTTAATCGATATTTGGACATTATCATCCGCCGCAATAACTTTGCCGCTTTGTATCAGTAAAGTCTCTGCGGTATAATCACCTACTGGTACAGAGGACGGAATATTAAGCCGTGCGCGGTAGAGAATATCCTCGCTTATATCAACGCCATTGGGATTATTTCGATATAATCCGCCCCTTTGCCTATTATCTACCAATCCATTAACAAAATGACGCAGTTTCTTGCTATCAATCGAACCCGTAGGCGAGAGCTGCAATCGGTCGATACCCAATTCGTAAATAGCCGCTGTTTTTACGTCAACAATTTCAGATATTTTGCGCGAAGATGCGATAGCATAATAGCCCGGAACCGACTGAAAATCACTGCTATCTGCGTTAATCCAAATACCCGCAACTTTCTTTTTTTCGCGCAATATTATGGGTTCGGTAGGGCCACGCAGTACCACAACAACATCTATGGTCTCTTTATTACTGGTGCGCTGCGGATCAACAATCGCACCAAATAGTAATAATTCTGCCCCAGTAAATCCTGATTGTATAGAGATTTGACGCTGAGATACATCTGGTACTAATTTCGGTTGCGCGTTTATATGAGTCCCGCTCAAAAATATAATCAAGGCCAGCAAAATACGCATCATACGGGCTGCACCGTGAAAATTTCTGGTGGTTGGAAACCCAAGCCAATGGCGAGCCGCAAAGCCACTATCAAAACTAGTGCTGCCAATATCAAACGCAAATATTCTGGCGGTAATTTTTGAGCCAATCGCGCTCCTATTTGCGCACCCGTAACGCTGCCTATCAGCAATAATACCGCCAATACTATATCGACGGCCTTGGTCGTTAAAGCATGCATCATGGTAGAAGATATGGTGACAAATAATATTTGGAATAATGATGTTCCAACCACAACTTGTGCGCCCATACCCAACAAATAGAGCATCGCTGGTACCATCACAAAACCGCCGCCAACTCCCAATAGCATCGTTAAAATGCCTGTAACAAAACCCAATAAAAGAGGAGCGAGAGGTGATATGTAAAGCCCTGAACGGCGGAAACGCCAGCGCAACGGCAGATTTGACACAAATGGATGATGCCGCCGTTTCTTGGCTTGCACTGCTTTACCCGATCGCACGGCGATAACGCTTAAGATGCTCTCTTTGAACATCAATCCACCAATACTACCCAGCATTAATACATATAAAATATTAATGACAGTATCAATTTGCCCCAGAGCTTCCAACGTTTCAAATAATAGTGCGCCAAATAAAGTACCCATTATGCCGCCAACAACCAGCACGCCGCCCATATGAAAATCAACGCCATCGCGTTTCATATGCGCAAAAACACCTGAAATGCTTGCACCAGTAACCTGCGTAGAGGCTGATGCTGCGGCAACCATCGGCGGTATTCCGTAAAATATTAATAAGGGCGTGGTTAAAAACCCTCCGCCCACACCAAACATACCCGATAGCACGCCTACAAGAATGCCGAGCAAGATGATGACGCCAGCGTCAACCGATAGATTGGCTATAGGAAGATAAATATCCATATATTATATCTTATCTAGCGGATTAATACGGCTTTATAAAGGCACAGATACGCGCTTGGTAATGATTATTTTCAAAAATCCGTGGATAGCGTAATCGCAGCTCCACTATTGGGCGACGCATTGCCGCCAATACGCTCGCGCCAATCGCCAGATATTCGATAATTTCTCTGACCCTTTGATAATTTTATACTAACGCTCGGCCCAATATCAAGCCGCTGCGTTCCGCGTTGACCACCAGCCCAAGCCCCACCGCCCGCCAATATCTTAACAGCATTATTTATATATATAGACTTTTCAGCCATAAGTTGACCATCAAAAAATAATGTATCGCGGCCAGCGCTGCTCACACCAGCCTGTCCATAAGCCTGCAACTTAAAATTTGCAGGCAAAGAAATATTAGATTTACCGCCAGCGACATAGAGCGCATATCCATCGGGGTTTGATGGTCTAAACCGTCTTTCAGCTACAATAGTCAGAGGGAGTTTTTTGCTTGGTTTAATGCTAACGCCGAGCGCCACCTCTCTATCGCTATCGCTTAAGGCAGTTTGCGCCCGCAGCGTTGCATCAATGGCTATGGCTTGGTTGGGATTAGTGCGATAGGCCAATTGAACGGCAGCCTGCGAACCACCATATCGACCGCCCAAAGCATCGGCATCACCGCTATTTGAACGCGCAAAAATATAGGCATAGCCGCTCAGCCGCGATGCTAAGTTTGAACTTTCAAGCGCATCGCTCTGATTGCTTTGCTGTAATTGAGTCAATTTAGGGCCATTACCTGGCGGCAAATTCCAGCCATTATTAGCATGAAGATTAGGGCTAATGAGAGAATTGCTCCTCTCTTCCATAGCGTTCAAAAATAAAAGCGTATAATAGCTTGGGGGGAGGCCATTTGAGGATGCAGCGATAGAGGGTGACGCCGCAATATGCGAACGATCAGATGGTGATTGTGTCATTTTAAGGCTATCAAATGATTTGGTGGCAAAAGCTGCAGAGGCAATTTTCTGCTGATCTATGGTTTCAAATTTGAATTTTATGTTTTTTGGGTGCGCGGCTTTGGGCGATATTTGCGATCCATCTGCCAAGGGCGCAGTTAAGAACTTTATATCAGCATGATTAAGCTGCGTTGCCCAGAGCGTGACTATTATGCGGGCTATTACCCAAGCCCCAATTAGCATAATCATATATAGAAGCGGCTTGGCTTTGCGCATGCCAGAAGATTGGACAGCTCTCATCATTCGCATTTGCCATATGCTAAAATTATGCGATTCTCATCACTGACAGGCGGCATCATATCATGGCGCGTTTTGTCCCAGATAATTGAGCCACCAAAACAATATTTATAATATAATATGACTGCACGGCGTGCGGCTAAAATTGAGATGATATTGGATATCATCATTCTTGGCAGCGCATAACAAGCCTGCACGAACCCATAATGATAATATAGAAATGCGCTGCGCATAAACAATCTCCACAGCATCAAAAAACTGCTGCACAACATCATGAATTGCATAGGTTCGCTGAGCGATTCAAAATTATAATAACCCGCATATTGCGCAATTAATAATAGCCCGCTGAGTAGCAACATAATATAGGCAGAGCAGATTGTGAATGCCGCAAATATACCGCGCCTATCGCGCAACCTCATCCAATTTTCGCTCAAATTATACGGAAGGCGCAACGGATATTTTTTTGCAGATGAGCTGCGGCGTTCATGCGCGATGGGCTGGTTTCTAGATTCTGTACCCCAACCTAATCTATCCCAACCTAACAGAGCAATCCCCATAACCCATCTTGATTTTTGTTTAATGCTGCCTTCTAAAGTCGTTGGAAAATAAGATTGCGTGCCGATGAGTTGACCATGATTATCCTTCATACGCACCAGGATGGCACCGCGCCCCGCAGAACCAATTTGAATACCAAGCTCATAATCTTCGGCCACGCTATCGCCAGCAAAGGGCAAACCATTTTTATTCAAAGCCCAGCGTCCAAGGCAATTACGTTCAATAGCGCAGCCAACACCCGCCAATGGAAGGGCCGCCCCTATAGCTTCGCGCACCACCATCGTCTTGCCATGGCTTTCGCAAAATTCATCACAATAATGGCCACTAATCAGTGGCGAGCCTGGTGCTGCTATTGGAATAACGGGTAGTTGGACAATATCATTTTTACCAATCAACTTATCAAAAATGACCAATGAATCCGCATGAGGCCGATCCTCTGCATCATGCAAAATAATAGATTTTGCTTTTATACCTTGCTTTAACTCATCGCGCAGCATTGCCCGCCATAATTGGTTCAGGCAATCTGCTTTGGTTGTAGGCCCATCGCTTTTGCATAATATGAGCGATATATTAGGATTAAATCTTGCAGCTTTAATTACTTGAGTGATTGTATCATTATCATTGGGATAGCAACCAACATAGATGCGGTGCGCAATAGTGCTATTCTTCCATACACGCATGCAACCATTGAGCATCTCGCCAATCACATCGGCTTCGCGCCATGCAGGAATGAATATTGCATGATATTTATATTGTGTTTTTTGATTTTTTCTAAGATCTGAATAATTCAAATCATATTTATTTTTGAACGCCCTAATATCCATCGGCTTATTGTACCGATAAAATGTTAAACGGCGATAACACCAGCGCACCATCCAAATAATGTCAATCAATATATCATCAATACCGCCAATTAAAAACCATATCACACAAAAGAGCAATAATTCTGTCTGTATAGCTCCCAAAATATGCAATATCATATCAAGCACAATATACCTCCCGATACACCTATATTTAGTTTTACAAGCAATACAATAGCCAAAGAGTTAGAAATATTATTTGAAAAGGTAAAAAAATGAGACGATTATCAGCCTATTAAAATTGAAACTCTAATTCTTACCTATTGTAGTTAGGCCTGAAATTCGCCATAGCTATTGCCACAAAGATATAGTTCAAACCGCCAATATATTGGCGGTAATTACAAATTGAAGGAAGCAGCTCCAATGTCATCCAACACGATTAAACCCTTATCTGCAATGCACGATTTTTTACGCAGCGAAGCTGCGGGCGGTATATTGTTGATGATAGCAGCAGCGGCGGCCATGATTATCGCCAACAGTGCTTGGGGCGATACTTATTCGGCATTGTTACATAATAAAATTGGCCCTGAAATAATGCTTGGGGCGCAACTAAAAAAATTCACTATCCATCTTTGGATAAATGATGGATTGATGGCGATATTCTTTTTCTTGGTCGGATTAGAAATCAAACGTGAATTTGTTGATGGCCGGCTTTCCACATGGGAGAAAAGACGCCTGCCCGTAATCGCAGCGATAGCAGGTATGGCCGTGCCAGCCATTATATTTTTGTCGATTGCTGCTGGCAACCCTGCATTAGTGAATGGCTGGGCAATCCCAGCCGCAACTGATATTGCTTTTGCCATTGGTGTGCTGGCCTTATTGGGCAAACGCGCGCCAACCTCGCTAAAATTATTCTTGGTGACGGTTGCTATTGTCGATGATATGGGCGCGGTCGCCATTATAGCCTTGGTCTACACCGAAGGCCTGCAAACTGTGTGGCTTGCCGCCTCAGCCGGCGTGCTAGCATTGATGTATATTATGGGGAAATCGGGTGTAAAAAGTATCCCTATCTTTCTAATTTTTTCAATCCTATTATGGTATTTCATCCTACGATCTGGCGTTCATGCTACAGTAGCAGGCGTGTTAGCAGCGATGATGATACCTATCATCAAAACGCCTGGCACGCCCGATGCAAAAAACAGTCCTTTGCATATCTTGGAACATGCCATCCACCCTTGGAGTGCTTATCTGATTATCCCTATATTTGGGTTCGCCAATGCGGGGGTAAATATGAGTGGTTTGGGCATGGATATACTATTCAGCCCGCTGCCGCTTGGTATCGCAGCAGGTTTGTTTTTCGGTAAACAGCTTGGTATTTTTGCTGCTGTATATACCGCTGTCAAACTTGGTTTTGCCACAAAACTTCGCGGTGCGACTTGGGTGCAAATATATGGTGTAGCCATGTTGTGCGGCATTGGTTTTACTATGAGCCTATTTATCGGTGAGCTCGCATTTGTCGGCAGTGATACTGCTATGGCGTTGCTGCGCGAGAAAGCCAAAATCGGGGTTTTAATGGGCTCTATTGCTTCTGCTGTCCTTGGCTTTTGCTTGCTCAAATTTGCACCGCTGCATCAAGACCATGATGCGATAGAAGCTCAGGAAGCTCATGAGATTGAGACGGATGGCCATATTGCTTCTATGACAGAAAGCGACACCATAGCTAAATCATAAATTGGGGCCAAATGTATAGGTGATGATATGACAAAGAAGATTATTATATTATTCTCAGCTTCTCTAATGTTTATCGCCAGCTCGGTTGAACAAGACGTTGAAAAAGTAACAGCTTTAAGCACCGAACAAATAGAAGCCGACAAGATATTAGACCCATTAGCCATAGAATATATTAAACTATCGCTTGAAATGGATGAAAAAGAAGCAGGCTATGTCGATGCTTATTATGGGCCAGCATCCTATAAAGAAGAGGCGCAAAAACATAAGCGTGAGTTATCCACATTAGGCAAAGCCATTGATAATCTTAAATCACGGATTGAGGCTATATCAAGCAATAATCTGCCTATATTATCACAGCGGCGCCAAGATTTTTTGAGCGCGCAGCTAACAGCCGCGCAAACTCGGCATAAAATGTTATCTGGTGAAACATTAGATTTTCGCAGCGAAGCGATTGGCTTGTTCGCAGTAGCGCCCACTATCAAACCATTATCCGATTATGATGCTATCATTGAAAAAATTGATGCTATCGTTCCCGGTGAAGGAACATTGCCAGAGCGCATAAATGCCTTTGAAAACCAATATAATATCCCCAAAGATAGACTGAAGGTGGTTTTTGATGCCGCCATTGCCGAATGTAAAAAACGTACCGCGCAATATATCGCTCTGCCCAAAGGTGAGCGTTTCACCCTAGAATTTGTAACGGACAAAAGTTGGTCTGGTTATAATTATTATCAAGGTCAATATGAGAGCCTCATTCAGGTGAACACCGATCTTCCTATTCGCATATCGCGCGCCGTCGATCTGGGTTGTCACGAGGGTTATCCTGGGCATCATACGCTTAACATGCTGCTAGAAAAACATCTCAGCAAGGATAGAGGATGGCAGGAGTTTTCCATTTATCCGCTTTATAGCCCGCAAAGCTTAATAGCCGAAGGAAGCGCGAACTATGGCATTGATTTGGCCTTCCCTAATGATGAAAAAATAAAATTTGAACAAGAGACGCTTTATCCTTTGGCAGGATTAGACCCCAATAGTGCTGCGGCTTATCAAAAACTTCAAGACGCCCGCAAAGATTTAGCAGGCGTGCGTTTTACCATTTCCTCTCACTATCTAAATGGCGAAATTAACCGAGATCAAGCCATTGCTTTGACACAAAAATATGGATTGGTGAATAAAGAGCGCGCGCGCCAAACCATTGACTTTACCGATCAATATCGCAGCTATGTTATTAATTATGGGCTGGGCCAAAAAATGGTCGCGGATTATATTGAAAAAAATGCTAGCCATCAAACAGCGCGTTGGGGCTTGATGGAGAGACTACTAAGCGAACCTAGCCTGCCCAAAGATTTGAAATAACCCTGCAAAGACTATTGTTCGAATCCCATTAATCTTCGCTAGCACCCTCTGGGCGCATCCATATCCATGTCCCGCCAATTAATGCGGCTATTATTGGGATATAATGATAAGGATTTGGAGCAAATAAGATCGCCATGATCGCGCTAAATGCAAATGCCATTAAGGCCATAATCTTGCCCTTTCGGCTTATCGCACCATGCACGCGCCATACGGTGATATGATGCCCAAATTTTTCATGCTCCAAAAGCCAAGATTCCAACTTTGGCGAGCTTCGCGCAAAGCAAAAAGCGGCCAAAATCATAAAGGGGACTGTGGGTAAAATGGGTAAAAAAATGCCCACGCCTCCCAAAATTAGCGCGAGCCACCCCATTAATAAATAAGCATATCTTTTGACCATAGTCCATCATGACGCAACAATGGCAAGAAAGGAAGATAGTTAATCTCATATCGCTATAATATATTATAACATAATGAAATATTTGACTTATTTATATATATGTTTAACCCTGATAATATGTCAAACCATCATCACAGCTACAATAATAGCCATATACACCATAATCATGCGCCCCAAGTTAACGCCGTTAATTGCCGCGCCGTCGGAATAGCCGCTCTGATTACTGGCAGTTTCATGGGCTTAGAATTTATAGGCGGTCATATCTCTGGATCGCTTGCTCTGATTGCCGATGCGGGCCATATGCTGATCGATTTTGCCGCTTTGATAATAGCTTGGCTCGCTTTTCAAATCAGCGATCGTAAAGCTCATTCAGAGAATGATAGCATTAAAAAACTCCCTCTTTATGCCGCCGCTTTTAATGTTATTTCACTATTCTTAATCGCTATTTGGATTATTTGGGAAGCCTATGAACGGTTCAATAATCCAGCCCCCATATTGGGCAAATTAATGGCTCTCATTGCGGTGACTGGGTTGATTATTAATTTAATTGTTCTGAGAATATTAGCCAAAGCTGATGGTAATAATCTGAATATCAAAGCAGTATATTTACACGTTATGGGCGATTTATTGGGTTCGTTTGCTGCGATAATAGCATCCATAGCTATCCTAACTAAGGGCTGGACAATAGCGGACCCCATTCTCTCTGTAATTGTTGCAATTTTACTATTGCGCGGCGCATGGTTCACAGGGCGAGAGATAGTATTAGAATTCCAAGACAGCCATTGGCAAAGTAAATCGAAATAGTAATTTTCAATTATGAAAAATTTTTTCTTTATTTATATTATTCTCATTCTCTAGCATAGCTAATACGGAAAATAATTGGGACTGGCATAAGGGATTTATTGTGATATTCTAGGGTGTGAACCCATATTATAGTTTTGATTTATTGCTAAAAGCTTGATTCAATGTTCTTGTAACGGCGATTGGATTATGCGATTTGATTTATCGGATGAAGAATGGGCGGTTATTGAACCGCTGTTGCCGACAGGCGTGCGGGGTCCCAAACGAGTGGATGACCGACGTGTACTCAATGGTATATTCTATATTTTGCGCACTGGCGCGCCGTGGCGGGACTTGCCGATGCGCTATGGCCCACGCACAACGGTTTACAATCTCTATAATCGATGGGCACAGCGCGGGATATGGAAGGCGATGTTCGATGCTTTGGCGCTCGAATGCGATGATGCTTTGGTCTTTATCGACGCCAGCATCGTTAAAGCCCATAGAGCCGCTAGCGAGTAAGGGGGAACTACAAAAAGCTATTGGCCGAGCGCGGGCCAAATAGATAAGGGCGATCGCACGTGCAAAGTTCACGCCGCTGTAGATGCGCATGGCCGTCCCCCATGAACAAAAGAGGCGCCTCGCTATATCGGGCGGGCAGTTGCACGACAGCCAGATGATGCACGCCTTTTTGAACTGGCCGCCGCAGCCGCTCGCCATCGTTGCCGACACAGCCTATGGCAGCAACAAGATCAGACAGCAAGTCGCAGACGAAGGCGCGCTATGCGTCGTGCCAGCCAAGAGCAATGCCCGCCATCCGGTCGCCCATGACAAGAACCTCTATGCCATGCGCAACATTGTCGAACGCTTCTTTTGCAAAATGAAAGACATGCGCAGGCTTTCAATACGATTTGAAAAATACGCCCAAAACTCTATGGCAATGCTGCATCTCTTTGCCATTAAATGGCGGATGGATTGAGCCTGTGTCCTAAAAATTTATACCAATATAGACATTTTCTAAGTTACCAATTTAGAGAGGAAATTATATTTTGGTAATATCAATTTATTACTAAAGCAGGCAAAAATATGGTTTGTATGATATTTTTCCATACACTTAGGGCCGCAAAAATCATCCCATCATATAACCCTATATAATTATATTAGGCCACTGATAATTATAACTATAATTTCATTCACCCTTTGTGTGACACCCACCGCTTTATCCACTTATTCTGTGGCAATAATATCACCTATACCAATATATAATACCAATTAGGTTGTGATTTCTAGTTATTGGTTGACAGTAATTGTAAAGTTGGTGCAGTCTCAAGGCGAGTTTGATGATAAACAACAATGTGAGGATGCTACGCGGTAACAATCGAATATAAAAATCGCTATTCTATAATTATTGAATAATTTGCACGCGAAATGATGCAAAAACAATAGCGTTTCAACAACAATTATCAAAATATACTACAAATAATTTAAATGGGAGAACAGAATGAAAAATTTCACCAAGAGATCAATAAGAAGTGCGAGTTGGCTAACCGCCTCCACTAGCGTTCTTATCGCTGCTAGCGCAATGCCAAGCGTGGCAATGGCACAAGAAGCCGAAACAGTCGCCGAAGATGAAGAAGATGTCATTGTCGTTAGCGGTATCCGCAGCTCTCTTGAGAGCGCGCTTAACGAGAAACGTAATGCTGATAGCTTGGTAGAAGTTATTCAAGCGGAAGACATTGGTAAGCTTCCCGATCAAAACCTTGCTGAGGTTTTGGAAAATGTAACAGGCGTCCAAATTACACGTACCGCTGGTGTTGGTACTGGTGTTCAAATCCGCGGTACCAATGATAATCGTACTGCAATCAACGATGTTTCAACTCTTGGTTCGGGTACAGGGCGCGGCGGTATCAACTTTGAAGATATTAATGCTGCGATTATTGCATCGGTTGAGGTGATAAAAGCACCCGAAGCAAAAACCATCGAAGGCGCAGTTGGCGGTACGATTAATCTGCGTACAATTCGCCCCCTTGATTTGACAGAGCCTCTTATAAGCGGCCGCATTCAAGGTGAATTTAGCGAACTATCCAATAGCTTTAGCCCAAGAATTTCTGCTAGCCTTGGTAATGTATGGTCAACCGGTGCTGGTGATATTGGTGTTGTATTAAGCGGTAGTTATACCGAGCAAGAGGCAACATCATTCCGCCCTCGTGTAGACCGTGACAACCCAATCTCAGCCAATACGGCTGTTGCAGCCGATGGTTCGCCTGGGCCGAATTTTCCATTCTTAGGCATTCAGTTCCTAAACCAAGAGCTCGAGAATTTTGAATTTGAAACATATAATTTCGCGGGTAGTCTCGAATGGGCACCCAGCGATAATTTGAAATTCTTTGTTGATGCGATTGTAACAGATCAAACTCGCAACCAAGACAGCTCACGCATACAAGCATCGGGCGTCAGTGCGGTTGATCTTATCAATGTACCCGATTCATTCGAAACGGTTGAGTTTGGATCGCTTGACGGTGTTGCCTTGGGCAGCATCCAGGCGGCTTTAACTGGCAGAATCGTGCCTAACCTTGCCAATGATGATGATGATCCAAATTTGCGTTTCTCTAGTGACACAGGTGCTCGTGTAACCACCAGCCAAGTATATCGCTTCGGCACAGAATTTGAAACGGGTCGCTTATCGGTTCGGTTGGAAGGATCGCGCTCTGTCACAAATAGTAACAATCCTAATTTGAGCACAACGCTAAATTTCATCAATCCAAATCCATTAACGCCGCTCGATGGCAGCAGCAATGATAATAGCGTTCCATTCATCTATGATTTGCGCAATGGAACATTGCAATTTGGTATTGATTTTAATTCACCATTTGCGCCAACGGTACAAGATCTGCTTAATCCAAATAATGTCGTTCTTGATGCAGTAACGGCCAGCAATAACCGCACTGAAAACCGTGAAACTGCATTTCGTATCGACACCACATTGGACCTAGAAGATATTGGTGGTGATTTTGTGCAATCTGTTGACTGGGGTTATCGCTATAACGATACGTCAACCAATTTTGCGCAGCTACGCTCAACATTTGGCACAGGGGCAATTGCTAACAGCCCATCGGGTGCTGATTTTGCAAATTTACTTGTCCCGGGACCAAATAATTTTGATGAATTTGATGGAAGGACTCTAGCATTTCGTAATTTTCTACTCATCGATCCCGATCAAGCGTTCGAAAACCGAGATGAAGTCTTTGCACAATTACAAGCTTTGTTAGATGCAACGCCGGGCGGTCAAGCTCGAATTGCTAGCGGAGGTCGTCTACTGAATGACCTTGACCCTAATAGCTCGTCCAATCTAGCGGCATCATTTGCAGTAGAAGAAACGACGCACTCAGCATATGGTCAGGTTAATTTTGCAAATGGCCCTATCCGTGGTAATGCAGGATTGCGTTGGGTAAACACGGTTATCAATTCAACCGGCAATGCTATTGCCAGCGGAGTAGCGTCTATCATTACGGATCGTGGTAGCTATCAAGAATTTTTACCGCGCGTAAACGTGATTGTTGACCTTGCAGAAAATGTTGTACTGCGTGGTAGCTATACCGAAGATCTCAACCGTCCCGATTTTGATGATCTGTCGCTTTCAATTAGCTTCCCAACGGGTCCCAATAATGCTGTAGCTTTAGGCAACTCAAACTTAGCACCTGAAACTGTTAGATCATTTGACGCATCCATAGATTGGTATTTTGCACCAGCATCTGTGGTGAGCGTTGGTTTCTTCCATAAGAGACGTACCAACCTATTCGTTACGCAGGTTGAAGATGCTCCTGAAGATGCCAATGGTTTCCGTTCTATCGATCCATCATGCCCAGGCGGCGGTATCTTTAACCCAGTGCCGGATCGTAACGTTCTATCAGCCACTCCTGGTAATGGTTTATGCGTTCCGCTGCAGACAATGATTAATGATACTGCGGTTACGACACAAACGGGTATCGAAGTTGCATTCCAATATGATCTGTCTCAATTCGAAGATACTCTTGGCTTCGCCTCTGGTTTTGGTATTCTAGCTAACTACACCTATCAAGACTTTGGCGGTGGTGAAGCTTTCAATACTAACTCGGGTCGTGGTGAAGATATTTTCCAAGCGATTAACCCCAGCATTACGGTTCCTGTAACTGCGGTTCAAGGTTTGCTAGACTTTTCTTCTCATGCGTACAACATTACTGGTTATTATGAAAAATATGGAATCTCAGCCCGTTTGCGTTACACATGGCGCGATGCTTTCCGTACGCTTGATACTGCTGGTGGCGCATCATTGAACAGTACCTTAGGCTTTCCAACAGTCACCGAATCCAGAGGCCAGCTCAATGGTAGCATTACTTATGATTTGACCGATTATATCAATATCGGAGTTGAGGGTGTAAACCTCACCAAATCGCGGATTACACAAAGCTGTGTCAATAGCGGCGGATTGCTCTGCTTCCAAGGTCTGCCCGATCGCAGAATTACCATTGGTGCGACATTATCTTTCTAAGATAAGGTCAAACTGCTTAATCCAAACAGAGAGGGTGCTTCGGCATCCTCTTTTTTTGTCCTAAAGAATGATTTTTTTGTGACAGCCCTATTTTTTTTGAATGTATCGATAATAACTATTGCGAATCATTCTTAATTGAGTTATTGCAAATGCATCTCAATAGGAGAATTAAGTGATCGTTTGTTTTTGCAATGCTCTAAAGGAAAAAGAAGTGCGCGGTGCTGTGCGCGGCGGTGCGCATAGTCCTCAAAAGGTCTATAGCAAGCTTGGCTGTAAATTTCAGTGCGGGCAATGCAGACCCCTAGCGCAACGCATTATCAATAATGAGACCGCTACTGCTTGCTAGTCGCATTAGCTGAAAAACCCCAGAAATCAGCCATTTTTTTGCTTTACATTACCCATAGCTGCCTGTTATTCAGGTTGCAATATCCCCTATGCACAAAGGAAAAAGCCATGAAGGGCGACAAAAAAGTCATCGAACATCTCAACCACGCGCTGAAAAATGAACTCACCGCGATCAATCAATATTTCCTTCACTATCGCATGCTCGATAATTGGGGCATGACCAAACTGGCTAAGTTTGAATATGCAGAATCCATTGATGAAATGAAACATGCCGATCTGCTGACCGAACGTATCTTATTTTTGGACGGTATCCCCAATTTCCAAACATTGGGCGCACTGCGTATTGGCGAAAATGTCGAAGAAGTGCTCAAATGCGATTTTGAGCTGGAAAAAGAAGCCCTCCCGCCGCTGCGCGACGCTGTTGAATATTGTGAGAGCGTGCGCGATTATGTGAGCCGCGATCTTTTTGCCAAAATCTTAGAGAGCGAGGAAGAGCATTATGATACGCTAGAAACGCAGATTGAATTGCTGGGTAAAATGGGGCTGCAAAATTATATTCAATTGCAGTGCGAACCGCCACAAGGGTGATAATTTGAACTATATTATAAGGGGCTAGATATAATAATCTGGCCCTTTTTTTGTGCGAAATAATCACCCAAATCGAAAAATTGAGCATCGTGCATCTTGTTAATGCTGGCTGGCATGACTATCTATGATGCATCATTTACCCACGCAGACAGTTGTGTAATCCCGCACAGCGCTGTTAGGAGGGAAGGACGAAAATGCTTACCTTATTATCCCCTGCCAAAAAATTAAACTATGATGCAATCCCGGAAAATATTCAACAAAGCCCGCTGGAAATCACCACCCCGCGTCTATCCGATGATATAATCGAGATTGCAAAGGTCGCCAAAAAGCAAAGCGCCGCTGATTTGAAACGCCTTATGCATATTAGCGATAAATTGGCCGAATTAAACGCTGACCGATTTAAGGCGTTCAACCTTGAAGGCCAAAGCAACAGTGCCAAGCCTGCTGCGCTTACTTTTGATGGTGATGTCTATTGGGGATTGGAGGCCAAAAGCCTATCCGCCGATACATTATCCTATGCACAGGATCATTTGCGGATATTATCAGGGCTATATGGTGTGCTGCGTCCCATGGATGCGATACAAGCCTATCGGCTAGAGATGGGCACTAAAATGGTTAATCCGCGTGGCAAATCGCTCTATGATTTTTGGGGTCGCAATATCGCCGATACTCTCAACGAAGATTTGACGGATCATAAAGATCAAACCATTGTCAATTTAGCATCGAACGAATATTTCAAGGCGGTAGACCGTGCTGCATTGGGTAAACCGGTGATTGAAGCTGGGTTTTTAAACATCAAAGACGGCGTAGCGCGCAAGCTGATGTATCATGTGAAATATGCGCGCGGCTTGATGGCCCGCTGGATATTAGAAAACCGTATTGAGAGAGCCGCTGACCTGAAGGCGTTTGATTCCGAAGGCTATCAATATGATGCTAGGGCATCCAGCGATGGCGCATTAATTTTTAGCCGAAAGCAGCCGCCTACGAAGAAATAGCATAAATTTTAATTGCTTCAATCAATCAGTCATTATCAAAAAATTGATTGGATCGATTAATATAATCAATTTAATTTAGCATCAACTTAGAACTATGAATGGAGCAATTATGAGCGAAGAAAGTAAATGTCCGATGGGTTTTGACCAAGCAGGGTCAAGCGGTTTGAATGCCGATTCTAATATGACATCAAATCAAAAATGGTGGCCCAATCAGCTAAACCTGAAAATATTACACCAAAATTCGGCAAAATCCGACCCAATGGGGACAGATTTCGACTATCGCAAAGAATTTGCTACCATCGATATGGACGCATTGGTGTCCGATGTTGATGCGCTGATGACCAAAGAGCAATCATGGTGGCCTGCTGATTATGGGCATTATGGCCCATTCTTCGTGCGTATGACATGGCACAGCGCGGGCACCTATCGTATCCAAGACGGTCGCGGCGGCGGCGGCACGGGACAGCAACGTTTCGCACCTCTCAATAGCTGGCCCGATAACGGTAATCTGGATAAAGCACGCCGTTTGCTCTGGCCAATCAAACAAAAATATGGCCGCAAAATCTCTTGGGCCGACTTGATAATCCTAGCAGGCACGCGCGCTATGGACACAATGGGCTTTGAAACCTATGGTTTTGCTGGTGGACGTGCCGATGTTTGGGAACCCGAAGAAGATGTCTATTGGGGGCCAGAAACCGAATGGCTTGGCGATGAGCGTTATAAAGGTGATCGTCAGCTAGAAAATCCACTTGGCGCGGTGCAAATGGGTCTAATCTATGTGAATCCGCAAGGGCCAAATGGCAACCCTGATCCGCTAAAATCGGCTTTTGATATTCGTGATACATTTGGCCGTATGGCTATGAATGACGAAGAGACCGTTGCTTTGGTTGCGGGCGGGCATACATTTGGTAAAGCCCATGGCGCGGGCGATCCCGACAAATATGTTGGCCGCGAACCCGAAGCTGCTCCTATTGAACAAATGGGACTAGGCTGGAAAAATGAAATGGGCAGCGGCCGAGGCGGCGACACCATCACCAGCGGTATCGAAGGCGCATGGACGGCAAACCCAATACAGTGGGACAATGGCTATTTTGATGCGCTGTTGGGCTATGATTGGGAATTGACCAAGAGCCCAGCCGGTGCGCATCAATGGACACCAACCGCAGCATCAAACGCAGATCAAGCCCCAGCGGCAGCAGATGCATCTAAGCGCGAGCCATTGATGATGACAACAGCGGATATGGCCCTTAAAATGGACCCTGATTATGCCAAAATTTCTAAGCATTATCATGAAAATCCAGAGATATTTGCCAAAGATTATGCCAAAGCATGGTATAAATTAACCCACCGCGATATGGGCCCTTATAGCCGTGGCCTTGGCAAGCTTGTACCGGCTGTGCCCGAGCTGTGGCAAGATCCTATCCCAGCGGGTAGCCCATTGAGCGATGCCGAAATATCCGAACTAAAAGCCAGCATTTTAGCAACAGGCCTCAGCGTATCAGAATTGGTAGAAACGGCATGGGCATCAGCATCCACATTTCGCGGCAGCGATATGCGCGGCGGTGCAAATGGCGGCCGTATCCGCTTGGCCCCTGCGAAAGATTGGGACGCCAATAAGCCCGATCAACTGTCCAGAGTATTGAGCGCATTAGAAGGCGTGCAAAGCAGCTTTAGCGGCAGCGTATCAATGGCTGACCTTATCGTTCTTGGCGGTAATGCAGCGATTGAAAAAGCATCGGGCAAAGACGTTGCCTTTACTTCAGGGCGCGGCGATGCAAGCCAAGTACAAACCGATGTTCAATCTTATGCTGTGCTAGAGCCGATGGCCGATGGTTTCCGAAACTTTATCAAAGACGGCATCACAACGCCTGCTGAAAAATTACTGGTTGATAAAGCA
This sequence comes from uncultured Sphingomonadaceae bacterium, assembly GCA_938050045.1. Classification (GTDB taxonomy): domain Bacteria; phylum Pseudomonadota; class Alphaproteobacteria; order Sphingomonadales; family Sphingomonadaceae; genus Sphingorhabdus_B. The sequence goes on from CALLJS010000026.1 coordinate 29,244, forward strand.
CAATTATTGGGCCTAACTGCTCCCGAAATGACCGTATTGGTTGGCGGATTGCGCACCCTTGGCGTTAGCAATGGCGATCATGGTGTGTTCACCGATAATGTGGGAACACTCAGTAATGACTTCTTCAAACAGGTGATGGACATGGATATTGCATGGTCAGCCGCTAATGATGATGAAAGTCTATTCGAAGGCAAAGACGCTAGCGGTGCCGTAAAATGCATGGGTACACGCAATGATTTGGTCTTTGGATCAAACTCTCAGCTTCGCGCCTTAGCCGAAGTCTATGCGTGTGATGATGCAGCCGATAAATTTACGGATGATTTCATCGCGGCATGGAACAAAGTTATGAATGCTGATCGTTTCGACTTGGCATAAATATATCGCATAGCACACACCCCCTTCCTACTGTGCTTGCGATAAATATGGCGGCGTTCTTCGGAGCGTCGCCATTTTTGTTGGCACACTATTTATTAATCAAAATTTAATGACAGGTGTTTAATTATTTCGTTTGTTTCGAATATTGCATTAATTACGAATATAGTATAAACATAGTGAAATGAATGAAAACTACTGGAGAATAGTTATGACAGTGCCAGCAACAGCATTACCGTTTGGTAATAAACTTCCTTCTGCCGATGATAGACAGGTCGCCAATCAGTTGCGCCGTATTTTAGCTGCACAAACCAATGGAGAAGCGACTCTAAAAATTCCAGACCCTGAAACAAAAAGACCGGTAGAAATCACACTTACGCCTCAGATGTCAGATATTTTTCTACAACTGCTTCGCCACATTGGCAGTGGTAATGCTGTTACTCTTGTCCCTACTCATGAAATGCTTACCACACAGCAAGCAGCAGATCTTTTAAACGTGTCCAGACCATATTTTATAAAACTACTTGATAGCGAAAATATAAACCATACTATGGTTGGACGCCACAGACGTGTCAAAGCAGAAGATGTATTTGCCTATAAGGCGACAAGAGAAAAACAACGGTCAAATGCCCTTGATGAACTACTTGCCAGTGACTCCGATTTATACTGATACAAACCCCTTATGTTTGCTAATCGATATACTGCTCTAATAGACGCCTGCTCTCTAGTAAGTGCTCCAAAGCGCGACTTATTATTGACTCTTGCGGAAGCAGAGTTCTTTAGAGTGCGTTGGTCTGAAAAAATATTAGAAGAAACAAATGCGGCGCTCATAAAAATATTTAATCAACGTAAAGAGCCAGATTCTATATTACGGTCAGCAAAGTCTATACAGGCCATGAAAACGGCTTTTCCAGAGGCTTTAGTTGAATTAAACGGGAAGCCATTTGTTACAAGGTTACCCGATAAAAATGATGAGCATATCATTATGAGTGCCATTCAAACGCAAGCTCAATCAATAGTCACCGAAAATATCAAAGATTTTCCTTCGGACATATTAAGTGAGTTTAATATGGAAGCCAGAACGGCAGATGACTTTATTGCAGACACAATTGCCTTAGATGTAGGCAAAGCAGTAGCGAAAATTAAAATATTACGCTCTAGATTGCAAAAGCCAGAGATGACTCCAGAAAAATATATATTGTCCCTAGAAAGCCATGGCTTATTAGAGACAGTATCAATATTATCGGATCACATAGAGTCCCTATAAAATTAATCAGTGATGCCCGCTGCGGCCAGTACTGCAAGCGACACCAGCTCCGATGCGCTAGAGGCCATAGTCGCAACTTGCACGGGTTTTTCTATGCCAATGAGCATCGGCCCAATGGTGCGGTCTCCGCCCAATTCGCGTAAAAGTTTGGCCGATAAATTGGCCGATTGCAGCCCAGGCATAATCAGCACATTGGCGGGCCCAGAGAGGCGCGAGAATGGATAATTTTTCATAACCTTTGGATTAAGCGCGGTATCGGGTGCCATTTCGCCTTCATATTCAAAATCAACAGCGCGCGCATCCAATAATGTCACCGCTTCACGCAAATTTTCAAGCCATTGGCCCGCTGGATTACCAAAATTGGAATAGGATAAAAATGCTACGCGCGGTACATGCCCCATACGGCGTGCAACCGCCGCTGTCTGCTCTGCAAAATCCGCCAATTCAGCGGCGCTGGGCCGCTCATTCACGGTAGTATCAGCAATAAAAACGGTGTGGCTCTTGCCCACCATAACATGCACACCAAAGGCGGTTTTACCCTCTGCAGGATCAAGCACACGGCGCAGCTCGCGCATGGATTGGGCAAAGGTGCGCGTGACACCAGTAATCATAGCATCCGCCTGCCCCATTTTCAGCATCGCCGCGCCAAAAATATTACGATCGCGGTTTACCATGCGTTTAATATCGCGCATTAAATACCCTCGGCGTTGCAAACGTTTATAGAGCATTTCGACCATATCGTCGATTAACGGGCTGCTCACACTATTATGGATTTCAAAACAAGTGGGATCTTCAACGCCCAATATTTTTAGCTGTTCGATGACTTTTTGATCGCGGCCAACCAATACAGGCGTGCCATAGCCATCATCGCGAAATTGAATAGCGGCCCGCAATACGACTTCTTCTTCAGCTTCGGCAAAAATAACGCGCTTTGGATTAGCACGGGCATTTTCAGACACTTGAGTCAGCACCGAAGTCGTTGGGTTAAAGCGGCTGTTTAATTTGGTGCGATACGCATCCATATCTTCGATAGGTTTTTGCGCAACGCCGCTGTCCATTGCGGCCTGCGCCACAGCAGAAGAGACAATCGATATGAGACGCGGATCAAAAGGCGATGGAATGATATAATCTTTACCAAAGCTATGATTGATGCCGCCATAAGCCGCTGCCACTTCTTCGGGCACGCGCTCGCGGGCGAGTTGGGCAATAGCATTAGCCGCAGCAATTTTCATCTCCTCATTAATCGTGGTCGCCCGCACATCCAAAGCACCGCGAAAAATGAATGGGAAACAAAGCACATTATTGACTTGGTTTGGAAAATCGCTGCGCCCAGTGGCGATAATAGCATCTGGCCTTGCTTCGCGCGCCAATGGTGGCAAGATTTCAGGATTGGGATTAGCCATTGCAAAGATTATCGGGTCTTTGGCCATATCGCGCACCATATCTTGAGAGAGAGCATCGGCTGCTGATAGCCCCAAAAATACATCCGCGCCTTTAATCGCTTCGGCCAAAGTGCGCGTTTCGGTAGGTACAGCATGGGCTGATTTCCATTGATCCATACCCTCGCTGCGGCCTTGATATATTGTTCCCTTGCGATCGCACATAATCACATTTTGATGCGGAACGCCCATAGCTTTGATAAGCTCGGTACAGGCAATAGCCGCAGCGCCAGCGCCATTACACACCATTTTCAAATCTTTCAGCGATTTACCCGAAAGCTCGCAAGCATTGATAAGTCCAGCAGCCGCAATTATCGCCGTTCCATGTTGGTCATCATGAAACACAGGGATGTTCATTTTTTCGCGCAATGTTTGCTCGATAATGAAACAATCAGGCGCGGCAATATCTTCTAGGTTAATTCCGCCAAATGTCGGCTCTAATAATTCAACGGCTTCTATAAAGCGTTTATTATCCGATGTATCCACCTCGATATCGATCGAATCTACATCGGCAAAGCGTTTGAACAATACCGCCTTACCTTCCATCACAGGTTTAGACGCCAAAGCTCCCAAATTACCCATCCCCAAAATTGCGCTGCCGTTTGAAATAACCGCAACCAGATTGCCTTTGGCAGTATAATCATAAGCCGACGCAGGATCATCCGCTATTGCTTGCACAGGGACCGCGACGCCGGGCGAATAAGCTAGGCTCAGATCGCGCTGCGTTGCCATAGGTTTTGTCGCAATGATTTCAATTTTACCAGGGCGACCAGAGGCATGAAATGACAGGGCTTCTTCGTCCGTAAATACTATATCTGAATCGCTCATAATACACCTTTATTGATAGTTATATATATTGGGAGAGAAAAATATTGCCCATCGCGCATGCAATATAATTTCAATCTGATTATGGTTTCCTAGCCCCTGTAACCGATGAGAGCAAGAGTAGTGATAGCGAAACTCAAATATGTAAAATACCATATTTCAGTATAAAATATCATATTTCATTATTCTGTGGACAATATCTATCTAACCATTGGCAAGGGTGAACATGCTGGGCTATTATCTCTTTATGGCGGATAATATAGACAGCAAAGCCAGCAATGAAGCTAGGATAGCAAAGGATAAAAAATCTGCTAAGCCAAAAGCTGTGGGCAAAAAAAAGGGCGGCCCAACGCCAATGATGGTGCAATATTTAGCATTAAAGGCCAAAGCTAAAGAGTGTTTATTATTCTATCGCATGGGGGACTTTTTCGAATTATTCTTTGAGGATGCAACGCTTGCTAGCCAGATATTAGACATTGCCTTGACATCGCGCGGTGACCATGATGGCGTCCCCATTCCGATGTGCGGTGTTCCCGTGCATAGCAGCAATGCCTATTTAGCTAAATTGATAAAAAGCGGTCAAAGGGTCGCCATAGCCGAACAGGTCGAAACCCCTGCTGAGGCCAAAGAGCGCGGTGGATATAAGGCTTTGGTTGAGCGCGATATCATTCGCTATGTCACCGCTGGGACATTGACCGAAGATAGTTTGCTGGATGCTGCGCAAGAAAATATCCTGATGGCCATTGCGCCCATGAACGATGACATTGCTATTGCAGCCGCCGATATATCAACGGGACATTTTGAAACATTCACCTTATCACTCGATTCCATTGACGGTGAATTGGCGCGGCTCAATCCAAGCGAAGCCATCTTACCTATGGGCCATAATTTGAATATGGATAGCATCAACAAAGGCCAATGCTCCATTATCGAGCGTCCCAAAAGTGAATTTGATTCCCTTGAGGGTGAAGCGCGAATCAAAACCCATTATGATATTGCGACTTTGGGTGATTTTGGTGATTTTTCGCGTGCAGAATTTTCCGCAATAGCAGGACTCATATCTTATTTGGATTATGTTGGTCGCGGTAATATGCCCTTTCTTAAACCGCCCATGCAGCGGCATATAAATGCCCATTTGCTGATTGATAAAGCCACGCGCGAGAGCCTGGAAATTTCGGTGACGCAAAGCGGCGAAAAAAAGGGTAGCCTGCTGTATGATATTGACCGCACCGTCACAGGGATTGGAGCGCGGCAATTAGCGCGCGATGTCGCGGCACCATTAATGGATATTGACGCTATTAACCAGCGGCTTGATTTGGTTGGCTGGTTTCATGATAGACCCTTGATACGCGATAATGTGCGCGCAACGCTGCGCCAATTACCCGATATAGCTCGGGCTATTGGCCGCATTGTTGCTGGGCGCGGTAGCCCCAGAGATTTAGGACAATTACGCGATGGATTAAACGGCGCGCGTAATTTAAGAGAAAATCTCGCCGAAATAACGGATAGGCCCAAATTATTGGATAGGCTGTTGCCCAAATTTGATGGCCATGGCGATATGGTCGATCTATTATCGCGCGCATTGGTTGATACACCCCCCACCGAAACAGCAAATGGCGGATATATTGCCCAAGGCTATGATGCAGCCTTAGATGAGCTGCGCGAAACAGGCCGCAATGGCCGCAATGCTATCGCTCAATTAGAAGCTCAATACCGCGAAAAAACGGGCATCGCCAGCCTGAAGATAAAACATAATGCCGTGCTGGGATATTTTATCGAAGTCCCCGCCAAACATGGGGATGTTTTAATGGCCAAAGATAGCGGCTTCACCCATCGGCAAACGATGGCGGGGGCCGTGCGCTTTAACGCGCTCGATCTGCACGAAGAAGCGATCAAAATTACCCAGGCTAGCAACCATGCGCGCATCGCCGAGGCAGCACATTTGGAAGATTTAATCGCCTTTGCCTTTGACAGGCGCGATACAATTGCCCGTAGTGCCGATGCAATAGCGCGCTTGGACGTTGCGGCCTCTATGGCTGCGCGCGCCATAGAGGGACAATGGTGCCGCCCAAGCTTTGCCAATGCGCCCATGTTTCACGTGGAATCGGGCCGCCATCCTGTGGTTGAAAGCGCGCTTATCGCGGATAATGAACGGTTTATAGCCAATGATGCGGTGCTGGATAATGATAATCGATTATGGCTTATCTCTGGCCCTAATATGGGCGGTAAATCGACCTTTCTGCGGCAAAATGCACTGATAATCATCTTGGCGCAAATGGGCGGATACGTCCCCGCAGCATCAGCGCAATTGGGAATAGTCGATCGATTATTCAGCCGCGTCGGGGCATCGGATAATCTTGCCAAAGGCCAATCGACATTCATGGTCGAAATGGTCGAAACATCGGCCATATTAACCCAAGCCACGCAAAATAGCTTTGTCATCTTAGACGAGGTGGGACGCGGCACATCCACTTATGATGGGCTGGCATTGGCTTGGGCAGTGGTGGAATCGGTTCATGAAAACATCAAATGCCGCTGCCTGTTCGCAACCCATTATCATGAATTAAACCGATTATCCGACAGCTTAGACGCGCTATCGCTGCACCATGTTCGCGCCAAAGACTATAAAGGCGATTTAATATTGCTGCACGAGCTATGCGGTGGTGCGGCAGACCGCAGCTATGGCCTCGCCGTAGCCAAATTAGCGGGCATGCCAAAACACACCTTATCGCGTGCAAAAATGATATTGGAGAAGCTTGAAAAAGGACGGCAAGACACGGGCGGTATAGCCGCAGGGCTGGGCGAGCTTCCTTTATTTGCAGCCGTAGCGCAAGCAGAAGAAACCGTCGATGAATTGCGCAATTTTCTAAATGCTCTAGACGTGGATTCGCTAAGCCCGCGCGAAGCATTAGAAAAATTATATGATATAAAGCGATTATTATAGTTTCTAGCAAAATAAATATCCTTTTTGATAGACAATTAATGCACCGATAATGCTTGTCTTTGCGCATATTTGCCTTGCTATATTAACCCCAATTTGGCACGCTTTAATCCCTATGAGCATGAATAATCTTGATCCATCTATATTGGCCAAGGCCGAAACTTTAACCGAGGCCCTTCCCTATTTGCAGCGTTATGCTGGCACAACATTTGTTGTGAAATATGGCGGTCATGCGATGGGCGATTCAGCCTTAGCGCAGCAATTTGCCGAAGATGTTGTCCTTCTCAAAGCGGTTGGTATAAACCCAATTGTCGTTCATGGCGGCGGGCCGCAAATTGGCGCGATGCTGGATCGGGTGGGTGTAAAAAGCGAATTTATCGATGGGCTGCGCGTTACCACCAAAGAAACAGCCGAAATCGCTGAAATGGTCTTATCGGGTGCTATCAATAAAGAATTGGTTAGCTGGATTAGCAAAGCTGGCGGCAAAGCGATCGGCATTTCTGGTAAAGATGGTAATTTTGTCCGCGCCCATAAATTGCGCCGTACCAAAAAAGACGAAGATAGCAATATTGAGCGGATTATAGATTTAGGCTTTGTCGGTGAGCCGCACAGCGTAGATCGGCATATTATCGATAGCATCAGCAGCGATGGCATGATCCCTGTCATCGCGCCCATTGCCATAGGCGATGATGGCAACACCTATAATATTAATGCCGATACAATGGCAGGCGCAATAGCCGCCGCATTAAATGCAGCGCGTTTATTTTTGCTCACCGATGTTGCGGGCGTATTGGATAAATCTGATACTCTCATCACCGATTTAAGCTTGAAAGATGTAGAGAAATTGCTAGGCGACGGCACCATCTATGGCGGCATGATTCCAAAGCTGGAGACCTGCACCCATGCCATAGAAAAGGGTGTCGACGCAGCCGTTATATTGGATGGCCGCGTTCCCCATGCAATGCTGATTGAAATATTCACGCGCAGCGGTGCTGGCACATTAATCCGCCGATAGAGTATTTAATAGGCTTTAGTTTTCTATTTATCGAAAATATTGGATTAACTGTTTTATAGTGTTGATACAGTTGGCATAGTGATATATTGCCCCCTATAAATCATATGGAGAATATCATGTTAGTCGCCCTCATACAGATAATATCATTATTGGCTAATGTCTTTGTTACGATAGTCATTGTGTCCTTCGTCATGGGTCTATTAATCTCCTTCAATGTCATCAGCCTCTCCAACCAATATGTGGATGCGATTTATAAATCCGTCAATGCGCTTATCGATCCATTAACGCGCCCGATCCGCAAATTTATGCCCGATACGGGGATGATTGATTTTTCACCCATGGTGCTGATTATCGGCTTGCAAATCTTGCTCATAATATTGAGTAATTTAGAAGTATCGATGCGATAATAATATGAATGCCCCGTCAACACCATCTTCTGCGCATATAATCGATGGCAAAGCCTTTGCCCTAAAATTGCGCGAGGACATCGCCGCTAAGGTTGCCGATTTTGTCAAACTATCGGGCCGAAAGCCAGGTTTAGCCGTGATTTTGGTCGGCGATGATCCCGCCAGTAAAGTCTATGTCGGCTCAAAAGGCAAGGCCACTATCGCCGCTGGGATGAACAGTTTTGAGCATTTTTTACCCGCTGATGTAGCCCAAGCAGATTTAATCGCGCTGATCAAAAAATTAAATGATGATGATGCGATCGATGGAATATTGGTGCAATTACCCTTGCCCGCTGGTTTGAACCAACAAGAAATTATCGCAGCATTAGACCCCGATAAAGATGTCGATGGTCTGCATATTATCAATGCAGGGCGTTTGGTTTCGGGCCAAAAAGCGATGGTCCCCTGCACCCCGCTGGGCTGTCAAATATTGCTCAAAGATTATTTGGGTGATTTATCGGGCCTCAATGCCGTGATTTTGGGCCGCAGCATATTGGTGGGCAAACCGATGGCGCAATTACTGCTCAATGAGAATTGCACCGTCACTATGGCGCATAGCCGCACCAAAGATTTACCCGATGTTGTGCGCGCCGCCGATATAGTTGTCGCCGCCGTTGGTCGGCCCGAAATGGTCAAGGCGGATTGGCTCAAGACTAGAGCAGTCGTCATTGATGTCGGTATCAACCGGCTTGCGCCTGTGGGCGATGCAAAAGGCAGATTAGTCGGCGATGTCGATACCCAAAATGCCGTGGCGCAAGTTAAGGCCATTACCCCCGTGCCAGGCGGCGTTGGCCCTATGACCATTGCCTGCCTGCTGCGCAATACATTGCTCGCCGCGCATCGCCGTAACAATATGGATGATCCAGAGGGGCTTTAAAATGCACAAGAGTCTTACCGCATGCTTGTTGCTCCCTCTTTCATTATCGGCTTGTAAAACTCAGCAAAAGCAGCAGCCCATTGTTTCAACTATAGAATCCTCTGGTATCCTTGCTGCCGATATTTCGCAAAATCATATGGCGCAGGAAAAAGACGCCTATAGCGCGCTTTTGGCAACCGCCGCCAATGATGCAATTTTATTCCTGCCCGAACCATCAAAGGCCAAGCCATGGCTAAAGACGCAAAGCCCGCTTATCAATACGTCATGGCAGCCGCATAAAATTTATCTCTCTTGTGGTGGCAAAAGCGGTGTCGTAACGGGTGCTATTAAATGGAGGGATATTGACGGATATTACACCACGGTCTGGCATTATTTTCCAAAAGCCAGTGGCGGCAGTGAATGGCGATGGTTATTGTCCCATGGTGATAGGGTGGAACATGCTCTCAAAAAGGTAAAATCTGTACAAATACAAACCGCAAGCTGCGAATATGAACCACCCGCAACCATCATTACCCCTGATGTTGGAGTACAAATGAAACAAGGCCTATCGCGCGACCAATCACTAAGCTGGACGTGGCAATATTTTCCAGATAAATCGCATATCTTGGTGGTCAAATTATGGGATGGTGAAAAAAGCATCGCCGTCTTAACCGATACTATAGCAGGATAATAACAACTATATGTCAGAATTATTCATATCCGCATTTATCACATTTTTCGTGGCTATTGACCCGCCCGGTTGTGCCGCCATTTATGCCAGCCTGACACAAGGGGCGAGCGTAGCGCAACGCCGTAGCATGGCGATACGCGCTATATTGGCAGCAGCAGCTATCTTGTTAATTTTCGGATTTTTTGGTGAAGCCTTATTGGGGGCAATGGGCGTATCATTGGCCAGTTTTCGTATAGCGGGCGGTATCATGCTGTTCATCATCGCGCTGGAAATGGTGTTTGAAAAACGCACCCAACGCCGCGAAGATCGCGCCCAAGAAATTATCGATACGCCCGAAGTCGAGGATGTCTCCATCTTTCCCATGGCTATCCCGATGATCGCAGGGCCTGGATCTATCGCGGCCCTCATGCTATTCATTGGCCGCAGCGAGACATGGGATGATAAATTCATCGTGCTTGGCGCGGTGGCCGCCATTTTAGTAATCATGCTGATTTCGCTCTTATCGGCAAGCTGGATCATCAAATTATTAGGGCCAAAGGTCGAAACCGTTTTAACCCGCGTATTGGGTGTTATCTTGGCCGCCCTCGCCATTCAATTTGTGGTTGATGGCATACAGCAAAGCTTTGGCATCACGGTTGGTTAATATAGAGCTGATAGGTCTTTATTAATGCGCCTTTCCATGCAGCCTCTCTAAAAATTGTTTGGCCAGTTTTTGATGATGGTCTTTTTTATCATCATCCATATTTTCGGCCATGCGCACCATCATCGCCCAGCGCGGGTTTTTGCGCAAAGCATCGGCCTGCTGCAATATCCAGCTCCAATAAAGGCCATCCCAAAATTCGCACCAATCGCCCTTGGCATAATGGCTCATCTTGCGCACATAGTTAGAACCAGAGAAATAGGGCTTCGTGGTAATTTGCCCGCCATCGGCATGCTGGCTCATCGCATATACATTGGGTACCATCACCCAATCATAGCTATCGATAAAAAGTTCCATGAACCATTTATATATCTCATCGGGGTCAATTTCGCACAAAAACATAAACCCGCCCAGCAGCATGAGCCGCTCTATATGGTGGCAATATCCCGTTTCCAATATGCGCTTGATGCAATTATCAATCGGCAATATTCCTGTGCTACCATCATAAAAAGCCGCTGGCATAGCGTGTTTATGCTGCCAATGGTTAGGGGTGCGCATCGAAACGCCCAAATCAATATAGGTCGCGCGCATAAATTCGCGCCAGCCGATAATTTGCCGCACAAACCCCTCTAGGCTAGGCAGCGGCACATCATGATGATCGGCATAATCCAGAGCGGCATCAATAATCATCTTCGGGTCGAGCAATCCAATATTGAGCATAGGCGTGAGCAGGCTATGATAGAGATAATTTTGATCTTCAACGATCGCATCTTCATAGGGCCCAAAATGCGCAAATCTATGCTCTAAAAAATCGGCTAGCCAGTCTTTGGCGCCGCTATGGTCAATCGGATAAAAGAAATTTGCATCATCGCCCAAGGCCTTCGGAAAATGCTGAGCCACATAATGTTTGGCGTCGCGGATATAATCATTATCTTTTGGGCTTGGTAATTTGGGCAGATCGGCAATCTTTTTCTTGGGTAGCTTTTTGCGATTATCCTCATCAAAGCTCCATTGCCCACCAACGGGGCCGCCATCCTCTATCAATATATTAAGCGTCTTACGCTGATACTGATAAAAATCGGCCATAAACCAACGTTTCTTACCTTTGCGATAGCTATTATTATCGGCATTTATATTGAGAAAATTTGGACTATCCAATAGCTCAAATGTGGATGCGCTTAAATATTTTCTTATTCGCTTTTCAAGGGTGAAATCCACCACATCGCAATATATAATATTATCAAAATCCGATAATAGCTGCGCGATATTATCCCAATGTGCACAGCCATATTCGATATAATGCAGATTCATTTCGCGCTTTTTTAGCCGATCATAATGATGACGCATCGATGCGCGGTGCAATATTAATTTCTGTTTGTGAAAATGACAGGGATATTGGTCATCACCAAAAAATAGGCGATCTTCGATCATTACAACCAGATCGGGCTGTTTGGCAAAACCAGGATGCTCGGCAAATAATTGGTGCGGGAAAATGAGCAGCGCGCTCTTCACAATTGCTCCTTTCTTGCGATTCTCACTGCCATTCTCACGGCTATCCTCGCGGCCATTTTCACTGTAGCGTCACACGGTCATTATCATCGTCATGCGCACCAAAAAACTGCATGAGCTGAATGATAAGCTCGCTACGCTCTGATAATTTTTTGGCTTCCAAACAAGCCTGTTTTGCCGCCGTGTCAAAGGGCGCAACTTGCGCAATCGCATTGACCAATGATGTATCGTCAAGCTGCGTTACAGCATCCCAATCGACGCTATAGCCCAATATGTCAGCAAATTTTCGCGATTCTATTTCTAATGATGCGCGCTCGGCGCTGGCCAAGCTCTCATCCTCGCTTTCGTCCCATAATGTCACTTCGGCTTGGCGAAAATCGGTGTTCACATCCAATTCCCGATCAATAGTGAAACGCCTGACACCCTCTAAAATGATATTATAGCGCCCATCATCCATAGCCTCTATATCAGCCATGCGGCCCAAGCAGCCCACAGTGAATAAGGCGGGCGGATCGCTGGGTGAGCGGTTCGCTTGGGGCTGAATCATTCCAATCATTCTATCGCGGGCAAGCGATTCATTTATCATCGCCTGATAGCGTGGTTCAAAAATATGAAGCGGAAGCTGCATCCCAGGAAATAATATCGCGCCAGGCAATGGGAAAATCGCTATTTTCATCTGATTCATAAGTTTATTCATCCAAATAATATGGCCGATAATTTGCGCCTATTTTGGGCTGTCCAAGGGTCAGTAAGGCCGACCAATTCAAATATTTCAAGCAGCCTGCTGCGCGCTGCCCCTTCGTTCCAGTCACGGTCATTGGCAATGCTTGCCAACAATATATCAGCAGCTTCGTCGCGCAATCCGCCAGCAAATAGGGCATTGGCCAATACAAATGCCGCTTCTCCATCCTCGGGGTTTTGCGCATATACATGTCTAAGCCCTTCTAATTCATCGGGTGTTTTGCTCTCAGCCGCAAGTGTAAGTGCGCTTTGCGCGCGCAAAATAGCAGTCTCTTTCTTCTGCTCATCGCTCAATTGGTCGAGCATCTCTTGGGCTTTTTCAACCTCTCCCAAGGCAACCATAGAACGAATCATTCCCGACAAAGCATCAATATTATTGGGCAGAATGGTCAATATCTGGCGGTAAATTTCATAAGCCGCTGGCGCTTCATTGCCACCCAGTGCCTCTTCGGCCGCCGCTATCATCGCTGCTAATTGTTCGGGCGGGACACCGCCATCGCCGCCGCTTTGAATCGGTAATTTTTCAAGCAATTCATCTAATGTTTTGGTCAATTCTGCTGCGGTGCGCGCTTGCGTTAAATCGGCTACTGGCTGCCCTTGAAACATAGCATAAACCGTGGGGATTGAACGGATTTGAAACTGCGATGCGATAAATTTTTCGGCATCAACATCTATTTTTACCAGCAACACGCCTTTATCCGCATATTGGGCTGCAACTTTTTCCAAAATCGGGGTAAATTGTTTGCAAGGCTCGCACCATTGCGCCCAAAAATCTAATATCACCAATTTTTCCATAGAAGGTTTGATGACATTGTCTTGGAAAGCACTTAGTAGCTGCTGCTCCTCTGTCGTCAATGATGCTGTGGCCACTGTTATGCTCCTTAAAATGAAATGCTCAATTGGCTAAATCTATGATCAAATTGGCTTAAACAATCATAGCAGTGCTAGTCTCTCCTTCACCATATAGGATATAATGGCGAAAAATGAAGCTTAATCACGCTAAAATTGCCATGTTCCATATAATTAAACCATCTTAGCCCATTTTTATGCGCATAGAGAGACGTTTTAGGCTTGCAGCTATGAAAATCCCATGCTAACCGCCCTTTTCTAATGTTGGAAACACGCCAACATCGAGCGGGCGTAGCTCAGTGGTAGAGCATCTCGTTGCCAACGAGAATGTCGAGAGTTCGAATCTCTTCGCCCGCTCCAGTTGTTTCAAGACTTTTGACGATTAAGCCGATGTTTTCAGAGGTTTTTTCGTTTTTTAGTATAAATAAAAATTACGTCGGCTTCATTTTTGTGCCTCATATTATGCCCCAAACGTGTCCCAATAATGGAGCGGCAAGACGGCACATCCATATATATAACTGCGCAAACGCAATGAACGCTGGCACTATTATCGCCGCGTGCCGAACCAATTTGCACCTTTCGATGACCAGGAAAAGATCCGCACATCGCTGAAGACGGACTCGATTGAAGTAGCGCATTTCCAGCGCGATGCCATGGAGGTATCTGATGATGATTACTGGATCTCTATGCTTTACCTAGAAGACGGCGAAGTGTCTGGTGATGCGGGCCAACGGCTCAAGGATTCGTTTGAACGCCGCTACCGCTCGGCCAACTCAAGGGCCATCGCGCGGGGCTTTGTCAATTCCCCGATCGAACAGAACATAACCAAAGACGACATCGGCGATTTGCTCGACCGGCTGAAGGTCGTGGTGCCTGTTACTGCCAAATAAGCGACTATCGCGGCGGGTGTTTTTGTCCCCGCCCGCCGCGACCAAATCTGCCCGACGTCTGAGGTCACCCTATAGTGCCTAAACCAAACAGGCGTTTTCCATGTCTTCCATTTCATCATCTATGACGCGACGCAATATGAAACACTGGTTGGTGATATGGGGTCAACCCTATCTGACGGTCAAAAACAACGCGTGCTGCTTGCCCGTGCTTTATATCGCCGTCCTAAAATGCTCATTATGGATGAAGGGACTGCCCATTTGGACAGCGTAGATGAAAAAGCTGTGAGCGAGGCCATTGCGCAATTGGGTATAATGCGCATCATTATTGCCCACCGCGAAGAAACTATCGATGCCGCGGATAGAATAGTTTCAATATAAAATGGTAATATATCATAATTTAGGGTTGAATATATATATGTAAGCTATAACAATATTTACATAGTCATGTGAATGTCATAGTAACTGTTAAGGAGAGTATTTATGTATATGAAGAATGATTTTACTATACCTGTAACAAATCAAAGTACGGGAATTCAAGAATTAACATTCGATGAAGTTCAAATGGTAGATGGAGCAGGATTGTTTCTTTTAGCTGCGCCTTATATAGGAAAAGCAATTGGCTATGGTTTAGCTTCCGCTGCAGGGATTGCGACTGGTGTTGCTATAACAAAAGGTGCTACTGAATTAGCAAAATTAGTAAAATGAAAGCTATAGATGCTCTATTAGAGGATGGAATTGGAATAAACGATCTATTTTGGTTCCTGCCTCTTGTCTTTGGAATTTTTATTACAGCATTTTTAATTGAATATCTATAAGAATTAGCTATAAATATTACAGAACTTAACAATGATGAAATAGATAATGTAGATGGAGCTTTTCCTCCAGCTTTATATATAATAGGAAAAATTGCTTTTGCCGCGGCGACATCCTCAACAGGTAAAGCTATATTTGCAGGTTCAGCTGCTGTTGCAGTTTTTAGTGACTGACTATTAGAAAAACAGTATGCTTAATATTATGGAAAACGAGCCTTTATGGCTCGTTTTTTATTTTCCTATTACCATCATAATCAATATTATTTCTGGGCCAAACTCATATTTATCATTCTAATATTTGATAGGATGGTGGTCTTTTCTGGTACTGAACTCGTTATGTTAAACTGTGTCTTAAGACCAGCTTTTAGAGCACATAATTCTTGCTTTGATATTCGGGACTTTCTCTCTCCTGCCATTGCTTGGCACTGGACACCCTAACCAGCAACAATAGTCCATATCGCCGCCGTCCAGTTACTCATCAATGTCGATTTAATTGGGTTTCTAATCTCGTAAGCTGGTTATTGTTTTTTGTTATGAGTTAGGTTGCAAATAAGACCCAATATCCTTGAACATTAAATTTGTTCAAGACAAGTTACAAATTTCATCTATTTTTCATGTCATTTTGACGCAGCACCCGCCTGTTCAATAATTACTGCCCCTAGATAATGAGCTTCTTTCACAAGAAATAATCAATCACTGGAATCTATAATCATTGGTTTTACAGTAAAAATTTCCCTATTTTTCGAAAATCTTACTTCATTTAATTTATAAAAATTCATTAAATACAATATTTTAACACCTGTAGAATTCTGTAGAATGCTGCATTCAGTATTCTGGAGTATTCTAGGTTTGAGCTTGGAGAAAATTATTGGCTATTGTCAATGCAAGCACAGAGAAAAGCACAGAGAAACTCATCTCATATGCAAATGATTTTTGTCGCTTGAGCATAATAAATGACGGAGGCATAAAATGAAAAACATATATTATAAACGGCATAGTAAGATTGGATTGACAGCACTCATTGCGCTCGCGCTTTCAACGACTGCATGCACTGAAAATCGCGCTCAACAAAATGAATCGAAGCCGGCTCAAATGTCAGCCCAAGCCGCAACTGCAATAATACCTCCGCAAAATGATGGCCTTCCAAATCCAGGAATGACAATTACAAAGGGTCAAACAGCAATCGTGATTACAGACCCCCAAAATGATTTCTTATCGCCCGATGGTGTAACTTGGGGCGTGGTTGGCAAGAGCGTCGTGCAGAACGATACAGTTAAGAACCTTGAATCGCTTTTCAAAACAGGGGCTGATATTGATATGCCAGTCTTCGTTTCGCCTCACTATTATTTCCCGCATGATCATCGCTGGAAATTTGAAGGTGCTCTTGAAACATTAATGCATTCCATAGATATGTTCGACCGAAGCGGTGCGCTTAACCTGGATAAGTTTGAAGGTTCTGGTGCCGACTGGCTTGATCTGTACAAACCATATATCACCAATGGCAAGACTATCGTCACCAGCCCTCATAAAATTTACGGCCCAGAGACAAATGACCTTGCTTTGCAATTGCGTAAAGCCGGTATTTCAAAAGTTATTTTGGCGGGTATGTCATCAAACCTCTGCACTGAATCGCATATGCGCGAACTTGTTGAACAAGGCTTCGAGGTTCATGTCGTTACAGACGCTACAGCAGGTGCCATAACCGAACATTATGATGGATATGCTGCCTCGCTGACCAATTTTCGTTTTATTGCCAATCAAATTGACAATACGGACAATACGATCGCTGCAATAAGAACCGCTTACAAATAAATTTATAGTATTTCGCGCGCTAGAATAAGCGCATTTTAATCTTGTATTTCAAACCTAATGGAGAGACCTATGCAACCGCTAACAATTAATCATTTAGATACAGAGGCCCATTCCTACTCACCCAGTGCAGTAAAGCTGTCTCCTGATGCAGTAAAGCAATCTCCTGCGCTTAAATCGGTGTCTGCGCTCTCCATTGTAAAAAATATATCGAATTTGAAACGCGAGAGTCAGAAAGTCATGATTCATGTCTATGAAGGAGACAAAGCACCCGATCAAAAATTCTTTGCCGATGGCTATGATAAACTCATAATTCCATTTTCACAGCTAGAGCTTATTTATTCTACCCTTGGAAACCCAGCACGCCTAAAACTATCTCCTGGTCAGGCTTTCTTTATCCCAGCGGCTGAATCGAATATTGCGCTGAGCCTAATTTGCGGTGATGAATATTTGATAGTGGATATTTGTAATAAATTAAGACATTCGCTGTGTGACCCAAGCGATAATTCCGTTATGCGGATGATGCAGCGCGCGACATTGCTGTGCAATACGCATCATCTTTTGGCATTTGCGCATACGGCGCGTCGATTGATGCTCTCCTCAATTCCACAAAAGGGCCGTACCATAGAGGCGCTTGGTATCCTTGCCGTTACAGAGGCCCTTATCGGCCTTAAAGAACGCTCCAAACAAAATGCTACTCTAACAGCCGCTAAGATTGAAAAAGTGGATGCTTATGTGCGAGATAATATTGATAGAAATTTATGCTTGCAAGAATTAGCAGAGCTCTGCGGACTATCGGCACATTATTTTGCGCGCTCATTTAAATCTGCTACAGGAAAAACACCCTATCAGTTCATACTCGATAGACGGATTGCCCTAGCGCGGAAACTGCTTGCCGATACCAAGACATCTATCGCCTGTGTAGCCTATGATGTTGGTTTTTCATCGCAATCCCATATGACGGATTTGTTTCGCAAAATTCTTGGTACAACGCCGGGCCGTTATAGATCTGAACTAAAAAAAGCTTAAAGTGAAATAGCTTAGAAAGTCATAAATATCATATCTATAGTCTGATAATAGGGCTAGAGGAAATCATAATTTCAAGTTTCATCTTGTCTAATTTGCCAAATCGAGGGATCTCATAAGAGACAAAAACTACTTTGCCAGATACTATCTGTCTTTCTAATATTATGATAGCGCAGTGAGGCCTTGTAAATGCAGTCGATGTGAGAGTGTAAACGCAACAAACCCATTGCGCTATATCAGGCCCAAGCTCTAAGAGAAATGATAATCAGCCAGCAATGCTGGGAATTATATATCCTAATATTCATCGTATCATTTTTGGCGCGTCTTGCCTCTGCAGCTTGTGATGTTAGCATATATAATTTGGTCTGCAGACATTCAGTTAATATAGGCCCAAGCACAAGAAATATTAGAGCAAGATACTGAAATTATAGGGATCTGATAGGCGATCCGAATATGTATCGATAATCATTTAATCACGCTAGGATGCAAACGAAATAAGATTGAGAGTAATATGCACTTAATATCATCAATTCCCGGTATTTAATTATACCGAAGCTTACCACTGACGGTCGGCGGTCCTCCCATTATGGCCTTCCGTCTCCACTGGGCGGGTGTTTATCTTAAACACCTGCCTTTTTTGTGCGTTAAATATAAAATATACTTTATTATCAGATGCTTAAATTAATCTTATCGTCCAAAAGCGTAAATCTACAAAACCACTTAATCTGAAATACATCCACTATTCTGATACGATAGATTATAAGCTGAAGATCGCATCTTCGGCAGAATAAACATTATCATAAAGAGAGCAAAATGGCATTTACAAAACATGACATACATCCCGCTGATATTCCTTCTGGTGCTATTCATATTAGCCCCGATGATTCAGGCCCCTTAGCGCTATCAATGAAGACTGAAAATCACGAAATTTTCGCAGACGAACCCAAACGCTTAGGTGGTAATGATACCGCACCTAATCCTTATGATTTTTTGCACGCGGGGCTCGGCAGTTGTACGGCTATCACACTTCGCTTTTATGCTAAAAAACATAATTTGGTTCTCGAAGATTTTCACGTTATTGTCTCTTCGAAAAGAGATAGCGAAGGGCAACTCATTATCTTAAAAGAACTGATCTTTCATGAAAACTTCAGCGAAGAAGAGATCGACTATTTGGTAAAAGCTTCTAAAAAATGCCCTATGCACAGTGATTTATTGAGATCTATTGAAATCAACACCACTGTCAAACAAGAACATGCATCGTAAAACATATACAGCAGACACCAAAATGGCGGCAATTTCTGCTCGGAAAGCTCCTTGGGAAGGCAATAAGCACTCCCAGCAGAGCTTTCCACTTGATATTATTGCTCTATATTAGTGCCATTTTGACGCCGCGCCTAAGCCTTTAATAAGGTCTGATCCTAATTACAGCGCTGTAATGGCCTGTATCGGCCGCTTATAATTTCGGGTGAATCAATATATTAGACTCAATATTATAATGACTCACTATTAAGCAACTATTATAATTTCACCCTCAACGGCTAGCAATTTTCTGCGCCTAAAAACTTAGCCAGCTATCGCTTCATTGAAAATTCTGAATAAAAGATGGCCAGTCTTAAACGGCTGGCATCATCATAGATGTTCGCGCGCGAGAAATATTCAATTCCAAAACCGATTGAACAAAATTTAGAGCGTATGAAATAAAAAGAGGCAGGTAGCGAGAATGCGCTACCTGCCTGTAGAAACGGTTAGCTTGGGAAAGGACTAAACCGTATAATAAAGTCATCTAGCGGGGGGAAGCTAGATAACCAAAAAGCGATTAGCAAAGATTTCAATCTAATCGCTATAGGACATCGAAATAATTCAATATCCTCAAACACACCAGAAGATCTTGGGGGAAATCTTGGGTCTGTCTATGATTATTGTCTAACTATTATTTTAATATTTCTATTTCAGATTTACTATATTTTCAGATTCTGTGTATTCATGGAATCAGATCATAGAATTTTAGAATGCGACTCTATTGTTTAAATATCTGATCGAAAACTAATTTGAGTGGTATCAGCGATTATATTAGGGTCACAGGCAAGACAATATACAAATCAAGGGTAAAGAGCTGACCTATATGTAGGCCCGCGATTGATTGATCCCAATGCTGCCGCCAATGTTTCAGACGCTTTATTGCGCGGATTAATACAGTGCATAACATCATTCCACCCCAGCACATCAAAAACATAATCCTTAATATCTTATCTTGTACTTAACTGTAAAAAGGCGCAGAGGCTATACAGATATTCAGACGATGATATAGGGGCAATGATGATGGAAAATAGCGCACGAAGCGGCCTGCTCCAAGCGATTGCAGCTTATATTAT
>CALLJS010000027.1 GCA_938050045.1 uncultured Sphingomonadaceae bacterium
GCAGGTCGCGCCAAGCAACGCCAGTCCTTGCAATCCAGAAAATACCATCCAAGACACGCCGATGGTCCTTTGGGCGGCGACCACGGCGTGGGCCGCGTTCGATCACAAATGGCTCCAGACAAGCCCATTCCTCGTCACTCATCAAAACACGGATCACGGCAGCCTCCTCAAAAACTACCTTGAATCATAAATTAAGCGATTTGGAAATCCCCTTTGTCAACAGAACCTAGCATTTTCTATTCAACTCAACAGAGTTGAATACTATTTTAGTAATTAAGAGGAGTATTTATGTACATTCAAAAAAATGAAGTATCTTCTGGTATTCAAGAATTAACATTTACTGAGATAAATATAATTTTGGGCGGTAAAGGCAAAGTAACTATTAAACCCACGGGAGGCATCCCTCCTACTGGAGGAGAAGTTACTTTTAAAAAACCTCTCGGTGGTACTGGCGGTGGCTCACAAAAAGAAGCACCTAGAAATTTTAAAGACGAAGCAGAAGAATTAAGAAAGAAGAATGATAGAAATAGCGGAAAAAAAGCACCGTCCCTATCATAAATAAAGCTTGTATTAATAAACTTGTCCTTATGCCGCTCTTAAGGTTAAGTTTATGCTGAAACGGAATATATATGTTGCGCAGAATATTGAGCATTTTTTTAGTTATTTTTCTTATCAATAATGCTGCGTTAAAAGCCCAGAACATTGCGCCTTCTTTTGAATTTGATGCAAAAGAAGCGGTCAAATGGATCGCAATGCCAGAAACACAAGAAGATGCCATTGCACTGCCTGTTTTTATAAATGGTAAAAAATATAATGCGATCATAGATACAGGGTCCACTGGGACTATTCCTTTTTCTATCACTGATAGAGTTAGAAAGGAGATGCAACTTACTAAGGTTTCAGAACAAAAAGCACGGGCCTATGGAGGGCGCATAACATCGGACATAGTTCAGATTCCGACAATAAAAGTGGGCGGCATGACTCTGGAAAACACAGAAGCCACAGTCATTCCACTTGGTTTTTATGATGGCAGCAATGTCGATATTGTCATTCGGCAAGCTTTATTAAGATCATTATTATTGCAGGTTGAGTGGGATAAAAATCGGCTGCGTTTATTGCTAACTGGCGATAGCCCTACAACAAAAGATCAGGCTTCAATCATATTTCGAGAAGGCACCGATCAAGTCTTTACCTCTGTGGGCATTTGTGGGTCTCAACATGACTTTATATTAGATACAGGGCTTGAAAATGCCATTTCAATAAACCCAAGATTTGTCTCTATAAAAGATTGTATTGGTAAAGTGCGAAGCGATATAGCCTCTTCAGGTTATGGCGGGTCGCTAACCAGCACCTTAGCGACATTCCCTCAACTAACATCGGGTTCTGCCGCATTTAACAATATTATTGCAAGCCTCGAAAACCCAAATGGCCCTCTTGATGAGAGAGATATTGCAGGGTCTATTGGCTATGGATTAATTAACAGATCAAATTTCATCATGGATATCGGAGGCGGAAAATTACAATTTTATGGTGCAATTAGATCGCAACATATACCACAGCGACCAACGATTGGATTGCAGGTCTCGATATCGTCTAACATATTAAAAATCACGCATATTATGTCAAATTCACCAGCAGAAAACAGCCCATTAAGAGTGGGTGATAAAATATGCAAAATAAACGATCAAACCATTATTGAAAACGAATATTGGACATTAAACCCAAAAGCTGAAAATACATTATCACTGCTTTTGTGTAATGGAGAAAATATCAAGATTAAAGCGATAGATTTTTTAGAAACCCACGATCAAATTATCAAAAATACAATGCAAGCAGAAATTGATCTCAATAAAATAGGGTCATCCACTCTGGCTCTAGGCCTTTGTGAAGATTGGCATAATGCCAATATATCTCTGATTAAACATTGTACAAACGTGATAAATAATCCGCAAATACCAGATTATTATAAATCTGTCGCTCGTTCTAACCGCATGCAGCTATTGCCTTATGCAGGGCGTTATCAAGAAGCCATAAATGATCTTACTAGCTTTATGAGAGAGCAAGGAGAAACTGCACAAATACTTGCATGGCGGGCCGAGTCCAGAATAGAAATTGGCCAGATCAATGAAGCAATGGCAGATATAGATTCTGCGATCGCATTAGATGCAAATATAGTAGCAGCCTATATCGCGCGCTCATCCTTATATTATAAATTAGGGCAATTTAGTGAAGGTCTCAAAAATATAAATTATGCGCTGACTTTATCACCCGATGATAGCGATGCTTTGTCTATATTAGCCTTAGGCTATTATTATTTGGGTGACTTTGATCGGGCATTAATAGCCATAAACAAATCATTAGATATTGAAGATGAATATGCTGAAAACCATATAATTCGCAGCGAAATACAGAAAAAAATGGGAAATATAGAGCGCTCAAATATCGATTATCAACATGCTTATAATCTCTCAAAAGATGAAAGTGATTACGCTATAAATCAATGGTTCCCAAAGTCATTATAACGTTTATTTCCTATCCCTTGCTATACAATATGAAATATATTGCAGCACAAGATATAGAAATAATTGACCCCCGCAAACTTCATCCAAACTCACCAAAAACTCACCGCCGATGATAATATATGATGGTCTTCTGTAGGAAATCATAGGAGTGGTATTTTAAGATAAATATATTTATCCAATGCCTTATACCAAGGAATAGCTTATCATAGTAGAGCATAGTAACGCTCAGACCTTCCCTCCGAAGGCAGAGGCCAGAGGTTCGAATCCTCTTGGGTGCGCCAATTATTTCAATGAGTTAGCATTAAACATTGCCAATATTATTTTTAATAATAAGCATATAGTAAGCTGGACACATTAAAAATCGATCCTATCTTCTAGGCTCAGGACCTATTAAATTGTTTGCATAATGTGTTGAAAATTGATTCAACGGTAGTGCCAAAGGAGGTGTTACAAATGAGTTATTTATTTATGTTGAGTAAGGCACAGATACAGAAGATAGAGCCATATTTTCCGTTATCGCACGGTGTAAGTAGGGTTGATGATCGCCGAATATTGAGCGGGATTATCTTTGTAATCAGGAACGCTCTGCGCTGGCGTGATGCGACATCAGCTATATCTGGACCGCCCAAGGCTGGCTTTATCTCGCTGTCATTCTTGATTTGCACAGTCGCCGCATTGTTGGCTGGGCGGTCAGCGATCGGATGAAGAAGGAACTGGTGATCCAGGCGCTCGATATGGCGGTGCGCCTTCGTAACCCGCCAGAGAGCTGTATCTTCCACAGCGACTGGGGCAGCCAATATTGTGCGTATGAATATCAAAAGAAGTTGCAAGCCTATGGCTTGCAACTATCAATGAGCGGCAAAGGTAATTGCTATGACAACGCTTCGGTGGAAACATTCTTCAAAACGATCAAGGTTGAACTAATCTGGCGCCAAAGCTGGCCGACACGCCGTCAGGCTGAAGCTGCCATATTTCAATATATCAATGGGTTCTACAACGCACGAAGGCGCCATTCATATCTGGGCGGAATAAGTCACTTGGCTTTTGAAGCTAAAGT
>CALLJS010000028.1 GCA_938050045.1 uncultured Sphingomonadaceae bacterium
AAGAGAAATGGGCGATAATGAGCGCGGCAGTGTATTAAGCACAGCACGGCGTAATTTACGCTTTTTAGCAACGCCCAAAATCAAACAAGCCTTAAGCCGCAGTAATTTTGATATTGATGCGCTTAAAACATCCAAAGGCGGCATGTCGATCTATCTATGCTTGCCAGCGCGCATGTTCCCAACCCATGCGCGCTTCTTGCGCCTTATCATCTCTATGCTGCTTTTTCGTATGGAAGAAAGCGGATTAGAAAAAGCGGCTTGCGGCCATGCGACTTTATTTATCTTGGATGAGTTTGCCGCATTGGGCCATATGGAGATGCTAGAGAAAGCCGCAGGCCTTATGGCAGGTTATGGCGTGAAGCTATGGCCTATTGTCCAAGACCTATCGCAGATGCAAAAACATTATAAGGAAAGCTGGCAGACCTTTCTTGCTAATGCAGGGACAATGACCTTCTTTGCCAATAATGATCTGGTGACATTGGAGTGGCTATCCAAGCGTATGGGACAAAGCGAGATTATCCGCGAAAATATGGGGCGTTCGGTCTCAGACACGCAAGGCAGCAGCAAAAGCGATAGTGAGAATAGAAATACAGGCACCAACTATTCTAGCGGCCAGTCACAATCCACCTCTGAAATGGCTGCTTTGAGCGAGCTTGCCACTATACAGGGTGGACAATCGCTCTTTGATATATTCACAAGGCGTTTCAAGCCATCAACCGCAAACAGCCAATCAAATAGCACCAACGAAGGCGGATCGCATCAAGAAGGCTGTTCACACACGCAATCGGAGAATAACTCCAAAACCAAAGCCCGCTCCAAGAATGAACAGATATATAAAACATCGCTCATGACGCCCGATGAGATCGCATCGCATTTTAACCGTGAGAGCTCTATGTCGATAGCCTTTGTCTCTGGCAAAGGCCCATATGCGATACGCCGCACGCCCTATTATCAGGATGAAGCCTTTAAAGCTCTGTGGTAGGATGGTGTATGAGGATAATATTTACCTTGCAAATCTAACATTCAATATTCGATCTGCAAGGTAAATACAGATTACGTGGATTATTATTCATTAGAGGTATTTGACATGAAGATAGGGTTAAAACCAAAGCCTGTTGGTGGGTTCATCAAGCGCTCCATCTTGCCCGATGATATGAGCATCACGCAGGCAGCGGATATATTATCCCTAGGCCGTCCTGCGCTTTCCTCACTGCTTAATGAGAAATCAGCATTATCGCCCGAAATGGCGCTGTCCTTGAAAAGGTTTTTGGCGTTAAGATGGAGACGCTGCTTAAGATGCAAGCACGCTATGACGCGGATCAAATGCGCGAGCGTGAGCATGATAACAATGTAAAACCATTCGATTATGAATGCAGAGCAGCGCCTGTTTGAGATTTTAAATCAAGTATATTGATATTTTTAGACACTACCTTTAGTGAAATAACCTTCCACTAATCTCGCCAATGCACCCATTGAACCAACACGATGCTTGAATAGTTTATGCATGTCTTTGTTCTCTCTAATTAGAGAGAAATTCTTCATTGATATCGATAAAAAATTTTCACCTGTTTTACTATTCGTTTTTTGAGTGCCATATTCAATCGCATCGTAAGCACTAATGAAATACCATTCATCAGAATCAGATTGAACATCTTTAACAGCATACCAGAGATATAAACGAAATAGGCGTTCAAACTCCATTGATGGGGCCAATTCTTTATCAATACCTAGATTGAAGTTGCCTTCTTTTTGAGTGTAGTGCTTAACATCAACTGCTATAAATCCCATACTAGGAAGCAAGACAAAAAAATCCGGTCTTTTTACCTTACCTTTAAATATGTCAGCCATATCTTTCATATTTTGTTTAAATTCAAAAAAGCCAAAGCCATTCTTATTTAACCAATTGGCAAAAGCTATTTCACCCACTTTACCCTGTTTAATATTCTTTTGATAATATGACATATACCCCACACCTTTCTTACTTAGTGTTAAGATACAAAAGCTTAAGAAGGTATAAACTTACTTCATAATATTACAGATATTATTACCAACACAACGCTAAATGGAAATGACTGCTTACAACGCAGCCAGTTGTATTCATAAATTGAAACCAATTCAAAGTTTACAGGAGAGAATAGTCACCTTAAAAAGAGATTGTGCTATCGTGTCGAAGGCATTGGAGAACTATCCGTCAAGGATAGAGCTAACCTATGAGCTTAACTAACTATTTATCTATCCAGCATGGACCAGCTTATCTTGTGCTTTCCACCTTTCGCTGCGGGAAGTTCCTTACGATCAATCATTCTACAATTCAGTTCAAACTCGTGATTGATTTTTACAACAAGTAACTTACTAAAATTACCACTCGTCTTAACTTCAACGCAATCATTTTTCTTGAATGGCGTGATAGTTTTAACCTCTACGAAGTCATTACCAAGACGACCATCTGAGCCTTGAGCATAATTGCGGTGAAGCTTCACACCATAAGTGATTGCTCCAAACAACTCACCAATATCACCATAGATTTGTAAGTGACTACCTGTCACATTATGATAATCCTCTGCTACACTTAGCAAACTCTCAAAGATTGGGATCAGGGAACGATCAGCATTGGGATATTTAGCCCCCCATTCTTTATAACGAATCTGTTCTTCGATTTCACTCCAACTAACCCATTCACCATCATCCCAAATAGCATTGTCATAACCCAACATTTCGATTTCCTCACATTTGAAGAAATATAGTATGTTAAAGGAGTGAAATAACCGTTAGCAGATTGCTAATGCCCGCTTTCAGAGGTGATCTTAATCGATCGATGCAACAGTTTAATCTTTAGATTTGAATATGGAGTGTCGGAATGATTCCTATCGACCCAAACCTTTGTCTTTAGGAAAGTCATGAGAGGCGGTGCGCATAGTGCGCACGGCCTTTTTTGCTTTCGCGGCTAGTTTGGGATTGATTTGTTTGCTCACTAAATTGGCTTTACGCGGCTTTTGTTCGCTGTGCTTGACCTTAGCCTGTAATTTACTGCGCCGTGCATTATGCGCTTGCCAGTTTGCGCCCTTTGCGCCGAACCCGCGCGGTTGCAATGCAGGCTGTAGTTTTGGGCTGCTATCCATATCATTTTGATTGGCGGTGCGCGGCGAAAGGGATGATGTCTTACCGCCAAATGATGACCGTGCAGATTCAGGTGATTTTTCAGGAGCTTTGGTTACTGCTTTATCAGTCTTATTGCTTTGCTTATTTTGCGCATCGACAATGCGGGCATAGCTACCATTGCGAGTGGACATAGGATTATCCTTGTAGAAAACCCACCGCATTAGCGGTGAGTGATAGTAGATTTAGGGCTTATTGTGCTGCTATGCGATCAGGCAACATGATTTGTGATTGTAGCTCCGCTGCATTGGGCATATCACGCAAGAAATCTCTTGCAATAGTGCCATTGCCTCTGCGCGCTGCATCAACAAGTTCATCAGCCATATCAGCGCGGATTTTATCGCCAACCTTACAAAGCGCAGGTGAGAAGATACAAGCTATATCTGATGCATTGGCGATAAAGGCTTTACCGCCTTGCGTTTGGCTAATCGCTTGCTGCTTATATTGCAGCAATGTGCCTTCCATTTGCATTGCAGATTGCTGGATAAGGTTCGCACGATCATAGAGCGATTGATAGGCCGACATACCCGATTGAAATTGCGTAGTGGCGAGAGCTAATTTTTCTTGATATTCAAACTCAACGGCTTTGAGCTTTTCTTGAAAATCAATTTCAGCTTGGCGCTCACCATCGCTGCGAGCCTCAGCAATCATTTCTTCAGCCTTGGCCTTATCCATAAGCGTTTCCCTAATCACCGTTACCTCATAGGTGGCAATGGCTTTACCGATCATGACAGTCGGCTTCCAATCATAGGGCGCAAAGAGCTGCACTAGCCCAAGGAAGAATAATATCACCACACCTGGCATACCAAGCGTTGCTAAGCTGCGCAGCAACCCGCGCGGTTGCATCATGGGCTGCATAGGCTCTATTTGCGGTGGTGATCTTGGCTTACTGAAACTATCAGGCTCACCCAAGGGATAAGCGCGGCTACGTTGGTTTTTATTACTCATAAGAAGTTTCCTTTCAAATATCTTGAAAAGAAAATGACGGAATATGCGTTATCTGTCGCTGAAGCAGATGACCCACAATTATCCTATGAATATGAAAAAGACAGTTTAACCATTTATATTTGATTCAAATGCATCTTCAAAAAGAGGGGTTTTTAATGGTCTTTCTGTTATACGAGAGCGATCATAATATTGTCTTGCGAGATCAATATCTTTATCAGCGCCAAAACCCAAAACATGTACATATGCCATACGCCAACATGATCGTCCAACGCCTAACTCGCATGTTTCTCTATAAGTTTGTATGGCCTTCGGTATGTTTTGCGTTACTCCAGTTCCAGTAAAATATCTCTCAGCTTCATAGTAGCAACCATATAATGCACCTAGTTTGCAGCTTCGCTTATAATAGGAAAGAGCGGTTTGTTCATTTTGAGGAATACCAAAGCCTTTGCTGTAATGCACAGCCAGCAAAGCGCATGCGCGCCCTTGTCCATTAGAACAGGCTGGCAATAAAAACTCATCGATCTCACGCTTGTGGTCAACCCTGCCTAAGCGACCAGTATGCATGCCTATTGCGGCCAGCGTTTGGGCATTTACATTACCTTGTCTGGCTGCATTGCGCAGATCAACTGTGTTGCTTCTACCTATATATGGGTAAAAATAGGCTAACACTTTGGTAGACCAAGCAAATTGCGTGATTTCATCCCAAACAGGGTTAATAGCACGCGTTAAACTTGATTGATCTTTAGAAGGAACATCAGAAATAACTCTCTCATCAGCAGATGCATCTTGAGGCTTATCTTTATTATCATTTAAAGTGCTTTGTTCAGAACTCTTAGGTTGCGAAGCTTCAATATCGTTCGGCAAAGCAGTTTTACTATCTTCTGATATGGTCTCTGGATTCGTTTGTACCGCAGTGCCGTATTTATTATACAGCACACTCATCAATGATGCACCTGCGCTTACAACGCCAATGAATAAGAAAATGACAATGCAGATAATTGCTATTTTTTTATTAAACTTTGATTGTTTTTTGAATGCTTCTTTAGCACCATCACTCCATTTATCATTGGGTTTAGGATGGCCTTTATAGGGCGTGATAGAGATGCCTATCTCTTTGCAATATTCATCAGCTATTTTGGGGTGATAATAAGAAAGCCATGCAAAATATTTTGCGCGATATTTCTGTTCTCCGTATTTTTTTAAATGTGATAAACGTTGACTAGTAGCGAAACCGTATGGACTAGTATGTGTTTCTGGCGCATAAAAAAAATATTGATCAAATTCATGCGCAAAAGGTTCTACCTCAAAAAATAATTGCGCGCGCGGCATCTTACCATTGGTATCAGCTGCTCTTAAAACATAATCAGGTAGCTTACGGGCAGCGTCCTTTGGAATAGATTCTATATCGTCCTTAAGGCGCTCATTACTGCGATTAAATAAGATAAATTATCCCCTTGTTCTTTGAACAAGTAGCTTATTTACAGAGCTTTACAAAAATCACAAGTCCAACTTAGAGGCTTGACCAAAATTTGGTCCATTCATAAAGGTTTCGAAATATTGCTCACCATCACGGTAATAGCGCTTATCCTCTATTTCACCAGTAATTGGGTTTTCTACGAGGATAGCAGGACCATTTTCACGGTGAAGTTTGCCATTAGACCACCACTCTTGCCAAAAAACTTTTCCGCTTTCAGGATCACGATGTATAACAGCGGGCCCAAATGAGCGATCATTTTGACCTTCTTTATTTCTCCATACTTCCACATAGGACAGATAGCCATTTTCATGGTCCATAGATCCTGACAAAACTTCATGTTCCATGAGTTCGCCATTTTGCTCATTACATAGGTCCATAAAAGTTTTCTTGTTCAATTCATCACTTATCATTGTTCAAGCATATCATAAGCTTAAAACATGAAACAAATCAGTTGTTATTATTTATGTATAACAGATACTTAGATTACTAGTTCAAAAAACATGCATTCTCCATCTGAATAACAATTTGCAGACAAGTTTTTTACCCGCTCATCTCTTGGACATGGCGGTAAATGATCATTTTTCCGCCTGAAACATTAATAAAGAAACGGAAAATAACATGAGCGAACTTATAAAAGTGAAATCAATTTATACAATAACTGAACGTAAAATAATACGTCAAAGGCTTACTGTTAGAATGATAGAGTTAAATGTGGGGATGACACTTTTTCATGCCGATATAACTTATATCGTTGCTGCTAACAATGAACGCATAGTTAAGCCAGATGGCAATAGAGGCTTATATGTTGAGCAGCTATCGGTTAAAAACATGTATCACTTCTATGATGGCAAAAGAAGTCATGATACTCGTGTTCAGGTGTTGGATGCTTATTTGCAGATATTACAGGAGTTACAAAATACATCATAGGGTGTTGTTATGCACTACCCTATAACCCCATAGCCTCGTCAAGCAATTGGCGGGGTTTTTATCTTCAATACCCAGATGTAAAACACATTTAATGAGCATGATCAAATGATAGTGAAAATATGTTATCAGTGCCAATACCGAATGTATTACAATTAAGTTTAGTATTACAAAAAAGTCGATAAGTTCGAAGGCAAGGTGTTGTTTGTATTACAAACACCTTGGCAAGGGAGACATTAACATTCTCCCGTTGCATCCCTCTCGCGCTTGGCTTTCCATGGTGTTGAACCAAATGGAAAACCAATAGAAACCTTCCGTCGTTTCATCGCGTCCAACATAAGGGCTGTTGGATCACCCGTTGGCTTGTCTGGTATTCGCTGTTTCCAAGGATCTGACAAAAGCGTCAGATGTTGGAAATATTAACCGACCAAGCCAAGAGACCGTATCGCCGATCAATCACTCGCCAAAGGAGACTGCAGCTCTCCCTTGGCAAACCCATTCCTTCTTTCAGAAAGATCAAAGGGAGCGTTTCGGCTACTCCCTTATGAAATCCCATCAACAAAAGGAACCTTCCCGCTCCCTTTGAACCCATGGCTAAAGATTTGTTCGCAAGCTCCTTGGAAGCCTCGATTCAAATTAACCAAGCCGCTAACTGAAGAATATTTAGGCAGCAAGTAAAGTATTCAGTTTGTTGTTCTTCCTCTTATCATGTAATGATCTTAGAGGTAAGCAATATTGAGTGGAAGATAAAATGAAAATATCACGCGTTGTGATCCGAAATTACCGTGCAATTGAATGCCTCGATATCAATGTCGACAATGATCTTTGTTGCCTGATCGGTGAAAACAACACCGGCAAAACCGCTATCATTAGGGCGATTCAGATATGCCTAGACGTTACACTCCCAAGCTACCTTCGGTCTCTCTCACGTGAAGACGTCAACGTCTCTGTTGACATTTCTTCACCCAGCCAAGTTTTGATTGGCCTTGAACTGACTGGCTTTGAAGGAAAGGAAAATGAGGAGGCGCTGGTTGCAACCTGGAAAACTAGTCCAGATACCGCGCGCATCTTCTACCGTTTTAGGCCCAAACCTAGAATTAGGGAACAGCTAGACAACGATGAGATCGATGAGAACAGCCTCACATTGGATGACTACTCCTGGGAAATAAAGGGGGGCGGCGATCCGGCCACCGACCTTCTCGATATAGAATGGAATGATGACGGCATCGGTGAGTCAGTTCGTTTTTCAGACCTCCAATCCTTCCTTGTGACTCAACTGCCTGCATTGCGTGATGTCGAAAATGACCTGCGAAATACTCGACTTTCGCCGCTCATCAAACTGATTGAGGCCTTCGAAATTGACCCAGCAGAACAGGATGCACTCGTTGCAATCCTCGACGATGCGAATGAGCAGATTTCTCAATCTCAGACGATCGCCCAAGTAGCCGATGCGATAGATGAGCGCTTCAAGGAGGTATCAGGCCCCGCATTCGAGATGAACGCGGCCTTGGGGCTATCCGCTTCTACCTTTAGAGCAATCCTTCGGAACCTGAAGATCATTCTCTCTGATCTTTCGTTACAGGATTTTGAGCCGGGCCGGAACGGCTTGGGAATGAACAATATTCTCTATATTGCGATTTTGCTCGAATATTTGAAGAGACGCGTGGAAGGTGGCAATTCATCAGGCCAACTGGTTCTGATCGAGGAACCAGAAGCCCATCTGCACCCGCAGCTACAAGCCTCGCTAATGACTGCGCTGATGAATACTGGTGTACAAGTTATCCTGACAAGTCACAGCACACACATCACATCACAAATCCCGCTCGCAACTGTAGTGTCACTCACTAAACGAGATAATGCTACGATTTCCGTTGGCAACCTAGCGCTTAATGCAGACCTTGATGACAAGGAAGTCGCGGACTTGGAACGCTATCTCGATTCCACCAAGAGCAGTTTGCTCTTTGCTCGTAAGGTAATGCTGGTCGAAGGACCCTCGGAGCTATTCTTGATCCCCGCCCTCTTTCAGAATGTCGAAGAGATTGATCTTGAACGAGCAGGGATTTCAGTTGTCGCGATTCATGGTGTCCACTTCGATGTCTACGCAAAGCTTTTTCAAACCGGTTCCCTTGAAAAGAAGTGCGCCATCGTAGCGGATGCTGATCTCACACCATCGGACGCTAGCGATGAGTTCAGTATTGTTGACGACGCTCCTAATCTTGCTGCTCTCGAAGGTGACTTCGTCAAGGTGTTCGTTGGGGCGACGACCTTCGAGCGTGAGTTGGTCTCGGAAGCGACTTTACCTATGTTTATTGAAGCCGTCAGAGATTTGGGCGCACCACAAATTCTTCAAACGCTTGAGACAGGTCACGCGAAGCTGGGGCTTGGACTCCTCTCGGATGCAGAAGAAGAGAATCTGCTCAACGAACTTCGAACTAAAGTTTTAAACACTGCAAAACGATTCGGGAAGGCCAGATTTGCCCAAGTTACGGCGCGACACGCTGATGAGGCGACAGACATTCCAGAGTATATAATGAACGCTTATGAGTGGCTTGTGGGATGATCTCACTAACCGACGAACAGCGAGATGCCGTCTACTTCGAAGACAACCTTCAACTGACCGCTTGTCCAGGCAGCGGGAAAACCCGCGTGATCTTAGCCAAACTCCTGCTCCTGGCTGATGCAGTTGTAGACACCCCTCAATCCATTGGTTGCATCACTTATACCAATGCGGCGGTAGACGAGATCGAACAGCGCCTAAGGTTGTACGGAACGAACGCAAGCGCTGAAAAATGCGAAGTGGCGACCATACACTCGTTCTGCCTTCAGTTCATTGTCAGGCCATATCGATGGCTCATCCCAGAGATACCTGAGAAGTTTCAAATTCTCACGAGTGATATGAACGATTTCGAGCAAATCGTAACGGCTGTCGAGGATGAGATTGGACGACAGACACGCTTTCAGACTTTCTTGGATTATGAGAGCCTACGCATCGACATCAACGGCAATCCTTCCGGTTCAGGCTTCGAAAAAGGGTCTGTTACTGAGGGAACGGCGCGGCGGTTTTGGGAGTTAGTCAGGGCAAGAGGCTACCTCGACTTCTCGATGATTATCTACTATGCTTGGAAAATTCTGAGAGAACATCCCTTCGTTGGGCGTGGGATAGCTGCTAAGTTTGAATGGCTATTGGTCGATGAGTTCCAAGACACGACAGACCTTCAGCTCGCGATCTTCCGTGAGTTGCATCAGCACCTCAACACCAGTTTTTTCTTCGTAGGTGATGAGAACCAATCCATCCTCAGTTTCGCTGGAGCACAACCTGAACTCGCACACGACTTTGCCCGAGATATTGGCGCAGATGCAAATCACTCTTTGAGCATCAACTTTCGCTCTTCTGAAAGTATCGTAGGGGTTGCTGAAACACTCATACCGACAAACCCTGAGATGCAGGCTGGTGGTGAAAGCCAAGCGTTCGTGGTGGGGCCGAAATATGTGCACACGGCGGCACCAGTTGATGCAATTACGGATTTCTTCCTTCCAATGCTGGAAGCGAACAATATTCCTCTCGGGAAGGCAGCGGTGCTCGCACCATGGTGGACGCATCTAATCCCCATTGCTCGCCGATTGCGCGAGTATGATGTGCCGGTGTTCGGGCCTGGTGCTCGCCCTTACAAGCGGAAGAGGACTTTTGCTGGATTGGCGGAACAGCTCGGTGCATGCGCCGAGATTGAGAATTTGCTCGGTCTTCCAGCAGTCGAGAAATCCGTCTTTCGCCTTATCAGCGATATCACCAGTGAAACACGATTTGACGTTTTCACTTACGCGGGCCGACGTAGCGCACTTAAACTTGTCTATCGGGCCAAAGAACTTGCGAACGAACCAATTGGCGGGGTTGACTGGTTAACCCGGATGGCTACATGCGCTGGCGACACGCTCGTTGATGACGGGTGGCTGCCAGAAAGTGCAAGAACACTTCTTTCCGCTTCAGCTCAGGACATGTTGAATGATATGCAAGCTGGTGGAGTCGATCTCACTAACCTACAAATCGCCGATCTTGGTCTGTTTGCAAATCCTGATGAAGCTCTGAAACTTATCACCATGCACAACTCGAAGGGACGGGAGTTCGATGCAGTCGCTATGATCTGCATGAACCAAGGGCATATCCCTCACTTTACGTGTCGCACTCAGGCAGAAATCGATGAGGCAAGGCGACTCTTTTACGTTGGTATTACCCGAGCCAAAAAGATCTTACTGATTGGATCAGATGCTACGAATCACCGAAACCCACCAACAATGTTTATCGGCGAGACAGGTCTTTAACGCTGAGGGCCATCACGCTCCTGCTCGTTGCGAAGGTTCTTCAGGTCGTTCTTCAGATCGCGTCCGAGCCGCTCAGCTTTCTGCAAAATGTTGCGCTGGCAGTTCAGATCAGCCGTAATATCTTTTCTTGTTGCTTTAGTCTTCTCCAAAACTTTGACACTCCTCAATGCCAATTGCCGTCTTTGCTCCATTTGTTTGAAGATGAGAGTGTCACGTTGCTTTTGATCACGCTTGGTGGATTGAAAGGCTTCCAGCTCATTCTGTTTCTTGATCTTGCTATACGCACCAGTGATACGATCAAAGAGGCCGCGCAGGCCTCTATTGAAACGTTCTTGTCTGATCTTAATTTCCTTGAGTTCGCGCGCATCTTGGCGTTTCTTGAGGGTATCGCGTTCTTGATCGTGTTTATCAGCCAAGTGCCAAAACAGCTTCTCTTGCTGTGCTTTGATAGTCTGGTGCTTTTGCGCTTCTTGTTTTGATAGGCGCTCTATTGCTGGAGTGACTATTTGCGCAAGCTTAGCTTGCGCTTGCTCTAATGATGGTAATGTCTCATGATCGCCAAGCCTTGCTCTGATACCTTTGGTTTTAACACCCGCCCATCTGGCTAGCGCATAGACTTCACCGTTTATATCGGTTGCCACATATCCGCGCCTATCACCCTTGGCGAGCATAAGCCCATGTTCTTGCAATGCGTTTTGTAAGGACTTTCTATCATCCGATTGCTTCCAGCATGATTGGATAATGGCTTTAAGCTCTCTTGGGTCTTGTCCTATGCGTTTGGCTTGCTGCCATTGCTCTAATGTGAAATTCTTAGGATCACGGAACGCGGGCTTTATGAAGCCTTTGGGCATATCCCATCCATGTTCTAAATAAAGGTCTTTAGAGACATCCATCAATTTGCGCTTTGGATAGATCATGTTAATGGCTTTCATTTGTTCGACATCAATACGGTTCCACACGACATGGCAATGACGCCTATTTTCTTTTTCA